>NC_004337.2:0-1468123 GCF_000006925.2 Shigella flexneri 2a str. 301
AGCTTTTCATTCTGACTGCAACGGGCAATATGTCTCTGTGTGGATTAAAAAAAGAGTGTCTGATAGCAGCTTCTGAACTGGTTACCTGCCGTGAGTAAATTAAAATTTTATTGACTTAGGTCACTAAATACTTTAACCAATATAGGCATAGCGCACAGACAGATAAAAATTACAGAGTACACAACATCCATGAAACGCATTAGCACCACCATTACCACCACCATCACCATTACCACAGGTAACGGTGCGGGCTGACGCGTACAGGAAACACAGAAAAAAGCCCGCACCTGACAGTGCGGGCTTTTTTTTCGACCAAAGGTAACGAGGTAACAACCATGCGAGTGTTGAAGTTCGGCGGTACATCAGTGGCAAATGCAGAACGTTTTCTGCGTGTTGCCGATATTCTGGAAAGCAATGCCAGGCAGGGGCAGGTGGCCACCGTCCTCTCTGCCCCCGCCAAAATCACCAACCACCTGGTGGCGATGATTGAAAAAACCATTAGCGGCCAGGATGCTTTACCCAATATCAGCGATGCCGAACGTATTTTTGCCGAACTTTTGACGGGACTCGCCGCCGCCCAGCCGGGGTTCCCGCTGGCGCAATTGAAAACTTTCGTCGATCAGGAATTTGCCCAAATAAAACATGTCCTGCATGGCATTAGTTTGTTGGGGCAGTGCCCGGATAGCATCAACGCTGCGCTGATTTGCCGTGGCGAGAAAATGTCGATCGCCATTATGGCCGGCGTGTTAGAAGCGCGTGGTCACAACGTTACCGTTATCGATCCGGTCGAAAAACTGCTGGCAGTGGGGCATTACCTCGAATCTACCGTCGATATTGCTGAGTCCACCCGCCGTATTGCGGCAAGCCGCATTCCGGCTGATCACATGGTGTTGATGGCAGGTTTCACCGCCGGTAATGAAAAAGGCGAACTGGTGGTGCTTGGACGTAACGGTTCCGACTACTCCGCGGCGGTGCTGGCTGCCTGTTTACGCGCCGATTGTTGCGAGATTTGGACGGACGTTGACGGGGTCTATACCTGCGACCCGCGTCAGGTGCCCGATGCGAGGTTGTTGAAGTCGATGTCCTACCAGGAAGCGATGGAGCTTTCCTACTTCGGCGCTAAAGTTCTTCACCCCCGCACCATTACCCCCATCGCCCAGTTCCAGATCCCTTGCCTGATTAAAAATACCGGAAATCCTCAAGCACCAGGTACGCTCATTGGTGCCAGCCGTGATGAAGACGAATTACCGGTCAAGGGCATTTCCAATCTGAATAACATGGCAATGTTCAGCGTTTCCGGCCCGGGGATGAAAGGGATGGTTGGCATGGCGGCGCGCGTCTTTGCTGCAATGTCACGCGCCCGTATTTCCGTGGTGCTGATTACGCAATCATCTTCCGAATACAGTATCAGTTTCTGCGTTCCACAAAGCGACTGTGTGCGAGCTGAACGGGCAATGCAGGAAGAGTTCTACCTGGAACTGAAAGAAGGCTTACTGGAGCCGCTGGCGGTGACGGAACGGCTGGCCATTATCTCGGTGGTAGGTGATGGTATGCGCACCTTGCGTGGGATCTCGGCGAAATTCTTTGCCGCGCTGGCCCGCGCCAATATCAACATTGTCGCCATTGCTCAGGGATCTTCTGAACGCTCAATCTCTGTCGTGGTAAATAACGATGATGCGACCACTGGCGTGCGCGTTACTCATCAGATGCTGTTCAATACCGATCAGGTTATCGAAGTGTTTGTGATTGGCGTCGGTGGCGTTGGCGGTGCGCTGCTGGAGCAACTGAAGCGTCAGCAAAGCTGGCTGAAGAATAAACATATCGACTTACGTGTCTGCGGCGTTGCCAACTCGAAGGCTCTGCTCACTAGTGTGCATGGCCTTAATCTGGAAAACTGGCAGGAAGAACTTGCACAAGCCAAAGAGCCGTTTAATCTCGGGCGCTTAATTCGCCTCGTGAAAGAATATCATCTGCTGAACCCGGTCATTGTTGACTGCACCTCCAGCCAGGCAGTGGCGGATCAATATGCCGACTTCCTGCGCGAAGGTTTCCACGTTGTCACGCCGAACAAAAAGGCCAACACCTCGTCGATGGATTACTATCATCAGTTGCGTTATGCGGCGGAAAAATCGCGGCGTAAATTCCTCTATGACACCAACGTTGGGGCTGGATTACCGGTTATTGAGAACCTGCAAAATCTGCTCAATGCAGGTGATGAATTGGTGAAGTTCTCCGGCATTCTTTCAGGTTCGCTTTCTTATATCTTCGGCAAGTTAGACGAAGGCATGAGTTTCTCCGAGGCGACCACGCTGGCGCGGGAAATGGGTTATACCGAACCGGACCCGCGAGATGATCTTTCTGGTATGGATGTGGCGCGTAAACTATTGATTCTCGCTCGTGAAACGGGACGTGAACTGGAGCTGGCGGATATTGAAATTGAACCTGTGCTGCCCGCAGAGTTTAACGCCGAGGGTGATGTTGCCGCTTTTATGGCGAATCTGTCACAGCTCGACGATCTCTTTGCCGCGCGCGTGGCGAAGGCCCGTGATGAAGGAAAAGTTTTGCGCTATGTTGGCAATATTGATGAAGATGGTGTCTGCCGCGTGAAGATTGCCGAAGTGGATGGGAATGATCCGCTGTTCAAAGTGAAAAATGGCGAAAACGCCCTGGCCTTTTATAGCCACTATTATCAGCCGCTGCCGTTGGTGCTGCGCGGATATGGTGCGGGCAATGACGTTACCGCTGCCGGTGTCTTTGCCGATCTGCTACGTACCCTCTCATGGAAGTTAGGAGTCTGACATGGTTAAAGTTTATGCCCCGGCTTCCAGTGCCAATATGAGCGTCGGGTTTGATGTGCTCGGGGCGGCGGTGGCACCCGTTGATGGTGCATTGCTCGGAGATGTAGTCACGGTTGAGGCGGCAGAGACATTCAGTCTCAACAACCTCGGACGCTTTGCCGATAAGCTGCCGTCAGAACCACGGGAAAATATCGTTTATCAGTGCTGGGAGCGTTTTTGCCAGGAGCTTGGCAAGCAAATTCCAGTGGCGATGACTCTGGAAAAGAATATGCCGATCGGTTCGGGCTTAGGCTCCAGCGCCTGTTCGGTGGTCGCGGCGCTGATGGCGATGAATGAACACTGCGGCAAGCCGCTTAATGACACTCGTTTGCTGGCTTTGATGGGCGAGCTGGAAGGACGTATCTCCGGCAGCATTCATTACGACAACGTGGCACCGTGTTTTCTTGGTGGTATGCAGTTGATGATCGAAGAAAACGACATCATCAGCCAGCAAGTGCCAGGGTTTGATGAGTGGCTGTGGGTGCTGGCGTATCCGGGAATTAAAGTCTCGACGGCAGAAGCCCGGGCTATTTTACCGGCGCAGTATCGCCGCCAGGATTGCATTGCGCACGGGCGACATCTGGCTGGCTTCATTCACGCCTGCTATTCCCGTCAGCCTGAGCTTGCCGCGAAGCTGATGAAAGATGTTATCGCTGAACCCTACCGTGAACGGTTACTGCCTGGCTTCCGGCAGGCGCGGCAGGCGGTCGCGGAAATCGGCGCGGTAGCGAGCGGTATCTCCGGCTCCGGCCCGACCTTGTTCGCTCTATGTGACAAGCCGGATACCGCCCAGCGCGTTGCCGACTGGTTGGGTAAGAACTACCTGCAAAATCAGGAAGGTTTTGTTCATATTTGCCGGCTGGATACGGCGGGCGCACGAGTACTGGAAAACTAAATGAAACTCTACAATCTGAAAGATCACAACGAGCAGGTCAGCTTTGCGCAAGCCGTAACCCAGGGGTTGGGCAAAAATCAGGGGCTGTTTTTTCCGCACGACCTGCCGGAATTCAGCCTGACTGAAATTGATGAGATGCTGAAGCTGGATTTTGTCACCCGCAATGCGAAGATCCTCTCGGCGTTTATTGGTGATGAAATCCCACAGGAAATCCTGGAAGAGCGCGTGCGCGCGGCGTTTGCCTTCCCGGCTCCGGTCGCCAATGTTGAAAGCGATGTCGGTTGTCTGGAATTGTTCCACGGGCCAACGCTGGCATTTAAAGATTTCGGCGGTCGCTTTATGGCACAAATGCTGACCCATATTGCGGATGATAAGCCAGTGACCATTCTGACCGCGACCTCCGGTGATACCGGAGCTGCAGTGGCTCATGCTTTCTACGGTTTGCCGAATGTGAAAGTGGTTATCCTCTATCCACGAGGCAAAATCAGTCCACTGCAAGAAAAACTGTTCTGTACGTTGGGCGGCAATATCGAAACTGTTGCCATCGACGGCGATTTCGATGCCTGTCAGGCGCTGGTGAAGCAGGCGTTTGATGATGAAGAACTGAAAGTGGCGCTGGGGTTAAACTCGGCTAACTCGATTAACATCAGCCGTTTGCTGGCGCAGATTTGCTACTACTTTGAAGCTGTTGCGCAGCTGCCGCAGGAGGCGCGCAACCAGCTGGTTGTCTCGGTGCCAAGCGGAAACTTCGGCGATTTGACGGCGGGTCTGCTGGCGAAGTCATTCGGTCTGCCGGTGAAACGTTTTATTGCTGCGACCAACGTGAACGATACCGTGCCACGTTTCCTGCACGACGGTCAGTGGTCACCCAAAGCGACTCAGGCGACGTTATCCAACGCGATGGACGTGAGTCAGCCGAACAACTGGCCGCGTGTGGAAGAGTTGTTCCGCCGCAAAATCTGGCAACTGAAAGAGCTGGGTTATGCAGCCGTGGATGATGAAACCACGCAACAGACAATGCGTGAGTTAAAAGAACTGGGCTACACCTCGGAGCCGCACGCTGCCGTAGCGTATCGTGCGCTGCGTGACCAGTTGAATCCAGGCGAATATGGCTTGTTCCTCGGCACCGCGCATCCGGCGAAATTTAAAGAGAGCGTGGAAGCGATTCTCGGTGAAACGTTGGATCTGCCAAAAGAGCTGGCAGAACGTGCTGATTTACCCTTGCTTTCACATAATCTGCCCGCCGATTTTTCTGCGTTGCGTAAATTGATGATGAATCATCAGTAAAATCTATTCATTATCTCAATCAGGCCGGGTTTGCTTTTATGCAGCCCGGCTTTTTTATGAAGAAATTATGGAGAAAAACGACAGGGAAAAAGGAGAAATTATCAATAAATGCGGTAACTTAGAGATTAGGATTGCGGAGAATAACAACCGTCGTTCTCATCGCGTAATCTCCGGATATCGACCCATAACGGGCAATGATAAAAGGAGTAACCTGTGAAAAAGATGCAATCTATCGTACTCGCACTTTCCCTGGTTCTGGTCGCTCCCATGGCAGCACAGGCTGCGGAAATTACGTTAGTCCCGTCAGTAAAATTACAGATAGGCGATCGTGATAATCGTGGCTATTACTGGGATGGAGGTCACTGGCGCGACCACGGCTGGTGGAAACAACATTATGAATGGCGAGGCAATCGCTGGCACCCACACGGACCGCCGCCACCGCCGCGCCACCATAAGAAAGCTCCTCATGATCATCACGGCGGTCATGGTCCAGGCAAACATCACCGCTAAATGACAAATGCCGGGTAACAATCCGGCATTCAGCGCCTGATGCGACGCTGGCGCGTCTTATCAGGCCTACGTTAATTCTGCAATATATTGAATCTGCATGCTTTTGTAGGCCGGATAAGGCGTTCACGCCGCATCCGGCATTGACTACAAACTTAACGCTGCTCGTAGCGTTTAAACACCAGTTCGCCATTGCTGGAGGAATCTTCATCAAAGAAGTAACCTTCGCTATTAAAACCAGTCAGTTGCTCTGGTTTGGTCAGCCGATTTTCAATAATGAAACGACTCATCAGACCGCGTGCTTTCTTAGCGTAGAAGCTGATGATCTTAAATTTGCCGTTCTTCTCATCGAGGAACACCGGCTTGATAATCTCGGCATTCAATTTCTTCGGCTTCACCGATTTAAAATACTCATCTGACGCCAGATTAATCACCACATTATCGCCTTGTGCTGCGAGCGCCTCGTTCAGCTTGTTGGTGATGATATCTCCCCAGAATTGATACAGATCTTTCCCTCGGGCATTCTCAAGACGGATCCCCATTTCCAGACGATAAGGCTGCATTAAATCGAGCGGGCGCAGTACGCCATACAAGCCGGAAAGCATTCGCAAATGCTGTTGGGCAAAATCGAAATCGTCTTCGCTGAAGGTTTCGGCCTGCAAGCCGGTGTAGACATCACCTTTAAACGCCAGAATCGCCTGGCGGGCATTCGCCGGCGTGAAATCTGGCTGCCAGTCATGAAAGCGAGCGGCGTTGATACCCGCCAGTTTGTCGCTGATGCGCATCAGCGTGCTAATCTGCGGAGGCGTCAGTTTCCGCGCTTCATGGATCAACTGCTGGGAATTGTCTAACAGCTCCGGCAGCGTATAGCGCGTGGTGGTCAACGGGCTTTGGTAATCAAGCGTTTTCGCAGGTGAAATAAGAATCAGCATATCCAGTCCTTGCAGGAAATTTATGCCGACTTTAGCAAAAAAAGAGAATGAGTTGATCGATAGTTGTGATTACTCCTGCGAAACATCATCCCACGCGTCCGGAGAAAGCTGGCGACCGATATCCGGATAACGCAACGGATCAAACACCGGGCGCACGCCGAGTTTACGCTGGCGTAGATAATCACTGGCAATGGTATGAACCACAGGCGAGAGCAGTAAAATGGCGGTCAAATTGGTAATAGCCATGCAGGCCATTATGATATCTGCCAGTTGCCACATCAGCGGAAGGCTTAGCAAGGTGCCGCCGATGACCGTTGCGAAGGTGCAGATCCGCAAACACCAGATCGCTTTAGGGTTGTTCAGGCGTAAAAAGAAGAGATTGTTTTCGGCATAAATGTAGTTGGCAACGATGGAGCTGAAGGCAAACAGAATAACCACGAGGGTAACAAATTCAGCACCCTAGGAACCCATTAGCACCCGCATCGCCTTCTGGATAAGCTGAATACCTTCCAGCGGCATGTAGGTTGTGCCGTTACCCGCCAGTAATATCAGCATGGCGCTTGCCGTACAGATGACCAGGGTGTCGATAAAAATGCCAATCATCTGGACAATCCCTTGTGCTGCCGGATGCGGAGGCCAGGATGCAGCTGCCGCTGCCGCGTTTGGCGTCGATCCCATTCCCACCTCATTGGAAAACATACTGCGCTGAAAACCGTTAGTAATCGCCTGGCTTAAGGTATATCCCGCCGCGCCGCCTGCCGCTTCCTGCCAGCCAAAAGCACTCTCAAAAATAGACCAAATGACGTGGGGAAGTTGCCCGATATTTATTACGCAAATCACCAGGCTGGTCAGTACCCAGATTATCGCCATCAACGGGACAAACCCCTGCATGAGCCGGGCGACGCCATGAAGACCACGAGTGATTGCCAGCAGAGCAAAGACAGCGAGAATAATGCCCGTCACCAGCGGAGGAAAATCAAAAGAAAAACTCAGGGCTCGGGCAACGGCGTTCGCCTGAACTCCGCTGAAAATTATGCCGTAGGCGATGAGCAAAAAGACGGCGAACAGAACGCCCATCCAGCGCATCCCCAGCCCGCGCGCCATATACCATGCCGGTCCGCCACGAAACTGCCCATTGACGTCACGTTCTTTATAAAGTTGTGCAAGGGAACATTCGGCAAACGAGGTCGCCATGCCGATAAACGCAGCAACCCACATCCAAAAGACGGCACCTGGTCCACCGGCGGTAATTGCCAGCGCAACGCCGGCCAGGTTGCCGCTACCCACGCGCGCCGCAAGACTGGTACACAATGACTGAAATGAGGTTAAACCGCCTGGCTGTGGATGAATGCTATTTTTAAGACTTTTGCCAAACTGGCGGATGTAGCGAAACTGCACAAATCCGGTGCGAAAAGTGAACCAACAACCTGCGCCGAAGAGCAGGTAAATCATTACCGATCCCCAAAGGACGCTGTTAATAAAGGAGAAAAAATCTGGCATGCATATCCCTCTTATTGCCGGTCGCGATGACTTTCCTGTGTAAACGTTACCAATTGTTTAAGAAGTATATACGCTACGAGGTACTTGATAACTTCTGCGTAGCATACATGAGGTTTTGTATAAAAATGGTGGGCGATATCAACGCAGTGTCAGAAATCCGAAACAGTCTCGCCTGGCGATAACCGTCTTGTCGGCGGTTGCGCTGACGTTGCGTCGTGATATCATCAGGGCAGACCGGTTACATCCCCCTAACAAGCTGTTTAAAGAGAAATACTATCATGACGGACAAATTGACCTCCCTTCGTCAGTACACCACCGTAGTGGCCGACACTGGGGACATCGCGGCAATGAAGCTGTATCAACCGCAGGATGCCACAACCAACCCTTCTCTCATTCTTAACGCAGCGCAGATTCCGGAATACCGTAAGTTGATTGATGATGCTGTCGCCTGGGCGAAACAGCAGAGCAACGATCGCGCGCAGCAGATCGTGGACGCGACCGACAAACTGGCAGTAAATATTGGTCTGGAAATCCTGAAACTGGTTCCGGGCCGTATCTCAACTGAAGTTGATGCGCGTCTTTCCTATGACACTGAAGCGTCAATTGCGAAAGCAAAACGCCTGATCAAACTCTACAACGATGCAGGTATTAGCAACGATCGTATTCTGATCAAACTGGCTTCTACCTGGCAGGGTATCCGTGCTGCAGAACAGCTGGAAAAAGAAGGTATCAACTGTAACCTGACCCTGCTGTTCTCCTTCGCTCAGGCTCGTGCTTGTGCGGAGGCGGGCGTGTTCCTGATCTCGCCGTTTGTTGGCCGTATTCTTGACTGGTACAAAGCGAATACCGATAAGAAAGAGTACGCTCCGGCAGAAGATCCGGGCGTGGTTTCTGTATCTGAAATCTACCAGTACTACAAAGAGCACGGTTATGAAACCGTGGTTATGGGCGCAAGCTTCCGTAACATCGGCGAAATTCTGGAACTGGCAGGCTGTGACCGTCTGACCATCGCACCGGCACTGCTGAAAGAGCTGGCGGAGAGCGAAGGGGCTATCGAACGTAAACTGTCTTACACCGGCGAAGTGAAAGCGCGTCCGGCGCGTATCACTGAGTCCGAGTTCCTGTGGCAGCACAACCAGGATCCAATGGCAGTAGATAAACTGGCGGAAGGTATCCGTAAGTTTGCTATTGACCAGGAAAAACTGGAAAAAATGATCGGCGATCTGCTGTAATCATTCTTAGCGTGACCGGGAAGTCGGTCACGCTACCTCTTCTGAAGCCTGTCTGTCACTCCCTTCGCAGTGTATCATTCTGTTTAACGAGATTGTTTAAACGGAAAAATCTTGATGAATACTTTACGTATTGGCTTAGTTTCCATCTCTGATCGCGCATCCAGCGGCGTTTATCAGGATAAAGGCATTCCAGCGCTGGAAGAATGGCTGACATCGGCGCTAACCACGCCGTTTGAACTGGAAACCCGCTTAATCCCCGATGAGCAGGCGATCATCGAGCAAACGTTGTGTGAGCTGGTGGATGAAATGAGTTGCCATCTGGTGCTCACCACGGGCGGAACTGGCCCGGCGCGTCGTGACGTAACGCCCGATGCGACGCTGGCAGTAGCGGACCGCGAGATGCCTGGCTTTGGTGAACAGATGCGCCAGATCAGCCTGCATTTTGTACCAACTGCGATCCTTTCGCGTCAGGTGGGCGTGATTCGCAAACAGGCGCTGATCCTTAACTTACCCGGTCAGCCGAAGTCTATTAAAGAGACGCTGGAAGGTGTGAAGGACGCTGAGGGTAACGTTGTGGTGCATGGTATTTTTGCCAGCGTACCGTACTGCATTCAGTTGCTGGAAGGGCCATACGTTGAAACGGCACCAGAAGTGGTTGCTGCATTCAGACCGAAGAGTGCAAGACGCGACGTTAGCGAATAAAAAAATCCCCCCGAGCGGGGGGATCTCAAGACAATTAGTGGGATTCACCAATCGGCAGAACGGTGCGACCAAACTGCTCGTTCAGCACTTCACCCATCGCCAGATAGATTGCGCTGGCACCGCAGATCAGACCAATCCAGCCGGCAAAGTGGATGATCGCGGCATTACCGGCAATGTTACCGATCGCCAGCAGGGCAAACAGCACGGTCAGGCTAAAGAAAACGAATTGCAGGACGCGCGCGCCTTTCAGAGTGCCGAAGAACATAAACAGCGTAAATACGCCCCACAGACCCAGGTAGACACCAAGGAACTGTGCATTTGGCGCATCGGTCAGACCCAGTTTCGGCATCAGCAGAATCGCAACCAGCGTCAGCCAGAAAGAACCGTAAGAGGTGAATGCGGTTAAACCGAAAGTGTTGCCTTTTTTGTACTCCAGCAGACCAGCAAAAATTTGCGCGATGCCGCCGTAGAAAATGCCCATGGCAAGAATAATACCGTCCAGAGCGAAATAACCCACGTTGTGCAGGTTAAGCAGAATGGTGGTCATGCCGAAGCCCATCAGGCCCAGCGGTGCCGGATTAGCCAACTTAGTGTTGCCCATAATTCCTCAAAAATCATCATCGAATGAATGGTGAAATAATTTCCCTGAATAACTGTAGTGTTTTCAGGGCGCGGCATAATAATCAGCCAGTGGGGCAGTGTCTACGATCTTTTGAGGGGAAAATGAAAATTTTCCCCGGTTTCCGGTATCAGACCTGAGTGGCGCTAACCATCCGGCGCAGGCAGGCGATTTGCAGTACGGCTGGAATCGTCACGCGATAGGTGCTGCCGCTGACCGCTTTAACCCCATTTAATGCTGCGCCCACAGGGCCTCCCAGCCCCGCGCCGCGCAGCAAACCATGCCCAAGTACGCTCATTGCTGCGTGGGTGCGTAAAATGCGGGTCAGTTGGCTGGAAAGCAAATGCGACACACCTTTTGCCAATAATTTGTCTTTCATCAGCAGCGGCAGCAGCTCTTCCAGCTCATTCACCCTGGCATCGACCGCGTGCAGAAACTCCTGCTTATGTTCCTCGTCCATTTTCTTCCAGGTATTACGCAGAAATTGTTCCAGTAACTGTTGCTCAATTTCAAACGTAGACATCTCTTTGTCGGCTTTCAGCTTCAATCGCTTTGAAACATCGAGCAAAATGGCCCGATACAATTTACCGTGTCCGCGCAGTTTGTTGGCGATACTATCGCCACCAAAATGCTGTAATTCTCCGGCAATCAGCTGCCAGTTGCGGCGATGTTGCTCGGGATGCCCTTCCATCGATTTAAACAGTTCGTTGCGCATCAGTATGCTGGAGAGGCGAGTTTTGCCTTTTTCATTATGGGTGAGCAATCGGGCGAAATTTGCCAACTGTTCCTCACTACAATGCTGAAGAAAATCCAGATCTGAATCATTCAGGTAATTAACATTCATTTTTTGTGGCTTCTATATTCTGGCGTTAGTCGTCGCCGATAATTTTCAGCGTGGCCATATCCGATGAGTTCACCGTATGACCGGAAAAGGTGATTTTTGAGACGCAGCGTTTATTGTCGTTATCGCTGTTAATGTTGATCCAGTCAGTGGTTTGCCCTTCTTTTATTTCTGAAGGAATATTCAGGCTCTGACTGGCGCTACGGGCGGCTTTGAAATAAACCGATGCACCACTTAACTGTAAATCGCCATGGTCGGCAGAGAGTTGTATGCGTTTCACAATGCGACAAACAGGAAGTTTCAGCGCCAGATCGTTGGTTTCGTTACGCGGCATTGCAATGACGCCGAGGAGTTTATGGTCGTTTGCCTGCGCCGTGCAGCACAGCATCAGGCTAATCGCCAGGCTGGCGGAAATCGTAAAAACGGATTTCATAAGGATTCTCTTAGTGGGAAGAGGTAGGGGGATGAATACCCACTAGTTTACTGCTGATAAAGAGAAGATTCAGGCACGTAATCTTTTCTTTTTATTACAATTTTTTGATGAACGCCTTGGCTGCGATTCATTCTTTATATGAATAAAATTGCTGTCAATTTTACGTCTTGTCCTGCCATATCGCGAAATTTCTGCGCAAAAGCACAAAAAATTTTTGCATCTCCCCCTTGATGACGTGGGTTACGACCCCATTTAGTAGTCAACCGCAGTGAGTGAGTCTGCAAAAAAATGAAATTGGGCAGTTGAAACCAGACGTTTCGCCCCTATTACAGACTCACAACCACATGATGACCGAATATATAGTGGAGACGTTTAGATGGGTAAAATAATTGGTATCGACCTGGGTACTACCAACTCTTGTGTAGCGATTATGGATGGCACCATTCCTCGCGTGCTGGAGAACGCCGAAGGCGATCGCACCACGCCTTCTATCATTGCCTATACCCAGGATGGTGAAACTCTGGTTGGTCAGCCGGCTAAACGTCAGGCAGTGACGAACCCGCAAAACACCCTGTTTGCGATTAAACGCCTGATTGGCCGCCGCTTCCAGGACGAAGAAGTACAGCGTGATGTTTCCATCATGCCGTTCAAAATTATTGCTGCTGATAACGGCGACGCATGGGTCGAAGTTAAAGGCCAGAAAATGGCACCGCCGCAGATTTCTGCTGAAGTGCTGAAAAAAATGAAGAAAACCGCTGAAGATTACCTGGGTGAACCGGTAACTGAAGCTGTTATCACCGTACCGGCATACTTTAACGATGCTCAGCGTCAGGCAACCAAAGACGCAGGCCGTATCGCTGGTCTGGAAGTAAAACGTATCATCAACGAACCGACCGCAGCTGCGCTGGCTTACGGTCTGGACAAAGGCACTGGCAACCGTACTATCGCGGTTTATGACCTGGGGGGTGGTACTTTCGATATTTCTATTATCGAAATCGACGAAGTTGACGGCGAAAAAACCTTCGAAGTTCTGGCAACCAACGGTGATACCCACCTGGGTGGTGAAGACTTCGACAGCCGTCTGATCAACTATCTGGTTGAAGAATTCAAGAAAGATCAGGGCATTGACCTGCGCAACGATCCGCTGGCAATGCAGCGCCTGAAAGAAGCGGCAGAAAAAGCGAAAATCGAACTGTCTTCCGCTCAGCAGACCGACGTTAACCTGCCATACATCACTGCAGACGCGACCGGTCCGAAACACATGAACATCAAAGTGACTCGTGCGAAACTGGAAAGCCTGGTTGAAGATCTGGTAAACCGTTCCATTGAGCCGCTGAAAGTTGCACTGCAGGATGCTGGCCTGTCCGTATCTGATATCGACGACGTTATCCTCGTTGGTGGTCAGACTCGTATGCCAATGGTTCAGAAGAAAGTTGCTGAGTTCTTTGGTAAAGAGCCGCGTAAAGACGTTAACCCGGACGAAGCTGTAGCAATCGGTGCTGCTGTTCAGGGTGGTGTTCTGACTGGTGACGTAAAAGACGTACTGCTGCTGGACGTTACCCCGCTGTCTCTGGGTATCGAAACCATGGGCGGTGTGATGACGACGCTGATCGCGAAAAACACCACTATCCCGACCAAGCACAGCCAGGTGTTCTCTACCGCTGAAGACAACCAGTCTGCGGTAACCATCCATGTGCTGCAGGGTGAACGTAAACGTGCGGCTGATAACAAATCTCTGGGTCAGTTCAACCTAGATGGTATCAACCCGGCACCGCGCGGCATGCCGCAGATCGAAGTTACCTTCGATATCGATGCTGACGGTATCCTGCACGTTTCCGCGAAAGATAAAAACAGCGGTAAAGAGCAGAAGATCACCATCAAGGCTTCTTCTGGTCTGAACGAAGATGAAATCCAGAAAATGGTACGCGACGCAGAAGCTAACGCCGAAGCTGACCGTAAGTTTGAAGAGCTGGTACAGACTCGCAACCAGGGCGACCATCTGCTGCACAGCACCCGTAAGCAGGTTGAAGAAGCAGGCGACAAACTGCCGGCTGACGACAAAACTGCTATCGAGTCTGCGCTGACTGCACTGGAAACTGCTCTGAAAGGTGAAGACAAAGCCGCTATCGAAGCGAAAATGCAGGAACTGGCACAGGTTTCCCAGAAACTGATGGAAATCGCCCAGCAGCAACATGCCCAGCAGCAGACTGCCGGTGCTGATGCTTCTGCAAACAACGCGAAAGATGACGATGTTGTCGACGCTGAATTTGAAGAAGTCAAAGACAAAAAATAATCGCCCTATAAACGGGTAATTATACTGACACGGGCGAAGGGGAATTTCCTCTCCGCCCGTGCATTCATCTAGGGGCAATTTAAAAAAGATGGCTAAGCAAGATTATTACGAGATTTTAGGCGTTTCCAAAACAGCGGAAGAGCGTGAAATCAGAAAGGCCTACAAACGCCTGGCCATGAAATACCACCCGGACCGTAACCAGGGTGACAAAGAGGCCGAGGCGAAATTTAAAGAGATCAAGGAAGCTTATGAAGTTCTGACCGACTCGCAAAAACGTGCGGCATACGATCAGTATGGTCATGCTGCGTTTGAGCAAGGAGGCATGGGCGGCGGTGGTTTTGGCGGCGGCGCAGACTTCAGCGATATTTTTGGTGACGTTTTCGGCGATATTTTTGGCGGCGGACGTGGTCGTCAACGTGCGGCGCGCGGTGCTGATTTACGCTATAACATGGAGCTCACCCTCGAAGAAGCTGTACGTGGCGTGACCAAAGAGATCCGCATTCCGACTCTGGAAGAGTGTGACGTTTGCCACGGTAGCGGTGCAAAACCAGGTACACAGCCGCAGACCTGTCCGACCTGTCATGGTTCTGGTCAGGTGCAGATGCGCCAGGGATTCTTCGCTGTACAGCAGACCTGTCCACACTGTCAGGGCCGCGGTACGCTGATCAAAGATCCGTGCAACAAATGTCATGGTCATGGTCGTGTTGAGCGCAGCAAAACGCTGTCCGTTAAAATCCCGGCAGGGGTGGACACTGGAGACCGCATCCGTCTTGCGGGCGAAGGTGAAGCGGGCGAGCATGGCGCACCGGCAGGCGATCTGTACGTTCAGGTTCAGGTTAAACAGCACCCGATTTTCGAGCGTGAAGGCAACAACCTGTATTGCGAAGTCCCGATCAACTTCGCTATGGCGGCGCTGGGTGGCGAAATCGAAGTACCGACCCTTGATGGTCGCGTCAAACTGAAAGTGCCTGGCGAAACCCAGACCGGTAAGCTATTCCGTATGCGCGGTAAAGGCGTCAAGTCTGTCCGCGGTGGCGCACAGGGTGATTTGCTGTGCCGCGTTGTCGTCGAAACACAAATAGGCCTGGACGAAAAGGACAAACAGCTGCTGCACGAGCTGCACGAAAGCTACGGTGGCCCAACCGGCGAGCACAACAGCCCGCGCTCAAAGAGCTTCTTTGATGGTGTGAAGAAGTTTTTTGACGACCTGACCCGCTAACCTCCCCAAAAGCCTGCCCGTGGGCAGGCCTGGGTAAAAATAGGGTGCGTTGAAGATATGCGAGCACCTGTAAAGTGGCGGGGATCACTCCCCGCCGTTGCTCTTACTCGGATTCGTAAGCCGTGAAAACAGCAACCTCCGTCTGGCCAGTTCGGATGTGAACCTCACAGAGGTCTTTTCTCGTTACCAGCGCCGCCACTACGGCGGTGATACAGATGACGATCAGGGCGACAATCATCGCCTTATGCTGCTTCATTGCTCTCTTCTCCTTGACCTTACGGTCAGTAAGAGGCACTCTACATGTGTTCAGCATATAGGAGGCCTCGGGTTGATGGTAAAATATCACTCGGGGCTTTTCTCTATCTGCCGTTCAGCTAATGCCTGAGACAGACAGCCTCAAGCACCCGCCGCTATTATATCGCTCTCTTTAACCCATTTTGTTTTATCGATTCTAATCCTGAAGACGCCTCGCATTTTTGTGGCGTAATTTTTTAATGATTTAATTATTTAACTTTAATTTATCTCTTCATCGCAATTATTGACGACAAGCTGGATTATTTTTGAAATATTGGCCTAACAAGCATCGCCGACTGACAACAAATTAATTATTACTTTTCCTAATTAATCCCTCAGGAATCCTCACCTTAAGCTATGATTATCTGGGCTTAGGGTCACTCGTGAGCGCTTACAGCCGTCAAAAACGCATCTCACCGCTGATGGCGCAAATTCTTCAATGGCTCGT
Organism: Shigella flexneri 2a str. 301; assembly: GCF_000006925.2. Classification (NCBI taxonomy): domain Bacteria; kingdom Pseudomonadati; phylum Pseudomonadota; class Gammaproteobacteria; order Enterobacterales; family Enterobacteriaceae; genus Shigella; species Shigella flexneri. The sequence continues at coordinate 16,040 of NC_004337.2, forward strand.
AAAAAAACGAATTATTCCTACACTATAATCTGATTTTAACGATGATTCGTGCGGGGTAAAATAGTAAAAACGATCTATTCACCTGAAAGAGAAATAAAAAGTGAAACATCTGCATCGATTCTTTAGCAGTGATGCCTCGGGAGGCATTATTCTTATCATTGCCGCTATCCTGGCGATGATTATGGCCAACAGCGGCGCAACCAGTGGATGGTATCACGACTTTCTGGAGACGCCGGTTCAGCTCCGGGTTGGTTCACTCGAAATCAACAAAAACATGCTGTTATGGATAAATGATGCGCTGATGGCGGTATTTTTCCTGTTAGTCGGTCTGGAAGTTAAACGTGAACTGATGCAAGGATCGCTAGCCAGCTTACGCCAGGCCGCATTTCCAGTTATCGCCGCTATTGGTGGGATGATTGTGCCGGCATTACTCTATCTGGCTTTTAACTATGCCGATCCGATTACCCGCGAAGGGTGGGCGATCCCGGCGGCTACTGACATTGCTTTTGCACTTGGTGTACTGGCGCTGTTGGGAAGTCGTGTTCCGTTAGTGCTGAAGATCTTTTTGATGGCTCTGGCTATTATCGACGATCTTGGGGCCATCATTATCATCGCATTGTTCTACACTAATGACTTATCGATGGCCTCCCTTGGCGTCGCGGCTGTAGCAATTGCGGTACTCGCGGTATTGAATCTGTGTGGTGTACGCCGCACGGGCGTCTATATTCTTGTTGGCGTGGTGTTGTGGACTGCGGTGTTGAAATCGGGGGTTCACGCAACTCTGGCGGGGGTAATTGTCGGCTTCTTTATTCCTTTGAAAGAGAAGCATGGGCGTTCTCCAGCGAAGCGACTGGAGCATGTGTTGCACCCGTGGGTGGCGTATCTGATTTTGCCGCTGTTTGCATTTGCTAATGCTGGCGTTTCACTGCAAGGCGTCACGCTGGATGGCTTGACCTCCATTCTGCCATTGGGGATCATCGCTGGCTTGCTGATTGGCAAACCGCTGGGGATTAGTCTGTTCTGCTGGTTGGCGCTGCGTTTGAAACTGGCGCATCTGCCTGAGGGAACGACTTATCAGCAAATTATGGTGGTGGGGATCCTGTGCGGTATCGGTTTTACTATGTCTATCTTTATTGCCAGCCTGGCCTTTGGTAGCGTAGATCCAGAACTGATTAACTGGGCGAAACTCGGTATCCTGGTCGGTTCTATCTCTTCGGCGGTAATTGGATACAGCTGGTTACGCGTTCGTTTGCGTCCATCAGTTTGACAGGACGGTTTACCGGGGAGCCATAAACGGCTCCCTTTTCATTGTTATCAGGGAGAGAAATGAGCATGTCTCATATCAATTACAACCACTTGTATTACTTCTGGCATGTCTATAAAGAAGGTTCCGTGGTTGGCGCAGCGGAGGCGCTTTATTTAACTCCACAAACCATTACCGGACAGATTCGAGCGCTGGAAGAGCGCCTGCAAGGCAAATTATTTAAACGCAAGGGACGTGGTCTCGAACCCAGCGAGCTGGGAGAACTGGTCTATCGCTATGCCGATAAAATGTTCACCTTAAGCCAGGAAATGCTGGATATTGTGAACTATCGCAAAGAATCCAATTTATTGTTTGACGTTGGCGTGGCTGATGCACTTTCCAAACGCCTGGTCAGTAGCGTACTTAACGCCGCAGTGGTAGAAGGCGAGCCCATTCATCTTCGCTGCTTCGAATCCACCCACGAAATGCTGCTGGAGCAATTAAGTCAGCATAAACTGGATATGATCATTTCTGACTGTCCGATAGACTCTACGCAGCAGGAAGGCCTGTTCTCCGTGAGAATTGGCGAATGTGGCGTGAGTTTCTGGTGTACAAATCCACCACCAGAAAAACCGTTCCCGGCTTGTCTGGAAGAACGGCGACTTTTGATTCCTGGGCGACGTTCAATGTTAGGGCGCAAATTGCTTAACTGGTTTAACTCCCAGGGATTAAACGTAGAAATCCTCGGCGAGTTTGATGATGCCGCTTTGATGAAAGCTTTTGGTGCGATGCACAATGCAATCTTCGTTGCCCCAACGCTTTATGCATATGACTTTTATGCCGATAAAACTGTCGTAGAAATTGGTCGCGTCGAGAATGTGATGGAAGAGTACCATGCTATTTTTGCTGAGCGGATGATTCAGCACCCGGCGGTACAGCGAATCTGCAATACGGATTATTCTGCGCTTTTTAGTCCAGCGGTGCGTTAATCGGCAGCTCCCCCAAAGTTAAGGTGGGGGAGATAGATTAGTTGTACATTACCACGATTTTGACTCGGCTCATTATTTGCCCGCTTGAGACATTGTTTCCATATGTACGCGGGCGAATAAATAGAGGAATCTGATTACTTCCTTCATGGGGATGCTGAAAAGAGTAGTAATTGCTTTTACCATACTGGATTTCATTCGTACCATCATTGGAGAGTTGAAAGCCTATTTGACCCGCACCGTCCTCACTGTTTTCTAACTCATTTTTTAATATGCTGGTTCCTGACTCCTGTATCGTCACTGGTTCAAAGTAATATTCAACGTCACTGGGTTCAAAAACTAATTCACCTTGCTCGCCCTGGATGCAGTCAAATCTTATATGATGAAACTGATAATTTTCGGTAATGACTCCAACTTACTGATAGTGTTTTATGTTCAGATAATGCCCGATGACCTTGTCATGCAGCTCCACCGATTTTGAGAACGACAGTGACTTCCGTACCAGCCTTGCCAGATGTTGTCTCAGATTCAGATTATGTCGCTCAATGCGCTGAGTGTAACGCTTGCTGATAACGTGCAGCTTTCCCTTCAGGCGTGATTCATACAGCGGCCAGCCATCCGTCATCCATACCACGACCTCAAAGGCCGACAGCAGGCTCAGAAAACGCTCCAGTGTGGCCAGAGTGCGTTCACCGAAGACGTGCGCCACAACCGTCCTCCGTATCCTGTCATACGCGTAAAACAGCCAGCGCTGACGTGATTTAGCACCGACGTAGCCCCAATGTTCGTCCATTTCAGCGCAGACAATCACATCACTGCCCGGTTGTATGCGCGAGGTTACCGACTGCGGCCTGAGTTTTTTAAGTGACGTAAAACCGTGTTGAGGCCAACGCCCATAATGCGTGCACTGGCGCGACATCCGACGCCATTCATGGCCATATCAATGATTTTCTGGTGCGTACCGGGCTGAGAGGCGGTGTAAGTGAACTGTAGTTGCCATGTTTTACGGCAATGAGAGCAGAGATAGCGCTGATGTCCGGCAGTGCTTTTGCCGTTACGCACCACGCCTTCAGTAGCGGAGCAGGAAGGACATCTGATGGAAATGGAAGCCACGCAAGCACCTTAAAATCACCATCATACACTAAATCAGTAAGTTGGCAGCATTACCTACAAGGTCTAATGAGGAGATATTTATGAATGGTTAAAGTATATAGGAATTTAATTCAAAAATAGAGTGGTCTTAAGTTTAATACCTCAATGTGTATCACAATATCCATATTCTTTGTGGGGGAGTCTGGAGATTGAGTAGATATTCTTGTTCAGAATGTATCAGCCGATGGTTCTACGATTCTTAAGCCACGAAGAGTTCAGATAGTACAACGGCATGTCTCTTTTGACTATCTGGCAACCGGCAGTGTGTTCTCTCACGCATCACAAAAGCAGCAGGCATAAAAAAACCCGCTTGCGCGGGCTTTTTCACAAAGCTTCAGCAAATTGGCGATTAAGCCAGTTTGTTGATCTGTGCAGTCAGGTTAGCCTTATGACGTGCAGCTTTGTTTTTGTGGATCAGACCTTTAGCAGCCTGACGGTCCACGATCGGTTGCATTTCGTTAAATGCTTTCTGTGCAGCAGCTTTGTCGCCAGCTTCGATAGCTGCGTCTCCTTTCTTGATGAAAGGACGCATCATAGAGCGACGGCTTGCGATTATCTTACGAGCCTTTTCAGACTGAATGGCGCGCTTCTTAGCTGATTTGATATTAGCCAAGGTCCAACTCCCAAATGTGTTCTATATGGACAATTCAAAGGCCGAGGAATATGCCCTTTTAGCCTTCTTTTGTCAATGGATTTGTGCAAATAAGCGCCGTTAATGTGCCGGCACTCGTTACGTAGTGATGGCGCAGGATTCTACCAGCTTGCGGGGTGTGAATACAGCTTTTCCGCGATAAAAATTGCAGCAGGCGGTCAGTTTCTTCCCGTGATTTGCTCCATGGCAATGAAAAGCCACTTCTTTCTGATTTCGGTACTCAATCGCCGGTTAACCTTGACCGCTGTACAAGGTATACTCGGACGATTTTCACTGTTTTGAGCCAGACATGAAGCTGATACGCGGCATACATAATCTCAGCCAGGCCCCGCAAGAAGGGTGTGTGCTGACTATTGGTAATTTCGACGGCGTGCATCGCGGTCATCGCGCGCTGTTACAGGGCTTGCAGGAAGAAGGGCGCAAGCGCAACTTACCGGTGATGGTGATGCTTTTTGAACCTCAACCACTGGAACTGTTTGCTACCGATAAAGCCCCGGCAAGACTGACCCGGCTGCGGGAAAAACTGCGTTACCTTGCAGAGTGTGGCGTTGATTACGTGCTGTGCGTGCGTTTCGACAGGCGTTTTGCGGCGTTAACCGCGCAAAATTTCATCAGCGATCTTTTGGTGAAGCATTTGCGCGTAAAATTTCTTGCCGTAGGTGATGATTTCCGCTTTGGCGCTGGTCGTGAAGGCGATTTCTTGTTATTACAGAAAGCTGGCATGGAATACGGCTTCGATATCACCAGTACGCAAACTTTTTGCGAAGGTGGTGTGCGTATCAGCAGCACCGCCGTGCGTCAGGCGCTGGCTGATGACAATCTGGCTCTGGCAGAAAGTTTACTGGGGCACCCGTTTGCCATCTCCGGGCGTGTAGTCCACGGTGATGAATTAGGGCGCACTATAGGTTTCCCGACGGCGAATGTACCGCTACGCCGTCAGGTTTCCCCGGTGAAAGGGGTTTATGCGGTAGAAGTGCTGGGCCTCGGTGAAAAGCCGTTACCCGGCGTGGCAAACATCGGAACACGCCCAACGGTTGCCGGTATTCGCCAGCAGCTGGAAGTGCATTTGTTAGATGTTGCAATGGACCTTTACGGTCGCCATATACAAGTAGTGCTGCGTAAAAAAATACGCAATGAGCAGCGATTTGCGTCGCTGGACGAACTGAAAGCGCAGATTGCGCGTGATGAATTAACCGCCCGCGAATTTTTTGGGCTAACAAAACCGGCTTAAGCCTGTTATGTAATCAAACCGAAACACGGAACCGAGAATCTGATGAGTGACTATAAATCAACCCTGAATTTGCCGGAAACAGGGTTCCCGATGCGTGGCGATCTCGCCAAGCGCGAACCGGGAATGCTGGCGCGTTGGACTGATGATGATCTGTACGGCATCATCCGTGCGGCTAAAAAAGGCAAAAAAACCTTCATTCTGCATGATGGCCCTCCTTATGCGAATGGCAGCATTCATATTGGTCACTCGGTTAACAAGATTCTGAAAGACATTATCGTGAAGTCCAAAGGGCTTTCCGGTTATGACTCGCCGTATGTGCCTGGCTGGGACTGCCACGGTCTGCCGATCGAGCTGAAAGTAGAGCAAGAATACGGTAAGCCGGGTGAGAAATTCACCGCCGCCGAGTTCCGCGCCAAGTGCCGCGAATACGCGGCGACCCAGGTTGACGGTCAACGCAAAGACTTTATCCGTCTGGGCGTGCTGGGCGACTGGTCGCACCCGTATCTGACTATGGACTTCAAAACTGAAGCCAACATCATCCGCGCGCTGGGCAAAATCATCGGCAATGGTCACCTGCACAAAGGCGCGAAGCCGGTGCACTGGTGCGTAGACTGCCGTTCTGCACTGGCAGAAGCGGAAGTTGAGTATTACGACAAAACTTCTCCGTCCATTGACGTCGCTTTCCAGGCGGTCGATCAGGATGCGCTGAAAGCGAAATTTGGCGTAAGCAACGTTAACGGCCCAATCTCGCTGGTGATCTGGACCACTACGCCGTGGACTCTGCCTGCGAACCGCGCAATCTCTATTGCACCTGATTTCGACTATGCGCTGGTGCAGATCGACGGTCAGGCCGTGATTCTGGCGAAAGATCTGGTTGAAAGCGTAATGCAGCGTATCGGCGTGACCGATTACACCATTCTCGGCACGGTAAAAGGTGCAGAGCTTGAGCTGCTGCGCTTTACCCATCCGTTTATGGGCTTCGACGTTCCGGCAATCCTCGGCGATCACGTTACCCTGGATGCCGGTACCGGTGCCGTTCACACCGCGCCTGGCCACGGCCCGGACGACTATGTGATCGGTCAGAAATACGGCCTGGAAACCGCTAACCCGGTTGGCCCGGACGGCACTTATCTGCCGGGCACTTATCCGACGCTGGATGGCGTGAACGTCTTCAAAGCGAACGACATCGTCGTTGCGCTGCTGCAGGAAAAAGGCGCGCTGCTGCACGTTGAGAAAATGCAGCACAGCTATCCGTGCTGCTGGCGTCACAAAACGCCGATCATCTTCCGCGCGACACCGCAGTGGTTCGTCAGCATGGATCAGAAAGGTCTGCGTGCGCAGTCACTGAAAGAGATCAAAGGCGTGCAGTGGCTCCCGGACTGGGGCCAGGCGCGTATCGAGTCGATGGTTGCTAACCGTCCTGACTGGTGTATCTCCCGTCAGCGCACCTGGGGCGTACCGATGTCACTGTTCGTGCACAAAGACACGGAAGAGCTGCATCCGCGTACCCTCGAACTGATGGAAGAAGTGGCTAAACGCGTTGAAGTTGACGGCATCCAGGCGTGGTGGGATCTCGATGCGAAAGAGATCCTCGGCGACGAAGCTGACCAGTATGTGAAAGTGCCGGATACTCTCGACGTATGGTTTGACTCCGGATCTACCCACTCTTCTGTTGTTGACGTGCGTCCGGAATTTGCCGGTCACGCAGCGGACATGTATCTGGAAGGTTCTGACCAGCACCGTGGTTGGTTCATGTCTTCCCTAATGATCTCCACCGCGATGAAAGGCAAAGCGCCGTATCGTCAGGTACTGACCCACGGCTTTACCGTGGATGGTCAGGGTCGCAAGATGTCTAAATCCATCGGCAACACCGTTTCGCCGCAGGATGTGATGAACAAACTGGGCGCGGATATTCTGCGTCTGTGGGTGGCATCAACCGACTACACCGGTGAAATGGCCGTTTCTGACGAGATCCTGAAACGTGCTGCCGATAGCTATCGTCGTATCCGTAACACCGCGCGCTTCCTGCTGGCAAACCTGAATGGTTTTGATCCAGCAAAAGATATGGTGAAACCGGAAGAGATGGTGGTACTGGATCGCTGGGCCGTAGGTTGTGCGAAAGCGGCACAGGAAGACATCCTCAAGGCGTACGAAGCATACGATTTCCACGAAGTGGTACAGCGTCTGATGCGCTTCTGCTCCGTTGAGATGGGTTCCTTCTACCTCGACATCATCAAAGACCGTCAGTACACCGCCAAAGCGGATAGCGTGGCGCGTCGTAGCTGCCAGACTGCGCTGTATCACATCGCTGAAGCGCTGGTGCGCTGGATGGCACCAATCCTCTCCTTCACCGCTGATGAAGTGTGGGGCTATCTGCCGGGCGAACGTGAAAAATACGTCTTCACCGGTGAGTGGTACGAAGGCCTGTTTGGTCTGGCAGACAGTGAAGCAATGAACGATGCGTTCTGGGACGAGCTGTTGAAAGTGCGTGGCGAAGTGAACAAAGTCATTGAGCAAGCGCGTGCCGACAAGAAAGTGGGTGGCTCGCTGGAAGCGGCAGTAACCTTGTATGCAGAACCGGAACTGGCGGCGAAACTGACCGCGCTGGGCGATGAATTACGATTTGTCCTGTTGACCTCCGGCGCTACCGTTGCAGACTATAACGACGCACCTGCTGATGCTCAGCAGAGCGAAGTACTCAAAGGGCTGAAAGTCGCGTTGAGTAAAGCCGAAGGTGAGAAGTGCCCACGCTGCTGGCACTACACCCAGGATGTCGGCAAGGTGGCGGAACACGCAGAAATCTGCGGCCGCTGTGTCAGCAACGTCGCCGGTGACGGTGAAAAACGTAAGTTTGCCTGATGAGTCAATCGATCTGTTCAACAGGGCTACGCTGGCTGTGGCTGGTGGTAGTCGTGCTGATTATCGATCTGGGCAGCAAATACCTGATCCTCCAGAACTTTGCTCTGGGGGATACGGTCCCGCTGTTCCCGTCGCTTAATCTGCATTATGCGCGTAACTATGGCGCGGCGTTTAGTTTCCTTGCCGATAGCGGCGGCTGGCAGCGTTGGTTCTTTGCCGGTATTGCGATTGGTATTAGCGTGCTCCTGGCAGTGATGATGTATCGCTCGAAGGCCACGCAGAAGCTAAACAATATCGCTTACGCGCTGATTATTGGCGGCGCGCTGGGCAACCTGTTCGACCGCCTGTGGCACGGCTTCGTTGTCGATATGATCGACTTCTACGTCGGCGACTGGCACTTCGCCACCTTCAACCTTGCCGATACTGCCATTTGTGTCGGTGCGGCACTGATCGTGCTGGAAGGGTTTTTACCTTCCAAAGCGAAAAAACAATAATAAATCCTGCCGGATGCGCGTTTTCAACAATGCTGATAGCGCGGTCTACCCCGGCACAAAAACCACGCGGGTTGGCCAACAGGATCTGCATGTTACGCCTCCAGTGCCGGATCGATTTCCAGCACTTCAATATCAAAATGAACGGTCTGCCCGGCCAGCGGATGGTTGAAATCAACGGTAATGGAGTCGCCGTTAATTTCGCGGATCACACCAGGCATCTCACTGCCATCCATTGCGGTAAAAAGCATGATTGCGCCAATTTCTGGCTCGCCTGCATCCATAAATTCACGGCGGGAGAAGTACTGAATCAGGTCCGGTGACGGCACGCCAAACGCCGCATCTGGCTCCAGCGAGAAGGTGGTTTTGTCGCCCACTTTCAGCCCCAGCAGGTGTTGCTCCAGCCCTTCAGAAAGAGAAGCATCGCCCAGGCGGAACAGCGCCGGTTTACCGTTGTTGCGAGTAGACTCGGCGGTGGTGCCATCGTCGAGTTTTAGCGTGAAGTGCACCAGGACGGCGCTATTGCTCTGTACAGATTCAGACATGCAGGTTTGCTCTTATTTGCATCCGGCAAAAATCCTCAAAAATAAGAGCAAACCTGCATGTCTGAATCTGTACAGAGCAATAGCGCCGTCCTGGTGCACTTCACGCTAAAACTCGACGATGGCACCACCGCCGAGTCTACTCGCAACAACGGTAAACCGGCGCTGTTCCGCCTGGGCGATGCTTCTCTTTCTGAAGGGCTGGAGCAACACCTGCTGGGGCTGAAAGTGGGCGACAAAACCACCTTCTCGCTGGAGCCAGATGCGGCGTTTGGCGTGCCGTCACCGGACCTGATTCAGTACTTCTCCCGCCGTGAATTTATGGATGCAGGCGAGCCAGAAATTGGCGCAATCATGCTTTTTACCGCAATGGATGGCAGTGAGATGCCTGGTGTGATCCGCGAAATTAACGGCGACTCCATTACCGTTGATTTCAACCATCCGCTGGCCGGGCAGACCGTTCATTTTGATATTGAAGTGCTGGAAATCGATCCGGCACTGGAGGCGTAACATGCAGATCCTGTTGGCCAACCCGCGTGGTTTTTGTGCCGGGGTAGACCGCGCTATCAGCATTGTTGAAAACGCGCTGGCCATTTACGGCGCACCGATATATGTCCGTCACGAAGTGGTGCATAACCGCTACGTGGTCGATAGCTTGCGCGAGCGTGGGGCTATCTTTATTGAGCAGATTAGCGAAGTGCCGGACGGCGCGATCCTGATTTTCTCCGCACACGGTGTTTCTCAGGCGGTTCGTAACGAAGCGAAAAGCCGCGATTTGACGGTGTTTGATGCCACCTGTCCGCTGGTGACCAAAGTGCATATGGAAGTTGCCCGCGCCAGTCGCCGTGGCGAAGAATCTATTCTCATCGGCCACGCCGGGCACCCGGAAGTGGAAGGGACGATGGGGCAGTACAGCAACCCCGAAGGGGGAATGTATCTAGTCGAATCGCCAGACGATGTGTGGAAACTGACGGTCAAAAACGAAGAGAAGCTCTCCTTTATGACCCAAACCACGCTGTCGGTGGATGACACGTCTGATGTGATCGACGCGCTGCGTAAACGCTTCCCGAAAATTGTCGGTCCGCGCAAAGATGACATCTGCTACGCCACGACTAACCGTCAGGAAGCGGTACGCGCCCTGGCAGAACAGGCGGAAGTTGTGTTGGTGGTCGGTTCGAAAAACTCCTCCAACTCCAACCGTCTGGCGGAGCTGGCCCAGCGTATGGGCAAACACGCGTTTTTGATTGACGATGCGAAAGATATCCAGGAAGAGTGGGTGAAAGAGGTTAAATGCGTCGGCGTGACTGCGGGCGCATCGGCTCCGGATATTCTGGTGCAGAATGTGGTGGCACGTTTGCAGCAGTTGGGTGGTGGTGAAGCCATTCCGCTGGAAGGCCGTGAAGAAAATATTGTTTTCGAAGTGCCGAAAGAGCTGCGTGTCGATATTCGTGAAGTCGATTAAGTCATTAGCAGCCTAAGTTATGCGAAAATGCCGGTCTTGTTACCGGCATTTTTTATGAAGAAAACATGCGTTTACCTATCTTCCTCGATACTGACCCCGGCATTGACGATGCCGTCGCCATTGCCGCCGCGATTTTTGCCCCCGAACTCGACCTGCAACTGATGACCACCGTCGCGGGTAATGTCTCGGTTGAGAAAACTACCCGCAATGCCCTGCAACTGCTGCATTTCTGGAATGCGGAGATTCCGCTCGCCCAGGGAGCCGCTGTGCCGCTGGTACGCGCACCGCGTGATGCAGCATCTGTGCACGGCGAATCGGGAATGGCTGGCTACGACTTTGTTGAGCACAACCGAAAGCCACTCGGGATACCGGCGTTTCTGGCGATTCGGGATGCCCTGATGCGTGCACCAGAGCCCGTTACCCTGGTGGCCATCGGCCCGTTAACCAATATTGCGCTGTTACTTTTACAATGCCCGGAATGTAAACCGTATATTCGTCGTCTGGTGATCATGGGCGGTTCTGCTGGTCGCGGCAACTGTACACCAAATGCCGAGTTTAATATCGCTGCCGATCCAGAAGCGGCTGCCTGTGTCTTCCGTAGCGGCATCGAAATTGTCATGTGCGGTCTGGATGTCACCAATCAGGCAATATTAACCCCTGACTATCTCGCTACTTTACCGGAGTTGAATCGCACCGGAAAAATGCTCCACGCCCTGTTTAGCCACTACCGTAGCGGCAGTATGCAAAGCGGTCTGCGAATGCACGATCTCTGCGCCATCGCCTGGCTGGTGCGCCCGGACTTATTCACCCTCAAGCCGTGTTTTGTCGCGGTAGAAACTCAAGGCGAATTTACCTCAGGCACGACGGTGGTTGATATCGACGGTTGCCTGGGCAAACCAGCCAATGTACAGGTGGCATTGGATCTGAATGTAAAAGGCTTCCAACAGTGGGTGGCTGAGGTGCTGGCTCTGGTGCCGTAACCTGTCACATGTTATCGGCATGCAGTCATTCATCGACTCATGCCTTTCACTGATATCCCTCCCTGTTTATCATTAATTTCTAATTATCAGCGTTTTTGGCTGGCGGCGTAGCGATGCGCTGGTTACTCTGAAAACGGTCTATGCAAATTAACAAAAGAGAATAGCTATGCATGATGCAAACATCCGCGTTGCCATCGCGGGAGCCGGGGGGCGTATGGGCCGCCAGTTGATTCAGGCGGCACTGGCATTAGAAGGCGTGCAGCTGGGCGCGGCGCTGGAGCGCGAAGGATCTTCTTTACTGGGCAGCGACGCCGGTGAGCTGGCTGGTGCAGGGAAAACAGGCGTTACCGTGCAAAGCAGTCTTGATGCGATAAAAGATGATTTTGATGTGTTTATCGATTTTACCCGTCCGGAAGGTACGCTGAACCATCTCGCTTTTTGTCGGCAGCATGGCAAAGGGATGGTGATCGGCACTACGGGGTTTGACGAAGCCGGTAAACAGGCAATTCGTGACGCCGCCGCCGATATTGCGATTGTCTTTGCCGCCAATTTTAGCGTTGGCGTTAACGTCATGCTTAAGCTGCTGGAGAAAGCAGCCAAAGTGATGGGTGACTACACCGATATCGAAATTATTGAAGCACATCATAGACATAAAGTTGATGCGCCGTCAGGCACCGCACTGGCAATGGGAGAGGCGATCGCCCACGCCCTTGATAAAGATCTGAAAGATTGCGCGGTCTACAGTCGTGAAGGCCATACCGGTGAACGTGTGCCAGGTACCATTGGTTTTGCTACCGTGCGTGCAGGTGACATCGTTGGCGAACATACCGCGATGTTTGCCGATATTGGCGAGCGTCTGGAGATCACCCATAAGGCGTCCAGCCGCATGACATTTGCTAACGGTGCGGTAAGATCGGCTTTGTGGTTGAGTGGTAAGGAAAGTGGTCTTTTTGATATGCGAGATGTGCTTGATCTCAATAATTTGTAACCACAAAATGTTTATTATGATGCAAAAGTAACACATTTAATTTATTAATTATAAAGGGCTTTAATTTTTAGCCCTTTTATTTTTGGTGTTATGCTTTTAAATTTTCTATAACTGCCAAAAATTACATGTTTCGTCTTCTATTTTTGTTGTTTTAATGTAAATTTTGACCATTTGGTCCACTTTTTCCTGCTCGTTTTTATTTCATGCAATCTTCTTGCTGCGCAAGCGTTTTCCAGAACAGGTTAGATGATGTTTTTGTCGCTTAATGCCTGTAAAACATGCATGAGCCACAAAATAATATAAAAAATCCTGCCATTAAGTTGACTTTTAGCGCCCATATCTCCAGAATGCCGCCGTTTGCCAGAAATTCGTCGGTAAGCAGATTTGCATTGATTTACGTCATCACTGTGAATTAATATGCAAATAAAGTGAGTGAGTATTCTCTGGAGGGTGTTTTGATTAAGTCAGCGCTATTGGTTCTGGAAGACGGAACCCAGTTTCACGGTCGGGCCATAGGGGCAACAGGTTCGGCGGTTGGGGAAGTCGTTTTCAATACTTCAATGACCGGTTATCAAGAAATCCTCACTGATCCTTCCTATTCTCGTCAAATCGTTACTCTTACTTATCCCCATATTGGCAATGTCGGCACTAATGACGCCGATGAAGAATCTTCTCAGGTACATGCACAAGGTCTGGTGATTCGCGACCTGCCGCTGATTGCCAGCAACTTCCGTAATACCGAAGACCTCTCTTCTTACCTGAAGCGCCATAACATCGTGGCGATTGCCGATATCGATACCCGTAAGCTGACGCGTTTACTGCGCGAGAAAGGCGCACAGAATGGCTGCATTATCGCAGGCGATAACCCGGATGCGGCGCTGGCGTTAGAAAAAGCCCGCGCGTTCCCAGGTCTGAACGGCATGGATCTGGCAAAAGAAGTGACCACCGCAGAAGCCTATAGCTGGACACAAGGGAGCTGGACGTTGACCGGCGGCCTGCCAGAAGCGAAAAAAGAAGACGAGCTGCCGTTCCACGTCGTGGCTTATGATTTTGGTGCCAAGCGCAACATCCTGCGGATGCTGGTGGATAGAGGCTGTCGCCTGACCATCGTTCCGGCGCAAACTTCTGCGGAAGATGTGCTGAAAATGAATCCAGACGGCATCTTCCTCTCCAACGGTCCTGGCGACCCGGCCCCGTGCGATTACGCCATTACCGCCATCCAGAAGTTCCTCGAAACCGATATTCCGGTATTCGGCATCTGTCTCGGTCATCAGCTGCTGGCGCTGGCGAGCGGTGCGAAGACTGTCAAAATGAAATTTGGTCACCACGGCGGCAACCATCCGGTTAAAGATGTGGAGAAAAACGTGGTGATGATCACCGCCCAGAACCACGGTTTTGCGGTGGATGAAGCAACATTACCTGCAAACCTGCGTGTCACGCATAAATCCCTGTTCGACGGTACGTTACAGGGCATTCATCGCATCGATAAGCCGGCGTTCAGCTTCCAGGGTCACCCTGAAGCCAGCCCTGGTCCACACGACGCCGCGCCGTTGTTCGACCACTTTATCAAGTTAATTGAGCAGTACCGTAAAACCGCTAAGTAATCAGGAGTAAAAGAGCCATGCCAAAACGTACAGATATAAAAAGTATCCTGATTCTGGGTGCGGGCCCGATTGTTATCGGTCAGGCGTGTGAGTTTGACTACTCTGGCGCGCAAGCATGTAAAGCCCTGCGCGAAGAGGGTTACCGCGTCATTCTGGTGAACTCCAACCCGGCGACCATCATGACCGACCCGGAAATGGCCGATGCGACCTACATCGAGCCGATTCACTGGGAAGTGGTACGCAAGATTATTGAAAAAGAGCGCCCGGACGCGGTGCTGCCAACCATGGGCGGTCAGACGGCGCTGAACTGCGCGCTGGAGCTGGAACGTCAGGGCGTGTTGGAAGAGTTCGGTGTCACCATGATTGGTGCCACTGCCGATGCGATTGATAAAGCAGAAGACCGCCGTCGTTTCGACGTAGCGATGAAGAAAATTGGTCTGGAAACCGCGCGTTCCGGTATCGCACACACGATGGAAGAAGCGCTGGCTGTTGCCGCTGACGTGGGCTTCCCGTGCATTATTCGCCCATCCTTTACCATGGGCGGTAGCGGCGGCGGTATCGCTTATAACCGTGAAGAGTTTGAAGAAATTTGCGCCCGCGGTCTGGATCTCTCTCCGACCAAAGAGTTGCTGATTGATGAGTCGCTGATCGGCTGGAAAGAGTACGAGATGGAAGTGGTGCGTGATAAAAACGACAACTGCATCATCGTCTGCTCTATCGAAAACTTTGATGCGATGGGCATCCACACCGGTGACTCCATCACTGTCGCGCCAGCCCAAACGCTGACCGACAAAGAATATCAAATCATGCGTAACGCCTCGATGGCGGTGCTGCGTGAAATCGGCGTTGAAACCGGTGGTTCCAATGTCCAGTTTGCGGTGAACCCGAAAAACGGTCGCCTGATTGTTATCGAAATGAACCCACGCGTGTCCCGTTCTTCGGCGCTGGCGTCGAAAGCGACCGGTTTCCCGATTGCTAAAGTGGCGGCGAAACTGGCGGTGGGTTACACCCTAGACGAACTGATGAACGACATCACTGGCGGACGTACTCCGGCCTCCTTCGAGCCGTCCATCGACTATGTGGTTACTAAAATTCCTCGCTTCAACTTCGAAAAATTCGCCGGTGCTAACGACCGTCTGACCACTCAGATGAAATCGGTTGGCGAAGTGATGGCGATTGGTCGCACGCAGCAGGAATCCCTGCAAAAAGCGCTGCGCGGCCTGGAAGTGGGCGCAACTGGCTTCGACCCGAAAGTGAGCCTGGATGACCCGGAAGCGTTAACCAAAATCCGTCGCGAACTGAAAGACGCAGGCGCAGAGCGTATCTGGTACATCGCCGATGCTTTCCGCGCGGGCCTGTCTGTGGACGGCGTCTTCAACCTGACTAACATTGACCGCTGGTTCCTGGTACAGATTGAAGAACTGGTGCGTCTGGAAGAGAAAGTGGCGGAAGTGGGCATCACTGGCCTGAACGCTGAATTCCTGCGCCAGCTGAAACGCAAAGGCTTTGCCGATGCGCGCTTGGCAAAACTGGCGGGCGTACGCGAAGCGGAAATCCGTAAGCTGCGTGACCAATATGACCTGCACCCGGTCTACAAGCGCGTGGATACCTGTGCGGCAGAGTTTGCCACCGACACCGCTTACATGTACTCCACTTATGAAGAAGAGTGCGAAGCGAATCCGTCTACCGACCGTGAAAAAATCATGGTGCTTGGCGGCGGTCCAAACCGTATCGGTCAGGGTATCGAATTCGACTACTGCTGCGTACACGCCTCGCTGGCGCTGCGTGAAGACGGTTACGAAACCATTATGGTTAACTGTAACCCGGAAACCGTCTCTACCGACTACGACACTTCCGATCGCCTCTACTTCGAGCCGGTAACTCTGGAAGATGTGCTGGAAATCGTGCGTATTGAGAAGCCGAAAGGCGTTATCGTTCAGTACGGCGGTCAGACCCCGCTGAAACTGGCGCGTGCACTGGAAGCCGCTGGCGTACCGGTTATCGGCACCAGCCCGGATGCTATCGACCGTGCGGAAGACCGTGAACGCTTCCAGCATGCGGTTGACCGTCTGAAACTGAAACAACCGGCGAACGCCACCGTTACTGCTATTGAAATGGCAGTTGAGAAGGCAAAAGAGATTGGCTACCCGCTGGTGGTGCGTCCGTCTTACGTTCTCGGCGGTCGGGCGATGGAAATCGTCTATGACGAAGCTGACCTGCGTCGCTACTTCCAGACGGCGGTTAGCGTGTCTAACGATGCGCCAGTGTTGCTGGATCATTTCCTTGATGACGCAGTAGAAGTTGACGTGGATGCCATCTGCGACGGCGAAATGGTGCTGATTGGCGGCATCATGGAGCACATCGAGCAGGCGGGTGTGCACTCCGGTGACTCCGCATGTTCGCTGCCAGCGTACACCTTAAGTCAGGAAATTCAGGATGTGATGCGCCAGCAGGTGCAGAAACTGGCCTTCGAATTGCAGGTGCGCGGTCTGATGAACGTGCAGTTTGCGGTGAAAAACAACGAAGTTTACCTGATTGAAGTAAACCCGCGTGCGGCGCGTACTGTTCCGTTCGTCTCCAAAGCCACCGGCGTACCGCTGGCAAAAGTGGCGGCGCGTGTGATGGCTGGCAAATCGCTGGCTGAGCAGGGCGTAACCAAAGAAGTTATTCCGCCGTACTACTCGGTGAAAGAAGTGGTGCTGCCGTTCAATAAATTCCCAGGCGTTGACCCGCTGTTAGGGCCAGAAATGCGCTCTACCGGGGAAGTCATGGGCGTGGGCCGCACCTTCGCTGAAGCGTTCGCCAAAGCGCAGCTGGGCAGCAACTCCACCATGAAGAAACACGGTCGTGCGCTGCTTTCCGTGCGCGAAGGCGATAAAGAACGCGTGGTGGACCTGGCGGCAAAACTGCTGAAACAGGGCTTCGAGCTGGATGCGACCCACGGCACGGCGATTGTGCTGGGCGAAGCGGGTATCAATCCGCGTCTGGTAAACAAGGTGCATGAAGGCCGTCCGCACATTCAGGACCGTATCAAGAATGGCGAATATACCTACATCATCAACACCACCTCAGGCCGTCGTGCGATTGAAGACTCCCGCGTGATCCGTCGCAGTGCGCTGCAATATAAAGTGCATTATGACACCACCCTGAACGGTGGTTTCGCTACCGCGATGGCGCTGAATGCCGATGCGACTGAAAAAGTAATTTCGGTGCAGGAAATGCACGCACAGATCAAATAATAGCGTGTCGTGGCGGATATTTTTCATCCGCTAATTTGATCGAATAACTAATACGGTTCTCTGATGAGGACCGTTTTTTTTTGCCCATTAAGTAAATCTTTTGGGGAATCGATATTTTTGATGACATAAGCAGGATTTAGCTCACACTTATCGACGGTGAAGTTGCATACTATCGATATATCCACAATTTTAATATGGCCTTGTTTAATTGCTTCAAAACGAGTCATAGCTAGACTTTTAATTTGTGAAACTGGAGTTCGTATGTGTGAAGGATATGTTGAAAAACCACTCTACTTGTTAATCGCCGAATGGATGATGGCTGAAAATCGGTGGGTGATAGCAAGAGAGATCTCTATTCATTTCGATATTGAACACAGCAAGGCGGTTAATACCCTGACTTATATTCTGTCGGAAGTCACAGAAATAAGCTGCGAAGTTAAGATGATCCCTAATAAGCTGGAAGGGCGGGGATGCCAGTGTCAGCGACTGGTTAAAGTGGTCGATATCGATGAGCAAATTTACGCGCGCCTGCGCAATAACAGTCGGGAAAAATTAGTCGGCGTAAGAAAGACACCGCGTATTCCTGCCGTTCCGCTCACGGAACTTAACCGCGAGCAGAAGTGGCAGATGATGTTGTCAAAGAGTATGCGTCGTTAATTTTATCTCGTTGATACCGGGCGTCCTGCTTGCCAGATACGATGTTGTAGCATCTTATCCAGCAACCAGGTCGCATCCGGCAAGATCACCGTTTAGGCGTCACATCCGTCGTCCCCTGCAAACGGGGGCGATTTTCCTCCATTTGCCTCAGTGGCTGCGTTTCATGTAACGATGCATGACAGCGCCCGACAAGATCCTGATACTCTTTGGTATTCAACCGTTTCCAGTGTAACTCGTCGTCACTAACACTGCGTACAGCGCGGGCTGGCGTACCCATCAACAACTGGCGTTTCTCGCCACTAAAGCCTGCTTTGACAAAGCTCATTGCGGCAACAATGCTCTCTTCGCCAATGACCGCGCCATCCATAATTACGCTGTTCATCCCGACCAATGCATCGCGACCAATCACACAACCATGCAGGATCGCTCCATGCCCGATATGGCCGTTTTCCCCAACGATGGTGTCAGTGTCGCAGTAGCCATGCATAATGCAGCCATCCTGAATATTGGCTCCCGCTTGCACGATCAACCGCCCGTAGTCACCACGCAGTGAGGCGAGTGGGCCGATGTAGACACCGGCTCCCACAATCACATCGCCAATCAAGACGGCACTGGGATGGACAAACGCCGTCGGGTGAACCACCGGAATTAACCCCTCAAAGGCGTAATAGCTCACGGTTGTTAACGTCCTTTCCACACCGGATCGCGCTTCTCGGCAAACGCCAGCGGCCCTTCAATGGCATCTTCCGAATGCAGAACCGATGGATAGTGTTTCAACACGCCGCTGCGAATATAGCGATACGCTTCTTCTACCGGCATTTCGCTGGTGGTGCGGTAGATCTCTTTCAGCGCCGCAATCGCCAGCGGGGCGCTGTTAACCAGCTGCTGAGCCAGTTCGCGGGCGTTATCCATCAGTTCCGCCTGGCTAACCACGCGGTTGACTATCCCCCAACGCAGCGCCTCTTCTGCGCCCATTCGTCTGCCGGTCATCACCATTTCATTGACGATGGTAGGCGGCAGGATCTTCGGCAGACGCAGCACACCGCCGCTGTCAGGAACGATGCCCAGTTTGGCTTCCGGCAGGGCGAAGCTGGCGTTATCGGCACAAACAATAAAATCTGCCGCCAGCGCCAGTTCGAAACCGCCGCCAAAGGCGTAGCCGTTCACAGCTGCGATAACTGGTTTGTCGAGATTGAAAATTTCGGTTAATCCCGCAAAACCACCCGGGCCAAAGTCAGCATCCGGTGCTTCGCCTTCTGCTGCCGCTTTTAAATCCCAGCCCGCGGAAAAGAATTTCTCTCCGGCACCGGTAATAATGGCGACACGTAATTGCGGATCGTCACGGAAATTTAGAAATACTTCGCCCATTTCAAAGCTGGTTTTTGCATCAATAGCATTCGCTTTTGGGCGATCAAGGGTAATTTCCAGAATTGATCCATTGCGGGTCAGATGTAATGATTCACTCATTCCTTTTCTCCATTTTTGCTTTTTTAGGGACGACAACATCCCTGCAAAAAATGCATATTGTTTTAGGGCGTGATTATTAGCTGGCAGGGTAGTTCCCTGACGTTTCATTTATTTCAGATTCTTTCTAATTATTTTCCCCGAGCAATTACGTGGCAGATCTTTTCTGATCTCCAGATAAGAGGGCACTTTAAATTTCGCCATATTTTGTTCGCAGAAGCGAAAAAATTCCTCTTCGCTCAATGTTTCACCTTCATTCAGCACCACAAATGCTTTGATGGCTTCATCGCGAATCGAATCTTTAATACCCACAACCACGATGTCCTGAATTTTCGGATGGGTGGCGATGATATTTTCCAGCTCCACGCAGGAGACATTCTCGCCACCGCGTTTGATCATATTGCAGCGGCGATCGACGAAATAAAAAAAGCCTTCTTCGTCGCGGTATCCGGTATCGCCGGTATGTAGCCAGCCGTCGGCTTCCAGCACTTTCGCAGTGGCTTTCGGGTTGAGAAAATACTCTTTGAAGATGGTTTTCCCTGGTACGCCTTTAATACAGATTTCACCGATCTCACCTGCCGGGAGCGGGCGATTGTGATCGTCGCGGATCTCCGCTTCGTAGCAAAACCCCGCCCGACCAATCGACGGCCAGCGTCGTTTATCGCTAGGGCGATCGCCGATAATGCCCACAATGGTTTCCGTCATCCCATAAGACGTCAGCAAGCGAACGCCGAAGCGTTCACAAAATGCGTCTTTTTCCTGCTCCGACAAGTTGAGATAAAACATCACTTCCCGCAGGCGGTGTTGCCGATCGTTCGCTGAAGGCGGCTGCACCATCAACGTACGGATCATCATCGGAATACATTCGGTAATGGTGGCGCGGTACTTCTGCGCCTGTCCCCAGAAGGCGCGGGCGCTGTATTTCTCGACCAGCACAAAGGTGGCCCCGGCAGAAAACGCCGCCATCGCCGCAGTACACTGGCAATCGATATGAAACGCAGGCATTACCGTCATGTAGACGTCATCGTCACGCAGTGCACACTGCCAGGCGGAGTAATATCCAGCGAAGCGCAGGTTGTAATGGGTAATCACCACACCTTTCGGTCGGGAGGTGGTGCCGGAGGTGAAGAGAATTTCCGCCGTATCGTCAGTCGATAGCGGCGGTGCATAGCACAAGGTGGCAGGTTGTTGATTTTTCAGTTGAGTAAATGAACTCACTCCATCATCAGCGGGAAGTGCCACATCTGTCAGGCAAATGTGCCGCAATTGAGTGGCATCTTCCTGCTGAATCTGTTGATACATAGGATAAAATTGCGCACTGGTCACCAGCAGGCACGCCTGGCTATTTTGCAAGATCCACTCGCTTTCCTCGCGTAACAGGCGGGCGTTAATCGGCACCATAATCGCGCCAATTTTTGCCAGCCCGAACCAGCAAAAGATAAATTCCGGGCAGTTGTCGAGATGTAGTGCAACCTTGTTGCCTTTGCGAATCCCCAGCGTATAAAACAGGTTTGCCGTGCGGTTAATCTCCTGATTTAACTCAAGATAACTATACCGGTTAACGACTCCGCCGCTGGATTCACAAATCAGCGCCGTTTTATGACCGTAAACGTCCGCCAGATCGTCCCACATTTGACGTAGATGTTGTCCGCCAATGATATCCATTGCACCTCTATCCATTTTTGTTCGTTTGTTATTGGGCGGGCGCTAGTCAGGCAAGCCGACTGACGCCACGCGTTTAGTCCTCAACTTTGGCCAGACCTTTGCTGACCAACTCCTGAATGTCGTTTTCGCTGTAGCCGATATTTTTCAAAATGGCAGCCGTGTCCATGCCATGTGAGGGCATTCCGCGCCAGATTTGTCCGGGGTTATTTTTGAATTTCGGCATGATGTTCGGCCCTTTGCAGGTGCGACCATCCATCGTTTGCCACTGAGTGATTGATTCACGGGCAACATACTGTGGATTGCTTTCCAGTTCCGGTACGGTCAGTACTTTGGCACAGGCGATATTCAGTTCGGCAAAGCGTTCTTTAACTTCTGCGATGGTATGTGCCGCCAGCCAGGCATCGAGTTTTTCTTCTACCAGTGGGCCGTAAGGGCATTCGATACGGTGGATAAGCTGAGTGCCTTCCGGGATTTCCGGCGTACCGAGTAGATGTGCGAGGCCAATATCTTTAAAGCACTCTTCAATTTGGGTAATGCCCACCAGTTCCATCACGATGTAGCCGTCGGCACATTTATACAGACCGCAACCGGCGTAGTAGGGATCTTTACCTTTGCTCATGCGCGGGCACATTTCGCCGCCGTTGAAGTAATCCATCATGAAGTACTGGCCCATACGCAGCATCACTTCATACATGGCGATGTCGATACTTTCGCCTTTACCGGTTTCACGCACTTTATGCAGTGCTGCCAGCGCCGCCGTGGTGGCGGTCAGGCCAGAAAAGTAATCGGCGGTATACGGGAAGGCAGGCATTGGCTGGTCAACATCACCGTTCTGAATCAGGTAACCACTGAAGGCCTGGGCGATGGTGTTATAGGCCGGAAGATTGGTGTACTCCTCGGTGCCGTACTGACCAAAACCGGACAGGTGAGCGATAACCAGTTTCGGGTTGTGCTGCCACAGTACTTCATCGGTAATGCCACGACGGGCAAAGGCCGGACCTTTACTGGCTTCGATGAAGATATCGGTGGTTTCCATTAATTTCAGAAACGCTTCGCGGCCTTCATCTTTGAAAATATTTAACGACAGCGCGTGCAAATTGCGGCGGGAGAGCTGCGGGTAGTTCGGTTGAACGCGAATGGTGTCGGCCCAGGCGACGTTCTCGATCCAAATAACTTCCGCGCCCCATTCTGCGAACATTTGTCCGGCAAACGGTCCGGCGATT
The DNA here is from genome assembly GCF_000006925.2 of Shigella flexneri 2a str. 301. NCBI lineage: Bacteria > Pseudomonadati > Pseudomonadota > Gammaproteobacteria > Enterobacterales > Enterobacteriaceae > Shigella > Shigella flexneri. Next base: position 38,478 of record NC_004337.2, read on the forward strand.
TCGATACCGGAGAAGACAACGCGCAATCCGGCCAGCGGTCCGAATTTCGGCATGGGTAGATGATCCATTATTAGCTCCTGAAAAATTTATGTAGCGCATGACTGCCGGATGCGGCGTAAACGCCTTATCCGGCTTACATTCGTGCTCCCGTAGGCCTGATAAGACGCGTCAGCGTCGCATCAGGCAGCGCACGGACTTAGCGGTATTGCTTCAGCACCGCACGACCCAGCGTCAGGATCTGCATTTCGTCAGATCCTCCGGAAACGCGGTCTACACGCAGGTCACGCCAGAAGCGGCTGATGCGGTGGTTGCCCGCAATCCCGACACCGCCCAGCACCTGCATTGCGCTATCCACCACTTCAAATGCCGCATTGGCGCAGAAGTATTTGCACATCGCTGCATCGCCAGAGGTGATGGTGCCGTTGTCTGCTTTCCACGCTGCTTCATACAGCATGTTTTTCATGGAGTTTAATTTGATCGCCATGTGGGCGAATTTTTCCTGAATCAACTGGAAACGACCAATAGCCTCGCCAAACTGCACGCGCTGGTTGGCGTAGCGCGCCGCATCTTCAAAGGCGCACATCGCCGTACCGTAGTTGGTCAGGGCTACCAGGAAACGTTCATGGTCGAACTCTTCTTTGACGCGGTTAAAGCCGTTACCTTCCCGACCGAACATGTCTTTCTCGTCCAGTTCCACATCGTCAAAGGTGATTTCACAGCAGCTATCCATACGCAGACCGAGCTTCTCAAGTTTGGTCACTTTGATGCCCGGTTTGCTCATATCAACAAACCATTCGGTGTAGACAGGTTTGTCCGGAGAAGCCCCGTCGCGCGCCATCACCACGATGTACGGGGTGTAGGCGCTACTGGTAATAAAACACTTACTACCATTAAGATAAATCTTACCATTTCTACGGGTATAAGTCGTTTTCAGGCTACCCACGTCGGAGCCCGCGCCCGGTTCGGTAATCGCTGAGTTCCACATCTGCTTACCGGTGCCGCGGAAAGCCATAATCTTGTCGATCTGCTCTTGTGTGCCTTCGCGCAGGAAGGTATTGAACCCGCCCGGCAGCTGGTACAGTACATAGGTTGGTGCCCCCAGACGTCCCAGCTCCATCCACACGGCGGCGAGAGTAACAAACCCCGCGTCCAGACCACCGTGCTCTTCAGGGATCAGCAGACTGTCGATACCCATATCCGCCAGTGCTTTGACAAAACGTTCCGGGTAGACGCTGTCACGGTCGCACTCGGCAAAATAGGCCTCCCAGTTTTCGCTGGCCATCAGTTCGCGGATACCGGCGACAAACAGTTCCTGCTCATCATTTAAATTAAAATCCATCTTTCAACCTCTTGATATTTTGGGGGTTAATTAATCTTTCCAGTTCTGTTTCGCGTCTTTAATAAAGGAGAGCGTCACCATAATGTTGACGAAGAACAGCGGGCATCCTCCGGCGATAATGGCGGTTTGAATCGGTTTCAGGCCGCCGAGCGCCAGCAGAACAATACCGATAATGCCAACCAGAATTGACCAACCGATACGCACCAGCAGCGGTGGTTCTTCACCATCGCGTACTTCGCGGCAAGTAGACATCGCCAGGGTATAAGAGCAGGCGTTAACCAGCGTAACGGTGGCAATAAAGCAGAGGATGAAGAAGCCCCACATGGTGGCGGTGCTGAGTGGCAGAGCGGCCCAGGTTTCGATGATGGCGCGCGCCACACCGTACTGTTCGATCAGATTTGGAATGTTGATGATGTTTTTATCCATCAACAGCAGAGTGTTACTACCGAGCACGGTCCACAGGATCCAGGTGGATGCTGTCAGCCCCATCACCATGCCGAAGCACAGTTCACGCACAGTACGACCACGGGAGATGCGGGCGAGGAAGATACTCATCTGGATGGCGTAAATCACCCACCATGCCCAGTAGAACACGGTCCAGCCCTGCGGGAAGCCGCCTTTAGCGATGGGATCGGTATAGAACAACATGCGCGGCAGATACATCAGCAACATCCCCACCGAATCGGTGAAGTAGTTCATGATGAAGCTGGCACCGCTGACGATGAACACCCAACCCAGCATCAGGAAGCTCAGGTAACTACGCACGTCACTGGCGATACGTACCCCTTTTTGCAGACCGCAAGCGACGCAAATGGCGTTGAGGATAATCCAGCAGGTAATGATGATAGCGTCCAGTTGCAGGGTATGCGGAATGCCAAACAACCATTGCATACACTCGGTCACCAGCGGCGTGGCAAGGCCCAGACTGGTACCCATCGCGAAGATCAAGGCGACGAGATAGAAGTTGTCGACGATGGTACCGAACAACCCTTTGGCGTGTTTTTCACCTGCCAGCGGCACCAGTGTCGAGCTGGGGCGAATCACTTCCATTTTGCGGACAAAGAAGAAGTAAGCGAAGGCGACTGAAAGGAAGCTGTAAGTGGCCCACGGCAGAGGTCCCCAGTGGAACAAGCTGTAAGCCAGCCCCAACTCTTTCGCTCCTGTCGAGTTCGGTTCTAAGCCAAACGGCGGGGTGGAGATGTAGTAGTAGATCTCAATCGATCCCCAGAACAGTACGGCAGCAGACGTACAGGAGGCGAACATCATAAAGATCCAACTGGCGGTGCTAAATTCTGGCGGTTCGTTACCTAAACGCTTTTTGGCATACGGGCCAAACACCAGCCAGAACCAACCGAAAAGCATCACCACCATATACCATTCAAATGCCCATCCCCATACATTGGTGACGTAACTGAATACAGCATTAATAACGACATTCGCCGCATCCAGATCTCTGACTGTAAGCCAACAAAGTATGCCGACGATTATTAATGGCGGAAAGAAAACCTTCGGTTCTATTCCCGTTTTTCTCTTTTCATTCTTCATGAGTTAATTCCACTGTGAAAACGAATATTTATTTTGCGTTCCCGTTTGTTTTATTTTTGTTAACATTTAATATAATTATTATTAACCTCGTGGACGCGTTAATGGCTAACTCATAATGGGTATTCAATAAGCTGTATTCTGTGATTGGTATCACATTTTTGTTTCGAGTGAACAGAGGGCGTTTTTCGTTAATTTTGGTTATTAATCAGTTTGTTATATTCTTTTGTGGGTAAAAAAATAGCATCTGACTTTCAATATTGGTGATTAAAGTTTTATTTCCAAATTAAAGGGCGTGATATCTGTAATTAACACCACCGATATGAACGACGTTTCCTTCATGATTTCTGGAGATGCAATGAAGATTATTACTTGCTATAAGTGCGTGCCTGATGAACAGGATATTGCGGTCAATAATGCTGATGGTTCATTAGACTTCAGCAAAGCCGATGCCAAAATAAGCCAATACGATCTCAACGCTATTGAAGCGGCTTGCCAGCTAAAGCAACAGGCAGCAGAGGCGCAGGTGACAGCCTTAAGTGTGGGCGGTAAAGCCCTGACCAACGCCAAAGGGCGTAAAGATGTGCTATCGCGCGGCCCGGATGAACTGATTGTGGTGATTGATGACCAGTTCGAGCAGGCACTGCCGCAACAAACGGCGAGCGCACTGGCTGCAGCCGCCCAGAAAGCAGGCTTTGATCTGATCCTCTGTGGCGATGGTTCTTCCGACCTTTATGCCCAGCAGGTTGGTCTGCTGGTGGGCGAAATCCTCAATATTCCGGCAGTTAACGGCGTCAGCAAAATTATCTCCCTGACGGCAGATACCCTCACCGTTGAGCGCGAACTGGAAGATGAAACCGAAACCTTAAGCATTCCGCTGCCTGCGGTTGTTGCTGTTTCCACTGATATCAACTCCCCACAAATTCCTTCGATGAAAGCCATTCTCGGCGCGGCGAAAAAGCCAGTCCAGGTATGGTCGGCGGCGGATATTGGTTTTAACGCCGTGGACGCCTGGTCTGAACAACAGGTTGCCGCGCCGAAACAGCGCGAGCGTCAGCGCATCGTGATTGAAGGCGACGGCGAAGAACAGATCGCCGCATTTGCTGAAAATCTTCGCAAAGTCATTTAATTACAGGGGATGCTATGAACACGTTTTCTCAAGTCTGGGTATTCAGCGATACCCCCTCTCGTCTGCCGGAACTGATGAACGGTGCGCAGGCTTTAGCTAATCAAATCAATGCCTTTGTCCTCAATGATGCCGACGGCGCACAGGCAATCCAGCTCGGCGCTAATCATGTCTGGAAATTAAACGGCAAACCGGACGATCGGATGATCGAAGATTACGCCGGTGTCATGGCTGACACTATTCGCCAGCACGGCGCTGACGGTCTGGTGCTGTTGCCAAACACCCGTCGCGGCAAATTACTGGCGGCAAAACTGGGTTATCGCCTTAAAGCGGCGGTGTCTAACGATGCCAGCACCGTCAGCGTACAGGACGGTAAAGCAACAGTGAAACACATGGTTTACGGCGGTCTGGCGATTGGCGAAGAACGCATTGCCACGCCGTATGCGGTACTGACCATCAGCAGCGGCACGTTCGATGCGGCTCAGCCAGACGCGTCACGCACTGGCGAAACGCACACCGTGGAGTGGCAGGCTCCGGCTGTGGCGATTACCCGCACGGCAACCCAGGCGCGCCAGAGCAACAGCGTCGATCTCGACAAAGCCCGTCTGGTGGTCAGCGTCGGTCGCGGCATTGGCAGCAAAGAGAACATTGCGCTGGCAGAACAGCTTTGCAAGGCGATAGGTGCGGAGTTGGCCTGTTCTCGTCCGGTGGCAGAAAACGAAAAATGGATGGAGCACGAACGCTATGTCGGTATCTCCAACCTGATGCTGAAACCTGAACTGTACCTGGCGGTGGGGATCTCCGGGTAGATCCAGCACATGGTTGGCGCTAACGCGTCGCAAACCATTTTCGCCATCAATAAAGATAAAAATGCGCCGATCTTCCAGTACGCGGATTACGGCATTGTTGGCGATGCCGTGAAGATCCTTCCGGCACTGACCGCAGCTTTAGCGCGTTGATCCACTCTGGCAGGGCTGCATTACGGCTCTGCCGCTGACAGGGAGCTCTTATGTCCGAAGATATCTTTGACGCCATCATCGTCGGTGCAGGGCTTGCCGGTTCGGTTGCCGCACTGGTGCTCGCCCGCGAAGGGGCGCAAGTGTTAGTTATCGAGCGTGGCAATTCCGCAGGTGCCAAGAACGTTACTGGCGGGCGTCTCTATGCCCACAGTCTGGAACACATTATTCCAGGTTTCGCCGATTCCGCCCCCGTAGAACGCCTGATCACCCATGAAAAACTCGCGTTTATGACGGAAAAGTCAGCGATGACTATGGACTACTGCAACGGTGACGAAACCTCGCCATCCCAGCGTTCTTACTCCGTTTTGCGCAGTAAATTTGATGCCTGGTTGATGGAGCAGGCCGAAGAAGCGGGCGCGCAGTTAATTACCGGGATCCGCGTCGATAACCTCGTACAGCGCGATGGCAAAGTCGTCGGTGTAGAAGCCGATGGTGATGTGATTGAAGCGAAAACGGTGCTCCTTGCTGATGGGGTGAACTCCATCCTTGCCGAAAAGTTGGGGATGGCAAAACGCGTTAAACCGACGGATGTGGCGGTTGGCGTGAAGGAACTGATCGAGTTACCGAAGTCGGTAATCGAAGACCGTTTTCAGTTGCAGGGTAATCAGGGCGCGGCTTGTCTGTTTGCGGGATCACCCACCGATGGCCTGATGGGCGGCGGCTTCCTTTATACCAATGAAAATACCCTGTCGCTGGGGCTGGTTTGTGGTCTGCATCATCTGCATGACGCGAAAAAATCGGTGCCGCAAATGCTGGAAGATTTCAAACAGCATCCGGCCGTTGCACCGCTGATCGCGGGCGGCAAGCTGGTGGAATATTCCGCTCACGTAGTGCCGGAAGCAGGCATCAACATGCTGCCGGAGCTGGTCGGTGACGGCGTATTGATTGCCGGTGATGCCGCCGGAATGTGTATGAACCTCGGTTTTACCATTCGCGGTATGGATCTGGCGATTGCCGCCGGGGAAGCTGCAGCAAAAACCGTGCTTTCAGCGATGAAAAGCGACGATTTCAGTAAGCAAAAACTCGCGGAATATCGTCAGCATCTGGAGAGTGGCCCGCTGCGCGATATGCGCATGTACCAGAAACTACCGGCGTTCCTTGATAACCCACGCATGTTTAGCGGCAACCCGGAACTGGCGGTGGGCGTGGCGCGTGACCTGTTCACCATTGACGGCAGTGCGCCGGAACTGATGCGCAAGAAAATCCTCCGCCACGGCAAGAAAGTGGGCTTCATCAATCTGATCAAGGATGGCATGAAAGGAGTGACCGTTTTATGACTTCTCCCGTCAATGTGGACGTCAAACTGGGCGTCAATAAATTCAATGTCGATGAAGAGCATCCGCACATTGTTGTGAAGGCCGATGCTGATAAACAGGTGCTGGAGCTGCTGGTGAAAGCGTGCCCCGCAGGTCTGTACAAGAAGCAGGATGACGGCAGTGTGCGCTTCGATTACGCCGGATGTCTGGAGTGCGGCACCTGTCGCATTCTGGGGCTGGGGTCGGCGCTGGAACAGTGGGAATACCCGCGCGGCACCTTTGGTGTGGAGTTCCGTTACGGCTGATGTTGGTTTGATACGTAACGCCGTACTGACTCTCATTGCAAAAAAACAGGAATAACCCATGCAACCGTCCAGAAACTTTGACGATCTCAAATTCTCCTCTATTCACCGCCGCATTTTGCTGTGGGGAAGCGGTGGTCCGTTTCTGGATGGTTATGTACTGGTAATGATTGGCGTGGCGCTGGAGCAACTGACTCCGGCGCTGAAACTGGACGCTGACTGGATTGGCTTGCTGGGCGCGGGAACGCTCGCCGGGCTGTTCGTTGGCACATCGCTGTTTGGCTATATCTCCGATAAAGTCGGACGGCGCAAAATGTTCCTCATTGATATCATCGCCATCGGCGTGATATCGGTGGCGACGATGTGTGTTTCATCCCCCGTCGAACTGTTGGTGATGCGGGTACTCATCGGCATTGTCATCGGTGCAGATTATCCCATCGCCACTTCGATGATCACCGAGTTCTCCAGTACCCGTCAGCGGGCGTTTTCCATCAGCTTTATTGCCGCGATGTGGTATGTCGGCGCGACCTGCGCCGATCTGGTCGGCTACTGGCTTTATGATGTGGAAGGTGGTTGGCGCTGGATGCTGGGTAGCGCGGCGATCCCTTGTTTGTTGATTTTGATTGGTCGATTCGAACTGCCAGAATCTCCCCGCTGGTTATTACGCAAAGGGCGAGTAAAAGAGTGCGAAGAGATGATGATAAAACTGTTTGGCGAACCGGTGGCTTTCGATGAAGAGCAGCCGCAGCAAACCCGTTTTCGCGATCTGTTTAATCGCCGCCATTTTCCTTTTGTTCTGTTTGTTGCCGCCATCTGGACCTGCCAGGTGATCCCAATGTTCGCCATTTACACCTTTGGCCCGCAAATCGTTGGTTCGTTGGGATTGGGGGTTGGCAAAAACGCGGCACTAGGGAATGTGGTGATTAGCCTGTTCTTTATGCTCGGCTGTATTCCGCCGATGCTGTGGCTAAACACTGCCGGACGGCGTCCATTGTTGATTGGCAGCTTTGCCATGATGACGCTGGCGTTGGCGGTTTTGGGGCTAATCCCGGATATGGGGATCTGGCTGGTAGTGATGGCCTTTGCGGTGTATGCCTTTTTCTCTGGCGGGCCGGGTAATTTGCAGTGGCTCTATCCTAATGAACTCTTCCCGACGGATATCCGCGCCTCTGCCGTGGGCGTGATTATGTCCTTAAGTCGTATTGGCACCATTGTTTCGACCTGGGCACTGCCGATATTTATCAATAATTACGGTATCAGTAACACGATGCTAATGGGGGCGGGTATCTCGCTGTTTGGCTTGTTGATTTCCGTAGCGTTTGCCCCGGAGACTCGAGGAATGTCACTGGCGCAGACCAGCAATATGACGATCCGCGGGCAGAGAATGGGATTATTTGTTCAGATTTCTCTCTTTTCTGAATCAATATTATTGACTATAAGCCGCGTGAATATATGACTACACTTTGTGGGAAAACAAAGGCGTAAACACGCGGGCTAATAACTATGATCCTCATCATTTATGCGCATCCGTATCCGCATCATTCCCATGCGAATAAACGGATGCTTGAACAGGCAAGGACGCTGGAAGGCGTCGAAATTCGCTCTCTTTATCAACTCTATCCTGACTTCAATATCGATATTGCCGCCGAGCAGGAGGCGCTCTCTCGCGCCGATCTGATCGTCTGGCAGCACCCGATGCAGTGGTACAGCATTCCTCCGCTTCTTAAACTTTGGATCGATAAAGTTTTGTCGCACGGCTGGGCTTACGGTCACGGCGGCACGGCGCTGCATGGCAAACATTTGCTGTGGGCGGTGACGACCGGCGGCGGGGAAAGCCATTTTGAAATTGGTGCGCATCCGGGCTTTGATGTGCTGTCGCAGCCGCTACAGGCGACGGCAATCTACTGCGGGCTGAACTGGCTGCCACCGTTTGCCATGCACTGCACCTTTATTTGTGACGACGAAACCCTCGAAGGGCAGGCGCGCCACTATAAGCAACGTCTGCTGGAATGGCAGGAGGCCCATCATGGATAGTCATACGCTGGTTCAGGCGCTGATCTACCTCGGATCGGCGGCGCTGATTGTACCCATTGCGGTACGTCTTGGTCTGGGATCGGTACTTGGCTACCTGATCGCCGGCTGCATTATTGGCCCGTGGGGGCTGCGACTGGTGACCGATGCCGAATCTATTCTGCACTTTGCCGAGATTGGGGTGGTGCTGATGCTGTTTATTATCGGCCTCGAACTCGATCCACAAAGGCTGTGGAAGCTGCGTGCGGCAGTGTTCGGCGGTGGCGCATTGCAGATGGTGATTTGCGGTGGCCTGCTGGGGCTGTTCTGTATGTTACTTGGGCTGCGCTGGCAGGTCGCGGAATTGATCGGTATGACGCTGGCGCTCTCATCAACGGCGATTGCCATGCAGGCGATGAATGAACGCAATCTGATGGTGACGCAAATGGGCCGCAGTGCCTTTGCAGTGCTGCTGTTCCAGGATATCGCGGCAATCCCGCTGGTGGCGATGATCCCGCTACTGGCGGCGAGCAGTGCCTCGACGACGATGGGCGCATTTGCTCTCTCGGCGTTAAAAGTGGCGGGTGCGCTGGTACTGGTGGTATTGCTGGGGCGCTATGTTACGCGTCCGGCGCTGCGTTTTGTTGCCCGCTCTGGCTTGCGGGAAGTGTTTAGTGCCGTGGCGTTATTCCTTGTGTTTGGCTTTGGTTTGCTGCTGGAAGAGGTCGGCTTGTCGATGGCGATGGGCGCGTTTCTGGCGGGCGTACTGCTGGCAAGCTCGGAATACCGTCATGCGTTGGAAAGCGATATCGAACCGTTTAAAGGTTTGCTGTTGGGGCTGTTTTTCATCGGTGTTGGCATGTCGATAGACTTTGGCACGCTGATTGAAAACCCATTGCGCATTGTCATTTTGCTGCTCGGTTTCCTCATCATCAAAATCGCCATGCTGTGGCTGATTGCCCGACCGTTGCAGGTGCCAAATAAACAGCGTCGCTGGTTTGCGGTGTTGTTAGGGCAGGGCAGTGAGTTTGCCTTTGTGGTATTTGGTGCGGCGCAGATGGCGAATGTGCTGGAGCCGGAGTGGGCGAAATCGCTGACCCTGGCGGTGGCGCTGTCGATGGCAGCAACGCCGATTCTGCTGGTGATCCTCAATCGCCTTGAGCAATCTTCTACGGAGGAGGCGCGTGAAGCCGATGAGATCGATGAAGAACAGCCGCGCGTGATTATCGCCGGATTCGGTCGTTTTGGACAGATTACCGGACGTTTACTGCTCTCCAGCGGGGTGAAAATGGTGGTGCTCGATCACGATCCGGACCATATCGAAACGCTGCGTAAATTTGGTATGAAAGTGTTTTATGGCGATGCCACGCGGATGGATTTACTGGAATCTGCCGGAGCGGCGAAAGCGGAAGTGCTGATTAACGCTATTGACGATCCGCAAACCAACCTGCAACTGACGGAGATGGTGAAAGAACATTTCCCGCATTTGCAGATTATTGCCCGCGCCCGCGATGTCGATCACTACATTCGTTTGCGTCAGGCAGGCGTTGAAAAGCCGGAGCGTGAAACCTTTGAAGGTGCGCTGAAAACCGGGCGTCTGGCGCTGGAAAGTTTAGGTCTGGGGCCGTATGAAGCGCGAGAACGTGCCGATGTGTTCCGCCGCTTTAATATTCAGATGGTGGAAGAGATGGCAATGGTTGAGAATGACACCAAAGCCCGCGCGGCGGTCTATAAACGCACCAGCGCGATGTTAAGTGAGATCATCACCGAGGACCGCGAACATCTGTCATTAATTCAACGACATGGCTGGCAGGGAACAGAAGAAGGTAAACATACCGGCAACATGGCGGATGAACCGGAAACGAAACCCTCATCTTAATAAAGAGTGACGTAAATCACACTTTACAGCTAACTGTTTGTTTTTGTTTCATTGTAATGCGGCGAGTCCAGGGGGAGAGCGTGGACTCGCCAGCAGAATATAAAATTTTCCTCAACATCATCCTCGCACCAGTCGACGACGGTTTACGCTTTACGTATAGTGGCGACAATTTTTTTATCGGGAAATCTCAATGATCAGTCTGATTGCGGCGTTAGCGGTAGATCGCGTTATCGGCATGGAAAACGCCATGCCGTGGAACCTGCCTGCCGATCTCGCCTGGTTTAAACGCAACACCTTAAATAAACCCGTGATTATGGGCCGCCATACTTGGGAATCAATCGGTCGTCCGTTGCCAGGACGCAAAAATATTATCCTCAGCAGTCAACCGGGTACGGACGATCGCGTAACGTGGGTGAAATCGGTGGATGAAGCCATTGCGGCGTGTGGTGACGTACCAGAAATCATGGTGATTGGCGGCGGTCGCGTTTATGAGCAGTTCCTGCCAAAAGCGCAAAAACTGTATCTGACGCATATCGACGCAGAAGTGGAAGGCGACACCCATTTCCCGGATTACGAGCCGGATGACTGGGAATCGGTATTCAGCGAATTCCACGACGCCGATGCGCAGAACTCTCACAGCTATTGCTTTGAGATTCTGGAGCGGCGGTAAGTTTGTATAGAATTTACGGCTAGTGCCGGATGCGACGCCGGTCGCGTCTTATCCGGCCTTCCTGTATCAGGCTGTGTTTAAGACGCCGCCGCTTCGCCCAAATCCTTATGCCGGTTCGACGGCTGGACAAAATACTGTTTATCTTCCCAGCGCAGGCAGGTTAATGACCCACCCCAGCAGCAGCCGGTATCCAGCGCGTAAATACCTTCCGGCGTACCTTTGCCTTCCAGCGATGCCCAGTGACCAAAGGCGATGCTGTATTCTTCAGCGACAGGGCCAGGAATCGCAAACCACGGTTTCAGTGGGGCAGGGGCTTCTTCCGGCGATTCTTTGCTGTACATATCCAGTTGACCGTTCGGGAAGCAAAAACGCATACGGGTAAAGGCGTTGGTGATAAAACGCAGTCTTCCCAGCCCCCGCAATTCCGGTGACCAGTTATTTGGCATATCGCCGTACATAGCGTCAAGAAAGAAGGGATAGGAGTCACTCGACAGCACCGCTTCTACATCGCGCGCGCACTCTTTGGCGGTCTGCAGATCCCACTGCGGCGTGATCCCTGCGTGGGCCATCACCAGCTTTTTCTCTTCGTCGATTTGCAGCAGAGGCTGGCGACGCAGCCAGTTAAGCAGCTCGTCGGCATCCGGCGCTTCCAGCAGCGGTGTCAGGCGATCTTTCGGTTTATTGCGGCTGATCCCGGCAAATACCGCCAGCAGATGCAGATCGTGATTGCCCAGCACCAGACGTACGCTGTCGCCTAAGGATTTCACATAGCGCAGAACATCCAGCGAACCCGGGCCGCGCGCGACCAGATCGCCCGTCAGCCAGAGGGTATCTTTCCCGGGGGTAAATTCTACTTTATGCAGCAATGCGATCAGTTCATCGTAACAACCATGAACGTCGCCAATAAGGTATGTCGCCATATTCTTTTAATGAATGAGTGTGGGAACGGCGAGTCGGAATACGGGAATGTCGATGCTGAAAGGGACGCCATTTTCATCGATCATTTCGTAGTGACCCTGCATGGTGCCCAGCGGGGTTTCAATGATTGCACCGCTGGTGTACTGGTACTCTTCGCCAGGCGCGATAAGTGGCTGGACGCCAACCACTCCTTCGCCCTGGACTTCGGTTTCACGGCCATTGCCATTGGTGATCAGCCAGTAACGCCCCAACAACTGCACTGGCGCTCGCCCCAGATTGCGTATGGTTACGGTATAAGCAAAAACGTAACGTTCATTATCAGGTGAAGATTGTGCCTCAATGTAGACGCTTTGAACCTGAATACACACTCGGGGCGAATTGATCATCGTTAACTCTCCTGCAAAGGCGCGTTCTCCGCCAGATAGTTCGCCATCTGGCAATATTGCGCGACAGAGATATTTTCCGCTCGCATCGCCGGGTCGATCCCCATTCCGGTTAACACCTCGACGCTAAACAGGTTGCCGAGGCTGTTACGAATGGTTTTACGACGCTGGTTAAAGGCTTCGGTGGTGATGCGGCTCAACACGCGAATATCTTTAACCGGGTGAGGCATCGTTGCATGAGGGACCAGGCGCACGACGGCGGAATCCACTTTGGGTGGTGGTGTAAAGGCTGACGGCGGAACTTCCAGTACCGGGATCACGTTGCAATAGTATTGCGCCATGACGCTTAATCGACCATACGCTTTGCTGTTCGGTCCTGCAACCAGACGATTCACCACCTCTTTTTGCAACATAAAGTGCATGTCGGCAATGGCATCAGTATAGCTAAACAGATGGAACATCAACGGCGTGGAGATGTTATAAGGCAGGTTGCCGAAAACACGCAGCGGCTGACCCATTTTCTCGGCCAGTTCGCCAAAGTTAAAGGTCATCGCATCCTGCTGATAAATCGTCAGTTTCGGGCCTAAGAATGGATGCGTTTGCAGACGTGCCGCCAGATCGCGGTCAAGTTCGATGACCGTCAGCTGGTCCAGACGTTCGCCGACCGGCTCGGTCAATGCCGCCAGACCGGGGCCGATTTCGACCATTGCCTGGCCCTTTTGCGGGTTAATGGCAGAAACAATGCTGTCGATCACGAACTGATCGTTGAGAAAGTTTTGCCCGAAGCGTTTACGGGCTAAGTGGCCCTGGTGGACTCGATTATTCATTGGGTGTTAACAATCATTTTGATGGCGAGATTAAGCGCCGTAATAAAACTGCCGACATCGGCTTCGCCACGTCCCGCCAGTTCAAGCGCGGTGCCGTGGTCCACTGATGTGCGAATAAAGGGCAGGCCCAGCGTAATGTTCACACCGCGCCCGAAGCCCTGGTATTTTAGCACGGGAAGACCCTGATCGTGGTACATCGCCAGCACGGCGTCGGCGTTATCGAGATATTTCGGCTGAAACAGGGTATCGGCAGGCAGCGGCCCGTTGAGTTTCATCCCCTGCGCCCGCAGCTCGTCGAGCACCGGAATAATGGTGTCTATCTCTTCCGTACCCATATGACCGCCTTCGCCCGCGTGCGGATTCAGCCCGCAGACCAGAATGCGCGGTTCGGCAATACCAAATTTTGTACGCAAATCGTGATGCAAAATAGCAATCACTTCGTGCAAAAGTGCAGGGGTGATAGCATCTGCGATATCGCGCAGCGGTAAATGCGTCGTTGCCAGCGCCACGCGAAGTTCTTCGGTCGCCAGCATCATCACCACTTTTTTCGCCTGCGAACGCTCTTCGAAAAACTCGGTATGACCGGTAAACGGAATGCTTGCGTCGTTAATGACGCCTTTATGCACGGGGCCTGTGATCAGCGCAGCAAATTCACCGTTCAGACAGCCATCACACGCTCGCGCCAGCGTCTCCACCACGTAATGCCCATTTTCAATCGCTAACTGCCCCGCAGTGACAGATTCACGTAGCGCGACAGGAAGTAGCGTTAATGTGCCCGTAGTTTGCGGTTGTGCAGGGGAGTTGGGGGAATAAGGGCGGAGGGTGAGCGGCAAACCGAGCATCGCTGCCCGGTCGGTAAGGAGAGTGGCATCGGCACAAACAACCAGTTCGACCGGCCACTCACGCTGTGCAAGCTGGACAACTAAGTCCGGGCCAATCCCGGCGGGCTCGCCGGGAGTGATCACAACACGTTGGGTTTTAACCATTAGTTGCTCAGGATTTTAACGTAGGCGCTGGCACGTTGTTCCTGCATCCAGCTTGCTGCTTCTTCCGAGAACTTACGGTTCATCAGCATGCGGTATGCACGATCTTTCTGCGCAGCGTCGGTTTTATCGACATTACGGGTATCCAGCAGTTCGATTAAATGCCAGCCGAATGAAGAGTGAACCGGTGCACTCATTTGACCTTTGTTCAGGCGGGTCAGGGCGTCACGGAAGGCTGGATCGAAAATATCTGGTGTAGCCCAGCCGAGATCACCGCCCTGGTTAGCAGAACCTGGATCCTGCGAGAACTCTTTCGCTGCGGCAGCAAAAGTCGTTTTACCACTCTTGATATCAGCAGCAATTTGCTCCAGTTTCACGCGGGCCTGTTCGTCAGTCATGATCGGCGACGGTTTCAGCAGAATATGGCGAGCATGAACTTCGGTCACCGAGATATTTTTGCTTTCGCCGCGCAGGTCGTTAACTTTCAGAATATGGAAGCCAACGCCGGAACGAATCGGGCCAACAATGTCGCCTTTCTTCGCGGTGCTTAATGCCTGGGCGAAGATCCCCGGCAACTCCTGAATACGGCCCCACCCCATCTGGCCGCCGTTCAGCGCCTGCTGGTCGGCAGAATGAGCAATCGCCAGCTTACCGAAATCAGCGCCGTTACGCGCCTGATCGACAATGGCGCGCGCCTGGCTTTCCGCTTCGTTCACCTGATCAGAGGTCGGGTTTTCCGGCAGCGGGATCAGGATGTGGCTCAGGTTCAGCTCAGTGCTGGCGTCGTTTTGGTTACCCACCTGCTGCGCCAGGGATTCGACTTCCTGTGGCAGGATGGTGATGCGACGACGCACCTCGTTGTTACGCACTTCAGAGATAATCATCTCTTTGCGGATCTGGTTACGATAAGTGTTGTAGTTCAGACCATCGTAAGCCAGACGGCTGCGCATCTGATCCAGCGTCATGTTGTTCTGTTTCGCGATGTTAGCAATCGCCTGATCCAGCTGCTCATCGGAGATTTTCACTCCCATTTTCTGCCCCATCTGCAGGATGATTTGATCCATGATCAAACGTTCCATGATTTGGTGGCGCAGCGTCGCGTCATCAGGAAGCTGCTGCCTTGCCTGCGCAGCGTTCAGTTTTACCGACTGCATTAATCCATCAACGTCGCTTTCCAGCACGACGCCGTTATTGACGACGGCTGCGACTTTATCGACTACCTGGGGGGCAGCGAAACTGGTATTCGCGATCATGGCGATACCGAGAAGCAGCGTTTTCCAGTTCTTCATACTTTTTCCATTTCAATTAACCGCACTGCGGATTACGTGGTAAATCAACAAATCACAAAGTGTTTTGATACGGCAGAATGTTCGAACGCAGCATCTCTTGCGTACCCAGACCGTAGTTGGAGCTCAGGCCGCGAAGTTCGATGTTAAAGCCGATTGCGTTGTCATATACCGCATGTTGTTTATCGTTATCCCAACCGTTCAGCTTCCGCTCGTAACCGACGCGAATTGCATAGCAGCAGGAGCTGTATTGCACACCTAACATAGAGTCGGCTTGCTTGTTCGCATTGGTGTCGTAGTAGTAGGCCCCAACAATGGACCAACGATCGGCAATTGGCCTGCTGGCGACAGCACCTACCTGCGAAATACCATTCTTATATTGCTCAGCAGTGGAATAGTACTTAGGCAGCGTAGCCTGAATATATTCCGGGCTGGCGTAATGGTAATTCAGCTGTACCAGACGGTCTTCATCCCGACGGTATTCAATGCTGGAGTTACTGGTCGCTACGTTATCCAGACGTGTATCGTACTGAATCCCGCCACGCAATCCCCAACGCTCGGAGATACGCCAGTAGGTGTCGCCTGCCCACACCAGTGAGCCCGTTTTGTCGTCATTCTCCCATGTTATGTTGTCATCGCCAGTGCGAGACTCCGTGAAATAGTAGATTTGACCAACGGAAATATTAAAACGTTCAACGGCAGCATCATCATATATGCGAGATGTGACACCGGTCGTCACTTGGTTAGCGGAGGCAATACGGTCAAGACCGCCGTAAGTCCGGTCCCGGAACAGGCCAGAGTAGTCAGATTGCAGCAGAGACGAGTCGTAGTTATAGATGTCGCTCTGATCGCGATACGGCACGTACAAATACTGCGCGCGCGGTTCCAGCGTTTGGGTATAACCCGGAGCCAGCATTTCCATATCGCGTTCAAAGACCATTTTGCCGTCAACTTTGAATTGCGGCATTACGCGGTTAACGGATTCGTCCAGCTTGGTCGTGTTTCTGGAGTTATACCAGTCAAGATTGGTTTGCTGATAATGGGTTGCCAGAAACTTCGCTTCGGTATTGATGCTGCCCCAGTTATTAGAGAGCGGCAAATTGATGGTCGGTTCCAGGTGAACACGGGTTGCTTCAGGCATGTCGTCTCTGGTGTTAACAAAGTGCACTGCCTGGCCGTAAATACGCGTATCAAACGGACCAACATCATTCTGGTAGTAATTAACGTCTAACTGCGGCTCTGCCGAGTAGCTACTGGTGTTCTGTTCGCTGAAAACCTGGAACTGCTTGGTTGAAACGGTGGCATTGAAGTTTTGCACCGCATAGCCAACGCTGAATTTTTGCGTTGCGTAGCCGTCAGTACTGGAACCGTACTTGTTATCGAAATCATTGAAGTAGCTAGGATCGCTGACCTTGGTGTAGTCGACGTTGAAACGCCACACCTGATCCATGACCCCGGAGTGGTTCCAGTAGAATAACCAACGACGTGAACTGTCATCGTTCGGGTGTTCATCTTCATAGACTTTATCTGAAGGCAGATAGTCCAGTTCCATCAAGCCAGCGCCCGCCTGGGAGAGGTAGCGGAATTCGTTCTCCCACATGATGTTGCCACGACGATGCATATAATGCGGCGTGATGGTGGCATCCATATTTGGCGCGATGTTCCAGTAATATGGCAGGTAGAACTCAAAGTAGTTGGTGGTGGTGTACTTGGCGTTCGGGATCAAGAAACCAGAGCGACGTTTGTCACCCACCGGCAACTGCAAATAGGGGCTATAAAAGATCGGTACCGGACCCACCTTAAAGCGGGCGTTCCAGATCTCAGCAACTTGTTCTTCGCGGTCATGAATAATTTCGCTACCTACCACGCTCCAGGTGTCAGAACCCGGCAGACAGGAGGTAAAGCTACCGTTATCCAGAATGGTATAGCGGTTTTCGCCACGTTGTTTCATCAGGTCCGCTTTACCGCGACCCTGGCGACCCACCATCTGGTAATCACCTTCCCAGACGTTGGTATCTTTGGTGTTCAGATTCGCCCAGCCTTTCGGCCCTTTGAGGATCACCTGGTTATCGTCGTAATGGACATTACCGAGCGCATCAACGGTACGTACCGGCTCCGGTTGTCCTGGTGCCTCTTTTTGATGGAGCTGCACTTCGTCGGCCTGCAGACGGCTGTTACCCTGCATGATATCCACGCTGCCAGTAAACACGGCGTCATCCGGGTAGTCCCCTTTCGCGTGGTCAGCATTGATAGTCACGGGTAAGTCATTGGTATCGCCCTGTACCAGAGGACGGTCATAGCTTGGCACGCCCAACATGCACTGTGAGGCGAGGTCGGCTGCCAGTCCCTGTTGACTATAAAGGGCGGTGGCAATCATGGTGGCCAGGAGAGTGGGGATACGTTTTTTCATACGTTGATTTTATTGTTCCATCATCGGTAACGTTGCGCGTGACAAACGGTCAGAGACTAACGTACTCGTCATCTCTACGCTAGTGTTAATCCTGTCCGAATAGCGTCAGTGGTGTTAGGCACGGCATTGAATGACAGGTATGATAATGCAAATTATAGGCGATGTCCCACAATTGACCGCAGCCGGAAAACGGTAAAAGCACCTTTATATTGTGGGAGATAGCCCTGATATCCGTGTGTCGATTTGGGGAATATATGCAGTATTGGGGAAAAATCATTGGCGTGGCCGTGGCCTTACTGATGGGCGGCGGCTTTTGGGGCGTAGTGTTAGGCCTGTTAATTGGCCATATGTTTGATAAAGCCCGTAGCCGTAAAATGGCGTGGTTCGCCAACCAGCGTGAGCGTCAGGCGCTGTTTTTTGCCACCACTTTTGAAGTGATGGGGCATTTAACCAAATCCAAAGGTCGCGTCACGGAGGCTGATATTCATATCGCCAGCCAGTTGATGGACCGAATGAACCTTCATGGCGCTTCCCGTACTGCGGCGCAAAACGCGTTCCGGGTGGGAAAATCAGATAATTACCCGCTGCGCGAAAAGATGCGCCAGTTTCGCAGTGTCTGCTTTGGTCGTTTTGACTTAATTCGTATGTTTCTGGAGATCCAGATTCAGGCGGCGTTTGCTGATGGTTCACTGCACCCGAATGAACGGGCGGTGCTGTATGTCATTGCTGAAGAATTAGGGATCTCCCGCGCCCAGTTTGACCAGTTTTTGCGCATGATGCAGGGCGGTGCACAGTTTGGCGGCGGTTATCAGCAGCAATCTGGCGGTGGTAACTGGCAGCAAGCGCAGCGTGGCCCGACGCTGGAAGATGCCTGTAATGTGCTGGGCGTGAAGCCGACGGATGATGCGACCACCATCAAACGTGCCTACCGTAAGCTGATGAGTGAACACCATCCCGATAAGCTGGTGGCGAAAGGTTTGCCGCCTGAGATGATGGAGATGGCGAAGCAGAAAGCGCAGGAAATTCAGCAGGCATATGAGCTGATAAAGCAGCAGAAAGGGTTTAAATAAGTTTTAAACTGTAGGCCTGATAAGACGCGGCCCGCGTCGCATCAGGCAATCGGCGCACAATTGCCGGATGCGGCGTGAACGCCTTATCCGCCTACCGAACTGCGCCAGCGTGACGATTAAAAATCCGCTGGCGCTTTAAACGTCATACTATTGCCATACGCCGGATGGGTAATCGTCAACATCTCTGCATGTAGCAACAAACGCGGTGCCATCGGCTCTCGCTTCTGGTGATGCATAAAAACGATCGCCGAGAATCGGATGCCCCAGCGCCAGCATATGCACACGCAATTGATGCGAACGCCCGGTAATCGGTTTTAACACCACTCTTGCCGTGTTATCCGCCGCATACTCCACCACTTCATATTCCGTCTGCGCAGGTTTACCCGTTTCGTAACAGACTTTCTGTTTCGGGCGGTTTGGCCAGTCGCAAATCAGCGGCAGATCCACCAGACCTTCTGCGGGGGATGGATGCCCCCAGACGCGGGCCACATACTGCTTTTTCGGCTCGCGCTCGCGGAACTGGCGTTTTAACTCCCGCTCCGCGGCTTTGGTCAGCGCCACTACAATCACGCCGCTGGTAGCCATATCCAGACGATGCACCGATTCTGCCTGCGGATAATCACGCTGAATGCGCGTCATCACGCTGTCTTTGTGCTCTTCCAGACGACCCGGCACTGACAACAAACCGCTCGGCTTGTTGACCACCATAATATGGTCATCCTGATACAGGATAACCAACCAGGGTTCCTGCGGTGGATTGTAGTTTTCCATCCCCATTTTCGGCTCCGTTACTGATGCGTTACAACGATCAAACGCAGGGCATCCAGACGCCAACCTGCCTGATCCAGGCTTTCCATTACCTGCTGACGGTTGCTCTCAATGGCGGTCAGTTCGTCGTCACGAATGTTCGGGTTCACTGCACGCAGAGCTTCCAGACGAGACAGCTCGGCAGACAGTTTTTCGTCGGCTTCGTTACGCGCTGCATCAATCAATGCACGGGCAGATTTCTCGATCTGCGCTTCACCCAGTTGAAGGATAGCGTGAACATCCTGCTGCACGGCGTTAACCAGTTTGCTGCCGGTGTGACGGTTAACCGCGTTAAGCTGGCGGTTAAAGGTTTCAAACTCTACCTGCGCCGCCAGGTTGTTGCCGTTTTTATCCAGCAGCATACGTACCGGCGTCGGTGGCAGGAAGCGGTTGAGCTGCAACTGCTTCGGAGCCTGGGCTTCAACCACATAAATCAGTTCCACCAACAGCGTACCTACCGGCAACGCTTTGTTTTTTAACAGTGAAATCGTGCTGCTACCGGTATCGCCAGAAAGGATCAGATCCAGACCGTTGCGGATCAGCGGATGCTCCCAGGTAATAAACTGTGCATCTTCACGCGCCAGCGCCACTTCACGATCAAAGGTGATGGTGATGCCATCTTCCGACAGGCCAGGGAAGTCCGGCACCAGCATATGATCGGACGGCGTCAGCACGATCATGTTGTCGCCGCGATCGTCCTGATTGATACCGATAATATCGAACAGGTTCATGGCGAAGGCGATCAGGTTGGTATCGTCATCCTGCTCTTCAATGCTTTCTGCCAGTGCCTGGGCTTTTTCGCCACCGTTGGAGTGGATTTCCAGCAGGCGGTCACGACCCTGTTCCAGCTGTGCTTTCAGCGCTTCATGTTGCTCGCGGCAGCTTTTGATCAGATCGTCAAAGCCTTCGGTTTGATCCGGTGAAGCCAGATAGTTAATCAGATCGTTGTATACGCTATCGTAAATAGTGCGTCCGGTCGGGCAGGTGTGCTCAAATGCATCCAGACCTTCGTGATACCAGCGCACCAGCACCGACTGAGCGGTTTTCTCCAGATAAGGCACATGGATCTGAATATCGTGCGCCTGGCCGATACGATCCAGACGACCAATACGCTGCTCCAGTAGATCCGGGTTGAATGGCAGGTCAAACATCACCATGTGACTGGCGAACTGAAAGTTACGTCCTTCAGAACCGATTTCTGAGCACAGCAGTACCTGTGCGCCGGTGTCTTCTTCGGCAAACCAGGCGGCAGCGCGGTCACGTTCGATAATCGACATACCTTCGTGGAACACCGCAGCGCGAATACCTTCACGTTCGCGCAGTACCTGCTCCAGTTGCAGCGCAGTGGCAGCTTTGGCGCAGATCACCAGCACTTTCTGAGAGCGATGGCTGGTCAGGTAGCCCATCAGCCACTCAACGCGCGGATCGAAGTTCCACCAGGTGGCGTTATCACCTTCAAATTCCTGATAAATACGCTCCGGGTAGAGCATATCGCGAGCACGATCTTCCGCACTTTTACGTGCGCCCATAATGCCGGAGACTTTAATAGCCGTCTGATACTGCGTCGGTAGCGGCAGCTTAATGGTGTGCAGCTCGCGTTTCGGGAATCCTTTCACACCGTTACGCGTGTTACGGAACAGCACGCGGCTGGTGCCGTGGCGATCCATCAGCATCGAAACCAGCTCCTGACGGGCGCTCTGGGCATCTTCGCTGTCGCTGTTTGCTGCCTGCAACAGCGGCTCGATATCCTGCTCGCCGATCATCTCGCCGAGCATGTTCAGTTCGTCATTGCTCAGTTTGTTACCTGCCAGCAGCATGGCAACGGCGTCCGCAACCGGACGATAATTTTTCTGCTCTTCAACGAACTGCGCAAAATCGTGGAAACGGTTCGGGTCCAGCAGACGCAGACGGGCGAAGTGGCTTTCCATCCCCAGCTGTTCCGGGGTCGCGGTCAGCAGCAGAACGCCCGGCACGTGCTCTGCCAGTTGTTCAATGGCCTGATATTCACGGCTTGGCGCATCTTCGCTCCACACCAGGTGATGCGCTTCATCGACCACCAGCAGGTCCCATTCGGCTTCACAGAGATGTTCCAAGCGCTGTTTGCTACGACGGGCAAAATCCAGCGAGCAAATCACCAGCTGTTCGGTGTCAAACGGGTTGTAAGCATCGTGC
The DNA here is from genome assembly GCF_000006925.2 of Shigella flexneri 2a str. 301. Classification (NCBI taxonomy): domain Bacteria; kingdom Pseudomonadati; phylum Pseudomonadota; class Gammaproteobacteria; order Enterobacterales; family Enterobacteriaceae; genus Shigella; species Shigella flexneri. Next base: position 60,477 of record NC_004337.2, read on the forward strand.
TGAGCTTCGGCATAACGCTCATCATCAAACAGAGCAAAGCGCAGGTTGAAACGGCGCAGCATTTCTACCAGCCACTGATGCTGTAAGGTTTCCGGGACGATAATCAGCACACGTTCAGCAGCGCCAGAGAGCAGTTGCTGATGCAGGATCATCCCGGCTTCAATGGTTTTCCCTAAACCCACTTCGTCAGCCAGCAGGACGCGCGGCGCGTGGCGGCGACCAACATCATGAGCGATGTTGAGCTGATGCGGGATCAGGCTGGTACGCTGACCGCGCAGGCCGCTGTACGGCATACGGAACTGTTCGCTGGAATACTTACGCGCGCGATAACGCAGCGCAAAGCGGTCCATACGGTCAATCTGCCCGGCAAACAGACGGTCCTGCGGTTTGCTGAACACCAGTTTGCTATCAAGGAAAACTTCACGCAGGGCTACGCCGGACTCTTCAGTATCCAGGCGAGTACCGATATAGGTCAGCAAGCCATTTTCTTCTTTTACTTCTTCGACTTGCATCTGCCAGCCGTCATGGCTGGTAATGGTATCACCAGGGTTGAACATCACGCGGGTCACGGGGGAATCACTGCGTGCGTACAGACGGTTTTCACCAGTAGATGGGAAAAGTAAAGTGACAGTTCGCGCATCCACCGCGACAACGGTTCCAAGTCCCAATTCGCTTTCTGTATCGCTGATCCAGCGTTGACCAAGTGTAAAAGGCATATGTGTTCGGCTCTATATCTTTAATTGCAGGCAATAACCACCCGCTACCGTGCTTATGAGGTAGTGGTGTTATTCAGGTCCAGGAATGGAAAGGGCGCTATGGTACTGGATGGCAAAGCATTCGTCACGCATCAAAATGGTATCTGGCGAACTCTTTTTTTTGCTCAAAATAGCCCAAGTTGCCCGGTCATAAGTGTAGCAAAATTATCCTCAATAAAAGGGAGTATTCCCTCCGCCACGGGTTGTAGCTGGCGGGTCAGATAGTGTTCGTAATCCAGTGGTGAACGTTGGTAGTCCAGCGGCTCCGGGCCGTTGGTGGTCCATACGTACTTAATGGTGCCGCGATTCTGATATTGCAAGGGGCGACCGCGCTTTTGATTTTCTTCATCGGCAAGGCGAGCGGCGCGTACATGAGGCGGAACATTACGCTGATATTCGCTCAGCGGACGGCGAAGGCGTTTACGGTAAACCAGCCGCGCATCCAGTTCACCCGCCATCAGTTTGTCGATGGTTTGGCGGACGTACTCCTGATATGGCTCGTTGCGGAAGATACGCAGGTACAGCTCCTGCTGAAACTGCTGGGCCAGCGGCGTCCAGTCGGTGCGCACGGTTTCCAGCCCTTTAAACACCATCCGCTGCTTGTCGCCCTCCTGAATCAGCCCGGCGTAGCGCTTTTTACTGCCGGTATCAGCTCCGCGAATGGTTGGCATAAGAAAACGGCAGAAATGAGTTTCATACTCCAGTTCTAATGCGCTGGTCAGCCGTTGTTTTTGCAGCGTTTCCGCCCACCAGGCGTTAACGTGCTGCACCAGTGCACGACCGATTTTCGCCGCCTCTTCTTCCGAATGTGCACCTTTTAGCCAGACAAAAGTCGAGTCGGTATCTCCGTAGATAATGTCGTAGCCCTGCGCTTCAATCAATGCTTTGGTCTGCCGCATGATCTGATGACCACGCATGGTGATCGACGATGCCAGGCGCGGATCGAAGAAGCGGCAGGCGGTGGTGCCGAGCACGCCATAAAAGGCATTCATAATGATCTTCAGCGCCTGCGAAAGCGGCTTATTACCCTGACGTTTGGCTTTATCGCGCCCGTGCCAGATGTTAGTCACAATCTCCGGCAGGCAATGTTTCTCCCGTGAGAACCAGGCATCGAGAAAACCTTCGGTACTGTGCTCTGGATCAGGTTGCGCCATGCCTTCAACCAGCCCGACGGGATCAATCAGAAAGGTGCGGATGATCGACGGGTACAGGCTTTTATAGTCCAGCACCAGCACTGAATCATAAAGCCCTGGCCGTGAATCCATCACGTAGCCGCCAGGGCTGGCGTGCGGCGGCACTTCGCCGAGATTAGGCGCGACATAACCAGCGCGATGCATTCGCGGAAAATAGAGATGACCAAACGCTGCCACCGAACCGCCGTGCCGATCCACCGGCAGGCCGTTCACCGTTGCTCGTTCGAGTAAAAATGGCATGATTTCAGTTTTGTGGAAGATCTGCGTCACCAGCTCGCAATCTTTCAGGTTATAAGTTGCCAGCGCAGGTTTATCTTCGGCGAAACGGCGGTCAATTTCGTCCATTCGATCCCACGGGTTATCGATAGATTTTCCTTCGCCTAATAGCTCCTGAGCGACAGTTTCCAGCGAGAATGAAGAGAAATTCCAGAACGCGGATTTCAGCGCCTCGATACCGTCGATAATTAGCCGACCTTTAGCCTGGGCAAAAAAGACGCCGTTTTTAAAGCCGTGCTCGCGCCACTCCAGCTCGCTATTATCGCGCCCAAGACGCAGCGGAAGACGGTAACGCTCGGCATGTTTTTGCAGCATTCGCAGATCGAACTGCACCACGTTCCAGCCGATGATCACATCGGGATCGTGGTTTGCAAACCAGGCGTTGAGTTTTTCCAGCAGCAGCGGGCGGCTGGCGACGTATTCCAGTTCGAAATCAAGCGAGGAGGCGTCGCCATTCTCCGGCCCCAGCATATAAACGATGCGCTGCCCGCAGCCTTCCAGGCCGATGCAGTACAGCTCACCGTGGCGGGTGGTTTCAATATCTATAGAAACCCACTTGAGCGGCGGACGATAGTCGGGATGCGGTTTCAGACGGGCATTAACGATAGTGCCATTGTGCATATCACCCTCGACCCACACCGGTGAGGTGATAAACCGCTCCATCAGATAGCGTTCTGGCGGGCGCACATCGGCCTCGTAGACGGTAACGCCACCTTCACGCAGACGCTTTTCGTAATTCATCAATTGGCGATGGGCGCGACAGTAAAGGCCATACACCGGCTGGCGGTGAAAATCCTTTAACGCCAGCGGTGTCAGACGAAAGCCTTGTTCACCCTGCAAAATATGCTGAGCGCGGGGAACCTGATCGGCGTGAATAAACGCCACGGACTCTTGCGGTGCAAGCGTAACCTGCAACGGCCCGTTGTCCGTCGCCAGCCAGAAGGAGACTTCTGTCCCTTGCGGGGTGTCCCGCCAGTGTCGGGTTAAGATAAAACCTGCCTGCGCCACGCTGAAAATCCATCAAAAAACCAGGCTTGAGTATAGCCTGGTTTCGTTTGATTGGCTGTGGTTTTATACAGTCATTACTGCCCGTAATATGCCTTCGCGCCATGCTTACGCAGATAGTGTTTATCCAGCAGCGTTTGCTGCATATCCGGTAACTGCGGCGCTAACTGACGGCAGAATATCCCCATATAAGCGACCTCTTCCAGCACGATGGCGTTATGCACCGCATCTTCGGCATTTTTGCCCCATGCAAACGGGCCGTGGGAATGGACCAGAACGCCGGGCATTTGCGCTGCATCGATACCCTGTTTTTCAAAGGTTTCTACGATGACGTTACCGGTTTCCCACTCATATTCGCCGTTGATTTCTGCGTCGGTCATTTTGCGGGTGCAGGGAATGGTGCCGTAGAAATAGTCGGCGTGGGTGGTGCCGGTTGCTGGAATCGACTGACCCGCCTGCGCCCAGATGGTGGCGTGGCGCGAGTGCGTATGCACAATGCCGCCAATGGAGGGGAATGCCTGATAGAGCAGCCGGTGAGTTGGCGTGTCGGAGGAGGGCTTTTTCGTACCTTCAACCACTTCACCGGTTTCGATGCTAACCACGACCATATCGTCAGCGGTCATGACGCTGTAATCGACGCCGGAAGGTTTGATCACAAAGACGCCGCGCTCGCGATCAACGGCGCTGACGTTGCCCCATGTGAGCGTGACCAGGTTGTGTTTTGGCAGCGCCAGGTTGGCTTCTAATACCTGGCGTTTGAGATCTTTTAACATGTTGACTCCTTCGTGCCGGATGCGCTTCGCTTATCCGGTCTACAAAATCGCAGCGCGTAGGCCTGATAAGACGCGCCAGCGTCGCATCAGGCGTTGAATGCCGGATGCGCTTTGCTTATCCGGCCTACAAAATCGCAGCGTGTAGGCCAGATAAGACGCGTCAGCGTCGCATCAGGCGTTACATACCTGATGTGGCTACTTAGCGACGAAATCCGTAATACACTTCGTTCCAGCGCAGTGCGTCTTTAAACGCTGGCAGGCGGGTGTCGTTATCAATCACCGTGATTTCAATGTCGTGCATCTCGGCGAACTGGCGCATATCGTTGAGGTTCAGCGCATGGCTGAAGACGGTATGGTGCGCGCCACCAGCGAGGATCCACGCTTCGGAAGCAGTTGGCAGATCCGGTTGCGCTTTCCACAGTGCATTCGCCACCGGCAGTTTCGGCAGGGAGTGCGGTGTTTTCACCGTGTCGATACAGTTAACCAGCAGACGGTAACGATCGCCGAGATCAATCAGGCTGGCGACAATCGCTGGACCGGTTTGGGTATTGAAGATCAGTCGGGCAGGATCGTCCTTACCACCAATACCGAGATGCTGAACGTCGAGGATCGGTTTCTCTTCTACGGCAATCGACGGGCAGACTTCCAGCATATGGGAGCCGAGCACCAGGTCATTACCTTTCTCGAAGTGATAGGTGTAGTCCTCCATAAAGGAGGTGCCGCCCTGCAGACCGGTTGACATCACCTTCATGATGCGAAGCAGGGCGGCGGTTTTCCAGTCGCCTTCGCCCGCAAAGCCGTAACCCTGCTGCATCAGACGCTGTACGGGCAGACCTGGAAGCTGTTTCAGACCGTGCAAATCTTCAAAGGTGGTGGTGAACGCGTGGAAGCCACCTTGTTCCAGGAAACGCTTCATCCCCAGCTCAATACGCGCCGCTTCCAGCACGTTCTGTCGTTTTTCGCCGTGGATTTGTGTGGCAGGCGTCATGGTGTAGCAGCTTTCGTACTCATCGACCAGCGCGTTAACATCGCCGTCGCGATGGAGTTCACCACCTGCACCAGATAGCCAACCGCCCAGGTATTGACGGAGAAACCGAACTTGATCTGTGCGGCAACTTTATCGCCATCGGTGACCGCCACTTCACGCATGTTATCGCCAAATCGGCAGACTTTCAGATGACGGGTATCCTGTTTAGAGACCGCCTGACGCATCCAGGAGCCGATACGCTCATGGGCTTGTTTATCCTGCCAGTGACCGGTAACGACGGCATGTTGCTGACGCATACGCGCGCCAATGAAGCCGAACTCGCGACCGCCATGTGCAGTCTGGTTCAGGTTCATAAAGTCCATATCGATACTGTCCCACGGCAGCGCCGCGTTGAACTGGGTGTGGAATTGCAGCAACGGTTTGTTGAGCATGGTCAGGCCGTTGATCCACATTTTGGCCGGGGAGAAGGTGTGCAGCCACACCACCAGACCAGCGCAACGATCGTCGTAATTCGCGTCGCGGCAAATAGCGGTGATTTCATCCGGCGTGGTGCCCAGCGGTTTCAACACCAGTTTGTAGGGCAGTTTCGCTTCCGTATTCAGCGCATTAACAACGTGCTCGGCATGTTGGGTGACCTGACGCAGGGTTTCCGGGCCATACAGATGCTGGCTGCCAATGACAAACCACACTTCATAATTATCAAAAATCGCCATTATCGTGTCCTTATAGAGTCGCAACGGCCTGGGCAGCCTGTGCCGGGGCGGAAGTTGGAAGATAGTGTTGTTCGGCGCTCATCGCCCATTGCTGATAGCGGCGATAAAGCTGTTCAAAGCGTTGTGCCTGTTCGCTGCGCGGTTGCAGGGTTTTCTCTACCGCACTGGCCATTTTTTGCTGGGCTGATGGGATGTCTGCGTGCACTTTCGCGGCGACGGCAGCAAAAATCGCCGCACCGAGCGCACAGCACTGGTCAGAGGCAACAATTTGCAGCGGGCGATTCAGCACGTCGCAGCAGGCCTGCATAATGACCTGGTTTTTCCGCGCGATGCCGCCCAGCGCCATCACGTTATTGACGGCGATCCCCTGATCGGTAAAGCACTCCATGATTGCGCGTGCGCCAAAGGCGGTGGCAGCAATCAAACCGCCGAACAGCAGCGGAGTGTCGGTAGCGAGGTTAAGATCGGTAATCACCCCTTTCAGGCGTTGGTTAGCGTTTGGCGTGCGACGACCGTTAAACCAGTCGAGCACCACCGGCAGGTGATCCAGAGACGGATTTTTGGCCCATGCTTCGGTCAGCGCCGGAAGCAGTTGTTTCTGGCTGGCGTTGATTTGCGCTTTCAGTTCCGGATGCTGGGCGGCAAGCTGTTCCAGCGGCCAGCCGAGTACGCGACCAAACCAGGCGTAGATATCACCAAACGCCGATTGGCCTGCTTCCAGACCGATAAATCCAGGCACCACGCTGCCATCAACCTGACCGCAAATACCTTTAACTGCCCGCTCGCCAACGCTCTGTTTGTCGGCAATCAGAATGTCGCAGGTGGAAGTACCGATAACTTTTACCAGTGCGTTAGGCTGTGCGCCTGCGCCAACTGCGCCCATATGGCAGTCAAACGCGCCGCCGGAAATCACCACGCTTTCAGGCAGGCCGAGACGCTGCGCCCATTCCGGGCATAAGGTGCCCACCGGAATATCGGCAGTCCAGGTGTCAGTGAACAGCGGGGAAGGCAAATGGCGATTGAGGATCGGGTCCAGCTCATCAAAGAAACTGGCTGGCGGCAAGCCGCCCCAGCTTTCGTGCCACAGAGATTTATGCCCGGCGCTGCAACGTCCGCGACGAATATCCTGCGGGCGGGTGGTACCGGAAAGCAGAGCTGGCACCCAGTCGCACAGCTCAATCCACGATGCGGCAGATTGCGCCACGGCGCTGTCCTGGCGAGTCACATGCAGGATTTTTGCCCAGAACCATTCGCTGGAATAAATACCGCCAATATAGCGGGAGTAGTCAACGTTGCCCGGCGCGTGGCACAAACGGGTAATCTCTTCCGCTTCTTCAACCGCAGTGTGGTCTTTCCACAATACGAACATCGCGTTCGGGTTTTCGGCAAACTCCGGGCGCAGCGCCAGCACGTTACCGTCGGCATCAATCGGTGCGGGCGTCGAGCCGGTACTGTCAACGCCAATCCCGACCACAGCTGCGCGCTGTTCGACGCTAAGCTCTGCAAGCACGGTTTTCAGTGCCGCTTCCATTGACTCAATGTAGTCACGCGGATGATGACGGAACTGGTTATTCGGGGCATCACAAAATTGCCCTTTTTGCCAACGGGGATACCACTCTACGCTGGTGGCGATCTCTTCACCGCTGGCGCAGTCCACCGCCAAAGCTCGCACAGAATCACTGCCAAAATCGAGGCCAATTGCAATCGCCATCGTTTCACTCCATCCAAAAAAACGGGTATGGAGAAACAGTAGAGAGTTGCGATAAAAAGCGTCAGGTAGGATCCGCTAATCTTATGGATAAAAATGCTATGGCATAGCAAAGTGTGACGCCGTGCAAATAATCAATGTGGACTTTTCTGCCGTGATTATAGACACTTTTGTTACGCGTTTTTGTCATGGCTTTGGTCCTGCTTTGTTACAGAATGCTTTTAATAAGCGGGGTTACCGGTTGGGTTAGCGAGAAGAGCCAGTAAAAGACGCAGTGACGGCAATGTCTGATGCAATATGGACAATTGGTTTCTTCTCTGAATGGCGGGAGTATGAAAAGTATGGCTGAAGCGCAAAATGATCCCCTGCTGCCGGGATACTCGTTTAATGCCCATCTGGTGGCGGGTTTAACGCCGATTGAGGCCAACGGTTATCTCGATTTTTTTATCGACCGACCGCTGGGAATGAAAGGTTATATTCTCAATCTCACCATTCGCGGTCAGGGGGTGGTGAAAAATCAGGGACGAGAATTTGTCTGCCGACCGGGTGATATTTTGCTGTTCCCGCCAGGAGAGATTCATCACTACGGTTGTCATCCGGAGGCTCGCGAATGGTATCACCAGTGGGTTTACTTTCGTCCGCGCGCCTACTGGCATGAATGGCTTAACTGGCCGTCAATATTTGCCAATACGGGTTTCTTTCGCCCGGATGAAGCGCACCAGCCGTATTTCAGCGACCTGTTTGGGCAAATCATTAACGCCGGGCAAGGGGAAGGGCGCTATTCGGAGCTGCTGGCGATGAATCTGCTTGAGCAATTGTTACTGCGGCGCATGGAAGCGATTAACGAGTCGCTCCATCCACCGATGGATAATCGTGTACGCGAGGCTTGTCAGTACATCAGCGATCACCTGGCAGACAGCAATTTTGATATCGCCAGCGTCGCACAGCATGTTTGCTTGTCGCCGTCGCGTCTGTCACATCTTTTCCGCCAGCAGTTAGGGATTAGCGTCTTAAGCTGGCGCGAGGACCAACGTATCAGCCAGGCGAAGCTGCTTTTGAGCACCACCCGGATGCCTATCGCCACCGTCGGTCGCAATGTTGGTTTTGACGATCAACTCTATTTCTCGCGGGTATTTAAAAAATGCACCGGGGCCAGCCCGAGCGAGTTCCGTGCCGGTTGTGAAGAAAAAGTGAATGATGTAGCCGTCAAGTTGTCATAATTGGTAACGAATCAGACAATTGACGGCTTGACGGAGTAGCATAGGGTTTGCAGAATCCCTGCTTCGTCCATTTGACAGGCACATTATGCAAGCATTGCTGGAACACTTTATTACCCAATCTACCGTGTATTCATTGATGGCGGTGGTGTTGGTGGCCTTTCTGGAGTCGCTGGCGCTGGTCGGTTTGATTCTACCCGGTACGGTGCTGATGGCGGGGCTGGGAGCGCTGATTGGCAGCGGCGAGTTAAGTTTCTGGCACGCTTGGCTGGCAGGGATTGTCGGTTGTCTGCTGGGCGACTGGATCTCCTTCTGGCTGGGCTGGCGTTTTAAAAAGCCGTTGCATCGCTGGTCATTTCTGAAGAAAAACAAAGCATTACTCGATAAAACTGAACATGCGTTGCATCAACACAGCATGTTCACCATTCTGGTCGGTCGCTTTGTTGGCCCGACGCGTCCGCTGGTGCCAATGGTGGCGGGAATGCTGGATCTGCCGGTGGCAAAATTCATTACGCCGAATATTATCGGCTGCCTGCTGTGGCCACCGTTTTACTTCCTGCCTGGGATTCTGGCGGGCGCGGCGATCGATATTCCAGCCGGAATGCAGAGCGGCGAGTTTAAATGGTTGCTGCTGGCGACGGCGGTATTTTTGTGGGTTGGTGGCTGGCTGTGCTGGCGGTTATGGCGCAGCGGTAAAGCAACCGATCGTTTAAGTCATTATTTGTCGCGCGGCCGTTTGTTGTGGCTGACGCCGTTGATTTCTGCCATCGGCGTGGTGGCGCTGGTGGTGTTAATTCGCCACCCGTTGATGCCGGTGTATATCGATATTTTGCGTAAAGTGGTTGGGGTTTAGGGGATTGTCTTGTGCGGGTTGTCTTATGCGACCCTGACCGCGTCTTATCAGGCCTACAAAACGCACTGGCCGTACGTCGGATCAAGTGTCCACGCCGGATCTGACAGTGCATACTAACCCTGAATCCCCCATATTGCCGAAGCACTCCCCTTACCGCTCAACACTTCTTCAGTCTTACCCTGCCAGGCGATGCGCCCGTCGGCGACCACCACCGAGCGTGTGGCGATCCGCGCCGCATCTTCCACACTGTGCGACACCATCAATAGCGTCATTTTTTGCTGCTGGCAGCTCGTGCTCACCAGCGTCAGCATCTCCTGACGTAACGCCGGATCGAGCGCAGAGAACGGTTCATCGAGCAATAAAATCGGCTGTTCGCGCACCAGACAACGCGCTAACGCCACGCGCTGTCGCTGACCGCCGGAAAGCTCGCCCGGTAACCGCGCCATTAAATTATCAATCCCCATCTGACGGGCAATCGCGTGCATTTTCTCCTGCTGTGCCGCGTTCAGTTTCAACCCCGGATTTAGCCCCAGCCCGATGTTCTGCGCGACCGTCAGATGGCTGAACAGGTTGTTCTCCTGAAACAGCATCGACACCGGACGGCGTGACGGCGGCGTCGTGGTGTGATCAACACCATCGATAGTCAGCGAACCGCTGGCTGGCGTCAGAAAACCGGCAATCAAATTCAGCAGGGTACTTTTACCCGCGCCGCTTGGCCCGAGGATTGCCACCTGCTCGCCGCGTTCTACCGTTAAGCTAAAACGCATCGGCAAATGGTGATAAAGCCAGGTGATATCAGTCAGTTTTAACATTTCGCCCCGGTAGTTTTTCAATCACGGTAAACAGCAGAAAACAGAGTAGTAGCAGAATTAACGCGGTGACCGCGCCGTCCTGGCTGCGATAGGAGCCAATTTGCTGGTAGAGATAAAACGGCAGGGTACGGAAATCATCGTTACCGAACAACGCCACTACGCCAAAATCACCAATCGACAGCACGCAGGCAAAAGCCAGCGCCTGCGCCAGTGGACGTTTCAGGGCGCGCAGCTCGACCACTTTTAAGCGCGACCAGCCTTCAATGCCCAGCGACTGACACAACATACTGTAGCGGGCGGTGATATCGCGCATCGGGTTTTCCAGTACTTTCAGCGCATAAGGGATCGCCATTAACGCATTGGTGAAAATCACAATGCCGTCAGCAGATTGTGGCAGGCCGATAGTGTTGTTGAGCAGTAAAAAGAAGCCGGTAGCCAGCACAATCCCCGGCATGGCGAGGATCAACATGCCGCTCATCTCCAGCGCCTGACCCGCCAGCATTTTCTGCCGCGCCCGCAGTTCGCGACTGCTCCATAGCAGCATCATGGTCAGCACTACGCACAATACACCTGCCGCCAGCGCAATACGCAACGAGGTCCACAGCGCCTGCCACAGCACCGGTTGTGCCAGCACTTCCGGCAACTGGCGATTTACCCCATCGACGATCACCGCCAGCAACGGTGGCAGCAACAGCAGCAGCGCCAGCACTATTAACACCGTGTCGCAAATGCGGCTATGCAGACGATCGTCCGGATCGCGCCAGCCTTGCAGCAGCGTGGTGCCGGGCGCAATGGCCTTACTTAGTCGCTGACTCAACAGCACCAGCCCAAGGCAACACACCATCTGGAGCAGCGCCAGCATCGCCGCGCGGGCAGGATCGTAGTCGTAACTCAGCGCCTGATAAATAGCCAGCTCGATAGTGGTTGCCTGCGGACCGCCGCCCAGCGATAGCACGGTGGCGAAGCTGGCGAAACAGAGCATAAAGATAAGCGCGGCAACCGGCGGGATTTGTCGCCGTAGCCACGGCCATTCGACGAAGCGGAAAAAATGCCAGCCGCGCATCCCAAGCTGGGCGGCAAGCTGACGTTGTTCGCCGGGAATGTTTTCCAGTGCCTGGAGTAATAAGCGGCTCGCCATCGGCAGATTAAAAAATACGTGCGCCAGCAAAATGCCTTGCAGGCCGTAGGGCGAAAAGGTCCACTCCAGACCGAGCGATTGGCAGAGCGATGCCAGCCAGCCCTGACGACCATAGACGCTAAGAATGCCGAAAACAGCAACTAGCACCGGGAGGATCAAGGTCATTGCGCACAGACGCAACAGCGCCAGCCGACCCGGAAAGCGCCTGCGATAGAGGGCGCGGGCGAGGAATATCGCGGGTACGACAGAGAGTAGCGCCGAGAGAAACGCCTGCCAGAAGGAGAAGCGCACCACATGCCACAGGTAGCTGTCCTGCCAGACTGCCACCCAGTTACCCTGCGGCGCGTTCCACCACAGGGCGAGAAACGCCGCGAGCGCAACCGCTACCACCAGCGTGGCGGCGCTTACACCTGGAATTAACCAGCCGGGAATTAACGGCTGACGGCGCGTTGCCATTCGCTAATCCATGCCTGACGTTGTGCCGCCACTTCAGCTGGTGTGAACTCCAGCGTGGTGGCCGGTTTGGTCAATTGTTCAAACCCGGCAGGCAGCGTGACATTTGCCACCGGATACATCCAGTTACCGGTTGGGATCGCATTCTGAAAAGCCGGAGAAACCATAAACTGGAGGAATTTTTGCGCCAGCTCCGGCTGCTTGCTGGCAGCGGTGCGGGCGGCGACTTCCACCTGCAGATAGTGACCTTCGCTAAAGTTCGCGGCGGCGTAGTTATCTTTTTTCTCTTCGAGAATGTGATAAGCCGGAGAGGTGGTGTAACTCAGTACCAGATCGCTTTCACCTTTTAAAAACAGGCCGTAGGCTTCGCTCCAGCCTTTGGTGACCGTGACGGTTTTCTTCGCCAGTTTTTGCCAGGCTTGTGGGGCGTCATCGCCATAGACTTTTTGCATCCACAACAGCAGACCCAGCCCCGGCGTGCTGGTACGCGGATCCTGATAAATCACCCGCCAGTTCTGATCGCTCTCAACCAATTCTTTCAGGCTTTGCGGCGGGTTTTTCAGTTTGTTCTTGTCATAGACGAAGGCGAAATAGCCGTAATCAAACGGGACGAAAGTGTCATTATTCCAGCCGCCGGGAACGTTAACGGCATCCGCTGCCACACCGCTTTTGGCAAATAGTCCGGTTTTACTGGCGGCGTCTAACAGATTGTTATCCAGCCCCAGCACCACATCGGCTTTACTATTTTTGCCTTCCATCCGTAGACGGTTGAGAAGCGAAACGCCATCTTCCAGCGCCACCAGTTTCAGTTCGCAGTTACAGTTGGCTTCAAAAGCTTTTTTGATCTTTGGACCAGGCCCCCAGTCGGCGGCGAAGGAATCGTAGGTATAAACAGTCAGAACGGGTTTAGCGAAAACGGGCGCTGTGCACAGCAACAGCAGGGGAAGACATTTTTTTAACACTTTGCACCTCAAAAAAGAGTGGCAAAGGACTTGAGAAGGAGCCTCAAATCCCTTCGCCGGCGTTATCCGGATCAGGTTCGACGGGTATTTTCTCAGCGCACGCGTTTGCGTGGCACCCCGTTGAGAACGGCGTTAGTGTAGTGATTTTGTTATCTACCAGCAATCATGGATCCGGTGGCGCAAACCACGCTGATTTAAAATCGAACCAGCCGAGGGTATTCATACGCAGGCCGCGCATACTGCGTTGTCCCTGAATGATCAGCCAGTGGTGGATAAGCGGCACCATTGCTTTACTGGCGACCAGTTGCTGGCACCAGTTCGCCAGGTTCATTTCGCCATTGCGCCAGCGGGCGGCGTCGGCTTGCCAGTCGATCGGAATACAGTGTTGGAGCAGCGGCACCTCGCACAAGTGCGCGAACAGCGAAAAATCCAGCGGCAGCGTAAAGTTGGCGCTATTAAGCCAGATATCGCTCTCGATCTCTCCTTCATGCCACTGATCGTAGCTGATCTCTTTGATTTCCAGCGTGACCTGGTGACTTGCCAGAATCTGCTGCATGATCCCGGCAATCACCCGATGCTCACTGTGATCCTGATAAAAGGTCAGGGTGAGGCTTTCCAGGCCAGCCGGTTTTTCGCTCTTTATGGTGCGGGCATGGTGCCAACGGGGGAGCAGTCCATAAGCCGGGAACCACAGTTGCTGGTACTGTTCCTCAGCGAAATAGACCAGATTAGTTGGAGAAAGCACATAGCTTACCCAGTCCCTGACTTGCTGATTCGCCCCGCGATGGGTGCGGCTGTCGAACAGTAAATAGTAGCAACCTTCCTCCAGGCGGCTTTCAATCTCTTTTTTCTCGCCCTGTGGACCTTTTAGCATCAGACCACCGGCTGGCTCGTCGGCAATTTCCGGCAGAACCCAGACGTTAACTTCGTCGATTAATGCCCGGTAACCGAAGAAGTCATCGAATGCCTGAATTTTCAGTTGATTGGTGCTGTTGCGAATCACCGCATACGGACCGGTGCCAATAGGATGGCTGGCAAAGTTACTGAGGGTTTCCCATTCGCACGGCAGGATCATCGCCGGAACTTGCCCCAGCAGTAACGGCAACCAGCGGTCCGGCTGCGTGAGATGGATATCCAGCGTCCAGGGCGTCGGCGACACAATGTCCGTAATATGCGAATAGAGCGGCAGCGTATTGATTCGTTTTAAAGAGGCGATCACGTCGTCCATTTCCAGTTCACGACCATGATGAAAATGGACTCCTGGACGCAAAAAGAAACGCCAGTGAAGCGGTGATATTTGCTGCCAGTGGTGGGCGATGTCTGCTTCCAGTTCCCCATTTTCCTCATTTATGCGCGTTAGCGAACTGAAGATTTGCCGGGCAATATGGGTTTCGGAACGGCGCAATGCGCTGCCAGGTAGCAGATTACGCAACGGACGATAGTAGAGCACGCGCAGGATGTGCCGCCCCTGGCGGAAGCTGCGGCCCAGATGAGAAACCAGCATTTGCCGCACAGTCGCTTTGTCGCCAACCAACTGCACTAGTTGGTCGATACGATCCTGCTCCAGCAGGTCTTCCGCCCGCTGTTGCTGAAGCGCCAGCCCGGTATAGAGGAATGTCAGACGCGAGCGTTTACCGCGCCCGACTTCCGCTTCCCACGTCAGCCAGCCGCGATCCTGCATGGTGTTGAGCAGGGTACGCATATGACGACGCGAGCAGCTCAATAACGCTGCCAGTTCGTTGAGCGTTGTGTCCTGCGATTTACCCTCGCAGCATTGCCACAGGCGGATGAACTGTTGTTGCAGACGAGCAGATGGCATAAAAGGGGAACTCCTGCGCAAAAGACAGCAATTTTATTTTCCCTATATTAAGTCAATAATTCCTAACGATGAAGCAAGGAGGTGCCCCATGCGTCAGTTTTATCAGCACTATTTTACCGCGACAGCGAAGTTGTGCTGGTTGCGTTGGTTAAGCGTCCCACAACGATTAACCATGCTTGAAGGACTGATGCAGTGGGATGACCGCAATTCTGAAAGTTGACTTGCCTGCATCATGTGTGACTGAGTATTGGTGTAAAATCACCCGCCAGCAGATTATACCTGCTGGTTTTTTTTATTCTCGCCGCGCTAAAAAGGGAACGTATGATCTGGATAATGACGATGGCTCGCCGTATGAACGGTGTTTACGCGGCATTTATGCTGGTCGCTTTTATGATGGGGGTGGCCGGGGCGCTACAGGCTCCTACATTGAGCTTATTTCTGAGTCGTGAGGTTGGCGCGCAACCTTTCTGGATCGGACTCTTTTATACGGTGAATGCTATTGCTGGGATCGGCGTAAGCCTCTGGTTGGCAAAACGTTCTGACAGTCAGGGCGATCGGCGAAAACTGATTATATTTTGCTGTTTGATGGCTATTGGCAATGCGCTACTGTTTGCATTTAATCGTCATTATCTGACGCTTATCACCTGTGGTGTGCTTCTGGCATCTCTGGCCAATACGGCAATGCCACAGTTATTTGCTCTGGCGCGGGAATACGCGGATAACTCGGCGCGAGAAGTGGTGATGTTTAGCTCGGTGATGCGTGCGCAGCTTTCTCTGGCATGGGTAATCGGTCCACCGCTGGCCTTTATGCTGGCGTTGAATTACGGCTTTACAGTGATGTTTTCGATTGCCGCCGGGATATTCACACTCAGTCTGGTATTGATTGCATTTATGCTTCTGTCTGTGGCGCGGGTAGAACTGCCGTCGGAAAATGCTTTATCAATGCAAGGTGACTGGCAGGATAGTAACGTACGGATGTTATTTGTCGCCTCGACGTTAATGTGGACCTGCAACACTATGTACATTATTGATATGCCATTGTGGATCAGTAGCGATTTAGGATTGCCAGACAAACTGGCGGGTTTCCTGATGGGGACGGCAGCTGGACTGGAAATACCAGCAATGATTCTGGCTGGCTACTATGTCAAACGTTATGGTAAGCGGCGAATGATGGTCATTGCAGTGGTGGCAGGAGTGCTGTTTTACACTGGATTGATTTTCTTTCATAGCCGTATGGCGTTGATGACGCTGCAACTTTTTAACGCTGTATTTATCGGCATTGTTGCGGGTATTGGGATGCTATGGTTTCAGGATTTAATGCCTGGAAGAGCGGGGGCAGCTACCACCTTATTTACCAACACTATCTCTACCGGGGTAATTCTGGCTGGTGTTATTCAGGGAGCAATTGCACAAAGTTGGGGGCACTTTGCTGTCTACTGGGTAATTGCGATTATTTCTGTTGTCGCATTATTTTTAACCGCAAAGGTTAAAGACGTTTGATGACGTGGACGATAGCGGAAAGCCCGGTCATTTGACCGGGCAAGGGGTCTAATTCATAAACGCAGGTTGTTTTGCTTCATAAGACGCAATAGCGTCGTCGTGCTGCAGGGTCAGGCCGATGCTGTCCAGACCATTCATCATGCAGTGGCGGCGGAAGGCATCGATGGTAAAGCGATAGGTTTTCTCTCCCGCTTTCACCTCTTGCGCTTCCAGATCCACGTCGAAATGGATCCCCGGATTGGCTTTCACCAGCGCAAACAGTTCGTCCACTTCTGCATCGCTTAATTTCACCGGCAGCAGCTGGTTGTTAAAGCTATTGCCGTAGAAGATGTCAGCAAAACTCGGCGCAATCACCACTTTAAAACCGTAGTCGGTCAATGCCCAGGGCGCGTGCTCACGCGAGGAGCCACAGCCGAAGTTTTCTCGTGCCAGCAAAATGGAAGCGCCCTGATACTGCGGGAAGTTCAGCACGAAGTCCGGGTTTGGCTGTTGGCCTTTTTCATCGAGAAAACGCCAGTCGTTAAACAGATGCGCGCCAAAACCCGTACGGGTCACTTTCTGCAAAAACTGTTTCGGGATGATTGCATCGGTATCGACATTGGCGGCATCCAGCGGAACCACCAGGCCTGTGTGTTTGATAAATTTCTCTGCCATGGTGTGCTCCTTATTTAATGTTGCGAATGTCGGCGAAATGTCCGGTCACAGCAGCAGCGGCAGCCATTGCCGGGCTGACCAGATGCGTGCGCCCGCCGCGCCCCTGGCGGCCTTCAAAGTTACGGTTGCTGGTGGATGCACAACGTTCGCCCGGATTCAGACGGTCGTTGTTCATCGCCAGACACATTGAGCAGCCAGGCAAGCGCCATTCAAAACCGGCTTCAATAAATATTTTATCCAGACCTTCCGCTTCCGCCTGGGCTTTTACCGGGCCAGAGCCGGGAACCACCAGTGCCTGCACGCCTGGCGCGACTTTTCGCCCTTTGGCGATCTCCGCTGCCGCGCGTAAATCTTCAATGCGAGAGTTGGTACAGGAACCGATAAACACTTTGTCGATAGCCACTTCGGTCAGCGGAATACCCGGTTTCAGCCCCATATAGGCCAGCGCTTTTTCTGCCGACGCACGTTCAACCGGATCGGCAAACGAAGCCGGATCGGGAATATTGTCGTTCACAGAAATCACCTGGCCGGGATTGGTGCCCCAGGTGACCTGCGGTGAAATTTCTTCTGCTTGCAGAGTGACAACGGTATCGAAAGTTGCGCCTTCGTCGGTTTGCAGGGTTTTCCAGTAGGCAACGGCGTCGTCGAAATCTTTGCCTTTCGGCGCATGCAGACGGCCTTTGACATAGTTAAAGGTGGTTTCGTCAGGAGCAACCAGAGCGGCTTTTGCGCCCATTTCGATCGCCATATTGCACAGGGTCATACGACCTTCCATGCTTAAATCACGAATTGCTTCGCCGCAAAACTCCACCACATGCCCGGTGCCGCCTGCGCTGCCAGTTTTACCGATAATTGCCAGCACGATATCTTTTGCGGTAATGCCCGGCGCGGCTTTGCCCTGGACTTCAATTTTCATGGTCTTCGCACGGCCCTGTTTCAGGGTTTGTGTTGCCAGTACGTGTTCAACTTCGGAAGTGCCGATACCAAAGGCCAGTGCGCCAAACGCGCCGTGGGTGGCGGTATGCGAGTCGCCGCAGACAATGGTCATCCCCGGCAAGGTGACGCCCTGTTCCGGCCCCATTACGTGGACGATCCCCTGATACGGGTGATTCAGGTCATACAGCTCGACGCCAAATTCTTTGCAGTTTTTAATCAGCTCCTGCATCTGGATGCGCGCCATTTCACCACAGGCATTAATGTCTTTGGTCTGGGTAGAGACGTTGTGATCCATAGTGGCGAAGGTTTTGCCCGGCTGACGTACCGGGCGACCGTGGGCGCGCAGACCATCGAACGCCTGCGGTGAGGTCACTTCATGCACCAGGTGGCGGTCGATATATAACAGCGGGGTTTCGTTTTCGGCTTCGTACACTACGTGAGCGTCGAATAATTTTTCGTATAACGTTTTAGCCATGATTACACCCCTTCTGCCACATAGCGGGCAATGATATCGCCCATTTCATCGGTACTAACGGCGGCAGCGCCACGGGCTAAATCCCCGGTGCGAATGCCTTCTTCTAATGCACGGTTAATGGCGCGTTCAATGGCGGAAGCCGCATCATCGGCATCCAGGCTGTAACGCAGCAGCAGTGCCAGCGACAGGATTTGTGCAATCGGGTTGGCGATGTTTTTGCCTGCGATATCTGGTGCCGAGCCGCCCGCCGGTTCATACAGTCCAAAACCTTGCTCGTTCAGGCTGGCGGAAGGCAACATGCCCATCGAGCCAGTGATCATTGCGCACTCGTCAGACAGAATGTCGCCAAACAGGTTGGAGCACAGCAGAACGTCAAACTGTGATGGATCTTTAATCAGCTGCATGGTGGCGTTGTCGATGTACATATGCGCCAGTTCGACATCCGGGTATTCCGTGGCGATCTCGTTGACGATTTCACGCCATAAAATAGAGGATTGCAGCACGTTAGCTTTGTCGATTGAGGTGACTTTGTGGCGACGTTTACGAGCAGATTCAAACGCGATGCGGGCAATACGCTCGATCTCAAAACGGTGATACACCTCGGTATCAAACGCTTTTTCATATTGTCCGCTACCTTCGCGGCCTTTTGGCTGACCGAAATAGATGCCGCCGGTCAGTTCGCGCACGCACTGGATGTCGAAGCCGTTAGCGGCAATGTCTGCACGCAGCGGACAGAATGCTTCCAGCCCCTGATACAGTTTTGCCGGGCGCAGGTTGCTGAATAATTTGAAGTGCTTACGCAGCGGCAGCAGCGCGCCGCGTTCTGGTTGCTGGTCTGGTGGTAAATGTTCCCACTTCGGGCCGCCTACCGAGCCAAACAGCACGGCATCGGCTTGCTCACAACCTTCAACCGTCGCAGGCGGCAGTGGTTGCCCGTGGTTATCAATGGCTGCGCCGCCTACATCGTAATGGCTGGTGGTGATGCGCATCGCAAAGCGGTTGCGCACGGCATTCAGCACTTTCAGCGCCTGGGTCATCACTTCCGGACCAATACCGTCTCCCGGCAATACGGCAATATGGTAATTCTTCGACATCACACGGTTTCCTTGTTGTTTTCGTTGTGTTGAGTTTTGCGTTGCAACTCTTTTTCGACTTCTGCGGCACGCCAGATATTGTTCAGTACGTGCACCATGGCTTTGGCGGAGGACTCGACAATATCGGTGGCCAGGCCGACGCCGTGGAAGCGGCGACCGTTGTAGTTGGTGACAATATCCACCTGACCCAGCGCATCTTTACCGTGACCTTTGGCGGTCAGGCTGTATTTCACCAGTTCGACGTTATAGTCAGTGATGCGGTTAATTGCCTGATAGACGGCATCGACCGGACCGTTACCGTTGGCGGCTTCTGCTTTGACTTCTTCGCCACAGGCCAGTTTGACGGCGGCGGTGGCGATATCGTTAGAGCCAGACTGCACGCTGAAGTAATCCAGACGGAAATGCTCCGGCTCTTCTTGCTGCTTACCGATGAAGGCCAGCGCCTCCAGATCGTAATCAAACACCTGACCTTTTTTGTCCGCCAGCTTCAGGAAAGCATCGTACAAATTGTCTAAATTATATTCACTTTCTTTATACCCCATCTCATCCATGCGATGTTTCACCGCCGCACGCCCCGAACGAGAGGTCAGATTCAGCTGGATTTGGTTCAGACCAATAGATTCTGGTGTCATGATTTCGTAGTTTTCGCGGTTTTTCAGCACGCCATCCTGGTGGATACCGGAGGAGTGAGCGAATGCGCCGCTGCCAACAATGGCTTTGTTTGCCGGGATCGGCATATTACAAATCTGGCTAACTAACTGGCTGGTGCGCCATATCTCTTGGTGATTAATGGCGGTGTGGACGTTGAGAATATCCTTACGAACTTTAATCGCCATGATGACTTCTTCCAGCGAACAGTTACCGGCACGCTCGCCGATCCCGTTCATTGCACCTTCCACCTGGCGTGCACCGGCATGTACCGCCGCCAGTGAGTTGCCGACCGCCAGGCCTAAATCGTCGTGGGTATGTACGGAAATAATGGCTTTGTCGATGTTAGGTACGCGTTCATACAGGCCGCTGATGATTCCGGCGAACTCAAACGGCATGGTGTAGCCCACGGTGTCCGGAATGTTGATGGTGGTGGCACCGGCATTAATCGCCGCTTCGACCACTCGCGCCAGATCGGCAATGGGTGTACGCCCGGCATCTTCGCAAGAAAATTCAACATCATCGGTGTAATTACGGGCGCGTTTCACCATATAGATAGCGCGTTCGATCACCTCGTCTAGGGTGCTGCGCAGCTTGGTGGCGATGTGCATTGGGGAGGTAGCAATAAAGGTATGAATACGGAAGGCTTCGGCGACTTTCAGGGATTCGGCCGCCACGTCGATATCTTTTTCCACGCAGCGAGCTAACGCACATACGCGGCTGTTTTTAACCTGGCGGGCGATGGTTTGCACCGATTCAAAATCGCCCGGCGAAGAGACGGGGAAACCGACTTCCATCACGTCAACACCCATACGCTCAAGGGCCAGCGCAATTTGCAGTTTTTCTTTCACACTCAAGCTTGCCTGTAACGCCTGTTCACCGTCGCGCAATGTGGTATCGAAAATAATGACTTGCTGGCTCATGGTTTGGGTCCTTGTCTCTTTTAGAGCGCCTCGCTTCGGGCATAAAAAAACCCGCGCAATGGCGCGGGTTTTTTGTTTGACTGCGTGCTGGCTTAATGCTGGATGCCGCTCACTCGTCTACCGCGCAAAGAAGATGCGTTTAGTAGTAGTAGACCGATAAAGCGAACGATGTGAGTCATTAAATCAGCTCCAGATGAATGCGATATGCTTTTAGAGTTACTGGATACAAAAACGGATGTCAACCCTGACGCAATAAAAACGTCCCGCCAGCGTGAGTTCTGCATCCGTAAAATTAGCTAATTGTGCTACGGTGGTTAAAGTAAGCGATATTAATTTCTGCTTAACTACCGACGCTTTTCATCGGTTGACATATTTCAGCATAAATTTTTGCATCTAATCAACGAGGAAAAAGGGGACAAAATGCACGCGTTGCAAAACCTATCCTGATGATTTGTATTGAATTATATGTTTTGCGATTTTTTTTGATATTGATTTGGTGAATATTATTGAACAATTAATGTTAAGAATTAATGCATTAAATATATAAATTAATTATTAAATAAGCACATTTAATCCATTTTGTAGATGATTGAGTATTCGCGGTAGTTATGATTAGATTGTTTTCGCAACAAAACATTATGGATTATTATGCTGTGGTAAATGACTCATTCCACGGCAATGGATTCTGTTTTTATCAGAACCCGTATCTTTATGTTTTCCGAATTTTACTCATTTTGCTTTTTCTTATTTTATATGCATGATAAATCATATTCTTCAGGATTATTTCTCTGCATTCCAATAAGGGAAAGGGAGTTAAGTGTGACAGTGGAGTTAAGTATGCCAGAGGTACAAACAGATCATTCAGAGACGGCGGAGTTAAGCAAGCCACAGCTACGCATGGTCGATCTCAACTTATTAACCGTTTTCGATGCCGTGATGCAGGAGCAAAACATTACCCGTGCCGCTCATGTTCTGGGTATGTCGCAACCTGCGGTCAGTAACGCTGTTGCACGCCTGAAGGTGATGTTTAATGACGAGCTTTTTGTTCGTTATGGCCGTGGTATTCAACCGACTGCTCGCGCATTTCAACTTTTTGGTTCAGTTCGCCAGGCATTGCAACTAGTACAAAATGAATTGCCTGGTTCAGGTTTTGAACCCGCGAGCAGTGAACGTGTATTTCATCTTTGTGTTTGCAGCCCGTTAGACAGCATTCTGACCTCGCAGATTTATAATCACATTGAGCAGATTGCGCCAAATATACATGTTATGTTCAAGTCTTCATTAAATCAGAACACTGAACATCAGCTGCGTTATCAGGAAACGGAGTTTGTGATTAGTTATGAAGACTTCCATCGTCCTGAATTTACCAGCGTGCCATTATTTAAAGATGAAATGGTGCTGGTAGCCAGCAAAAATCATCCAACAATTAAAGGCCCGTTACTGAAACATGATGTTTATAACGAACAACATGCGGCGGTTTCGCTCGATCGTTTCGCGTCATTTAGTCAACCTTGGTATGACACGGTAGATAAGCAAGCCAGTATCGCGTATCAGGGCATGGCAATGATGAGCGTACTTAGCGTGGTGTCGCAAACGCATTTGGTCGCTATTGCGCCGCGTTGGCTGGCTGAAGAGTTCGCTGAATCCTTAGAATTACAGGTATTACCGCTGCCGTTAAAACAAAACAGCAGAACCTGTTATCTCTCTTGGCATGAAGCTGCCGGGCGCGATAAAGGCCATCAGTGGATGGAAGAACAATTAGTCTCAATTTGCAAACGCTAACTGAATGCAGAATAGGCCAGACATGAATGTCTGGTTTATTCTGCATTTTTTATTGAATGTAGAATTTTATTCTGAATGTGTGGACTCTCTATTTTAGGATTAATTAAAAAAATAGAGAAATTGCTGTAAGTTGTGGGATTCAGCCGATTTATTATCAATTTAATCCTTCGTAATGGAGGATTTTATCGTTTCTTTTCACCTTTCCTCCTGTTTATTCTTATTACCCTGCGTTTATGTCTCTGGCTGCCAATTGCTTAAGCAAGATCGGACGGTTAATGTGTTTTACACATTTTTTCCGTCAAACAGTGAGGCAGGCCATGGAGATGTTGTCTGGAGCCGAGATGGTCGTCCGATCGCTTATCGATCAGGGCGTTAAACAAGTATTCGGTTATCCCGGAGGCGCAGTCCTTGATATTTACGATGCATTGCATACCGTGGGTGGTATTGATCATGTATTAGTTCGTCATGAGCAGGCGGCGGTGCATATGGCCGATGGCCTGGCGCGTGCGACCGGGGAAGTCGGCGTCGTGCTGGTAACGTCGGGTCCAGGGGCGACCAATGCGATTACCGGCATCGCCACCGCTTATATGGATTCCATTCCATTAGTTGTCCTTTCCGGGCAGGTAGCGACCTCGTTGATAGGTTACGATGCCTTTCAGGAGTGCGACATGGTGGGGATTTCGCGACCGGTGGTTAAACACAGTTTTCTGGTTAAGCAAACGGAAGACATTCCGCAGGTGCTGAAAAAGGCTTTCTGGCTGGCGGCAAGTGGTCGCCCAGGACCAGTGGTCGTTGATTTACCGAAAGATATTCTTAATCCGGCGAACAAATTACCCTATGTCTGCCCTGAGTCGGTCAGTATGCGTTCTTACAATCCCACTACTACCGGACATAAAGGGCAAATTAAGCGTGCTCTGCAAACGCTGGTAGCGGCAAAAAAACCGGTTGTCTACGTAGGCGGTGGGGCAATCATGGCGGGCTGCCATCAGCAGTTGAAAGAAACGGTGGAGGCGTTGAATCTGCCCGTTGTTTCCTCATTGATGGGAATGGGGGCGTTTCCGGCAACGCATCGTCAGGCACTGGGCATGCTGGGAATGCACGGTACCTACGAAGCCAATATGACGATGCATAACGCGGATGTGATTTTCGCCGTCGGGGTACGATTTGATGACCGAACGACGAACAATCTGGCAAAGTACTGCCCAAATGCCACTGTTCTGCATATCGATATTGATCCTACTTCCATTTCTAAAACCGTGACTGCGGATATCCCGATTGTGGGGGATGCTCGCCAGGTCCTCGAACAAATGCTTGAACTCCTGTCGCAAGAATCCGCCCATCAACCGCTGGATGAGATCCGCGACTGGTGGCAGCAGATTGAACAGTGGCGCGCTCTTCAGTGCCTGAAATATGACACTCACAGTGAAAAGATTAAACCGCAGGCGGTGATCGAGACTCTTTGGCGGTTGACTAATGGGGACGCTTACGTGACGTCCGATGTCGGGCAGCACCAGATGTTTGCTGCGCTTTATTATCCATTCGACAAACCGCGTCGCTGGATCAATTCCGGCGGTCTCGGCACGATGGGTTTTGGTTTACCTGCGGCACTGGGCGTCAAAATGGCGTTGCCAGAAGAAACCGTGGTTTGCGTCACTGGCGACGGCAGTATTCAGATGAACATCCAGGAACTGTCTACCGCGTTGCAATACGAGTTGCCCGTACTGGTGGTGAATCTCAATAACCGCTATCTGGGGATGGTGAAACAGTGGCAGGACATGATCTATTCCGGCCGTCATTCACAATCTTATATGCAATCACTACCCGATTTCGTCCGTCTGGCGGAAGCCTATGGTCACGTCGGGATCCAGATCTCTCATCCGCATGAGCTGGAAAGCAAACTTAGCGAGGCGCTGGAACAGGTGCGCAATAATCGCCTGGTGTTTGTTGATGTTACCGTCGATGGCAGTGAGCACGTCTACCCGATGCAGATTCGCGGGGGCGGAATGGATGAAATGTGGTTAAGCAAAACGGAGAGAACCTGATTATGCGCCGGATATTATCAGTCTT
The DNA here is from genome assembly GCF_000006925.2 of Shigella flexneri 2a str. 301. NCBI lineage: Bacteria > Pseudomonadati > Pseudomonadota > Gammaproteobacteria > Enterobacterales > Enterobacteriaceae > Shigella > Shigella flexneri. The sequence continues at coordinate 85,221 of NC_004337.2, forward strand.
ACTCGAAAATGAATCAGGCGCGTTATCCCGCGTGATTGGCCTTTTTTCCCAGCGAGGCTACAACATTGAAAGCCTGACCGTTGCGCCAACCGACGATCCGACATTATCGCGTATGACCATCCAGACCGTGGGCGATGAAAAAGTACTTGAGCAGATCGAAAAGCAATTACACAAGCTGGTCGATGTCTTGCGCGTGAGTGAGTTGGGGCAGGGCGCGCATGTTGAGCGGGAAATCATGCTGGTGAAAATTCAGGCCAGCGGTTACGGGCGTGACGAAGTGAAACGTAATACGGAAATATTCCGTGGGCAAATTATCGATGTCACCCCCTCGCTTTATACCGTTCAATTAGCAGGCACCAGCGATAAGCTTGATGCATTTTTAGCATCGATTCGCGATGTGGCGAAAATTGTGGAAGTTGCTCGCTCTGGTGTGGTCGGACTTTCGCGCGGCGATAAAATAATGCGTTGAGAATGATCTCAGTGCGCAATTTGCAGCCCAACATGTCACGTTGGGCTTTTTTTGCGAAATCAGTGGGAACCTGGAATAAAAGCAGTTGCCGCAGTTAATTTTCTGCGCTTAGATGTTAATGAATTTAACCCATACCAGTACAATGGCTATGGTTTTTACATTTTACGCAAGGGGCAATTGTGAAACTGGATGAAATCGCTCGGCTGGCGGGAGTGTCGCGGACCACTGCAAGCTATGTTATTAACGGCAAAGCGAAGCAATACCGTGTGAGCGACAAAACCGTTGAAAAAGTCATGGCTGTGGTGCGTGAGCACAATTACCACCCGAACGCCGTGGCAGCTGGGCTTCGTGCTGGACGCACACGTTCTATTGGTCTTGTGATCCCCGATCTGGAGAACACCAGCTATACCCGCATCGCTAACTATCTTGAACGCCAGGCGCGGCAACGGGGTTATCAACTGCTGATTGCCTGCTCAGAAGATCAGCCAGACAACGAAATGCGCTGCATTGAGCACCTTTTACAGCGTCAGGTTGATGCCATTATTGTTTCGACGTCGTTGCCACCTGAGCATCCTTTTTATCAACGCTGGGCTAACGACCCGTTCCCGATTGTCGCGCTGGACCGCGCCCTCGATCGTGAACATTTCACCAGCGTGGTTGGTGCCGATCAGGATGATGCCGAAATGCTGGCGGAAGAGTTACGTAAGTTTCCCGCCGAGACGGTGCTTTATCTTGGCGCGCTGCCGGAGCTTTCTGTCAGCTTCCTGCGTGAACAAGGTTTCCGTACTGCTTGGAAAGATGATCCGCGCGAAGTGCATTTCCTGTATGCCAACAGCTATGAGCGGGAGGCGGCTGCCCAGTTATTCGAAAAATGGCTGGAAACGCATCCGATGCCGCAGGCGCTGTTCACAACGTCGTTTGCGTTGTTGCAAGGAGTGATGGATGTCACGCTGCGTCGCGACGGCAAACTGCCTTCTGACCTGGCAATTGCCACCTTTGGCGATAACGAACTGCTCGACTTCTTACAGTGTCCGGTGCTGGCAGTGGCTCAACGTCACCGCGATGTCGCAGAGCGTGTGCTGGAGATTGTCCTGGCAAGCCTGGACGAACCGCGTAAGCCAAAACCTGGTTTAACGCGCATTAAACGTAATCTCTATCGCCGCGGCGTGCTCAGCCGTAGCTAATCCGCGAACAAAAATACGCGCCAGGTGAATTTCCCTCTGGCGCGTAGAGTACGGGACTGGACATCAAGGTAATGCTGCCAACTTACTGATTTAGTGTATGATGGTGATTTTAAGGTGCTTGCGTGGCTTCCATTTCCATCAGATGTCCTTCCTGCTCCGCTACTGAAGGCGTGGTGCGTAACGGCAAAAGCACTGCCGGACATCAGCGCTATCTCTGCTCTCATTGCCGTAAAACATGGCAACTACAGTTCACTTACACCGCCTCTCAGCCCGGTACGCACCAGAAAATCATTGATATGGCCATGAATGGCGTCGGATGTCGCGCCAGTGCACGCATTATGGGCGTTGGCCTCAACACGGTTTTACGTCACTTAAAAAACTCAGGCCGCAGTCGGTAACCTCGCGCATACAACCGGGCAGTGATGTGATTGTCTGCGCTGAAATGGACGAACATTGGGGCTACGTCGGTGCTAAATCACGTCAGCGCTGGCTGTTTTACGCGTATGACAGGATACGGAGGACGGTTGTGGCGCACGTCTTCGGTGAACGCACTCTGGCCACACTGGAGCGTCTTCTGAGCCTGCTGTCGGCCTTTGAGGTCGTGGTATGGATGACGGATGGCTGGCCGCTGTATGAATCACGCCTGAAGGGAAAGCTGCACGTTATCAGCAAGCGTTACACTCAGCGCATTGAGCGACATAATCTGAATCTGAGACAACATCTGGCAAGGCTGGTACGGAAGTCACTGTCGTTCTCAAAATCGGTGGAGCTGCATGACAAGGTCATCGGGCATTATCTGAACATAAAACACTATCAGTAAGTTGGAGTCATTACCGGACATCAATATCCTTAAAGTAAATAAGACTATTCCTGACTATTATTGATAAATGGTTTTAAACCCGCCCGTTAATTAACTCACCAGCTGAAATTCACAATAATTAAGTGATATCGACAGCGCGTTTTTGCATTATTTTGTTACATGCGGCGATGAATTGCCGATTTAACAAACACTTTTCTTTGCTTTTGCGCAAACCCGCTGGCATCAAGCGCCACACAGACGTAACAAGGACTGTTAACCGGGGAAGATATGTCCTAAAATGCCGCTCGCGTCGCAAACTGACACTTTATATTTGCTGTGGAAAATAGTGAGTCATTTTAAAACAGTGATGACGATGAGGGATTTTTTCTTACAGCTATTCATAACGTTAATTTGCTTCGCACGTTGGACGTAAAATAAACAACGCTGATATTAGCCGTAAACATCGGGTTTTTTACCTCGGTATGCCTTGTGACTGGCTTGACAAGCTTTTCCTCCGCTCCGTAAACTCCTTTCAGTGGGAAATTGTGGGGCAAAGTGGGAATAAGGGGTGAGGCTGGCATGTTCCGGGGAGCAACGTTAGTCAATCTCGACAGCAAAGGGCGCTTATCAGTGCCTACCCGTTATCGGGAACAGCTGCTTGAGAACGCTGCCGGTCAAATGGTTTGCACCATTGACATTCATCACCCGTGCCTGCTGCTTTACCCCCTGCCTGAATGGGAAATTATCGAGCAAAAATTATCGCGTCTGTTGAGCATGAACCCGGTTGAGCGCCGTGTGCAGCGCCTACTGTTAGGTCATGCCAGCGAATGTCAGATGGATGGCGCAGGTCGATTGTTAATCGCGCCAGTACTGCGGCAACATGCCGGGCTGACAAAAGAAGTGATGCTGGTTGGACAGTTCAACAAGTTTGAGCTGTGGGATGAAACAACCTGGCATCAACAGGTCAAGGAAGATATCGACGCAGAGCAGTTGGCTACCGGAGACTTATCGGAGCGACTGCAGGACTTGTCTCTATAAAATGATGGAAAACTATAAACATACTACGGTGCTGCTGGATGAAGCCGTTAATGGCCTCAATATCCGTCCTGATGGCATCTACATTGATGGGACTTTTGGTCGCGGTGGTCACTCACGTCTGATCCTCTCGCAGCTTGGCGAAGAGGGGCGTTTGCTGGCGATCGATCGCGACCCGCAGGCTATCGCCGTTGCGAAGACTATTGATGATCCGCGCTTCTCCATCATCCACGGACCTTTCTCCGCGCTGGGCGAATACGTTGCCGAGCGCGATCTTATTGGCAAGATCGACGGCATTCTCCTCGATCTTGGCGTCTCTTCACCGCAACTTGATGATGCTGAACGCGGCTTTTCCTTTATGCGCGATGGTCCGCTGGACATGCGTATGGACCCAACCCGTGGGCAGTCAGCCGCTGAATGGCTACAAACCGCAGAAGAAGCCGATATCGCCTGGGTATTGAAAACCTATGGTGAAGAGCATTTTGCCAAACGCATTGCCCGCGCCATTGTCGAGCGTAACCGCGAACAGCCGATGACCCGCACCAAAGAACTGGCGGAAGTCGTGGCTGCTGCAACGCCGGTGAAAGATAAGTTTAAACATCCCGCGACCCGTACCTTCCAGGCGGTGCGCATTTGGGTAAACAGTGAACTGGAGGAGATAGAGCAGGCGCTAAAAAGCTCGCTCAACGTGCTGGCCCCGGGTGGGCGGCTTTCGATCATCAGCTTCCACTCGCTGGAAGACCGTATTGTGAAACGTTTTATGCGTGAAAACAGCCGCGGTCCGCAAGTTCCGGCAGGGTTACCGATGACTGAAGAGCAGCTCAAAAAACTGGGTGGCCGTCAGCTGCGAGCACTAGGCAAGTTAATGCCGGGCGAAGAAGAGGTGGCTGAGAACCCTCGTGCCCGTAGTTCAGTTCTGCGTATTGCAGAGAGGACGAACGCATGATCAGCAGAGTGACAGAAGCTCTAAGCAAAGTTAAAGGATCGATGGGAAGCCACGAGCGCCATGCATTGCCTGGTGTTATCGGTGACGATCTTTTGCGATTTGGGAAGCTGCCACTCTGCCTGTTCATTTGCATTATTTTGACGGCGGTGACCGTGGTAACCACGGCGCACCATACCCGTTTACTGACCGCTCAGCGCGAACAACTGGTGCTGGAGCGAGATGCTTTAGACATTGAATGGCGCAACCTGATCCTTGAAGAGAATGCGCTCGGCGACCATAGCCGGGTGGAAAGGATCGCCACGGAAAAGCTGCAAATGCAGCATGTTGATCCGTCACAAGAAAATATCGTAGTGCAAAAATAAGGATAAACGCGACGCATGAAAGCAGCGGCGAAAACGCAGAAACCAAAACGTCAGGAAGAACATGCCAACTTTATCAGTTGGCGTTTTGCGTTGTTATGCGGCTGTATTCTCCTGGCGCTGGCTTTTCTGCTCGGACGAGTAGCGTGGTTACAAGTTATCTCCCCGGATATGCTGGTGAAAGAGGGCGACATGCGTTCTCTTCGCGTTCAGCAAGTTTCCACCTCCCGCGGCATGATTACTGACCGTTCTGGTCGCCCGTTAGCGGTGAGCGTGCCGGTAAAAGCGATTTGGGCTGACCCGAAAGAAGTGCATGACGCTGGCGGTATCAGCGTCGGTGACCGCTGGAAGGCGCTGGCTAACGCGCTCAATATTCCGCTGGATCAGCTTTCTGCCCGCATTAACGCCAACCCGAAAGGGCGCTTTATTTATCTGGCGCGTCAGGTAAACTCTGACATGGCGGACTACATCAAAAAACTGAAACTGCCGGGGATTCATCTGCGTGAAGAGTCTCGCCGTTACTATCCGTCCGGCGAAGTGACTGCTCACCTCATCGGCTTTACTAACGTCGATAGTCAAGGGATTGAGGGCGTTGAGAAGAGTTTCGATAAATGGCTTACCGGGCAGCCGGGTGAGCGCATTGTGCGTAAAGACCGCTATGGTCGCGTAATTGAAGATATTTCTTCTACTGACAGCCAGGCAGCGCACAACCTGGCGCTGAGTATTGATGAACGCCTGCAGGCGCTGGTTTATCGCGAACTGAACAACGCGGTGGCCTTTAACAAGGCTGAATCTGGTAGCGCCGTGCTGGTGGATGTCAACACAGGTGAAGTGCTGGCGATGGCTAACAGCCCGTCATACAACCCTAACAATCTGAGCGGCACGCCGAAAGAGGCGATGCGTAACCGTACCATCACCGACGTGTTTGAACCGGGCTCAACGGTTAAACCGATGGTGGTGATGACCGCGTTGCAACGTGGCGTGGTGCGGGAAAACTCGGTACTCAATACCATTCCTTATCGAATTAACGGCCACGAAATCAAAGACGTGGCACGCTACAGCGAATTAACCCTGACCGGGGTATTACAGAAGTCGAGTAACGTCGGTGTTTCCAAGCTGGCGTTAACGATGCCGTCCTCAGCGTTAGTAGATACTTACTCACGTTTTGGACTGGGAAAAGCGACCAATTTGGGGTTGGTCGGAGAACGCAGTGGCTTATATCCTCAAAAACAACGGTGGTCTGACATAGAGAGGGCCACCTTCTCTTTCGGCTACGGGCTAATGGTAACACCGTTACAGTTAGCGCGAGTCTACGCAACTATCGGCAGCTACGGCATTTATCGCCCACTGTCGATTACCAAAGTTGACCCCCCGGTTCCCGGTGAACGTGTCTTCCCGGAATCCATTGTTCGCACCGTGGTGCATATGATGGAAAGCGTGGCGCTACCAGGCGGCGGCGGCGTGAAGGCGGCGATTAAAGGCTATCGTATCGCCATTAAAACCGGTACCGCGAAAAAGGTCGGGCCGGACGGTCGCTACATCAATAAATATATTGCTTATACCGCAGGCGTTGCGCCTGCGAGTCAGCCGCGCTTCGCGCTGGTTGTTGTTATCAACGATCCGCAGGCGGGTAAATACTACGGCGGCGCCGTTTCCGCGCCGGTCTTTGGTGCCATCATGGGCGGCGTATTGCGTACCATGAACATCGAGCCGGATGCGCTGACAACGGGCGATAAAAATGAATTTGTGATTAATCAAGGCGAGGGGACAGGTGGCAGATCGTAATTTGCGCGACCTTCTTGCTCCGTGGGTGCCAGACGCACCTTCGCGAGCACTGCGAGAGATGACACTCGACAGCCGTGTGGCTGCGGCGGGCGATCTCTTTGTAGCTGTAGTAGGTCATCAGGCGGACGGGCGTCGATATATCCCGCAGGCGATAGCGCAAGGTGTGGCTGCCATTATTGCAGAGGCGAAAGATGAGGCGACCGACGGTGAAATCCGTGAAATGCACGGCGTACCGGTCATCTATCTCAGCCAGCTCAACGAGCGTTTATCTGCACTGGCGGGCCGCTTTTACCATGAACCCTCTGACAATTTACGTCTCGTAGGCGTAACGGGCACCAACGGCAAAACCACGACGACCCAGCTTCTGGCGCAGTGGAGCCAACTGCTTGGCGAAACCAGCGCGGTAATGGGCACCGTTGGTAACGGTCTGCTGGGGAAAGTGATCCCGACAGAAAATACTACCGGTTCGGCAGTTGATGTTCAGCATGAGCTGGCGGGGCTGGTGGATCAGGGCGCGACTTTTTGCGCAATGGAAGTTTCCTCCCACGGGCTGGTACAGCACCGTGTGGCGGCATTGAAATTTCCGGCGTCGGTCTTTACCAACTTAAGCCGCGATCACCTTGATTATCATGGTGATATGGAACACTACGAAGCTGCGAAATGGCTGCTTTATTCTGAACATCATTGCGGTCAGGCGATTATTAACGCCGACGATGAAGTGGGCCGCCGCTGGCTGGCAAAACTGCCGGACGCGGTTGCGGTATCAATGGAAGATCATATCAATCCGAACTGTCACGGACGCTGGTTGAAAGCGACCGAAGTGAACTATCACGACAGCGGCGCGACCATTCGCTTTAGTTCAAGCTGGGGCGATGGCGAAATTGAAAGCCATCTGATGGGCGCTTTTAACGTCAGCAACCTGTTGCTCGCGCTGGCAACACTGCTGGCGCTGGGCTATCCACTGGCTGATCTGCTGAAAACCGCCGCGCGTCTGCAACCGGTTTGCGGACGTATGGAAGTGTTCACTGCGCCAGGCAAACCGACGGTGGTGGTGGATTACGCGCATACGCCGGATGCACTGGAAAAAGCCTTACAGGCGGCGCGCCTGCACTGTGCGGGCAAGCTGTGGTGCGTCTTTGGCTGTGGTGGCGATCGCGATAAAGGTAAGCGTCCACTGATGGGCGCAATTGCCGAAGAGTTTGCTGACGTGGCGGTGGTGACGGACGATAACCCGCGTACCGAAGAACCGCGTGCCATCATCAACGATATTCTGGCGGGAATGTTAGATGCCGGACATGCCAAAGTGATGGAAGGCCGTGCTGAAGCGGTGACTTGCGCCGTTATGCAGGCTAAAGAGAATGATGTGGTACTGGTCGCGGGCAAAGGCCATGAGGATTACCAGATTGTTGGCAATCAGCGTCTGGACTACTCCGATCGCGTCACGGTGGCGCGTCTGCTGGGGGGGATTGCATGATTAGCGTAACCCTTAGCCAACTTACCGATATTCTCAACGGTGAACTGCAAGGTGCAGATATCACCCTTGATGCTGTAACCACTGATACCCGAAAACTGACGCCGGGCTGCCTGTTTGTTGCCCTGAAAGGTGAACGTTTTGATGCCCACGATTTTGCCGACCAGGCGAAAGCTGGCGGCGCAGGCGCACTACTGGTTAGCCGTCCGCTGGACATCGACCTGCCGCAGTTAATCGTCAAGGATACGCGTCTGGCGTTTGGTGAACTGGCTGCATGGGTTCGCCAGCAAGTTCCGGCGCTCGTGGTTGCTCTGACGGGGTCCTCCGGCAAAACCTCCGTTAAAGAGATGACGGCGGCGATTTTAAGCCAGTGCGGCAACACGCTTTATACGGCAGGCAATCTCAACAACGACATCGGTGTACCGATGACGCTGTTGCGCTTAACGCCGGAATACGATTACGCAGTTATTGAACTTGGCGCGAACCATCAGGGCGAGATTGCCTGGACTGTGAGTCTGACTCGCCCGGAAGCGGCGCTGGTCAACAACCTGGCAGCGGCGCATCTGGAAGGTTTTGGCTCGCTTGCGGGTGTCGCGAAAGCGAAAGGTGAAATCTTTAGCGGCCTGCCGGAAAACGGTATCGCCATTATGAACGCCGACAACAACGACTGGCTGAACTGGCAGAGCGTAATTGGCTCACGCAAAGTGTGGCGTTTCTCACCCAATGCCGCCAACAGCGATTTCACCGCCACCAATATCCATGTGACCTCGCACGGTATGGAATTTACCCTACAAACCCCAACCGGTAGCGTCGATGTTCTGCTGCCGTTGCCGGGGCGTCACAATATTGCGAATGCGCTGGCAGCCGCTGCGCTCTCCATGTCCGTGGGCGCAACGCTTGATGCTATCAAAGCGGGGCTGGCAAATCTGAAAGCTGTTCCTGGCCGTCTGTTCCCCATCCAACTGGCAGAAAACCAGTTGCTGCTCGACGACTCCTACAACGCCAATGTCGGTTCAATGACCGCAGCTGTTCAGGTACTGGCTGAAATGCCGGGCTACCGCGTGCTGGTGGTGGGCGATATGGCGGAACTGGGCGCTGAAAGCGAAGCCTGCCATGTACAGGTGGGTGAGGCGGCAAAAGCTGCTGGTATTGACCGCGTGTTAAGCATGGGTAAACAAAGCCATGCTATCAGCACCGCCAGCGGCGTTGGCGAACATTTTGCTGATAAAACTGCGTTAATTACGCGTCTTAAATCACTGATTGCTGAGCAACAGGTAATTACGATTTTAGTTAAGGGTTCACGTAGTGCTGCCATGGAAGAGGTAGTACGCGCTTTACAGGAGAATGGGACATGTTAGTTTGGCTGGCCGAACATTTGGTCAAATATTATTCCGGCTTTAACGTCTTTTCCTATCTGACGTTTCGCGCCATCGTCAGCCTGCTGACCGCGCTGTTCATCTCATTGTGGATGGGCCCGCGCATGATTGCTCATTTGCAAAAACTTTCCTTTGGTCAGGTAGTGCGTAACGACGGTCCTGAATCACACTTCAGCAAGCGCGGTACGCCGACCATGGGCGGGATTATGATCCTGACAGCGATTGTGATCTCCGTGCTGCTGTGGGCTTACCCGTCCAATCCGTACGTCTGGTGCGTGTTGGTGGTGCTGGTAGGTTACGGTGTTATTGGCTTTGTTGATGATTATCGCAAAGTGGTGCGTAAAGACACCAAAGGGTTGATCGCTCGTTGGAAATATTTCTGGATGTCGGTCATTGCGCTGGGTGTTGCTTTCGCTTTGTACCTTGCCGGCAAAGACACGCCCGCAACGCAGCTGGTGGTCCCATTCTTTAAAGATGTGATGCCGCAACTGGGGCTGTTCTACATTCTGCTGGCTTACTTCGTCATTGTGGGTACTGGCAACGCGGTAAACCTGACCGATGGTCTTGACGGTCTGGCAATTATGCCGACCGTATTTGTCGCCGGTGGTTTTGCGCTGGTGGCGTGGGCGACCGGCAACATGAACTTTGCCAGCTATTTACACATACCGTATCTGCGACACGCCGGGGAACTGGTTATTGTCTGTACCGCGATAGTCGGGGCAGGACTGGGCTTCCTGTGGTTTAACACCTATCCGGCGCAGGTCTTTATGGGCGATGTCGGTTCGCTGGCGTTAGGTGGTGCGTTAGGCATTATCGCCGTACTGCTACGTCAGGAATTCCTGCTGGTGATTATGGGGGGCGTGTTCGTGGTAGAAACGCTTTCTGTCATCCTGCAGGTCGGCTCCTTTAAACTGCGCGGACAACGTATTTTCCGCATGGCACCGATTCATCACCACTATGAACTGAAAGGCTGGCCGGAACCGCGCGTCATTGTGCGTTTCTGGATTATTTCGCTGATGCTGGTCCTGATTGGTCTGGCAACGCTGAAGGTACGTTAATCATGGCTGATTACCAGGGTAAAAATGTTGTCATTATCGGCCTGGGCCTCACCGGGCTTTCCTGCGTGGACTTTTTCCTCGCTCGCGGTGTGACGCCGCGCGTTATGGATACGCGTATGACACCGCCTGGCCTGGATAAATTACCCGAAGCCGTAGAACGCCACACGGGCAGTCTGAATGATGAATGGCTGATGGCGGCAGATCTGATTGTCGCCAGTCCCGGTATTGCACTGGCGCATCCATCCTTAAGCGCTGCCGCTGATGCCGGAATCGAAATCGTTGGCGATATCGAGCTGTTTTGTCGCGAAGCACAAGCACCGATTGTGGCGATTACCGGTTCTAACGGCAAAAGCACGGTCACCACGCTAGTGGGTGAAATGGCGAAAGCGGCGGGGGTTAACGTTGGTGTGGGTGGCAATATTGGCCTGCCTGCGTTGATGCTACTGGATGATGAGTGTGAACTGTACGTGCTGGAACTGTCGAGCTTCCAGCTGGAAACCACCTCCAGCTTACAGGCGGTAGCAGCGACCATTCTGAACGTGACTGAAGATCATATGGATCGCTACCCGTTTGGTTTACAACAGTATCGTGCAGCAAAACTGCGCATTTACGAAAACGCGAAAGTTTGCGTGGTTAATGCTGATGATGCCTTAACAATGCCGATTCGCGGTGCGGATGAACGCTGCGTCAGCTTTGGCGTCAACATGGGTGACTATCACCTGAATCATCAGCAGGGCGAAACCTGGCTGCGGGTTAAAGGCGAGAAAGTGCTGAATGTGAAAGAGATGAAACTTTCCGGGCAGCATAACTACACCAATGCGCTGGTGGCGCTGGCGCTGGCAGATGCCGCAGGGTTACCGCGCGCCAGCAGCCTGAAAGCGTTAACCACCTTCACCGGTCTGCCGCATCGCTTTGAAGTGGTGCTGGAGCATAACGGTGTGCGCTGGATTAACGATTCAAAAGCGACCAACGTCGGCAGTACGGAAGCGGCGCTGAATGGCCTGCACGTAGACGGCACGCTGCATTTGTTGCTGGGCGGCGATGGTAAATCGGCGGACTTTAGCCCACTGGTGCGTTACCTGAATGGCGATAACGTACGTCTGTATTGTTTCGGTCGTGACGGCGCGCAGCTGGCGGCGCTACGCCCGGAAGTGGCAGAACAAACCGAAACTATGGAACAGGCTATGCGCTTGCTGGCTCCGCGTGTTCAGCCGGGCGATATGGTTCTGCTCTCCCCGGCCTGTGCCAGCCTTGATCAGTTCAAGAACTTTGAACAACGAGGCAATGAGTTTGCCCGTCTGGCGAAGGAGTTAGGTTGATGCGTTTATCTCTCCCTCGCCTGAAAATGCCGCGCCTGCCAGGATTCAGTATCCTGGTCTGGATCTCCACGGCGCTAAAGGGCTGGGTGATGGGCTCGCGGGAAAAAGATACCGACAGCCTGATCATGTACGATCGCACCTTACTGTGGCTGACCTTCGGCCTCGCGGCGATTGGCTTTATCATGGTGACCTCGGCGTCAATGCCCATAGGGCAACGCTTAACCAACGATCCGTTCTTCTTCGCGAAGCGTGATGGTGTCTATCTGATTTTGGCGTTTATTCTGGCGATCATTACGCTGCGTCTGCCGATGGAGTTCTGGCAACGCTACAGTGCCACGATGCTGCTCGGATCTATCATCCTGCTGATGATCGTGCTGGTAGTGGGTAGCGCTGTTAAAGGGGCATCGCGTTGGATCGATCTCGGTTTGCTGCGTATCCAGCCTGCGGAGCTGACAAAACTGTCGCTGTTTTGCTATATCGCCAACTATCTGGTGCGTAAAGGCGACGAAGTACGTAATAACCTGCGCGGCTTCCTGAAACCGATGGGCGTGATTCTGGTGTTGGCAGTGTTACTGCTGGCACAGCCAGACCTTGGTACGGTGGTGGTGTTGTTTGTGACTACGCTGGCGATGTTGTTCCTGGCGGGAGCGAAATTGTGGCAGTTCATTGCCATTATCGGTATGGGCATTTCAGCGGTTGTGTTGCTGATCCTCGCCGAACCGTACCGTATCCGCCGTGTTACCGCATTCTGGAACCCGTGGGAAGATCCCTTTGGCAGCGGCTATCAGTTAACGCAATCGCTGATGGCGTTTGGTCGCGGCGAACTTTGGGGGCAAGGTTTAGGTAATTCGGTACAAAAACTGGAGTATCTGCCGGAAGCGCACACTGACTTTATTTTCGCCATTATCGGCGAAGAATTAGGTTATGTCGGTGTGGTACTAGCACTTTTAATGGTATTCTTCGTCGCTTTTCGTGCGATGTCGATTGGCCGCAAAGCATTAGAAATTGACCACCGTTTTTCCGGTTTTCTCGCCTGTTCTATTGGCATCTGGTTTAGCTTCCAGGCGCTGGTTAACGTAGGCGCGGCGGCGGGGATGTTACCGACCAAAGGTCTGACATTGCCGCTAATCAGTTACGGTGGTTCGAGCTTACTGATTATGTCGACAGCCATCATGATGCTGTTGCGTATTGATTATGAAACGCGTCTGGAGAAAGCGCAGGCGTTTGTACGAGGTTCACGATGAGTGGTCAAGGAAAGCGATTAATGGTGATGGCAGGCGGAACCGGTGGACATGTATTCCCGGGACTGGCGGTTGCGCACTATCTAATGGCTCAGGGTTGGCAAGTTCGCTGGCTGGGGACTGCCGACCGTATGGAAGCGGACTTAGTGCCAAAACATGGCATCGAAATTGATTTCATTCGTATCTCTGGTTTGCGTGGAAAAGGTATAAAAGCACTGATAGCTGCGCCGCTGCGTATCTTCAACGCCTGGCGTCAGGCGCGGGCGATTATGAAAGCGTACAAACCTGACGTGGTACTCGGTATGGGCGGCTATGTATCAGGTCCAGGTGGTCTGGCCGCGTGGTCGTTAGGCATTCCGGTTGTACTTCATGAACAAAACGGTATTGCGGGCTTAACCAATAAATGGCTGGCGAAGATTGCTACCAAAGTGATGCAGGCGTTTCCAGGCGCTTTCCCTAATGCGGAAGTGGTGGGTAACCCGGTGCGTACCGATGTGCTGGCGCTGCCGTTGCCGCAGCAACGTTTGGCTGGACGTGAAGGTCCGGTTCGTGTGTTGGTAGTGGGTGGTTCCCAGGGCGCACGCATTCTTAACCAGACAATGCCGCAGGTTGCTGCGAAACTGGGTGATTCAGTCACTATCTGGCATCAGAGCGGCAAAGGTTCGCAACAATCCGTTGAACAGGCGTATGCCGAAGCGGGGCAACCGCAGCATAAAGTGACTGAATTTATTGATGATATGGCGGCGGCGTATGCGTGGGCGGATGTCGTCGTTTGCCGCTCCGGTGCTTTAACTGTGAGTGAAATCGCCGCGGCAGGACTACCGGCGTTGTTTGTGCCGTTTCAACATAAAGACCGCCAGCAATACTGGAATGCGCTACCGCTGGAAAAAGCGGGCGCAGCCAAAATTATCGAGCAGCCACAGCTTAGCGTGGATGCTGTCGCCAACACCCTGGCCGGGTGGTCGCGAGAAACCTTATTAACCATGGCAGAACGCGCCCGCGCTGCATCCATTCCGGATGCCACCGAGCGAGTGGCAAATGAAGTGAGCCGGGCTGCCCGGGCGTAATTGTAGCGATGCCTTTTGCATCGTATGAATTTAAGAAGTTAATGGCGTAAAGAATGAATACACAACAATTGGCAAAACTGCGTTCCATCGTGCCCGAAATGCGTCGCGTTCGGCACATACATTTTGTCGGCATTGGTGGTGCCGGTATGGGCGGTATTGCCGAAGTTCTGGCCAATGAAGGTTATCAGATCAGTGGTTCCGATTTAGCGCCAAATCCGGTCACGCAGCAGTTACTGAATCTGGGTGCGACGATTTATTTCAACCATCGCCCGGAAAACGTACGTGATGCCAGCGTGGTCGTTGTTTCCAGCGCCATTTCTGCCGACAACCCGGAAATTGTCGCAGCTCATGAAGCGCGTATTCCGGTGATCCGTCGTGCCGAAATGCTGGCTGAGTTAATGCGTTTTCGTCATGGCATCGCCATTGCAGGAACGCACGGCAAAACGACAACTACCGCGATGGTTTCCAGCATCTACGCAGAAGCGGGGCTCGACCCAACCTTCGTTAACGGCGGGCTGGTAAAAGCGGCGGGGGTTCATGCGCGTTTGGGGCATGGTCGGTACCTGATTGCCGAAGCAGATGAGAGTGATGCATCGTTCCTGCATCTGCAACCGATGGTGGCGATTGTCACCAATATCGAAGCCGACCACATGGATACCTACCAGGGCGACTTTGAGAATTTAAAACAGACCTTTATTAATTTTCTGCACAACCTGCCTTTTTACGGTCGTGCGGTGATGTGTGTTGATGATCCGGTGATCCGCGAATTGTTACCGCGTGTGGGACGTCAGACCACAACTTACGGCTTCAGCGAAGATGCCGACGTGCGTGTAGAAGATTATCAGCAGATTGGCCCGCAGGGGCACTTTACGCTGCTGCGTCAGGACAAAGAGCCGATGTGCGTCACCCTGAATGCGCCAGGCCGTCATAACGCGCTGAACGCCGCAGCTGCGGTTGCGGTTGCTACGGAAGAGGGAATTGACGACGAGGCTATTTTGCGTGCGCTGGAGAGCTTCCAGGGGACTGGTCGCCGTTTTGATTTCCTCGGTGAATTCCCGCTGGAGCCAGTGAATGGTAAAAGCGGTACGGCAATGCTGGTCGATGACTACGGCCACCACCCGACGGAAGTTGACGCCACCATTAAAGCGGCGCGCGCAGGCTGGCCGGATAAAAACCTGGTAATGCTGTTTCAGCCGCACCGTTTTACCCGTACGCGCGACCTGTATGATGATTTCGCCAATGTGCTGACGCAGGTTGATACCCTGTTGATGCTGGAAGTGTATCCGGCTGGCGAAGCGCCAATTCCGGGAGCGGACAGCCGTTCGCTGTGTCGCACAATTCGTGGACGTGGGAAAATTGATCCCATTCTGGTGCCGGACCCTGCGCAGGTAGCCGAGATGCTGGCACCGGTATTAACCGGTAACGACCTGATTCTCGTTCAGGGGGCTGGTAATATCGGAAAAATTGCCCGTTCTTTAGCTGAAATCAAACTGAAGCCGCAAACTCCGGAGGAAGAACAACATGACTGATAAAATCGCGGTCCTGTTGGGCGGGACTTCCGCTGAGCGGGAAGTTTCTCTGAATTCTGGCGCAGCGGTGTTAGCCGGGCTGCGTGAAGGCGGTATTGATGCGTATCCTGTCGACCCGAAAGAAGTCGACGTGACGCAACTGAAGTCGATGGGTTTTCAGAAAGTGTTTATCGCGCTACACGGTCGCGGCGGTGAAGATGGTACGCTGCAGGGCATGCTCGAGCTGATGGGCTTGCCTTATACCGGCAGCGGAGTGATGGCATCTGCGCTTTCAATAGATAAACTACGCAGCAAACTTCTGTGGCAAGGTGCCGGTTTACCGGTCGCGCCGTGGGTAGCGTTAACCCGCGCAGAGTTTGAAAAAGGCCTGAGCGATAAGCAGTTAGCAGAAATTTCTGCTCTGGGTTTGCCGGTTATCGTTAAGCCGAGCCGCGAAGGTTCCAGTGTGGGAATGTCAAAAGTAGTAGCAGAAAATGCTCTACAAGATGCATTAAGATTGGCATTTCAGCACGATGAAGAAGTATTGATTGAAAAATGGCTAAGTGGGCCGGAGTTCACGGTTGCGATACTCGGTGAAGAAATTTTACCGTCAATACGTATTCAACCGTCCGGAACCTTCTATGATTATGAGGCGAAGTATCTCTCTGATGAGACACAGTATTTCTGCCCCGCAGGTCTGGAAGCGTCACAAGAGGCCAATTTGCAGGCATTAGTGCTGAAAGCATGGACGACGTTAGGTTGCAAAGGATGGGGACGTATTGACGTTATGCTGGACAGTGATGGACAGTTTTATCTGCTGGAAGCCAATACCTCACCGGGTATGACCAGCCACAGCCTGGTGCCGATGGCGGCACGTCAGGCAGGTATGAGCTTCTCGCAGTTGGTAGTACGAATTCTGGAACTGGCGGACTAATATGTCGCAGGCTGCTCTGAACACGCGAAACAGCGAAGAAGAGGTTTCTTCTCGCCGCAATAATGGAACGCGTCTGGCGGGGATCCTTTTCCTGCTGACCGTTTTAACGACAGTGTTGGTGAGCGGCTGGGTCGTGTTGAGCTGGATGGAAGATGCGCAACGCCTGCCGCTCTCAAAGCTGGTGTTGACCGGTGAACGCCATTACACGCGTAATGACGATATCCGGCAGTCGATCCTGGCATTGGGTGAGCCGGGTACCTTTATGACCCAGGATGTCAACATCATCCAGACGCAAATAGAACAACGCCTGCCGTGGATTAAGCAGGTGAGCGTCAGAAAGCAGTGGCCTGATGAATTGAAGATTCATCTGGTTGAATATGTGCCGATTGCGCGGTGGAATGATCAACACATGGTAGACGCGGAAGGAAACACCTTCAGCGTGCCGCCAGATCGCACCAGCAAGCAGGTGCTTCCAATGCTGTATGGCCCGGAAGGCAGCGCTAATGAAGTGTTGCAGGGCTATCGCGAAATGGGGCAGATGCTGGCAAAGGACAGATTTACTCTGAAGGAAGCGGCGATGACCGCGCGGCGTTCCTGGCAGTTGACGCTGAATAACGATATTAAGCTCAATCTTGGCCGGGGCGATACGATGAAACGTTTGGTTCGCTTTGTAGAACTTTATCCGGTTTTACAGCAGCAGGCGCAAACCGATGGCAAACGGATTAGCTACGTTGATTTGCGTTATGACTCTGGAGCGGCAGTAGGCTGGGCGCCCTTGCCGCCAGAGGAATCTACTCAGCAACAAAATCAGGCACAGGCAGAACAACAATGATCAAGGCGACGGACAGAAAACTGGTAGTAGGACTGGAAATTGGTACCGCGAAGGTTGCCGCTTTAGTAGGGGAAGTTCTGCCCGACGGTATGGTCAATATCATTGGCGTGGGCAGCTGCCCGTCACGTGGTATGGATAAAGGCGGGGTGAACGACCTCGAATCCGTGGTCAAGTGCGTACAACGCGCCATTGACCAGGCAGAATTGATGGCAGATTGTCAGATCTCTTCGGTATATCTGGCGCTTTCTGGTAAGCACATCAGCTGCCAGAATGAAATTGGTATGGTGCCTATTTCTGAAGAAGAAGTGACGCAAGAAGATGTGGAAAACGTCGTCCATACCGCGAAATCGGTGCGTGTGCGCGATGAGCATCGTGTGCTGCATGTGATCCCGCAAGAGTATGCGATTGACTATCAGGAAGGGATCAAGAATCCGGTAGGACTTTCGGGTGTGCGGATGCAGGCAAAAGTGCACCTGATCACATGTCACAACGATATGGCGAAAAACATCGTCAAAGCGGTTGAACGTTGTGGGCTGAAAGTTGACCAACTGATATTTGCCGGACTGGCATCAAGTTATTCGGTATTGACGGAAGATGAACGTGAACTGGGTGTCTGCGTCGTCGATATCGGTGGTGGTACAATGGATATCGCCGTTTATACCGGTGGGGCATTGCGCCACACAAAGGTAATTCCTTATGCTGGCAATGTCGTGACCAGTGATATCGCTTACGCCTTTGGCACGCCGCCAAGCGACGCCGAAGCGATTAAAGTTCGCCACGGTTGTGCGCTGGGTTCCATCGTTGGAAAAGATGAGAGCGTGGAAGTGCCGAGCGTAGGCGGTCGTCCGCCGCGGAGTCTGCAACGTCAGACCCTGGCAGAGGTGATCGAGCCGCGCTATACCGAGTTGCTCAACCTGGTCAACGAAGAGATATTGCAGTTGCAGGAAAAGCTTCGCCAACAAGGGGTTAAACATCACCTGGCGGCAGGCATTGTATTAACCGGTGGCGCAGCGCAGATCGAAGGTCTTGCAGCCTGTGCTCAGCGCGTGTTTCATACGCAAGTGCGTATCGGCGCGCCGCTGAACATTACCGGTTTAACGGATTATGCTCAGGAGCCGTATTATTCGACGGCGGTGGGATTGCTTCACTATGGGAAAGAGTCACATCTTAACGGTGAAGCTGAAGTAGAAAAACGTGTTACAGCATCAGTTGGCTCGTGGATCAAGCGACTCAATAGTTGGCTGCGAAAAGAGTTTTAATTTTTATGAGGCCGACGATGATTACGGACTCAGGCGACAGGCACAAATCGGAGAGAAACTATGTTTGAACCAATGGAACTTACCAATGACGCGGTGATTAAAGTCATCGGCGTCGGCGGCGGCGGCGGTAATGCTGTTGAACACATGGTGCGCGAGCGTATTGAAGGTGTTGAATTCTTCGCGGTAAATACCGATGCACAAGCGCTGCGTAAAACAGCGGTTGGACAGACGATTCAAATCGGTAGCGGTATCACCAAAGGACTGGGCGCTGGCGCTAATCCAGAAGTTGGCCGCAATGCGGCTGATGAGGATCGCGATGCATTGCGTGCGGCGCTGGAAGGTGCAGACATGGTCTTTATTGCTGCGGGTATGGGTGGTGGTACCGGTACAGGTGCAGCACCAGTCGTCGCTGAAGTGGCAAAAGATTTGGGTATCCTGACCGTTGCTGTCGTCACTAAGCCTTTCAACTTTGAAGGCAAGAAGCGTATGGCATTCGCCGAGCAGGGGATCACTGAACTGTCCAAGCATGTGGACTCTCTGATCACTATCCCGAACGACAAACTGCTGAAAGTTCTGGGCCGCGGTATCTCCCTGCTGGATGCGTTTGGCGCAGCGAACGATGTACTGAAAGGCGCTGTGCAAGGTATCGCCGAACTGATTACTCGTCCGGGTTTGATGAACGTGGACTTTGCAGACGTACGCACCGTAATGTCTGAAATGGGCTACGCAATGATGGGTTCTGGCGTGGCGAGCGGTGAAAACCGTGCGGAAGAAGCTGCTGAAATGGCTATCTCTTCTCCGCTGCTGGAAGATATCGACCTGTCTGGCGCGCGCGGCGTGCTGGTTAACATCACGGCGGGCTTCGACCTGGGTCTGGTTGAGGTCGAAACGGTAGGTAACACCATCCGTGCATTTGCTTCCGGCAACGCGACTGTGGTTATCGGTACTTCTCTTGACCCGGATATGAATGACGAGCTGCGCGTAACCGTTGTTGCGACAGGGATCGGCATGGACAAACGTCCTGAAATCACTCTGGTGACCAATAAGCAGGTTCAGCAGCCAGTGATGGATCGCTACCAGCAGCATGGGATGGCTCCGCTGACCCAGGAGCAGAAGCCGGTCGCTAAAGTAGTGAATGACAATGCGCCGCAAACTGCGAAAGAGCCGGATTATCTGGATATCCCAGCATTCGTACGTAAGCAAGCTGATTAAGAATTGACTGGAATTTGGGTTTCGAGGCTCTTTGTGGTAAACTGGCCCGCCGAATGTATAGTACACTTCGGTTGGATAGGTAATTTGGCGAGATAATACGATGATCAAACAAAGGACACTTAAACGTATCGTTCAGGCGACGGGTGTCGGTTTACATACCGGCAAGAAAGTCACCCTGACGTTACGCCCTGCGCCGGCCAACACCGGGGTCATCTATCGTCGCACCGACTTGAATCCACCGGTAGATTTCCCGGCCGATGCCAAATCTGTGCGTGATACCATGCTCTGTACGTGTCTGGTCAACGAGCATGATGTACGGATTTCAACCGTAGAGCACCTCAATGCTGCTCTCGCGGGCCTGGGCATCGATAACATTGTTATCGAAGTTAACGCGCCGGAAATCCCGATCATGGACGGCAGCGCCGCTCCGTTTGTATACCTGCTGCTTGACGCCGGTATCGACGAGTTGAACTGCGCCAAAAAATTTGTTCGCATCAAAGAGACTGTTCGTGTCGAAGATGGCGATAAGTGGGCTGAATTTAAGCCGTACAATGGTTTTTCGCTGGATTTCACCATCGATTTTAACCATCCGGCTATTGATTCCAGCAACCAGCGCTATGCGATGAACTTCTCCGCTGATGCGTTTATGCGCCAGATCAGCCGTGCGCGTACGTTCGGTTTCATGCGTGATATCGAATATCTGCAGTCCCGTGGTTTGTGCCTGGGCGGCAGCTTCGATTGTGCCATCGTTGTTGACGATTATCGCGTACTGAACGAAGACGGCCTGCGTTTTGAAGACGAATTTGTGCGTCACAAAATGCTCGATGCGATCGGTGACTTGTTCATGTGTGGTCACAATATTATTGGTGCATTTACCGCTTATAAATCCGGTCATGCACTGAATAACAAACTGCTGCAGGCTGTCCTGGCGAAACAGGAAGCCTGGGAATATGTGACCTTCCAGGACGACGCAGAACTGCCGTTGGCCTTCAAAGCGCCTTCAGCTGTACTGGCATAACGACATTTATACTGTCGTATAAAATTCGACTGGCAAATCTGGCACTCTCTCCGGCCAGGTGAACCAGTCGTTTTTTTTTGAATTTTATAAGAGCTATAAAAAACGGTGCGAACGCTGTTTTCTTAAGCACTTTTACGCACAACTTATCTTCATTCGTGCTGTGGACTTCAGGCTTTAATGATAAGATTTGTGCGCTAAATACGTTTGAATTCGATCGGGATGGCAATAACGTGAGTGGAATACTGACGCGCTGGCGACAGTTTGGTAAACGCTACTTCTGGCCGCATCTCTTATTAGGGATGGTCGCGGCGAGTTTAGGTTTGCCTGCGCTCAGCAACGCCGCCGAACCAAACGCGCCCGCAAAAGCGACAACCCGCAACCACGAGCCTTCAGCCAAAGTTAACTTTGGTCAATTGGCCTTGCTGGAAGCGAACACGCGCCGCCCGAATTCGAACTATTCCGTTGATTACTGGCATCAACATGCTATTCGTACGGTAATCCGTCATCTTTCTTTCGCAATGGCACCGCAAACACTGCCCGTTGCTGAAGAATCTTTGCCTCTTCAGGCGCAACATCTTGCATTACTGGATACGCTCAGCGCGCTGCTGACCCAGGAAGGCACGCCGTCTGAAAAGGGTTATCGCATTGATTATGCGCATTTTACCCCACAAGCAAAATTCAGCACGCCCGTCTGGATAAGCCAGGCGCAAGGCATCCGTGCTGGCCCTCAACGCCTCACCTAACAACAATAAACCTTTACTTCATTTTATTAACTCCGTAACGCGGGGCGTTTGAGATTTTATTATGCTAATCAAATTGTTAACTAAAGTTTTCGGTAGTCGTAACGATCGCACCCTGCGCCGGATGCGCAAAGTGGTCAACATCATCAATGCCATGGAACCGGAGATGGAAAAACTCTCCGATGAAGAACTGAAAGGGAAAACCGCAGAGTTTCGTGCGCGTCTGGAAAAAGGCGAAGTGCTGGAAAATCTGATCCCGGAAGCTTTCGCCGTGGTGCGTGAGGCAAGTAAGCGCGTCTTTGGTA
The DNA here is from genome assembly GCF_000006925.2 of Shigella flexneri 2a str. 301. NCBI lineage: Bacteria > Pseudomonadati > Pseudomonadota > Gammaproteobacteria > Enterobacterales > Enterobacteriaceae > Shigella > Shigella flexneri. Next base: position 107,138 of record NC_004337.2, read on the forward strand.
TGCGTCACTTCGACGTTCAGTTACTCGGCGGTATGGTTCTTAACGAACGCTGCATCGCCGAAATGCGTACCGGTGAAGGTAAAACCCTGACCGCAACGCTGCCTGCTTACCTGAACGCACTAACCGGTAAAGGCGTGCACGTAGTTACCGTCAACGACTACCTGGCGCAACGTGACGCCGAAAACAACCGTCCGCTGTTTGAATTCCTTGGCCTGACTGTTGGTATCAACCTGCCGGGCATGCCAGCACCGGCAAAGCGCGAAGCTTACGCAGCTGACATCACTTACGGTACGAACAACGAATACGGCTTTGACTACCTGCGCGACAACATGGCGTTCAGCCCTGAAGAACGTGTACAGCGTAAACTGCACTATGCGCTGGTGGACGAAGTGGACTCCATCCTGATCGATGAAGCGCGTACACCGCTGATCATTTCCGGCCCGGCAGAAGACAGCTCGGAAATGTATAAACGCGTGAATAAAATTATTCCGCACCTGATCCGTCAGGAAAAAGAAGACTCCGAAACCTTCCAGGGCGAAGGCCACTTCTCGGTGGACGAAAAATCTCGCCAGGTGAACCTGACCGAACGTGGTCTGGTGCTGATTGAAGAACTGCTGGTGAAAGAGGGCATCATGGATGAAGGGGAGTCTCTGTACTCTCCGGCCAACATCATGCTGATGCACCACGTAACGGCGGCGCTGCGCGCTCATGCGCTGTTTACCCGTGACGTCGACTACATCGTTAAAGATGGTGAAGTTATCATCGTTGACGAACACACCGGTCGTACCATGCAGGGCCGACGCTGGTCCGATGGTCTGCACCAGGCTGTGGAAGCGAAAGAAGGTGTGCAGATCCAGAACGAAAACCAAACGCTGGCTTCGATCACCTTCCAGAACTACTTCCGTCTGTATGAAAAACTGGCGGGGATGACCGGTACTGCTGATACCGAAGCTTTCGAATTTAGCTCCATCTACAAACTGGATACCGTCGTTGTTCCGACCAACCGTCCAATGATTCGTAAAGATCTGCCGGACCTGGTCTACATGACTGAAGCGGAAAAAATTCAGGCGATCATTGAAGATATCAAAGAACGTACTGCGAAAGGCCAGCCGGTGCTGGTGGGTACTATCTCCATCGAAAAATCGGAGCTGGTGTCAAACGAACTGACCAAAGCCGGTATTAAGCACAATGTCCTGAACGCCAAATTCCACGCCAACGAAGCGGCGATTGTTGCTCAGGCAGGTTATCCGGCTGCGGTGACTATCGCGACCAACATGGCGGGTCGTGGTACAGATATTGTGCTCGGAGGTAGCTGGCAGGCAGAAGTTGCCGCGCTGGAAAATCCGACCGCAGAGCAAATTGAAAAAATTAAAGCCGACTGGCAGGTACGTCACGATGCGGTACTGGAAGCAGGTGGCCTGCATATCATCGGTACCGAGCGTCACGAATCCCGTCGTATCGATAACCAGTTGCGCGGTCGTTCTGGTCGTCAGGGGGATGCTGGTTCTTCCCGTTTCTACCTGTCGATGGAAGATGCGCTGATGCGTATTTTTGCTTCCGACCGAGTATCCGGCATGATGCGTAAACTGGGTATGAAGCCAGGCGAAGCCATTGAACACCCGTGGGTGACTAAAGCGATTGCCAACGCCCAGCGTAAAGTTGAAAGTCGTAACTTCGACATTCGTAAGCAACTGCTGGAATATGATGACGTGGCTAACGATCAGCGTCGCGCCATTTACTCCCAGCGTAACGAACTGCTGGATGTCAGCGATGTGAGCGAAACCATCAACAGCATTCGTGAAGATGTGTTCAAAGCCACCATTGATGCCTACATTCCGCCACAGTCGCTGGAAGAAATGTGGGATATTCCGGGGCTGCAGGAACGTCTGAAGAACGATTTCGACCTCGATTTACCAATTACCGAGTGGCTGGATAAAGAACCAGAACTGCATGAAGAGACGCTGCGTGAGCGCATTCTGGCGCAGTCCATCGAAGTGTATCAGCGTAAAGAAGAAGTGGTTGGTGCTGAGATGATGCGTCACTTCGAGAAAGGCGTCATGCTGCAAACGCTTGACTCCCTGTGGAAAGAGCACCTGGCAGCGATGGACTATCTGCGTCAGGGTATCCACCTGCGTGGCTATGCACAGAAAGATCCGAAGCAGGAATACAAACGTGAATCGTTCTCCATGTTTGCAGCGATGCTGGAGTCGTTGAAATATGAAGTTATCAGTACGCTGAGCAAAGTTCAGGTACGTATGCCTGAAGAGGTTGAGGAGCTGGAACAACAGCGTCGTATGGAAGCCGAGCGTTTAGCACAAATGCAGCAGCTTAGCCATCAGGATGACGACTCTGCAGCCGCAGCTGCACTGGCGGCGCAAACCGGTGAACGCAAAGTAGGACGTAACGATCCTTGCCCGTGCGGTTCTGGTAAAAAATACAAGCAGTGCCATGGTCGCCTGCAATAAAAGCTAACAGTTGAAGTAAAAGGCGCAGGATTCTGCGCCTTTTTTATAGGTTTAAGACAATGAAAAAGCTGCAAATTGCGGTAGGTATTATTCGCAACGAGAACAATGAAATCTTTATAACACGTCGCGCAGCAGATGCGCACATGGCGAATAAACTGGAGTTTCCCGGCGGTAAAATTGAAATGGGCGAAACGCCGGAACAGGCGGTGGTGCGTGAACTTCAGGAAGAGGTCGGGATTACCCCACAACATTTTTCGCTATTTGAAAAACTGGAATATGAATTCCCGGACAGGCATATAACTCTGTGGTTCTGGCTGGTCGAAAGTTGGGAAGGGGTGCCGTGGGGTAAAGAAGGGCAACCCGGTGAGTGGATGTCGCTGGTCGGTCTTAATGCCGATGATTTTCCGCCAGCCAATGAACCGGTAATTGCGAAGCTTAAGCGTCTGTAGGTCGGATAAGGCGTTCACGCCGCATCCGACATTTGCACAAGATGCCTGATGCGACGCTGTCCGCGTCTTATCAGGCCTACGTGAGGCATCAGACAAATGTCACTGCTTTGGCTCTTCGCTCCAGTCATCGCTTTCGGAAAGATCGCCACTGCTGGGGATTCGTTTTTCTTCAGCAGCCCATTCTCCGAGGTCGATCAGCTGACAACGTTTGGAGCAAAATGGCCGAAACGGGCTGATTTCACCCCACACCACCGTTTTCCCGCAGGTTGGGCAATTCACCGTAATAGTTTCTGACATTTTTACTCCTTAGCAACAGGCCAGTTCGAAATCCAGACGTTCCGGTACCTGTCCGTTTTCAGTGTCCAGCGGCATAAAACGAATGGCAAAACGGCTCTTATGTCCGGAAATTTGCGGATAAAGCTGTGAATCGAGCGACAGATTCAGGCGCAGCAAGTCGGCATCGCCACCGTTATCCTGATAAAAACCATTCAGGCTGGTTTGTTTACGGAAGGGGGCCGACTGGCGAATTAAATCCAGCACCATGGTAAGTGCCTGGGTGAGCGGGTTCAGGCTGGCAATCCAGGTTTCTACCTGGCTGTCGCGCTGCGCCTGGGGTAGATGCAGCCAAATGTGCAATGTAGGTAAATCAAAGCTGCAACAGCCGCCTGGGATGCTCAGTCGCTGACGCACCAGAGCAATCAAACGATCTTCACGCAGAAATTGCCCGATACGCGGCGCGGAAATTAATACGCTCACCGCCGCTTTTAACTGCTGAATTAATGCTTCAATACGGCTCTGGTCCACGCCAGGCACGCCAATCCAGGTCTGGAGTTTACGTTGCTGCCGGTTAAGTTCTTTCAACAGCTCAGTGCGGACTTCGCCGCGCTCGAAAACATCCAGTAATTCACTGACATTACGGAAGAAATGCAGCGCGCCAGCGTGGTCAACGATGGGTAAATTAACGGTGAGTTGCTGAATCAAAAACTCAATGCGCAGCCATGTACGCATTTTTTCATTTAGTGGATGTTCAAAAAGGACCTGGGTCTGCATTACGGTTTTTCCTGTGAGACAAACTGCGACGCAAGCTGCAAATAGTGTGCGTGCAGGCGGGCAACATCCGATGCGATAGCATCCGGTGCGCCGTTATTATCAATGACGTCATCTGCCACGGCAAGGCGGGCTTCGCGCGTTGCCTGAGCAGCAAGGATTTGTTCGACATGTTCGCGAGTTACATCATCGCGCTGCATGGTGCGCTTAAGTTGCGTTTCTGGGCTGACATCCACCACCAGCACTCGATTCGCTTTTTTATACAGTGAGTTTTCTACCAGCAATGGCACAACCCACAGTACATAGGGGGAAGTTGCTTGCTGGATCTGGTGTTGCGTCTCTTGCTGAATCAGCGGATGCAGCAGGTCGTTAAGCCAGTTTTTCTCTTCCGGGTTGGCGAAGATCCGCTCGCGCAAGGCCCGGCGCTGCAATGTTCCATCAGCAGCAATCATGTTTTCGCCAAAGTGATCAGCAATGGCATGTAGCGCAGGTGCACCTGGTTCAACCACCTGACGCGCAATAATATCGGCATCAATGACGTTAATTCCGAGATCAGCAAACGCATTGGCAACGGTACTCTTACCACTGCCAATGCCTCCCGTTAAGGCAACTATATACCCCATAATTTATATTCCCGGGAATTCATCATGATTATCAAAACGTTAAAAATGAGCGCGCGAAAGTGAAATTGATGAAACGTTCGCTCACTATTTACCAGGTAAATTTATGGGATTGTAGCGTAAAAAAAGACAATTTCGCAGTCTTGCGCCGCATTGATTAGTGCGTATGATAGCGTCACTGGAGTTGCGCTCTTACCCTTATAGCCATTAACCCCAGGAATCCGCACATGCGTATTGAAGAAGATCTGAAGTTAGGTTTTAAAGACGTTCTCATCCGCCCTAAACGCTCCACTCTTAAAAGCCGTTCCGATGTTGAACTGGAACGTCAATTCACCTTCAAACATTCAGGTCAGAGCTGGTCCGGCGTGCCGATTATCGCCGCAAATATGGACACCGTAGGCACATTTTCTATGGCCTCTGCGCTGGCTTCTTTTGATATTCTGACTGCTGTGCATAAACACTTTTCTGTCGAAGAGTGGCAAGCGTTTATCAACAATTCTTCCGCTGATGTGCTGAAACATGTGATGGTTTCTACCGGCACGTCTGATGCGGATTTCGAAAAAACTAAACAGATTCTCGACCTGAACCCGGCATTAAACTTCGTTTGTATTGATGTGGCGAATGGTTATTCCGAACACTTCGTGCAGTTCGTTGCGAAAGCGCGTGAAGCGTGGCCGACCAAAACCATTTGTGCTGGCAACGTAGTGACTGGTGAAATGTGTGAGGAGCTTATCCTCTCCGGTGCTGATATCGTTAAAGTTGGCATTGGCCCAGGTTCTGTTTGTACAACTCGCGTCAAAACAGGCGTCGGTTATCCGCAGCTTTCTGCGGTAATCGAATGTGCCGATGCGGCGCACGGTCTGGGCGGAATGATCGTCAGCGACGGTGGCTGTACCACGCCGGGCGATGTGGCGAAAGCCTTTGGCGGCGGTGCCGATTTCGTCATGCTTGGCGGCATGCTGGCGGGCCACGAAGAGAGCGGCGGTCGCATCGTTGAGGAGAACGGCGAGAAATTTATGCTGTTCTACGGCATGAGCTCCGAGTCTGCGATGAAACGTCACGTTGGCGGCGTTGCGGAATACCGCGCAGCAGAAGGTAAAACCGTTAAGCTGCCGCTGCGAGGCCAGGTTGAAAATACCGCGCGTGATATTTTGGGCGGCCTGCGTTCAGCTTGTACATACGTTGGGGCTTCACGCCTGAAAGAGCTGACCAAGCGCACCACGTTTATTCGTGTGCTGGAACAAGAAAACCGCATCTTCAACAACCTGTAATCTCCCAACGCTGGCGTGGAGCAACACGCCAGCGTTATCCCATCCCACTCATCGCATCGCCTAAATGGAAAATTGGCAGATACATTGCCACCACCAGCGTACCGATAATTCCTCCCGTTATGATCAGCAACGCCGGTTCCAGTAAGGCTGCGAGGTTATCCGCCAGCGCCATTGTGTTATCCCGATGATGATGGGCGAGGTTGTCTAACATGAGGTCCAGCGAGCCGGATGCCTCTCCTGTTCTCACTAATTGCAAACAGAGCGGGCTAAACTCACCGGCATTTTTTAGCGCCAGCCAGATGGGATGACCGTTACTGATATCGTGCTGGATTTGTGTCAGAAGTTGCACCCAGTACGGGCAGCGCATTGTTTCTCTGACGCTCTCTACGCCCTGTAAAAAAGTAATGCCTGCACTTTGTGTCAGCGCCAGAATCGTAAAGATCTGCGTGAGTTTTTGTCCCCTCATCAGTGAACCCATAATCGGGATGCGTAACAGCAATTTCTGCCGCGCGATAAGCCAGGTCGGGCGGCGCATCAGCAACTTATTGGCTATCGCCAGCAGAAAGCCGAACAACACCAGCAGCCAGCCCCATTCGCCACTAAAGTCTGCCAGCGTCATGATCCCCTGCGTTAGTGCCGGTAGTGGGGTGTTGAAGGTCTTATAGATAGCGGCAAACTCCGGCAGAACAAAATGCAGCATTGCCACAACCACCATGATTGCCATCGCTAAAATGATGATGGGATAACGCAACGCTGATTTCACTTTGTCGGTCAACTGACGCTGGGATTTTTGCTGACGCGCCAGTTCAAAGCAGCATTCATCCAGCTTACCGGTCAGTTCACCCGTGCGGATCATCGCCTGATAGAGCGGCGGAAATGCCTCTGACCAGGGTAATAAGGCATTGGAAAAAGCAATGCCCTGTTCGAGATCGTGCGCCAGCGATTGCAGCAACGCTTGCCATTGCTTACTGGGATGCTGTTCCGCCAGCAGAGCCAGCCCTTCAGAAAGCGTTAACCCGGCTTTAAGTAGCGTCGCCAGTTGATGAATGACTTCCGCGCTTTTATCTCCTCGCCACTGCGCAGAATTGATGGCGATTCGCTTCAGGCTTAGTGGGGTAACCATCTGTTGCTGTAGTGCCATAAGCAGTAAAGTACGGCTCTCTGCCCATAGCATCCCATCTTGCGCATTGCCGTCGCCGGTTATGCCATGCCAGCGCCAGAGTTGCTTACTTGCCATGCGGCATCCCCAGTACGCGGATTAACTCTTCAAAGGTGGTTAAGCCTTGCTCCACGGCCAGGCAGCCGTTTTCAAAAAGCGTACGCATACCCGCCTGTCGGGCGTGCGTTTCCAGCGATTCAACTTCAGTATTAGCGGAAATAAGCTGGCGTATGGCTGGTGTAATGGGCAGGACTTCAAACAAGGCGGTACGACCATAAAAACCGTGGTAGCAATGTACACAACCGGGTGCCTGCCAGTGGGGCAGCGGCGACGGCCATACAGTGTCTGGAATATGGATGGGCTCCCCTTGCTGTCGGCGACAATGTGGGCAAAGTTTACGTACCAGACGCTGGGCTATTACCAGCGTAAGCGCCGATGATAGCATCCAGCGGGCGACCCCCATTTGCTGTAAACGTACCAGCGTTTCAGTGGTGGAATTGGTGTGTAGCGTGGACAACACCAGGTGACCGTTTTGCCACTGCCTGTAGGGCCAGTTACCAGCACCAGTCCCTGTGGTTGTTGCAAGGCATGAGCAAAGTCCGCCAGTTGTAACGGCTGCATTCCCAGCGTGTTAACATCCAGTGCCTGGCTCACCTGCTGTAACAACCTTAATACCACCTTTTCACCACCCCGACATGGTAAGGTCGCAATACGAAATGAGACGGTGTTTCCTGCCAGTTCGACAGTGAATTGCCCGTCCTGCGGCAGGCGATGTTCCGCAATATCCAGGTTTCCCAGCACTTTTAATCTGGCTGTTAATGCGACTCCGGCATCCGGTGAAACATCCGGTAAAGGATGCAATACGCCGTCGATACGCAAGCGGATGCGGTAGGCATTGTCCGCTGGTTCGATATGAATATCAGACGCGCGTTGTTCCAGCGCAGATTGTAACGTTCGAGTCAGCAACTCTGCTTTGGGCTGATGCTTCTCCTGAACAGCTACGGGTAATGTCTGTTGTGTGCGACTGGCGTGACCTTCCATTTGTTGGCGCGTCCAGCAGGTGATCTCAATACGTTTGGTGGTAGCGAAATGCAATGCGTCCAGCAACTCATGTGAGGGGGCATCGACCACCGCAACATGAACCACTTCTTCGCTGGCATCCAGCAAGACTCCCTGATAACGCAGGCACAGGGCCGTGAGCTGTGGAATATTCATTGCCGCTCCTTAGTTGGCGTCATCAAAGCGGAAGACATCTTCGCAGGCTTGCTGCAATGCGCTGTCACTTTGAATATTGCAGTTGCGCGCCCAGCCGGTGACGCCGTTTGCGTTATCCCAACCTGGCGTCATGACGACGCTTAGCCCATTGAGACTTTCTTGCCCGGTCAGCGACACCACGCCCTTTGCCACACTCATGGCTGAAACATAGCGGGTGGTGGTAGGCGAGGGAATGCCATTGCTGCCACCGTCGCAGGTATCTAATCCACCATGTTCCAGCGCGCACAACTCTACGGCGGTACGGTAAGGCACAAAGGTTTGTAGCATGTCGGTGAGTGCGGCTTTGCGCAGGTAGTTTTGATAAGCGGGAATACCAATGGAGCTTAAAATGGCAATGATGCCAATAACCACCATCAGTTCGATAAGTGTAAAACCGCGTTGCTTGTCCATCTGTTTCGCTCCTTGATTTGGTTGGTGCTACTTTGGCAAACGCCATCAGCACAGGCGAGGGGCAAAAAACGAAACGGGAAAGCAGATTCCGAGGTTTTTTATTTCGTTGCAGCGAAAGACAAGAAATTTGCGAGGCGTTACGAAGAAAGTTGGGGAAGGGGAGATTATCCGCCCGCGATGGAGCGGATAAATCTGTCAGCAATTAGCGAAAACGCATTGAAAGGTCGAGTGCTTGTACGTGTTTAGTTAGCGCACCGACGGAGATAAAGTCCACGCCCGTTTCGGCAAATTCGCGCAGTGTTTTGTCAGTGACGTTGCCAGACACTTCCAGTAGCGCCTTGCCGTTGGTGCGTTTGACGGCTTCGCGCATCTGTTCTGTTTCGAAGTTATCCAGCATGATGATATCGGCTCCGGCTTTCAGGGCCTCATCAAGTTCTTCCAGATTCTCTACTTCGACTTCTACTGGCGCATCCGGATGCAGCCAGGACGCTTTTTCGACCGCCTGGCGCACTGAGCCGGAGGCAATAATATGGTTTTCTTTGATCAGGAAGGCATCAGAAAGCCCCAGACGGTGATTCGCTCCGCCGCCGCAAAGTACCGCGTATTTCAGAGCTGAACGCAGGCCAGGTAAGGTTTTGCGCGTATCCAACAACTGCGTGTTGGTGCCTTCCAGTAATTCGACATAGTGGCGTACCTTACTGGCAACTCCTGAAAGGGTTTGCACAAAATTAAGCGCAGTGCGTTCGCCCGTTAACAGCACGCGGGATGGGCCTTCAAGTTCGAACAAGGGTTGATTGGCGTTGATGACATCGCCGTCATCCACATGCCAGATTATGGTGACATCGTCGCCTGCCAGTTGAATAAACACCTCTTCAACCCAGCGTTTGCCACAAAATACGCCATTCTCGCGGGTGATCACCGTGGCATGAGAGCGAGAATTTTCCGGTAAAAGTTTTGCCGTAATGTCATTGTTGGCATCGACTGTTCCGCCTAAATCTTCCCGCAGCGCCTGGGCCACCGCGCCGGGGATATCGAGATTAATGCGTTCCAGCAGCTCGTCACGTCGGGTGTCAGGGTTGTAGCGGCGAGGCGGCATGTTAAAACTCCAGATAGCTAACGAATCATAAGGTAGAAACATGCTACTCTGAACCGGGTATTAGCACCACATATAAGGAGATCCTGCATGTTGTTAGAACAGGGGTGGCTGGTTGGCGCGCGCCGCGTTCCCTCACCACATTACGATTGCCGCCTGGATGACGAAACACCCACCCTGCTGGTGGTGCACAATATTAGCCTGCCGCCAGGCGAGTTTGGCGGTCCGTGGATCGACGCATTATTCACTGGAACTATTGATCCGCAGGCACATCCTTTCTTTGCTGAGATCGCCCATTTGCGCGTCTCCGCTCACTGTTTGATTCGCCGTGATGGTGAAATAGTCCAGTATGTTCCTTTCGATAAACGTGCCTGGCATGCGGGAGTCTCTCAGTATCAGGGGCGTGAACGCTGCAATGATTTTTCTATTGGGATTGAGCTTGAAGGCACCGATACTCTGGCGTATACCGATGCGCAGTATCAACAGCTTGCGGCGGTTACGCGGGCACTGATAGATCGCTATCCCGATATCGCTAATAACATGACGGGCCATTGTGATATTGCGCCGGATCGGAAAACCGATCCCGGTCCTGCATTTGATTGGGCACGGTTTCGTGCGCTGGTCAGCAAGGAGACAACATGACGCTATTTACAACCTTACTGGTGTTAATTTTCGAGCGCCTGTTTAAGTTGGGCGAGCACTGGCAGCTTGATCATCGTCTTGAAGCGTTCTTTCGGCGGGTGAAACATTTTTCTCTCGGGCGCACGTTAGGCATGACCATTATTGCGATGGGTGTGACTTTTTTACTGTTACGCGCATTGCAGGGAGTATTGTTCAACGTTCCCACGCTGCTGGTGTGGCTGCTGATTGGTTTGCTGTGTATTGGCGCAGGTAAAGTTCGTCTTCATTATCATGCTTATCTGACAGCTGCTTCACGTAATGATAGCCATGCCCGTGCCACGATGGCTGGCGAACTCACCATGATTCACGGCGTCCCGGCAGGCTGCGACGAACGTGAGTATTTGCGTGAGCTGCAAAATGCATTGCTGTGGATTAACTTTCGTTTTTATCTTGCACCGCTGTTCTGGCTGATTGTGGGGGGAACCTGGGGACCCGTTACGCTGATGGGGTATGCGTTCTTGCGTGCATGGCAATACTGGCTGGCGCGATACCAGACGCCGCATCATCGTTTACAGTCCGGCATTGATGCAGTGCTTCATGTACTGGATTGGGTGCCGGTTCGTCTTGCGGGTGTGGTATATGCCTTGATCGGTCATGGTGAGAAAGCGTTACCGGCCTGGTTTGCTTCGCTGGGTGATTTCCATACTTCGCAATATCAGGTATTAACGCGTCTGGCGCAGTTCTCTCTGGCGCGTGAACCGCATGTCGATAAGGTGGAGACGCCGAAGGCAGCGGTTTCAATGGCGAAGAAAACCTCGTTCGTGGTCGTGGTGGTGATTGCGCTACTGACGATTTACGGGGCGTTGGTGTAGAGATTATTGCCCTCACCCTGTACGGGTGAGGGCGTAGAGAGATTAATGCGCTTTTACGGCTTTGGCGGTTTTCTCTTTAAACAGATAGCCGATACCTAACACGATCAGCCATACCGGGATCAGGTATACCGAAATCGCCATTCCTGGGGTCATCAGCATAATCACCAGTACCGCCGCCATAAACAGCAGGCAGATCCAGTTACCCAGCGGATAAAGCAGAGCAGGGAAGCGAGTTACCACGCCTTGTTCCTGCTTGGCGCGACGGAACTTCATATGCGCCAGACTGATCATCGCCCAGTTGATCACCAGTGCGGATACCACCAGTGCCATTAACAGGCCAAATGCGGATTCCGGAGCAAGATAGTTAATCAATACGCACAATGCTGTAACCAGCGCAGACACCAGAATGGTGTTAACCGGTACGCCGCGTTTATCGACAGACGCCAGCGCTTTTGGCGCGTTCCCCTGTTGTGCCAGACCAAACAGCATACGGCTGTTGCAATATACGCAGCTGTTGTACACGGAGAGCGCCGCAGTCAGTACCACGATGTTCAGCGCATTCGCCACAAAGGTATCGCCTAACTCGTGGAAGATCAGCACAAACGGACTGGTATCGGCGGTAACGCGGGTCCACGGCATCAGTGAGAGCAGAACGGCTAACGAACCAATATAGAAAATCAGGATGCGGTAGATAACCTGGTTAGTTGCTTTCGGGATACTTTGCTCCGGGTTATCAGCTTCTGCTGCGGTGATCCCCACCAGTTCCAGACCACCGAACGAGAACATGATAATCGCCATCATCATCACCAGTCCGGTGAAGCCGTGCGGCAGGAAACCACCTTGATCCCACAGGTTGCTAACGCTCGCCTGCGGGCCGCCGTTGCCACTGAACAGCAGCCAGCCGCCGAAGATGATCATCGCTACTACCGCAATAACTTTGATAATGGCAAACCAGAACTCCATCTCGCCAAACACTTTAACGTTGGTCAGGTTGATGGCGTTAATCACCACAAAGAATACGGCGGCAGAAACCCAGGTTGGGATTTCCGGATACCAGAACTGAATGTATTTACCCACGGCAGTCAGCTCTGCCATGGCAACTAAAACGTACAGTACCCAGTAGTTCCAGCCAGAGGCGAAACCGGCAAAACTGCCCCAGTATTTATAAGCAAAGTGGCTAAAGGAGCCTGCGACAGGTTCTTCGACCACCATTTCACCCAGCTGACGCATGATCAGAAAGGCGATAAAACCAGCAATGGCGTAACCCAGGATAATCCCTGGCCCTGCGGACTGTATTACGGAGGCGCTACCTAGGAATAGCCCTGTCCCTATCGCGCCACCCAGCGCGATAAGCTGAATATGGCGGTTTTTAAGGCCGCGCTTTAGCTGCTCGCCGTGCTGTTGACCTTCCATCATGAAACCTCGTGCGGTGATTGTTTTTTTGATCTACGCAGTGATGCGTGTGTAAGTTTGCAATTCCGTTTGTTGTATTGATTTGTTTACATCAAGGAGGTTTGAATTGTTACAAAAAGACTTCCGTCAGATCAAGAATAATGGTATGCGGCAGCGAATGCACCCGCTTTATGCATGGTTGAAGATGAGTTGCTTAAAAAGAAACCGTTTGTAAAGCTCAGCCTCAACCCCTCTCAATATGCAGAGTGAATTTAAATTCGTTTTTATTGACTTAAAAATCAAAAAATTGGTAAGTGAATCGGTTCAATTCGGATTTTTATAGTTTAATAATCGTTAAAAAATCCCTTTCCTACGTAAAGTCTACATTTGTGCATAGTTACAACTTTGAAACGTTATATATGTCAAGTTGTTAAAATGTGCACAGTTTCATGATTTCAATCAAAACCTGTATGGACATAAGGTGAATACTTTGTTACTTTAGCGTCACAGACATGAAATTGGTAAGACCAATTGACTTCGGCAAGTGGCTTAAGACAGGAACTCATGGCCTACAGCAAAATCCGCCAACCAAAACTCTCCGATGTGATTGAGCAGCAACTGGAGTTTTTGATCCTCGAAGGCACTCTCCGCCCGGGCGAAAAACTCCCACCGGAACGCGAACTGGCAAAACAGTTCGACGTCTCCCGTCCCTCCTTGCGTGAGGCGATTCAACGTCTCGAAGCGAAGGGCTTGTTGCTTCGTCGCCAGGGTGGCGGCACTTTTGTCCAGAGCAGCCTATGGCAAAGCTTCAGCGATCCGCTGGTGGAGCTGCTCTCCGACCATCCTGAATCACAGTATGACTTGCTCGAAACACGACACGCCCTGGAAGGTATCGCCGCTTATTACGCCGCGCTGCGTAGTACCGATGAAGACAAGGAACGCATCCGTGAACTCCACCACGCCATAGAGCTGGCGCAGCAGTCTGGCGATCTGGACGCGGAATCAAACGCCGTACTCCAGTATCAGATTGCCGTCACCGAAGCGGCCCACAATGTGGTTCTGCTTCATCTGCTAAGGTGTATGGAGCCGATGTTGGCCCAGAATGTCCGCCAGAACTTCGAATTGCTCTATTCGCGTCGCGAGATGCTGCCGCTGGTGAGTAGTCACCGCACCCGCATATTTGAAGCGATTATGGTCGGTAAGCCGGAAGAAGCGCGCGAAGCATCGCATCGCCATCTGGCCTTTATCGAAGAAATTTTGCTCGACAGAAGCCGTGAAGAGAGCCGCCGTGAGCGTTCTCTGCGTCGTCTGGAGCAACGAAAGAATTAGTGATTTTTCTGGTAAAAATTATCCAGAAGATGTTGTAAATCAAGCGCATATAAAAGCGCGGTAACTAAACGTAGAACCTGTCTTATTGAGCTTTCTGGCGAGAGTTCAATGGGACAGGTTCCAGAAAACTCAACGTTATTAGATAGATAAGGAATAACCCATGTCAGAACGTTTCCCAAATGACGTGGATCCGATCGAAACTCGCGACTGGCTCCAGGCGATCGAATCGGTCATCCGTGAAGAAGGTGTTGAGCGTGCTCAGTATCTGATCGACCAACTGCTTGCTGAAGCCCGCAAAGGCGGTGTAAACGTAGCCGCAGGCACAGGTATCAGCAACTACATCAACACCATCCCCGTTGAAGAACAACCGGAGTATCCGGGTAATCTGGAACTGGAACGCCGTATTCGTTCAGCTATCCGCTGGAACGCCATCATGACGGTGCTGCGTGCGTCGAAAAAAGACCTCGAACTGGGCGGCCACATGGCGTCCTTCCAGTCTTCCGCAACCATTTATGATGTGTGCTTTAACCACTTCTTCCGTGCACGCAACGAGCAGGATGGCGGCGACCTGGTTTACTTCCAGGGCCACATCTCCCCGGGCGTTTACGCCCGTGCTTTCCTGGAAGGTCGTCTGACTCAGGAGCAGCTGGATAACTTCCGTCAGGAAGTTCACGGCAATGGCCTCTCTTCCTATCCGCACCCGAAACTGATGCCGGAATTCTGGCAGTTCCCGACCGTATCTATGGGTCTGGGTCCGATTGGTGCTATTTACCAGGCTAAATTCCTGAAATATCTGGAACACCGTGGCCTGAAAGATACCTCTAAACAGACCGTTTACGCGTTCCTCGGCGACGGTGAAATGGACGAACCGGAATCCAAAGGTGCGATCACCATCGCTACCCGTGAAAAACTGGATAACCTGGTTTTCGTTATCAACTGTAACCTGCAGCGTCTTGACGGCCCGGTCACCGGTAACGGCAAGATCATCAACGAACTGGAAGGCATCTTCGAAGGTGCTGGCTGGAACGTGATCAAAGTGATGTGGGGTAGCCGTTGGGATGAACTGCTGCGTAAAGATACCAGCGGTAAACTGATCCAGCTGATGAACGAAACCGTTGACGGCGACTACCAGACCTTCAAATCGAAAGATGGTGCGTACGTTCGTGAACACTTCTTCGGTAAATATCCTGAAACCGCAGCACTGGTTGCAGACTGGACTGACGAGCAGATCTGGGCACTGAACCGTGGTGGTCACGATCCGAAGAAAATCTACGCTGCATTCAAGAAAGCGCAGGAAACCAAAGGCAAAGCGACAGTAATCCTTGCTCATACCATTAAAGGTTACGGCATGGGCGACGCGGCTGAAGGTAAAAACATCGCGCACCAGGTTAAGAAAATGAACATGGACGGCGTGCGTCACATCCGCGACCGTTTCAATGTGCCGGTGTCTGATGCAGATATCGAAAAACTGCCGTACATCACCTTCCCGGAAGGTTCTGAAGAGCATACCTATCTGCACGCTCAGCGTCAGAAACTGCACGGTTATCTGCCAAGCCGTCAGCCGAACTTCACCGAGAAGCTTGAGCTGCCGAGCCTGCAAGACTTCGGCGCGCTGCTGGAAGAGCAGAGCAAAGAGCTCTCTACCACTATCGCTTTCGTTCGTGCTCTGAACGTGATGCTGAAGAACAAGTCGATCAAAGATCGTCTGGTACCGATCATCGCCGACGAAGCGCGTACTTTCGGTATGGAAGGTCTGTTCCGTCAGATTGGTATTTACAGCCCGAACGGTCAGCAGTACACCCCGCAGGACCGCGAGCAGGTTGCTTACTATAAAGAAGACGAGAAAGGTCAGATTCTGCAGGAAGGGATCAACGAGCTGGGCGCAGGGTGTTCCTGGCTGGCAGCGGCGACCTCTTACAGCACGAACAATCTGCCGATGATCCCATTCTACATCTATTACTCGATGTTCGGCTTCCAGCGTATCGGCGATCTGTGCTGGGCGGCTGGAGACCAGCAAGCGCGTGGCTTCCTGATCGGCGGTACTTCCGGTCGTACCACCCTGAACGGTGAAGGTCTGCAGCACGAAGATGGTCACAGCCACATTCAGTCGCTGACTATCCCGAACTGTATCTCTTACGACCCGGCTTACGCTTACGAAGTTGCTGTCATTATGCATGACGGTCTGGAGCGTATGTACGGTGAAAAACAAGAGAACGTTTACTACTACATCACTACGCTGAACGAAAACTACCACATGCCGGCAATGCCGGAAGGTGCTGAGGAAGGTATCCGTAAAGGTATCTACAAACTCGAAACCATTGAAGGTAGCAAAGGTAAAGTTCAGCTGCTGGGCTCCGGTTCCATCCTGCGTCACGTCCGTGAAGCGGCAGAGATCCTGGCGAAAGATTACGGCGTAGGTTCTGACGTTTATAGCGTGACCTCCTTCACCGAGCTGGCGCGTGATGGTCAGGATTGTGAACGCTGGAACATGCTGCATCCGCTGGAAACTCCGCGCGTTCCGTATATCGCTCAGGTGATGAACGACGCGCCGGCAGTGGCATCTACCGACTATATGAAACTGTTCGCTGAGCAGGTCCGTACTTACGTACCGGCTGACGACTATCGCGTACTGGGTACTGATGGCTTCGGTCGTTCCGACAGCCGTGAGAACCTGCGTCACCACTTCGAAGTTGATGCTTCTTATGTCGTGGTTGCGGCGCTGGGCGAACTGGCTAAACGTGGCGAAATCGATAAGAAAGTGGTTGCTGACGCAATCGCCAAATTCAACATCGATGCAGATAAAGTTAACCCGCGTCTGGCGTAAGAGGTAAAAGAATAATGGCTATCGAAATCAAAGTACCGGACATCGGGGCTGATGAAGTTGAAATCACCGAGATCCTGGTCAAAGTGGGCGACAAAGTTGAAGCCGAACAGTCGCTGATCACCGTAGAAGGCGACAAAGCCTCTATGGAAGTTCCATCTCCGCAGGCGGGTATCGTTAAAGAGATCAAAGTCTCTGTTGGCGATAAAACCCAGACCGGCGCACTGATTATGATTTTCGATTCCGCCGACGGTGCAGCAGACGCTGCACCTGCTCAGGCAGAAGAGAAGAAAGAAGCAGCTCCGGCAGCAGCACCCGCGGCTGCGGCGGCAAAAGACGTTAACGTTCCGGATATCGGCAGCGACGAAGTTGAAGTGACCGAAATCCTGGTGAAAGTTGGCGATAAAGTTGAAGCTGAACAGTCGCTGATCACCGTAGAAGGCGACAAGGCTTCTATGGAAGTTCCGGCTCCGTTTGCAGGTACCGTGAAAGAGATCAAAGTGAACGTGGGTGACAAAGTGTCTACCGGCTCGCTGATTATGGTCTTCGAAGTCGCGGGTGAAGCAGGCGCGGCAGCTCCGGCGGCTAAACAGGAAGCGACTCCGGCAGCGACCCCTGCACCAGCAGCTGGCGTGAAAGAAGTTAACGTTCCGGATATCGGCGGTGACGAAGTTGAAGTGACCGAAGTGATGGTGAAAGTGGGCGACAAAGTTGCCGCTGAACAGTCACTGATTACCGTAGAAGGCGATAAAGCTTCTATGGAAGTTCCGGCTCCGTTTGCAGGCGTCGTGAAGGAACTGAAAGTCAACGTTGGCGATAAAGTGAAAACTGGTTCGCTGATTATGATCTTCGAAGTTGAAGGCGCAGCGCCTGCGGCAGCTCCTGCGAAACAGGAAGCGGCAGCGCCGGCTCCGGCAGCAAAAGCTGAAGCTCCGGCTGCGAAAGCGGAAGGCAAATCTGAATTTGCTGAAAACGACTCTTACGTTCACGCGACCCCGCTGATCCGCCGTCTGGCACGCGAGTTTGGCGTTAACCTGGCGAAAGTGAAGGGCACTGGCCGTAAAGGTCGTATCCTGCGCGAAGACGTTCAGGCTTACGTGAAAGAAGCTATCAAACGTGCAGAAGCAGCTCCGGCGGCGACTGGCGGTGGTATCCCTGGCATGCTGCCGTGGCCGAAGGTGGACTTCAGCAAGTTTGGCGAAATCGAAGAAGTGGAACTGGGCCGTATCCAGAAAATTTCTGGTGCTAACCTGAGCCGTAACTGGGTGATGATCCCGCATGTTACCCACTTCGACAAAACCGATATCACCGAGCTGGAAGCGTTCCGTAAACAGCAGAACGAAGAAGCGGCGAAACGTAAGCTGGATGTGAAGATCACCCCGGTTGTCTTCATCATGAAAGCCGTTGCTGCAGCTCTTGAGCAGATGCCTCGCTTCAATAGTTCGCTGTCGGAAGACGGTCAGCGTCTGACCCTGAAGAAATACATCAACATCGGTGTGGCGGTGGATACCCCGAACGGTCTGGTTGTTCCGGTATTCAAAGACGTCAACAAGAAAGGCATCATCGAGCTGTCTCGCGAGCTGATGACTATTTCTAAGAAAGCGCGTGACGGTAAGCTGACTGCGGGCGAAATGCAGGGCGGTTGCTTCACCATCTCCAGCATCGGCGGCCTGGGTACTACCCACTTCGCGCCGATTGTGAACGCGCCGGAAGTGGCTATCCTCGGCGTTTCCAAGTCCGCGATGGAGCCGGTGTGGAATGGTAAAGAGTTCGTGCCGCGTCTGATGCTGCCGATTTCTCTCTCCTTCGACCACCGCGTGATCGACGGTGCTGATGGTGCCCGTTTCATTACCATCATTAACAACACGCTGTCTGACATTCGCCGTCTGGTGATGTAAGTAAAAGAGCCGGCCCAACGGCCGGCTTTTTTCTGGTAATCTCATGAATGTATTGAGGTTATTAGCGAATAGACAAATCGGTTGCCGTTTGTTGTTTAAAAATTGTTAACAATTTTGTAAAATACCGACGGATAGAACGACCCGGTGGTGGTTAGGGTATTACTTCACATACCCTATGGATTTCTGGGTGCAGCAAGGTAGCAAGCGCCAGAATCCCCAG
This sequence comes from Shigella flexneri 2a str. 301, assembly GCF_000006925.2. NCBI lineage: Bacteria > Pseudomonadati > Pseudomonadota > Gammaproteobacteria > Enterobacterales > Enterobacteriaceae > Shigella > Shigella flexneri. Next base: position 126,060 of record NC_004337.2, read on the forward strand.
GAGCTTACATAAGTAAGTGACTGGGGTGAGGGCGTGAAGCTAACGCCGCTGCGGCCTGAAAGACGACGGGTATGACCGCCGGAGATAAATATATAGAGGTCATGATGAGTACTGAAATCAAAACTCAGGTCGTGGTACTTGGGGCAGGCCCCGCAGGTTACTCCGCTGCCTTCCGTTGCGCTGATTTAGGTCTGGAAACCGTAATCGTAGAACGTTACAACACCCTTGGCGGTGTTTGCCTGAACGTCGGCTGTATCCCTTCTAAAGCACTGCTGCACGTAGCAAAAGTTATCGAAGAAGCCAAAGCGCTGGCTGAACACGGTATCGTCTTCGGCGAACCGAAAACCGATATTGACAAGATTCGTACCTGGAAAGAGAAAGTGATCAATCAGCTGACCGGTGGTCTGGCTGGTATGGCGAAAGGCCGCAAAGTCAAAGTGGTCAACGGTCTGGGTAAATTCACCGGGGCTAACACCCTGGAAGTTGAAGGTGAGAACGGCAAAACCGTGATCAACTTCGACAATGCGATCATTGCAGCGGGTTCTCGCCCGATCCAACTGCCGTTTATTCCGCATGAAGATCCGCGTATCTGGGACTCCACTGACGCGCTGGAACTGAAAGAAGTACCAGAACGCCTGCTGGTAATGGGTGGCGGTATCATCGGTCTGGAAATGGGCACCGTTTACCACGCGCTGGGTTCACAGATTGACGTGGTTGAAATGTTCGACCAGGTTATCCCGGCAGCTGACAAAGACATCGTTAAAGTCTTCACCAAGCGTATCAGCAAGAAATTCAACCTGATGCTGGAAACCAAAGTTACCGCCGTTGAAGCGAAAGAAGACGGTATTTATGTGACGATGGAAGGCAAAAAAGCACCAGCTGAACCGCAGCGTTACGACGCCGTGCTGGTAGCGATTGGTCGTGTGCCGAACGGTAAAAACCTCGACGCAGGCAAAGCTGGCGTGGAAGTTGACGACCGTGGTTTCATCCGCGTTGACAAACAGCTGCGTACCAACGTACCGCACATCTTTGCTATCGGCGATATCGTCGGTCAGCCGATGCTGGCACACAAAGGTGTTCACGAAGGTCACGTTGCCGCTGAAGTTATCGCCGGTAAGAAACACTACTTCGATCCGAAAGTTATCCCGTCCATCGCCTATACCGAACCAGAAGTTGCATGGGTAGGTCTGACTGAGAAAGAAGCGAAAGAGAAAGGCATCAGCTATGAAACCGCCACCTTCCCGTGGGCTGCTTCTGGTCGTGCTATCGCTTCTGACTGCGCAGACGGTATGACCAAGCTGATTTTCGACAAAGAATCTCACCGTGTGATCGGTGGTGCGATTGTTGGTACCAACGGCGGCGAGCTGCTGGGTGAAATCGGCCTGGCAATCGAAATGGGTTGTGATGCTGAAGACATCGCACTGACCATCCACGCGCACCCGACTCTGCACGAGTCTGTGGGCCTGGCGGCAGAAGTGTTCGAAGGTAGCATTACCGACCTGCCGAACCCGAAAGCGAAGAAGAAGTAATTTTTCGTTTGCCGGAACATCCGGCAATTAAAAAAGCGGCTAACCACGCCGCTTTTTTTACGTCTGCAATTTACCTTTCCAGTCTTCTTGCTCCACGTTCAGAGAGACGTTCGCGTACTGCTGACCGTTGCTCGTTATTCAGCCTGACAGTATGGTTACTGTCGTTTAGACGTTGTGGGCGGCTCTCCTGAACTTTCTCCCGAAAAACCTGACGTTGTTCAGGTGATGCCGATTGTATACGCTGGCGGGCGTTATCACGTTGCTGTTGGTTCAGTGGGCGCTGCTGTACTTTTTCCTTAAACACCTGGCGCTGTTCGGGAGTTGCAGACTGAATACGCTCACGCGCTGCCTCTCTTCGCTGCTGGTTCTGCGGGTTAGTCTGCATTTTCTCGCGAACCGCCTGGCGCTGCTCAGGCGAGGCGGACTGAATACGCTGGCGCGCCGCCTCCCTTCGCTGCTGGATCTGCGGGTTAGTCTGCATTTTCTCGCGGACTGCCTGGCGCTGCTCAGGAGAGGCCGACTGATAACGCTGACGAGCGGCGTCCTTTTGCTGCTGGGTCAGTGGTTGGCGACGGCTGAAGTCGCGGAAGTCGTCATAGCTCCCATAGTGTTCAGCTTCATTAAACCGCTGTGCCGCTGCCTGACGTTGGGTATCTCGTGTAATGACGGGGGCGGCGTGTGTTCGTTGCTGAAACTGACTTGCTGCCGCCTGACGCTGGCTGTCGCGTGTTGGAGCAGGTAGCTGCGTGGCACTCATTCCGCCGTTGACATCGGTTTGATGAAACCGCTTTGCCATATCCTGATCATGATAGGGCACACCATTACGGTAGTTTGGATTGTGCCGCCATGCCATATTCTTATCAGTAAGATGCTCACCGGTGATACGGTTGAAATTGTTGACGTCGATATTGATGTTGTCGCCGTTGTGTTGCCAGCCATTACTGTCACGATGACCGCCATCGTGGTGATGATAATCATCATCGTCATGATGATGATGGTCATGATCGTCGTCATCTCAGTCGATGCTGCTGAATAGTGCGTACGTGGTAGCAACGCCCATGCTATAGCCGAATCCGCGCACAAAGCTGTCAACAAACGGTTCTCCGGCTGGTGGTGGCAGATAAACCGGCGGATACGCAGTATTGGCCCAGTTCCCGTAAACCACGGTTGGGTTGTAGTTGGGAATATAGACCACATCAGGATTGGCGGGCTCAATGGAAATGACGGTTGTTGCCGGCTCTGTAATGACGGGGTTGGCAGTTAAAACGGTATTGGATGGTATGACGGGTGCCGTGACTGTCTGTTTTACCGGTACAGCTTTCTTCGTTGTGGTAATAACTTTCTGTTCGGTTGATGACTTCAGCGAGCCGGTTTGTTGCGCCAGTTGCCGCAATCGCTGTACCGAGTCCATCACGTCCTGCGGCTGCGCCAGAAAAGCATCGCCCAGGTTTTGCACCCATTGCGGGTTTTCGCCCATCAATGCCATCAATTGTGGAAAGGCCACCAGTGATTTAACGCTGGCGTCCCACGGCTGGTCAGATACCGCCTGAATAGCAGCATCGCCTTGTTTAAGTGGATTATCGTGCGACCATTGCACTGCTTGAGCAACGTTTGTCGGATAGGTTGATGCCATCAGCACCTGCGAAAGTAGGGCGTCGGGATACAGCGCGACGGGTGCGACCCATTGATCTATTTGTGCAGTGCTGAATGCGGATTTGACGACTGCGGGTATTACGGGAGGTGCGGAAACCGTTGCAGGAAGCGTAACAGCGGCAGCGTCAGACACAGCCAGTTGTGTCGATTGCGGTTCTACAGGCGCTTCCACTGTGCGGCTTTTTATATATAGCCCGGCAGAGGCAGCACAAAGCCCGGCACTGCAAATTAGCGCCAGCACATGGGGTTTAAACGGCAAAGTCATTTTCATAATTCGGATCTCAAGGAAATCGCAATGGTCGGCGAACTGCCACCCGCAGGTGCTGTGAATCCGAGTATAAAGAGGCGGTAGTTTAAATTTTGACTAATCTTGGGATTCGTTGAGAAAGGTGATTATCACCATGCGAATTAACGAAGTTTTTACGGAGGGAAACAATCTCTAGACCATCCTTAACGATTCAGCCACTTTTTTATGTTGCTTTTTTGTAAACAGATTAACACGTCGTCAAAATCCTGCTATTCTGCCCGTTGCGGTACTGGGCATTTACCCTACAAACTGCTGTCTCACAGGAGCGTGAAGAGAATCGCCTGCCGCACTATGACAATGAGAGCGAGGAGAACCGTCGTGCTAGAAGAATACCGTAAGCACGTAGCTGAGCGTGCCGCTGAGGGGATTGCGCCCAAACCCCTGGATGCAAACCAAATGGCCGCGCTTGTAGAGCTGCTGAAAAACCCGCCCGCGGGCGAAGAAGAATTCCTGTTAGATCTGTTAACCAACCGTGTTCCCCCAGGCGTCGATGAAGCCGCCTATGTAAAAGCAGGCTTCCTGGCTGCTATCGCTAAAGGCGAAGCTAAATCCCCTCTGCTGACTCCGGAAAAAGCTATCGAACTGCTGGGCACCATGCAGGGTGGTTACAACATTCATCCGCTGATCGACGCGCTGGATGATGCCAAACTGGCACCTATTGCTGCCAAAGCACTTTCTCACACGCTGCTGATGTTCGATAACTTCTATGACGTAGAAGAGAAAGCGAAAGCAGGCAACGAATATGCGAAGCAGGTAATGCAGTCCTGGGCGGATGCCGAATGGTTCCTGAATCGCCCGGCGCTGGCTGAAAAACTGACCGTTACCGTCTTTAAAGTCACTGGCGAAACCAACACCGATGACCTTTCTCCGGCACCGGATGCGTGGTCACGCCCGGATATCCCACTGCACGCGCTGGCGATGCTGAAAAACGCCCGTGAAGGTATTGAGCCAGACCAGCCAGGTGTTGTTGGCCCGATCAAACAGATTGAAGCTCTGCAACAGAAAGGTTTCCCGCTGGCGTACGTCGGTGACGTTGTGGGTACGGGTTCATCGCGTAAATCCGCCACGAACTCCGTTCTGTGGTTTATGGGCGATGATATTCCACATGTGCCGAACAAACGCGGCGGTGGTTTGTGCCTCGGCGGTAAAATTGCACCCATCTTCTTTAACACGATGGAAGACGCGGGTGCACTGCCAATCGAAGTCAACGTCTCTAACCTGAACATGGGCGACGTGATTGACGTTTACCCGTACAAAGGTGAAGTGCGTAACCACGAAACAGGCGAACTGCTGGCGACCTTCGAACTGAAAACCGACGTGCTGATTGATGAAGTGCGTGCTGGCGGCCGTATTCCGCTGATTATCGGGCGTGGCCTGACCACCAAAGCGCGTGAAGCACTTGGTCTGCCGCACAGTGATGTGTTCCGTCAGGCGAAAGATGTCGCTGAGAGCGATCGCGGCTTCTCGCTGGCGCAGAAAATGGTAGGCCGTGCCTGTGGCGTGAAAGGCATTCGTCCGGGCGCGTACTGCGAACCGAAAATGACTTCTGTAGGCTCTCAGGACACCACCGGCCCGATGACCCGTGATGAACTGAAAGACCTGGCGTGCCTGGGCTTCTCGGCTGACCTGGTGATGCAGTCTTTCTGCCACACCGCGGCGTATCCGAAGCCAGTTGACGTGAACACGCACCACACGCTGCCGGACTTCATTATGAACCGTGGCGGTGTGTCGCTGCGTCCGGGTGACGGCGTCATTCACTCCTGGCTGAACCGTATGCTGCTGCCGGATACCGTCGGTACCGGTGGTGACTCCCATACCCGTTTCCCGATCGGTATCTCTTTCCCGGCGGGTTCTGGTCTGGTGGCGTTTGCTGCCGCAACTGGCGTAATGCCGCTGGATATGCCGGAATCCGTTCTGGTGCGCTTCAAAGGCAAAATGCAGCCGGGCATCACCCTGCGCGATCTGGTACACGCCATTCCGCTGTATGCGATCAAACAAGGTCTGCTGACCGTTGAGAAGAAAGGCAAGAAAAACATCTTCTCTGGTCGCATTCTGGAAATTGAAGGTCTGCCGGATCTGAAAGTTGAGCAGGCCTTTGAGCTAACCGATGCGTCCGCCGAGCGTTCTGCCGCTGGTTGTACTATCAAGCTGAACAAAGAACCGATCATCGAATACCTGAGCTCCAACATCGTCCTGCTGAAGTGGATGATCGCGGAAGGTTACGGCGATCGTCGTACCCTGGAACGCCGTATTCAGGGCATGGAAAAATGGCTGGCGAATCCTGAGCTGCTGGAAGCCGATGCAGATGCGGAATACGCGGCAGTGATCGACATCGATCTGGCGGAGATTAAAGAGCCAATCATGTGTGCTCCGAACGATCCGGATGACGCACGTCCGCTGTCTGCGGTACAGGGCGAGAAGATCGACGAAGTATTTATCGGTTCTTGCATGACTAACATCGGTCACTTCCGTGCCGCTGGTAAACTGCTGGATGCGCACAAAGGTCAGTTGCCGACCCGCCTGTGGGTGGCACCGCCAACCCGTATGGACGCCGCGCAACTGACGGAAGAAGGCTACTACAGCGTCTTCGGTAAGAGCGGGGCTCGTATCGAGATCCCGGGCTGTTCCCTGTGTATGGGTAACCAGGCGCGTGTAGCAGACGGTGCGACGGTGGTTTCCACCTCTACCCGTAACTTCCCGAACCGTTTGGGTACTGGCGCGAATGTCTTCCTGGCTTCTGCAGAACTGGCGGCTGTTGCGGCGCTGATTGGCAAACTGCCGACGCCGGAAGAGTACCAGACCTACGTTGCGCAAGTAGATAAAACTGCCGTTGATACTTATCGTTATCTGAACTTCAACCAGCTTTCTCAGTACACCGAAAAAGCCGATGGGGTGATTTTCCAGACTGCGGTGTAATAAGTAAGCGCACGCGCTGCGCATAAACGACACAATGCCCGGTGAATGAGATTCCCGGGCATTTTTTATTTCTAAACTATCGCCGTTCCGCTGTTTTTCTCCGGTAAGGCTGCGATAATTACATCAATGGCGCGATGCGATTTCGGCGCATTGCCGGGAGCAGAGGAACACACTATGGATTACGAATTTCTGCGCGATATTACCGGAGTGGTAAAGGTGCGTATGTCCATGGGGCATGAAGTGGTCGGGCACTGGTTTAATGAAGAGGTGAAAGAAAACCTGGCCTTGCTTGATGAAGTGGAACAAGCAGCGCACGCACTGAAAGGTAGCGAACGGTCCTGGCAACGGGCAGGGCATGAATACACCCTGTGGATGGACGCTGAAGAGGTGATGGTTCGCGCCAATCAACTGGAATTCGCTGGCGATGAAATGGAAGAGGGGATGAACTACTACGACGAAGAAAGCCTGTCGCTATGCGGCGTTGAGGATTTTCTGCAGGTCGTGGCGGCTTACCGCAATTTCGTGCAGCAGAAGTAAATAAATCTGGCGGAGCCTGGGAGCTCCGCCAGAGCCGTTAAACAGCTGGCATATTGCGCCCGTAATAAATCTCGCGCATTTCTTTCCACAGCGCAGCGGTAATTTCCTGGCGCTCGCTGTCGGTTAAATCTTCCGGTTTGGTGTGGAACATGTAGTGCTTAAGGTCGAACTCTTTAAGCAACATCTTGGTATGGAAGATATTTTCCTGATAGACGTTTACATCCACCATGTCATACAGCGCCTTCATATCGTCAGACATAAAGTTCTGAATCGAATTAATCTCATGGTCGATAAAGTGCTTCATACCGTTAATGTCGCGAGTAAAACCGCGCACGCGATAATCAATGGTTACGATATCGGACTCAAGCTGGTGGATCAGGTAATTCAGCGCCTTCAGCGGAGAAATCACGCCGCAGGTAGAGACTTCAATATCGGCGCGGAAGGTACATAAACCGCCTTCAGGATGACTTTCCGGGTAGGTATGTACGCAAATATGACTTTTATCGAGATGAGCAACCACCGTTTCTGGCAGTGGGCCGGGGTGTTCTGTTTTGTCGATGAGTTTCGGGTCAACCGGTTCTTCACTCACCAGAATAGTGACGCTGGCACCCTGTGGTTCGTAATCCTGGCGGGCGATGTTAAGAATATTGGCCCCGATAATGGAACAGGTTTCTGACAGGATTTCGGTCAGACGGTTGGCATTATAGAGTTCATCGATATAAGCAATATAACCGTCGCGCTCTTCGGCAGTTTTGGCGTAGCAGATATCGTAAATACAAAAACTCAGACTTTTGGTCAGATTATTAAAGCCATGCAGTTTCAGTTTTTTCAATTTCTTATCTTCTCCTTAGGACGGCTGTGAAGCCAGTGCGTCTTGCAGATACTGAGGTAAGGCAAAAGCTGCCGTATGGATTGCCGGATTGTAATAACGGCATTTCAGGCCAGAAGCGAGAAAACGCGCCTGAATAATTTCGGTTGAGAGATGGCGTAAGGCGTCGTTATCTGTCGCCCATGCAAAAGTCATGATACCGCCGTAATAGGTCGGGATCGCCGCCTGATAAAAGCCAACGTCGCTGAAGTAATGGCTGAGTTTGCGATGGCTGTCGATGGCTTCTTCCTGCTGTAAAAAGCAGACGCCGTTTTGTGCGACGAAGATACCGCCAGGATTCAGGCAACGTTTGCAGCCTTCATAAAATGCTGAGGTGAACAGGCTTTCGCCGGGACCGATAGGATCGGTGCAGTCGGAGATAATGACATCAAAGGTCTGGCTGGTTTGATTAACGAAATTGACGCCATCGTCGATCACTAGTTGAAAGCGCGGATCGTCGTAGCTACCGGCGTTATGGTTGGGCAGATACTGACGGCAGAACGACACGACACCCGCATCGATTTCCACCATCGTGATTGACTCAACGTTTTTATGTCGGGTTACTTCACGCAGCATGGCACCGTCGCCGCCGCCGATAATCAGCACATGTTTCGCGTGACCGTGGGCCAGTAGCGGAACATGGGTCATCATCTCATGATAGATAAACTCGTCGCGCTCGGTGGTTTGTACTACGCCATCCAGCGCCATTACGCGACCAAATGCAGCGTTCTCAAAAATGATCAGATCCTGGTGATCGGTCTTTTCATGATACAGAACGTTATCTACCGCAAAGTACTGCCCAAACTGGTCGTGTAGCGTTTCATGCCACTGTTTTTTTTCGGCCATGGGTTGATACCTCCTTTGTTAACACCCGTAAAAAAAGGGCGCAACATAATAGCTAACATTGACCGCGGATGCACGGTCAATATTTCTACAAAAAGGTATCAGGGATTATTTGACGTAGGCAAGCAGGCTTAAGGAATCGCGGGCCAGGGCTTTGCATTTTTTAGCGACGGGAATGCCAATGCCGCTGAGATCGCGGTAGCTGTCTTCACCGAGAGCTTTCATGTCGAAGGTGTCGTAATTACTGAGATCCCACTGGTTTTGCTGGGCGAAAAAGACCAGTGCGCGACGAATTTGCCCGTTAGATAAGTTCTGGTAACCACAATCGTTCTTCAGAAAGACAAAAACTGCCGTTAAATCGGCCATATCTTCGGCTTCAGACTCGCTGAGCGCGTAACTGTTTGCGCAAACGGCGATCAGGCTGCCGAATAACACTGTTCTGAAAAACGTCTTCATTGCTTCTACCAGGGGCTTAAAGAAGATAAACGTTAGCACACTGCGAGCGAGGCGACGACCATTATTGTCGATTAAATTGTGTCTGCGGCTTGACCTTCCCGTAAGGGGAAGGACTATGCTCAACGTTTGATTTTGTTTCGCCTGCTTAAGAATAAGGAAATAACTATGCAACGTCGTGATTTCTTGAAATATTCCGTCGCACTGGGTGTGGCTTCAGCCTTGCCACTGTGGAGCCGTGCAGTCTTTGCGGCGGAACGCCCAACGTTACCGATCCCTGATTTGCTCACGACCGATGCCCGTAATCGCATTCAGTTAACTATTGGCGCAGGTCAGTCCACCTTTGGCGAGAAAACTGCAACTACCTGGGGCTATAACGGCAATCTGCTGGGGCCGGCGGTGAAATTACAGCGCGGCAAAGCGGTAACGGTTGATATCTACAACCAACTGGCGGAAGAGACGACGTTGCACTGGCACGGGCTGGAAGTACCGGGTGACGTCGACGGCGGCCCACAGGGAATTATTCCGCCAGGTGGCAAGCGCTCGGTGACGTTGAACGTTGATCAACCTGCCGCTACCTGCTGGTTCCATCCACATCAACATGGCAAGACCGGGCGACAGGTGGCGATGGGGCTGGCTGGTCTGGTGGTGATTGAAGATGACGAGATCCTGAAATTAATGCTGCCAAAACAGTGGGGTATCGATGATGTTCCGGTGATCGTTCAGGATAAGAAATTTAGCGCCGACGGGCAGATTGATTATCAACTGGATGTGATGACCGCCGCCGTGGGCTGGTTTGGCGATACGCTGCTGACCAACGGTGCAATCTACCCACAACACGCTGCCCCGCGTGGTTGGCTGCGCCTGCGTTTGCTCAATGGCTGTAATGCCCGCTCGCTCAATTTCGCCACCAGCGACAATCGACCGCTGTATGTGATTGCCAGCGACGGTGGTCTGCTACCTGAACCGGTGAAGGTGAGCGAGCTGACGGTGCTGATGGGCGAGCGTTTTGAAGTGCTGGAGGAGGTTAACGACAACAAACCCTTTGACCTGGTGACGCTGCCGGTCAGCCAGATGGGGATGGCGATTGCACCGTTTGACAAGCCGCATCCGGTAATGCGGATTCAGCCGATTGCTATTAGTGCCTCCGGTGCTTTGCCTGACACATTAAGTAGCCTGCCTGCGTTACCTTCGCTGGAAGGGCTGACGGTACGCAAGCTGCAACTTTCTATGGACCCGATGCTCGATATGATGGGGATGCAGATGCTAATGGAGAAATATGGCGATCAGGCGATGGCCGGAATGGATCACAGCCAGATGATGGGCCATATGGGGCACGGCAATATGAATCATATGAACCACGGCGGGAAGTTCGATTTCCACCATGCCAATAAAATCAACGGTCAGGCGTTTGATATGAATAAGCCGATGTTTGCGGCGGCGAAAGGGCAGTACGAACGTTGGGTTATCTCTGGCGTGGGCGACATGATGCTGCATCCGTTCCATATTCACGGCACGCAGTTCCGTATCTTGTCAGAAAATGGCAAACCGCCAGCGGCTCATCGCGCGGGCTGGAAAGATACCGTTAAGGTAGAAGGCAATGTCAGTGAAGTGCTGGTGAAGTTTAATCACAACGCACCGAAAGAACATGCTTATATGGCGCACTGCCATCTGCTGGAGCATGAAGATACGGGGATGATGTTAGGGTTTACGGTATAAAAAGACCGTATTCGGAAATATGCCCGGATCTCTCCGGGCATTATGGTTATTTCACATCATCCGGCAGGGCATAAGCCACAATATAGTCGCCCATCTTCGTACCAAATGAACCGTGACCGCCTGCGGAGATCACCACGTACTGCTTGCCATTCACTTCATAGGTCATCGGTGTTGCCTGACCACCCGCCGGTAAACGACCCTGCCACAGTTTTTCACCGTTGCTCATGTTGTAAGCGCGCAGGTAGTTATCTGCCGTAGCGGCGATAAACAGCACGTTACCCGCCGTGGAGATTGGCCCGCCCAGCATCGGCATACCCATATTGAACGGCACCGGAACCGGCATCGGGAACGGCATACTGTCCTGCGGCGTACCAATACGTTTCTTCCACACCACTTCATTAGTTTTCAGATCCAGCGCCGAGATATAACCCCATGCTGGCTGTTTACATGGCAGACCAAATGGTGAGAGGAACGGGTTGAGCGTGACACCATACGGTACACCGTACTGTGGCTGAATGCCGGATTCCGTACCCGTGCCTTTGGCATCTTTCGGCTGCTCCATCGGGTTGCCAGGACCACGCGGGAGCAGTTTCGAAACAAACGGCAGTGCCATTGGGTTGGCAATTGCCACTTCACGATTTGGATCAACGGAAATCCCGCCCCATTCGAACATCCCCAGGTTACCCGGGAAGACCAGCGTACCCTGTTCAGATGGCGGCGTGAAAATGCCTTCATAGCGCATCTGGTGGAACATTACGCGGCACACCAGTTGGTCAAACATGGTGGCTCCCCACATATCCGCACCGCTCAAATCTTTCGTCGGACGGAAGCTCAGTTCCGAGAATGGTTGAGTAGGGGTAACGTAATCGCCTTTGGCAGCACCTTGGGGAACCGGTTTTTCCGGGGCCGGAACCACCAGTTCGCCATTACGACGATCGAGCACAAAAATGTTACCGGTTTTCGCCGGAGCGTAAATAATCGGCACTTTCTGACCATTAACGGTGATGTCCGCCAGCGTCGGCTGTGCCGGAAGATCCATGTCCCACAGGTCGTGGTGAACGGTCTGGTAGCTCCACGCCAGTTTCCCGGTAGTGGCATTCAGCGCCAGAATCGAGCTGGCATAACGTTCCTGTTCCGGTGTGCGGTTACCGCCCCAGATATCCGGCGTGGTCACGCCCATCGGCAGATAGACCAGATCCAGCTTCGCGTCATAGGCCGCTGGTGCCCACGAGTTTGGTGAGTTAAAGGTAAAGGTGTGTTCGTCTGACGGGATTGCGTTCGGATCTTTCGCGCCCGGATCAAAAGCCCACAGCAGCTCCCCGGTGTTGACATCAAAACCACGGATCACGCCAGACGTTTCGCGGGTTGAGAAGTTATCGGTGACTGAACCGGCCATCACGATGGTTTTATCGGTGATAATTGGCGGAGAAGTCGGCTCATACAGACCCGGTTTGGTGTCTGGCATATTGCTTTGCAGATTGAGCACGCCTTTATTGGCGAAGGTTTCGCACAGTTTGCCGTTTTCAGCGTTAATCGCAATCAGGCGACCATCATTCACTGGAAGAATGATACGACGCGGGCAATCCGCCATCACTTCCGGCGAAGCCGTTTCTGCTTTGGCTTCATGATAAGAGACGCCACGGCAGGTTACGTGCTGGAAAGACTCGTTGGTTTTCAGCTCAGGATCGTAATGCCATTTCTCTTTGCCGCTGGCGGCATCAAGCGCAAACAGGCGCTGGTGAGCGGTACACAGGTAAAGGGTATCGCCCACTTTAATCGGCGTCACTTCATTGGTGATTTCACCCGGATCGTTCGGCTGCTTCACATCGCCAGTACGGAACACCCAGGCTTCTTTCAGCTTGTGGACGTTATCGGCGTGAATTTGCTTCAGTGGTGAAAAGCGTTGACCTTCCTGATTGCGGCCATACGCAGGCCAGTCCTGATCGGCAACGGGGGAGATAGCTTCGGCAGGTGTGGCATCGGCGCTTAAGGTGCCGTTGATCTCCTGCGGATCGTTAAATCCGGCCCAGGTCAGGATACCACCGCTAATCAGCAGTGCGACCACCAGTGCGGCAACTGCGCCGCTGGCAGGAATGACCAGGCGACGCCAGACAAACGGCAGGATCAGCCAGATGCCGAAGAAGACCAGAATATCGCTGCGCGGAGTCAGCGCCCAGAAGTCGAAACCAACTTCCCAGACGCCCCAAATCATGGTGCCGAGCAGCAGGGCTGCGTATAGCCAAAGCGCGGCGCGTTTACTGCGCCACAGCATCCAGGCGACGCCGAGCATCACAAGGCCAGCGATAGGGTAGTACCAGGAGCCGCCAATCGCGACCAGCCAGCCTCCGCCAATGAGTAGATACAGCCAGCGCTGCAAAAAGGGCTGTTAGCGTGACGAGTAATCGTCGCGAGGCTGTATTGTTAATTGCCATAAAGAGACACCATTTCAATTCATTAATATTTTAGTAGCAATTAATTATAGGTTTTAACATGTGTGACCGTCATCACAATTCGAGCTTTATTAACAGATTCCGCGAATGAATAGTTTTACTGGTATACTGCGCGTCTTGCGCTTTGTTGCGGTGCCAAAACCTGCCCGTGCGAAGTGATTTGTTTTTAAATCATATGGTTAGAGATATGAAACATACTGTAGAAGTAATGATCCCCGAAGCGGAGATTAAAGCGCGTATCGCCGAACTGGGTCGTCAGATTACTGAGCGTTACAAAGACAGCGGCAGCGATATGGTGCTGGTGGGTCTGCTGCGTGGCTCATTTATGTTTATGGCGGACCTGTGCCGTGAAGTTCAGGTATCTCATGAAGTCGACTTTATGACCGCCTCCAGCTACGGTAGCGGCATGTCCACCACCCGTGATGTGAAAATCCTCAAAGATCTGGATGAAGATATCCGTGGCAAGGACGTGCTGATTGTTGAAGATATCATCGACTCGGGGAATACACTGTCGAAAGTGCGTGAGATCTTAAGCCTGCGCGAACCGAAGTCGTTGGCGATTTGTACGCTGCTGGATAAACCGTCCCGTCGTGAAGTGAACGTCCCGGTTGAATTTATCGGTTTCTCGATCCCGGATGAGTTTGTGGTGGGTTACGGCATTGATTACGCACAGCGTTACCGTCATCTGCCGTATATTGGCAAAGTGATTCTGCTGGACGAGTAAGTGTGAAGTTGCCGGATGTGTTGCATCCGGCATGGCATTTTTATTTGTGGTTGGCGTGTTTCAGCTTGAGGTTGGAAATCCCGTGACGGTAACGTTGCTCAAGGGTTTCGCGGTTGGTGGCGGTAACATCCAGATCACGCAGCAAGCCGTCGTGAATGCCGTAGGCCCAGCCGTGAATGGTAACTTTCTGCCCGCGTTTCCACGCTGATTGCATAATGGTGGAGTGGCCCAGGTTATACACCTGTTCCATGACGTTCAGTTCACACAAGGTATCCAGACGGCGCTCTTGCGGCATTTCGCCGAGCAATGAGCTATGTTTGAACCAGATATCGCGGATATGCAGCAGCCAGTTGTTGATAAGCCCCAGTTCCGGGTTTTCAACGGCGGCTTGTACGCCGCCGCAACCGTAGTGGCCACAGATAATAATGTGTTCAACTTCGAGTACATCCACTGCATACTGAACCACGGAAAGGCAGTTCAGGTCGGTGTGAATGACTAGGTTAGCAACATTACGGTGAACAAAGAGTTCGCCCGGCTCAAGACCGGTTAAACGTTCTGCAGGAACGCGACTGTCGGAACATCCAATCCATAGAAAGCGCGGTTTTTGCGCTTGTGCCAGTTTCTCAAAAAACCCGGGATCCTCTTCCACCAGCATTTTTGACCATAGTGCATTGTTGCTGATGAGTGTATCTATGTCTTTCATGGAGGTTAACGACCTGTAACCAAATAATTACGTTTGGCTAATATAGGGCAACTCCGGGACGATTTAAACCACAGATAAAGTGTAAGAACGTAAGGTAAGTAAAAATTTATGACCATTGCACTGGAACTTCAACAGCTTAAAAAAAACTATCCAGGCGGCGTTCAGGCGCTTCGTGGAATAGATTTGCAGGTCGAAGCGGGTGATTTTTATGCGCTTCTCGGGCCGAACGGGGCCGGGAAATCGACCACTATCGGTATTATCAGCTCTCTGGTAAATAAAACCTCCGGGCGGGTCAGCGTATTTGGTTACGATCTCGAGAAAGATGTCGTGAACGCTAAACGTCAGTTGGGACTGGTGCCGCAGGAATTTAACTTCAACCCGTTTGAAACCGTGCAGCAAATTGTGGTGAATCAGGCAGGGTACTACGGTGTGGAGCGCAAAGAGGCGTACATCCGCAGCGAAAAATATCTTAAGCAGCTCGATTTATGGGGAAAACGCAACGAACGTGCGCGTATGTTATCTGGCGGGATGAAGCGCCGTTTAATGATTGCCCGTGCGTTAATGCATGAACCTAAACTACTGATTCTCGACGAACCGACCGCAGGCGTGGATATTGAACTTCGCCGCTCAATGTGGGGCTTTTTGAAGGATTTAAACGACAAAGGCACCACCATCATTCTTACCACACACTACCTGGAAGAAGCAGAAATGCTGTGCCGCAATATCGGCATTATTCAACATGGTGAGCTGGTGGAAAATACCTCGATGAAGGCGCTGCTGGCGAAGCTGAAATCGGAAACCTTTATTCTCGATCTCGCACCGAAAAGTCCGTTACCGAAGCTCGATGGCTATCAGTATCGACTGGTCGATACCGCGACGCTGGAAGTTGAAGTGCTACGTGAGCAGGGGATCAACAGCGTATTTACGCAGTTAAGTGAGCAGGGCATTCAGGTATTAAGTATGCGTAACAAAGCTAACCGTCTGGAAGAGCTGTTTGTTTCACTGGTTAATGAAAAACAAGGAGATCGCGCATGATGCATCTTTACTGGGTGGCGCTAAAAAGCATCTGGGCGAAAGAGATCCATCGCTTTATGCGTATCTGGGTGCAGACGCTGGTGCCGCCAGTCATCACCATGACCCTTTACTTTATTATCTTCGGTAACCTGATAGGTTCGCGTATTGGCGATATGCATGGCTTCAGCTATATGCAGTTCATCGTACCGGGGCTGATCATGATGTCGGTGATCACCAACGCCTACGCTAACGTCGCGTCATCATTTTTTGGTGCCAAGTTCCAGCGTAATATTGAAGAGCTGCTGGTAGCGCCGGTTCCGACTCACGTCATTATTGCCGGATATGTCGGCGGTGGCGTGGCGCGTGGTCTGTTTGTTGGCATTCTTGTGACGGCAATTTCACTGTTTTTTGTGCCGTTTCAGGTGCATTCGTGGGTATTCGTTGCCTTAACCCTGGTGCTCACGGCGGTGCTATTCTCCCTTGCGGGTTTGCTGAACGGCGTGTTTGCCAAAACGTTCGATGACATCAGCCTGGTGCCAACCTTTGTGTTAACGCCACTCACGTATTTGGGCGGGGTCTTTTACTCACTGACTTTGTTGCCGCCGTTCTGGCAAGGGCTGTCGCACCTGAACCCAATCGTTTATATGATCAGTGGTTTCCGCTACGGCTTCCTCGGTATAAATGATGTGCCGCTGGTCACTACCTTTGGCGTACTGGTGGTCTTTATTGTGGCGTTTTATTTGATCTGTTGGTCGCTGATCCAACGTGGACGTGGTTTGCGTAGCTAAGGCTATTTCCTCTCCTCTGGATTCGGGGGAGAGGAGTTTTGACGGCTATCACCCTTTATCAACAATGGTCAGGGTAGGCTGATTTTCGGCTAAGGAGGAAGGCGATGTTAGGTTGGGTAATTACCTGTCACGATGACCGGGCGCAAGAGATACTGGATGCGCTGGAGAAAAAACATGGGGCACTTCTTCAGTGCCGGGCCGTGAATTTCTGGCGCGGATTAAGCTCTAATATGCTCAGCCGCATGATGTGCGATGCTCTGCATGAAGCGGACTCTGGTGAGGGTGTCATCTTCTTAACCGATATAGCCGGAGCGCCACCGTATCGCGTGGCTTCATTATTAAGCCACAAACACTCCCGTTGCGAAGTGATTTCTGGTGTCACGTTACCGTTAATTGAACAGATGATGGCTTGCCGTGAAACCATGACCAGTTCAGAGTTTCGTGAGTGTATTGTCGAACTGGGTGGGCCGGAGGTGAGTAGTCTTTGGCACCAACAACAAAAAAATCCGCCTTTCGTCCTCAAACATAATTTGTATGAGTATTAACCCGCGATTCTGATGGCGCTTTTGCTACAATAAAAGCGTTGTTTCACCCTCGGTTATTTTTTCATGTATAAACAAGCTGTTATTCTCCTGCTGATGCTGTTTACCGCAAGTGTCAGTGCCGCGTTACCTGCCCGTTATATGCAAACCATCGAAAATGCTGCGGTCTGGGCGCAAATTAGTGACAAGATGGTGACCGTGGGGAATATTCGGGCCGGACAAATCATTGCCGTGGAGCCCACTGCCGCAAGTTATTACGCATTTAATTTTGGCTTTGGTAAAGGGTTTATCGATAAAGGGCATCTCGAGCCAGTTCAGGGACGACAAAAAGTTGAAGACGGTTTGGGTGACCTCAACAAGCCGCTGAGTAATCAGAACTTAATTACCTGGAAAGATACGCCGGTCTACAACGCGCCGAGTGTGGGCAGTGCGCCATTTGGGGTACTGGCGGACAATTTGCGCTACCCGATTTTGCATAAACTGAAAGACAGGTTAAATCAAACCTGGTATCAGATCCGTATTGGCGATCGACTGGCCTATATCAGCGCGCTGGATGCCCAACCCGATAATGGCCTGCCGGTGCTAACTTATCACCATATTCTGCGCGACGAAGAAAACACCCGTTTTCGCCATACTTCGACGACCACCTCGGTACGCGCTTTCAATAACCAAATGGCCTGGCTGCGCGACAGGGGATACGCGACACTGAGCATGGCTCAGCTGGAAGGTTACGTGAAGAATACGATCAATCTCCCTGCGCGAGCGGTGGTGATTACCTTTGATGATGGCCTCAAGTCGGTGAGCCGCTATGCGTATCCTGTGTTGAAACAATATGGCATGAAGGCGACGGTGTTTATTGTTACCTCACGCATCAAACGTCACCCGCAGAAGTGGAACCCAAAATCGCTGCAATTTATGAGCGTTTCTGAGCTTAACGAAATTCGCGATGTTTTTGATTTCCAGTCACATACCCATTTTTTGCATCGGGTAGATGGTTATCGCCGACCCATATTACTGAGCCGTAGTGAGCACAATATTCTGTTTGATTTTGCACGTTCACGCCGCGCTCTGGCGCAATTTAATCCACATGTCTGGTATCTTTCGTATCCGTTTGGCGGCTTTAATGACAAAGCCGTGAAGGCAGCAAACGATGCCGGATTTCACCTGGCGGTGACAACCATGAAAGGCAAAGTAAAACCGGGGGATAATCCGTTGTTACTAAAACGACTTTATATCTTAAGAACGGATTCGCTGGAGAAGATGTCGCGGCTGGTGAGTAACCAGCCGCAGGGATAACAATCAAGCAACCTGTACCGGAATCGCTTTCGCGGTACGTTTCATTTCATTGTCGCCTTCAAAATAGGCGACATTGGGTCGCCAGGTGCGAGCTTCTTCATCTGGCATGGTAACGAAGCTGGCGATGATGACAATATCGCCGACGCTGGCGCAGTGGGCCGCCGCACCGTTAACAGAAATAATTCTCGAACCGCGTTCTGCCGCGATGGCATAAGTGGAGAAACGCTTGCCGTTGGTGACATTCCAGATATCGATGGCTTCGTTTTCGAGAATACCGGCTGCGTCAAGAAAATCCTGGTCAATGGCGCAAGAACCTTCATAGTGCAGGTCCGCATGAGTCACTTTCACGCGGTGGAGTTTGCCCTGCAGCATCGTGCGAATCATAACTTCTACCTTTCTACCCTGTCGTTAACGAAGCAGGCGGTGCCTGCTTTGAGGAAATTCTCACGCAGTATTGCCCGATTTTTGATGAGTGTCTACTCATCTGATGGCATTTGCGTCAGCAGTTTGCGTACCGCGCCGAAGCGTGCCATGTAACGCCTGTAACGAATTGATATTTTTATGAACGCTGCTCGGTAAACAATAAAGAGGTGGCTGACGATAGCACGCCTTGACTGGATACTGCCTTCACGCAAGGCCACACGGAAGACAGGGAAGATGGATGCACCGAGTACCACACCGCATGACGCGGTATTTAAACAATTTTTAATGCATGCGGAGACGGCTCGCGACTTTCTGGAGATACATTTGCCAGTGGAATTACGCGAACTTTGTGATCTCAACACGCTTCATTTAGAGTCGGGGAGTTTCATTGAAGAGTGCCTGAAAGGTCACAGCACGGACGTGCTCTATTCCATGCAAATGCAGGGCAATCCCGGTTATCTGCATGTTGTGATTGAACACCAAAGCAAGCCGGATAAGAAAATGGCCTTTCGCATGATGCGTTATTCTATTGCTGCCATGCACCGGCATCTGGAGGCTGGCCACGATAAGCTGCCGCTGGTGGTGCCGATACTGTTTTATCAGGGCGAGGCCACACCTTATCCGCTCTCAATGTGCTGGTTTGATATGTTTTACTCGCCGGAGCTGGCGCGACGCGTCTATAACAGTCCTTTCCCGCTGGTGGATATCACCATCACACCGGATGACGAAATCATGCAACATCGGCGGATTGCGATTCTCGAACTACTGCAAAAACATATTCGCCAGCGCGACTTAATGTTATTGCTGGAGCAACTGGTCACGCTGATTGACGAAGGGTACACTAGCGGAAGTCAGTTAGTTGCCATGCAAAACTATATGCTGCAACGCGGTCATACTGAACAAGCGGATTTGTTTTATGGTGTGCTGAGAGACAGGGAAACGGGAGGGAAGTCTATGATGACGCTGGCGCAGTGGTTTGAAGAGAAAGGGATTGAGAAGGGGATTCAGCAGGGAAGACAGGAGGAAAGGCAAGAATTCGCCCTGCGTCTTCTAAGTAAAGGAATGTCTCGGGAAGACGTTGCAGAGATGGCAAATTTACCTCTTGCTGAGATTGATAAGGTAATTAACCTTATTTAAGTTACCTGTGTTATGACAGATGACGTGGGGTAAATTAATAACTGGCGCCATCAGCCGTAGCGCCAGTTAAGTATTACGCCAGCTCGACCATTTTGTTGTCGATCAGGCGAGCATCGCCAAGCCAGGCGGCTACCAGAATTACTGCCCGTTTGCTGGTTTCAGAAACTTCCAGCAATGTGTCGGCATCGCGAATCTGAATATCATCGGCGCGGAAGCCTTTTTCATTCAGTTCTTGCCCCGCAATGGTAATAATTTCATCGAGATCCCGTTCCCCAGCCTGCAATTTGTCAGCAATCGAACTTAAAACTTTGTACAGACCAGGCGCAATTTTGCGTTGTTCCGCCGTCAGATAACCGTTACGGGAACTTAGCGCCAGACCGTCTTTGGCGCGCATAATTGGCACACCGACAATCTCAATATCGAAGCCCATATCGGCAACCATTTTGCGGATCAACGCCAGTTGCTGAAAATCTTTTTCACCGAAGCAGGCGATGTCCGGCTGGACCAGGTTGAACAGCTTGCTGACAATAGTCGAAACGCCGCGAAAATGTCCCGGACGGCTGGCACCTTCCAGCATGGTCGAAAGGCCAGGAACGTCAACGTAAGTGTGGGTTTCAGTACCGTTCGGGTAGATCTCTTTTACCGAAGGGGCGAAAACTAAATCCACTTTACGTTTGTTTAGCTTCTCGCAGTCCTCCTGCAAGGTCCGTGGATAACGTGCCAGATCTTCCGGGCGGTCGAACTGCATCGGGTTAACGAAAATACTGACGACGACCACATCGGCGCGGGCTTTGGCTTCGTCGACCAGCTTCATATGGCCATTGTGCAGATTACCCATAGTAGGCACCAGCGCCACGCGCTTGCCTTCCATACGCAGGCGGCGAATTTGCTGACGCAGCAGCGGCAGGGTTTCGATAATTAACACAACGTGACTCCTTAATGGAAACTGTGTTCTTCGCCCGGATAAACGCCGGACTCCACTTCAGCCATATACTGCCGCACAGCCGCGCGGATGTCGCCCGTTTCGGCGAGGAAATTTTTAGCGAATTTAGGAATGTGACCGCCGGTAATACCAAAGGCGTCGTGCATCACGAGGATTTGCCCGTCAGTGACGTTGCCTGCACCAATACCAATAACCGGGATCGCCAGTGCTTCGGTAATACGTTTTGCCAGCTCAACCGGCACGCATTCCAGCACCAGCAGCTGTGCCCCCGCGGCTTCTAAGGCTAATGCATCGCTGAGTAGTCGATCGCTCGCTTCATTGCCGCGCCCCTGTACTTTGTAGCCACCGAAAATATTCACTGACTGTGGGGTTAAACCTAAGTGACCACATACAGGAACGGCACGTTCGGTCAGCATTTTTACGGTTTCGACCAGCCACTCACCGCCCTCAATTTTGACCATATTGGCACCGGCACGCATAACCGTTGCGGCGTTTTCAAAGGCTTGTTCCGGCGTGGCATACGCCATAAACGGCAGGTCAGCCAATAGCAGGCAGTTTGGTGCGCCGCGACGTACGGCGGCAGTGTGGTAGGCGATATCAGCAACGGTTACTGGCAGAGTGGAATCGTGGCCCTGAACGGTCATGCCCAGCGAGTCGCCTACCAGCATGACGTTAAGCCCTTCATCAGCAAATAGTTTCGCGAAGCTGTAGTCGTAAGCGGTGATGGTCGCGAAACGCTTTTTATCCTGCTTATATTTCTGAAGTGAAGCAATGGTGGTCGGTTTCATAACGTATCCTGATAAATGATGTCGTGTTGCCTGGCATTTTATCAGTCACATTGGTGGGGGCAATGATTTATCAATTACCGCACCGCCAGATGATGGCGGTGCGGTGGACTTATTAAGGGTAGGTTACCTGGAAAGTACTGGTGGCTTTAAACTCACCAGCTTCTATTGGTATAGTTCCATCCTGTTGTAGCGTGGCCTGGAAATGGAGAGGGTATGTTATACCTGTATCTTGATCCGGGTAAACTCCTCCTGTTGTATCGTCTTTGCCTCTCGGGTCGTAATCTTTATAAACAGAATTTGAATCATTAGGTTTCAATGTCATTAGAGGATTTTTACTAGTTGCTAAACCTTCTATGAGTACACCGACTCCTTTTGCTGCATCATTACCTGTGAGAGTATTACCAAGGAGTTGCCCGTTTTCAGTACCAACCTTTGTTGGGTAATGCTGCCAACTTACTGATTTAGTGTATGATGGTGATTTTAAGGTGCTTGCGTGGCTTCCATTTCCATCAGATGTCCTTCCTGCTCCGCTACTGAAGGCGTGGTGCGTAACGGCAAAAGCACTGCCGGACATCAGCGCTATCTCTGCTCTCATTGCCGTAAAACATGGCAACTACAGTTCACTTACACCGCCTCTCAGCCCGGTACGCACCAGAAAATCATTGATATGGCCATGAATGGCGTCGGATGTCGCGCCAGTGCACGCATTATGGGCGTTGGCCTCAACACGGTTTTACGTCACTTAAAAAACTCAGGCCGCAGTCGGTAACCTCGCGCATACAACCGGGCAGTGATGTGATTGTCTGCGCTGAAATGGACGAACATTGGGGCTACGTCGGTGCTAAATCACGTCAGCGCTGGCTGTTTTACGCGTATGACAGGATACGGAGGACGGTTGTGGCGCACGTCTTCGGTGAACGCACTCTGGCCACACTGGAGCGTCTTCTGAGCCTGCTGTCGGCCTTTGAGGTCGTGGTATGGATGACGGATGGCTGGCCGCTGTATGAATCACGCCTGAAGGGAAAGCTGCACGTTATCAGCAAGCGTTACACTCAGCGCATTGAGCGACATAATCTGAATCTGAGACAACATCTGGCAAGGCTGGTACGGAAGTCACTGTCGTTCTCAAAATCGGTGGAGCTGCATGACAAGGTCATCGGGCATTATCTGAACATAAAACACTATCAGTAAGTTGGAGTCATTACCGGCGATGGGATTGATATTTATCTGCGGGAATTTATATTATGTTTCTGCAAAAATGTTTAAACTAAAATTTTTATTAAGGAAAGAGAGGATGTATGATTTTCAGAAAATATTTATATTCGTAATATAAATAAATTACCATTTGCTTAATTTGTCAAATGCTCTTGTATGTAAGACTTCACGCAACGTCTCCCCATCAGGAAACGCCAGCTCCGGTGCAATCTCAAACAGCGGCCACAGCATAAATCCACGATTCTTCATATCGTAGTGCGGAACGGTCAGGCGTTCGGTATTTATCACTTCATTACCAAACAGCATGATATCGAGATCCAGCGTGCGTGGTCCCCAGCGTTCAGCTTTACGAACACGACCCTGTTGCAGTTCTATGCGCTGTGTATGGTTGAGTAACTCTTCCGGGGCGGGCGAAGTTTCAAGCGCCACGGCGGCGTTGAGGTAATCGGGTTGATCTTGCGGCCCCAGCGGTGGGGTGCGGTAAAACGAAGAAACGGCAAGAATGCGGCTTTCAGGGATATCGCCTAATGCTTTCAGGGCAGCATTGACCTGCTCCAGCGGAGAGGCCAGATTGCTGCCTATGGCAATATACGCCACTGTCATGTGGTACCCTCACGACGCGGTGCGCGTTTGCGTGGACGACGAGTACGACGACGCGGTGACGGTTCTTCATCCAGCTCGTTAAGCATCCCTTTTTGATCTGGTGGTGCGGAAACCTGGAACTCACCCCACCATTTCACCAGACGCTGCAGTTCAGCATTACGTTCAACTTCAGCTCGCAAGGCCAACAGGTCATAAGCCGCACGGAACTTAGGATGCTCCAGCAGTTTCCATGCGCGTTTACCCTGACGACGGGACATACGCAACTGCAACTGCCAGATATCGCGGGTTAACGTCGTCAGACGTTTCGGGATTGCCAGTGAACGGCAGGCTTCGTCCAGCACGTCGTTCATCGCCAGCGCGAAAGCGTCGTGATAGGTCAGGCCGCTTTCCTGGGCGATCTTCTGTGCCGTCTCCAGCAGTGGGTACCAGAACATGGCGGCAAACAAGAACGCCGGGTTCACGCGCATATCGTTATGGATACGCGTATCGGTATTCTTCAGCACCTGTTCAATGATCCGCTCCATCGGGCTGTCGCCATTTTCCGTGAAGTAGCGGGTAATGGTCGGGAACAGCGGCTGGAACAGATGATATTCACACAACAGCTTATAGGTTTCGTAACCGTAGCCCGCTTGTAGCAGTTTAAGCGATTCTTCAAACAGGCGTGCCGGTGGGATATCGTTCAGCAGGGTAGCGAGGCGAGGGATCGGTTCTGCGGTTTCCGGGCTGATGCGCATACCCAATTTGGCGGCAAAACGTACCGCGCGCAGCATACGTACCGGATCTTCACGGTAGCGCGTTTCCGGGTTACCAATCAGACGGATAACGCCGTCCTTCAGATCCTTCATACCACCAACGTAATCACGGACGGTAAAATCCGCTACGCTGTAATACAGGCTGTTGATAGTGAAATCGCGGCGCTGGGCGTCTTCTTCGATGGAGCCGAAAATGTTGTCGCGCAGCAACATGCCGTTTTGCCCGCGTTGGGAGGTCGTGCGGTCGCTGACGTTACCTTCGTGGTGTCCACGGAAGGTCGCAACTTCGATAATCTCCGGGCCAAACATTACATGAGCCAGACGGAAACGGCGACCCACCAGGCGGCAGTTACGGAACAGTTTGCGCACCTGCTCAGGCGTGGCGTTAGTGGTTACGTCAAAATCTTTCGGCTTTTTGCCAAGTAACAGGTCGCGCACGCCGCCGCCAACCAGCCAGGCTTCGTATCCCGCTTTGTTGAGCCTGTACATTACCTTCAGGGCATTTTCACTGATATCTTTGCGGGAAATAGCATGCTGCTCACGCGGGATCACCGTCACCTGTGGACGGGCGACTGCCTGTTCAGCCTCGCTTTCCTCGCGGCTTAGCACCTTGCGGCAAAAATTAGCGACTCGGGTAAAAATAGTACACCTCGGTAGTGTCAAACATCATTCAGGACAAAAAAATAGCGGCTAATCATAGCTCAGCATGACGCATTTGAGAATGTTGAATTTACAATTGCCGACTCGGGCACGGCGGTCAGCATCCAGTTTTTGACGGCTGACTGAAGGATTTGCTCGACGCTGAAATCCTGCCAGTGTGCTTCTGCCTGCTGCCCCAGAAATTGAAGTGCCGCGATTAGTACCGGGCGTGGATCGCCTTTCGGCAACGCAGGCGCATGATTCTGCTTGGAAAGTTTAGCGCCTTGTGGATTAAGCGCCAGCGGCAGATGAATGTAATCTGGCACTTTCCAGCCAAAAAGCTGGTACAGCGGGATTTGCCTTACTGTTGGTTCAATCAGATCAGCCCCACGCACTATTTCTGTAACGCCCTGGAAATGATCATCAACCACAACAGCCAGGTTGTAGGCGAACAACCCATCACGGCGATGAATGATAAAATCTTCCCGTGCCAGTTTTTCGTCGGCGTGAATAATGCCTCGCAGCAGGTCAGTAAATTGCGTGACCGGATGCTGCTGGCGGATACGCACTGCGGCGTTGTCTGGTCCATGATGCAACACCCGGCAATGACCGTCGTAAATACCGCCAATGCTTTGAATACGCGCACGCGTACAGGTGCAGTAATAACTTAGTCCTTGTTCATGTAACCAGGCGAGTGCTTCACGATAGGCGTCGTGACGTTGCGATTGCCAGAGAACATCGCCGTCCCAGTGCAGACCGTAATGTTCCAGCTGGCGCAGGATAGTTTCTGCGGCACCGGGAACTTCACGAGGCGGGTCGATATCTTCTATGCGTACCAGCCAGCGACCTTGCCGGGCGCGAGCCTGCAAATAGCTGCCGAGCGCGGCGATCAGAGAGCCAAAATGAAGCTCGCCGGAAGGAGAGGGGGCGAAGCGGCCAATATACTGTGTGTCTGTCATCTCTTTGAACAAAAAATAAGGCGGGAGCATTTCCCGCCTGTGGTAAACGTGATGGAACGGCTGTAATTAGCCAGCCATCTGTTTTTCGCGAATTTCAGCCAGCGTTTTGCAGTCGATGCACAGATCGGCTGTCGGGCGCGCTTCCAGACGGCGAATACCAATTTCAACACCGCAGGATTCGCAGTAGCCGAAATCTTCGTCTTCCACTTTTTTCAGCGTCTTCTCGATCTTTTTGATCAGCTTACGCTCGCGATCGCGGTTACGCAGTTCGAGGCTGAACTCTTCTTCCTGGGCTGCACGGTCTACCGGGTCCGGGAAGTTGGCTGCTTCATCCTGCATATGTGTAACGGTGCGATCGACTTCATCCCTGAGTTGATTACGCCATGCTTCCAGAATACGACGGAAGTGCGCCAGCTGGGCTTCATTCATATACTCTTCGCCCGGCTTCTCCTGATATGGTTCCACCCCAGCGATGGCGAGAATACTCAGGGACGATGTTTTACGGTTTTGCCCTTCTTGCATGTTGCTTCTCCTTAACACGCACTATCGATCCCCATGTTCGGGGGAAAAATGAGGCCGCTATAAATAGCAGATGCTTTTCCGGATAGCAATTATCTAAACGTAACACTTGACAACTGTGTGAGGAAAAGCGTATTTGCGCACGCGACCAGAATGTAAATTAACCAGTTACTTACTTTACTACAATGTAACCGGCAGTGATTTTTTAAGAGCCATGCCTTCAGCAGAAATTTCCGCTTTGTAAGCCAGAATTTCTACCCCCCTCTGTTGAGCTTCTGACAATAGTTGCGCGTATTTCTCATCGATGTGGCGCGCGGGTGAAAACCGTGTAATGGCTGAATGCAGCACGGCGAAAAAAATAACCGCACGCTGGCCTTCAGCCGCTACGCTCATCAACTCCCGAAGGTGTTTCTGACCTCGTTCAGTGACCGCATCGGGAAAATATCCCTGTTCGTTCTCCGCTAACGTAACCGATTTCACTTCAATATAGCAGTCTGGACGCGAATCCGCCTGCAACATAAAGTCAATACGGCTGCGTTCGGAGCCGTATTTTACTTCGCTTTTCAGCGAGCTATAGCCTGACAGTTCTGAAATTGATTCATTAAGGATAGCCTCTTTCGTCAACCTGTTAGCCCAAAGCGTATTGACGCAAATAAATGCGCCGCTCTGGCTTTGAGTTAATTCCCAGGTGTGTGGGTATTTCCGTTTGGTGTTGTCTGAAGTCGAATACCAGACGGTATCGCCAGGCGTTGCACAACCGGTCATCGCACCCGTATTCGGGCAGTGTAGCGTTAATTCGCGACCATCGGGTGTGATCACATCGGCTAAAAAACGTTTGTAACGCTGAATTAGCGTCGCGCGCTGTAGAGGGGGAGAAAATTCCATTGCGACAATCCTTGTTATTGCGTTAGCGCCCAGCGTTTTAGCGGCGTGTAGCGTGTGCGTCCACGGGCAAACGAGGAGGCGTAAAGGGTGAACTCCGTCACCGCATAAGACCAGTTAAAACCCGGCGGCGGGAATGTCACCGCCTCGCTGGCGTCGCGCAATAAGGTAATATGTGGATGAAACGGACGATTGCTTTGAAAACAACCGCTGCGGGCAGCCTGTGAACGGAGCATATTCGCCAGCTGGATTAAGCCGCGTGGAGGCTGACGCATCCCTAACCACACCACACGCGAACGCAGCCATTGTCCGGCGTCATCAAGCGTGAGTGTGAAACCAGGTTGACGAATCCGTCCGGCTAAAAGAGAAAGCGCCTTCTCTTTCTCTGCGCTCACTTCGCCTAAAAATGCCAGAGTCAGGTGCAAATTATCGGCGGCGACCGGACGTCCCGCCTCAGGTGGGAAGTGTGTGGCGCGCCAATGGATAATCTGTTCGCGGATTTCTGCAGGTAAGTCGATAGCAAAGAACAGACGTTGCGGTTCAGACATGTGAGGCACTCGGTTATGAATTACCGCGATGCTACAATGTGGCGCGAAGAATGTTAACCCTCTGGAGCGTTTTGTGTCGTCGTTGCCCGTTGCTGCCGTCTTACCTGAATTACTTACCGCTCTCGATTGTGCGCCGCAGGTATTATTAAGTGCGCCGACCGGGGCCGGGAAATCAACCTGGCTGCCGCTGCAACTGCTGGCGCATCCCGGCATTAACGGGAAAATTATCCTGCTGGAGCCGCGTCGTCTGGCGGCGCGTAACGTCGCGCAACGGCTGGCGGAGCTGCTTAACGAAAAGCCAGGCGATACCGTTGGCTACCGGATGCGTGCGCAAAACTGCGTCGGGCTGAATACCCGCCTGGAAGTGGTTACCGAAGGCGTGCTGACGCGGATGATCCAGCGTGACCCGGAACTGAGCGGTGTTGGATTGGTGATCCTTGATGAGTTTCATGAGCGCAGTTTGCAGGCGGATTTGGCGTTGGCGCTGTTACTCGATGTGCAACAAGGTCTGCGTGATGACCTTAAACTGCTGATTATGTCGGCTACGCTGGACAATGACCGCTTGCAGCAAATGCTGCCGGAAGCGCCCGTCGTCATCTCAGAAGGGCGCTCGTTTCCGGTTGAACGCCGTTATTTACCGCTGCCCGCGCATCAGCGTTTTGACGAAGCCGTTGCGGTAGCCACCGCCGAAATGGTGCGTCAGGAAAGTGGATCATTACTGTTATTTTTACCTGGCGTCGGAGAAATTCAGCGCGTGCAGGAACAACTGGCTTCGCGCATCGGCAGTGATGTGGTGCTCTGCCCGCTGTATGGCGTGTTGTCACTGAACGATCAGCGAAAAGCGATCCTCCCGGCACCGCAAGGGATGCGCAAAGTGGTGCTGGCGACCAATATTGCTGAAACCAGTTTAACCATCGAAGGTATTCGTCTGGTGGTGGATTGTGCCCAGGAGCGTGTGGCGCGCTTTGATCCGCGCACGGGGCTTACGCGGTTGATTACTCAACGCGTTAGTCAGGCATCCATGACGCAGCGTGCCGGGCGCGCCGGGCGTCTGGAGCCGGGTATCAGCCTGCATTTAATCGCCAAAGAACAAGCAGAACGCGCCGCGGCGCAAAGTGAGCCGGAGATCTTACAAAGCGATCTTTCCGGTTTGCTGATGGAATTACTGCAATGGGGATGCAGCGATCCGGCGCAGATGAGCTGGCTGGATCAACCGCCAACGGTGAATCTACTGGCCGCGAAACGCCTGTTACAAATGCTGGGGGCGCTGGAGGGTGAACGGCTTAGTGCGCAAGGGC
Source organism: Shigella flexneri 2a str. 301 (assembly GCF_000006925.2). NCBI lineage: Bacteria > Pseudomonadati > Pseudomonadota > Gammaproteobacteria > Enterobacterales > Enterobacteriaceae > Shigella > Shigella flexneri. The sequence goes on from NC_004337.2 coordinate 155,108, forward strand.
AAAAAATGGCAGCGCTGGGTAACGATCCGCGTTTAGCGGCAATGCTGGTTAACGCAAAGAGCGATGACGAAGCTGCTACCGCGGCAAAAATTGCCGCCATTCTCGAAGAGCCGCCACGGATGGGCAATAGTGACCTGGGCGTGGCGTTTTCGCGCAATCAACCAGCCTGGCAGCAACGTAGTCAGCAACTGTTAAAACGCTTAAACGTACGCGGCGGTGAGGCAGACAGTTCGCTTATCGCGCCGCTACTTGCCGGGGCGTTTGCCGATCGCATTGCTCATCGCCGTGGGCAAGATGGACGCTATCAACTGGCAAACAGCATGGGAGCGATGCTCGATGCCGACGACGCGCTAAGCCGCCACGAATGGTTGATCGCACCGTTATTATTGCAGGGCAGCGCCTCGCCGGATGCGCGGATTTTACTGGCGCTACCGGTCGATATTGATGAATTAGTACAACGCTGTCCGCAGCTGGTGCAGCAATCTGACACCGTGGAATGGGATGACGCGCAAGGTACGCTGAAAGCCTGGCGTCGGCTACAAATCGGTCAGTTGACGGTGAAAGTGCAGCCGCTGGCGAAACCGTCAGAAGACGAGTTGCATCAGGCGATGCTTAATGGCATCCGTGATAAAGGTTTAAGCGTGCTCAACTGGACGGCGGAAGCGGAACAGCTACGCTTGCGTTTGTTATGCGCCGCAAAGTGGTTGCCGGAATATGACTGGCCAGCGGTTGATGATGAAAGTTTGTTGGCGACGCTGGAAACGTGGCTGCTGCCACATATGACCGGCGTACATTCACTACGCGGCCTGAAATCACTCGACATTTATCAGGCACTACGCGGATTACTTGATTGGGGAATGCAGCAACGTCTGGATAGTGAATTGCCTGCGCATTACACTGTGCCGACGGGAAGCCGGATCGCCATTCGTTATCATGAAGATAACCCGCCCGCGCTGGCGGTGAGAATGCAGGAGATGTTTGGTGAGGCCACTAATCCGACGATCGCCCAGGGGCGCGTGCCGCTGGTGCTGAAGTTGCTTTCCCCTGCCCAAAGGCCGCTGCAAATCACGCGTGATTTGGGGGCCTTCTGGAAAGGGGCGTATCGTGAGGTGCAAAAGGAGATGAAAGGGCGTTATCCCAAACACGTCTGGCCGGACGACCCGGCAAACACGGCACCGACGCGACGGACGAAAAAGTATTCGTAAGGTTGGTTTTCTCCCTCTCCCTGTGGGAGAGGGCCGGGGTGAGGGCATCAGCGCGCACGTTCACCCTCACCCTAACCCTCTCCCTCAAGGGAGAGGGGACCGATCGAGCGCAAATTTTGAGAGATATCTTCTTCTGTCTTGTAACAGAAGAACAGAAAATCGGGCTTTTGCGCCTGAATATTGCGGAGAAAAAGCATGGCCGGGAATGACCGCGAGCCAATTGGACGCAAAGGGAAACCGACGCGTCCGGTCAAACAAAAGGTAAGCCGTCGTCGTTACGAAGATGACGATGATTACGACGATTATGATGACTATGAGGATGAAGAACCGATGCCGCGCAAAGGTAAGGGCAAAGGCAAAGGGCGTAAGCCTCGTGGCAAACGCGGCTGGCTATGGCTACTGCTAAAACTGGCTATCGTTTTTGCCGTGCTGATCGCCATTTACGGCGTTTATCTCGATCAAAAAATTCGTAGCCGTATTGATGGCAAGGTCTGGCAACTGCCCGCGGCAGTTTATGGCCGAATGGTCAACCTTGAACCAGATATGACCATCAGCAAGAACGAAATGGTGAAGCTGCTGGAGGCAACACAGTATCGTCAGGTGTCGAAAATGACCCGTCCTGGCGAATTTACCGTGCAGGCCAACAGCATTGAGATGATCCGCCGTCCGTTTGATTTCCCGGACAGTAAAGAAGGGCAGGTGCGTGCGCGTCTGACCTTTGATGGTGATCATCTGGCGACCATCGTCAATATGGAGAACAACCGTCAGTTCGGTTTCTTCCGTCTTGATCCGCGTCTGATCACCATGATCTCCTCGCCAAACGGTGAGCAGCGTTTGTTTGTGCCGCGCAGTGGTTTCCCTGATTTGCTGGTGGATACTTTGCTGGCGACAGAAGACCGTCATTTTTACGAGCATGATGGAATCAGTCTCTACTCCATTGGGCGTGCGGTGCTGGCAAACCTGACCGCAGGTCGCACGGTGCAGGGTGCGAGTACGCTGACGCAACAGCTGGTGAAAAACCTGTTCCTCTCCAGCGAGCGTTCTTACTGGCGTAAAGCGAACGAAGCTTACATGGCGCTGATCATGGACGCGCGTTACAGCAAAGACCGTATTCTTGAGCTGTATATGAACGAGGTGTATCTCGGTCAGAGCGGCGACAACGAAATCCGCGGCTTCCCGCTGGCAAGCTTGTATTACTTTGGTCGCCCGGTAGAAGAGCTAAGCCTCGACCAGCAGGCGCTGTTAGTCGGTATGGTGAAAGGGGCGTCCATCTACAACCCGTGGCGTAACCCGAAACTGGCGCTGGAGCGACGTAATCTGGTGCTGCGTCTGCTGCAACAGCAACAGATTATTGATCAAGAACTCTATGACATGTTGAGTGCCCGTCCGCTGGGGGTTCAGCCGCGTGGTGGGGTGATCTCTCCTCAGCCAGCCTTTATGCAGCTGGTGCGTCAGGAGTTGCAGGCAAAACTGGGCGATAAGGTAAAAGATCTCTCCGGCGTGAAGATCTTCACTACCTTTGACTCGGTGGCCCAGGACGCGGCAGAAAAAGCCGCCGTGGAAGGCATTCCGGCACTGAAGAAACAGCGTAAGTTGAGCGATCTTGAAACTGCGATTGTGGTCGTCGACCGCTTTAGTGGTGAAGTTCGTGCGATGGTCGGAGGTTCTGAGCCGCAGTTTGCGGGCTACAACCGTGCGATGCAGGCGCGTCGTTCGATTGGTTCCCTTGCAAAACCAGCGACTTATCTGACGGCTTTAAGCCAGCCGAAAATCTATCGCCTGAACACGTGGATTGCCGATGCGCCAATCGCGCTGCGTCAGCCGAATGGCCAGGTCTGGTCACCGCAGAACGATGACCGTCGTTATAGCGAAAGCGGCAGAGTGATGCTGGTGGATGCGTTGACACGTTCGATGAACGTGCCGACGGTAAATCTGGGGATGGCGCTGGGGCTGCCTGCGGTTACGGAGACCTGGATCAAACTGGGCGTACCGAAAGATCAGTTGCATCCGGTTCCGGCAATGCTGCTGGGGGCGTTGAACTTAACGCCAATCGAAGTGGCGCAGGCATTCCAGACCATCGCCAGCGGTGGTAACCGTGCACCGCTTTCTGCACTGCGTTCGGTAATCGCGGAAGATGGTAAGGTGCTGTATCAGAGCTTCCCGCAGGCAGAACGCGCTGTTCCGGCGCAGGCGGCGTATCTGACACTATGGACCATGCAGCAGGTGGTACAACGTGGTACGGGTCGTCAGCTTGGGGCGAAATACCCGAACCTGCATCTGGCAGGGAAAACAGGGACTACCAACAATAACGTAGATACCTGGTTTGCAGGCATTGACGGCAGCACGGTGACCATCACCTGGGTAGGCCGTGATAACAACCAGCCGACCAAACTGTATGGAGCCAGCGGGGCAATGTCGATTTATCAGCGTTATCTGGCTAACCAGACGCCAACGCCGCTGAATCTTGTTCCGCCAGAAGATATTGCAGATATGGGCGTGGACTACGACGGCAACTTTGTTTGCAGCGGTGGCATGCGTGTCTTGCCGGTCTGGACCAGCGATCCGCAATCGCTGTGCCAGCAGAGCGAGATGCAGCAGCAGCCGTCAGGCAATCCGTTTGATCAGTCTTCTCAGCCGCAGCAACAGCCGCAACAGCAACCTGCTCAGCAAGAGCAGAAAGACAGCGACGGTGTAGCCGGTTGGATCAAGGATATGTTTGGTAGTAATTAACATCTAAGCGTGAAATACCGGATGGCGAGTTGCCATCCGGTAAAATAACATCCCATCTAAGATATTAACCCTTTCTTTTCATCTGGTTGTTTATTAACCCTTCAGGAACGCTCAGATTGCGTACCGCTTGCGAACCCGCCAGCGTTTCGAATATTATCTTATCTTTATAATAATCATTCTCGTTTACGTTATTATTCACTTTACATCAGAGATATACCAATGGCGCGTTCCAAAACTGCTCAGCCAAAACACTCACTGCGTAAAATCGCAGTTGTAGTAGCCACAGCGGTTAGCGGCATGTCTGTTTATGCACAGGCAGCGGTTGAACCGAAAGAAGACACTATCACCGTTACCGCTGCACCTGCGCCGCAAGAAAGCGCATGGGGGCCTGCTGCAACTATTGCGGCGCGGCAGTCAGCTACCGGCACTAAAACCGATACGCCGATTCAAAAAGTGCCACAGTCTATTTCTGTTGTGACCGCCGAAGAGATGGCGCTGCATCAGCCGAAGTCGGTAAAAGAAGCGCTTAGCTACACGCCGGGTGTCTCTGTTGGTACGCGTGGCGCATCCAACACCTATGACCACCTGATCATTCGCGGTTTTGCGGCAGAAGGCCAAAGCCAAAATAACTATCTGAATGGCCTGAAGTTGCAGGGCAACTTCTATAACGATGCGGTCATTGACCCGTATATGCTGGAACGCGCTGAAATTATGCGTGGCCCGGTTTCCGTGCTTTACGGTAAAAGCAGTCCTGGCGGTCTGTTGAATATGGTCAGCAAGCGTCCGACCACCGAACCGCTGAAAGAAGTTCAGTTTAAAGCCGGTACTGACAGCCTGTTCCAGACTGGTTTTGACTTTAGCGATGCGTTGGATGATGACGGTGTTTACTCTTATCGCCTGACCGGTCTTGCGCGTTCTGCCAATGCCCAGCAGAAAGGGTCAGAAGAGCAGCGTTATGCTATTGCACCGGCGTTCACCTGGCGTCCGGATGATAAAACCAATTTCACCTTCCTTTCTTACTTCCAGAACGAGCCGGAAACCGGTTATTACGGCTGGTTGCCGAAAGAGGGAACCGTTGAGCCGCTGCCGAACGGTAAGCGTCTGCCGACAGACTTTAATGAAGGGGCGAAGAACAACACCTATTCTCGTAATGAGAAGATGGTCGGCTACAGCTTCGATCACGAATTTAACGACACCTTTACTGTGCGTCAGAACCTGCGCTTTGCTGAAAACAAAACCTCGCAAAACAGCGTTTATGGTTACGGCGTCTGCTCCGATCCGGCGAATGCTTACAGCAAACAGTGTGCGGCATTAGCGCCAGCGGATAAAGGCCATTATCTGGCACGTAAATACGTCGTTGATGATGAGAAGCTGCAAAACTTCTCCGTTGATACCCAGTTGCAGAGCAAGTTTGCCACTGGCGATATCGACCACACCCTGCTGACCGGTGTCGACTTTATGCGTATGCGTAATGACATCAACGCCTGGTTTGGTTACGACGACTCTGTGCCACTGTTCAATCTGTACAATCCGGTGAATCCCGATTTCGACTTCAATGCCAAAGATCCGGCAAACTCCGGCCCTTACCGCATTCTGAATAAACAGAAACAAACGGGCGTTTATGTTCAGGATCAGGCGCAGTGGGATAAAGTGCTGGTCACCCTAGGCGGTCGTTATGACTGGGCAGATCAAGAATCTCTTAACCGCGTTGCTGGGACGACCGATAAACGTGATGACAAACAGTTTACCTGGCGTGGTGGTGTTAACTACCTGTTTGATAATGGTGTAACACCTTACTTCAGCTATAGCGAATCGTTTGAACCTTCTTCGCAAGTTGGGAAGGATGGTAATATTTTCGCACCGTCTAAAGGTAAGCAGTATGAAGTCGGCGTGAAATATGTACCGGAAGATCGTCCGATTGTAGTTACTGGTGCCGTGTATAATCTCACTAAAACCAACAACCTGATGGCGGACCCTGAGGGTTCCTTCTTCTCGGTTGAAGGTGGCGAGATCCGCGCACGTGGCGTAGAAATCGAAGCGAAAGCGGCGCTGTCGGCGAGTGTTAACGTAGTCGGTTCTTATACTTACACCGATGCGGAATACACCACCGATACTACCTATAAAGGCAATACGCCTGCACAGGTGCCAAAACACATGGCTTCGCTGTGGGCTGACTATACCTTCTTTGACGGTCCGCTTTCAGGTCTGACGCTGGGCACCGGTGGTCGTTATACTGGCTCCAGCTATGGTGATCCGGCTAACTCCTTTAAAGTGGGAAGTTATACGGTCGTGGATGCGTTAGTGCGTTATGATCTGGCGCGAGTCGGCATGGCGGGCTCCAACGTGGCGCTGCATGTTAACAACCTGTTCGATCGTGAATACGTCGCCAGCTGCTTTAACACTTATGGCTGCTTCTGGGGCGCAGAACGTCAGGTCGTTGCAACCGCAACCTTTCGTTTCTAATTTCTCTTTTGGGGCACGGATTTCCGTGCCCATTTCACAAGTTGGCTGTTATGCAGGAATACACGAATCATTCCGATACCACTTTTGCACTGCGTAATATCTCCTTTCGTGTGCCCGGGCGCACGCTTTTGCATCCGCTGTCGTTAACCTTTCCTGCCGGGAAAGTGACCGGTCTGATTGGTCACAACGGTTCTGGTAAATCCACTCTGCTCAAAATGCTTGGTCGTCATCAGCCTCCGTCAGAAGGGGAGATTCTTCTTGATGCCCAGCCGCTGGAAAGCTGGAGCAGCAAAGCGTTTGCCCGCAAAGTGGCTTATTTGCCGCAGCAGCTTCCTCCGGCAGAAGGGATGACCGTGCGTGAACTGGTGGCGATTGGTCGTTACCCGTGGCATGGCGCGCTGGGGCGCTTTGGTGCGGCAGATCGCGAAAAGGTCGAGGAAGCTATCTCGCTGGTTGGCTTAAAACCGCTGGCGCATCGGCTGGTCGATAGTCTCTCTGGCGGCGAACGTCAGCGGGCGTGGATCGCCATGCTGGTGGCGCAGGATAGCCGTTGTCTGTTGCTCGACGAACCGACTTCAGCGCTGGATATCGCCCACCAGGTTGATGTGCTGGCGCTGGTGCACCGTTTAAGTCAGGAACGTGGCCTGACGGTCATTGCCGTGTTGCACGATATCAATATGGCGGCACGCTACTGTGATTATCTGGTCGCCCTGCGCAGTGGTGAAATGATTGCTCAGGGAACGCCTGCGGAAATTATGCGCGGCGAAACCCTCGAAATGATTTATGGCATCCCGATGGGTATTTTGCCGCATCCGGCGGGTGCTGCACCTGTGAGTTTTGTTTATTGATGAGCGGCTTACCTCTTATTTCGCGCCGTCGACTGTTAACGGCGATGGCGCTTTCTCCGTTGTTATGGCAGATGAATACCGCCCACGCGGCGGCTATTGACCCCAATCGTATTGTGGCGCTGGAGTGGTTGCCGGTGGAATTACTGCTGGCGCTCGGCATCGTGCCTTACGGCGTGGCGGATACCATCAACTATCGCCTGTGGGTCAGCGAACCACCATTGCCGGACTCAGTGATTGACGTCGGTTTGCGTACAGAACCTAACCTTGAACTGCTGACCGAAATGAAACCGTCGTTTATGGTCTGGTCGGCAGGATATGGCCCTTCATCAGAAATGCTGGCACGTATTGCGCCGGGTCGCGGATTTAACTTCAGTGACGGCAAACATCCGTTGGCGATGGCGCGTAAATCGCTGACGGAAATGGCAGATTTACTTAACCTGCAAAGCGCAGCGGAAACGCATTTAGCGCAATACGAAGACTTTATCCGCAGCATGAAACCCCGCTTTGTGAAGCGTGGTGCACGCCCGTTACTGCTGACGACGCTTATCGATCCGCGCCATATGCTGGTCTTCGGTCCAAACAGCTTGTTCCAGGAAATTCTCGATGAGTACGGCATCCCAAATGCCTGGCAAGGGGAAACCAACTTCTGGGGCAGTACCGCCGTCAGTATCGATCGTCTGGCAGCGTATAAAGACGTTGATGTGCTCTGTTTTGATCACGACAACAGCAAAGACATGGATGCGCTAATGGCAACCCCGCTGTGGCAGGCCATGCCGTTTGTCCGTACAGGGCGCTTTCAGCGCGTACCCGCAGTCTGGTTTTATGGTGCAACGCTTTCGGCAATGCACTTTGTGCGTGTTCTGGATAACGCCATCGGAGGTAAAGCGTGAGTAAACGAATTGCGCTTTTCCCGGCGTTATTGCTGGCGCTGTTAGTGATTGTCGCTACGGCGCTCACCTGGATGAACTTCTCACAGGCGCTGCCGCGCAGTCAGTGGGCGCAGGCCGCCTGGTCGCCGGATATTGACGTCATCGAGCAGATGATTTTTCACTACAGCTTGTTGCCGCGTCTGGCGATTTCGCTGCTGGTGGGCGCGGGCCTGGGGCTGGTGGGCGTGCTGTTTCAGCAAGTACTGCGTAACCCGCTGGCGGAACCGACGACGTTGGGCGTTGCAACAGGCGCGCAACTGGGGATTACCGTCACCACGCTCTGGGCGATCCCTAGCGCGATGGCGAGCCAGTTTGCTGCGCTGGCAGGGGCTTGCGTTGTTGGCTTAATTGTCTTTGGCGTCGCGTGGGGGAAACGGCTGTCGCCGGTAACGCTGATTTTCGCGGGGTTGGTAGTGAGCCTTTATTGCGGCGCAATCAATCAGTTACTGGTTATCTTCCATCATGACCAGTTGCAAAGCATGTTTCTGTGGAGCACTGGAACGCTGACGCAAACCGACTGGGGCGGTGTTGAGCGTTTATGGCCGCAGTTGCTGGGCGGTGTGATGCTGACGTTGCTGCTACTTCGTCCGTTAACCCTGATGGGGCTTGATGATGGCGTGGCGCGCAATCTCGGGCTGGCCTTGTCGCTTGCGCGTCTGGCGGCGCTGTCGCTGGCGATTGTCATCAGTGCGCTGCTGGTGAACGCTGTGGGGATTATCGGCTTTATCGGGTTGTTCGCGCCGCTGCTGGCAAAAATGCTGGGGGCGCGGCGTCTGCTGCCACGACTGATGCTGGCGTCGTTGATTGGTGCGCTGATCCTCTGGCTTTCCGATCAAATCATCCTCTGGCTGACTCGCGTGTGGATGGAAGTGTCCACCGGTTCGGTCACTGCGTTGATCGGTGCGCCGCTGCTACTGTGGCTGCTGCCGCGTTTACGCAGCATTAGCGCGCCGGATATGAAGGTTAACGATCGTGTCGCGACTGAACGCCAACATGTGCTGGCGTTTGCCCTCGCGGGCGGCGTGCTGTTGTTGATGGCTGTGGTGGTGGCGCTGTCGTTTGGTCGTGATGCGCACGGCTGGACGTGGGCGAGCGGGGCGTTGCTCGAGGATTTAATGCCCTGGCGCTGGCCGCGAATTATGGCGGCGCTGTTTGCGGGCGTCATGCTGGCGGTAGCGGGCTGTATTATTCAGCGACTGACCGGCAACCCGATGGCAAGCCCGGAAGTGCTGGGGATTAGCTCCGGCGCGGCGTTTGGTGTGGTGTTAATGCTGTTTCTGGTACCGGGTAATGCCTTTGGCTGGTTGTTACCCGCAGGCAGTCTCGGGGCGGCGGTGACGCTGTTGATCATTATGATCGCCGCCGGACGCGGTGGATTTTCCCCACACCGCATGTTACTGGCGGGGATGGCGTTAAGTACCGCGTTCACCATGCTTTTGATGATGTTGCAGGCAAGTGGTGACCCGCGAATGGCGCAAGTGCTGACCTGGATTTCCGGTTCGACCTACAACGCGACCGATGCTCAGGTCTGGCGCACCGGAATTGTGATGGTGATTTTGCTGGCGATTACTCCGCTGTGCCGCCGCTGGCTGACCATTTTACCGCTGGGTGGTGATACCGCGCGGGCGGTAGGGATGGCGCTGACGCCGACGCGAATTGCGCTGCTGCTGTTAGCGGCTTGCCTGACGGCGACCGCGACGATGACTATTGGACCGTTGAGTTTTGTTGGTTTAATGGCACCGCATATTGCGCGGATGATGGGCTTTCGACGGACGATGCCACACATCGTAATTTCGGCGCTGGTGGGTGGTTTACTGCTGGTGTTCGCTGACTGGTGTGGGCGGATGGTGCTGTTTCCATTCCAGATCCCGGCGGGGCTGCTGTCGACCTTTATCGGTGCGCCATATTTTATCTATTTGCTGAGAAAGCAGAGCCGTTAATAGAATGCCTCGCCCGGTGGGCGAGGCAAAATTATCACAACTTCGCGAACACCCGACGTGCAGCATCGATGGTGTTATTGATATCTTCCATGCTGTGCGCCACAGACATAAAGCCTGCTTCAAACGCTGACGGTGCCAGGTAAACACCTTCATCCAGCATCATATGGAAGAAACGCTTAAAACGCTCGACGTCACAGGCCATCACATCCTGATAGCACGTCACGGACTCGGCGTCGGTAAAGAAGATACCGAACATACCACCGACGTGGTTAACGACCAGCGGAATTCCCGCTTCTTCTGCCGCTTCCAGCAGACCTTCTGCCAGACGTGTTGTCAGCTCATCCAGCGTTTCGTGAATGCCCGGCTGCGCGACTTCATTCAGACAGGCGAAACCCGCTGCCATCGCAATCGGGTTACCGGAAAGCGTACCCGCCTGATAGACCGGACCTGTCGGGGCCAGCGCATCCATTACATCACGACGACCACCGAATGCGCCTACCGGCATTCCACCGCCGATGATTTTTCCGAGGCAGGTTAAATCTGGCACTACGGCGAAATAATCCTGTGCGCCAGCTAGCGCTACGCGGAAACCGGTCATCACTTCATCGATGATCAGCAACGCGCCAAATTCGTCGCACAGCGCACGCAGACCTGGCAGGAACTCTGGCAGCGGCGGAACACAGTTCATATTGCCTGCCACCGGCTCGACGATAATACAGGCAATCTCTTGCGGGTATTGCTCAAACGCGGCGCGTACAGAGGCCAGATCGTTATAAGTACAGGTTAAGGTATGTTTGGCGAAATCTGCCGGAACGCCCGGCGAGTTTGGCTGGCCTAACGTGAGTGCGCCAGAACCGGCTTTCACCAGCAGGCAGTCAGCGTGACCGTGGTAACAACCTTCAAATTTAATGATTTTGTCGCGACCGGTAAAACCACGGGCCAGGCGGATGGCGCTCATCGTCGCCTCGGTGCCGGAGTTCACCATGCGCACCATATCCATGGTCGGGACCAGTTCGGTCACCAGTTGCGCCATTTTCACTTCCATTTCGGTCGGTGCACCAAAGCTTAAACCACGCTCGGCGGCTTCAATCACGGCATTGCGGATCGCCGGATGGTTATGGCCCAGCACCATCGGCCCCCAGGAACCGACATAATCGATATAGGCTTTGCCATCAACATCGTACAGATAAGCGCCGTCCGCTTTTTCGATAAACAGTGGAGTGCCGCCCACGCCAGTAAAGGCGCGAACAGGGGAGTTCACACCGCCAGGGATCAGCTCGCGCGCTGCGCTGTAAAGATTTTCAGACTTACTCATGGAGGGTTCCTGATTCGTAGAAAAAGTGAATGGCTGCTATTCCATGTTATTCATAACAAGTTAAATACTCGTCAAACATCAGGCTGCTTGTACTGGTGCAATCCTGATTTCTTAGAGTATAAAAGTTTTGTGCATTTGAAACATTACGCTTTGCAAAGGATTTTCATGGAACGTGCGAGTAAAATGCCGTCATCTTATTTGTATGACCAATAAGTGATCATTGGATGAAAACTGATACTCCCTCTTTAGAAACACCGCAGGCCGCGCGCCTGCGACGCAGACAACTGATTCGCCAACTTCTTGAGCGCGATAAAACCCCGTTAGCCATTTTGTTTATGGCGGCAGTCGTCGGCACGCTTGTCGGGCTGGCTGCGGTTGCTTTTGACAAAGGTGTCGCCTGGTTGCAGAACCAACGTATGGGGGCGCTGGTACATACTGCTGATAATTATCCGCTACTGTTAACCGTCGCTTTTCTCTGTTCGGCGGTGCTGGCGATGTTCGGCTACTTTTTGGTGCGCAAATACGCGCCCGAAGCAGGGGGATCGGGGATCCCGGAAATTGAAGGGGCGCTGGAAGATCAACGTCCTGTTCGCTGGTGGCGTGTATTGCCGGTGAAATTCTTTGGCGGGCTGGGGACACTCGGCGGAGGCATGGGGCTAGGGCGCGAAGGACCAACCGTGCAGATCGGCGGCAATATCAGTCGCATGGTGCTTGATATTTTCCGCCTGAAAGGTGATGAAGCTCGCCATACGCTGCTGGCAACCGGTGCTGCTGCGGGGCTGGCTGCGGCCTTTAACGCGCCGCTGGCGGGTATTTTGTTTATTATCGAAGAGATGCGTCCGCAGTTTCGCTATACGTTAATTTCGATTAAAGCGGTATTTATTGGCGTCATTATGTCGACCATTATGTACCGGATTTTTAATCATGAAGTTGCGTTGATTGACGTCGGTAAACTTTCTGATGCGCCGCTTAATACGCTGTGGCTTTATCTGATCCTCGGTATTATTTTTGGCATTTTCGGCCCTATTTTTAATAAATGGGTGCTGGGGATGCAGGATTTGCTGCACCGTGTGCACGGCGGCAATATTACCAAATGGGTACTGATGGGGGGTGCGATTGGCGGTCTGTGTGGATTGCTGGGGTTTGTGGCACCAGCAACGTCGGGCGGCGGTTTTAACCTGATTCCTATCGCTACCGCGGGGAATTTCAGCATGGGAATGCTGGTGTTTATCTTCGTCGCTCGGGTCATTACCACCTTACTCTGCTTCTCTTCCGGCGCGCCGGGCGGTATTTTTGCCCCGATGCTGGCGCTGGGTACTGTGCTGGGAACCGCTTTCGGAATGGTTGCCGTTGAGCTGTTTCCGCAATATCACCTGGAGGCGGGGACGTTTGCTATTGCCGGAATGGGGGCATTACTGGCGGCATCTATTCGCGCGCCGTTAACGGGGATCATTCTGGTTCTGGAGATGACCGATAACTACCAGCTCATTTTGCCAATGATTATTACCGGTCTTGGCGCAACACTATTAGCGCAATTTACCGGCGGGAAACCTCTATACTCGGCGATTCTTGCGCGCACGCTGGCAAAACAGGAAGCTGAGCAACTGGCGCGAAGCAAGGCCGCATCAGCCAGCGAGAATACTTGAACGAAATACCAGGGTATTAGATAATGGCGATTATTATTGGGTTAGAATTTGCCCGATTGCCGATGTCGTTTGGAGCAAAATATGAGTGATGACGTAGCACTGCCGCTGGAGTTTACCGACGCAGCAGCCAACAAAGTTAAAAGCCTGATCGCTGACGAAGATAACCCGAATCTGAAATTACGCGTGTATATCACCGGTGGCGGTTGCAGCGGCTTCCAGTATGGTTTCACCTTTGATGATCAGGTGAACGAAGGCGATATGACCATCGAAAAACAGGGCGTTGGCCTGGTGGTTGATCCGATGAGCCTGCAATATCTGGTCGGCGGTTCCGTTGACTACACCGAAGGACTGGAAGGTTCTCGTTTCATCGTGACCAACCCGAACGCGAAAAGCACCTGCGGTTGCGGTTCTTCCTTTAGCATCTAATCTGTTGTTCATGTGCCGGATAAACTATCCGGCACATCTTCTCTCTTCAACGCCCATTCTCATCCAGCGCAAACGTCGGTAGCTTAAGATGCCAACGAATAGCCGCCAGCCGAATCAATAGCGTCACGACCATGCCCATCATACTGGCTGTTTCCAGTGGTACGGAAAATGTGTAATAAGCCGTAGCGTGGACAATACCGCCGATAATACAGGCAGTTGCGTAGATTTCTGTACGTAAAATCATGGGGATTTCGCGGACCAGTACATCACGAATGATCCCGCCGCCAACGCCAGTAATGACGCCCATACAAACCGCGATTAACGGACCGGCTTCCGCATTAAAGGCTTTATTCACGCTAATGCCGACAAACACCGCCAGACCAACGGCGTCCAGCACCGGCAACATCCATTTTGGTAAGCGTCTTGGCTGGCGCACCAGCACGATGGTCAGCATGCTGGTGACCATGGCAACGACCAGATCGGTGGGATCTTTCACCCAAAATACCGGGCCGTGATCCAGCGCCATGTCGCGAATTGTTCCGTCGCCTACTGCGGTAACCACGCCCAGTACCAGAACACCAAAAGGGTCCATACGCAATTTTCCGGCTAACAAAACGCCGTAGATGGCAAATACCGCTGTGCCGACTATATCCAGCCAATAGACGAGCATTGTTCAATCCCCACTGAGCACCTGAAAAGGTCAGGCACTAATCTACCTGTGAAAGCGCATTACAGAGCTGTTGTGCTGCGAGGATAATACGTGGGCTTGCACGTTCAAACCAGTCACTCGTGAGAGGAATAACGGGAATTTTGAGCTGTTCACCCCAGTATTGTTTGATTTTAGGAATTTGGTCCGGTCCGCCTGTAATGACAATAGCCTGTGGCGAGCGTGCTAACACCTGTTCGCGGCTAACTTGCGGCCAGGGAACCCGGCTGTCTTTAAAGATGTTTTCTCCGCCACAAACTTCGAGTACCTGGTTCTGAATCGACTCTTTTCCACTGGTAAATGGCGGATTAATGCCGAATTGCAGAAAAACACGTTTTTTAGGTTTATCAGCATATTGCGCTTTCAATTGCACGTACTGATCCAGCAGGGATTGCGCGGCTTGTTCGGCCTTGTCTGGTTGCGGACTCCAGGGGGCCAGTTGACGTAACGCATTGGCAATTTGTTCAATGCTTGTCGCATCGACCCACATCACTTTTATTCCCAGCGAAGCCAGCTGGTCAACCTGCCGCTCGGCATTACCTCCACGCCAGGCAATCACCAGATCGGGTTTCAGCGCGACAATGCGTTCCAGATTCATCCCCTGCCAGGTGGAAACCTGCTCAATCTTTTGCGCTTGTGGAGGATAGTCGGAATAGCTGCTGACCCCAACCGGCGTGATCCCGGCGGCAAAGGCAAGTTCAGTGTTGGCGGGAGAAAGCGTGATGACGCGCGGCGCGGCGTTGAGCCACAGTGGCGCGAGAAAAGACAGGGCGACCAGCGCCCTGAACAGTGATTTAGCCATGTGCCAGTTTCTGCACCAGTGACTCAACCATCAGGCTGGACTGTTTAGCGGCAACAGCCAGGAACTCATCGAAGCTAAGATGAGACTGTTGATCGGCCACGTCGGAGATGGCGCGTACGACAACAAACGGGACGTTGAAATTGTGGCAGACATGGGCGATTGCCGTCGCTTCCATCTCTACAGCAATGGCCTGTGGGAAGTTGTGGCGGATTTTCGCCAGACCAACAGAACCGTTGATGAAAGCGTCGCCGCTAACAATCAGGCCACGTACAGCGTTAAGATTCAGTTCGGCAATGCAGGCCTCAGCGGCAGCGATCAGTTTATCGTCAGCTTTAAAGCCTGCCGGACAGCCTGGTAACTGACCGTATTCATAACCAAATGCCGTGACATCCGCGTCGTGATAACGCGCTTCGTCCGAGACAACGATATCGCCCACTTTCAGCGTTGGTGCCAGGCCACCGGCAGAACCGGTGTTAATAATCACATCTGGCTTGCAGTGTTCCAACAGCAGAGTGGCACCCAGCGCCGCAGCGACTTTACCGATGCCCGATTTCAGAAGCGCAACCTCGGTTCCATTCAGTTGGCCGGTATAGATTTCGCAACCGCCGAGACTGATAGTTTGACGGTTTTCGATTTTGTCACGCAGCAGCGTAACTTCTTCTTCCATTGCACCAATGATGCCGATTTTCATAGATTTACTCGCGATAAGCCCGATTTGAAGGCATAGTTTACCATGCGCTTACGGGGAAGCGTATTTCTCACGCGGGAGAGGACATGGCACAGATTGATTTCCGAAAAAAAATAAACTGGCATCGTCGTTACCGTTCACCGCAGGGCGTTAAAACCGAACATGAGATCCTGCGGATCTTCGAGAGCGATCGCGGGCGTATCATCAACTCTCCGGCAATTCGTCGTCTGCAACAAAAGACCCAGGTTTTTCCACTGGAGCGCAATGCCGCCGTGCGCACGCGTCTTACCCACTCGATGGAAGTCCAGCAGGTGGGACGCTACATCGCCAAAGAAATTTTAAGCCGTCTGAAAGAGCTTAAATTGCTGGAAGCATACGGCCTGGATGAACTGACCGGCCCCTTTGAAAGCATTGTTGAGATGTCATGCCTGATGCACGATATCGGCAATCCGCCGTTTGGTCATTTTGGCGAAGCAGCGATAAATGACTGGTTTCGCCAACGTTTGCACCCGGAAGATGCCGAAAGCCAGCCTCTGACTGACGATCGCTGCAGCGTGGCGGCACTACGTTTACGGGACGGGGAAGAACCGCTTAACGAGCTGCGGCGCAAGATTCGTCAGGACTTATGTCATTTTGAGGGGAATGCACAAGGCATTCGTCTGGTGCATACATTGATGCGGATGAATCTCACTTGGGCACAGGTTGGCGGTATTTTAAAATATACCCGTCCGGCGTGGTGGCGTGGCGAAACGCCTGAGACACATCACTATTTAATGAAAAAGCCGGGTTATTATCTTTCTGAAGAAGCCTATATTGCCCGCTTGCGTAAAGAACTTAATTTGGCGCTTTACAGTCGTTTTCCATTAACGTGGATTATGGAAGCTGCCGACGACATCTCCTATTGTGTGGCAGACCTTGAAGATGCGGTAGAGAAAAGAATATTTACCGTTGAGCAGCTTTATCATCATTTGCACGAAGCGTGGGGCCAGCATGAGAAAGGTTCGCTCTTTTCGCTGGTGGTTGAAAATGCCTGGGAAAAATCACGCTCAAATAGTTTAAGCCGCAGTACGGAAGATCAGTTTTTTATGTATTTACGGGTAAACACCCTAAATAAACTGGTACCCTACGCGGCACAACGATTTATTGATAATCTGCCTGCGATTTTCGCCGGAACGTTTAATCATGCATTATTGGAAGATGCCAGCGAATGCAGCGATCTTCTTAAGCTATATAAAAATGTCGCTGTAAAACATGTGTTTAGCCATCCGGATGTCGAGCAGCTTGAATTGCAGGGCTATCGGGTCATTAGCGGATTATTAGAGATTTATCGTCCTTTATTAAGCCTGTCGTTATCAGACTTTACTGAACTGGTAGAAAAAGAACGGGTGAAACGTTTCCCTATTGAGTCGCGCTTATTCCACAAACTCTCGACGCGCCATCGGCTGGCCTATGTCGAGGCTGGGTCCAGGTAAATTACCGTCAGATTCTCCTGAGTTTCCGCTATGGGAATATTATTACCGTTGCCGCCTGCTGCAGGATTATATCAGCGGTATGACCGACCTCTATGCGTGGGATGAATACCGACGTCTGATGGCCGTAGAACAATAACCAGGCTTTTGTAAAGACGAACAATAAATTTTTACCTTTTGCAGAAACTTTAGTTCGGAACTTCGGGCTATAAAACGAATCTGAAGAACACAGCAATTTTGCGTTATCTGTTAATCGAGACTGAAATACATGAAAAAAAACACATTAGCACTGAGTGCACTGGCTCTGAGTTTAGGTTTGGCGTTATCTCCGCTCTCTGCAACGGCGGCTGAGACTTCTTCAGCAACGACAGCCCAGCAGATGCCAAGCCTTGCACCGATGCTCGAAAAGGTGATGCCTTCAGTGGTCAGCATTAACGTAGAAGGTAGCACAACCGTTAATACGCCGCGTATGCCGCGTAATTTCCAGCAGTTCTTCGGTGATGATTCTCCGTTCTGCCAGGAAGGTTCTCCGTTCCAGAGCTCTCCGTTCTGCCAGGGGGGCCAGGGCGGTAATGGCGGCGGCCAGCAACAGAAATTCATGGCGCTGGGTTCCGGCGTCATCATTGATGCCGATAAAGGCTATGTCGTCACCAACAACCACGTTGTTGATAACGCGACGGTGATTAAAGTCCAGCTGAGCGATGGTCGTAAGTTCGACGCGAAGATGGTTGGCAAAGATCCGCGCTCTGATATCGCGCTGATCCAAATCCAGAACCCGAAAAAACTGACCGCAATTAAGATGGCGGATTCTGATGCACTGCGCGTGGGTGATTACACCGTAGCGATTGGTAACCCGTTTGGTCTGGGCGAGACGGTAACTTCCGGGATTGTCTCTGCGCTGGGGCGTAGCGGCCTGAATGCTGAAAACTACGAAAACTTCATCCAGACCGATGCAGCGATCAACCGTGGTAACTCCGGTGGTGCGCTGGTTAACCTGAACGGCGAACTGATCGGTATCAACACCGCGATCCTCGCACCGGACGGCGGCAACATCGGTATCGGTTTTGCTATCCCGAGTAACATGGTGAAAAACCTGACCTCGCAGATGGTGGAATAC
Organism: Shigella flexneri 2a str. 301; assembly: GCF_000006925.2. Lineage (NCBI taxonomy): Bacteria > Pseudomonadati > Pseudomonadota > Gammaproteobacteria > Enterobacterales > Enterobacteriaceae > Shigella > Shigella flexneri. The sequence continues at coordinate 173,392 of NC_004337.2, forward strand.
GGCCAGGTGAAACGCGGTGAGCTGGGTATTATGGGGACTGAGCTGAATTCCGAACTGGCGAAAGCGATGAAAGTTGACGCCCAGCGCGGTGCTTTCGTAAGCCAGGTTCTGCCTAATTCCTCCGCTGCAAAAGCGGGCATTAAAGCGGGTGATGTGATCACCTCACTGAACGGTAAGCCGATCAGCAGCTTTGCCGCACTGCGTGCTCAGGTGGGTACTATGCCGGTGGGCAGCAAACTGACCCTGGGCTTACTGCGCGACGGTAAGCAGGTTAACGTGAACCTGGAACTGCAGCAGAGCAGCCAGAATCAGGTTGATTCCAGCTCCATCTTCAACGGCATTGAAGGCGCTGAGATGAGCAACAAAGGCAAAGATCAGGGCGTGGTAGTGAACAACGTGAAGACGGGCACTCCGGCTGCGCAGATCGGCCTGAAGAAAGGTGATGTGATTATTGGTGCGAACCAGCAGGCAGTGAAAAACATCGCTGAACTGCGTAAAGTTCTCGACAGCAAACCGTCTGTGCTGGCACTGAACATTCAGCGCGGCGACAGCACCATCTACCTGTTAATGCAGTAATCTCCCTCAACCCCTTCCTGAATACGGGAAGGGGTTCTCCTTACAATCTGTGAACTTCGCCACAACTCCATACATCTTCATCATCCTTTGGGCATTTGCACAATGCCGTACGTTACGTACTTCCTTATGCTAAGCCGTGCATAACGGAGGACTTATGGCTGGCTGGCATCTTGATACCAAAATGGCGCAGGATATCGTGGCACGTACCATGCGCATCATCGATACCAATATCAACGTAATGGATGCCCGCGGGCGAATTATCGGCAGCGGCGATCGTGAGCGTATTGGTGAATTGCACGAAGGTGCATTGCTGGTACTTTCACAGGGACGAGTCGTCGATATCGATGACGCGGTAGCACGTCATCTGCACGGTGTGCGGCAGGGGATTAATCTACCGTTACGGCTGGAAGGTGAAATTGTCGGCGTAATTGGCCTGACAGGTGAACCAGAGAATCTGCGTAAATATGGCGAACTGGTCTGCATGACGGCTGAAATGATGCTGGAACAGTCGCGGTTGATGCACTTGTTGGCGCAGGATAGCCGTTTGCGGGAAGAACTGGTGATGAACCTGATTCAGGCAGAGGAGAATACTCCCGCACTTCTGAATGGGCGCAACGGCTGGGGATCGATCTCAATCAACCGCGAGTGGTGGCTATTGTTGAGGTCGACAGCGGTCAGCTTGGCGTGGACAGCGCAATGGCGGAGTTACAACAACTGCAAAACGCGCTGACTACGCCCGAGCGTAATAATCTGGTGGCGATTGTCTCGCTAACCGAAATGGTGGTGTTGAAACCGGCGTTGAACTCTTTTGGGCGCTGGGATGCAGAAGATCATCGTAAGCGAGTTGAACAACTGATTACCCGCATGAAAGAGTACGGCCAGCTGCGTTTTCGCGTTTCACTGGGCAACTATTTTACCGGTCCTGGCAGTATTGCCCGATCCTATCGTACGGCGAAAACGACGATGGTGGTGGGTAAACAGCGGATGCCAGAAAGTCGCTGCTATTTTTATCAGGATCTGATGTTACCTGTGTTACTCGACAGTTTGCGTGGCGACTGGCAGGCCAACGAACTGGCGCGACCGCTGGCGCGGCTGAAAGCGATGGACAATAACGGCTTGCTGCGACGAACGCTGGCGGCGTGGTTTCGCCACAATGTGCAACCGCTGGCAACGTCAAAGGCGTTGTTTATTCATCGTAATACCCTGGAGTATCGGCTTAATCGTATATCGGAACTGACCGGGCTTGATTTGGGCAATTTTGATGACAGGTTGCTGCTGTATGTGGCGTTACAACTGGATGAAGAGCGGTAGATTATGCGTTAAGGTTGAGGCGGCGCTGGCTCATTCCCCTCAGCCCGAAGGGGAGAGGGGAATGCCCGAGTTAACCGTCAATTCGGGATTATTTACGCGTTAGTTTTTCCAGATCGGCTTCAATCTCGCTGATCTTATTGGTTACGACTGACTCCAGGTGACGTAAGTCGTCGAGGATCTTACGCTTAAGATCAACTTCGCTGCGGTCACGCTGACAGATTTGATCAAGCTCATCAATGATATACCGTAGATTCGGGCTGATTTCCTGGACTTCTTTATAACCCTGACCCACACCATCAGCGACGACCGTTTTACGCTGACGCGGATATTTAAACTTAACGCTCTTGGCGAAAAACTCGCCTTTGTCTTTCTGGAAATAGATTTTCAGAATATCGTTGTTGGCTTCCTGCCGGAGGCTGTAACGATCAATTTCTTCAGGATTGGTAATACCCAGACTTTTCAGATTGTCGTACATAGCGTTACCTCAAAATGAGTCAGTAAATTGTGCTTATTTTAGCATTTGGCTTGGCCCGCCCGGCTCGACTGTGATCGCAGAAAGCCTTTTTCTTCCAGACTTCTATCATGGCGTAAAAATCAAAAAATTACCTGCTTTATTGTGGCGATATTCCATGGGATGGATTAGCACATTTATCTTCGTTTTGCGAATTACATGACAGTCCGAAACAAGATGAAAAAGTATTTAAAAAAGGGGGAGGAAGAATGAGTAGGACGAATTATTCTGAGCCAGAAAGCATACGGGCAGCATCATGCTGCCCGTATATGTACTCTTAATCGATGGTACGCAGCAGTTCGTTAATGCCGACTTTGCCGCGAGTTTTCGCGTCAACTTTCTTAACGATAACCGCACAGTAGAGGCTGTATTTGCCATCTTTTGACGGCAGATTACCTGAAACAACCACAGACCCCGCCGGAACGCGACCGTAGTGGATTTCGCCGGTTTCACGGTCGTAAATACGGGTGCTCTGACCAATGTATACGCCCATAGAGATGACGGAACCTTCTTCGACAATCACCCCTTCAACCACTTCAGAGCGTGCGCCAATGAAGCAGTTATCTTCAATAATGGTCGGGTTAGCCTGCAGCGGCTCCAGCACGCCGCCGATGCCCACGCCACCGGAAAGGTGGACGTTTTTACCAATCTGCGCACAAGAACCGACGGTCGCCCAGGTATCAACCATGGTGCCTTCATCAACATATGCGCCGATGTTAACGTAAGACGGCATCAGCACGGTGTTACGGGCAATAAACGCACCCTGACGTACCGCCGCTGGTGGCACAACGCGGAAGCCTTCTTTCTGGAAACGTGCTTCGTCGTAGTCGGCGAATTTCATCGGCACTTTGTCGAAGTAGCGGCTTTCTGCCCCTTCGATCACCTGATTATCATTAATACGGAAAGAGAGCAGCACCGCTTTTTTCAACCACTGATGCGTCACCCACTGACCGTCAATTTTTTCCGCTACACGCAGTGCGCCGGAATCCAGCAGGGCGATCACCTGATTTACCGCTTCGCGGGTAACGGTGTCTGCATTGGCTGGCGTGATCTCGGCACGGCGTTCAAAAGCGGTTTCAATAATGTTCTGTAACTGCTGCATTGTTAAACTCTTTTCATATCAGTAAACACATCACCCTTTATCGTTTGGATTGAGGGCCTCTGTCAACCGCTGATGCACTTCCTGCTGCAACTCGTTATTAAGCGCACGCCGGTCAGCGGTGGCAATTATGAATAAATCTTCTACTCGCTCGCCAATGGTTGTAATTCGGGCACCATGAAGCGAAATTCCCAGATCGGCAAAAATTTTCCCGACTCGCGCCAGCAGTCCAGGTTGGTCGAGGGCGATCAGTTCGAGGAACGATTTGCGGTCGGTATGGGTCGGCAAAAACGTTACTTCGGTTTCAACAGTAAAATGGCGTAATTTGGCGGGTTGGCGACGGGGCTGCGGTGGCTGCCAGCTACTTTGCGTCAGCACCTGCTCCAGACCAAACCGAATAACCTCATGGCGATCTGCGGACAGCGGGCTGCCATCGGGTTCCAGCACGATAAAGGTATCCATCGCCATACCGTCGCGAGTGGTGAAAATTTGTGCGTCGTGAACACTTAAATTGCGGCGGTCTAATTCGGCACAGACGGCGGCAAACAGATAGGGGCGGTCCGGGCTCCAGATAAAAATCTCGGTGCCTCCACGCGTAGCCTGCGGGCTAAGCAATACCAGCGGTTTGCTTAAATCATGCTGTAATAAATGGCGGGCATGCCAGGCCAGTTGATTTGGGCTATGGCGGACAAAATAGTTAGCACGACAGCGTGACCAAATTTGGTGCAGCGCCTCTTCGTCGATGTTATCCATGCGCAGTAGTGCCAGTGCCTGGAGTTGGTGATGGCGAACCCGTTCGCGCATATCCGGCGTGTTTTGCATTCCGCGTCGTAGCTGCTTTTCGGTGGCAAAATAGAGTTCGCGCAACAGACTTTGCTTCCAGCTATTCCACAGTGTTTCGTTGGTGGCGCAAATGTCAGCCACTGTCAGGCATACCAGATAGCGCAGACGATTTTCCGTTTGAACTTCTTCGGCAAACTGCTTGATGACTTCAGGGTCCTGAATATCGCGGCGTTGTGCTGTCACCGACATCAGCAAGTGCTGGCGAACCAGCCAGGCAACCAGCTGTGTTTCGCGTGAGTTCAGCCCGTGGAGTTCTGCAAAATGCACTACATCCTGAGCACCGAGAATGGAGTGGTCGCCGCCGCGTCCTTTGGCGATATCGTGAAACAGCGCGGCGATGAAAATCAGCTCAGTTGACGGCAGGCGCGGCCAGACGTCCACACACAACGGATGGCGCTGGCGCGTTTCTTCACTGGCAAAACTCTCCAGTTTCAGCATCACGCGGATAGTATGTTCATCCACCGTGTAGGCGTGGAACAGATCAAACTGCATCTGCCCGACGATATGCGACCATTGCGGCATATACGCGCCGAGCACGCTATGGCGATGCATTGGCAATAGTCCGCGCCGCACCGCTCCGGGGTGACGCAGAATGCTCAAAAACAGTTTTCGTGCTTGCGGAATATTACACAGCGGTTGTTGCAGATGGCGACGGGCATGGCGTAACTGGCGCAGCGTGGTGGAGTAAATGCCGGTGATCGCACTGTTGCGCACCATGGTGTAGAACATACGCAAGATGGCTTCCGGCTGGCGCATAAATAGTGTTTCATCACGCAGGTCGATTAGCGTACCGCGTAGCTGAAACTCATCGTCGAGTGGACGTGGTTTTTCGTCGGCGGGAAGGGCGAGGATGGCTTCATCGAACAGTTGCAGCAGCATCTGGTTGAGTTCACTGACGCGGCGTGTAACGCGGAAGTAATCCTTCATCATCCGCTCGACCGGTTCGTTGCCTTCACCACTGTAATTCAGACGCTGAGCGACGCTAAGTTGGCGATCGAATAACAGACGATTATCGTAACGGCTGACGACCAGATGCAGGGCAAAGCGAATACGCCACAGTATATGCAGACATTCGTTTAATTCCGCCCGCTCCGCTGAGGTTAAGAAGCCAAACCCGACCATTTCATCCAGCGATGTTGCGCCAAAATGACGGCGGGCCACCCATTGCAGAGTGTGAATATCGCGCAAGCCGCCAGGGCTACTTTTGATGTCTGGTTCAAGGTTGTAGCTGGTGCCATGGTAACGCTGATGGCGCTGGTTCTGTTCTTCAACTTTCGCTGCGTAGAACTTGTCGGAAGGCCAGAATCCTTCGCTAAAAATATGTTTTTGCAGTTCGAGGAAGAGCGCAACATCGCCAATTAATAAGCGGGATTCGATTAAATTGGTGGCGACGGTTAAATCCGATAACCCTTCCAACATGCACTCTTCAAGCGTGCGCACACTATGACCGACTTCCAGCTTTACATCCCAGAGCAGCGTTAACAGCTCGCCCACTTTTTGCGCCTGATCGTCCGGGAGCTTTTTACGGCTTAAAATCAGTAAATCGATGTCAGAAAGTGGATGCAGCTCGCCACGACCGTAGCCACCGACGGCAACCAATGCCAGGTCGGCAATCTGGCTGAATCCCGCTTCAATCCATAATCGTTGCAGGAGCTGGTCTATGAACTCGGTACGTGCCTCAATCAACTGTTCTGCAGAGATCCCATTGTCAAAGGCATCACCCAGCCAACGCTGGAAAGTATCGATATGGGCTTTTATCCCACAGACGGTTAATTCATCACGGGGCCAGGCGCATGGATTTTGCGGTTGACCGGGCAGGGTGGAGAGAGCGGTGTTTGCGTACTGTTCTGGAAGGGTATTCATTGTGCGCCACCCATAAGATTAAATTATCGCATTAAAAAAGCCGGCATTCGCCGGCTTCATCTTATTCGTCGTGCGAGATTATCGCCGGGATGGTGTCATCCTTGCGTAGCGTCAAAATTTCGCAGCCGTTATCAGTCACCACAATAGTATGCTCATATTGTGCAGACAAGCTGCGATCTTTGGTTTTTACCGTCCAGCCATCTTTCATGGTGCGGATCTCTTTTTTACCCGCGTTGACCATTGGCTCAATGGTGAACGTCATCCCCGGTTTCAGCACGACGTTGGTTTCACGGGAGTCATAGTGCAGCACCTGCGGTTCTTCATGGAAGCCGCGACCAATACCGTGTCCGCAATATTCACGAACGACGGAGAAGCCTTCTGCTTCGACAAATTTCTGAATCGCCGCACCGATTTCGCGCAGATTAATGCCTGGTTTTACCATGCGTAGCGCCAGGTACAGGCTTTCTTGCGTGATGCGGCACAGGCGTTCGCCCATGATGGTCGGCTTACCGACGATAAACATTTTCGAGGTATCGCCGTGGAAACCATCTTTGATTACGGTGACATCAATGTTAACGATATCGCCATCTTTCAGCAGCTTAGCATCGTCCGGGATACCGTGGCACACCACTTCATTAATAGAGATGCAAACGGATTTCGGATAGCCGTGATAGCCGAGGCAGGCAGAAACCGCGTGTTGTTCATTAACAATGTAATCATTACAGATGCGATCCAGCTCGCCGGTGCTGACGCCCGGTTTAACATACGGTTCGATCATCTCCAGCACTTCGGCAGCCAGTCGGCCAGCGACGCGCATTTTTTCGATATCTTCTGGGGTCTTGATTGAGATAGCCATTAATTCTGTCCATCAGCGTCGGTGATACCGACAATATATATGTAAGTGCCGTCAATGGTATCACACCCGGGCAAATTGAGAATCATTCTGAATTTCGCCAAACGTGCCACTGAAGGTTTTCTATAATAGAAAATTCGACGTCTGATGCTGTACACAGCGCCAACAATTATTGGTGTCCACGACGTATTTGTGGTATAAAGCGCGCCGGACTTCCGATCCATTTCGTATACACAGACTGGACGGAAGCGACAATCTCACTTTGTGTAACAACACACACGTATCGGCACATATTCCGGGGTGCCCTTTGGGGTCGGTAATATGGGATACGTGGAGGCATAACCCCAACTTTTATATAGAGGTTTTAATCATGGCAACTGTTTCCATGCGCGACATGCTCAAGGCTGGTGTTCACTTCGGTCACCAGACCCGTTACTGGAACCCGAAAATGAAGCCGTTCATCTTCGGTGCGCGTAACAAAGTTCACATCATCAACCTTGAGAAAACTGTACCGATGTTCAACGAAGCTCTGGCTGAACTGAACAAGATTGTTTCTCGCAAAGGTAAAATCCTTTTCGTTGGTACTAAACGCGCTGCAAGCGAAGCGGTGAAAGACGCTGCTCTGAGCTGCGACCAGTTCTTCGTGAACCATCGCTGGCTGGGCGGTATGCTGACTAACTGGAAAACCGTTCGTCAGTCCATCAAACGTCTGAAAGACCTGGAAACTCAGTCTCAGGACGGTACTTTCGACAAGCTGACCAAGAAAGAAGCGCTGATGCGCACTCGTGAGCTGGAGAAACTGGAAAACAGCCTGGGCGGTATCAAAGACATGGGCGGTCTGCCGGACGCTCTGTTTGTAATCGATGCTGACCACGAACACATTGCTATCAAAGAAGCAAACAACTTGGGTATTCCGGTATTTGCTATCGTTGATACCAACTCTGATCCGGACGGTGTTGACTTCGTTATCCCGGGTAACGACGACGCAATCCGTGCTGTGACCCTGTACCTGGGCGCTGTTGCTGCAACCGTACGTGAAGGCCGTTCTCAGGATCTGGCTTCCCAGGCGGAAGAAAGCTTCGTAGAAGCTGAGTAATAAGGCTTGATAACTCCCCCAAAATAGTTCGAGTTGCAGAAAGGCGGCAAGCTCGAGAATTCCCGGGAGCTTACATCAGTAAGTGACCGGGATGAGCGAGCGAAGACAACGCATCTGCGGCGCGAAATATGAAGGGGGAGAGCCCTTATAGACCAGGTAGTACACGTTTGGTTAGGGGGCCTGCATATGGCCCCCTTTTTCACTTTTATATCTGTGCGGTTTAATGCCGGGCAGATCACATCTCCGAGGATTTTAGAATGGCTGAAATTACCGCATCCCTGGTAAAAGAGCTGCGTGAGCGTACTGGCGCAGGCATGATGGATTGCAAAAAAGCACTGACTGAAGCTAACGGCGACATCGAGCTGGCAATCGAAAACATGCGTAAGTCCGGTGCTATTAAAGCAGCGAAAAAAGCAGGCAACGTTGCTGCTGACGGCGTGATCAAAACCAAAATCGACGGCAACTACGGCATCATTCTGGAAGTTAACTGCCAGACTGACTTCGTTGCAAAAGACGCTGGTTTCCAGGCGTTCGCAGACAAAGTTCTGGACGCAGCTGTTGCTGGCAAAATCACTGACGTTGAAGTTCTGAAAGCACAGTTCGAAGAAGAACGTGTTGCGCTGGTAGCGAAAATTGGTGAAAACATCAACATTCGCCGCGTTGCTGCGCTGGAAGGCGACGTTCTGGGTTCTTATCAGCACGGTGCGCGTATCGGCGTTCTGGTTGCTGCTAAAGGCGCTGACGAAGAGCTGGTTAAACACATCGCTATGCACGTTGCTGCAAGCAAGCCAGAATTCATCAAACCAGAAGACGTATCCGCTGAAGTGGTAGAAAAAGAATACCAGGTACAGCTGGATATCGCGATGCAGTCTGGTAAGCCGAAAGAAATCGCAGAGAAAATGGTTGAAGGCCGCATGAAGAAATTCACCGGCGAAGTTTCTCTGACCGGTCAGCCGTTCGTTATGGAACCAAGCAAAACTGTTGGTCAGCTGCTGAAAGAGCATAACGCTGAAGTGACTGGCTTCATCCGTTTCGAAGTGGGTGAAGGCATCGAGAAAGTTGAGACTGACTTTGCAGCAGAAGTTGCTGCGATGTCCAAGCAGTCTTAATTATCAAAAAGGAGCCGCCTAAGGGCGGCTTCTTTTTGTGCCCATCTTGTAAATTCAGCTAACCCTTGTGGGGCTGCGCTGAAAAGCGACGTACAATGTCGCTAGTATTAATTCATTTCAATCGTTGACAGTCTCAGGAAAGAAACATGGCTACCAATGCAAAACCCGTCTATAAACGCATTCTGCTTAAGTTGAGTGGCGAAGCTCTGCAGGGCACTGAAGGCTTCGGTATTGATGCAAGCATACTGGATCGTATGGCTCAGGAAATCAAAGAACTGGTTGAACTGGGTATTCAGGTTGGTGTGGTGATTGGTGGGGGTAACCTGTTCCGTGGCGCTGGTCTGGCGAAAGCGGGTATGAACCGCGTTGTGGGCGACCACATGGGGATGCTGGCGACCGTAATGAACGGCTTGGCAATGCGTGATGCACTGCACCGCGCCTATGTGAACGCTCGTCTGATGTCCGCTATTCCATTGAATGGCGTGTGCGACAGCTACAGCTGGGCAGAAGCTATCAGCCTGTTGCGCAACAACCGTGTGGTGATCCTCTCCGCCGGTACAGGTAACCCGTTCTTTACCACCGACTCAGCAGCTTGCCTGCGTGGTATCGAAATTGAAGCCGATGTGGTGCTGAAAGCAACCAAAGTTGACGGCGTGTTTACCGCTGATCCGGCGAAAGATCCAACCGCAACCATGTACGAGCAACTGACTTACAGCGAAGTGCTGGAAAAAGAGCTGAAAGTCATGGACCTGGCGGCCTTCACGCTGGCTCGTGACCATAAATTACCGATTCGTGTTTTCAATATGAACAAACCGGGTGCGCTGCGCCGTGTGGTAATGGGTGAAAAAGAAGGGACTTTAATCACGGAATAATTCCCGTGATGGATAAATAAGGGTAAGATTCCGCGTAAGTATCGCGGGGGCGTAAGTCTGGTTATAAGGCGTTATTGTTGCAGGCAGTTTGGTCACGGCCAGCGCGCAGCAACCGGAGCGTACAAAAGTACGTGAGGATGGCGAGCACTGCTCGGGGCCAAAATGGCAAATAAAATAGCCTAATAATCCAGACGATTACCCGTAATATGTTTAATCAGGGCTATACTTAGCACACTTCCACTGTGTGTGACTGTCTGGTCTGACTGAGACAAGTTTTCAAGGATTCGTAACGTGATTAGCGATATCAGAAAAGATGCTGAAGTACGCATGGACAAATGCGTAGAAGCGTTCAAAACCCAAATCAGCAAAATACGCACGGGTCGTGCTTCTCCCAGCCTGCTGGATGGCATTGTCGTGGAATATTACGGCACGCCGACGCCGCTGCGTCAGCTGGCAAGCGTAACGGTAGAAGATTCCCGTACTCTGAAAATCAACGTGTTTGATCGTTCAATGTCTCCGGCCGTTGAAAAAGCGATTATGGCCTCCGATCTCGGCCTGAACCCGAACTCTGCGGGTAGCGACATCCGTGTTCCGCTGCCGCCGCTGACGGAAGAACGTCGTAAAGATCTGACCAAAATCGTTCGTGGTGAAGCAGAACAAGCGCGTGTTGCAGTACGTAATGTGCGTCGTGACGCGAACGACAAAGTGAAAGCACTGTTGAAAGATAAAGAGATCAGCGAAGACGACGATCGCCGTTCTCAGGACGATGTACAGAAACTGACTGATGCTGCAATCAAGAAAATTGAAGCGGCGCTGGCAGACAAAGAAGCAGAACTGATGCAGTTCTGATTTCTTGAACGACAAAAACGCCGCTCAGTAGATCCTTGCGGATCGGCTGGCGGCGTTTTGCTTTTTATTCTGTCTCAACTCTGGATGTTTCATGAAGCAACTCACCATTCTGGGCTCGACCGGCTCGATTGGTTGCAGCACGCTGGACGTGGTGCGCCATAATCCCGAACACTTCCGCGTAGTTGCGCTGGTGGCAGGCAAAAATGTCACTCGCATGGTAGAACAGTGCCTGGAATTCTCTCCCCGCTATGCCGTAATGGACGATGAAGCGAGTGCGAAACTTCTTAAAACGATGCTACAGCAACAGGGGAGCCGCACCGAAGTCTTAAGTGGGCAACAAGCCGCTTGCGATATGGCAGCGCTTGAGGAGGTTGATCAGGTGATGGCAGCCATTGTTGGTGCTGCTGGGCTGTTACCTACGCTTGCTGCGATCCGCGCGGGTAAAACCATTTTGCTGGCCAATAAAGAATCACTGGTTACCTGCGGACGTCTGTTTATGGACGCCGTAAAGCAGAGCAAAGCGCAATTGTTACCGGTCGATAGCGAACATAACGCTATTTTTCAGAGTTTACCGCAACCTATCCAGCATAATCTGGGATACGCTGACCTTGAGCAAAATGGCGTGGTGTCCATTTTACTTACCGGGTCTGGTGGCCCTTTCCGTGAGACGCCATTGCGCGATTTGGCAACAATGACGCCCGATCAAGCTTGCCGTCATCCGAACTGGTCGATGGGACGTAAAATTTCTGTCGATTCGGCTACCATGATGAACAAAGGTCTGGAATACATTGAAGCGCGTTGGCTGTTTAACGCCAGCGCCAGCCAGATGGAAGTGCTGATTCACCCGCAGTCAGTGATTCACTCAATGGTGCGCTATCAGGACGGCAGTGTTCTGGCGCAGCTGGGGGAACCGGATATGCGTACGCCAATTGCCCACACCATGGCATGGCCGAATCGCGTGAACTCTGGCGTGAAGCCGCTCGATTTTTGCAAACTAAGTGCGTTGACATTTGCCGCACCGGATTATGAGCGTTATCCATGCCTGAAACTGGCGATGGAGGCGTTCGAACAAGGCCAGGCAGCGACGACAGCATTGAATGCCGCAAACGAAATCACCGTTGCTGCTTTTCTTGCGCAACAAATCCGCTTTACGGATATCGCTGCGTTGAATTTATCCGTACTGGAAAAAATGGATATGCGCGAACCACAATGTGTGGACGATGTGTTATCTGTTGATGCGAACGCGAGTGAAGTCGCCAGAAAAGAGGTGATGCGTCTCGCAAGCTGAGGATAATCCGGCTACAGAGAGTCGCGCTATTTGTTAGCGTAGGGCTTCAGTGATATAGTCTGCGCCATCTGATCGTAAGTAGTTGGCTTTATAAGGTCAGGTATGCCGTGGTTTTACACGGCTTTTTTTTGTATAGGCTTCAGTATTCCTGAGTACCGTAAACCCTGTCAGGGAATAAAAAACGCGTGATGTTGTCTGCTACTCAACCACTTAGCGAAAAATTGCCAGCGCATGGCTGCCGTCATGTTGCGATCATTATGGACGGCAATGGTCGCTGGGCAAAAAAGCAAGGGAAGATTCGTGCCTTTGGGCATAAAGCCGGGGCAAAATCCGTCCGCCGGGCTGTCTCTTTTGCGGCCAACAACGGTATTGAGGCGTTAACGCTGTATGCCTTTAGTAGTGAAAACTGGAACCGACCAGCGCAGGAAGTCAGTGCGTTAATGGAACTGTTTGTGTGGGCGCTCGATAGCGAAGTAAAAAGTCTGCACCGACATAACGTGCGTCTGCGTATTATTGGCGATACCAGTCGTTTTAACTCGCGTTTGCAAGAACGTATTCGTAAATCTGAAGCGCTAACAGCCGGAAATACCGGTCTGACGCTGAATATTGCGGCGAACTACGGTGGACGTTGGGATATAGTCCAGGGAGTCAGGCAACTGGCTGAAAAGGTGCAGCAAGGAAACCTGCAACCAGATCAGATAGATGAAGAGATGTTAAACCAGCATGTCTGTATGCATGAACTGGCCCCTGTAGATTTAGTAATTAGGACTGGGGGAGAGCATCGCATTAGTAACTTTTTGCTTTGGCAAATTGCCTATGCCGAACTTTACTTTACAGATGTTCTCTGGCCCGATTTCGATGAACAAGACTTTGAAGGGGCGTTAAATGCCTTTGCTAATCGAGAGCGTCGTTTCGGCGGCACCGAGCCCGGTGATGAAACAGCCTGATGGGGGTCGCTTTTGCTGAAGTATCGCCTGATATCTGCTTTTGTGTTAATACCCGTCGTCATCGCGGCGTTGTTTCTGTTGCCGCCGGTGGGGTTCGCCATTGTAACGCTGGTGGTCTGCATGCTGGCAGCGTGGGAATGGGGACAGCTTAGCGGTTTTACCACTCGTTCGCAGCGAGTATGGTTGGCGGTGTTATGCGGGTTATTGTTGGCGCTGATGCTTTTTCTGTTGCCGGAATATCACCGAAATATTCATCAACCGCTGGTTGAAATCTCACTTTGGGCTTCGTTGGGTTGGTGGATTGTCGCGCTATTGCTGGTGCTGTTTTACCCAGGTTCCGCAGCAATCTGGCGTAACTCTAAAACATTGCGCCTTATTTTTGGCGTGCTAACCATTGTTCCCTTCTTCTGGGGCATGCTGGCGTTACGGGCCTGGCACTATGACGAGAATCATTACAGTGGCGCAATATGGCTGCTCTATGTCATGATCCTGGTATGGGGCGCTGACTCCGGCGCATATATGTTTGGCAAATTGTTTGGTAAACATAAGCTGGCACCGAAGGTTTCTCCGGGTAAAACCTGGCAAGGCTTTATAGGTGGACTCGCTACTGCAGCGGTAATCTCATGGGGTTATGGCATGTGGGCGAATCTCGACGTCGCTCCCGTCACCTTACTCATTTGCTCTATTGTCGCAGCGTTAGCCTCAGTGCTCGGCGATCTGACCGAGAGTATGTTTAAGCGTGAAGCAGGAATTAAGGACAGCGGTCATTTAATTCCAGGACACGGTGGTATTTTAGATCGTATTGATAGCCTGACGGCTGCGGTACCGGTCTTTGCTTGCTTGTTGTTACTGGTATTCAGGACGCTTTAACGGAAGGTAATATGCTGAGTTTTCTCTGGGATTTGGCTTCGTTCATCGTTGCACTGGGTGTACTTATCACCGTGCATGAATTTGGTCATTTCTGGGTTGCCCGGCGTTGTGGTGTTCGCGTTGAGCGTTTCTCAATAGGGTTTGGTAAGGCGCTCTGGCGGCGAACTGATAAGCTCGGCACCGAATATGTTATCGCCCTGATCCCGTTGGGCGGTTATGTCAAAATGCTGGATGAGCGCGCAGAACCGGTCGTTCCGGAACTCCGCCACCATGCCTTCAATAATAAATCTGTCGGCCAACGAGCGGCGATTATTGCCGCAGGTCCGGTTGCAAACTTCATTTTTGCTATCTTTGCCTACTGGCTGGTTTTTATTATTGGTGTGCCTGGCGTACGTCCGGTGGTTGGCGAAATAGCAGCCAATTCGATAGCTGCGGAAGCACAAATTGCACCAGGTACGGAACTAAAAGCCGTAGATGGTATCGAAACGCCTGATTGGGATGCCGTGCGTTTGCAGTTGGTCGATAAAATTGGCGATGAAAGCACCACCATTACAGTAGCGCCATTTGACAGCGACCAACGGCGGGATGTAAAGCTCGATTTACGTCACTGGGCGTTTGAGCCTGATAAAGAAGATCCGGTATCTTCGCTGGGGATTCGTCCTCGTGGGCCGCAAATTGAACCTGTACTGGAAAATGTGCAGCCAAACTCGGCGGCAAGCAAGGCAGGTTTGCAAGCAGGCGACAGGATCGTTAAAGTCGATGGTCAGCCCTTAACGCAGTGGGTGACCTTTGTGATGCTTGTCCGGGATAACCCGGGTAAATCCTTAGCGTTAGAAATCGAAAGGCAGGGGAGTCCCTTGTCTTTGACATTAATCCCGGAGAGTAAACCGGGTAATGGTAAAGCGATTGGTTTTGTCGGTATTGAGCCGAAAGTCATTCCTTTGCCAGATGAGTATAAAGTTGTACGCCAGTATGGGCCGTTCAACGCCATCGTCGAAGCCACGGACAAAACGTGGCAGCTGATGAAGCTGACGGTCAGTATGCTGGGAAAATTGATCACCGGTGATGTGAAACTGAACAACCTCAGTGGGCCGATCTCTATCGCCAAGGGGGCTGGGATGACAGCGGAACTCGGGGTAGTTTATTACCTGCCGTTTCTTGCGCTTATTAGCGTGAACTTAGGGATAATTAACCTGTTTCCGTTGCCCGTACTTGACGGGGGGCATCTGCTGTTCCTTGCGATCGAAAAGATCAAGGGCGGACCGGTATCCGAGCGGGTTCAAGACTTTTGTTATCGCATTGGCTCGATTCTGCTGGTGCTGTTAATGGGGCTTGCACTTTTCAATGATTTCTCTCGGTTATGAGAGTTAGTTAGGAAGAACGCATAATAACGATGGCGATGAAAAAGTTGCTCATAGCGTCGCTGCTGTTTAGCAGCGCCACCGTATACGGTGCTGAAGGGTTCGTAGTGAAAGATATTCATTTCGAAGGCCTTCAGCGTGTCGCCGTTGGTGCGGCCCTCCTCAGTATGCCGGTGCGTACAGGCGACACGGTTAATGATGAAGATATCAGTAATACCATTCGCGCTCTGTTTGCTACCGGCAACTTTGAGGATGTTCGCGTCCTTCGTGATGGTGATACCCTTCTGGTTCAGGTAAAAGAACGTCCGACCATTGCCAGCATTACTTTCTCCGGTAACAAATCGGTGAAAGATGACATGCTGAAGCAAAACCTCGAGGCTTCTGGTGTGCGTGTGGGCGAATCCCTCGATCGCACCACCATTGCCGATATCGAGAAAGGTCTGGAAGACTTCTACTACAGCGTCGGTAAATATAGCGCCAGCGTTAAAGCTGTCGTGACCCCGCTGCCGCGCAACCGTGTTGACCTAAAACTGGTGTTCCAGGAAGGTGTGTCAGCTGAAATCCAGCAAATTAACATTGTTGGTAACCATGCTTTCACCACCGACGAACTGATCTCTCATTTCCAACTGCGTGACGAAGTGCCGTGGTGGAATGTGGTAGGCGATCGTAAATACCAGAAACAGAAACTGGCGGGCGATCTTGAAACCCTGCGCAGCTACTATCTGGACCGCGGTTATGCCCGTTTCAACATCGACTCTACCCAGGTCAGTCTGACGCCAGATAAAAAAGGTATTTACGTCACGGTGAACATCACCGAAGGCGATCAGTACAAGCTTTCTGGCGTTGAAGTGAGCGGCAACCTTGCCGGGCACTCCGCTGAAATTGAGCAACTGACTAAGATCGAGCCGGGCGAGCTGTATAACGGCACTAAAGTGACCAAAATGGAAGATGACATTAAAAAGCTTCTCGGTCGCTATGGTTATGCCTATCCGCGCGTACAGTCGATGCCTGAAATTAACGATGCCGACAAAACCGTTAAATTACGCGTGAACGTTGATGCGGGTAACCGTTTCTACGTGCGTAAGATCCGTTTTGAAGGTAACGATACCTCGAAAGATGCCGTCCTGCGTCGCGAAATGCGTCAGATGGAAGGTGCATGGTTGGGGAGCGATCTGGTCGATCAGGGTAAGGAGCGTCTGAATCGTCTGGGCTTCTTTGAAACTGTCGATACCGATACCCAACGTGTTCCGGGTAGCCCGGACCAGGTTGATGTAGTCTACAAGGTGAAAGAACGTAACACTGGTAGCTTCAACTTCGGGATTGGTTACGGTACTGAAAGTGGCGTGAGCTTCCAGGCTGGCGTGCAACAGGATAACTGGTTAGGTACAGGTTATGCTGTTGGTATCAACGGGACCAAAAACGATTACCAGACCTATGCTGAACTGTCGGTAACCAACCCGTACTTCACCGTAGATGGCGTAAGCCTCGGTGGTCGTCTCTTCTATAATGACTTCCAGGCAGATGACGCCGACCTGTCCGACTATACCAACAAGAGTTATGGTACAGACGTGACGTTGGGCTTCCCGATTAACGAATATAACTCGCTGCGTGCAGGTCTGGGTTATGTACATAACTCCCTGTCCAACATGCAGCCTCAGGTTGCGATGTGGCGTTATCTGTACTCTATGGGTGAACATCCGAGCACCTCTGATCAGGATAACAGCTTCAAAACGGACGACTTCACGTTCAACTATGGTTGGACCTATAACAAGCTTGACCGTGGTTACTTCCCGACAGATGGTTCACGTGTCAACCTGACCGGTAAAGTGACCATTCCTGGATCGGATAACGAATACTACAAAGTGACGTTAGACACGGCGACTTATGTGCCGATCGATGACGATCACAAATGGGTTGTTCTGGGTCGTACCCGCTGGGGTTATGGTGATGGTTTAGGCGGCAAAGAGATGCCGTTCTACGAGAACTTCTATGCCGGTGGTTCCAGCACCGTGCGTGGCTTCCAGTCCAATACCATTGGTCCGAAAGCAGTTTACTTCCCGCATCAGGCCAGTAATTATGATCCGGACTATGATTACGAATGTGCGACTCAGGACGGCGCGAAAGACCTGTGTAAATCGGATGATGCTGTAGGCGGTAACGCCATGGCGGTTGCCAGCCTCGAGTTCATCACCCCGACGCCGTTTATTAGCGATAAGTATGCTAACTCGGTTCGTACTTCATTCTTCTGGGATATGGGTACCGTTTGGGATACAAACTGGGATTCCAGCCAATATTCTGGATATCCGGACTATAGTGATCCAAGCAATATCCGTATGTCTGCGGGTATCGCATTACAATGGATGTCCCCATTGGGGCCGTTGGTGTTCTCCTACGCCCAGCCGTTCAAAAAGTACGATGGAGACAAGGCAGAACAGTTCCAGTTTAACATCGGTAAAACCTGGTAAGTGTTCTCCACAAAGGAATGTAGTGGTAGTGTAGCGATGACTTTAGGCGATCAATATAAGATCGCCGGGCCACGCAAAGAACTGCACCCTCCGGTGCAAATGGGATGGTAAGGAGTTTATTGTGAAAAAGTGGTTATTAGCTGCAGGTCTTGGTTTAGCACTGGCAACTTCTGCTCAGGCGGCTGACAAAATTGCAATCGTCAATATGGGCAGCCTGTTCCAGCAGGTAGCGCAGAAAACCGGTGTTTCTAACACGCTGGAAAATGAGTTCAAAGGCCGTGCCAGCGAACTGCAGCGTATGGAAACCGATCTGCAGGCTAAAATGAAAAAACTGCAGTCCATGAAAGCGGGCAGCGATCGCACCAAACTGGAAAAAGACGTGATGGCTCAGCGCCAGACTTTTGCTCAGAAAGCGCAGGCTTTTGAGCAGGATCGCGCACGTCGTTCCAACGAAGAACGCGGCAAACTGGTTACTCGTATCCAGACTGCTGTGAAATCCGTTGCCAACAGCCAGGATATCGATCTGGTTGTTGATGCAAACGCCGTTGCTTACAACAGCAGCGATGTAAAAGACATCACTGCCGACGTACTGAAACAGGTTAAATAAGTAATGCCTTCAATTCGACTGGCTGATTTAGCGCAGCAGTTGGATGCAGAACTACACGGTGATGGCGATATCGTCATCACCGGCGTTGCGTCCATGCAATCTGCACAAACAGGTCACATTACGTTCATGGTTAACCCAAAATACCGTGAGCATTTAGGCTTGTGCCAGGCGTCCGCGGTTGTCATGACCCAGGACGATCTTCCTTTCGCGAAAAGTGCCGCGCTGGTAGTGAAGAATCCCTACCTGACTTACGCGCGCATGGCGCAAATTTTAGATACCACGCCGCAGCCCGCGCAGAACATTGCACCCAGTGCGGTGATCGACGCGACGGCGAAGCTGGGTAACAACGTATCGATTGGCGCTAACGCGGTGATTGAGTCCGGCGTTGAACTGGGCGATAACGTGATTATCGGTGCCGGTTGCTTCGTAGGTAAAAACAGCAAAATCGGTGCAGGTTCGCGTCTCTGGGCGAACGTAACCATTTACCATGAGATCCAGATCGGTCAGAATTGCCTGATCCAGTCCGGAACAGTGGTAGGCGCAGACGGCTTTGGTTATGCCAACGATCGTGGTAACTGGGTGAAGATCCCACAGATTGGTCGCGTAATTATTGGCGATCGCGTGGAGATCGGTGCCTGCACAACCATCGATCGCGGCGCGCTGGATGACACTGTTATTGGCAATGGCGTGATCATTGATAACCAGTGCCAGATTGCACATAACGTCGTGATTGGCGACAATACGGCGGTTGCCGGTGGCGTCATTATGGCGGGCAGCCTGAAAATTGGTCGTTACTGCATGATCGGCGGAGCCAGCGTAATCAACGGGCATATGGAAATATGCGACAAAGTGACGGTTACGGGCATGGGTATGGTGATGCGTCCCATCACTGAACCAGGCGTCTATTCCTCAGGCATTCCGCTGCAACCCAACAAAGTCTGGCGCAAAACCGCTGCACTGGTGATGAACATTGATGACATGAGCAAGCGTCTGAAATCGCTTGAGCGCAAGGTTAATCAACAAGACTAACGTTCCATCTTTTGTTCGCCAAACTTTACGGCCTGTCTCATTCTTACGATTGCGGCAGGCCGTGTTATTATTGTCGTTTCTTATATTTTGACAGGAAGAGTATCTTGACTACTAACACTCATACTCTGCAGATTGAAGAGATTTTAGAACTTCTGCCGCACCGTTTCCCGTTCTTACTGGTGGATCGCGTGCTGGATTTTGAAGAAGGTCGTTTTCTGCGCGCAGTAAAAAATGTCTCTGTCAATGAGCCATTCTTCCAGGGCCATTTCCCTGGAAAACCGATTTTCCCGGGTGTGCTGATTCTGGAAGCAATGGCACAGGCAACAGGTATTCTGGCGTTTAAAAGCGTAGGAAAACTGGAACCGGGTGAGCTGTACTACTTCGCTGGTATTGACGAAGCGCGCTTCAAGCGCCCGGTCGTGCCTGGCGATCAAATGATCATGGAAGTCACTTTCGAAAAAACGCGCCGCGGCCTGACCCGTTTTAAAGGGGTTGCTCTGGTCGATGGTAAAGTAGTTTGCGAAGCAACGATGATGTGTGCTCGTAGCCGGGAGGCCTGATACGTGATTGATAAATCCGCCTTTGTGCATCCAACCGCCATTGTGGAAGAGGGCGCGTCAATTGGCGCGAACGCACACATTGGTCCTTTTTGTATCGTTGGACCCCATGTCGAAATTGGTGAGGGTACCGTACTGAAATCTCACGTTGTCGTGAATGGTCATACTAAAATTGGCCGCGATAATGAGATTTATCAGTTTGCCTCCATCGGCGAAGTTAACCAGGATTTGAAATATGCTGGCGAACCGACCCGTGTGGAAATCGGCGATCGTAACCGCATTCGCGAAAGCGTCACCATTCATCGTGGCACAGTCCAGGGCGGTGGATTGACGAAGGTGGGCAGCGACAACTTACTGATGATCAACGCGCACATTGCGCACGATTGTACGGTAGGTAACCGCTGTATTCTCGCCAACAACGCAACGCTGGCGGGTCACGTATCGGTTGACGACTTCGCGATCATCGGCGGCATGACCGCAGTCCATCAGTTCTGCATCATTGGTGCGCATGTGATGGTTGGCGGCTGCTCCGGTGTGGCGCAGGACGTCCCTCCTTATGTTATTGCGCAGGGTAACCACGCAACGCCGTTCGGTGTCAATATCGAAGGGCTGAAGCGCCGCGGATTCAGCCGTGAGGCGATTACCGCTATCCGCAATGCGTATAAGCTAATTTATCGTAGCGGTAAAACGCTCGATGAAGTGAAACCGGAAATTGCTGAACTGGCGGAAACATATCCGGAAGTGAAAGCCTTTACCGATTTCTTTGCACGCTCAACGCGCGGTCTGATTCGTTAATGACTGACCAGCGTCCATTAACGATTGCCCTGGTCGCCGGAGAAACCTCCGGCGATATCCTGGGGGCCGGTTTAATCCGCGCTCTGAAAGAACGTGTGCCCAACGCCCGCTTTGTTGGTGTTGCCGGGCCACGAATGCAGGCTGAAGGCTGCGAAGCCTGGTACGAAATGGAAGAACTGGCGGTGATGGGCATTGTTGAAGTGCTCGGTCGTCTGCGTCGCTTACTGCATATTCGTGCCGATCTGACAAAGCGTTTTGGCGAACTGAAGCCAGATGTTTTTGTTGGTATTGATGCGCCCGACTTCAATATTACTCTTGAAGGTAACCTCAAAAAGCAGGGTATCAAAACCATTCATTACGTCAGTCCATCCGTCTGGGCGTGGCGACAGAAACGCGTTTTCAAAATAGGCAGAGCCACCGATCTGGTGCTCGCATTTCTGCCTTTCGAAAAAGCGTTTTATGACAAATACAATGTACCGTGCCGCTTTATCGGTCATACCATGGCTGATGCCATGCCGTTAGATCCAGATAAAAATGGTGCCCGTGATGTGCTGGGGATCCCTTACGATGCCCACTGTCTGGCATTGTTGCCGGGCAGCCGTGGTGCAGAAGTCGAAATGCTTAGTGCCGATTTCTTGAAAACTGCCCAGCTTTTGCGCCAGACATATCCGGATCTCGAAATCGTGGTGCCGCTGGTGAATGCCAAACGCCGCGAGCAGTTTGAACGCATCAAAGCTGAAGTCGCGCCAGACCTGTCGGTTCATTTGCTGGATGGAATGGGCCGTGAGGCGATGGTCGCCAGCGATGCGGCACTACTGGCGTCGGGGACGGCAGCCCTGGAGTGTATGCTGGCGAAATGCCCGATGGTGGTGGGATATCGCATGAAGCCTTTTACCTTCTGGTTGGCGAAGCGGCTGGTGAAAACTGATTATGTCTCGCTGCCAAATCTGCTGGCGGGCAGAGAGTTAGTCAAAGAGTTATTGCAGGAAGAGTGTGAGCCGCAAAAACTGGCTGCGGCGCTGTTACCGCTGTTGGCGAACGGGAAAACCAGCCACGCGATGCACGATACCTTCCGTGAACTGCATCAGCAGATCCGCTGCAATGCCGATGAGCAGGCGGCACAAGCCGTTCTGGAGTTAGCACAATGATCGAATTTGTTTATCCGCACACGCAGCTGGTTGCGGGTGTGGATGAAGTCGGACGCGGGCCGTTAGTTGGCGCGGTCGTCACCGCTGCGGTGATCCTTGACCCGGCGCGCCCGATTGCCGGGCTGAATGATTCCAAAAAGCTGAGCGAAAAACGCCGTCTGGCGCTCTATGAAGAGATCAAAGAGAAAGCGTTGAGCTGGAGTCTGGGCCGCGCGGAACCCCACGAAATCGACGAGCTGAACATTCTTCATGCGACCATGCTGGCGATGCAGCGTGCCGTCGCTGGGCTGCATATTGCGCCGGAATATGTGTTGATTGATGGTAACCGCTGCCCGAAATTACCGATGCCTGCGATGGCTGTGGTGAAAGGGGATAGCCGCGTACCAGAAATCAGTGCCGCGTCTATCCTGGCGAAAGTGACGCGTGACGCCGAAATGGCGGCGCTGGATATTGTTTTCCCGCAATATGGTTTTGCCCAACATAAAGGGTATCCAACCGCTTTTCATCTGGAAAAACTGGCTGAATATGGCGCGACTGAACATCATCGTCGCAGCTTTGGGCCTGTCAAACGCGCACTGGGACTTGCGTCCTGATTCTTGTGTCGAGATTAAGTAAACCGGAATCTGAAGATGTCTGAACCACGTTTCGTACACCTGCGGGTGCACAGCGACTACTCGATGATCGATGGCTTGGCCAAAACCGCACCGCTGGTAAAAAAGGCGGCGGCGTTGGGTATGCCAGCACTGGCGATCACCGATTTCACCAACCTTTGCGGTCTGGTGAAGTTCTACGGAGCGGGACATGGCGCAGGGATTAAGCCTATCGTCGGGGCAGATTTTAATGTCCAGTGCGACCTGCTGGGTGATGAGTTAACCCACCTGACGGTACTGGCGGCGAACAATACCGGCTATCAGAATCTGGCGTTGCTGATCTCAAAAGCGTATCAGCGCGGGTACGGTGCCGCCGGGCCGATCATCGATCGCGACTGGCTTATCGAATTAAACGAAGGGTTGATCCTTCTTTCCGGCGGGCGCATGGGCGACGTCGGACGCAGTCTTTTGCGTGGTAACAGCGCGCTGGTAGATGAGTGTGTCGCGTTTTATGAAGAACACTTCCCGGATCGCTATTTTCTCGAGCTGATCCGCACCGGCAGGCCGGATGAAGAAAGCTATCTGCACGCGGCGGTGGAACTGGCGGAAGCGCGCGGTTTGCCCGTCGTGGCGACTAACGATGTGCGCTTTATCGACAGCAGCGACTTTGACGCACACGAAATCCGCGTCGCGATCCACGACGGCTTTACCCTCGACGATCCTAAACGCCCGCGTAACTATTCGCCGCAGCAATATATGCGTAGCGAAGAGGAGATGTGTGAGCTGTTTGCCGACATCCCAGAAGCCCTTGCCAACACCGTTGAGATCGCCAAACGCTGTAACGTAACTGTGCGTCTTGGTGAATACTTCCTGCCGCAGTTCCCGACCGGGGACATGAGCACCGAAGATTATCTGGTCAAGCGTGCAAAAGAAGGCCTGGAAGAGCGTCTGGCATTTTTATTCCCTGACGAGGAAGAACGTCTTAAACGCCGCCCGGAATATGACGAACGTCTGGAGACTGAACTTCAGGTTATCAACCAGATGGGCTTCCCGGGCTACTTCCTCATCGTTATGGAATTTATCCAGTGGTCGAAAGATAACGGCGTA
This sequence comes from Shigella flexneri 2a str. 301, assembly GCF_000006925.2. Classification (NCBI taxonomy): domain Bacteria; kingdom Pseudomonadati; phylum Pseudomonadota; class Gammaproteobacteria; order Enterobacterales; family Enterobacteriaceae; genus Shigella; species Shigella flexneri. Next base: position 197,138 of record NC_004337.2, read on the forward strand.
CCGGTAGGGCCAGGCCGTGGCTCCGGTGCGGGTTCACTGGTGGCCTACGCGCTGAAAATCACCGACCTCGATCCGCTGGAATTTGACCTGCTGTTCGAACGTTTCCTTAACCCGGAACGTGTCTCCATGCCTGACTTCGACGTTGACTTCTGTATGGAGAAACGCGATCAGGTTATCGAACACGTGGCGGACATGTACGGTCGTGATGCGGTATCGCAGATTATCACCTTCGGTACGATGGCGGCGAAAGCGGTGATCCGCGACGTAGGCCGCGTGCTGGGGCATCCGTACGGCTTTGTCGACCGTATCTCGAAACTGATCCCGCCCGATCCGGGGATGACGCTGGCGAAAGCGTTTGAAGCCGAGCCGCAGCTGCCGGAAATCTACGAAGCGGATGAAGAAGTTAAGGCGCTGATCGACATGGCGCGCAAACTGGAAGGGGTCACCCGTAACGCCGGTAAGCACGCCGGTGGGGTGGTTATCGCGCCGACCAAAATTACCGATTTTGCGCCGCTTTATTGCGATGAAGAGGGCAAACATCCGGTCACCCAGTTTGATAAAAGCGACGTTGAATACGCCGGACTGGTGAAGTTCGACTTCCTTGGTTTGCGTACGCTCACCATCATCAACTGGGCGCTGGAGATGATCAACAAGCGGCGGGCGAAGAATGGCGAGCCACCGCTGGATATCGCCGCGATCCCGCTGGATGACAAGAAAAGCTTCGACATGCTGCAACGCTCGGAAACCACGGCGGTATTCCAGCTTGAATCGCGCGGCATGAAGGACCTGATCAAGCGTCTGCAACCTGACTGCTTCGAAGATATGATCGCACTGGTGGCACTGTTCCGCCCTGGTCCGTTGCAGTCAGGGATGGTGGATAACTTTATCGACCGTAAACATGGTCGTGAAGAGATCTCCTATCCGGACGTGCAGTGGCAGCATGAAAGCCTGAAATCGGTACTGGAGCCAACCTACGGCATTATCTTGTATCAGGAACAGGTCATGCAGATTGCCCAGGTGCTTTCTGGTTATACCCTCGGTGGCGCGGATATGCTGCGCCGTGCGATGGGTAAGAAAAAGCCGGAAGAGATGGCTAAGCAGCGTTCTGTATTTGCTGAAGGTGCAGAAAAGAACGGAATCAACGCCGAACTGGCGATGAAAATCTTCGACCTGGTGGAGAAATTCGCGGGTTACGGATTTAACAAATCGCACTCTGCGGCCTATGCTTTGGTGTCATATCAAACGTTATGGCTGAAAGCGCACTATCCGGCGGAGTTTATGGCGGCGGTAATGACCGCCGATATGGACAACACCGAGAAGGTGGTGGGCCTGGTGGATGAGTGCTGGCGGATGGGGCTGAAAATCCTGCCACCAGATATAAACTCCGGTCTTTACCATTTCCACGTCAACGACGACGGCGAAATCGTGTATGGTATTGGCGCCATCAAAGGGGTAGGTGAAGGTCCGATTGAGGCCATCATCGAAGCCCGTAATAAAGGCGGCTACTTCCGCGAACTGTTTGATCTCTGCGCCCGTACCGACACCAAAAAGTTAAACCGGCGGGTGCTGGAAAAACTGATCATGTCCGGGGCGTTTGACCGTCTTGGGCCACACCGCGCGGCGCTGATGAACTCGCTGGGTGATGCGTTAAAAGCGGCAGATCAACACGCGAAAGCGGAAGCTATCGGTCAGGCCGATATGTTCGGCGTGCTGGCCGAAGAGCCGGAACAAATTGAACAATCCTACGCCAGCTGCCAACCGTGGCCGGAGCAGGTGGTATTAGATGGGGAACGTGAAACGTTAGGCCTGTACCTGACCGGACACCCTATCAACCAGTATTTAAAAGAGATTGAGCGTTATGTCGGAGGCGTAAGGCTGAAAGACATGCACCCGACAGAACGTGGTAAAGTCATCACGGCTGCGGGGCTCGTTGTTGCCGCGCGGGTTATGGTCACCAAGCGCGGCAATCGTATCGGTATCTGCACGCTGGATGACCGTTCCGGGCGGCTGGAAGTGATGTTGTTTACTGACGCCCTGGATAAATACCAGCAATTGCTGGAAAAAGACCGCATACTTATCGTCAGCGGACAGGTCAGCTTTGATGACTTCAGCGGTGGGCTTAAAATGACCGCTCGCGAAGTGATGGATATTGACGAAGCCCGGGAAAAATATGCTCGCGGGCTTGCTATCTCGCTGACGGACAGGCAAATTGATGACCAGCTTTTAAACCGACTCCGTCAGTCTCTGGAACCCCACCGCTCTGGGACAATTCCAGTACATCTCTACTATCAGAGGGCGGATGCACGCGCGCGGTTGCGTTTTGGCGCGACGTGGCGTGTCTCTCCGAGCGATCGTTTATTAAACGATCTCCGTGGCCTCATTGGTTCGGAGCAGGTGGAACTGGAGTTTGACTAATACAGGAATACTATGAGTCTGAATTTCCTTGATTTTGAACAGCCGATTGCAGAGCTGGAAGCGAAAATCGATTCTCTGACTGCGGTTAGCCGTCAGGATGAGAAACTGGATATTAACATCGATGAAGAAGTGCATCGTCTGCGTGAAAAAAGCGTAGAACTGACGCGTAAAATCTTCGCCGATCTCGGTGCATGGCAGATTGCGCAACTGGCACGCCATCCGCAGCGTCCTTATACCCTGGATTACGTTCGCCTGGCATTTGATGAATTTGACGAACTGGCTGGCGACCGTGCGTATGCAGACGATAAAGCTATCGTCGGTGGTATCGCCCGTCTCGATGGTCGTCCGGTGATGATCATTGGTCATCAAAAAGGTCGTGAAACCAAAGAAAAAATTCGCCGTAACTTTGGTATGCCAGCGCCAGAAGGTTACCGCAAAGCACTGCGTCTGATGCAAATGGCTGAACGCTTTAAGATGCCTATCATCACCTTTATCGACACCCCGGGGGCTTATCCTGGCGTGGGCGCAGAAGAGCGTGGTCAGTCTGAAGCCATTGCACGCAACCTGCGTGAAATGTCTCGCCTTGGCGTACCGGTAGTTTGTACGGTTATCGGTGAAGGTGGTTCTGGCGGTGCGCTGGCGATTGGCGTGGGCGATAAAGTGAATATGCTGCAATACAGCACCTATTCCGTTATCTCGCCGGAAGGTTGTGCGTCCATTCTGTGGAAGAGCGCCGACAAAGCGCCGCTGGCGGCTGAAGCGATGGGTATCATCGCTCCGCGTCTGAAAGAGCTGAAACTGATCGACTCCATCATCCCGGAACCGCTGGGCGGCGCTCACCGTAACCCGGAAGCGATGGCGGCATCGTTGAAAGCGCAACTGCTGGCGGATCTGGCCGATCTCGATGTGTTAAGCACTGAAGATTTAAAAAATCGTCGTTATCAGCGCCTGATGAGCTACGGTTACGCGTAATTCGCAAAAGTTCTGAAAAAGGGTCACTTCGGTGGCCCTTTTTTATCGCCACGGTTTGAGCAGGCTATGATTAAGGAAGGATTTTCCAGGAGGAACACATGAACATCATTGCCATTATGGGACCGCATGGCGTCTTTTATAAAGATGAGCCCATCAAAGAACTGGAGTCGGCGCTGGTGGCGCAAGGCTTTCAGATTATCTGGCCACAAAACAGCGTTGATTTGCTGAAATTTATCGAACATAACCCTCGAATTTGCGGCGTGATTTTTGACTGGGATGAGTACAGTCTCGATTTATGCAGCGATATCAATCAACTTAATGAATATCTCCCGCTTTATGCCTTCATCAACACCCACTCGACGATGGATGTCAGCGTGCAGGATATGCGGATGGCGCTCTGGTTTTTTGAATATGCGCTGGGGCAGGCGGAAGATATCGCCATTCGTATGCGTCAGTACACCAACGAATATCTTGATAACATTACGCCGCCGTTCACGAAAGCCTTGTTTACCTACGTCAAAGAGCGGAAGTACACCTTTTGTACGCCGGGGCATATGGGCGGCACCGCATATCAAAAAAGCCCGGTTGGCTGTCTGTTTTATGATTTTTTCGGCGGGAATACCCTTAAGGCTGATGTCTCTATTTCGGTCACCGAGCTTGGTTCGTTGCTTGACCACACCGGGCCACACCTGGAAGCGGAAGAGTACATCGCGCGGACTTTTGGCGCGGAACAGAGTTATATCGTTACCAACGGAATATCGACGTCGAACAAAATTGTGGGTATGTACGCCGCGCCATCCGGCAGTACGCTGTTGATCGACCGCAACTGCCATAAATCACTGGCGCATCTGTTGATGATGAACGATGTAGTGCCAGTCTGGCTGAAACCGACGCGTAATGCGTTGGGGATTCTGGGGGGGATCCCGCGCCGTGAATTTACTCGCGACAGCATCGAAGAGAAAGTCGCTGCCACTACGCAAGCACAATGGCCGGTTCATGCGGTGATCACCAACTCCACCTATGATGGTTTGCTCTACAACACCGACTGGATCAAACAGACGCTGGATGTCCCGTCGATCCACTTCGATTCCGCCTGGGTGCCGTATACTCATTTTCATCCAATCTACCAGGGTAAAAGTGGTATGAGCGGCGAGCGTGTTGCGGGAAAAGTTTTCTTCGAAACGCAATCGACCCACAAAATGCTGGCGGCGTTATCGCAGGCTTCACTGATCCACATTAAAGGCGAGTATGACGAAGAGGCGTTTAACGAAGCCTTTATGATGCATACCACCACCTCGCCCAGTTATCCCATTGTTGCTTCGGTTAAGACGGCGGCGGCGATGCTGCGTGGTAATCCGGGCAAACGGCTGATTAACCGTTCGGTGGAGCGGGCGCTGCATTTTCGCAAAGAGGTCCAGCGGCTGCGGGAAGAGTCTGACGGTTGGTTTTTCGATATCTGGCAACCGCCGCAGGTGGATGAAGCCGAATGCAGGCCCGTTGCGCCTGGCGAACAATGGCACGGCTTTAACGATGCGGATGCCGATCATATGTTTCTCGATCCGGTTAAAGTCACTATTTTGACACCGGGGATGGACGAACAGGGCAATATGAGTGAGGAGGGGATCCCGGCGGCGCTGGTAGCAAAATTCCTCGACGAACGTGGGATCGTAGTAGAGAAAACCGGCCCTTATAACCTGCTGTTTCTCTTTAGTATTGGCATCGATAAAACCAAAGCAATGGGATTATTGCGTGGGTTGACGGAATTTAAGCGCTCTTACGATCTCAACCTGCGGATCAAAAATATGCTGCCCGATCTCTATGCTGAAGATCCCGATTTCTACCGCAATATGCGTATTCAGGATCTGGCGCAAGGGATCCATAAGCTGATTCGTAAACACGATCTTTCCGGTTTGATGTTGCGGGCATTCGATACTTTGCCGGAAATGATCATGACGCCACATCAGGCATGGCAGAGACAGATTAAAGGTGAAGTAGAAACCATTGCGCTGGAACAACTGGTCGGTAGAGTATCGGCAAATATGATCCTGCCTTATCCACCGGGCGTACCGCTGTTGATGCCAGGAGAAATGCTGACCAAAGAGAGCCGCACGGTACTCGATTTTCTACTGATGCTTTGTTCCGTAGGGCAACATTACCCCGGTTTTGAAACGGATATTCACGGCGCGAAACAGGACGAAGACGGCGTTTACCGCGTACGAGTCCTAAAAATGGCGGGATAACTTGCCAGAGCGGCTTCCGGGCGAGTAACGTGCTGTTAACAAATAAAGGAGACGTTATGCTGGGTTTAAAACAGGTTCACCATATTGCGATTATTGCGACGGATTATGCGGTGAGCAAAGCTTTCTACTGCGATATTCTTGGTTTCACGCTGCAAAGCGAAGTCTATCGCGAAGCGCGCGACTCGTGGAAAGGGGATTTGGCGCTTAATGGGCAATATGTGATTGAGCTTTTCTCTTTTCCGTTCCCGCCGGAGCGCCCCAGCCGACCGGAAGCTTGCGGCCTGCGTCATCTGGCTTTTAGCGTTGATGACATCGATGCGGCAGTGGCGCACCTTGAAAGCCATAACGTGAAGTGTGAAGCCATCCGTGTCGATCCATACACGCAAAAACGCTTCACCTTCTTTAACGATCCGGACGGGCTGCCGTTGGAACTGTATGAGCAGTAAGGCTTGTCATCGCCGCATTTGCCCGGTAACGTGCCGGGCATTGCTACTGTAAAATCGCACCATCATGACACTCACGCTCAATAGACAACTTCTCACCTCACGCCAGATTCTGGTGGCCTTTAGCGGCGGGCTTGACTCCACCGTTCTGCTGCATCAGTTGGTGCAGTGGCGGACGGAAAATCCGGGCGTCACTCTGCGCGCTATTCATGTGCATCACGGTTTAAGTGCCAATGCCGATGCCTGGGTTACGCATTGCGAAAACGTCTGCCAACAGTGGCAGGTGCCGCTGGTGGTCGAACGCGTACAACTTGCGCAAGAGGGGCTGGGGATTGAGGCCCAGGCGCGGCAGGCACGTTATCAGGCATTTGCCCGTACCCTATTGCCCGGCGAAGTGCTGGTCACCGCGCAACATCTCGACGATCAATGTGAAACCTTTCTGCTGGCGCTAAAACGCGGTAGCGGCCCTGCCGGGCTTTCGGCTATGGCGGAAGTTTCGGAGTTTGCTGGAACACGGCTTATCCGCCCGTTGCTTGCCCGCACGCGGGGGGAACTGGAGCAGTGGGCATTGGCGCATGGTTTACGCTGGATTGAAGACGAAAGTAATCAGGACGACTCATACGATCGTAACTTTCTGCGCCTGCGCGTAGTGCCGTTATTGCAGCAGCGTTGGCCGCATTTTGCGGAAGCAACGGCCCGCAGCGCCACACTTTGTGCTGAACAAGAGAGTCTGTTGGATGAACTGCTGGCGGATGATTTAGCACACTGCCAAACGTCGCAGGGGACGCTGCAGATTGCGCCAATGCTGGCGATGAGTGATGCCCGTCGCGCGGCGATTATTCGCCGCTGGCTGGCAGGGCAGAATGCACCGATGCCTTCCCGCGACGCGCTGGTGCGCATCTGGCAGGAAGTGGCGCTGGCGCGGGAAGATGCTTCCCCCTGTTTACGTTTGGGCGCCTTTGAAATCCGCCGCTATCAGTCGCAACTGTGGTGGATTAAATCCATCACCGGGCAAAGCGAAACCATTGTGCTGTGGCAGACGTGGCTACAACCGCTGGAATTACCGGCGGGGCTGGGAACCGTACAGCTTACTGCGGGAGGCGATATTCGCCCTCCGCGTGCAGACGAAGCGGTCAGCGTGCGTTTCAAAGCGCCAGGATTGCTGCATATTGTCGGGCGCAACGGCGGACGTAAGCTGAAGAAAATCTGGCAAGAGTTAGGCGTGCCGCCGTGGCTACGTGACACCACGCCACTGCTGTTTTATGGAGAAACGCTGATTGCGGCGGCAGGGGTATTTGTGACGCAAGAAGGTGTGGCTGAAGGTGAGAATGGCGTAAGTTTTGTCTGGCAGAAAACGCTTAGTTAAGTGAAAGCCGGATAAGACGCATCAAACGTCGCATCCGGCGAAAGTCAATCAGGATTCGCTTACCACCACCGTACCGATTTCAGGGTGGCTAAAGCTGGTAATTTTATCCAGACGCAGCTCGCGGGTTTCGCCAGCGGCCTCGACGACCAGATACTCCACATTTTTGCGGGAGACTAAATCACTGGCTTTTGCCTGCAATTTTTCGCCATCTTTCAGCTCAAGTGTCAGCATTAAATGATGCTGGCAGGCGAGCTCAAGATTATCGTAATCATCACAATTAATTGGTTGATACGTATCATTCATTGACATAATCGCTCACCAGTAAGTTTGCCGCAGCGTATGCTGCTTTTTCCCTGACAGCCTCAGAAAGGGCGTCGTCGGCAGCCATTTCATTCAGCACTTTCAAAACGCAGCCCAGCGCGTCCGGAACGTATCCTAAGTCTCCGCTGGCGATTTCCGCGTACCGCTTGCGTATTAACTCACAATATTTTTCCACATGCCCTCCTGTCAGCACTCTGACTTAACCGTGGATGCAAGTCTAAGCCTACGAAGATAAACTCTGTTTCGCAAGGTGACTATACCACACTCATTTCTGCAATATCAGCGCCGCAACTGCACGTATTCCGTTACAATGGCCTCCTGATTCGAAAGGAGTTTTCTTATGGCGCTTAAAGCGACAATTTATAAAGCGACGGTTAATGTGGCCGATCTCGACCGCAACCAGTTTCTCGATGCCTCTCTGACGCTGGCGCGCCACCCTTCAGAAACCCAGGAGCGTATGATGCTGCGCTTGCTGGCGTGGCTGAAATATGCTGATGAACGTCTGCAATTTACCCGTGGTTTGTGTGCCGATGATGAGCCGGAAGCGTGGCTGCGTAACGATCACCTGGGCATTGATTTGTGGATTGAGCTGGGGCTGCCGGATGAGCGACGAATTAAGAAAGCCTGCACCCAGGCCGCAGAAGTGGCGCTGTTTACCTATAATAGTCGGGCGGCGCAAATCTGGTGGCAGCAAAATCAGAGCAAATGTGTGCAGTTTGCCAATCTTTCCGTCTGGTATCTGGACGATGAACAACTGGCGAAAGTAAGCGCCTTTGCCGATCGTACCATGACGCTGCAGGCAACGATTCAGGATGGTGTTATCTGGTTATCGGATGATAAGAATAATCTGGAAGTTAACTTAACCGCCTGGCAACAACCTTCATGATTGTGATTTCCCGACATGTTGCTATTCCCGATGGTGAGCTTGAGATCACCGCCATTCGTGCGCAGGGCGCTGGCGGGCAGCATGTTAATAAGACCTCAACGGCTATTCATCTGCGTTTTGACATTCGGGCGTCCAGCCTGCCAGAGTATTACAAAGAGCGTCTGCTCGCCGCCAGCCATCATTTGATCAGCAGTGATGGCGTGATTGTCATTAAGGCACAGGAATACCGCAGTCAGGAACTGAACCGCGAAGCCGCTCTGGCCCGGCTGGTGGCAGTGATTAAAGATTTAACAAAAGAACAAAAAGCCCGACGACCCACGCGGCCCACCCGTGCATCGAAAGAGCGCAGGCTGGCATCGAAAGCACAAAAATCAAGCGTGAAGGCGATGCGCGGCAAAGTACGCAGCGGTCGGGAATAAAAAGAAGGAATGGATGGTGAAAAAAGCGATAGTGACAGCGATGGCTGTAATCAGCCTCTTTACTCTGATGGGATGTAATAATCGGGCCGAAGTCGATACGCTTTCTCCGGCGCAGGCTGCCGAACTGAAACCGATGCCGCAAAGTTGGCGCGGCGTGCTACCGTGTGCCGATTGCGAAGGAATCGAAATCTCTCTGTTCCTCGAAAAAGACGGAACATGGGTGATGAATGAGCGTTATCTCGGTGCTCGTGAAGAACCTTCCTCCTTCGCTTCCTACGGTACATGGGCGCGAACCGCTGACAAGCTGGTATTAACCGACAGCAAAGGTGAAAAGTCATATTATCGGGCGAAAGGCGATGCGCTGGAGATGCTCGATCGTGAAGGCAATCCAATTGAATCGCAGTTCAACTATACGCTGGAACCGGCACAATCCAGTTTACCTATGACGCCGATGACCCTGCGAGGCATGTATTTTTATATGGCTGATGCGGCGACCTTCACTGATTGCGCGACCGGAAAACGTTTCATGGTAGCGAATAACGCAGAGCTGGAGCGTAGCTACCTGGCTGCGCGCGGTCACAGTGAAAAACCGGTGTTACTGTCAGTAGAAGGTCACTTTACGCTTGAGGCTAATCCGGATACTGGTGCGCCAACCAAAGTATTAGCGCCCGATACGGCGGGTAAATTTTACCCGAATAAGGATTGCAGTAGTTTGGGGCAGTAAACCTGCTTAAGGCAGAAACAAACGCAAAATTGCCTGATGCGCTGCGCTTATCAGGCCTACAGCATATAATGCAACATTTTGAATTAGCACGATTTTGTAGGCCGGATAAGGCGTTTACGCCGCATCCGGCATTTTGTGCACGAGGCTGGCTTTATCACTGAGTCAGCCCAACAAAGCGACCCGCCTTGATATAAATCCCAGGCTTCAGGTGCCCAACATACTGTAACTGCGTTTCTGGCTTAAACGCAGAGACATCACCAATACGCATATGCATCAGATCGGCAGGGCTAATCCAGCCCGATTGCGCCAGTGTAAGTGGATGCCCGGATTTGGCAAATGCATCAGTGACAAATTCCGAACAAAACCACGACTTTTTGTCTCCTTCGCACACACTGCTTAACTGCGCTTTCGCCAGGTCGCTGACGCACTGTTGGCGAAAATCCTCGGAGAACGGATTCAGTGAGCACATCTGGCGAGTCACCATAAAGGGAATAAATTCGACAATGCCGCGATAGTTATAACCGCTATCTTTGATTTTATTGGCAAACGCGGTGATATCTGTGGCTTGTTGCGGGGTAAGATCCGGGACTCGTAAGACGAAAAGCTTATCACTATGCTTCATCGCTTTTTTAAGGGAAACAATCTGGACGCCAGCGCCTGTCGCTTCTGCAACGTTATTATCACCCAGAAAGATTGCAACGTGACTCACAGAGGAAGTGCTGAAGACGCGGATTCCAAATGAGGTTACCCCAAGGCTTGAGGAGAACAGCAAATCGCCGGGTTTGAGATCAGGTGCCGTTATTTCTTTTATTGATTGTTCGGTGAAAGAGCTTTGATGCTGGAATTTGACAGCCCATGTTTTTGCCTCGGCATCTACTGCTGTGGCTGATGGGTCTGGCTGGCTGATATCAACGGTACAAGCCGAAAGTAAAAGAAAGCTGGGGAGAAGCAGGCGGCAGTACGCCTTTGGTTTATCCATTTTATACAATCCATGTAAAAAAGGGCCCTGAAATTCAGGACCCTTTCTGGCATCAGCCTTTAATCTGTTTCACCAGATATTCGACGATGTCACCAGTCTTAATTAACTGTTTCTCGCCGTTGCGACGATATTTATATTCGATATCGTCGTTGTCGAGGTTACGGTCGCCCAGCACAATAGTGTGCGGAATACCGATCAGTTCCATATCAGCAAACATCACGCCCGGACGCTCTTTGCGGTCATCCAGCAGCACTTCGATACCTTGTGCACGCAGTTCGCTGTACAGTTTCTCAGCAAGCTCTTGTACGCGGAAGGATTTGTGCATGTTCATCGGCAGAATCGCCACCTGGAACGGCGCGATAGCGTCAGGCCATACGATGCCGCGTTCGTCGTAGTTCTGCTCAATCGCCGCAGCTACCACACGCGTTACCCCGATACCGTAGCAACCCATCGTCAGGATTTGGTTACGGCCATCTTCACCCTGTACGGAGGCTTTCAGTGCTTCGGAGTACTTGGTACCCAGCTGGAAGATGTGACCAACTTCGATACCACGTTTGATCAGCAGCGTACCCTGGCCATCCGGGCTTGGATCGCCAGCCACCACGTTACGGATATCTGCAACTTCCGGGGTAGCGACATCGCGATCCCAGTTGATACCGAAGTAGTGTTTACCATCGATGTTAGCACCAGCAGCGAAATCACTCATCGCCGCAACGGTACGGTCAATCACCACCGGAATCGGCATGTTTACCGGACCCAGTGAACCCGGACCGGCTTTAACCACAGCACGAATTTCTTCTTCGGTCGCGAAAGTCAGCGGGCTTGCAACCTGCGGCAGTTTTTCTGCTTTAACTTCGTTCAGCTCGTGATCACCGCGCACCAGCAGCGCAACCAGCGGGAAGCTACTGCCTTCAACCGCTTTAACCAGCAGAGTCTTAACCGTTTTCTCAATCGGCAGATTGAACTGTTCAACCAGTTCCGCGATGGTTTTCGCGTTCGGCGTATCAACCAGCGTCATTTCCTGGGTAGCAGCAGCGCGCGGTTCTTTCGGCGCGATAGCTTCTGCCAGTTCAATGTTCGCTGCATAGTCAGAGGTGTCGGAGAAGACCACATCGTCTTCACCGCTCTGCGCCAGCACCTGGAATTCGTGAGAGGCGCTGCCGCCGATAGAACCGGTGTCGGCCTGTACGGCGCGGAAATCCAGCCCCATGCGGCTGAAGATTTTGCTGTAGGCCGCATACATTGCATCGTAGGTTTCCTGCAGGGATTCCTGAGAAGTATGGAAAGAGTAAGCATCTTTCATCAGGAATTCGCGGGAACGCATGACGCCGAAACGCGGACGCACTTCGTCGCGGAACTTGGTCTGGATCTGATAGAAGTTCAGCGGCAGCTGTTTGTAAGAGCTAAGCTCGTTACGAATCAGGTCAGTGATAACTTCTTCATGAGTTGGGCCGAGTACGAACGGACGCTCGCCACGGTCAACAAAACGCAGCAGTTCCGGACCGTACTGTTCCCAACGACCACTCTCTTGCCACAAATCGGCTGGCTGAACCACCGGCATCGACACCTCGATCGCACCGGCGTTGTTCATCTCTTCACGCACGATGTTTTCGACTTTTTTCAGAACGCGCACGCCGGTCGGCAGCCAGGTATATAACCCGGAGGCCAGCTTGCGGATCATCCCGGCGCGCAGCATCAGCTGATGGCTGATCACCTCGGCGTCGGCAGGTGTCTCCTTGAGAGTGGAGAGCAGGTATTGGCTAGTACGCATGTTGTTACGGTTCCAGTTGGAAGGTAGAACAGGCTCAAGGCGAGCCTGGGACAAAAAAAGTGATTTAGTTTACCAGTGCAAAAGAAATGTCAAAAGAGAAGGGCGTGAATTTAACGCGGTTCCAGCGCAAAGACTTCAAAACCTGCGTCGGTGACGCGCCAGCGAACGTTAAAATCATGTAGCCAGACGGCATAGGTTTTGCCCGTTTCCTCACCTTTACGATAGGCCGGGCGCGGGTCCTGCGCCAGTACTTCGCGGATAAACAGCGTTAACTGCGGATAACGCTTCTCCAGCGTCAAAAGCTGCTTTTCGACCTCTGCGGTAAAACTCACCGCCATCTCTGCAGCTGGCGCACTTTGCGCATAGCTGGCACTGGCATCGGGAAGCGATTCGGCAAAGGGGAGATACGGTTTGATATCCACTACCGGCGTACCATCGACCAGATCCAGACTGCCGAGCTTCAGAATCACGCTGCCTTTATGGCAAACAACCTCTTTCAGCTCTACCAGCGACATGCCAATTGGGTTAGGGCGGAAAGTAGAGCGTGTTGCGAAAACCCCCATTCTGGCGTTACCGCCGAGGCGCGGTGGACGCACAGTCGGACGCCAGCCGCCTTCCATCGTTTGATGAAAGACGAAAAGGATCCATAAATGGCTGAATGCTTCCAGGCCGCGAACGGCGTCGGCCTGGTTGTAGGAAGCTATGAGATGCAGTTCGCCGTTGGCGCTTTTTACCAGACCTGGCTGGCGCGGAACGGCGAATTTTTCTTTATAGGGCGAGCGAATAACGCCTATTTGCTCGAACTGGAAACTGCTCATTTCGCCGTAATGTTAAGCGCAGAGCCGATACATACAGCCTGACGATAGCAGCCCGGCGTACCGCTGGTGACTTCGCAGCTATGCAGTAATACAGCATTGGCTTTCATTTTAGAGGCATTGATTTGCATCTGCTTACGTGCGGTTGGAATGCTCGGCGGAGAGTCCTGATTAGAGGCCTGGCAAGAGTCGCCACTGACTTCACCGAGATCGCGGAACGGTTTGCCGACTAATTCTTCTGCATTGGTATAAATTCGGACCGGCGTGGCGCGCGGCGCTTTCGGTTTTGCAGGCTCCGCTTTCGGCTGGGGTGCAGTGCTTTGAACGGGTTCGACAGGGGATCTGCTTAACATGGAACAGCCGCTTAGCATGAGTGCTACTAAACAGATCGGTAAAGCACGCATAGTATTTCCTCAATGTATGATCAAAACGTCAATATTGAATCAGGAGCTTGTAAAAATGACAAGACGGGCAAGCGCCCGTCCTGAATGATATTACAAATTGTGGAAACAGCCTAAAAATTACCAGCCTTTAACAGCGCCGCCGTTAAACACTTTGTTTGCTGCTTCGTAAACTTCATCAGACTGATAAGCCTGGACGAATTTCTTCACGTTCTCGGCGTCTTTGTTATCTTCACGCGTTACGATCAGGTTTACGTATGGGGAGTCTTTATCTTCGACAAAGATACCGTCTTTCGCCGGAGTCAGGCCAATCTGGCTGGCATAGGTGGTATTGATAACTGCCAGAGCGATTTGCGCGTCGTCCAGAGAACGCGGCAGTTGCGGTGCTTCCAGTTCAACAATTTTCAGATTTTTTGGGTTCTCAACAACATCAAGAACGGTCGGCAGCAGGCCAACGCCATCTTTCAGTTTGATCAAGCCCACTTTTTGCAGCAGCAGCAGTGAACGACCAAGATTAGTTGGATCGTTTGGCACGGCAACCTGCGAACCATCCTGCAGTTCATCCAGTGATTTGATTTTCTTGGAGTAACCAGCAATCGGATAAACAAAAGTGTTGCCTACTGCGACCAGTTTGTAGCCACGATCTTTCAGTTGCTGATCAAGGTACGGTTTATGCTGGAAGGCGTTGGCGTCGATATCGCCTTTGCTCAATGCTTCGTTTGGCAGAACATAGTCGTTGAAGGTTACCAGCTCAACGTCCAGGCCATATTTGTCTTTCGCAACTTTCTGCGCGACTTCTGCTACCTGCTGTTCGGCACCAACAATCACGCCGACTTTAATGTGGTTTGGATCTTTTTCATCCTGACCGCAGCCTACCAGTGCCAGTGATCCAATCAGGGCTCCCACTGCCGCAAAGGTTTTGAATTTGAACGCCATACCTTATTCCTTCTTCAATTATTTATGTTGTGTTGAACGTTACTTGCGAGTGACAGCCCGGACGATGCGGTCGCCTGCAAACTGAATTAAATAAACCAGAATGACCAGCAATACCAGTACCGTATTCATCACCGTCGCGTTGTAGCCGATGTAGCCATACTGATAGCCAATCTGACCTAAACCACCGGCACCGACTGCACCACCCATCGCGGAATAACCGACCAGGGTAATCAGGGTGATAGTTGCCGCATTCACCAGACCCGGCAACGCTTCCGGTAACAGCACTTTACAGACGATCTGCATTGGCGTGGCACCCATTGCGCGGGAAGCTTCAATTAACCCGGTTGGGATCTCCAGCAGAGCGTTCTCGACCATACGGGCAATAAACGGTGCTGCACCAACGGTTAACGGAACAATTGCTGCCTGCAAACCAATCGATGTACCGACAATAACGCGGGTAAACGGAATCATCCATACCAGCAAGATAATGAACGGGATGGAACGGAAAATGTTCACAATCGCAGAAACGGTACGATACAGCTTCGCGTTAGCAATAATTTGCCCCGGACGCGTGACATAAAGCAGAACGCCAACCGGCAGACCAATCACAAACCCAAAAAATCCGGATACGAAGGTCATTGCCAGCGTTTCCCATACGCCACGAACCAGCAGCCACATCATCGGCTCAGACATAACCCAGTACCTCTACTTTTACATGGTGTTCCTGCAGCCAGGCAATGGCGGCTTGCGTATCTTGTTGTGTGCCGTGCATTTCAGTCAGCATGATGCCGAATTTAACGCCACCGGCGTAGTCCATCTGCGCGCTAATAATGTTGTTGTTGACGTTGAAACGACGCGCGGTTTCAGAAAGCAGTGGGGCATCGACCGATTGACCGGTAAACTCCAGACGCAGCATCGGCACGCAGTCAGTAAATGGCTCCGTTTGCAGACGTTCCTGGTAATCTTCCGGGATATCCAGATGCAGGGTCGACTGAATAAACTTCTGCGCCAGCGGCGTTTTCGGATGCGAGAACACTTCACTTACCGTGTCCTGCTCGATCAGTTCTCCATTGCTGATGACCGCCACGCAATCACAAATGCGCTTCACAACGTCCATTTCGTGGGTGATCAACAGAATCGTCAAACCCAGACGGCGGTTAATGTCTTTCAGCAGTTCGAGAATAGAACGTGTCGTTGCCGGGTCCAGCGCGCTGGTGGCTTCATCACACAGCAATACTTTGGGATTGCTGGCTAATGCACGGGCAATCGCCACACGTTGTTTCTGCCCACCGGAAAGATTCGACGGGTAGCTATCATGCTTATCGCCAAGACCAACCAATGACAGCAATTCCGTCACGCGACGTTTGATCTCGTCTTTCGGTGTGTTGTCCAGCTCCAGCGGCAGAGCCACGTTGCCAAAAACAGTACGCGAAGAGAGCAGGTTAAAATGCTGGAAAATCATACCAATCTGGCGGCGAGCTTTGGTCAACTCGGATTCTGACAGCGTGGTCAATTCCTGGCCATCGACCAGCACGCTACCCTCGGTTGGGCGCTCCAGCAAGTTTACACAACGTATAAGCGTACTCTTACCCGCGCCTGAGGCACCGATAACGCCATAAATTTGTCCAGCTGGCACATGCCGGCTGACGTTGTTCAACGCTTGGATGGTGCGGGTGCCCTGGTGGAACACTTTGGTGATATTCGAAAGTTTTATCATTGATTATTTATTATCGTCATTAAGTTAGTCGTAGCATCTCGAATGCCTGAAACGGGCAACGCCGTCAATGAAATGGATGTTAAGGCATCCAGACGTCTAAATCAATCAGGTTTATGCGAAGAGCACTTTCTTGCAGGTCGAAACATGCGATACTAGCGTCCCATGCCTTATTAAGGAGCTATAAAAGGTGGCGAAGAGCGTACCCGCAATTTTTCTTGACCGTGATGGCACCATTAATGTCGATCACGGCTATGTCCATGAGATCGACAACTTTGAATTTATCGACGGTGTTATTGACGCCATGCGCGAGCTAAAAAAAATGGGCTTTGCGCTGGTGGTAGTAACCAACCAGTCTGGCATTGCTCGCGGTAAATTTACCGAAGCACAGTTTGAAACGCTGACCGAGTGGATGGACTGGTCGCTGGCGGACCGAGATGTCGATCTGGATGGTATCTATTATTGCCCGCATCATCCGCAGGGGAGTGTTGAAGAGTTTCGCCAGGTCTGCGATTGCCGCAAACCACATCCGGGGATGCTTTTGTCAGCACGCGATTATTTGCATATTGATATGGCCGCTTCTTATATGGTGGGCGATAAATTAGAAGATATGCAGGCAGCGGTTGCGGCGAACGTGGGAACAAAAGTGCTGGTGCGTACGGGTAAACCTATTACACCTGAAGCAGAAAACGCGGCAGATTGGGTGTTAAATAGCCTGGCAGACCTGCCGCAAGCGATAAAAAAGCAGCAAAAACCGGCGCAATGATTAAAAGATGAACGGTTGAAATAAAAATGCATTTTTCCGCTTGTCTTCCTGAGCCGACTCCCTATAATGCGCCTCCATCGACACGGCGGATGTGAATCACTTCACACAAACAGCCGGTTCGGTTGAAGAGAAAAAATCCTGAAATTCAGGGTTGACTCTGAAATAGGAAAGTGTGATATACGCCACCTCGCGACAGTGAGCTGAAAGCTGCGTCGCAACTGCTCTTTAACAATTTATCAGACAATCTGTGTGGGCACTCGAAGATACGGATTCTTAACGTCGCAAGACGATAAATGAATACCAAGTCTCAAGAGTGAACACGTAATTCATTACGAAGTTTAATTCTTTGAGCATCAAACTTTTAAATTGAAGAGTTTGATCATGGCTCAGATTGAACGCTGGCGGCAGGCCTAACACATGCAAGTCGAACGGTAACAGGAAGCGCTTGCTGCTTCGCTGACGAGTGGCGGACGGGTGAGTAATGTCTGGGAAACTGCCTGATGGAGGGGGATAACTACTGGAAACGGTAGCTAATACCGCATAACGTCGCAAGACCAAAGAGGGGGACCTTCGGGCCTCTTGCCATCGGATGTGCCCAGATGGGATTAGCTTGTTGGTGGGGTAACGGCTCACCAAGGCGACGATCCCTAGCTGGTCTGAGAGGATGACCAGCCACACTGGAACTGAGACACGGTCCAGACTCCTACGGGAGGCAGCAGTGGGGAATATTGCACAATGGGCGCAAGCCTGATGCAGCCATGCCGCGTGTATGAAGAAGGCCTTCGGGTTGTAAAGTACTTTCAGCGGGGAGGAAGGGAGTAAAGTTAATACCTTTGCTCATTGACGTTACCCGCAGAAGAAGCACCGGCTAACTCCGTGCCAGCAGCCGCGGTAATACGGAGGGTGCAAGCGTTAATCGGAATTACTGGGCGTAAAGCGCACGCAGGCGGTTTGTTAAGTCAGATGTGAAATCCCCGGGCTCAACCTGGGAACTGCATCTGATACTGGCAAGCTTGAGTCTCGTAGAGGGGGGTAGAATTCCAGGTGTAGCGGTGAAATGCGTAGAGATCTGGAGGAATACCGGTGGCGAAGGCGTCCCCCTGGACGAAGACTGACGCTCAGGTGCGAAAGCGTGGGGAGCAAACAGGATTAGATACCCTGGTAGTCCACGCCGTAAACGATGTCGACTTGGAGGTTGTGCCCTTGAGGCGTGGCTTCCGGAGCTAACGCGTTAAGTCGACCGCCTGGGGAGTACGGCCGCAAGGTTAAAACTCAAATGAATTGACGGGGGCCCGCACAAGCGGTGGAGCATGTGGTTTAATTCGATGCAACGCGAAGAACCTTACCTGGTCTTGACATCCACGGAAGTTTTCAGAGATGAGAATGTGCCTTCGGGAACCGTGAGACAGGTGCTGCATGGCTGTCGTCAGCTCGTGTTGTGAAATGTTGGGTTAAGTCCCGCAACGAGCGCAACCCTTATCCTTTGTTGCCAGCGGTCCGGCCGGGAACTCAAAGGAGACTGCCAGTGATAAACTGGAGGAAGGTGGGGATGACGTCAAGTCATCATGGCCCTTACGACCAGGGCTACACACGTGCTACAATGGCGCATACAAAGAGAAGCGACCTCGCGAGAGCAAGCGGACCTCATAAAGTGCGTCGTAGTCCGGATTGGAGTCTGCAACTCGACTCCATGAAGTCGGAATCGCTAGTAATCGTGGATCAGAATGCCACGGTGAATACGTTCCCGGGCCTTGTACACACCGCCCGTCACACCATGGGAGTGGGTTGCAAAAGAAGTAGGTAGCTTAACCTTCGGGAGGGCGCTTACCACTTTGTGATTCATGACTGGGGTGAAGTCGTAACAAGGTAACCGTAGGGGAACCTGCGGTTGGATCACCTCCTTACCTTAAAGAAGCGTTCTTTGTAGTGCTCACACAGATTGTCTGATGAAAATGAGCAGTAAAACCTCTACAGGCTTGTAGCTCAGGTGGTTAGAGCGCACCCCTGATAAGGGTGAGGTCGGTGGTTCAAGTCCACTCAGGCCTACCAAATTTGCACGGCAAATTTGAAGAGGTTTTAACTACATGTTATGGGGCTATAGCTCAGCTGGGAGAGCGCCTGCTTTGCACGCAGGAGGTCTGCGGTTCGATCCCGCATAGCTCCACCATCTCTGTAGTGATTAAATAAAAAATACTTCAGAGTGTACCTGCAAAGGTTCACTGCGAAGTTTTGCTCTTTAAAAATCTGGATCAAGCTGAAAATTGAAACACTGAACAACGAAAGTTGTTCGTGAGTCTCTCAAATTTTCGCAACACGATGATGAGTCGGAAGAAACATCTTCGGGTTGTGAGGTTAAGCGACTAAGCGTACACGGTGGATGCCCTGGCAGTCAGAGGCTAGAAAGTGAAAAGCAAGGCGTCTTGCGAAGCAGACTGATACGTCCCCTTCGTCTAGAGGCCCAGGACACCGCCCTTTCACGGCGGTAACAGGGGTTCGAATCCCCTAGGGGACGCCACTTGCTGGTTTGTGAGTGAAAGTCACCTGCCTTGATATCTCAAAACTCATCTTCGGGTGATGTTTGAGATATTTGCTCTTTAAAAATCTGGATCAAGCTGAAAATTGAAACACTGAACAACGAAAGTTGTTCGTGAGTCTCTCAAATTTTCGCAACACGATGATGAGTCGAAAGAAACATCTTCGGGTTGTGAGGTTAAGCGACTAAGCGTACACGGTGGATGCCCTGGCAGTCAGAGGCGATGAAGGACGTGCTAATCTGCGATAAGCGTCGGTAAGGTGATATGAACCGTTATAACCGGCGATTTCCGAATGGGGAAACCCAGTGTGATTCGTCACACTATCATTAACTGAATCCATAGGTTAATGAGGCGAACCGGGGGAACTGAAACATCTAAGTACCCCGAGGAAAAGAAATCAACCGAGATTCCCCCAGTAGCGGCGAGCGAACGGGGAGCAGCCCAGAGCCTGAATCAGTGTGTGTGTTAGTGGAAGCGTCTGGAAAGGCGTGCGATACAGGGTGACAGCCCCGTACACAAAAATGCACATACTGTGAGCTCGATGAGTAGGGCGGGACACGTGGTATCCTGTCTGAATATGGGGGGACCATCCTCCAAGGCTAAATACTCCTGACTGACCGATAGTGAACCAGTACCGTGAGGGAAAGGCGAAAAGAACCCCGGCGAGGGGAGTGAAAAAGAACCTGAAACCGTGTACGTACAAGCAGTGGGAGCACGCTTAGGCGTGTGACTGCGTACCTTTTGTATAATGGGTCAGCGACTTATATTCTGTAGCAAGGTTAACCGAATAGGGGAGCCGAAGGGAAACCGAGTCTTAACTGGGCGTTAAGTTGCAGGGTATAGACCCGAAACCCGGTGATCTAGCCATGGGCAGGTTGAAGGTTGGGTAACACTAACTGGAGGACCGAACCGACTAATGTTGAAAAATTAGCGGATGACTTGTGGCTGGGGGTGAAAGGCCAATCAAACCGGGAGATAGCTGGTTCTCCCCGAAAGCTATTTAGGTAGCGCCTCGTGAATTCATCTCCGGGGGTAGAGCACTGTTTCGGCAAGGGGGTCATCCCGACTTACCAACCCGATGCAAACTGCGAATACCGGAGAATGTTATCACGGGAGACACACGGCGGGTGCTAACGTCCGTCGTGAAGAGGGAAACAACCCAGACCGCCAGCTAAGGTCCCAAAGTCATGGTTAAGTGGGAAACGATGTGGGAAGGCCCAGACAGCCAGGATGTTGGCTTAGAAGCAGCCATCATTTAAAGAAAGCGTAATAGCTCACTGGTCGAGTCGGCCTGCGCGGAAGATGTAACGGGGCTAAACCATGCACCGAAGCTGCGGCAGCGACGCTTATGCGTTGTTGGGTAGGGGAGCGTTCTGTAAGCCTGTGAAGGTGTGCTGTGAGGTATGCTGGAGGTATCAGAAGTGCGAATGCTGACATAAGTAACGATAAAGCGGGTGAAAAGCCCGCTCGCCGGAAGACCAAGGGTTCCTGTCCAACGTTAATCGGGGCAGGGTGAGTCGACCCCTAAGGCGAGGCCGAAAGGCGTAGTCGATGGGAAACAGGTTAATATTCCTGTACTTGGTGTTACTGCGAAGGGGGGACGGAGAAGGCTATGTTGGCCGGGCGACGGTTGTCCCGGTTTAAGCGTGTAGGCTGGTTTTCCAGGCAAATCCGGAAAATCAAGGCCGAGGCGTGATGACGAGGCACTACGGTGCTGAAGCAACAAATGCCCTGCTTCCAGGAAAAGCCTCTAAGCATCAGGTAACATCAAATCGTACCCCAAACCGACACAGGTGGTCAGGTAGAGAATACCAAGGCGCTTGAGAGAACTCGGGTGAAGGAACTAGGCAAAATGGTGCCGTAACTTCGGGAGAAGGCACGCTGATACGTAGGTGAAGCGACTTGCTCGTGGAGCTGAAATCAGTCGAAGATACCAGCTGGCTGCAACTGTTTATTAAAAACACAGCACTGTGCAAACACGAAAGTGGACGTATACGGTGTGACGCCTGCCCGGTGCCGGAAGGTTAATTGATGGGGTTAGCGCAAGCGAAGCTCTTGATCGAAGCCCCGGTAAACGGCGGCCGTAACTATAACGGTCCTAAGGTAGCGAAATTCCTTGTCGGGTAAGTTCCGACCTGCACGAATGGCGTAATGATGGCCAGGCTGTCTCCACCCGAGACTCAGTGAAATTGAACTCGCTGTGAAGATGCAGTGTACCCGCGGCAAGACGGAAAGACCCCGTGAACCTTTACTATAGCTTGACACTGAACATTGAGCCTTGATGTGTAGGATAGGTGGGAGGCTTTGAAGTGTGGACGCCAGTCTGCATGGAGCCGACCTTGAAATACCACCCTTTAATGTTTGATGTTCTAACGTGGACCCGTGATCCGGGTTGCGGACAGTGTCTGGTGGGTAGTTTGACTGGGGCGGTCTCCTCCTAAAGAGTAACGGAGGAGCACGAAGGTTGGCTAATCCTGGTCGGACATCAGGAGGTTAGTGCAATGGCATAAGCCAGCTTGACTGCGAGCGTGACGGCGCGAGCAGGTGCGAAAGCAGGTCATAGTGATCCGGTGGTTCTGAATGGAAGGGCCATCGCTCAACGGATAAAAGGTACTCCGGGGATAACAGGCTGATACCGCCCAAGAGTTCATATCGACGGCGGTGTTTGGCACCTCGATGTCGGCTCATCACATCCTGGGGCTGAAGTAGGTCCCAAGGGTATGGCTGTTCGCCATTTAAAGTGGTACGCGAGCTGGGTTTAGAACGTCGTGAGACAGTTCGGTCCCTATCTGCCGTGGGCGCTGGAGAACTGAGGGGGGCTGCTCCTAGTACGAGAGGACCGGAGTGGACGCATCACTGGTGTTCGGGTTGTCATGCCAATGGCACTGCCCGGTAGCTAAATGCGGAAGAGATAAGTGCTGAAAGCATCTAAGCACGAAACTTGCCCCGAGATGAGTTCTCCCTGACCCTTTAAGGGTCCTGAAGGAACGTTGAAGACGACGACGTTGATAGGCCGGGTGTGTAAGCGCAGCGATGCGTTGAGCTAACCGGTACTAATGAACCGTGAGGCTTAACCTTACAACGCCGAAGATGTTTTGGCGGATTGAGAGAAGATTTTCAGCCTGATACAGATTAAATCAGAACGCAGAAGCGGTCTGATAAAACAGAATTAGCCTGGCGGCCGTAGCGCGGTGGTCCCACCTGACCCCATGCCGAACTCAGAAGTGAAACGCCGTAGCGCCGATGGTAGTGTGGGGTCTCCCCATGCGAGAGTAGGGAACTGCCAGGCATCAAATTAAGCAGTAAGCCGGTCATAAAACCGGTGGTTGTAAAAGAATTCGGTGGAGCGGTAGTTCAGTCGGTTAGAATACCTGCCTGTCACGCAGGGGGTCGCGGGTTCGAGTCCCGTCCGTTCCGCCACTTATTAAGAAGCCTCGAGTTAACGCTCGATGTTTTTTTGCGTCTGGATATCTATTATTGCTAGAATCGCAAAAATCCTCTGCGTTTTACGCTCTTTTCCCGCAACAGTCTGAAGCCCATAATCACCTCAGTTAACGAAAATAGCATTAAAAGAGGCATATTATGGCTATCCCTGCATTTGGTTTAGGTACTTTCCGTCTGAAAGACGACGTTGTTATTTCATCTGTGAAAACGGCGCTTGAACTTGGTTATCGCGCAATTGATACCGCACAAATCTATGATAACGAAGCCGCAGTAGGTCAGGCGATTGCAGAAAGTGGCGTGCCACGTCATGAACTCTACATCACCACTAAAATCTGGATTGAAAATCTCAGCAAAGACAAATTGATCCCGAGTCTGAAAGAGAGCCTGCAAAAATTGCGTACCGATTATGTTGATCTGACGCTAATCCACTGGCCGTCACCAAACGATGAAGTCTCTGTTGAAGAGTTTATGCAGGCGCTGCTGGAAGCCAAAAAACAAGGGCTGACGCGTGAGATCGGTATTTCCAACTTCACGATCCCATTGATGGAAAAAGCGATTGCTGCTGTTGGCGCTGAAAACATCGCTACCAACCAGATTGAACTCTCTCCTTATCTGCAAAACCGTAAAGTGGTTGCCTGGGCTAAACAGCACGGTATTCATATCACTTCCTATATGACGCTGGCTTATGGTAAGGCACTGAAAGATGAGGTTATTGCTCGTATTGCAGCTAAACACAATGCGATTCCGGCACAAGTGATTCTGGCGTGGGCTATGGGGGAAGGTTACTCAGTAATTCCTTCTTCTACTAAACGTAAAAACCTGGAAAGTAATCTTAAGGCACAAAATTTACAGCTTGATGCCGAAGATAAAAAAGCGATCGCCGCACTGGATTGCAACGACCGCCTGGTTAGCCCGGAAGGTCTGGCTCCTGAATGGGATTAAGCCTCTCTGACAGCTCCTCCGGGAGTAATGCCAGTCAGTTAAGCAACTGACTGGCTCTTTTTCGGGGCTGTGGGGTATTTCCAGGGCCTCTCCTTTACCACTCTCGGGAAGGCCCTTCCCCTTCTCGTCGGTAATTTCACAAGTTGTCCCATACTTGCAAGATCGCGCATCAGCTCCGGTATACGTCCCGGTGAAGCGCCCTGCAATGTCATCAGCATTCTCATCACCATTCCGCATGATTCTGAGAAACTCAGTTGATTCGGCCAGTAACCTTTCAGATGTTCCGCCATTTTAATCATCTGATATCTCACCAGATTATAAGCCAGTAAGACACCCCACAGCTCTTGCTCCACAAGCTCCGGCTTTTTACTTCTCAGCGTCAGCCTGCTCAGTTGCATCGTCTGTTTTATCTCCCTGTATCCCAGTTCGATTTCCCAGCGATGACTGTACAGATCCGCCATTTCTCCTCCGGGGAAGCGCATGGCGTCCGTCATCGACGTCAGCAGATGGCAGACTTTTCCTTTGCGCGTCACGGTCAGCAGGCGGGCTGTCACTTCATTTCCCAGTCCCGGCCACTTTTTTCGTGCCTGCGGGCTGGTTTTCAGCTTCACCAGATGATCGCCTTTACCCAGTTTTCTGAGCTCTTCATATTGCGCTCCCTTTCTGAGAGGTATCATCCAGTGGCGGTGTTCTCCCGCCAGGCTCCAGCCATTTAACAGTCCCAGTGAGTAATAACCTTTATCCATTAACGTCAGAGTGTTATCGCCGGTTTGTTCTATAAGTTGCTCAGCAAGCTCATTTTCGCTGTTCTTCATCGTGCCGAAGGCTGCAGCCGTCAGCAGATGGCTGGTCAGTTCCATCTGGCAGACCATTTTGACCTGCGGGTAGAGCGCCGGGTTCCCGGCATGTGTCTGGCGGGGGAAGGCTGCATCGTTCTCTGGTGTATCCGGTGTGCGCCAGAACACACCATCGATGGCCAGCAGGGTCAGGCCGCACCAGTGCGGATGCGGCGTGGCGTTATGCCAGAGCTGCGCTGTTTTCGTGAACACGCGGCGGACAGCCTCACTTCCCAGGCGCTGGCGGGCCTGAATAACGGCACTGGGGGCAACGAAGGGGCGATTGCCCGGCAGCATGATGTCCAGGCGATTCACAATCTGGTGAAGAGGTTCTTTACGCTCAAGCACCATGCCAACAATACACCAGACCATCATTTCGAGGGGAAGACGGCGCTTGCGTAGCGTTACAGTACCTGATTCGGCAAGGCAACGAGAGATGAGTTCGGGGGCGAGGTAATCCCCCAGAGAAGTCAGTGGGTTACGCAGAGAATCGTAACGGGATACCAGATCAAGAGCCTGTCCAATGTGCATAAAAGAATCCGGAAACAAGTGAGCGTTTCCGGATTCTTACACAGCCACTGGATCGGTCAACTGATCCTTAACTGATCGGCATTACTCCTCCGGGAGCTGTTTTTACATGCTCGCTAAGGAAATCGATAAAAGCCCGGATGCGCGTACTTACCGCACGGTCGCTGTAATAGACGGCACTGAATGGCATTTCCACTGGCAACACTTTATCTGCCATTAACTCCACCAATTCTCCGCGAGCGATTTCTTTGTCGATCATGTAGTCGGACAAACACGCAATCCCGTTGCCACTCAGGCAAAGCTGTTTCAGTGTTTCCCCACTATTGGATGACAAACCGTACTTCACCTCATGTAATTGTCCATCACTACAGGCTATCGGCCAGGTATTGAGGGAAGCGGGTTCAGTGAATCCCAGGCAAACATGTTGCTTTAAATCGTCGATCGTTTCTGGCTTCCCGTAGCGGGAAATATAATCGGGGGAGGCGATAATTTTTCGATAACTGTTAAATAACGGCCTGGCACGTAAGCTGGAGTCCGTTAACGTACCAGCGCGTATCGCGACATCCACTTTTCTTTCGATCAAATTAATAATCGTTTCGGAGGAGACTAGCGATAAAGTGACTTCCGGATAGCGTTCACGGAAAGGCTTAATTAACGGCATCAGAAAGTGCAGCACCACTGGAGTTGCGGCATCGATCCGTAACAGTCCACGCGGTGTATTACGCGTCTCCATAATTTCTGATTCTGCCGCTGCCATCTCCTGCAAAATTGACTGTACGCGACGAAAATAACGCTCGCCTTCTTCCGTCAGGCTAAGTTGCCGCGTGGTCCGATTAAGCAGGCTAACGCCAAGTTTCATTTCCAGCTTTTTCACCGCCCGGCTTACCGCTGAGTTTGCTTGCCCTAATTGTTCCGCTGCCCGGCTAAAGCTGCCGCTTTCGACGACCGAAACAAAAATGGCGAGTTCTTCCGACGTGGCTTTCATTTTTGCTCCTGTTGCAAAATAGATGAGATATTTTGAATTTATTTGTCATTAAACCATCAGGATGCGTGATATGTCATCCGATTTAATGTTCTCAATAATGAGCAAATTTCTGACAGGTGTAAGCACTTGCTTACATAACAATATACAATTGCTCGTTGAAAGAGTGAGCTAAAATCCCTATAACAGTAGAACCCTCCCGAGTGCGGAAGGGTTGACGTAATAGAGGTTTCAAAGTCAAAAGTGCGAAAAAACACCTATGCCATGCGCTATGTTGCCGGACAACCTGCGGAAAGGATCTTACCGCCGGGGTCTTTTGCGAGCATCGGCCAGGCATTACCACCTGGAGAACCGTTAAGTACCGAAGAGCGTATTCGGATCCTGGTGTGGAACATATACAAACAGCAACGCGCTGAATGGTTGTCGGTATTAAAGAACTACGGCAAAGATGCACATCTGGTGTTATTGCAGGAAGCGCAGACAACGCCAGAGTTAGTACAGTTTGCGACCGCTAACTATCTTGCCGCCGATCAGGTGCCCGCTTTCGTGCTGCCACAACATCCTTCCGGTGTAATGACCCTTTCGGCGGCGCATCCAGTGTATTGCTGCCCGTTACGTGAACGAGAACCCATTTTGCGTCTGGCGAAGTCGGCACTGGTGACGGTCTATCCATTACCTGACACCCGCCTGTTGATGGTGGTTAATATACACGCCGTCAACTTCAGTCTGGGCGTGGATGTCTATAGTAAGCAGTTACTTCCTATTGGTGATCAGATAGCTCACCACAGCGGCCCGGTCATTATGGCGGGAGATTTCAATGCCTGGAGCCGTAGAAGGATGAACGCGTTATATCGCTTTGCGCGGGAAATGTCGCTGCGCCAGGTGCGTTTTACCGATGATCAGCGCCGTCGGGCGTTTGGCCGCCCGCTCGATTTTGTTTTCTACCGTGGTCTGAACGTCAGCGAAGCTTCTGTATTGGTTACGCGCGCTTCCGATCACAATCCGCTACTCGTTGAATTCAGTCCCGGCAAGCCTGATAAATAAGGTATGTCAGGTCTGCCACAGGGCAGACCAACGTTTGGCGCTGTCCTTTTATACTCAAACAACAAAAGGACAGCGCAATGACAACACAATCCCACCATGACCACGTAGAAAAGCAGTTTAGCTCTCAAGCCTGCGAATATCTGACCAGTACCGTACATGCATCCGGACGAGATTTACAGCGCCTGGCGGTGCGTCTGGCTGATTATCCTGGTGCAAGTGCACTTGATATGGGCTGCGGAGCAGGGCATGCCAGCTTTGTTGCTGCGCAAAACGTGAGCGCGGTGGTGGCGTATGACTTATCTGCCCAAATGCTGGATGTCGTGGCACAAGCTGCCGAAGCCCGGCAACTGAAAAATATCACCACCCGCCAGGGATATGCCGAAAGTCTGCCATTTGCCGATAACGCATTTGATATTGTTATCAGCCGTTATTCTGCCCATCACTGGCATGATGTTGGTGCAGCACTGCGTGAAGTGAACCGGATATTGAAACCTGGCGGTAGGATGATTGTGATGGACGTAATGTCTCCGGGTCATCCAGTGCGCGACATCTGGTTACAGACGGTAGAAGCATTACGCGATACCTCTCACGTACGAAACTACGCCAGCGGTGAGTGGTTGAGGTTAATCAATGAAGCCAATCTGATAGTTGATAATTTAATTACAGATAAGTTACCGCTGGAATTTTGTTCATGGGTCGCGAGAATGCGTACGCCAGAAGCGTTAGTAGACGCTATTCGCATTTACCAACAGAGCGCATCGACAGAGGTGAGAACGTATTTTGCCTTGCAGAATGACGGCTCTTTCACCAGTGATATCATCATGGTAGAAGCACATAAAGCGGCATAAATAAAAAAGGCACCGGGGGAATCGGTACCTTTTTATTATCTGGTTTGTCAGGAATCTGGCATGTTGTTGTTTTTCACAAACAACGTCAGCTTGTCGCCTGGTTGCAGATTCGCAGTGTCGCTGTTCCAGCGCATCACATCTTTGATGTTCACGCCGTGGCGTTTAGCAATGCTTGAAAGCGAATCGCCTTTGCGCACACGATACGTAATGCTATCGCTGTTGTTTGCCAGTCGCTGTGCACCAATCGTCAAACTTTGGCCTGGCTTCAGCTTAGATCCGCGCAGTTTGTTCCACTGCTGCAAATCTTTGGTGCTTACGCCGAGACGTGAAGCGATGCTTGAAAGCGTGTCGCCAGAGCGTACGGTGTAAACACGGCTGTTAAGCGGCGTATTGTTGGCAACCAGCGTCGACTGTACAGCAGCAATTTCGCCTGAAGCGAGAGATTCACGCAGTTGATCTGCATGCTTCTTTGGCACCATCACGTACTGCGGCCCACTTGCGCCCAGCGTGGAGCCTTTCACGCCAGCGTTGAATGTCTTCAGCTTGCTGACGGAAATCCCCGCCATATCTGCAACCTTCGCCATTTCAACCGGGCTACTCAGGTGCACACGCGCCAGAGCACGGCTTTCATCGGTCGTTGGCAGACGTACGCCATAACGCTTGCTGTTTTTGAGAATATCACTCAATGCCAGCATTTTAGGCACGTACTGCTTCGTTTCCTGCGGCAACGGTAACGACCAGAAGTCCGTGGATTTCCCACGCGCTTTGTTCGTTTTAATTGCCTTCATGACCCGACCTTCGCCGCTGTTATAAGCCGCTACGGTCAGAAGCCAGTCGTCGTCAAACATTTTGTTCAGACGCTGCATCATATTCAGCGCGGCAGTTGTTGAAGCAACAACATCGCGACGCGCGTCATAATTGCGGGTCTGTTTCAAACCATAATTGCGCCCCGTGCTCGGAATGATCTGCCAGATGCCTGCGGCATTGGCGCCAGACGTTGCGTGAGGATCAAAAGCGCTCTCCACTATGGGTAGTAGTACCAGTTCCATAGGCATGTTACGTTTTTTAACTTGCCCTGCTATCCAGTACATATACGGCTCTGCCCGTAAAGTTACATCGTGGAGATAGCTCTTATTGCGTAAATATTTCTGTTTCTGTTCGCGAATCCGGTCATTTTCCGGAATTCCCATCTTTAGCTCGTCGCCAATGAAAGCCCACAAGTCACCATCTGGCGCGATAGACGTCCCATCGTCCATCCATCGTGCCTGACTTGTAAACTTTGCTGCTTCCCCTTGACCAGCTGCAGAAAGGCTCTGTGCGTGCTGTTGAACGTTGCCGGTACTCTGGCAACCCACGAGCAGGACAGAGGCGAGTAATATCGCTTTTGCCTTCATGTGTGTGTCAATAGTTGCTTAAAAGACGACCGATCATAACGGCGAACGGAGCCGATGACAAGAAAGTTTTATCAGAACCTATCTTTCTTTGACCTTAACCATGCAAAACGCTCTTCAGGTTGTTGCAATAATGTTTCTTCATTAATTCCATTAATTAAATCAATATCTTCCGTTCTTAAAAAAACATTAATTTGCCGCTCATTTTTCAGAATTACGGGTAGTGTTATTTGATTTTTTGCCCGTAACTCCTTAACTTTACGATAATAATCATTTATGGACAAATCGTGCGGAAAAATACTCAAAGCAAACTTCATATTTGATAACGTATATTCATGAGCACAACATACCAATGTATCGTCAGGTAACGCACTTAGCTTTTTAAGTGATTGATACATTTGTAAAGCTGTCCCTTCAAACAACCGACCACACCCACCAGAAAACAGCGTGTCGCCGCAAAATAGATAAGGTTTACTGAAGTAACAGATATGTCCTAAAGTGTGACCCGGTGTGGTAATTACACTAAATTCATGCCCTAAAACGAAGGCAGTTTCGCCATCTTTGACTACCTGTGTTGTTCCCTTATCTTGTGTCTCTTGTGGACCATACACTACAATTTGCGGAAACTTTTCCACCAGTTCTTTTACGCCGCCAACGTGATCGTGGTGATGGTGGGTTAGAAATATGGCCTCCGGTTGCCAGTTATTGGCGGTAATGGCGTTTAATACTGGCTCTGCGTCTCCGGGATCGACAATCAGGCAGCGACCTGCCTCATCATTCAAAACCCAGATGTAATTGTCATCAAAGGCGGGAATACTGTTAAGATTCATAGATTACCTCTCAGTGTAAAACGGAAGGTTGTGATGAAACCGGCAAGAGTCCCTCAAACTGTCGTGGCTCCTGATTGCTGGGGCGATTTGCCCTGGGGAGAGCTTTATCGCAAGGCGCTGGAGCGCCAGCTCAACCCGTGGTTCACTAAAATGTATGGTTTTCATCTGCTTAAGATTGGCAATTTAAGCGCAGAAATCAATTGCGAAGCGTGCGCGGTTTCTCATCAAGTGAATGTTTCTGCGCAAGGAATGCCCGTCCAGGTGCAGGCGGATCCACTTCATCTTCCTTTTGCCGATAAATCCGTTGATATTTGTCTACTGGCACATACCTTGCCGTGGTGCACCGATCCGCATCGTTTATTACGTGAAGCCGATCGGGTACTGATTGATGATGGCTGGCTGGTGATTAGTGGCTTCAACCCCATCAGTTTAATGGGATTACGCAAACTTGTGCCGGTATTGCGCAAAACCTCGCCCTATAATAGCCGGATGTTTACTCTGATGCGGCAACTGGACTGGCTCTCTTTGTTGAATTTTGAAGTGCTGCACGCCAGCCGTTTCCACGTTCTCCCGTGGAACAAACACGGAGGAAAACTATTGAATGCGCATATTCCTGCGCTTGGTTGCTTACAACTTATTGTTGCCCGGAAACGGACTATTCCTTTAACGCTAAATCCGATGAAACAGAGTAAAAACAAGCCACGAATTCGCCAGGCGGTTGGAGCCACCCGGCAATGTCGTAAACCACAGGCTTAAACTTCGACTTGGTAGCCCGTATCTTCCAGTGTGGGATTCATCGCCGCGGCACGAGCCAGTTCATCACAGCGTTCGTTTTCCGGGTGTCCGGCATGGCCTTTAACCCATTCCCATTTGATTTGATGCTGCCCCAATGCAGCATCAAGACGTTGCCAGAGATCGACATTTTTTACTGGTTTTTTGTCTGCTGTTTTCCAGCCACGTTTTTTCCAGTTATGGATCCACTGGGTGATACCCTGGCGGACATACTGGCTGTCGGTACTCAAAATGACTTCGCAATGTTCTTTTAACGCCTCCAGCGCGACAATAGCGGCCATCAACTCCATACGGTTGTTGGTGGTGCGGGTGTAGCCTGCGCTAAAGGTTTTCTCGCGTCCGCGATAGCGTAAAATAGCGCCGTAACCCCCAGGTCCAGGATTACCCAGACACGAACCATCGGTGAAAATTTCTACCTGTTTAAGCATCTCTGGTAGACTTCCTGTAATTGAATCGAACTGTAAAACGACAAGTCTGACATAAATGACCGCTATGAGCACTGCAATTACACGCCAGATCGTTCTCGATACCGAAACCACCGGTATGAACCAGATTGGTGCACACTATGAAGGCCACAAGATCATTGAGATTGGTGCTGTTGAAGTAGTGAACCGTCGCCTGACGGGCAATAACTTCCATGTTTATCTCAAACCCGATCGGCTGGTGGATCCGGAAGCCTTTGGCGTACATGGTATTGCTGATGAATTTTTGCTCGATAAGCCCACGTTTGCCGAAGTAGCCGATGAGTTTATGGACTATATCCGCGGCGCGGAGTTGGTGATCCATAACGCAGCGTTCGATATAGGCTTTATGGACTACGAGTTTTCGTTGCTTAAGCGCGATATTCCGAAGACCAATACCTTCTGTAAGGTCACCGATAGCCTTGCGGTGGCGAGGAAAATGTTTCCCGGTAAACGCAACAGCCTCGATGCGCTATGTGCCCGCTACGAAATAGATAACAGTAAACGAACGCTGCACGGGGCATTACTCGATGCCCAGATCCTTGCGGAAGTTTATCTGGCGATGACCGGTGGTCAAACGTCGATGGCTTTTGCGATGGAAGGAGAGACACAGCAGCAACAAGGTGAAGCAACAATTCAGCGCATTGTACGTCAGGCAAGTAAGTTACGCGTTGTTTTTGCGACAGATGAAGAGCTGGCAGCACATGAAGCCCGTCTCGATCTGGTGCAGAAAAAAGGCGGAAGCTGCCTCTGGCGGGCATAAATACATGTAAAAGGCGCTAAAAATAGCGACTTGGGCGATTTTTGCAGCAAACGATTCAAAAGATGAGAAAAATCGTTGACGAAGGTCGAGGCAATCCGTAATATTCGCCTCGTTCCCAGCGGAACACAACGCGGAGCGGTAGTTCAGTCGGTTAGAATACCTGCCTGTCACGCAGGGGGTCGCGGGTTCGAGTCCCGTCCGTTCCGCCAATATTCAGAAAGCCCGAATCAGTAATGATTCGGGCTTTCGTCGTTTTGGTGAAGTGAGAATTTTTCACTCCGAAGTAAAACGGATATGATTTAAAAAATGGCCAGACATTATAAATTCTGGCCACTTCTGTTACTCCAGCGCATCCCATTTCTCCAGCAGTTCTACTGGAATTTCATTTATTACCTCCGAGACGCGTTTTCCGACCAGGCGTTCTGCCTGGCGCAGCAAAGGAATGGTCGGGCTGCTCGGTTCGCTGTGCTCAAACCAGCGACGGATGACACGCAGGCGTTCCAGCGCGTCGTTTCGGTCGCGGATCTGCCGGGGTTCTGCGCCGGTCATCGGTGATATTTCCTCCGCGATATGCACCGGTAGCGCAATCTGCTCTGCCTGCATCTGTTCAGTATGAACGATGGTGGCGTTTTCCGGCTGCTCAGCCTGTGGTTGTGGCAGGATCTCCGGCGTGGTGCTCTGCACTGCTCCCGGTAACAGGGCCAGCAGTTGCGTCAGACGGGAGAAGTCCGGTGCCTGGTCATTCAGCGTTTCACGCGCATGGCGTTGCAGCCGCTCAGTGGTCTCTGCTGCCTGGCGAAAGGCATCCAGCGGCAGTGTGCCGCGCGCTTCCAGGTCTGCCAGTTGCTGGCGTACCGATTCTGGTGCCAGCGCATCCGCCGGGCGTAATGCAGATAGCGAACGCTCCACATCCCGCACCTGAAGGCGCATGGCAGCATTATTTGACAGTGTAATGCCACGAATATCCGCCATTACACCTTCGTGGTCCAGCAACGCCGCCAGCGCGTTACTGCGTGCCACCGCAGCATCTTCGGCGGTGATATCTTCAGTCGCGAGCAGTTGAGGATGGATGGCGTCCGGGTACGTGGAGCACAACGTTTCCAGCAGCGTGAGCGCCTCCGACAGTCCCCTGGCACCGGCCTGCTGGATACGGCAGCGCAGCAGGACAACCAGAATGCGGATATCTTTGCTGCGCATCAGCAGACGATGGGCGTCCCGCTCAAGCTCCGCCCAGTTAATGTTTTCCGGCGTACTGACAAAATCGCCATATTGCGCTTCTTCACGCGGTGCGGCGCGGGTGAACAGCAGCAGGTATTCCGGATCGTACTCCAGATCCGGGCCGCAGGGGCATTCCGCCGAAATTGGGTCAGACAGGAATATTTCCATTTAATTATCCTCAGTGCGCCAGCGTGGTGGCCAGACCGTCCGGATTGCGGGACTCACGCACCAGATGGGCCGATGCCGCCAGACGAGCGTGATCTGGCAACGGGCTGTCAGCGCTCTCCCGCAAATCCTGCCCGCTGAGGCTGGCGACATAAAAGGCAAAGCGGTCATGTTGCGGTTTATCCAGACCGCCCCCAGCGGACTGGGCGCTGCGCCATGCCTGGTAAAACTGCGTCAGCCAGCGGTGATGAAAAAGATCAGAAAAACGGGTCAGCGTCGGCTTTCAGTCCGGTTACGCGCCAGTTCGGTGTAGTGCAGCGGCAGTGGACCGTTCGGCCCCCACAGCACGAGGCTGTACAGACTGATGTGCAGGCGCCCTTCCTGCCAGCCCACACTGGCGATTTCTCGTGGCGCAAAGGTCAGCGCGGGCGTTTGTCCGAGGCGAAATTTTTCCATCCGTGGTTGCCAGGTGTTGCCCGCCGGAACGGTACACAACTGCACATCCACGCGGCGCATCAGGTTCAGAAAACCGTAACGCCAGGGGGGGGCCTGCGCCTGAGTGAAATCGTTGCTCATACGCTTCCCCGCTGTCCCGCCCTGACAGGCCAGGTCATAATTTTGCCGCGCTGCATGCTGTGCAGCGTCATCTGCGAGAAGGTATTAATGGAAACATGGCGGGCGATATAGTGTTCCAGCACCAGGCCGAACAGATACGGACTGATGCCGGAAAAACCTTCTTCATCCACCGTCAGTTCACAACTGACGCCACGCCCATAGACCAGTAGTCCGGAACCGGGCAGACGGCGGGTGACCGGGGTCGTTTTACAACCAATCAGGCTGCGCACCTGGCGCGATTGCGGACTGTCATGAGCAGGAATAAACAGGTTCAGCAGATCTCGCAACGCCTGGCCGCCGGTACGGTGATCCAGATCGGCCAGCGGCAGATAATTAAAAGATAACTGGCGGATCAACCGCCATGCCATCTCACGTTCAGCCATCGGGGGCTGCGGCGAGCGTGGCGGGCGGATAAGCCCTACGCCCGCCACCGGGATGGCTGCATCCACGGTTAGATCGTCCCGGCCATTGCGGGCAATAAGACAGGGCAGATCGCGGTTAGTGACCATGGCCGTGATGGTGATGTGGCGCAGATTTTCCGGGTACGGCGCTTCATACTGGTCAACCAGCGACAGGAACACTTCCGAGCCCGTATAGGGGGTACGGGTGCCGTAACGGCGGGCGTTTTCTGATAAGCGGCGGGGCTCCCGGCGCAGGGAAAAATAACGTCCGTGATTGCCTTCATCATTATTGCGGGTGTGGTAGAGCGGGCGAAAGGCCATCTTCCGTGTGGTGTCGGTTTCCAGCCCTTCCACTTCCTGGACCGAGAACACCTCATAATCCAGCGGATGGGTTCTGTCCACCACCAGATGCTGTTCCGTCGTGCTGTGCGTGACATCGATCCGGGCGGTGACGCGGGGAAACAGGTTGATAACCGGGGTACAGAACAGGCTGAACTGTGCCGCATTTGTCTGGTGGATCAGCCAGTCCGGCGGCAGGCGGTTCAGCAGGATAACAATCTCCGCCACGCCACCGTCAATTTTCTGTAATCCGGCAGACAGGCCTGTCGGGGTGAAAAAATAGAAGCGTTCCGGACAGGCAAAATATTCATGCAGCAGGTTATGACCGTGAAACACGTTCCACGCCAGCGGCAGCAGCCCCTGATCCGGCTCCAGGCCTTCGTACATAACGGGCTGTTGCAGATTCACATCCAGCGCGCCGTCAAAATGCCCCGGAATGCCAGCCAGGGGCGCGATGGCGCTGGTATGTAGAAGTTCTAACAGGTGTGAGGCCGTACGCTCCTCGCCGCAGAGATAAAACGGCAGCCTGTCCAGTCCGGCAAGCTGACTGAACGTTAGTTCACCAAAGGTGCGCAGGGTAATACGCAGCGCCCCGGCGACGTGAATGTTGGCCGGCAGGTAGCGGTGCAGGGCAGGCATATCCGGTGGCGCGGCGGTCAGTCGCGCCTCTTCGATGGCGAGCGGCCACAGCGTTACATCCTGGCTGCTGCGAAACTGGCAGGCAGTGCTTTCGCCTTCCGGAATGGCGGAGAAAAAGGCTGTGTCGCGCGGGACGGTAAATCCTTTCGCCAGATCGCCTTCTTCCGTATCGGGATGCAACTGCGCCACGCTCATTGAGGGCGTGGGTGTGACGTAATTGGGGCTGACCACTTCCAGCAGGCGCTGGGTGAAACGGGGGAATTCAGCGTCAATTTTTAGCTGCGTGCGGGCGGTCAGGAAGCTGAAGGCCTCGACCATTCGCTCTACATACGGATCGGCAATATCCGTTCCCTGCATGCCCAGCCGGGCGGCGACTTTGGGATGACGGGCGGCAAATTCGGCTCCCGTTTCCCGCAGATAGCTCAGTTCGCGGTTGTAGTATTCCAGTAGCCGTGGATCCATCGGTCTCTCTCTGAATTAAAAAAACGTAATGCGACTCTGCTCCATATCCAGCGCGCTACGTACCCGGAATGCAGTCGGATACGGCTGCGTGAGGATCTCGCCGCGAATTTCAAACTGTAATGTGTTATGGCCACTCTGGCGGCGCTCATCCTGAAGTGGGATGATTTGCAGAGTGGACGCTTTCAGCCGGGGTTCAAACCGGGTGATGGTTCGCAAAATGGCCCTGCGGATATCGTCCCACTTGTGCTCATACAGAAAGCTGCCCGCCAGTGGCGGCAGGCCGTAGTTAAGTACGGACGCTGCCGCGTACGGATAACGTGCAGCATCAATATCATCTTCATGGCTGACGGTGTTGAGCAGAAATGACAAATCCCGG
Source organism: Shigella flexneri 2a str. 301 (assembly GCF_000006925.2). Lineage (NCBI taxonomy): Bacteria > Pseudomonadati > Pseudomonadota > Gammaproteobacteria > Enterobacterales > Enterobacteriaceae > Shigella > Shigella flexneri. The sequence goes on from NC_004337.2 coordinate 233,916, forward strand.
CGGATGATCTCCTTAATCTGAACCGGACTGACGCTGATACCGTGGTCGCGTTTCTGGTTTGGGGCGTCGTCACACAGGCGGTCAAACAGCGTGGGCAGCAGGTGATTGCCTGGACGCTGGCGGGAAGCGCTCACGCGTCGCTTCCTTCAGCGGTGTTAAAGGTACAGGTGGACAAATCCAGCAGGCTGATATCGCCGTGACCGGTGAGCCACACCCTCTGACCCAGCGCCTGTACCAGTGTCTCTCCCGGACCGTCCTGCCAGACCGTTTCCCGGCACAGACGCAGGGAGTCGGCAGCCTTTTCAGAGCCGCTGTAGCGGGGAAACAGCTAGGCACTGTGTGTATCGCCATTGTTCAGGGTGACGTTGACGGGTTTCCAGATCAAATCGATCAGATGCGCAGGCCGCGGCGATTTCAGCGAACAGATTTGTGAAAACGGCAGCCAGATATATGCTCCGCCCGCGATCAGTTCGAGTACCGGACCGGTACGGGAGTCGCTGTCGCTAATCCAGTCAAATGCGCCGCCATTCCACTGCCCGGAAGTGTCTGTTATGGCCTCAAGCGCGCGGCTGCGGTGAGCATCAGCTTCCTGCGCTTCACCACGGGCGTTACAGGCGAGGGCGGTCAGCAGATCCTCCATCCAGGCGGGCGGCGGGAGAATAACACCGGGCCGCTGTTCGCCCTGAAAGCAGGCGTGGCGGTATATCTCACAGCGGATCAGCTCGCCAAATACCTGCGCTTCGCGAGTATAATTTGCGTCCATCCGGGCGCATAGCTGGATCTGTTGCAGTGCCCGCGACCAGTCGCCTGCCACGCACAATAACTGAAACAGGCTGTGGCGGCGGGAGGCCTGCGCTGGGTGCATCCTGACCTGTTGCTCTGCCATCTGAATGCCCTCCACCACGGAATAATCCCGCAGCAGCGCCGACAAGGTAATCGGTAGCTCGTTATTGTTTGTCATGATATATCTCTCCATGTTGTGCCGGGTTTATCCGGTAATGGCTGTCAATGCCAATGATGCGATGCTCTTTCCGTGTCAGATCTGGCAGTACGGTGTTATGCGCTGTTTCCGGGGCGTATTCCGGGGAAAGTAAATGCAGGATATCAGGGGGAGTCTTTTCGACAGGCCAGATAGTTTCATCTTCGCCAGTGGCATCCAGTACATTGAGAATAGCGTCAATGCTTAACCCACCAGTGACCATATCCTGCAATGTCTCGGCTTCGGTGACCAGGTCACGCAATGAATCCAGATCCTGCGAGGAGGGCTCTTCGTTAAAAGGAAAAGGATCAGCATGGCGATTAAGATCTTGTTCGGGAGATAACAACGCCTCGCGGTATTCCTGATAAAGTCGGGTCAGGGCATTTCCTTTTTCCGCACCTTCTCCGGTGGAGGAGGCTCCATGAACAGGAATGATATCGAATGGATTTTGTGATGTCAGATGCTGCTGCCTGAACCAATCCAGATCCAGATATTCGGTTATTGCTTCCGACGTGATGGCAGTCTGCGATATCGTTTTTACTGTGCTCAGGTTCGGAGATGATGGATTGCCATGTACAAGGCACTATGAAGATAACCCCCATTCTATCAGGTCGCCTTCATTCAGACGCATACGGTGATGAGGTTCCACAATCTGGTCGTTTACCGTACAGCAATATTCGGTAGACTGATTGATAATCCACCATGCTTCTTCGTGGCGGGTCAGAGTGAGGGCAATCTTTACATCATCATTCACCTTAAAAACAGGAATCCAGGGAGAGGTAACGGTGAAGATAATTTGTGTTCCTTCAGTCGCGTAAATTGTGTTATCGGCGATCCCGTGCGCCTGTATTTTTTGGAGTCCCCACGTAATATTTGGTTTCATTGTGTATAGACTGGCCCCCTGAATCTCCAGACAACCAGTATCACTTATTTAAGTGATAGTCTTAATACTAGTTTTTAGACTTGTCATTGGAGAACAGATTATTGATGTCTTAGGGCCGGAGAAACGCAGACGGCGTACCACACAGGAAAAGATCGCAATTGTTCAGCAGAGCTTTGAACCGGGGATGACGGTCTCCCTCGTTGCCCGGCAACATGGTGTAGCAGCCAGCCAGTTATTTCTCTGGCGTAAGCAATACCAGGAAGGAAGTCTTACTGCTGTGGCCGCCGGAGAACAGGTTGTTCCTGCCTCTGAACTTGCTGCCGCCATGAAGCAGATTAAAGAACTCCAGCGCCTGCTCGGCAAGAAAACGATGGAAAATGAACTCCTCAAAGAAGCCGTTGAATATGGACGGGCAAAAAAGTGGATAGCGCACGCGCCCTTATTGCCCGGGGATGGGGAGTAAGCTTAGTCAGCCGTTGTCTCCGGGTGTCGCGTGCGCAGTTGCACGTCATTCTCAGACGAACCGATGACTGGATGGATGGCCGCCGCAGTCGTCACACTGATGATACGGATGTGCTTCTCCGTATACACCATGTTATCGGAGAGCTGCCCACGTATGGTTATCGTCGGGTATGGGCGCTGCTTCGCAGACAGGCAGAACTTGATGGTATGCCTGCGATCAATGCCAAACGTGTTTACCGGATCATGCGCCAGAATGCGCTGTTGCTTGAGCGAAAACCTGCTGTACCGCCATCGAAACGGGCACATACAGGCAGAGTAGCCGTGAAAGAAAGCAATCAGCGATGGTGCTCTGACGGGTTCGAGTTCTGCTGTGATAACGGAGAGAGACTGCGTGTCACGTTCGCGCTGGACTGCTGTGATCGTGAGGCACTGCACTGGGCGGGGACTACCGGCGGCTTCAACAGTGAAACAGTACAGGACGTCATGCTGGGAGCGGTGGAACGCCGCTTCGGCAACGATCTTCCGTCGTCTCCAGTGGAGTGGCTGACGGATAATGGTTCATGCTACCGGGCTAATGAAACACGCCAGTTCGCCCGGATGTTGGGACTTGAACCGAAGAACACGGCGGTGCGGAGTCCGGAGAGTAACGGAATAGCAGAGAGCTTCGTGAAAACGATAAAGCGTGACTACATCAGTATCATGCCCAAACCAGACGGGTTAACGGCAGCAAAGAACCTTGCAGAGGCGTTCGAGCATTATAACGAATGGCATCCGCATAGTGCGCTGGGTTATCGCTCGCCACGGGAATATCTGCGGCAGCGGGCTTGTAATGGGTTAAGTGATAACAGATGTCTGGAAATATAGGGGCAAATCCAGTATAAGCCATTATCAAACCCACCCGTAGATAGGCTTTGTAATGGCTACTTCTTCAGAAATGATTCGATGAATTCACGTCGAGGATGACGATAGTTCAGAATATCTTCTGGCATCCTCATAAAGCGGTTGTTGCCGTCTTTGGCAGTAACAAAACAGCTGTGAACTCCGCAGACATCCGTTTTGATCGTGTCGCTATACTCAAAAAGCAACTGAGCCATCTTCTCTTGCCATTCTGGAGGCATAGCCTCCATGAATACTCGCGGCATCACGCAGAACGACGCATGCGTAAGACCAAACCACAGTTGCAGGTCTTTACGATATTCTTCATCCATCGTCTTGAAGTGGTCAACAAAAACTGGCCACCGAGTTAGAGTTTTTCCAGTATCGATTTTCCGATTCGTTTGGGGGTAACCCACCGTTATATTCGTGCGGTCTTAGTGCGCTGTAATATCCAACGATATAGTCCGTTATGGCGTGAGCTGCCTCGCTGAAGCTTACGTAACCCACCACCGGCATCCATTCGTTCTTCAGACTCCTGAAGAAGCGTTCCATTGGGCTGTTATCCCAGCAGTTTCCGCGCCGGCTCATACTCTGTCTGATCTGGTATCGCCACAATAACTGCCGGAACTGCCTGCTCGTATAATGACTGCCCTGATCGCTGTGGAACATCACCCCGCCGGGCTTACCACGGGTTTCCCATGCCATTTCCAGCGCTTTCATGGTGAGCCTGCTGTCCGGCGAGAACGACATGGCCCAGCCCACTGGTTTTCTTGCGAACAGGTCGAGAACAACGGCGAGGTACGCCCAGCGCTTACCCGTCCAGATATAGGTCACATCACCGCACCACACCTGATTTGGCTCGGTCACCGGCGAACTGCCTTTCAAGGTAGTTAGGGATAGCAACATGTTCATGACCACCACGTTTATACCGGCGAGTCGGCTGCTGACAGCTGACCAGCCCCAGCTCTTTCATGAGCCTGCCAGCAAGCCAGCGTCCCATCTGGTAGCCTCTCCGGGTTGCCATTGTGGCGATGCTTCTTGCTCCGGCCGAACCGTGGCTGATGCCATGTAGCTCAAGTACCTGACTGCGTAATACAGCCCGTCTGCCGTCTGGTTTTTCAGGACGGTTTTTCCAGTATCTGTAGCTGCTGCGATGAACCCCGAACACATGGCAGAGTGTGACCACAGGATAATGCGCTCTGAGTTTCCCGATTATCGAGAACTGTTCAGGGAGTCTGACATCAAGAGCGCGGTAGCCTTTTTTAATATTTCATTCTCCATTTCAATGCGTTGTAGCTTTTTCCTGAGCTCACGGATTTCAATTTGTTCCGGGGTAATGGGGGAGGCTTTTGGTGTTTTGCCCTGACGCTCATCACGCAGTTGTTTGACCCATCTTGTCATTGTGGAAAGGCCAACATCCATAGCTTTGGCGGCATCTGCCACCGTGTATTTCTGGTCAACAACCAGTTGAGCGGATTCGCGTTTAAACTCTGCGCTAAAATTTCTTTTTTTCATTGGAGCACCTGTGTTGTTCTGAGGTGAGCATATCACCTCTGTTCAGGTGGCCAAATTCAGTGTGCCACTTCACCTTTCTTTCCGAACCTTGTTGATCACCTTCTGGTTAAGCATCACACGGCTGATGGCGTTGAAGATGGCATTTCAATCTGCTACTTCAAGCCATACTCGCAAGGCCGTGCTCGCTGGCAGGGTGACACAATCCACGGCGTGTGGTTTGACGAAGAGCCACCATACAGCATTTATGGCGAAGGTCTTACCCGTACCAACAAATACGGGCAATTCTCAATTCTGACGTTTACCCCGCTGATGGGGATGTCTGACGTTGTTACCAAGTTCCTGAAGAACCCCAGCAAGTCGCAGAAAGTGGTCAACATGACCATCTATGACGCTGAGCACTATACCGACGAGCAGAAAGAGCAAATCATCGCATCATATCCCGAGCATGAGAGAGAGGCGCGTGCTCGCGGTATTCCTACGATGGGTAGTGGTCGAATCTTCCAGATACCGGAAGAGACGATTAAGTGTCAGCCGTTCGAGTGTCCTGATCACTTCTACGTAATTGGCGGGATGGATTTCGGATGGGATCACCCACAGGCGCAAGTTCAGCTTTGGTGGGATAAGGAGGCAGACACAATCTACGTTTCACGCGTGTGGAAGGCGAAAGAAAAAACAGCCGTTCAGGCGTGGGGAGCCGTTAAATCATGGGCGCATAAAGTGCCAACCGCATGGCCTCATGATGGAAACCAGCACGAGAAGGGCGGCGGTGAGCAGCTCAAAGGGCAGTATGCAGACGCTGGATTTATGATGTTGCAGGAGCATGCGACATGGCCTGATGGCGGTAACGCTGTTGAGCCAGGCATCACTGAATTGCGCGACATGATGCTCGATGGTCGCTTCAAAGTATTCAATACCTGTGAGCCATTCTTTGAGGAGTTCCGCCTCTATCACCGTGATGAAAACGGGAAAATCGTCAAGCTTAACGACGACGTGCTATCCGCCGTTCGCTATGCATACATGATGCGCCGCTTCGCAAAAATGATGCGCGACATCAAAAAACCAAAAGAGAAAAAGATACCAGCCCCAATCAGGCCCATCGCACGGAGAACTTAAATGGCCGACGAAAACAGACTCAATTCCATTCTGTGTAAGTTTGACGCAGACTGGATGGCGAGCGATGAAGCCAGAACCGAGGCGACAAATGACCTGTATTTTAGCCGAGTGTCGCAATGGGATGACTGGCTATCAAACTACACTACCCTGCAATATCGCGGACAATTCGATGTTGTTCGCCCGGAGGTCAGGAAACTGGTCGCAGAGATGCGCCGGAACCCTGTCGACGTTCTCTTCCGACCCAAAGACGGCGCTAATCCTGATGCAGCCGATGTATTGATGGGGATGTATCGTACTGATATGCGCCATAACACGGCAAAGATTGCCGTTAACGTTGGCGTTCGTGAGCAGATAGAGTCAGGCGTTGGTGCATGGCGTCTGGTCACGCAGTACGAAGACAACGATCCAACAAGCAACAATCAGGTAATCCGACGCCTGCCAATCCATGAAGCCTGCTCACACGTCATATGGGACGCCAACAGCAAGCAGATGGATAAGAGCGACGCTAAGCACTGCACGGTGATTAACGCCTTGTCGCGCAATGGCTGGAAAGAGTTCGCAGAGGATTACGGTATTGACCCGGATACCCTGCCATCTTTCCAGAATCCTAACGATACATGGCTATTCCCGTGGGTGTCGAATGATGTCGTCTACGTCGCTGAGTATTACGAGGTAGAAGAGGAGAAGGAGAAGGTCTTCATCTACCGCGACCCGCTGACAGGTGAGCCGGTCAGCTATTACCAGCAGGATATCAAAGACGTCATCGACGACCTGGCTAATCGTGGATTCATTAAGGTAGCAGAGCGCAAGGTGAAGCGTCGGCGTGTGTATAAGTCGATCATCACCTGTACGCAGATACTGAAAGACCGCGAGAAGATAGCCGGAGAGCATATTCCAATCGTTCCAGTGTATGGCGAATGGTCATTCGCTGGTGACAAGGAGTGCTACGAGGGTGTGGTAAGGCTGACGAAAGACGGTCAACGCCTTCGTAACATGATTATGTCGTTCAACGCCGATATTGTTGCTCGGTCACCGAAGAAGAAACCGACCTTCTTCCCTGAGCAAATCGAAGGCTACGAATACATGTACGGCGGAAATGATGACTATCCGTACTATCTGCAGAACAGGACTGATGAAAACGGTAACGACCTGCCGATTGGTCCAATCTCCTACATGGAAAACCCTGAAGTGCCGCAAGCCAACGCTTACATGCTTGAGGCTGCCACCAACGCAGTGAAAGAAGTGGCTAGTCTTGGCGTGGATGCGCAGGCGGCAAATGGTCAGGTCGCTTTTGATACCGTCAATCAACTGAACATGCGGGCAGACCTTGAGACATACGTGTTTCAGGATAACCTGGCTACCGCAATGCGACGTGATGGCGAGATTTATGCCTCAATGGTCAACGATATTTATGACGTTCCTCGTCATGTAACGCTGACACTTGAAGATGGAAGCGAGAAAGACGTTCAACTCTATGCGCAAGTTGTCGATTACCAGTCCGGCAATGTGGTCACACTCAACGACATTCGCGGTCGATATGAGTGCTATACAGACGTTGGGCCATCCTTCCAGAGTATGAAGGAACAGAACCGCGCAGAGATTCAGGAGTTGCTCACCAAGGTTCCGCAAGGTACTCCAGAGTTCCAGATGCTGATGCTGCAATACTTCACGCTGCTTGACGGTAAAGGCGTCGAGATGATGCGAGAGTACGCGAACAAGCAACTGGTGATGATGGGGCTGAAGAAACCAGAAACACCTGAAGAGATGGAGATGGTGCAGCAGGCACAACAACAGCCGCAGCAGCCATCAGCAGAGCAAATTCAGGCGCAGGGTATCCTTCTGCAAGGTCAGGCTGAATTGCTCAAGGCAGAGAACCAACAGGCGCAGATTCAGGTTGAAGCTGCCAAGGTTGAAGCCCAAAACCAACTCAACGCCGCGAAGATTGCAGAAATATTCAACAATATGGACCTCGACAAGCAGGCAGAACTGCGTGAGTACCTCAGGCTCGTAGGTCAATTCCAGCAACAGCGCAGCAAAGATGCTCGTGCTAACGCTGAGCTGCTTCTTAAAGATGCAGACCAGACTCATTCACAACGCATGGATTTCGCGAATCTTATGCGTCAAGTTCAAATCCCCTCCGGCGGAGTAGCCGAGACACCTCAATAAGAGAGAGTTAATCATGGACCAAACCACCGACATTCAGGCTTCTGAAGAATTAACCCTGCCCGGCAATCATGCAGCGGCATCTGCTGATGGCTTAGTTGTCGATAATGCCAACGACAGCGCAGGTCAGGAAGAAGGCTTTGAGATTGTCCGGAAAGACGATGAGAAACCAAAACAAGACCCGGCAACTAATGCTGAATTTGCCCGTCGCCGCATCGAACGCAAACGCCAGCGTGAGCTTGAGCAGCAGATGGAAGCGGTTAAGCGTGGAGAGTTGCCGGAGCACCTGCGGGTGAACCCTGAGTTACCAAAACAACCAGACCCTAACGATTATCTTTCCGAAGATGCACTGGCTAAGTACGACTATGACCAGAGCCGCGCACTGGCTGCCTTCCAGCAGGCAAACAGTGAATGGCAGATCAAGGCTATGGACGCACGAAGCCAGGCTGTCGCCGAGCAGGGTCGCAAAACTCAGGAGTTCACCCAGCAATCAGCGCAATACGTCGAGGCGGCCCGTAAGCACTACGAGGCAGCGGAAAAGCTCAATATCCCTGACTATCAGGAGAAAGAGGATGCATTCATGCAACTGGTGCCGCCAGCAGTCGGTGCCGACATCATGCGCCTCTTCCCGGAGAAATCCGCCGCTCTCATGTATCACCTTGGTGCTAATCCTGAGAAAACACGCCAGTTGCTGGCGATGGACGGGCAATCCGCGCTGATTGAACTCACTCGACTGTCAGAACGTTTAACTCTCAAGCCTCGAGCCAAGCCTGTTTCAGAAGCCCCGTTACCTGATGAACCCATTCAGGGACATGCTGTTGCTGCAAATATCTCTGCGATTGAAAAGCAGATGGAGGCGGCAGCAAACAAAGGGGATGTAGAGACGTACCGCAAGCTCAAGGCGCAACTGAATAAAGGAATTCGATAATGGCATTAAATGAAGGTCAACTGGTCACGTATGCTCTGGATGAAATCATCGGAACCGTCCAGAACCTGACGCCAATGGCGTCAAAAGTGACAAAATACCCCCCTCCGGCAGAATCCATGCAGCGTTCAAGCAACACCGTGTGGATGCCTGTTGAGCAGGAAGCGCCAACCCAGACTGGCTGGGATTTAACTGGCAACGCAACCGGGATTCTGGAACTCTCCGTGAAGTGCAACATGGGCGATCCGGATAACGATTTCTTCGAGCTTCGTGCAGATGACCTGCGTGATGAGCGTTCTTACCGTCGCCGCATCCAGGCATCCGCCAAAAAACTGGCGAATAACATTGAGTCAGCGATTGCCAAACAGGCAACTGAAATGGGCTCGCTTGTTGTTCACGATACCCGCGCAATTGGTCCATCGACTGGCCTGCCTGGCTGGGATTTTGTGTCTGATGCAGAGCGACTGATGTTCTCCCGTGAGCTAAACCGCGACATGGGCATCAGTTACTTCCTGAACCCTGACGATTACCGCAAAGCAGGCCGCAACCTGGTAGATGGTGACATCTTCGGGCGCGTTCCTGAAGAAGCATATCGAAACGGTACTATTCAGCGTCAGATTGCTGGCTTTGATGAAATTCTTCGCTCACCGAAACTTCCGGCAGTTACCAAGTCAACCGCGACTGGTGTAACTGTTTCTGGTGCGCAGAAGTTTAAGCCGCAGGCATACACCCTTGATACCGATGGTAACAAAGAGAACGTCGACAACCGTGTTGCAACGGTGACCGTATCCTCCACCACCGGATTTAAGCGCGGCGACAAAATCAGCTTCATTGGTGTGAAGTTCCTGTCTCAGATGGCGAAGAATGTGCTGACTGATGACGCGACTTTCTCAATCACCCGTGTGATCGATGGTACTCACATCGAAATCACGCCGAAGCCGATTGCGCTGGATGACGCGTCACTGACAAAAGAAGAGAAGGCTTACGCTAACGTAAACACCTCTCTTGCTGATACCACTCCGGTAAACGTTCTGAACGTGGCAACAACCACCGCTAACGTGTTCTGGGCTGATGACTCAATCCGCCTGCTGTCTCAGCCGATCCCGGTAACCCATGAACTGTTTGCTGGCATGAAAACGTCTTCCTTCAGCATTCCAGGTATTGGTGTTAACGGCATCTTCGCAACGCAGGGTGATATCAACACTCTGTCTGGTAAGTGCCGTATTGCTGTGTGGTATTCAGCATGTGCTGTACGACCAGAGGCAATTGGTGTTGGTCTGCCTAACCAGACCGCGTGATAACCAGAGGGAGCTTCGGCTCCCGTTTTTATCTGGAGACAAGCATGACACACATGATCTTTCGTCATGGCGACATGAAGAAGTGGAAAGGCGTTGGCTACGACTTTGAAATCGTGAAAGCCGAAGAGCTTCAGGAATATCTGGATGCTGGCTGGTTTTCACATCCTGATGACCTTTTGAAGGATGTTGCAGAGCCAGAGCCAGAAGAAAAACAGCGTAAAAAGCCTGGTCGAAAACCTAAGGCGGCAGCAGATGAACCTGACAACGAAGGGTGATTTAGTTCTTGCGGCATTACGTAAGCTCGGTGTTGCATCAAATGCCACGTTAACCGATGTCGAACCGCAGTCTATGGAAGACGGCGTCAACGACCTTGAAATGATGATGGCTGAATGGCTTGGCGGTGATGCGTCACCTGGTATCAACGTTGGCTACATTTTTGCTGATGCAGATGTTGCTCCGGATCCGGGCGATGAGCACGGTTTATCAAATAACGCTATCAATGCCGTCATTTTCAACCTTGCCTGCCGAATTGCTCCAGATTATGCGCTGGAAGCGTCTGCAAAACTTATAACCACTGCCAGATACGGGAAAGAGCGACTCGTCAAACTGTCTGCAATGGACAGGGCAAAAGCAGCTAAATGTAAGTCCGGTTATCCAAACCGTATGCCTGTTGGTAGTGGTAACCAGTTGGCGAAGTGGAATGGTTGGAATTACTTCCACCGAAAGGAACCTTGCGATAACGGGAGCGAATAATGCCTATTCAGCAACTTCCGCTTATGAAAGGTGTCGGCAAAGACTTCCGAAACGCCGACTATATCGACTATCTGCCAGTGAATATGCTGGCTACACCCAAAGAAATCCTGAACAGCAGCGGATATCTTCGCTCATTCCCGGGCATTGCCAAACGTTCTGACGTGAACGGTGTATCTCGCGGCGTCGAGTACAACATGGCGCAGAATGCTGTTTATCGCGTGTGTGGCGGCAAGCTGTACAAAGGAGAAAGTGAAGTCGGTGATGTTGCCGGAAGTGGTCGTGTATCAATGGCGCATGGTCGGACATCACAGGCGGTAGGCGTTAATGGTCAACTGGTCGAGTATCGCTATGATGGCACGGTCAAAACCGTCTCAAACTGGCCTACAGACAGTGGATTCACTCAGTATGAGTTAGGTTCAGTTCGCGACATTACGCGCTTACGTGGGCGTTATGCGTGGTCAAAAGACGGAACTGATTCATGGTTTATCACTGACCTTGAAGACGAATCTCATCCTGACCGTTACAGCGCACAATATCGTGCCGAGTCTCAGCCTGACGGCATCATCGGTATCGGGACATGGCGAGACTTCATCGTCTGCTTTGGTTCATCGACTATTGAATATTTCTCCCTGACTGGCGCAACCACCGTTGGTGCCGCTTTGTATGTTGCACAACCATCGCTGATGGTGCAGAAAGGCATTGCCGGAACTTACTGCAAAACGCCATTCGCTGATTCGTATGCGTTTATCAGCAATCCGGCAACGGGTGCGCCGTCTGTGTATATCATCGACTCCGGTCAGGTGTCACCAATTGCCAGCGCGAGCATTGAGAAAATCCTCCGCTCCTACACTGCTGATGAACTGGCTGATGGTGTGATGGAATCGCTGCGATTTGATGCTCATGAGTTGCTGATTATCCACCTTCCGCGTCACGTCCTCGTGTACGACGCATCTTCAATCGCCAATGGCCCACAATGGTGTGTGCTGAAAACAGGTCTGTATGACGATGTGTACCGCGCTATCGACTTCGTTTACGAAGGCAATCAGATAACGTGCGGCGATAAGCTGGAATCTGTTACCGGGAAACTGCAATTCGATATCAGCAGCCAGTACGACAAGCAACAGGAACACCTGCTGTTTACTCCACTCTTCAAAGCGGATAACGCCAGAGTGTTCGACCTTGAGGTTGAATCGTCAACTGGCGTTGCGCAGTACGCCGACCGCCTTTTTCTCTCTGCAACCACTGACTGCATCAATTACGGGCGTGAGCAGATGATTGAGCAGAATGAACCGTTCGTTTACGACAAGCGTGTTTTGTGGAAGCGAGTAGGGCGCATCAGGAAAAATGTCGGCTTCAAATTGCGCGTTATCACGAAGTCACCTGTCACTCTGTCTGGCGCTCAGATAAGGATTGAGTAATGGCTGATTCGAATCTCAATGTGCCGGTAATCATCCAAGCTACGCGGCTCGATACATCAGTCCTTCCACGCAATATCTTCTCGCAGTCGTATCTGCTTTACGTTATCGCACAGGGCACTGATGTTGGTAACGTGGCTAACAAAGCCAACGAGGCCGGACAGGGCGCTTATGATGCACAGGTCAGGAACGATGAGCAGGATGTGATTCTCGCTGACCATGAGCAGCGAATTTCTGCTGCGGAAGCAACGCTTGTTAATCATGAGGAGCGAATCAGACAGGCAGAATCAACTCTTCAGGACCATGAAACACGAATAGCTCAGAATGAAAGCGATATTTCGTCGCTTGACACAAGAGTTCAGTCGCTGGAGTCGCAGGTTTCAGACCATGAAACGCGCATCGATGCTCTGGAGTATGCAACCACACGCAAGAAGTCAGAGGTTGTTTACTCTGGTGTATCTGTAACCATCCCGACAGCGCCGACCAACCTTGTTAGCCTGCTGAAAACGCTCACACCGTCATCCGGCTCGTTGGCACCATTCTTCGACACCGTTAACAACAAGATGGTTGTGTTCAACGAGAACAAAACCCTGCTCTTCAAGTTGTCGATTGTCGGCACGTGGCCCAGCGGAACCGCCAACAGGTCAATGCAGCTAACCTTTTCCGGCTCTGTTCCTGACACACTGGTCAGCAGTCGTAATGCGGCGACAACAACCGACAACATCCTGTTAGCTACGTTCTTCAGCGTGGATAAAGACGGCTTTCTTGCCACAAATGGCAGTACGTTAACCATTCAGTCGAATGGTGCGGCGTTTACTGCCACAACCATCAAGATAATCGCGGAGCAGTGATGATTACATTCAAACCAACGCGAAACATCGACCTGATAGAAGCAGTCGGAAATCACCCTGACATTATCGCCGGGAGCAACAACGGTGATGGATACGACTACAAACCTGAATGCCGTTACTTTGAGGTGAACGTGCACGGTCAGTTTGGCGGCATTGTTTACTATCAGGAGATTCAGCCGCTGACATTAGATTGCCACGCCATGTACCTGCCAGAGATTCGCGGCTTCAGCAAGGAAATTGGGCTGGCGTTCTGGCGATACATTCTGACTAACACCACCGTTCAGTGCGTAACATCGTTCGCTGCACGCAAATTCCGACACGGTCAGATGTACTGCGCAATGATTGGCCTTAAGCGTGTAGGAACCATCAAGAAATACTTCAAAGGCGTGGATGACGTGACTTTTTACAGCGCCACACGCGAAGAACTAATCGACTTCCTGAATCACGGGAGATAGCCATGTTATATGCATTTAAGCTGGGCAGAAAACTGCGCGGCGAGGAACCTTATTGCCCTGAAAAAGGCGGGAAAGGTGGCAGTTCTGATAAAAGCGCAAAGTATGCAGCAGAAGCCCAGAAGTATGCTGCAGACCTGCAAAATCAGCAGTGGCAGACGATCATGAAAAACCTTGCTCCGTTCACGCCTCTTGCGGAGCAGTATGTTAACCAGCTTCAGAACCTTTCCAGTTTAGAAGGTCAGGGGCAGGCACTTAATCAGTATTACAACTCTAAGCAGTATAAAGACCTTGCAGGGCAGGCGCGTTACCAGAGTCTTGCTGCTGCGGAGGCGACGGGTGGACTTGGTTCGACAGCCACAAGCAATCAACTGGCTACGATCGCGCCGACACTCGGTCAGTCTTGGTTATCAAATCAGATGAGCAATTACAACAATCTGGCAAACGTTGGGCTTGGTGCGCTGCAAGGTCAGGCAAACGCCGGGCAGACGTACGCCAACAACATGAGCAGCATTGCACAGCAAAGCGCAGCTCTTGCCGCTGCTAATGCCAATAAACCATCAAGTCTTCAGACTGCAATTAGCGGTGGCACGTCTGGTGCGATTGCCGGTGCAGGTCTTGCCAGCCTTTTGGGAACATCAACGCCTTGGGGCGCTGGTATTGGTGCTGGTATCGGATTGCTTGGCTCGTTGTTTTAAGGGGGAATCATGGCTACTTGGCAAGGAACAAACGGCGGATTGTTGGCTGGTATCGGCGGCGTCAACTCAAACGCTCCGAGCGTAAATGACATCGGCAATACGCTTCAGCTTATCAGGCAGAACAATGATATTGAGCGTTCAGGCGCTAACAATGTTGGGCTGACTGCTTTGCAAGGTCTTTCAGGTATTGCGGGTGTTTTTCAGCAGGAAAAGCAGGCTCAGCGGCAGAAAGAATTTCAGCAGGCGTACGCTAATGCTTATGCGTCTGGTGATCGCGGTGCTTTGCGTCAGTTGGCTACTCAATATCCAGACCAGATTGAATCCGTTCGTAAAGGCATGGGATTCATTGATGAAGAGCAGCGTAATTCTATCGGCACCTTAGCGGCTGGCGCACGCCTTGCGTCATCGTCTCCAGAAGCAATGCAATCATGGCTGCAAAACAACGCCGGTGAGTTAGCTCGTGTTGGCGTTAATCCTCATGACGTCGCTCAGATGTACCAACAGAACCCGCGGCAGTTCGGCGAATTTGTCGATCACCTGGGGATGAACAGTCTCGGGCCCGAAAAATACTTTGACCTACAGGATAAAATGCAGGGTCGCCAGGTTACCATGCGCGGTCAGGATCTGGATTCGCAAACCGCCGCTCGGAATCAGGCAATCACAATGCGCGGACAAGATATCCAGGCGAATTTAGGTCAGCAGCGCATTAATCTGGACGCAGAAACAAACCGCATTAACAACGAAAATAAGCGCCTTGACCGGATGCTATCAGCAGAAACTAACGACCTGAAGCGCCAGGAAATACAGAGCCGCATAGCAGCCAACAACCAGCAGTTGCAGCAGAAGCAGCAAGCGCTAAATGATGGCTACAAAGACGGCATCAACACCCTCACAACCAGCATGTTCACTCTGAACGATATCGTTAGTTCTCCTTCACTTAAGAGCATTACAGGCTTACGTGGAGTAATCCCCAACGTTCCAGGCTCACAGGCTGCAGACACTCAGGCACGACTTGATACCTTTAAATCACAAGCATACCTGACAGCGGTTCAGGCCATGCGAGGCATGGGCGCACTTTCTGATGCCGAGGGCAAAAAGCTCGACCAGGCTGTTGGTTCGCTGCAGAACTCGCAGAGCGAGGAGTCCTTTCGTCGCAACGCTGGCGTCATCCTGAACACGCTCAACCAGAAGCGTAATGAGGCGGTTGGTAAGTACGTTCAGCAAAACGGTATCAAGCGAGTGGAAGCGCCTCAGGCTTCTATAGATTACCTGAAGCAGCACCCCGAGCTGTCAATCGACTTCATTAATCGCTACGGATATCTTCCATCTTTGGGGCAGTAAATGGCTAATTACCGTGATTTGTTAGAGCAGGCTGGCGCACGTTACGGTGTGCCAGAAGGGTTGATGACTGCACTGGGTGCCAAGGAGTCTTCTTACAACCCTGCCGCAGTAAGCTCCGCCGGGGCTGTAGGATTGACTCAGGTCATGCCTGGGACATGGCGTGATATGGGTTATACCGATGAGCAAATGCAAAACCCCGAATATCAGGCTGACGCTGGCGCGCGCTATCTGGCAAAGATGTACCAGCAGTTTGGTAACTGGCGTGACTCTCTTCAGGCTTATCACGACGGTCCCGGCAACGTTATGAAGGCAAAGCGTGGTGAATATACGCCAGGACCTGAAGGCCGCGGTTACGTTGATGATCGCTTTGCTCAATGGGCTGGTGACCCGGTGACAGACTCAACAGTCGAACAGCGCGCCACCTCTGCAAAGGTACATCCTCAGCAAGACCCTAACAACCCGTTTGCACAACTGGAAGTACAGTCATCCGAACAAGTATCGGCATCAGGTGTGCAGTCAGACCCAAATAATCCATTTGCTCAGATTGAGCAGCAGGCAGCCAGTCAGCAGCCACCTCAACCCGTAAGTTCTGTCGCACCGAAACCTGTTCAGCAACAAACAGTTAATCAGGCCAATAATGCACCAACACGGGAAGAACCATCATTGATGCAACAAGCTGGCGATTGGCTCACTGGTGGTCAAAGTGCAGGGCAAATTGCAGAACAGGCTGGTCGTGGTCTGGTAAACATACCATTTGACGTATTGCAGGGTGGCGCAAGTCTGATTAATGCAATCAGTCAGGGGCTTGGGGGGCCAAAAGTATTGGATGATGTTTATCGTCCAGTAGACAGACCGACAGACCCCTACGCGCAAGCTGGAGAGTCAATAGGCGGTTATCTTGTTCCTGGAGCAGGTGTAGCTGGAAACATGGTCATTGGTTCTCTCGCTGACGCGGCGAATCAACGGGGTGATTTTGCCGAAAATGCCGCTATTAATGCCGGACTTAGCATTGCTACGCATGGCCTGATAAATGGCGTTACCCGTGGTGTTCGTGGTGCATCAAATATAATTAGTGGCAATAAAACATCTGCACAGAGAGCGACCACTGCGCCAACAGAAACATCACCATTCTCCGGTGATGCCGCTGCAGCAACAAATCCTGCGGTTCATGCCGCAGAGGCAAGAGTAGCACAAGGTGTACCAATGACGCCTGCGACGAAGAACCCAGAGGAAGTCGTTCGCACAGTAGCAGCACAAAAAAGGCCAAATCTCGCTTCATCGCTTGATGAACTAGATATCAATCCTCAGGCTGAAGTTCTGGAGTCTGCTGAAAGGCTTAATGTTGATTCATTACTCCCTTCACACTTTTCCGGGAACGAGCAATACAAGGCAGTTGAGCAAGCAATCAAGTCCCGTGCGGGTTCTGCTCTACAGGTGCAGGAAAATGAAGCAATCAGGCAGCTAGCACAGGGCGCGGGTGAGATAATTGATCGCGTTTCCGGTGCAAAAGATGCTCTTGGTATGAGCGACAAGTTTATTGATACGGTCAATGGAAGAATGTCTGCGCTGATGAAACGAAGCGACCAGCTTTATCGCAATGTTGAAAAGGCGATGCCTGCAGGTGCAAAAATTGATGCGCCATCAACAAGGTCAATGCTCAAACAGGTGGCAGAAGATCTTGGCGGGATGAAAAACCTTGACCCTATTGAAAAGAGAGTTGAGGTAGCCTGAGTTTAACGGACACTCCTTCCTGAAATAGAATGGCATCAGAAGGAGCTAATAATGAGCAGAAAAACCCAACGTGAACCGCCCCGGGAATCCTGGAGACTAAACTTCCTGAGAAAGAGGTAAACAGGATGACTAAAAATACTCGTTTTTCCCCCGAAGTCCGTCAACGGGCAGTCCGTATGGTTCTGGAAAGTCAGGGCGAATATGACTCACAATGGGCGACAATTTGTTCCATTGCCCCAAAGATTGGCTGTACGCCGGAGACTCTGCGTGTCTGGGGTCGCCAGCATGAGCGGGATACCGGGGGCGGTGATGGAGGGCTCACCACCGCTGAACGTCAGCGTCTGAAAGAGCTGGAGCGTGAAAATCGTGAACTGCGCCGCAGTAACGATATCCTTCGCCAGGCTTCCGCTTATTTTGCGAAGGCGGAGTTCGACCGCCTCTGGAAAAAATGATGCCACTGCTGGATAAGCTGCGTGAGCAGTACGGGGGCGGACCGCTATGCAGCGAACTGCATATTGCCCCGTCAACGTATTACCACTGTCAGCAACAGCGACATCATCCGGATAAACGCAGTGCCCGTGCGCAGCGCGATGACTGGCTGAAGAAAGAGATACAGCGCGTATACGATGAAAATCACAAGGTATACGGTGTAAAGTCTGGCGTCAGTTGTTACGGGAATGTATCAGAGTGGCCAGATGCACTGTGGCACGTCTCATGGCGGTTATGGGACTTGCCGGTGTTCTCCGGGGTAAAAAGGTCCGTACGACCATCAGCCGGAAAGCCGTTGCCGCAGGCGACCGCGTAAACCGTCAGTTCGTGGCAGAACGACCTGACCAGCTGTGGGTGGCTGATTTTACTTACGTCAGCACATGGCGGGGCTTCGTCTATGTGGCGTTCATCATTGATGTGTTTGCCGGATACATCGTGGGGTGGCGGGTCTCATCGTCCATGGAAACGACATTCGTGCTGGATGCACTGGAGCAGGCGTTATGGGCCCGTCGACCGTCCGGCACGGTCCATCACAGTGATAAAGGTTCTCAGTATGTATCGCTGGCCTACACACAGCGGCTTAAGGAAGCCGGATTACTGGCATCAACAGGAAGTACAGGCGACTCGTATGACAACGCGATGGCGGAGAGCATCAATGGTCTTTACAAAGCGGAGGTAATACACCGTAAGAGCTGGAAAAACCGTGCAGAAGTGGAACTGGCCACACTAACGTGGGTGGACTGGTATAACAATCGACGATTGCAGGAAAGGCTGGGCCACATCCCTCCGGCAGAAGCAGAAAAAGCTTATTATGCTTCCATCGGAAACGATGATCTGGCAGCCTGAGTTCACAGATAAAACACTCTCCAGGAAACCCGGGGCGGTTCAATCAGGTATCAGGCGGCTTTCTTGAGGCAGGCACTCATAAACTTATTACGATCATCACCTTTCAGAGCTTGTTGCGTTGCTTGATTATTACATTCACGCATCTTTTGCTGCTGTGGCGTCAAACTTTTTTCACCAGGCGCAGACTTGCTGTTCTTCAGGCAATCACTCATGTAGGTCTTACGAGCATCCCCTTTCAACGCCTGCGCCGTCGCCTGCTGATTACAGGAGGTCATACGCTGTTGTTGTGGGGTTAAGGTTCTCTCGGCAGCGCCGACGGTGGTTAAAAAAACCAGACCAAAAAGCAAGGTAACCAGGAATGTTATTTTCATAGCACCATCCCTCTTCATGTTTTAACCATGAGCGTTTGCGCCCGTGATCTGCCATTAAGTCTGGTTGCTAACAGCAAAAAAACCACCCGGCAGCGAAAATTCACTGCCGGGCGCAGTTTTATTTCAGCCCCAGAGCGGCTTTCATGGTGTAGAAGAGATCGGTCTGGTCGGTCAGTCCAACAACATTGGCGGCATGCGGGCCATACGCCGCAATACGCAACTGACTGCCGGTATGTTCTTGTGAATCCTCTTCGGAATTCCCGTAACTCATCACCATCACTGCGCCATCTTTAGTATTTAGCGCCTGAGTGAGGCCCGGCGCTTTGGTATCCGGCGCAACAACCTGGCTGGCGTGGGCGTGATCAGCGGTGACTATGACCAGCGTGTTACCCTCCTTTTTAGCGAATTCCAGCGCCCGTTGTACGGCTTCATCGAGATCGACCGTCTCGCCAATTTGCCCACAAGGGTTCGCAGCGTGATCCTGTTTATCGATTGACGCACCTTCAACTTGCAGGAAAAATCCTTTCTCATTTTTACTCAACAATTCAATGGCTTTGTCGGTCATCTGTGCCAGGGTTGGTACACTGTCATTACGTTGCGGATTAGGCGTATAGGTGACTGCGGGCTTATCGATATTGCCGTGGTACGTTGCTTTCGGCCCTAGCCAGCGCACTGGCATATTGCCGTCAGCAAACAGGCCAAGCAGGGGTTTTTGCTGATTCGCTTCCGTCACCGAATTCAGTGAGGCAGCATCGTTCACCAACTGATAACCACGCGCCTGTGCCTGTTCACGCAGCGTTTTTCCCTGCCATTCACCAGCGGTTGCCGTTTCAGCAAAGGTTTTTGCGCCGCCGCCAAGCGTAACGTCGGCACGAGCGTTAAGCAGCTGTTCGGTAATCGATCCTTTTCCGCCTTTTTCCAGAGCGTTACCCGGACATTTTTCACTGGTCGCGCTCGGACCGTAGCATTTGCGCGAAGTCACATGTGCCACCAGCGCAGCGGGCGTGGCATCCTGCAACTCTGCGGTAGAAACGTTACCGGTCGCCAGACCTGCGGCTTTTGCCATTTCCAGAATCGTTGGGTGATCTTTTTCGTGAATATCGACGCCCAGCGCGCCGTTATAGGTTTTGACATCGGTTGACCAGGCGGTTGCTGATGCAGCCGAGTCGGTGACGTAGTCCGGTTTGCCAGTTTTTTTATTCAGCGCATAGTGAGTGTATTGCCCGGTAAGCGGTAAGGCATCGATACCTTTAAAAAAGCCGCCCGCACCTTCGGCATAATTACGTGCGGCAGTAATTTCCGAATCCCCCATCCCATCGCCAATCAGCAAAATAATATTTTTTGCAGGTTTATCGCTAAGAGAATCACGCAGAGCGGCGGTCTGATCACCCGTTAAGCGGCGAGCACCGCCGGGTGCAGTAATATCGCCCTGAGCAGCCCGGTTTTCCAGAACAGGCATTTCTGGTGTCCGGGCTTTTGTCACAGGGGTAAACAGTAACGGTAAGAGTGCCAGTGCAATAGTGCTTTGTTTCACTTTATTTTCTCCATGTACAAATACATTAAAAAATAAAAACAAAGCGACTATAAGTCTCGGCCGTGACAACTTTATGACAGCTGTTGAAAAGATTAACTTTTTACTGACAAGGATGCTTCAATAACTTCTTTACGTAATCGCGCAGCAGCTCTGTATCGTCGTCAGGAATGCTGGCATCGGGCTTTACCTCGTACAGCGCCCCCTCTACCTGATCAATCAACCGCTGTTGGTCATTTTGCGCCATATTGCGAAGCATTGCAGTGACGATAATCTCCAAAGCTTCTACCTGCGCACACAGTTCTTTCGACTCTTCTTCTTTTTGGGCAAGCTTAAATAACAACTCAGCAATGAGATTTTTCATGTCTGTATTTCCTTATCCAAAGTATGGAGAAGTTAACATTATGTTTCACAACTTCATAGTGTCTGGAAGTATTATTTTTATGACAAAGGAAATACTTTGCGCAAATATTTTTTGTTTGATTACCAGCGAAACGTTTCTCTTATTTAAATAATTACCCACACAAAATATAGGCTTTTAATTATCAACCTTTATTATAAATAAAAGCTATGAAATATATTCTCTTCGTTAACTTATAATTAAGAGAAAAAAACTCACCGCATTGCCATTTAAGCCAGGAATAAATTAGCTTCCCGTTCATCATTTTTGTGATCTTGCGCACATCTTTGAGATAACGCACTTTCTTCACCAGTACGTTGCACGCTTTGTCAGCAGAAGATTGCAACAATCTTTCAGAAGGCCGCGAATCCCCCGTTTTGTCGTGGTAATGTATGCACTTTGTGTTAGACGGGATAGGTTTTTAAGATGGAAAAACTGCGGGTAGGAATCGTTTTTGGTGGTAAATCAGCGGAACATGAAGTGTCTCTGCAATCGGCAAAAAACATTGTCGATGCCATTGATAAAAGTCGCTTCGACGTTGTGCTGCTGGGCATTGATAAACAAGGGCAATGGCACGTCAGCGATGCCAGCAATTATCTGCTAAATGCAGACGATCCTGCCCATATTGCGTTGCGCCCTTCGGCGACCAGCCTTGCGCAGGTGCCAGGTAAACATGAGCATCAGCTTATCGACGCGCAAAACGGTCAGCCGTTGCCGACGGTGGATGTCATTTTCCCGATTGTCCACGGTACGCTGGGCGAAGATGGTTCCTTGCAGGGAATGCTGCGGGTCGCCAATTTACCGTTTGTAGGTTCTGATGTTCTGGCTTCAGCAGCCTGTATGGATAAAGATGTCACCAAACGTCTGCTACGCGATGCCGGGCTGAACATTGCGCCATTTATTACCCTGACGCGCGCTAATCGTCACAACATCAGTTTTGCCGAAGTGGAGTCTAAACTGGGGTTACCACTGTTTGTAAAACCGGCTAATCAGGGCTCTTCTGTTGGTGTCAGCAAAGTAACCAGTGAAGAACAGTACGCAATTGCCGTCGATCTGGCGTTCGAGTTCGATCATAAAGTGATCGTTGAGCAAGGGATCAAAGGTCGTGAGATCGAATGCGCAGTTCTGGGCAACGACAATCCGCAAGCCAGCACCTGTGGCGAGATCGTACTCACCAGCGATTTCTATGCCTACGACACCAAGTACATTGACGAAGATGGCGCGAAAGTGGTAGTTCCGGCAGCCATTGCACCAGAGATCAACGATAAGATCCGGGCGATTGCCGTTCAGGCTTATCAGACGTTGGGATGCGCAGGCATGGCGCGTGTAGACGTGTTTTTAACCCCAGAGAACGAAGTGGTGATCAACGAGATCAACACACTGCCTGGCTTCACCAACATCAGTATGTATCCGAAGCTGTGGCAAGCCAGCGGTCTGGGTTACACCGATCTGATCACACGTTTGATTGAGCTGGCGCTGGAGCGTCACGCTGCGGATAACGCATTGAAAACCACAATGTAATATTTTAACGCCCGATAATATTCTTATTGGGCGTTTTCAGTTTCTTCATCGCGACGACGAATAATCAACCCCGCCAGCCAGAAACTAATCACCCACGTCACCAGACCGACGGCATAGGTCTGCCAACCTTTTGCTTCAAATCCCAGTACCCCCACCACGCCATTAAGAATGAATATAAGGCCAATGGCGAACGCATAGTAGTGCCAGTCACGGCGGATTTTTACAGGCAGATTCATGGCAGCTCCGTTAACGAAAAACAACATCCTTGCATATTCTGTAACAACCGTCTGTGGTGTAGACAACATTTTCGTAATTATTAATAAATTTAACTTAAGGTTGCCATTTTGTGACTCACAACGAAGATTCACGCTTCGGGAATATTCCCAACATCAATTTACCATGATTCTGATATTGACAATCTAAATGACCTGTCAGACTTGCCATAAGCCGCTGGTATCACACCAGAAGAGAAGCAGATGACTTCCGGAGGTTTTTATGGCTGATTTCACCCTGTCAAAATCGCTGTTTAGCGGAAAATATCGCAATGCCTCTTCAACGCCTGGCAACATTGCCTATGCGTTGTTTGTGCTGTTTTGCTTTTGGGCTGGGGCGCAATTGCTGAACCTGTTAGTGCATGCGCCCGGCGTCTATGAGCGTTTAATGCAGGTCCAGGAAACAGGTCGCCCACGGGTGGAAATTGGTTTAGGTGTCGGCACCATTTTCGGGCTGATCCCGTTTTTAGCAGGCTGCCTCATTTTTGCAGTGGTGGCGCTATGGCTGCACTGGCGACATCGCCGCCAGTAAAATTTACGTTGCCAGATGCGGCCTGAAACGCCTTATCTGGCCTGACATTCCTGTTTGATCACTGTTTCATACAACGCGCCCGCCGTTCGTCTACGCGCTTCGCAAACCAGGCCGTAGTCAGGTTGCGGGTGATTTTCGGGCTTTCCAGTTGAATGCCAGGCAACATTTCGCGGGGTAGTGATTTACCCGTTTTCGCTTCGGCAAGTTGATAAACTTTCTTGTACAGCGCCGTCTCCTCAAAAGAGAAGCTGTCACCTTTCTCTAACTGACGGCGAATTTCGCTGTCGCTCATCCCCAGTTTTCCCGCCAGTTTGCGCGTTGCCAGTTCGGTTTTCCCGGGTTCTTTACTGTCGTAACGAATTAAATCACCGTCCAGTGCCAGCTTCACGCCGCTGGCCTTACTGACTGCGTTCTGAAACGCGGCATTACGGCTGGCGTACCAGCCAGCGTTAAAATCAGCAAAGCGGTATATCGGTGCGCTATAGCTGGCGGGATAATTCAGTAAATGGTAAGTACCAAACCACAACCCGCCGCGGCGACTGAAGACTTCCTGACGAACTGTACCGTCCATTTTCCACGGATACCCTTTGGTATGCTGTTCGGCAAAAGCAATGCTGACCTGCATCGGCCCACCGGTGCGCACCGGATTAAGCGAACCAAACAGCGTCTGCCCCATTGGTACCATGCTGATCAGATCGTCAAAAATCGCGCTCAATTGCTTTTCTGTACGCACCGAATCTAACCGTTCGCTATAACTTTTGCCGTTTGGCGATTTGATTTTTAGCGCGGTATGAACCAGAAAAGCAGGAATGTGCATCCGTTCAGCACGACGGTCAATCTCTTGCCAGGCGATCTTGCTTAAGCCCGGAACGGCCGGATCTGCCTGATAATTTGACTCCTGCTGCGCCACCGCCAGCACCGAGTAGACGTTTTCCAGCGTCGGTGCCAGCCCCTGACTTTCAAAGGTGGTGGCGAGATCTTTCGCCCAGGCATCGCGGTCTTTCACGCTCGCAGGCATCTTCTGCCGCACGACGCTCGCTACATCTATCGCTTTTTCGCCCTTTTTCAACGGTTGCGGAGCCTGACTACTACACCCCGCTAAAACCAGAACCGCCAACAATGACAGCGAAGATAGATGATTGACGCGCGACATTACTTCTCCTTTTTAGCTCAAGGTATGGGTTACTTCCTGAATTTTGTCACCATCCAGCTCATGTTCAAAGCTGCGCAGACGTTTGTAGATAGACATCAACTCAACCAGTGTGGTCCATGAGTTAATCAGGTACTGGAAAGCACCGCGAACCTGACCAAAAACGTTGGTAATCTGCGTCATCAGGCCGAGCGTAATCGTACCGGCAACAATTGACGGAAACAGCAAGAACAAACCGAAAACGTTATCGACCTGCAAATAGAGAATGCGGGCGATGTTGAAATACATATAGTGAAAATAGAGGCGAAAATAGTTTTTCCGTACGGCGCTAAACAGCTCGCGTACCGTAGGCGGCGTCGCGCGCGTGGCATCGTCTTCACCATAAACCAGCTCTTTACGGTAGGCGGCCTCTACTCGCTGGTTTTTAAACTCCAGCCCCGGCAGTTTGATCCCTACCACTGCCAGCAATCCGGTCCCCATCAGCGACCAGACGATAGCGGCAATCACCAGACCATACGGAATGTGCCCGATAATCGGCAGCTCCGGCACATGCGCGGAGAGCGTTACCAGCACCGGCAGGAAGGCGATCAACGTCATGATGGCGTTGATAAAACTGACGCCCATATTCTCCAGCGTTGAAGCAAAACGCATGGTGTCTTCCTGCACACGCTGTGCGGCACCTTCGATATGACGCAGTTGTTGCCAGTTCGCCATGTAATATTCGTTCATCGCCGTACGCCAGCGGAACACGTAGTGACTGACAAAGAAGTTGTTCAGTACACTGATCACCACCGCGATCAGCGCAATCCCCAGAAAGACGCCCACTTCGCGGTAAAATTGTTCGATAGTGACTTTATGCGGCGAACTTAGCGCGGTTTGAATCAGATCATAGAACGGCGCATACCAGGCGTTGACGGCGACCCCGACTTCCACCAAAAACCAAGTGACGAAGATAATCAGCGCAGTACCGAGTATTGACCAGTATTGCCAACGGTGCGGGCTGTAGATAAACCAGAAAAATGCAAAAAGTCCTACGCAAACAATGTAGTAAGCGTAAAAAATCAGGAAATCCAACGACCAGAAACGCGCGGCGCTAATCGGGATCTGCCCGGAAGCGCCGGTGATACGTGCCACCCAGTCACCCCCACCGGCTTGCCAGAAGATAACGGCAATCAATGCCCAAACAAAGGCCGAGAGAAAAAACGTTCCCGGCTTTGGGAAAAAAGACTTAAACATATGCACTCCTGCTAACTTCTTATCGTTTTAACAACTGCTGTGTATTAACCGCATGACCGCTACAAAGCGTCAGCCAAATGAAACCGCCCATTGTGACCCATAGCAAGGCGCTTAGTTCGCCAGCCTGACCATAAGAATTGTTTCGACGGATTTCACAAACCAAAGATTGTTTACATAAGCGGATTAACACGCGCAGGATCACAAATGCAGGCATTGGTGAGCAGGAAAAAGATCGTGTTTACGCGCCGTTACGTTTTTAACACTATTATTGCACTAATTCGCCCTTTGCAATCCATCAATGAGTAGTATAAATACGCTCAGTTACCTTCATTCAATCTATGGACACCACCGTTGAAACGTAGTCTGCTTTTTTCTGCCGTGCTGTGTGCGGCGTCATTGACCTCCGTCCATGCGGCGCAGCCGATCACTGAACCGGAGTTTGCCTCTGATATTGTCGATCGTTATGCCGATCATATTTTTTACGGCAGCGGTGCCACGGGGATGGCGCTGGTTGTTATCGACGGTAACCAGCGCGTCTTTCGTAGTTATGGTGAAACGCGACCTGGTAATAACGTTCGCCCGCAGCTGGATTCGGTCGTGCGTATTGCTTCCCTCACCAAACTAATGACCAGTGAAATGCTGGTGAAATTGCTCGACCAGGGGACCGTAAAGTTAAACGATCCGCTAAGTAAATATGCTCCGCCAGGCGCACGCGTGCCGACCTACAATGGGACGCCCATTACCCTAGTGAATCTGGCAACCCATACCAGCGCCCTGCCCCGTGAACAGCCCGGTGGCGCGGCACATCGTCCGGTGTTTGTCTGGCCAACGCGCGAGCAACGCTGGAAATACCTTTCTACGGCGAAGCTGAAAGCCGCGCCAGGCAGTCAGGCGGCGTACTCTAACCTTGCGTTCGACCTGCTGGCAGATGCACTGGCGAATGCGTCCGGCAAGCCTTATACCCAGTTGTTTGAAGAGCAGATTACCCATCCATTGGGGATGAAAGACACCACCTACACCCCCTCACCGGATCAGTGCCGCCGTTTAATGGTTGCTGAGCGCGGTGCCAGTCCGTGCAATAACACGCTGGCGGCAATTGGCAGCGGCGGCGTCTATTCCACGCCTGGCGATATGATGCGCTGGATGCAGCAGTATTTGTCATCTGATTTTTATCAGCGCAGTAACCAGGCAGATCGCATGCAGACGTTGATTTATCAGCGCGCGCAGTTTACGAAAGTGATTGGCATGGATGTCCCCGGCAAAGCGGATGCGCTTGGTTTAGGCTGGGTATATATGGCCCCGAAAGAGGGTCGTCCGAGGATTATTCAGAAGACAGGCGGTGGTGGCGGTTTCATTACCTATATGGCGATGATCCCGCAGAAGAATATTGGCGCGTTTGTGGTGGTCACTCGTTCGCCGTTGACGCGCTTTAAAAATATGAGCGATGGCATCAATGATCTGGTGACCGAGCTAAGCGGGAATAAACCGTTGGTTATCCCCGCATCCTGATTAATACTCTGAAGGCAAACGGTTGATAGCGACCAGTTTGCCTTTATTCATTTCGATATAGCCGCCTTTACGCAAAGCAGCGAGAACTTCTGCGACGACAGAACGCGATATGCGTGTACGTTGATGGATATAATTCATCACACCAATACGTGATCGCAATTCTTCATTCCAGTCAATCATTGATAATAATGTTGCGCGGGTTTGTTTGGCTGGTAGATGATATCCCGTACAATTTCCTTCTGATATTAATTTGTATGGTATATCGTTTTTCATTAAACCATCAGCCAGCCCCATAATATAAGGAGCCTGGGTAATACCGATAAGTACGTTTTCTTCTCTACGCAGAGAGATAACTCCTTCTAAAATAACGAAAGTATCTTCGTTATTGACATCACTGGAAAATATAACTTGCTTTTCATTATTAAACTCGAAGCGCGTACCGTATCTGGACAAACATTTATCGAGCTTACCAAATTCCTGAAGAGGTTTAACTACAGATAACATTTGCGCGTCCTTTGCAGTAATGCCCGTCAAATCCTTGACGGGCATTATTTAGATTAAATTACCAGTATTTCTTCGGAGTGAAGAATATTACCAAGTATATTTAACACCCACGTTCGCGGACCAGTCTTGATCTACGTCACCACCACCGAGGTAGTTAGCATCGGTATAGGCGCTGAAGTTCTTGGTGAAGCTGAACTGAGTACCCAGACCAACACGTACCGCAGACCCTTCAGTACCGTTATCGATGGAATCACCGTTCACATCGTTATCGTTGTTAGAGTCGTCGTAGACGTAAGCCAGTTTGAAGTACGGAGTCAGAGCCTGATCTTCGCTGTAGGTGAAGGTATAACCTGCATCTACACCCAGTTCATAACGCATGCTGTCGTAAGGCTGACCGTCAACTTTCATGTCGTTGCTCAGCTGGTAGTCATCACCAGACTGGAACAGACCAGAAATGCTGCCGTAAGGAGTCACGTAACCAGCATCACCCAGTTTGAAGTCGTAACCGGTTTTCAAACCGAAGCCCCAAGCGTCGGAGTTGGTGCTACCGTCAACGTAAGTACCGTTGCTCATGGTTGCAGACAGGTCGTTGTTGAAGTGAGAGTAGCTCAAGCTATGAATCGCCACGGATAATCTAGACACTTCCGAGCCGTTGATAATACTGGTTTTCATATTCTGTCGGTGACATCTGTTCGCTAGAACCATGCCGACGCTTACTGTTATAAAACATTTCGATGTAATCAAAAATATCACTGCGGGCTTCTTCCCGCGTTCCGTAGATCTTTTTCTTTATCCGTTCACGTTTCAACAACTGGAAAAAACTTTCTGCAACCGCATTATCATGGCAGTTACCGCGACGGCTCATGCTACCCTCCAGGCCGTGTGATTTCAGGAACGACTGCCACTCATGGCTTGTGTACTGACTGCCCTGATCCGAATGAACCAGCACCTGTTTTTCGGGATTACGCCGCCATACAGCCATCAGCAGTGCGTTCAGGACAATGTCCTTTGTCATCCGGGATTGCATGGACCAGCCGATAATTTTGCGTGAGAACAGATCAACAACAACGGCAAGATACAGCCAGCCTTCGTGGGTCCTGATGTAGGTTATGTCCGTTACCCAACGCTCATCAGGAGCATCCGGATTGAACTGTCGCTGGAGCCTGTTGGGTGACACGATACTGGCCTCGCCTTTACGTGCCCGCGGGCTTCGGTATCCGACCTGAGCCTTTATTCCGACACGTTTCATCAGTCTCCAGACTCTGTTTACTCCGCACTGTTGTCCGCTGTCACGCAGATCCAGATGGATTTTGCGATAACCATAGACGCATCCCGATTCCAGCCAGAACTGTTTAATCTGTCCTGTCAGTCTCAGGTCTGCCTGATGGCGTTGTGAATGCGGCTGCTGAAGCCAGGCGTAAAAACCACTGGGATGAACATCCAGCACCCGACAGAGCAGGCGAACAGGCCAGCAACAGGAGTTGTCACGGATAAAGGCGTACCTCAGTCGGACAGCTTTGCGAAGTACGCCGCGGCTTTTTTTAATATGTCCCGTTCGTCGGTAACCCGTTTCAGCTCTTTCTGGAGACGGCGGATCTCGGCCTGAGCATCTGACTGTTCTTTATTAGTGGAAGAATCCGGACCGTACTTCTTTATCCAGGCATAAAGGCTGTGGGTTGAGGTGTACTGGCAATAGCGGACACTACCATTTGTTCTTTTTTTAAGCAGCCATCTGATGATATTTTTCCCTGAAGGCTGCCGGGGAGATATTCCCCAGACGAGAGTGACGACGCTGACGATTGTAGAAAATCTCAATGTATTCCCGTATTACTGAGATGGCTTCATCCCGGTTATTAAAACGATAGTGGCTCAGGCTCTCATTTTTCAGCGTTCCCCAGAAGCTTTCCATCGGAGCGTTGTCGTAACAGTTACCTTTACGCGACATTGATGTTTTCAGACCAGACTGCTCCTGTATGACCCGGTAATCGTATGCGCAGTACTGTGAACCTCGATCAGAGTGGTGGATTAGCCCGGCAGGTGGGCGCTGGCTCCTGAGCGCCATAAACAGGGCTTTACCTGTCAGCTCTTTTGTCATGCGCTCTCCCATGGCGTAGCCGACAATTTCACACGTATAAACATCTTTGATGCCAGCGAGGTACAACCATCCCTCCTGTGTGGCAACATACGTCAGGTCCGCCACCCAGACCTGATTTGGTGCTGTAGGAGCGAACGTCTGGTTCAGCAGATTTGGCGCAACTGGCAGATTGTGGTTCGGGTTCGTAGTCGCTCTGAACTTGCGTTTCTGCTTACAGCGTAGCCTCAGCTCCTTACGAAGACATGCCAGTCGGTCACGACCAACGATGATGCCATTCTCTGCCAGCTCCGTCTGGAGCCGCCGGGTTCCATATGTTTCGCGAGTGCGGATATGTGCCACCTTAATCTCCAGTTTTAGCCGCTCATCACTTTGTTTTCTGTCTGAGGGTTCATGCTGTACCCAGTTGTAATAACCGCTCCTGGATACACCAAATACCTGACACATCGCTTCAATGGGAAATTGTTGTCGCCATTGTTCGATTAACGCGTATTTTTCAGCGACTCCTGTGCAAAATACGCTGTTGCTTTTTTTAATATATCGCGCTCAAGGCGAGCTTCATTTAACGCCTTACGCAGTTGCAGAATTTCAGATTCCAGTTCAGCCACCGTGCGGGAACCAGGAGTACCGAGCCCTTTTCTGGCGGCGGTAACCCATTGTCCTAAAGTGCCTTCAGGAAGAGATAATCGGGAAGCGCCTTCACTGATCGAAAGTTGATTTTCAAGAACCGTTCTGACAGCTTCGGCTTTGAACTCTTTAGAGTAACGTTGGGTTTTTCTGCTCATTATTAGCTCCTTCTGATGCCATTCTATTTCAGGAAGGAGTGTCCGTTAAACTCAGGCTACCTCAGGTGGTGATATCGAGACGTGTTGCAACGCTGGCAACAGAATAACCGCGATCAACAACCTGTTTGACTGCTTCAGTTTTAAACTCTTCGGGATAACGCTTACCGCTCATGGGCACCTCTCTTTAAGCCATCTTAAATGACTCTGAGGTGTCTGTTAAACCCGTGGCGATTCAGGTCTGCATAGCATTATCAACATTCGGATGTGCAACTACAGCTAATGCAACATCATCCCAGCTTGCAATAGTGCTATCAGCAACACCATCTCCGTCAGTATCTACGGTGACAAAGTTAGATTTACCACTATAATCGCTGGCATTACCTGTATTACCGAACCAACCAGTAGTACCTTCATCAGTCCATGAACCAGAGGTTACGGTAGAATCTTTAACAGTGATGGTGTTATTAAACACTTCGCTGCTGTTTACGCCAGTGCTGACAGTGTTGTCGTCAATATCTTCCCACTCATAACCCTGAGTCAACGTAATACCCGCAACGTGAGAGTTATTAGTGATGGACAGATCAACTTCCTGATCCAGAGTAATAGCCGTACCAATGTTGTAAACGTCTACAACATGAGTATCAGCGGCATTATTGTAAGTGCCGTTATATGTGTAGTGTTCGTAGTTGTCGTCGATCGTTGAATTATCAACAGTCAGCGCCAGACGGTCATGGTAGTAATCATCCGCACGATCAGCACAATCAGTGGATTTGCCCCTATATTTCCAGACATCTGTTATCACTTAACCCATTACAAGCCCGCTGCCGCAGATATTCCCGTGGCGAGCGATAACCCAGCGCACTATGCGGATGCCATTCGTTATAATGCTCGAACGCCTCTGCAAGGTTCTTTGCTGCCGTTAACCCGTCTGGTTTGGGCATGATACTGATGTAGTCACGCTTTATCGTTTTCACGAAGCTCTCTGCTATTCCGTTACTCTCCGGACTCCGCACCGCCGTGTTCTTCGGTTCAAGTCCCAACATCCGGGCGAACTGGCGTGTTTCATTAGCCCGGTAGCATGAACCATTATCCGTCAGCCACTCCACTGGAGACGACGGAAGATCGTTGCCGAAGCGGCGTTCCACCGCTCCCAGCATGACATCCTGTACTGTTTCACTGTTGAAGCCGCCGGTAGTCACCGCCCAGTGCAGTGCCTCACGATCACAGCAGTCCAGCGCGAACGTGACACGCAGTCTCTCTCCGTTATCACAGCAGAACTCGAACCCGTCAGAGCACCATCGCTGATTGCTTTCTTTCACGGCCACTCTGCCTGTATGTGCCCGTTTCGATGGCGGTACAGCAGGTTTTCGCTCAAGCAACAGCGCATTCTGGCGCATGAGCCGGTAAACACGTTTGGCATTGATCGCAGGCATACCATCAAGTTCTGCCTGTCTGCGAAGCAGCGCCCATACCCGACGATAACCATACGTGGGCAGCTCTCCGATAACATGGTGTATACGGAGAAGCACATCCGTATCATCAGTGTGACGACTGCGGCGGCCATCCATCCAGTCATCGGTTCGTCTGAGAATGACGTGCAACTGCGCACGCGATACCCGGAGACAACGGCTGACTAAGCTTACTCCCCATCCCCGGGCAATAAGGGCGCGTGCGCTATCCACTTTTTTGCCCGTCCATATTCAACGGCTTCTTTGAGGAGTTCATTTTCCATCGTTTTCTTGCCGAGCAGGCGCTGGAGTTCTTTAATCTGCTTCATGGCGGCAGCAAGTTCAGAGGCAGGAACAACCTGTTCTCCGGCGGCCACAGCAGTAAGACTTCCTTCCTGGTATTGCTTACGCCAGAGAAATAACTGGCTGGCTGCTACACCATGTTGCCGGGCAACGAGGGAGACCGTCATCCCCGGTTCAAAGCTCTGCTGAACAATTGCGATCTTTTCCTGTGTGGTACGCCGTCTGCGTTTCTCCGGCCCTAAGACATCAATCATCTGTTCTCCAATGACTAGTCTAAAAACTAGTATTAAGACTATCACTTAAATAAGTGATACTGGTTGTCGGTAATGCTGCCAACTTACTGATTTAGTGTATGATGGTGATTTTAAGGTGCTTGCGTGGCTTCCATTTCCATCAGATGTCCTTCCTGCTCCGCTACTGAAGGCGTGGTGCGTAACGGCAAAAGCACTGCCGGACATCAGCGCTATCTCTGCTCTCATTGCCGTAAAACATGGCAACTACAGTTCACTTACACCGCCTCTCAGCCCGGTACGCACCAGAAAATCATTGATATGGCCATGAATGGCGTCGGATGTCGCGCCAGTGCACGCATTATGGGCGTTGGCCTCAACACGGTTTTACGTCACTTAAAAAACTCAGGCCGCAGTCGGTAACCTCGCGCATACAACCGGGCAGTGATGTGATTGTCTGCGCTGAAATGGACGAACATTGGGGCTACGTCGGTGCTAAATCACGTCAGCGCTGGCTGTTTTACGCGTATGACAGGATACGGAGGACGGTTGTGGCGCACGTCTTCGGTGAACGCACTCTGGCCACACTGGAGCGTCTTCTGAGCCTGCTGTCGGCCTTTGAGGTCGTGGTATGGATGACGGATGGCTGGCCGCTGTATGAATCACGCCTGAAGGGAAAGCTGCACGTTATCAGCAAGCGTTACACTCAGCGCATTGAGCGACATAATCTGAATCTGAGACAACATCTGGCAAGGCTGGTACGGAAGTCACTGTCGTTCTCAAAATCGGTGGAGCTGCATGACAAGGTCATCGGGCATTATCTGAACATAAAACACTATCAGTAAGTTGGAGTCATTACCCTGGTTGTCTGGAGATTCAGGGGGCCAGTCTAATCAGTTGTCATGCACTCGGAATAAATCATACCGTGAATAGTGCTGTTTTTGATTGTCAGACTATTGGCGTTGGTATTGGTAGAAATACCGTCGTCCAGATAGTAGGTAGAAATCACGCCGTTAACGGTAGCGTTATTAATGACCGGGTAGATATCGCCGTTGTAATAGCTATCAGCGGCATAGTTGTTCCAGCCTACATAACCATCATAGTAAACGTCATCAGCATAGGTGGCGTCGTTGTAGTGATGGAAAGTATTGTAAGTTTGACCAGAAATATCGTTGGTCGCTGCATTAGCCTGAGAGGTGATAGCCAGAGTGCAAGCCAATGCTAATTGTGATACTACAAGTTTCTTTTTCCAGGAGTGCATTTGTCATCCCTCCTCAGGGACGTAATAAGTTGATCCATCAATTATCAATGCATAGAAAACATATTATGTTTCGCGCTAACGATTATGCTGCGTTACAGACGAATGGTTCAATTATTCTTTCCCCTAAGTCCGAATGTGGACATATATAATTTATGGAGAAAAACACGCATCAAATTGATAAAAGGACGATATTTCAGTATGTTGCAGATAATGTTATTTTTGATGCATACGCGTTATAAATATCAAAAATACAAACCAGATAAATATCTTATCAATATACAACAAAGTTTGAATTATTCAATTTATAGCAGCACAACCAAACGCCAAAAAATAATAACCAAGAGCTATAAATAAAGATTAAAAATATTTTCAGTGAATATGAAATTATTGCTATTTCTATTACAAAGATGTCCTGGTCTCTCTTTCATTCTCTTCTTGTCAACATCGCGACAACTTTCGTAAAACACTCCTGCCCCGCTTCAGGTATACTGTGCACCTTAATTCCACAAACATCAGGCAGACCATGACAGACTTAATCCAACGCCCTCGTCGCCTGCGCAAATCTCCTGCGCTGCGCGCTATGTTTGAAGAGACAACACTTAGCCTTAACGACCTGGTGTTGCCGATCTTTGTTGAAGAAGAAATTGACGACTACAAAGCCGTTGAAGCCATGCCAGGCGTGATGCGCATTCCAGAGAAACATCTGGCACGCGAAATTGAACGCATCGCCAACGCCGGTATCCGTTCCGTAATGACTTTTGGCATCTCTCACCATACCGATGAAACCGGCAGCGACGCCTGGCGGGAAGATGGACTGGTGGCGCGTATGTCGCGCATCTGCAAGCAGACTGTGCCAGAAATGATCGTCATGTCAGACACTTGTTTCTGTGAATACACTTCTCACGGTCACTGCGGTGTGCTGTGCGAGCATGGCGTCGACAACGACGCGACTCTGGAAAATTTAGGCAAGCAAGCCGTGGTTGCAGCTGCTGCAGGCGCAGACTTCATCGCCCCTTCCGCCGCGATGGACGGCCAGGTACAGGCGATTCGTCAGGCGCTGGACGCTGCAGGCTTTAAAGATACGGCGATTATGTCGTATTCGACCAAGTTCGCCTCTTCCTTTTATGGCCCGTTCCGTGAAGCTGCAGGAAGCGCATTAAAAGGCGACCGCAAAAGCTATCAGATGAACCCAATGAACCGTCGCGAGGCGATTCGTGAGTCACTGCTGGATGAAGCCCAGGGCGCAGACTGCCTGATGGTTAAACCTGCTGGAGCGTACCTCGACATCGTGCGTGAGCTGCGTGAACGTACTGAATTGCCGATTGGCGCGTATCAGGTGAGCGGTGAGTACGCGATGATTAAGTTCGCCGCGCTGGCGGGTGCTATAGATGAAGAGAAAGTCGTGCTCGAAAGCTTAGGTTCAATTAAGCGTGCGGGTGCGGATCTGATTTTCAGCTACTTTGCGCTGGATTTGGCTGAGAAGAAGATTCTGCGTTAATTTTTTTCCTCTCAGAAAGGGGGAGTTAACCTGTTGAAAGTACAGTGAACGCCCCCTCACCCTAACCCTCTCCCCAAGGGGGCGAGGGAACCGTCCGCACTCGTATCACCCCGCCCGATAAAACGGTTTATCCCCAAGGATCGTCGCCCGATGCATAATCCGCCGCTGTGGCAGGTAATCGGCATTGGCATAGTGCTGAGTCACGCGGTTATCCCAAATCGCAATATCATTCGGTTGCCAGCGCCAACGCACCTGAAACTCCGGTTTAGTGATATGGGCGAATAAAAAGCCTAACAAGGCTTCGCTCTCTTTCTCGCTGACATCGACAATTCGCGTAGTAAAGCCTTCATTCACAAACAGCGCCTGTTTACCGCTCACCGGATGCGTTCGCACCACCGGATGTAGCAACGGAGGATTTTTCGCGACCGCCTCGCGCCAGCGTTGATGTTCCTCCTCGGTTTTGCGGTATTTGTATTCCGGGAATGATTTACGGAAATCATGCTCCGCACGCAGCCAGCTCAGCAGCTGGCGGAAGGGAACAGAGAGCGCCTCATAGGCCGCAATACCGCTGGTCCAGAGCGTATCACCGCCGGTCGAAGGTAACTCTTTAGCTGCCAGAATCGCCCCTGCGGGTGGCGTTTCAATAAATGTCACATCGGTATGCCAGTTGTCGTTATCCGGCGGATTATCGTTATGGGTATCCAGCACGATGATCTCGTCAACCCCTTCGGCATGAGGGTAAACAGGGTGAATATGCAGTTCGCCAAAACGCTGGGCCAGCGCGCGTTGCTGCTGCGGCGTAATAGCTTGATCGCGCAGAAATACCACCTGATGGCGCAGCACCGCATGGTAAAGCTGTTCAAACTGATTATCGCTTAACGGGCGCGTCAGGTCGGCACCCGAAATTTGTGCGCCGATATACGGCCCCAGCGGGGTAATGCTCAGACGTTCACTCATTGTACTTCTCCATGCCAGGGCGTCAGACGGCGCTGTAACGCGCGCAGACCCAGTTCTAAAAGAAAGGCGATAATCGCAATCACCGCGATCCCCGCCAGTACCACGTCAGTCGCGAGAAATTCACCCGCTGACTGAACCATAAATCCTAAACCGCGTGTCGCGGCAATCAGCTCCGCCGCTACCAGCGTAGACCAGCCCACACCCAGACCAATGCGTAATCCGGTGAGGATTTCCGGCAGCGCGCCGGGCAAAATGACAAACCACAGCACCTGCGCACGGCTGGCACCCAGCGACTGGGCGGCACGAATGCGAACCTGCTGCGCGCTTTTCACCCCTGCCAGCGCCGACATCGCCACCGGCGCAAAAATCGCTAAATAGATCAGTAAGATCTTCGAGGTTTCACCAATACCAAACCAGATCACCATCAGCGGCAAATAAGCCAGCGGTGGCACCGGACGATAAAGTTCGATTACCGGATCCAGAATGCCGCGCACCGTCGGGCTTAGCCCCATGGCGATCCCGACCGGAATACCGATCACCACCGCCGCGAGTAGCGCCAGCACAATGCGCGTCAGGCTGGCTGCCAGATGCTGCCACAGCGTGGCGTCCATAAATCCCTGCGGTCCGGCAATGGTGAGCAGTTTTGCCAGTACTTGTTGCGGCGGCGGCAAAAACAGCGGGCTAATCAGTTGCAGCGCCGCCACCGTCCACCATACAGTGAGTAAAACCGCTAACGTGCCAATGCTTAAGGTCACCTGACGCGAGAGCGGCCAGCGCCATTTCAGCCGCCGCGAATGCAGTTTTTCATTAATGAGCACACTCATGAGAACGCCTCCCGTTGCTCAAATACGCGGCTTAAAACATATTCGCGCATGGCGATGAATTGTGGATCGGACTTGATGCTGCGGCTCGACTCTCCCGCAACAAAGCGGCGAGCAAAGTTGAGCCGCAGCCGCTCCAGCACACGGCCAGGGCCGGATGAAAGCAGAACCAGTTCAGTCGCCATAAACACCGCTTCTTCTATATCGTGGGTAATCAACAGCACCTGCTTGCCCGTCTCCTGCCAGAGTTTCAGCAGCAGAGTTTGCATCTGGTCGCGGGTGAAGGCGTCCAGCGCACCAAACGGTTCGTCGAGTAATAACAGCTGGGGATTCGCCGCCAGCGCGCGGGCAATCCCCACCCGCTGACGTTGACCATCGGAAAGCTGCCAGATATAGCGTTTTTCTGCGCCTTCCAGCCCCACTTTTTTCAGCATCTGGTGCGCGATTTCCAGTCGCTGCATTTTCTCTATACCTGCCAATTGCAGGCCGAACGCCACGTTGTCCTGTACATTGCGCCACGGTAGCAGCCCTTCATTCTGAAAAACTACGCCACGCTCTGCTCCCGGTCCCTCAATACGCTTACCCGCCAGTTGAATGCTGCCATGCTGATAAGGCACAAAACCGGCAATCAGATTCAGCAGGGTGGTTTTACCGCAGCCGGACGGCCCCAGCACCACCAGTAGCTCGCCGCTTTCCAGCGTCAGGTTGATATCTTCCAGTGCCGGTTTGCCGCCATAATCGGCATAGAGATGAGAGATTTGCAGCATCTGCGCCTCCTTTTATTGCACGAAGCGCGAGGTAACGTACTGGCTGTAATCATTCGCTACAGCCGGGACCTTGCCCTGCTCTTTCAAAAACTGCGCGGTGTCGATGATTGCTTTGTTCACCGGTCCGGTCAGTTCTGCCGTTTGTTGCTGCGGCGTCAGATAGGTATTTCCCTTCACCAGCCCCGGAACGTCACCTTCAGGCACGCCGCTTAAACGCGCCAGTTTGCTGATGTTTTCCGGCTGTTTCAGCCACGCGTCAGGGTTAGCAATGTACGGTTGCTGTGCATCGATGGCGCTTTTGGCGAACGCTTTCACGACCTCAGGATGTTTCTCGGCAAAATCTTTGCGCACCACCCAGACGTCCAGCGTTGGCGCACCCCACTGCCCGACCTGTTCAGAATCGGTCAGCACCTTGCCGTCTTTTTCCAGGGCGTTAACCGCCGGTGCCCAGACATAAGCACCATCAATATCACCCCGCTGCCATGCGGCGATAATCGCGGGCGGCTGCAGGTTCACAATCTCCACTAGCCCTGGTTTAATCCCCCAGTGTTTCAGCGCCGCCAGCAGGCTGTAGTGGGTGGTGGAGATAAACGGTACGGCAATGCGTTTACCAATCAAATCTTCGGGTTTGCTGATAGTTTTCTTTACCACCAGCGCTTCGGAGTTACCCAGTTTTGACGCCAGCAAGAAGACTTCAATCGGCACCTGTTGGCTGGCTGCAACCGCTAATGGGCTGGAACCGAGGTTGCCGATTTGCACGTCGCCAGAAGCCAGCGCCCGCACGATGCTGGCTCCGCTGTCAAACTTACGCCAGTCCACGCTCGCCCCGCTCTCTTTAGCAAAGGTGTTGTCGGCCTGAGCCACTTTCGCCGGTTCGGCTGAGGTTTGATACGCCACGGTGACGTTCACCGCCTGTGCCTGAAAAGCGATGAATGCCAGTGCGGCAAGAAGTGTGTTATATGACTAGGTAATTTATTCAAGATAACCGGGAATGGGTAAAAAAAGACGGGATTTGATGGGATTCAATAAGTTATGCGCCGATTGCATTCAAGATAAAACGAGTTAAAAATGCTCAATGCTTCGATATCGATAAAACATTCAAGATAGGCGCGCCGTGTATTTTAATTCTTTTAAGACTCTTCAAAAATGTCATCGTAGCCTTTAAAAACGAATTTTAAAGGCACCCTAAAGGCAGGTCAATGAAGTTAACCCGCCTTCGCGTTTACACTCTCTGAGAGAATACTAGCTTCAATCTCTTCCAAAATCTCTCTGACTTGCTCGTCGGGCATATCAACGAGCATCAACGCTGCCAGGCGTTTACGGCCCTCTAGTTGCAGTAGCTCTTGAGTTTCCTTATCTAACAAGCGTAGCACAGTCTCAACACCTTTCCTTGCGAGCATGTTTGTAAGGGCTTCTCGTTCCTCACTGGTAAGAAACGACAACATTTCTGTGGTAATGACTCCAACTTACTGATAGTGTTTTATGTTCAGATAATGCCCGATGACCTTGTCATGCAGCTCCACCGATTTTGAGAACGACAGTGACTTCCGTCCCAGCCTTGCCAGATGTTGTCTCAGCTTCAGATTATGTCGCTCAATGCGCTGAGTGTAACGCTTGCTGATAACGTGCAGCTTTCCCTTCAGGCGTGATTCATACAGCGGCCAGCCATCCGTCATCCATACCACGACCTCAAAGGCCGACAGCAGGCTCAGAAGACGCTCCAGTGTGGCCAGAGTGCGTTCCCCGAAGACGTGCGCCACAACCGTCCTCCGTATCCTGTCATACGCGTAAAACAGCCAGCGCTGACGTGATTTAGCACCGACGTAGCCCCAATGTTCGTCCATTTCAGCGCAGACAATCACATCACTGCCCGGTTGTATGCGCGAGGTTACCGACTGCGGCCTGAGTTTTTTAAGTGACGTAAAACCGTGTTGAGGCCAACGCCCATAATGCGTGCACTGGCGCGACATCCGACGCCATTCATGGCCATATCAATGATTTTCTGGTGCGTACCGGGCTGAGAGGCGGTGTAAGTGAACTGTAGTTGCCATGTTTTACGGCAATGAGAGCAGAGATAGCGCAGATGTCCGGCAGTGCTTTTGCCGTTACGCACCACGCCTTCAGTAGCGGAGCAGGAAGGACATCTGATGGAAATGGAAGCCACGCAAGCACCTTAAAATCACCATCATACACTAAATCAGTAAGTTGGCAGCATTACCGGTTTTTTGCTGATATTTAACCCGAACATTCCTGATACAGACTATTAATACAACATTATCTGCGACAGATTTTATTTTCTGGATATATTATGAGTGAACAAATCAAACAGGATATCGATCTGATTGAGATTTTATTTCATCTGAAGAAAAAGATTCGTGTTATCCTTTTTATTATGGCTATCTGTATGGCAATGGTGCTGTTGTTTCTGTATATCAATAAAGACAATACAAAAGTGATTTACAGCCTTAAAATAAACCAGACAACGCCAGGTATACTTGTTAGCTGTGATAGCAATAATAATTTTGCCTGTCAGACCACAATGACTGAAGATGTTATTCAGCGAATTACTACATTTTTTCAGACCAGCCCAGATATCAAGAACAGAGAAATAAGGCTGGAATGGTCAGGAGATAAGAGAGATTTACCAACTGCTGAAGAGGAAATATCTCGCGTGCAGGCGTCTATTATCAAATGGTATGCGTCAGAATACCATAATGGCAGGCAAGTTCTCGATGAGATACAAACGCCTTCAGCAATTAACAGTGAGCTTTATACAAAAATGATATACCTGACCAGGAACTGGTCATTGTATCCGAACGGTGATGGCTGTGTAACTATAAGCTCACCAGAAATAAAAAATAAATACCCTGCTGCCATTTGCCTGGCTCTGGGATTTTTTCTAAGCATTGTAATTTCTGTAATGTTTTGCCTTGTCAAAAAAATGGTAGATGAATACCAACAAAACTCTGGGCAGTAATAAACAGCATTCTGATAGAGAGTGCCTGTATAAAGCTGAAGTGACAATGACCGGGAAGGGAACCCGTTTTCAGGAATGGATGCCTGTCTTTTTCACTGTAAATATCCTGGCATTACTAATGCCTGGATATTTACAGAAGAGCAGCATAACCATGACGGAACGGGGTTAAGTCAGGTTGTCCTTAACGCTATTTTCAACCTCGTATGCCTTCTTCAGGTTTATGTTCAGATC
Source organism: Shigella flexneri 2a str. 301 (assembly GCF_000006925.2). Classification (NCBI taxonomy): domain Bacteria; kingdom Pseudomonadati; phylum Pseudomonadota; class Gammaproteobacteria; order Enterobacterales; family Enterobacteriaceae; genus Shigella; species Shigella flexneri. The sequence continues at coordinate 275,102 of NC_004337.2, forward strand.
TCATATCTCTCTCAGCAATCCTCAATAATCAGATACACCGCTTTCACCGGACCATGAACCCCGACGACTTTGATAAGCTCAATATCCGCCGTTGAGCTGGGACCACTGATGATGTTAATACATGACGGCATTCGTTCACCGGCCTGCGCTTTCTGATGCAATTTTTCTGCGAGTTGCGCTACACGCGGCAGGATTGTGCTTTTACGCAGGATAAAAAGAGAAGATTCCGGGAGCAGGCTCAATGAACGCCCGCGCTCGGCGGCGGAAAAAAGAACCACGCCTCCCGATTCGGTTAAACCATATTCAGCATACACGACACCCACTTTAGCCTGCTCTGCCTGCGAGATATTCTCGGCACCTTTCGCCGGATCCCAAACAACGGCATTGCATTCCTGCTGCAAACGTTCACTAATCCCCAATTCCTCCAGCCTCGTGTCACCGCTAATCACGACCGACTGATCTCCCAGCTCTTTACACAGACGTATTGCAGCTTCTGCCGCCTTCGCCTCGCTGGTCAGCTCACAGCGCGTCAACATAACATCGCTGGCAAACTGAATAAACGCGTCACAGCGCTGCTGTTGGTTAAGTTGGGTAAGCCGCTCGTTAGCATAGTTGTTAAGCGGCGCATCTTCTGCTTGCGGTTCAAGTCGCAGCGGGCGACCCAGTGCCTGAGCAACGTTATTCAAAAATTCGCTCCGATTATCCATTCTTTTTCTCCTGCGCCTGATGTTTCTTAAACCAACTACGGAAACTCTCTCCGTCAGCTTCAGGAAGATCGCGTGCTTCCATCCAGTCGCTAATCGCGCCAAATTTGAGTGGTGTTTTGCCGCCATTGATAAACCAGCTTGCCGCATGAGCGCCGGCCATCATCCCGACTTTCCACAATCCTGGATGACTATTGGCATAAGCGAACATTTTTATCGCCCGTTGCTCTGCTTTTGCGGTGATCCCTTTTTCAGCCATCACCCGACGATGACGCAAAATCAGTTTTGACAGCGGAATACGCACCGGACACACGCTGTCACAAGCAGTGCATAAAGAGCAGGCGTAGGGTAAATCTTTAAAATCTTTATAGCCGCCAAGTAGCGGAGAAATCACCGCACCAATTGGCCCTGGATAAATAGAGCCATATCCATGACCGCCAATATGGCGATATGCCGGACAAGTATTCATACAAGCCCCGCAGCGAATACAGCGCAGCACATCCCGAAATTCAGAGGCCAGCACCTCAGAACGCCCGTTATCGACAATAACCAGATGAAACTCTTCAGGACCATCAACGTGCCCCGCTTCGCGCGGCCCTGTCAGCCAGGTGTTGTATCCCGTCAAACGTGCACCAACGGCACTGCGCGCCAGCATGGTGATCAATACATCTACCTCGGCAAACGTGGGGGCAATACGCTCCATTCCCATCACTGCAATATGCGTTTTAGGCAGCGTGGTACACATTCGCGCATTACCTTCATTGGTCACCAGGCATACCGAACCGGTCTCTGCCACCGCGAAATTACAGCCGGTAATACCTATTTCAGCACTGAGGAAATCTTCACGGATTTTTTGCCGGATGAATAAGGTCATCGCTTCAGGCGTTTCCGGCCCCTCATAGCCCAGACGTTCGTGTAGCACTCGACGGATCTGATGGCGATCTTTATGAATTGCCGGGACCACAACATGAGATGGCGGATCTTGATCCAGCTGGAGAATATATTCACCCAGATCGGTTTCAATCACCTGAATGCCAGCATCCTGCAACACATGATTGACACCAATCTCTTCGGTCACCATCGATTTAGATTTCACCACCTTCCGGGCATTTTTGCGTTGGGCAACCTGTAAAATGTAGCGGGTAGCGTCTTCTTTGGTTTTTGCAAAATAGACGTGACCGCCGTTTTGCGTCACTTTTTCTGAGAGCTGGTACAGATAAGCGTCGAGATTACTCAGAACATGATCACGTATCTGGGCGGCCCGATCGCGCCACTCCTCCCAGTGCCCCAATTCATCGACCATTTTTTGCCGATTTGCCCCAATACGCTGCTGCGCGCTTGCCACCGCTTTGCGCATGATCGGATCTTCAATTTGCTGACGGATGCGTGTCTTAAAATCTGTATTACTGGTTTTGATCGACATCTTTATATCCTCAGCGGCTCATCAACACTTCAGCAATATGCATCACTTTGACTTTCTGCCCTTCCCGTTGTAATCGCCCACTGATGTTCAGCAGGCAACTCACGTCAGCACCAATTAAATACTCAGGGCGGACTTCCATCAGGTGCACAACCTTTTCTTTCACCATCTCGCCGGATATTTCGGCCATTTTGACCGAGAACGTGCCGCCAAATCCGCAGCAGGTATCCTGTTCAGCAAAGGTCAACAGCTCCAGTCCACGCACATTTTTCAGCAGCGTAAGTGGCTCGTCCTTCACTCCCAGCTTACGGGCCAGGCTACAAGATGGGTGATACACAGCTCTCCCTTGCAAACTGGCACCTACATCGACTACCCCTAATTTATTAACAATAAAAGAGGTGAGATCCTGCATACGCGCGGCAACCTTTTCGGCACGTGATGCCCATTCAGGTTCATCCGCCAGATACGTCGGGTAACTTTTTATGGCATAGGTGCAAGAGCCAGCCGGTGAAATAATGGGATCGTCGTTATCCTCCAGTGCGGCGATCAGATTTTTCATCCCTGGAATCGCTTCTTTGATATAACCGCTATTGATCGCAGGCTGACCGCAGCATCCCTGTTTCTCCGGGAAATTTACGCGACAGCCGAGTTTTTCCAGTAGCAGCACGGAGTCTCGTGCCATTCTTGATTTCAGGGCGTCACCAATACAGGTGACAAAGAAATTGACATTCACAACTAATACTCCATTACTTCATGCCCATTTATGCCCGATGTTTCCCCCCCACCGGGGGATCAATCATCAATAAATATGGCGTTCTTTTTTAATTGGCTAGCAACATACCACCCCTCATTTGTATGACAAATGATAATCTTTCATCCAAACTTCAAATGCAATAACTAATTTTATTTCTTTCGGCATCGCTCACATTTTATGGGGAAATCGACGATCATTTTTGGCATAAGAAATCCATTTAAAAATGGCTACATCCCTTATACCTATTCAGAGCTACTTATTCAGGGGTTATTGAGATATACACTGATGGTGTACAAAAAAATCACCGACAATAATCACGTATCAAGTAATAGTCGGAATTTTGGTAATGCTGCCAACTTACTGATTTAGTGTATGATGGTGATTTTAAGGTGCTTGCGTGGCTTCCATTTCCATCAGATGTCCTTCCTGCTCCGCTACTGAAGGCGTGGTGCGTAACGGCAAAAGCACTGCCGGACATCAGCGCTATCTCTGCTCTCATTGCCGTAAAACATGGCAACTACAGTTCACTTACACCGTCTCTCAGCCCGGTACGCACCAGAAAATCATTGATATGGCCATGAATGGCGTCGGATGTCGCGCCAGTGCACGCATTATGGGCGTTGGCCTCAACACGGTTTTACGTCACTTAAAAAACTCAGGCCGCAGTCGGTAACCTCGCGCATACAACCGGGCAGTGATGTGATTGTCTGCGCTGAAATGGACGAACATTGGGGCTACGTCGGTGCTAAATCACGTCAGCGCTGGCTGTTTTACGCGTATGACAGGATACGGAGGACGGTTGTGGCGCACGTCTTCGGTGAACGCACTCTGGCCACACTGGAGCGTCTTCTGAGCCTGCTGTCGGCCTTTGAGGTCGTGGTATGGATGACGGATGGCTGGCCGCTGTATGAATCACGCCTGAAGGGAAAGCTGCACGTTATCAGCAAGCGTTACACTCAGCGCATTGAGCGACATAATCTGAATCTGAGACAACATCTGGCAAGGCTGGTACGGAAGTCACTGTCGTTCTCAAAATCGGTGGAGCTGCATGACAAGGTCATCGGGCATTATCTGAACATAAAACACTATCAGTAAGTTGGAGTCATTACCTGAAAAAACAAATATTGATGGCAATATCATTATACATAAGGATGGTAGGAGGACGTATTTATTAAATCAAAATACTGGTTCGATTACGGCTGTGATAAGATGGAAGTATGAGTAGTATAAGGATAATACCGTTACAGATGACTGGACTATATGGGAAAAAGCTATTTTTATGCGAGCGATATATTTATCTGTTCAGCAGGCATGGAATGGGAAAATAACTTATTCTGTTTCCGGTGAATCTGAGTTCGCTAAAAAATTTCAGGGTAAAGCTTTGCCTTTTGATGTAAGAATAATTTCTGCATCTCAGAATGAAGACTGGTTGGTTATTGCAACAAAGGTTTTGCCTGGTGCTGATTTAAGAACATATGTTGATTTTAAAAACAGTACGGTTCATGTTGATTCAGCGGGCCTGGAAAAAGTAGCGAAATGTATTAACTGTAATAATACGTTGCAAGTAAATATACCTCATGAAGCCGGACATGTACTTGGTTACTTAGATGATGATTATGATTCTTCGTCTCCGTATGTTGGAGATATTAGTGGGTTGATGAATGTGGGAATGGAGCTTTGGGAACGATACCTTAAAAACGCAACTATAACGTTGAATATCATAATGCCTGAAACTAAATTTACTTTATTGAATGTAACCAAATGAAATTTTTCTGTATTATAGTGATTTTCCTTTCAATAAATTACATAGCTATAGTGAATGTTTTCAAGTCTTCTGCAGTTGCTCAATCCACCAAATATTATGAAGAAAATGATATACATGATGGAAGTAATGACATCTTTTTTATGAAGAAATATGGGCCGCCTGCTCATGAGTTCGTGAGGCCACGATATAAATTTGTTGGTGAGTATTATATCGGCTTGAATCAAACTTATCGCATAACAGATCCTGAATTTCAAGATGTTCCTATTAAGGAAATGTTCTGGAATTTGCAGGGGGATTTGAATCTGACATGTTGGTTTCATTATAAAGACGGGCAATGGAGAGTGATTACTTATATTTTTTGGCCACCAGGGGCTAGATTTTAATCCGGTATTAAAGGAGCAAATATCATGAGTTTTGTATCTACGGGTAATAAACCAGTTGGAAACGGTGGACCCGTCATCACCACACCACCAATAGCTGGCGAAAGTGGCGGTATGAGCACAGGTTCAGCTGTAACCGATGTATCTGGTGCCGCCGAGGAGATGGCAGAACAGGCTGCGGCGGACCTGTTTGGTGCGCTGCCGGAACCGTCAGGTCTGGTTAAAGCCGCAGTAGCTGCTGCGCAGGCTGCCGCTGCAGCAGCAGGGATCTCGGATATGGCTGGTGCAGTTCAGGATGCAGCGGCGTCGCTTGCAGCCGGTGCTCCGGGGGCGCATAACGTCACAGTAAGTGGTAGTGCGGTGCCGCCGCAGATGCTTTTGTTTGCAGGCATGAATGGTTCGGAAGGGCTTGGGAATCTGTTTTCTTACACAGTACAGCTTAAAACGCTGGACGCCCTGAACCTGGGGTACGTTTCCCCCGCTGCTAACCTGCCGCTTCAGCTCATGGTGGGCAAAGACCTGTGCGTCAGTATCGAACTGGACGGCGGCGGAAAACGGTATATCAGCGGGCTGGTGACGGCGGCGAGGGTGGTCGGCCATGAGAGCCGTTCGGTAACGTATGAATTACGCATTGAGCCATGGCTGAAGCTGCTGACCCATACCAGCGACTACAAAGCGTTCCAGAACAAAACCGTGGTGGATATTCTCGATGAAGTACTGGATGAATATTCCTTTCCGGTGGAAAAGCGGCTGGTGGAAAATTATCCACCCCGCGCCTGGCAGGTGCAGTATGGTGAAACCGACTTCGATTTCATCCAGCGCCTGATGCAGGAATGGGGGATTTACTGGTGGTTTGAGCACAGCGAGAACAGCCACACGCTGGTGCTGGTGGATGCCATCAATGGTCATAAAGCGTGCCCTGACTCGCCGCTGGTGGAGTGGCACCAGGAAGGGCTGAAACTGGATAAGGAATTTATCCACACCATTACGGCCAGTGAGAGGCTGCGTACTGGAAAGTGGGTGATGGACGATTTTGATTTTATGAAGCCTCGTTCGCTGCTTAAAAGTACCGTGGCCAGTCCGCGTGATACCGGTCATGCTGAATACGAGCATTACGAATGGCCTGGTGATTACTTCACTACGGGCGAAGGCGAGATGCTGACGCGCATTCGTATGGAAGCGCAGCGCAGCCCAGGCAGCCGGGCACATGGGGCCGGTCATATCCGTACCCTCATGACCGGGTACACCTTTACGTTGATGAATCACCCGACGGCAGAAATTAATCAGGAATATCTGCTGGTACAGACCACTCTGTTTTTACGGGATAATGCGCAGCACAGCGGTCAGGATCAGCATTTTACCTATGTCACCACGTTTGAACTGCACCCCACCAGCGAAGTTTACCGCCCACAACGAACCCTGAGCAAACCCCACACCAAAGGCCCGCAGAGCGCCATCGTCACCGGCCCGGCGGGGCAGGAAATCTGGACGGATAAATATGGCCGGGTGAAGGTGCAGTTTGGCTGGGACCGTTACGGAAAGAATGACGAAAACAGTTCCTGCTGGATCCGCGTCAGCTATCCGTGGGCGGGTAAAGGATTCGGCATGATCCAGATCCCGCGTATTGGCCAGGAAGTACTGGTGGATTTCAAAAACGGCGATCCGGATTTGCCCATCATCGTGGGGCGCACCTATAACCAGGACACCATGCCGCCGTGGGGGCTGCCGGGCATGGCGTCGCAGAGTGGGATATTCAGCCACTCATTGCAGGGAGGGCCGACTAACGGAAATATGCTGCGCTTCGATGATAAAACGGGTGCGGAAGAGGTGAAGTTCCATGCGGAAAAAGACCTCAATACCACGGTAAAAAACAATGAAACCCACACGGTCATGGTCGATCGCATAAAAACCATTGTCAAAAATGAAACCATCAGCGTGGGAGAAGACCGTAATGCCACCATCACAAAAAATGATGGTCTTTCCGTCAAACTGGCTCAAACCATCAATGTCGGAACGACATATCGTCTGGATGTTGGCGATCAATTTACCCTTCGTTGCGGCAATGCAGCGCTTGTATTACACAAGGATGGCTCGATTGAGTTTTGCGGAAAACAACTGTTACTGCACACCAGCGATGTTATGCAACTCATTGGCAGTGGCATTGATATGAATCCGGATGGCGGCACAGCCATGACTGCGGATGATATTGCCCCGTTACCTACCCCCGACGTTTCTGAATAAAAAATATAAAAGGAATTTTTCTATGACCAGCCTTTACCGTATTCAGGAGGGCTGCTTTGCCCTGCCTGAAACTTTTCTTGATCGCACCGTCAATATCTTCGTCCCATCGGGCAATGAAAGGGCAACTCCCAGTCTGAATATTTTCCGCGATACGCTCAGGCCAGATGAAAATCTGACCACCTATATTGACCGCCAGATAGCCTTGATGAAAAAAAAAACCTAGGCCAGCACCGGGTACTTTCGCGGGGAACGGCACTGGCGGGAACTGGCGAAGCTGCCATGACAGGTGAACAGATTCTCGCAACTCATCGTTCTGGAAAAACAGAAGTGTACCAGCGTCAGGCCGGGTTTATCACCGGGCCAGCAAAGGTACTAATGTTGACGCTGACCACTCAGCGTCCTTTTGATGATCACACCGACCAGCTATGGACTGCATGGTTGACTAGTTTTCAGCCTGCTAAAAGCTAAAAAAAACAGGGAGGTTTTGTCATGTATGAAGCCGCACGGGTGGATGACCCCATCTACCACACCAGCGCCCTTGCCGGGTTTTTGATAGGGGCCATCATAGGTATCGCCATTATTGCCGTCGCCAGCTTTGCTTTTTTTACCTGCGGCTTTTTGGCCGGGCTGATTTTGAGTTTTCTGGCTGATCAGATAGCTTCCGGAGTCCTGCAACTGGGTGAGGCTATTGGGCGCTCGATACATTCCACAGTGGGAAAAATTCTGACCGGTTCTGATAATGTCAGCACCAACAGTCGCCCGGCCGCCCGGGCCGTACTGAGTACGGTGATATGCGAAGACCATTCCCCGGAAATCCGCATTGCCCAAGGTTCCGGCAACATCTACATCAACAGCCAGCTGCCCGTAAGGATGACCACACTGAGTGTGATGCAGTGATTGAGGACGGCTCCCCCAATGTCTTTCTCGGCGGCGGTACGCAGACGGTACTGGAAATCAGCCCGGAAATCCCTGACTGGCTGCGTCAGGTGGTGGATGTGCTGTATGTGGTCGCCGGAATGCTTGGCGGGCTGGCTGGCGCCTGGCGTCAGGCGGCAAAGATGGGGTCGAAATTTGGTACAAAATGTGCGGCAAAATTTATTGGTGGCGAAATGGTCGGGATGGCCATCTCTGACACAGTCATGGGATTGTTCAGCAATCCGGTAGATGTCACCACTGGGCAAAAAATTTTGCTGCCGGAGACGGATTTTACCCTGCCAGGACGCCTGCCTGTCACCTGTTCGCGCTTTTACGCCAGCCACCTGGAAACTGAAGGATTGCTGGGCAGAGGATGGCGGCTGAACTGGGAGATAAACCTGCGTGAGGATGAAACATATATCACCTTCATCGGTGTACAGGGTCGGGAACTGAGTTATCCGAAAGAGATGCTGATACCGGGCCACCAGATATTCGACCCGGAAGAGCAGTTTTACCTGAGCCGTCTGCATGACGGATGCTATGTGCTGCATTACACCGACCGCAGCTATTACGTGTTTGATGAATTTGATGACCACGGCGTCGCGCCGTTACTTTTTATGGAGACGCCGTACCGGCAGCGTATTGCTTTCGGGCGTGAGAACGGCAGGCTGGTGCGGGTGGCCTCCAGCAGCGGACACCATCTGTTATTGCACCGCACGATGACGCAAGCAGGGGAACGCCTGTCGCATATTGAACTTTTGAAGGGCGGGCGTCCCGGTAACCTGGTGGAATATCGTTACGACGATAACGGGCAACTGACTGGCGTGGTGAACCGGGCTGGTGTGACGGTGCGCCAGTTTGCCTATGAAAATGGCCTGATGACAGAGCATCGCAACGCGACGGGCTTTACCTGTACCTACCACTGGGAAGAGATTGAAGGTTTCCCGCGCGTGGTGGAACACACGACCAGCGACGGCGAGGATTACCGGTTCCACTATGATTTTGCTGGCGGGCAGACGGTGGTAACCGGCAGGCCGGAGCAGAAGTGGCAGTGGTGGTTTGATGAAGAGACGTATGTGACTGCGCACCGGACGCCGGGCGGCGGAATGTACCGCTTCACGTACAACGAAAACCATTTTCCGGTAGCGGTGGAACTCCCCGGCGAACGCAGGGTAACGCTGGAATACGACACCCTGAGCCGGGTGGTGAAAGAGACGGACCCGGCAGGCCGGGTGACACAGACGCAGTGGAACGGCAGTTTTGCTGAAATCACGCGCCGGGCGCTGGATGACGACCACGTATGGAAGGCGGATTACAACGAACACGGCCAGGTGATACGGGAGACGGACCCGGAAGGGCGCGTCACGCGGTACGGGTATGATGATCAGGGGCTGCCGGAGACGGTCTGCCACCCCGGTAAACAGCAGGACCGTTACACCTGGAACGCGCTGGGGTTACTGAGCAGCCACCGTCGCATCACGGGCAGTGTGCAGTCCTGGCAGTATACGCAGCGCGGGATGCTGGCGCGCCATACGGATGAAGAGAAACGGGAGACGCGCTGGCAGTACACCCCGGAAGGGCTGGTTGCCAGTCTGAGCAACGGCAACGGGGCTCAGTACCGGTTCAGCTACGACGGCGACGGACGGCTGACGGGAGAACAGCGCCCGGACGGCCTGATAAGGATGTTTGCGCTGAATGCGGACGGGTTTCCGGTCATCATCCCGACGCAGGGCACAGAGGGCGGGGTGCGCAATGAACAGCAGGAGCGTGATGCGCTGGGCCGCCTGCTGCGCAGTGACACGCAGCACAGTACACGGACCTTCAGCTACAACCGTCTTGACCAGATAACGGAAGTGACGCTCACCCCCACGGAAGAAGGGGAACGGCTGCACCACATGCAGGCGGACACGGTGCGTTTTGCGTATGACCGCAGCGGGTGGCTGACGGCAGAGCACAGCGTGCACGGCAGTATCAAATACCGGCGCGATGCGCTGGGCAATCCCACCGATATCACGTTGCCGGACGGGCAGCATCTCAGTCATCTTTACTACGGCAGCGGGCATCTGCTCCAGACGGCACTGGACGGTATCACGGTCAGTGAATATGAGCGTGACAGCCTGCACCGTCAGGTGATACGCACGCAGGGGAAACTGGCGACGTTCAGCGGCTACAACGCCGACAACCGGTTAAGCTGGCAGCGCAGCCTGCCAGGTGGCAGCCAGAATCCACAGCAGGCGGTACTCCCCCGGCGCAGAACGACAGCGTGACGGCGCGGGACTATATCTGGAACGCAGACGGTGAAGTCGGCGGCATCAATGACAAACTGCGCGGTTGCCTGGTGTTCAGCTATGACCGCAGCGGCTGGCTGACCAGCCGCACGGGGCAGATGTATGACCATGACCATTATTATTACGACAAAGCGGGCAACCTGCTGACGGATGAGTATCAGGGAGCGGTGATGGATAACCGCCTGCCGGGTTACGGGCGTGACCGCTACCGCTATAACGAATGGGGCGAACTGACAGAGCGCAGGGACCAGCAGCTGGAGTGGAACGCGCAGGGCCAGTTAACGCGGGTCATCAGCAGCAACAGCGAGACGCGGTATCAGTACGATGCGCTGGGCAGGCGCATCAGCAAGGCGACCAGCAATCTCCATACCGACCGGGGAGAACGAAGCCGGACAACGTTTGTGTGGGAAGGGTTCCGGCTGTTACAGGAGACAACGTGGCAGGGAAAGCGGACATACCTGTACGATGCGGAACAGCCGTACACGCCGGTGGCTGCCATCACGGGGCGCGGAGAGAGCCAGAAAATCTGGTATTACCACACGGACCTGACGGGCACGGTACACGAGGTAACCGCGCCGGACGGGACGCTGGTGTGGGCGGGCTACCAGGCGGGATTTGGTGAAAACCGGGGCGACATCAGCAACAGCGGGGCGTACTTTGAGCAGCCGCAGCGGCTGCCGGGGCAGTACTTTGACGAAGAAACAGGGCTGCATTACAATCTGTTCAGGTATTATGCGCCGGAGTGCGGGAGGTTCGTAAGCCAGGACCCGATAGGATTAAACGGTGGGTTGAACTTATATGCTTATGCGCCTAATCCGTTAGGTTGGATCGATCCGCTAGGACTGAATTCTTTAGGAATAGATTCAAATAATATATTTAGAGGAGATGGTAACTATAAAGGTGGCGGAATTGGACAGCCAAAGAGTGGCACAATATCAGCACAGGACATTATTGATCATCTCTAAGAAAAAGGTGATGGGCGTTTAACATCTTTTAGTACTAAAAAAACATCTAGTTCCAACTCTCGTGGTGCAGATTTTTTCTCAAAAAACCATGTCTTCAAAGTGGCAGTTTCTGATCTCGATGATTTAGTTAAAAATAATCAGATCACTGTTTTAACACAAGAAAAAGTAAAAGCAATATTTGGTTTAGAATCAAGCAAGAAAATTAGAAAAGAACTTGGTAATATTCTTCAGAATATGGCTAGGAATAATGAGGTGTTAGTTCATGGGCAAATTCTTGGAAATAAAGTTAGCCGATGTAATTAGTTAGTGGAGAGGAAGTTGTGGACGAAATTAGAATAAGAATTGCTGGTAATACGGCTGCGCCTTGTTTCCATGTGCTAAAAAATAAGGGATATAAAGTAACAATGGAAACTCATGCATTATCTGACGATTGTTTAGATTGTGTATATGATTGGTATGCGGAAAAAAATGGACAATTTTTTAGTGCAACGAGTCCAGAAGAGTTACTTGGATTAGTTGCAATGTGGGAAGTTCGTGGTAATGACTGGAGAGCTAATTTGAATGAGATAAATACTTATCAAAAAGCCATAGAAGAATCCCCGTTTTTTGATAAAAACGGCAATGAAATAGAGTCTGACTAAATTTTATTGATATAGCAACGATAATAACCGGAAATTTCTTCCAGATCTTTCCGGCTTTTTATTATTTAACTTTCGTTCAGCACACTAAACATCCCGTCTCGCATCCCCTTAACTGGCTGTTTAACCTGATAAAGTTCCCTGCGCAGTTCCTGTACTTCGTTGTTATCCCAAGCAGGATCAAACATCCCTCCGAGATCTTCACGGTAACGCCCGTGCCGATCTCAAATCCCGCTTTTCTCAGCCATTTGGCGCTGATTTTGATCACCGGCGTGTCGCTGCGGTTGGGCAGATAACCCACGGTACAGCGACGCTGTGTTTTGGAAATGGTGACTTCTGGCGTAATATTGTGTTTAAGTTAGGGGCTTTCGTAATCTAGCCCAGCCCCCGGCCCTAAACACAACCCCCACTCACCACAACCTAAACTCATCCGCATCCCGCCATGCCGGAAACTTTTCTCTATATTCCCGCAATGCCACCATCGACAGCTCCGCATCAATACGCGTTGCCTTATGCGCGTCGGCGGTAGCGATAATCTCGCCTTGCGGATTAATCACCCGGCTGTCACCGCGATAATGGCAGCCGTTGCCATCGCTGCCGACGCGATTGCATCCCGCCACATACGCCTGATTCTCAATCGCGCGGGCCGTCAGCAATGCCTGCCAGTGCAGAGAGCGCGGAGCTGGCCAGTTGGCGACGTACAGGGCGAGGTCATAATCGTTGAGATTGCGCGACCACACTGGAAAACGTAAGTCGTAGCACACCAGCGGCAAAATACGCCAGCCGCGCCATTCCACAATCACTCGCGCATTGCCCGCTTTATAATGCAGATGCTCATCTGCCATGCGGAACAGATGACGCTTATCATAAAAATGTACCGTGCCGCCCGGCTCAACCAGCAAAAAGCGGTTAACCGAACCAGACTCCGTTTGTAATGCAACACTGCCTGCAATCAGCGCATTGCACTGCTGCGCCTTAGCTGTCATCCAGTTCACTACGTCATCTTGTGCAAGCGACGAAGCTGCCGCTTCCATGGCAAAGCCGCTGGTAAACATCTCCGGTAGAACGATCACATCGCGCCCGGTAATACCTTCCAGTTGACGATCAAAATGGCGCAGGTTGGCAGGACCATCCACCCACACCAACGGTTGCTGCAAAAGCGTAATCTTCAAACTAGGCACGGTGTACAACTCCTTTATGCGAAGGGTTTTATAACTTTAACACCTTATCAGGCAGTTGCCTTAGCGCAGAATAAATTGATAACAAATGCTGATATTGGAAATATCTGATTTGCAAATTATCGTGTTATCGCCAGGCTTTAGGAGGTTAATAACATGGGCAGGATAAGCTCGGGAGGAATGATGTTTAAGGCAATAACGACAGTCGCCGCACTGGTCATCGCCACCAGTGCAATGGCGCAGGATGATTTAACCATTAGCAGCCTTGCAAAGGGCGAAACCACCAAAGCTGCGTTTAATCAGATGGTGCAAGGGCATAAGCTACCTGCATGGGTGATGAAAGGCGGTACTTATACTCCCGCACAAACCGTAACGTTGGGAGATGAGACGTATCAGGTGATGAGCGCGTGCAAACCGCATGACTGTGGCTCGCAACGTATCGCTGTGATGTGGTCCGAGAAATCTAATCAGATGACGGGGCTGTTCTCGGCTATTGATGAGAAAACGTCGCAAGAGAAACTCACCTGGCTGAATGTGAACGATGCGCTTTCGATTGATGGTAAAACGGTGCTGTTCGCGGCGTTGACCGGCAGCCTGGAAAACCATCCGGATGGCTTTAATTTTAAATAATTAGCGGATAAAGAAACGGAGCCTTTCGGCTCCGTTATTCAATTACGCGGCTTCAACTTTCCGCACTTTCTCCGGCAACTTTACCGGCTTCGTCGCCAGCTCTTCCGGATCAAAGTCATCAACGTTAATACTGCGCAGACGGCTTTCTTCCGCTTTCACCAGAATAGCGGCTTCATCTTTATCAATCAGCCCCTTCGTCAGCGCGTTGTGCGCCAGTTCATCCAGACGGGTAAATGGCAGATTTTTACCCAGCTCTTTACAGATCCGCTGATGAATCGGGTCGGCGGCAATCACATCCACCAACGCCTCTTCCAGTAAACCAACCGGGTTATGCTCGCTTGGCGTCAGGTACTGACCGCGACCAATACGTGAACGAGTGGCGTTCGGCACTTGTAAAATCTTCGCCATTTTATGATCCAGCTTGTCAGACGGTGCCAGATAATGACGTCCGGTCGGGAAGATCACCACATTCAGCAGCCCGGCAACCACGCGGTTCGGGAAGTTTTGCAGTAAATTGTCCATTGCCTGTTCTGCCTGATACAGCGCATCCTGTACGCCCCAGTGCACCAGCGGCAGATCGGCTTCATTACGGCCTTCGTCGTCATAACGCTTCAGAACGGCAGAGGCGAGGTAAAGCTGGCTTAAAATATCCCCCAGACGTGCCGAGATACGCTCACGACGTTTCAGGCTGCCGCCCAGCAGTGCCATCGAGACATCAGAAAGCAGGGCGAGGTTGGCGCTCAGGCGGTTCAGGTGCTGATAGTAGCGTTTAGTGGCATCGCCGGTTGGCGTGCTGCTGGTTAAACCGCGCGTCAGGCCCAGCCAGAAGCTGCGAACTTTGTTGCTACCGACGTGACCGATATGTTTGAACAACAGTTTATCGAACGCGTTGACGTCATTGTTCTTCGCCGCTTCCATCTCTTCCAGCACGTACGGATGGCAACGAATCGCTCCTTGTCCGAAGATCATCATGCTGCGGGTCAGAATGTTAGCCCCTTCAACGGTGATGGCAATCGGTGCGCCCTGGTAAGCACGCGCCAGGAAGTTGCTTTGCCCGAGCATAATGCCTTTACCGCCGGTAATATCCATCGCATCAATAATCGACTGCTGCCCGCGGTGGGTACAGTGATACTTAACGATAGCCGACAGCACGGCAGGTTTTTCGCCGAGCATAATGCCGTAGGTAATCAGCGATGCCGCAGCATCCATTACATAAGCGTTCCCGGCAATACGCGCCAGCGGCTCTTCAATCCCTTCCATCTTACCGATAGAGATTTTGAACTGACGGCGAATGTGAGAATACGCGCCCGTTGCCAGCGCTACCGATTTCACGCCGCCGGTTGAGTTGGAAGGCAGGGTGATGCCGCGGCCTACCGAGAGGCACTCCACCAGCATCCGCCAGCCT
Source organism: Shigella flexneri 2a str. 301 (assembly GCF_000006925.2). Lineage (NCBI taxonomy): Bacteria > Pseudomonadati > Pseudomonadota > Gammaproteobacteria > Enterobacterales > Enterobacteriaceae > Shigella > Shigella flexneri. Next base: position 290,385 of record NC_004337.2, read on the forward strand.
TGCCCGGCCATTTTCGGCCCGCCGATGATGTAATCGATCGGCACGAAGACATCTTTACCGCGCGTCGGTCCGTTCTGGAACGGTACGTTCAGCGGGAAGTGGCGACGACCAATTTCCACGCCCGGCGTGGTGGTTGGGATCAGCGCACAGGTAATGCCTAAATCTTCTGCACCGCCGAGTAATTTTTCCGGGTCGGAGAGTTTAAACGCCAGCCCAAGCACGGTCGCAATCGGTGCCAGCGTAATGTAGCGTTTGTTCCAGGTCAGACGCATCCCCAGCACCTGCTGGCCCTGCCATTCGCCCATGCAGACAATCCCGGTGTCCGGAATCGCGCCCGCATCGGAACCCGCTTCCGGGCTGGTCAGTGCAAAGCAGGGGATCTCCTGACCACGCGCCAGACGCGGCAGATAGTGATCTTTCTGCTCGTCAGTGCCGTAATGTTGCAACAGTTCGCCCGGGCCTAATGAGTTTGGCACGCCGACGGTAATCGCCAGGATCCCGCTCACGCCAGAGAGTTTTTGCAGCACACGAGACTGGGCATAAGCTGAGAACTCCAGTCCGCCGTACTCTTTTTTGATAATCATCGCGAAGAAGCGATGCTCTTTAAGGTACGCCCACAACTCCGGTGGCAGATCCGCCAGCTCATGAGTAATCTGGAAATCATTCGCCATCCGGCAGGCTTCTTCTACCGGGCCGTCGAGAAACGCTTGCTCTTCAGCGGTCAGGCGCGGCTGCGGATAGTTATGCAGCTTTTTCCAGTCCGGCTTGCCCTGGAACAAGTCGCCCTCCCACCAGGTGGTGCCCGCATCAATCGCTTCTTTCTCAGTGCGCGACATCGGCGGCATCACCTTACGGAAACCGCGAAATACCGGCGCGGAAATCATCGACTTACGCATAGGCGCAAAGTTAAATGGCACGAGGATAATGGTCAGAGGCACCAGTACCCACGCCGACCACAGACCAGCAACGCCGAGGGCGGCTGTCCAGGCGAGCAAAATCAGACTGCTGATAAATAAGCTCACGCGGTGATAGAACAACGCGCCGAGCAGGACAACCGTAGCGAGAATACTCAAAATCATCATAACGAAAAGCCCCTTACTTGTAGGAGGTCTGACCACTTGTGATGATATGGTTGTAGTGGATGTAAAAACATTAAGCAATGTGTTTACAATATAATTACAACAAAGCTCACATTGTTGCTGTTTTTATCCGCACTTCAGGTCAAAAAGTCCTGGTCATAGCACCTGCCCGTACTTCTCGCTTTTGGCGGTATCCGGTACACTGCATTTTGTCTATTACATTTATGCTGAAGGATATCCTCATGTACCAGGATCTTATTCGTAACGAACTGAACGAAGCGGCGGAAACGCTGGCTAACTTTTTAAAAGATGACGCCAATATTCACGCCATTCAGCGCGCGGCGGTCCTGTTAGCAGACAGCTTTAAAGCCGGTGGCAAAGTGCTTTCCTGCGGCAACGGCGGTTCCCATTGCGACGCTATGCACTTTGCCGAAGAGTTGACCGGTCGCTACCGTGAAAACCGTCCGGGCTACCCGGCGATTGCTATTTCTGACGTTAGTCATATTTCCTGCGTCGGTAATGATTTCGGTTTCAATGATATTTTCTCCCGCTACGTTGAAGCGGTAGGTCGCGAAGGCGATGTACTGCTGGGGATCTCCACCTCCGGTAACTCTGCAAACGTGATCAAAGCGATCGCAGCGGCGCGTGAGAAGGGGATGAAAGTGATCACCCTGACCGGTAAAGACGGCGGTAAAATGGCTGGCACGGCGGATATCGAAATTCGCGTTCCGCACTTTGGTTATGCCGACCGCATTCAGGAGATTCACATTAAAGTGATCCATATCCTGATCCAGTTAATTGAAAAAGAGATGGTTAAGTAAGTCTGGCGTAGGCCGGATAAGGCGTTTACGCCGCATCCGGCACTTGTGCGCTGATGCCTGATGCGATGCTGACGCGTCTTATCATGCCTACAAATCTGTACCCGAACCGTAGGCCGAATAATTCGTTTACGCCGCATCCGACCTGAAAATTCTTAAATCAATCTTCGCCGGGGTCCATGCGCTCCCGCTGTTGTGGAGGTTACCCATGTGCGAATTGCTCGGGATGAGCGCCAACGTCCCTACCGATATCTGCTTTAGTTTCACCGGACTTGTACAGCGTGGTGGTGGAACCGGGCCACATAAAGATGGCTGGGGCATTACCTTTTACGAAGGTAAAGGCTGTCGCACATTTAAAGATCCACAACCCAGCTTTAATTCCCCCATCGCCAAACTTGTCCAGGACTACCCGATAAAATCCTGTTCGGTGGTGGCTCATATTCGCCAGGCTAATCGGGGCGAGGTGGCGCTGGAAAATACTCACCCATTTACCCGCGAGTTATGGGGGCGTAACTGGACTTATGCCCATAACGGACAACTGACGGGCTACAAATCACTGGAAACCGGCAACTTCCGCCCGGTCGGTGAAACCGACAGCGAAAAAGCCTTTTGCTGGCTGCTGCATAAATTAACGCAGCGTTACCCGCGCACGCCGGGCAACATGGCGGCAGTGTTTAAATATATCGCCTCACTGGCGGATGAACTGCGGGCGAAGGGCGTTTTCAACATGCTGCTTTCGGACGGGCGCTATGTAATGGCGTATTGCTCGACTAATTTACACTGGATCACCCGCCGCGCGCCGTTTGGCGTGGCAACGTTGCTGGATCAGGATGTGGAAATCGACTTCAGCTCGCAGACCACACCGAATGATGTGGTCACGGTGATTGCGACACAGCCGCTGACGGGCAATGAAACCTGGCAAAAAATTATGCCAGGCGAATGGCGCTTATTTTGCCTCGGGGAGCGTGTAGTTTGATGCCAGTTGTGGCTGCACCACTTCGTGGCTTAACGGCTTGCTGACCACGTAACGGCCATTGGCCACAGAAACGGTCGGTGGCTTACGGGTTTGCTCAAAGTAGTCGTAGCCCGGCTTCAGCTGCTCCCAGAAGTCCTTAAAGTTGGAATATTTATGGCGCTTCATATTGGCGTCGGTCATGCGGAATGGGTAAATACTCACCTGCACGCTCGGCTGACCAAACACCAGCGCACCAGTAACGAACTGGAAGATCTCATCAATACCCTGATTGGTCATTGCGTAGCAGCCGATGGATACACAATCGCCGTGGATCATCAGGTATTTCCCTTCATAACCATGCGCACGGTCATAAGCATTGGGGAATCCAATATTAATCGCTTTGTAGTAACGGCTGTCTGGTTTTAACTGATTACGCTGGACGCTATAAAACCCTTCCGGGCTTTTGAAATCGCCCTGACGCTGTTTTGGCCCTAAGCCGCCGGAATATTTACAGATTTTATAACTGTCGAGCAGTTGATATTGCTCGCCCATTTTGACGTAAAGATCGAGCGTACGTTCTTCCTTGAAGATCTGGATGTAGACAGGGGATCCCATCAACTGCTGCTTATACTCTTTGCTCACTGGCGTGGTCGAGCTACTGCTGCCCAGCAAACCGGCAAACGAAACGCACGGGATCAACAACATCGCAAGAATTAATGCGATTTTACGCATACTGCTTATTCCTTGATAAAACGGTTACACACGCCAGGACGGCAAAATGGATCCCAAATCGGAATAGTCTGGATTTGGAAGGCTCACATTATCACCAAAAGAGTTTTACGCAAGCCTGTCGGCGCTGGGTTTACAAATTTAGCACAGGGGCAGTTTTCAATAGTCCGAAAAGCGCATGTATCATTTATTTCCTAATATTATGAAATCTCAATAGTAATATGCAAATAAGCAATTAATAATCCCGTTTACTCCTCCGGTCTTTTAAAATTCTCACCTTCATTCAGCCGGTTTATGTCTTTCATGTCTTCGTTCTTGCTCGGCAGATTTTTGCATCCAGGCGTGTTTTCGTTATGCGTTTTGCTCCCTTTACTCGCCAGCGCCACCACAACCGGGAGCAGATAAAACAGCATCCAGAATGGTTTCCTGCGCCGCTCAAGGCGAGTGACAGACGCTGGCAGGCGCTGGCGGAAAACAACCACTTTTTAAGCAGCGATCACCTGCATAACATCACCGAAGTGGCGATTCACCGCCTGGAGCAGCAGCTTGGCAAGCCTTACGTCTGGGGCGGCACGCGGCCCGATCAAGGCTTCGATTGTAGTGGGTTAGTTTTTTATGCCTACAACAAGATCCTTGAGGCGAAACTCCCGCGCACGGCCAATGAGATGTACCACTACCGTCGGGCAACGATTGTGGCGAATAACGACCTGCGCCGGGGAGATTTGCTATTTTTCCATATCCACAGCCGCGAGATTGCCGACCATATGGGGGTGTATCTGGGCGACGGTCAGTTTATTGAGTCACTGCGCACCGGGGAAACCATTCGGGTAAGCCGGTTAGCCGAACCTTTCTGGCAGGACCATTTTTTAGGCGCGCGCAGGATTTTGACGGAAGAGATGATTTTGTAGGCCGGATAAGGCGTTTACGCCGCATCCGGCGGTTGTGCACGGATGCCTGATGCGACGCTGACGCGTCTTATCATGCCTACAAATCTGTGCGTTTTTGCGAGCCGCTTTCCCGATATAACACAGCGTCATTGTCGGCCTTTCCTTTTCCTCTTACCGTTGAGAAAAAGGAGTCGCTATGTCGGAATATCGTCGTTATTACATCAAGGGGGGAACATGGTTTTTCACGGTAAATTTACGCAATCGTCGAAGCCATCTTCTGACCACCCAGTTCCAGACGCTCCGTAACGCCATTATTAACGTTAAGCGAGACAGACCTTTTGAAATTAACGCCTGGGTCGTTTTGCCGGAGCATATGCATTGCATATGGACATTACCCGAAAGCGATGATGATTTTTCCTCTCGCTGGCGGGAGATTAAAAAGCAGTTCACCCATGCTTGCGGATTGAAAAATATCTGGCAACCGCGTTTTTGGGAGCATGCCATTCGCAATACAAAAGATTATCGCCATCATGTTGATTATATTTATATAAATCCAGAGAAACATGGCTGGGTAAAGCAGGTGAGTGATTGGCCATTCTCAACGTTCCATCGCGATGTCGCGCGAGGGTTATATCCCATCGATTGGGCGGGAGACATAACGGATTTAAGTGCCGGGGAGCGTATCATTTTATAACTGTGCGCTGGTGCCGGATGCGCTTACGCTTATCCGGCCTACAAATCGTGCTTTAACGGTAGGCCGGATAAGGCGTTCACGCCGCATCCGGCAGTTATGCGCAGATGCCTGATGCGACGCTGGCGCGTCTTATCATGCCTAAAAACTTGTGCCTGAACGGTAGGCCGGATAAGGCGTTTACGCCGCATCCGGCAATTGTGCACCGATGCCGGATTCTTACATCAACGCCCCCATAATCTTCAACTCCAGCTCATCCGGCACTTCGTTATACGACAGCACATGCAGCCCCGGCGCAAACAACCTTGCATAACGCGGCAGCAAAGGGCGTAGCTGCGGCGGCACCAGCAGCACCGGATCTTTCCCCGCCGCTTTCATCTGCTCTTTCACCTGTGGCATCGTGCTCTGGAACTGGTTGAGCATATTCGGGTCAACCGGCACGCTGTCGAGCATCACTTTGCCGGCCTGTTGCGCCTGATTCACTACGTTGGTCAGCAGATTTTCCAGCTCATTATTCAGCGTATACACCGTCAGCTCCTGCTTGCGAACGAACGGATGAGTAATGCTGCGCCGCAGCGCCAGGCGCACATCGGCCGCCAGCAGAATATGATCTTTAGTCACCGTGCTACTGGCGACCAGCACGGTGGCGATGGTGACGATATCGCGCAGGGAAACGCCTTCGGTCAGCAGCGCCCGGTACACTTTCAGCAATTGGCTGTAATTGAGCGCCGCGCTTAAATCCTCCGCCAGGCGCGGTGCCATCGACGACAAACGGTTATGCAACTGCGTGATGTCATCATAGTTAAACAAATCAGGAATATAGCTGCGCACAATCTTGTTCACATGGGTGGCAATCACACTGGCGCTGTCGATCACCTGATACCCCATATTCAGAGCCTTCGCTTTCTGCGCAGGCTGGATCCAGGTGACCGGTATCCCGTACGCCGGGTCGTTCCCCAGCACGCCGTCAATCTCGCCGTAGGTTTCGCTGGAGGGCAGCGCCATCAGTTTATCCGCCGGAATATCCGCTTCATCAGCCTCAATGCCGTTGATGAAAATAGCGTACTGGCTGGGCTTGAGGCGGAAGTTTTCCCGAATGCGGATCTCCGGCAGCAGCACGCCGTTACCGTCGGAAATCACCTGCCGAACGCCGCGAATCCGCTGGGTGAGCGGGTTGCCCTGCGCTTTGTCCACCAGCGCCACCAGCTTGTAGCCGAGGCTTAAGCTGATGGGCTCGATCAGCGGAATAGTTTCCCAACTGACCTGTTGTTCGCTGGTTTCAGTGATGGTGCGGGTCAGCGTTTCGAGGCTTTTCTCTTCCGCCTCCGCCGCCTGCGGGCGTTTGCTCATCCGCCAGCCGGTAAAGCCAAGCAGGGCGCTGAACAGCAAAAACGGCAGATGCGGCATCCCCGGCACCACCGCCAGCACGAACATGATCCCGGTGGCGGTGTAGAGCACCGACGGGCTTGCCAGCAACTGGTGGCGCACGTCATGGGCGATATCGCCGTTGTCGCTGACGCGGGTGACGATAATCGCCGCCGCGGTGGAGAGCAGCAGGGAAGGGATCTGCGCCACCAGGCCGTCGCCGATGGTCATCAGCACGTATTGCTGGAAGGCGGCGTCGGCGCTCAGGTTGTATTTGAAGATGCCGATACAGACGCCGCCGCTCAGGTTGATCGCCAGAATCATCATCCCGGCGATGGCGTCTCCGCGTACAAACTTCGATGCCCCGTCCATCGCGCCGTAGAAATCGGCCTCGCTGGCAACATCTTTACGCCGGGTTTGCGCCTGCGCCTGGTTGATCAATCCGGCGTTAAGATCGGCGTCAATCGCCATCTGTTTGCCGGGCATCGCGTCCAGGGTAAAGCGGGCAGAAACCTCGGAAATACGCTCGGCCTCTTTGGTGACGACGATAAAGTTGATTGTCAACAGCGTCAGTAAATCCGAGCGTGAAAGCATTATCGCCGCGCTGCACGGGCAGTCGATTTTTAACGGTGGTGGGCTGTCGCCGTTAAATAAAATCAGCCCGTCTCATCCGCCAAAACCTGCCACCGTGGCGGTGCCGGAAGAGACGGAGAAAAAAGCGCGTGATGTGAATGAGAAAACGGCGCTGCTGAAGAAGAAATCCGCCACCGAGCTTGGCGAGTTGGCAACCAGTATCAACACCATTGCCCGTGATGCGCATATGGAAGCGAATCTGGAGATGGAGATTGTTCCCCAGGGATTACGCGTGCTGATTAAAGACGACCAGAATCGCAATATGTTCGAACGCGGCAGCGCGCAGATTATGCCGTTCTTTAAAACTTTGCTGGTGGAGCTCGCGCCAGTGTTCGACTCGCTCTATAACAAAATTATTATTACCGGGCATACCGATGCGATGGCCTACAAAAACAATATCTACAACAACTGGAACCTTTCGGGCGATCGCGCGCTTTCAGCTCGTCGGGTGCTGGAAGAGGCCGGAATGCCGGAAGATAAAGTGATGCAGGTAAGCGCAATGGCGGACCAGATGCTGCTGGACGCGAAGAATCCGCAAAGCGCGGGCAATCGGCGTATTGAGATTATGGTGCTGACCAAAAGTGCGTCCGATACGCTGTATCAATACTTTGGTCAGCATGGGGATAAAGTGGTGCAGCCGCTGGTGCAAAAGCTGGATAAGCAGCAGGTGCTTTCGCAGCGAATGCGCTAAATGCTGAATCTTTACGCATTTCTCAAAACCTGAAATCACTGTATACTTTACCAGTGTTGAGAGGTGAGCAATGCGTAAAATCATTCATGTGGATATGGACTGCTTTTTCGCAGCGGTGGAGATGCGCGACAATCCCGCTCTGCGCGATATCCCTATTGCTATTGGCGGCAGCCGCGAACGTCGGGGGGTGATCAGCACCGCCAATTATCCCGCGCGTAAATTTGGCGTACGTAGCGCTATGCCTACTGGGATGGCGCTCAAATTATGCCCACATCTCACCTTGCTTCCGGGGCGCTTTGACGCCTACAAAGAAGCCTCAAATCATATCCGTGAAATCTTCTCGCGCTACACCTCGCGCATTGAACCGTTGTCACTGGATGAGGCTTATCTCGATGTCACCGATAGCGTCCATTGCCACGGTTCTGCGACCCTCATCGCCCAGGAAATCCGCCAGACGATCTTCAACGAGCTGCAACTGACGGCATCTGCGGGCGTGGCACCAGTAAAGTTTCTCGCCAAAATCGCCTCCGACATGAATAAACCCAACGGTCAGTTTGTGATTACGCCGGCAGAAGTTCCGGCATTTTTACAAACCTTACCACTGGAAAAAATCCCCGGCGTCGGCAAAGTCTCGGCGGCAAAACTGGAAGCGATGGGGCTGCGGACCTGCGGTGATGTACAAAAGTGTGATCTGGTGATTCTGCTTAAACGCTTTGGCAAATTTGGCCGCATTTTGTGGGAGCGTAGTCAGGGGATTGACGAGCGCGACGTTAACAGCGAACGGTTACGAAAATCCGTCGGCGTGGAACGCACGATGGCGGAAGATATTCATCACTGGTCTGAATGTGAAGCGATTATCGAGCGGCTGTATCCGGAACTTGAACGCCGTCTGGCAAAGGTAAAACCTGATTTACTGATTGCTCGCCAGGGGGTGAAATTAAAGTTCGACGATTTTCAGCAGACCACCCAGGAGCACGTCTGGCCGCGGCTGAATAAAGCTGACTTAATCGCCACCGCGCGTAAAACCTGGGATGAACGCCGCGGCGGGCGCGGTGTGCGTCTGGTGGGGCTGCATGTGACGTTGCTTGACCCGCAAATGGAAAGACAACTGGTGCTGGGATTATGATGTATACTATTATGTATATTCTGGTGTGCATTATTATGAGGGTATCACTGTATGCATCGAATTCTCGCTGAAAAATCGGTCAATATCACTGAGTTACGTAAAAACCCAGCTAAATACTTTATTGATCAACCAGTTGCGGTTCTTTCTAATAATCGCCCCGCAGGATATCTCTTAAGTGCCAGCGCATTCGAAGCGTTAATGGACATGCTTGCTGAACAAGAGGAGAAAAAGCCCATAAAGGCGCGCTTTCGTCCAAGTGCTGCAAGATTAGAGGAAATTACACGCCGCGCTAAACAATATCTTAATGATATGACGGATGATGATTTCAATGACTTTAAGGAATAAGGATGCGGGTATTCAAAACAAAACTTATTCGCCTGCAACTTACAGCAGAGGAACTTGATGCGTTAACGGCGGATTTTATTTCCTATAAGCGTGACGGTGTTTTGCCAGATATATTTGGTCGCGATGCACTCTACGACGACTCGTTTACCTGGCCATTAATCAAATTTGAGCGAGTTGCTCATATTCATCTGGCAAATGTGAATAATCCATTTCCGCCACAGTTGCGCCAATTCAGCAGAACGAATGACGAAGCGCATTTGGTATATTGTCAGGGTGCGTTTGATGAGCAAGCATGGTTGCTCATTGCCATTCTGAAGCCTGAACCTCATAAACTGGCTCGAGATAACAACCAAATGCATAAAATTGGAAAAATGGCAGAAGCGTTTCGCATGCGTTTTTGAATTTATATTATGAATAACATACAAATAAGAGATTATCAGCCTGGCGATTTTCAGCAACTATGCGCTATTTTCATTAGAGCGGTTACGATGACCGTCAGTCAGCATTATTCACTACAACAAATTGCCGCCTGGGCGCAGATTGACGAATCTCGCTGGAAGGAGAAACTCGCGAAATCACAAGTGCGGGTTGCAGTTATTAATGCAAAACTGGTCGGCTTTATTACCTGCGTTGAACACTATATCGATATGTTATTTGTTGACCCTGAATACACCCGCCGTGGGGTTGCCAGCGCTTTGTTAAAACCTTTTATTAAGTCTGAATCCGAACTTACGGTGGACGCAAGCATAACCGCAAAACCCTTTTTTGAACGTTATGGTTTTCAGACAGTTAAGCAGCAGCGCGTTGAATGCCGGGGAGCGTGGTTTATTAATTTTTATATGCGTTATAAACCGCAACATTAAATCCAGCTTGCAATGAAAATAACGCCCGCCTAGTATGTGCGCGTTTTCTTATTCCACAAACTGCAAGGAGGTAAATCATGACAAATCCTTTATCAATGACTCTTTGCAGACCTTTCCAGGATTAATTCTTTTTTTCTTGCCCTGGATTCGTCTGCCATTTCCTGATTTTTTAATTGTTACTCTCAATAATTCAAGTCGCAGCACATGCAACTTGAAGTATGACGAGTCTATTTACGGAATGGTATATGGGCAATTATATTCGTCCCTTATCCGATGCGGTATTTACCATCGCATCTGATGACCTGTGGATCGAGAGTTTAGCGATCCAACAATTACACACCACGGCAAATTTACCCAACATGCAGCGCGTAGTGGGGATGCCAGATTTACACCCCGGACGCGGCTACCCGATTGGCGCAGCGTTCTTCTCCGCAGGCCGTTTTTACCCAGCACTGGTCGGCAATGATATCGGCTGTGGCATGGCGCTATGGCAAACAGATATTCTCGCTCGCAAATACAACGCCGATAAGTTTGAAAAGCGATTATCAGCTTTGGATGACGTTGCTGAAGAAAGCTGGCTGGAGGAAAACCTGCCGTCAGCATTTGCACAGCATCCGTGGCGCAGCTCGCTTGGCTCTATCGGTGGTGGCAATCATTTCGCTGAACTGCAACAAGTTGATCAAATCATCAACGCTGAACTGTTTGCACTGGCAGGTCTGGATGCGCAGCATCTGCAACTGCTGGTTCATAGCGGCTCGAGGGGGCTAGGGCAGTCTATTTTACAGCGGCATATTGCCTCGTTTTCGCATCATGGTTTGCCTGAAGGCAGTGACGACGCGCTGGCGTTTGCGCGTTTTAATCGCCACCTGATCGCTTTGCGCATAATGCAACAGGTTAAGGCCACCGGAAGTCCGGTTCTGGATGTGGCGCATAACTTTGTTAGCGCGTGTCGAATCGGTGATCAACAAGGGGTCTTACATCGTAAAGGTGCCACGCCTGATGACTGTGGTCTGGTGGTTATTCCCGGTTCACGCGGTGATTACTCCAGGCTGGTTCAGCCCGTCAGGAGTGAGGAAACATTGCATTCGCTGGCGCATGGGGCTGGGCGTAAATGGGGGCGCACCGAGTGTAAAGGGCGTCTGGCAGCGAAATACACAGCGACGCAACTCTCGCGTACTGAACTTGGCAGTCGGGTAATTTGTCGCGATAAACAACTCATCTTCGAAGAAGCGCCACAAGCCTATAAATCGGCTGAAAGTGTGGTGCAATGTCAGGGCAGGCCGGATTAATTATTCCTGTCGCGCGGCTGCGTCCGGTGCTAACGCTCAAAAACAGTGGAGGGAAAAAAGGATGATCTTGCTATAACTCTCCTCAGCGCAGGGGCCGGAAGAATGTTGTCTCGCAGTGAAAAAGGCGCTGGACAGGCTAATTAAAGAAGCTGCCCGACAAGACGTCGCGGTAACGGTGCTGGAAACAGAAACAGGCCGCTACTCTGACACGCTGCGTTCGGCGCTGATTTCTCTGGATGGCGACAACGCATGGGCGTTAAGCGAAAGCTGGTGTGGCACTATTCAGTGGATTTGCCCGAGCCCGTATCGCCCACATCACGGGCGTAAAAACTGGTTTCTGGGCATTGGGCGTTTTACCGCTGATGAGCAGGAGCAATCCGATGCGATCCGGTATGAGACGCTGCGTTCGTCGGGGCCGGGCGGTCAACATGTCAATAAAACCGACTCGGCGGTACGCGCCACGCATTTGGCATCCGGTATTAGCGTGAAGGTTCAGTCAGAGCGCAGCCAGCATGCTAACAAACGGCTGGCGCGATTGCTGATTGCCTGGAAGCTGGATCAGCAGCAATAGGAAAATAGCGCGGTGCTGAAATCACAGCGGCGAATGTTCCATCACCAGATTGAACGTGGCAACCCGCGACGAACGTTTACAGGGATGGCTTTTATCGAAGGATAATGAAGGATGAAACTGCCGGAAGGCGATTAAACGCCATCCGGCAGCAAATCAAATAATTACTTCGCCGGAATTTCTTTCAGCAGTTCAGTCAGCAGTGTCCAGTAATGACCTACGCTTTCGATGTGAACTTGCTCATCCGGAGAGTGTGGACCGGTGATAGTTGGCCCGATAGAAACCATGTCCATTTCCGGATACGGTTTTTTGAACAGACCACATTCCAGGCCCGCGTGGATAATCTGGATGTTCGGCGTCTTGTTGAACAGGCGCTGATAGGTTTCACGTACCAGATGCATCACCGGAGAATTAGCGTCCGGCTGCCAGCCAGGATATGCGCCTTTCGCTTCGGTTTTCGCGCCAGCCAGTTTACCCAGCGAATCCAGCATGCTCACCACGTAGTCTTTACCGCTGTCGATTAGTGAACGGATCAGGCAGTGAATTTCTACGTTATTGTCAGTCATGGTCACCACACCGACGTTCAGGGAGGTTTCGACCACACCTTTTGCCACGTCGGAATTGCGGATCACACCGTTCGGGGTGGCGTTCAGCAGACGAATAAAGGTATCGCGAGATTTCGCAATCAGGGCAGCTTTATCGTTCGCTACAGAGTCCAGCAACAAGGCCAGATTTTTCTCTTTCTCTGCCAGCTCGTTTTTCAGGATCTCCTGATAGGTATTCACCAGAGATTTCAGTGCGTCGACTTTATCAGCTGCGACAGCAATGGTCGCAAAGGCTTCACGCGGGATGGCGTTACGCAGTGTGCCGCCGTTGAAATCGATAAGGCGCAGGTCCAGTTCTTCTGCATGACCCGCCAGGAAGCGCACCAGCAGTTTGTTGGCATTACCCAGGCCAACGTGGATTTCACCGCCGGAGTGACCGCCTTTCAGACCTTTTAAGGTTAACTTGAAGGTTTCAAAACCAGCTGGAACCGCTTCACGATCTAAATGCAGGTTGGAGGTGAAGTCGATACCCCCCGCACAACCCATGTAGATTTCACCTTCTTCTTCGGAGTCGGTGTTAATCAGAATATCAGCCTGCAACCAGTTGCTCTGTAAGCCGAACGCACCGTCCATACCGGCTTCTTCGGTCATGGTCAGCAGCACTTCCAGCGGGCCGTGAACCACGTTTTCGTCAGCCAGAACCGCCAGTGCAGAGGCCATACCAATGCCGTTATCCGCACCCAGCGTGGTGCCGCGCGCTTTAACCCATTCGCCATCAATATAAGGCTGGATAGGATCTTTCGTGAAGTCATGCACGGTGTCGTTATTTTTCTGCGGCACCATATCGAGGTGGGCCTGTAAGACGACCGGTTTACGATTTTCCATACCTGCGGTAGCAGGTTGACGAATCAGGATATTACCTACCTGATCGCGTTCGACATGGAAACCTTTCTCTTTTGCCCAACCAACAATGTATTCAGCGAGTTGCTCTTCATGATAGGACGGGTGAGGAATAGAACAGATTTTGGCAAAAATATCCCACAGCGGCTGTGGAGATAATTGAGACAGTTCAGACACGTTAAGTCTCCTTGTCGATCACCCGCAAAACAGTATTGCAGGTCACAGGGTTAGCAGAAAATGTTGTCAACACAAGACAGGCTTGCGAGATATGTATTGAGAATACCACTTTATCCCGCGTCAGGGAGAGGCAGTGCGTAAAAAGACGCGGACTCATGTGAAATACTGGTTTTTAGTGCGCCAGATCTCTATAATCTCGCGCAACCTATTTTCCCCTCGAACACTTTTTAAGCCGTAGATAAACAGGCTGGGACACTTCACATGAGCGAAAAATACATCGTCACCTGGGACATGTTGCAGATCCATGCACGTAAACTCGCAAGCCGACTGATGCCTTCTGAACAATGGAAAGGCATTATTGCCGTAAGCCGTGGCGGTCTGGTACCGGGGGCGTTACTGGCGCGTGAACTGGGTATTCGTCATGTCGATACCGTTTGTATTTCCAGCTACGATCACGACAACCAGCGCGAGCTTAAAGTGCTGAAACGCGCAGAAGGCGATGGCGAAGGCTTCATCGTTATTGATGACCTGGTGGATACCGGTGGTACTGCTGTTGCGATTCGTGAAATGTATCCAAAAGCGCACTTTGTCACCATCTTCGCAAAACCGGCTGGTCGTCCGCTGGTTGATGACTATGTTGTTGATATCCCGCAAGATACCTGGATCGAACAGCCGTGGGATATGGGCGTCGTATTCGTCCCGCCAATCTCCGGTCGCTAATCTTTTCAACGCCTGGCATTGCCGGGCGTTGTTCTTTTTAACTTCAGGCAGGTTACAATAGTTTCCAGTAAGTATTCTGGAGGCTGCATCCATGACACAGGCAAACCTGAGCGAAACCCTGTTCAAACCCCGCTTTAAACATCCTGAAACCTCGACGCTAGTCCGCCGCTTTAATCACGGCGCACAACCGCCTGTGCAGTCGGCTCTTGATGGTAAAACCATCCCTCACTGGTATCGCATGATTAACCGTCTGATGTGGATCTGGCGCGGTATTGACCCACGTGAAATCCTCGACGTCCAGGCACGTATTGTGATGAGCGATGCTGAACGTACCGACGATGATTTATACGATACCGTGATTGGCTACCGTGGTGGCAACTGGATTTATGAGTGGGCCACCCAGGCGATGGTGTGGCAACAAAAAGCCTGTACGGAAGAAGATCCGCAACTCAGTGGTCGACACTGGCTGCATGCGGCTACGTTGTACAACATTGCCGCCTATCCTCATCTGAAAGGAGATGACCTGGCCGAGCAAGCGCAGGCTTTATCAAACCGCGCCTATGAAGAGGCCGCCCAGCGTCTGCCGGGCACGATGCGGCAGATGGAGTTTACCGTACCCGGCGGTGCGCCCATCACCGGCTTTTTGCATATGCCGAAAGGCGATGGCCCGTTCCCGACAGTATTAATGTGTGGTGGTCTGGATGCGATGCAGACGGACTATTACAGCCTGTATGAACGTTATTTTGCGCCGCGCGGCATTGCGATGCTGACTATTGATATGCCGTCGGTGGGCTTTTCTTCAAAATGGAAGCTCACCCAGGACTCCAGCCTGTTGCATCAGCACGTCTTAAAGGCGCTGCCTAACGTACCGTGGGTGGATCACACTCGCGTCGCGGCCTTTGGTTTCCGTTTCGGCGCTAACGTTGCCGTGCGTCTGGCATACCTTGAATCGCCGCGTCTGAAAGCGGTTGCCTGTCTTGGTCCGGTAGTTCATACCCTGTTGAGTGATTTTAAGTGCCAGCAACAGGTGCCGGAAATGTATCTTGACGTTCTGGCGAGTCGTTTGGGGATGCATGATGCTTCCGACGAAGCGTTACGCGTGGAGCTGAATCGCTATTCATTAAAAGTGCAAGGATTGCTGGGGCGTCGCTGCCCAACGCCAATGTTATCAGGCTACTGGAAGAACGATCCGTTCAGCCCGGAAGAGGACTCACGCTTAATCACCTCATCATCTGCTGACGGTAAATTATTAGAGATCCCATTTAACCCGGTGTATCGGAATTTTGACAAAGGTCTTCAGGAAATCACCGGCTGGATCGAAAAACGCTTGTGTTAAAAATTTGCTAAATTTTGCCAATTTGGTAAAACAGTTGCATCACAACAGGAGATAGCAATGACGTTACCGAGTGGACACCCGAAGAGCAGATTGATCAAAAAATTTACCGCACTAGGCCCGTATATTCGTGAAGGTAAGTGCGAAGATAATCGATTCTTTTTCGATTGTCTGGCTGTATGCGTCAACGTGAAACCGGCACCGGAAGTGCGTGAATTCTGGGGCTGGTGGATGGAGCTGGAAGCGCAGGAATCCCGTTTTACCTACAGCTACCAGTTTGGTCTGTTCGATAAAGCAGGCGACTGGAAGAGTGTTCCGGTAAAAGATACTGAAGTGGTTGAACGACTGGAGCACACCCTGCGTGAGTTTCACGAGAAGCTGCGTGAACTGCTGACGACGCTGAATCTGAAGCTGGAACCGGCGAATGATTTTCGTGATGAACCGGTGAAGTTAACGGCGTGAGTGAAATGTGCCGGATGCATCACATCCGGCAATATTCATTAAAACTGATACGTCATCCCAACCGCGACAGTATCATCATTATTAATATTCAGCTTATTATCGCTATCCAGTTGGTTGATTTTATAATCAACAAACGCTGACATATTTTTGTTGAAATAATACGTAGCACCGACGTCGATATAATTGACCAGATCTTCATCACCGATGCCCTCAATATCTTTCCCTTTCGATAAGACATAACCCAGCGATGGACGCAGACCAAAGTCAAACTGGTATTGAGCGACCGCTTCAAAGTTCTGTGTCTTATTGGCAAAGCCGCCAGTTATTGGCGTCATTTTGCGTGTTTCAGAATAGAAAGTTGCCAGATAAATATTATTGGCATCGTATTTCAGACCTGTTGCCCATGCTTCTGCACGCTTGCCTGTGCCACGGCTTTGCAGGTTCTGCTCGTTGGTGCGATCTGAGTTGGTATAGGCCCCACTAATGGCGAAATCGCTGCCGCCAAAGTCATATGTCAATGACGTGCCGAAGCCATCGCCGTTTTGCTTTTTAACGTCGCGGTTTTCGTTTTTCCCTTGATATTGCAGGGTTAAGTTCAGGCCATCGATAACGCCGAAGAAGTCGGTGTTCCGATACGTCGCCAGACCGCTGGCGCGTTTGGTCATAAAGTTGTCGGTCTGCGCCGAGGAATCGCCACCAAATTCCGGGAACATATCGGTCCAGGCTTCCACGTCATACAACGCGCCCAGGTTACGACCATAATCGAAAGAACCCAAATCTTTATATTTCAACCCGGCAAAAGCGAGACGCGTTTTTTGCTGTGCAGTATCACTCTCCGCTTTATTTCCGGCAAACTCCGCTTCCCACCGACCATAACCAGTCAGTTGATCGTTAATTTGAGTTTCACCTTTAAAACCAAAACGGATATAACTCTGGTCGCCATCTTTACTGGCGTTATCACTCATATAATGCATGGCTTTAACTTTGCCATAGACATCCAGTTTATTACCGTCTTTATTATATATTTCTGCAGCCTGTACAGATGCAGATGCCACAATGCCCATCACCACTAATGCCAGAGTGCTCTTTTTCATTTTCATTCCTGATTTTAATTAACGCGCGAATATTCAGCGGGAGAGCCCCGTTGAAAACAGGAAAGTTTTTAACCTGAGATTGTTAAAGATATATTACAGATTAATGATATTCTGAAAATGGGTAATGCTGCCAACTTACTGATTTAGTGTATGATGGTGATTTTAAGGTGCTTGCGTGGCTTCCATTTCCATCAGATGTCCTTCCTGCTCCGCTACTGAAGGCGTGGTGCGTAACGGCAAAAGCACTGCCGGACATCAGCGCTATCTCTGCTCTCATTGCCGTAAAACATGGCAACTACAGTTCACTTACACCGTCTCTCAGCCCGGTACGCACCAGAAAATCATTGATATGGCCATGAATGGCGTCGGATGTCGCGCCAGTGCACGCATTATGGGCGTTGGCCTCAACACGGTTTTACGTCACTTAAAAAACTCAGGCCGCAGTCGGTAACCTCGCGCATACAACCGGGCAGTGATGTGATTGTCTGCGCTGAAATGGACGAACATTGGGGCTACGTCGGTGCTAAATCACGTCAGCGCTGGCTGTTTTACGCGTATGACAGGATACGGAGGACGGTTGTGGCGCACGTCTTCGGTGAACGCACTCTGGCCACACTGGAGCGTCTTCTGAGCCTGCTGTCGGCCTTTGAGGTCGTGGTATGGATGACGGATGGCTGGCCGCTGTATGAATCACGCCTGAAGGGAAAGCTGCACGTTATCAGCAAGCGTTACACTCAGCGCATTGAGCGACATAATCTGAATCTGAGACAACATCTGGCAAGGCTGGGACGGAAGTCACTGTCGTTCTCAAAATCGGTGGAGCTGCATGACAAGGTCATCGGGCATTATCTGAACATAAAACACTATCAGTAAGTTGGAGTCATTACCTGAAAATGTGGTAATTTATTAAATCTGTAATAAAAGCGTAAACAACTGCCGCTACGCTTGCTGATCCCGCGCAACAAAACGCCATGCTTTGCTCGCAGATGGTTGGCAACCGACGACAGTCCTGCTAAAACGTTCGTTTGATATCATTTTTCCTAAAATTGAATGGCAGAGAATCATGAGTGACAGCCAGACGCTGGTGGTAAAACTCGGCACCAGTGTGCTAACAGGCGGATCGCGCCGTCTGAACCGTGCCCATATCGTTGAACTTGTTCGCCAGTGCGCGCAGTTACATGCCGCCGGGCATCGGATTGTTATTGTGACGTCGGGCGCGATCGCCGCCGGACGTGAGCACCTGGGTTACCCGGAACTGCCAGCGACTATCGCCTCGAAACAACTGCTGGCGGCGGTAGGGCAGAGTCGACTGATTCAACTGTGGGAACAGCTGTTTTCGATTTATGGCATTCACGTCGGGCAAATGCTGCTGACCCGTGCTGATATGGAAGACCGTGAACGCTTCCTGAACGCCCGCGACACCCTGCGTGCGTTGCTCGATAACAATATCGTTCCGGTAATCAATGAGAACGATGCTGTCGCTACGGCAGAGATTAAGGTCGGCGATAACGATAACCTTTCTGCGCTGGCGGCGATTCTGGCGGGTGCCGATAAACTGTTGCTGCTGACCGATCAAAAAGGTTTGTATACCGCTGATCCGCGCAGAAATCCGCAGGCAGAACTGATTAAAGATGTTTACGGCATTGATGACGCACTGCGCGCGATTGCCGGTGACAGCGTTTCAGGCCTCGGAACTGGCGGCATGAGTACTAAATTGCAGGCCGCTGACGTGGCTTGCCGTGCGGGTATCGACACCATTATTGCCGCGGGCAGCAAGCCGGGCGTTATTGGTGATGTGATGGAAGGCATTTCCGTCGGTACGCTGTTCCATGCCCAGGCGACTCCGCTTGAAAACCGTAAACGCTGGATTTTCGGTGCGCCGCCGGCGGGTGAAATCACGGTAGATGAAGGGGCAACTGCCGCCATTCTGGAACGCGGCAGCTCCCTGTTGCCGAAAGGCATTAAAAGCGTGACTGGCAATTTCTCGCGTGGTGAAGTCATCCGCATTTGCAACCTCGAAGGTCGCGATATCGCCCACGGTGTCAGTCGTTACAACAGCGATGCATTACGCCGTATTGCCGGACACCACTCGCAAGAAATTGATGCAATACTGGGATATGAATACGGCCCGGTTGCCGTTCACCGTGATGACATGATTACCCGTTAAGGAGCTGGCCGATGCTGGAACAAATGGGCATTGCCGCGAAGCAAGCCTCGTATAAATTAGCGCAACTCTCCAGCCGCGAAAAAAATCGCGTGCTGGAAAAAATCGCCGATGAACTGGAAGCACAAAGCGAAATCATCCTCAACGCTAACGCCCAGGATGTTGCTGACGCGCGAGCCAATGGCCTTAGCGAAGCGATGCTTGACCGTCTGGCACTGACGCCCGCACGGCTGAAAGGCATTGCCGACGATGTACGTCAGGTGTGCAACCTCGCCGATCCGGTGGGGCAGGTAATCGATGGCGGCGTACTGGACAGCGGCCTGCGTCTTGAGCGTCGTCGCGTACCGCTGGGGGTTATTGGCGTGATTTATGAAGCGCGCCCGAACGTGACGGTTGATGTCGCTTCGCTGTGCCTGAAAACCGGTAATGCGGTGATCCTGCGTGGTGGTAAAGAAACCTGTCGCACTAACGCGGCAACGGTGGCGGTGATTCAGGACGCCCTGAAATCCTGTGGCTTACCGGCGGGTGCCGTGCAGGCGATTGATAATCCTGACCGTGCGCTGGTCAGTGAAATGCTGCGTATGGATAAATACATCGACATGCTGATCCCGCGTGGTGGCGCTGGTTTGCATAAACTGTGCCGTGAACAGTCGACAATCCCGGTGATCACAGGTGGTATAGGCGTATGCCATATTTACGTTGATGAAAGTGCAGAGATCGCTGAAGCATTAAAAGTGATCGTCAACGCGAAAACTCAGCGTCCGAGCACATGTAATACGGTTGAAACGTTGCTGGTGAATAAAAACATCGCCGATAGCTTCCTGCCCGCATTAAGCAAACAAATGGCGGAAAGCGGCGTGACATTACACGCAGATGCAGCTGCGCTGACACAGTTGCAGGCAGGCCCTGCGAAGGTGGTGGCGGTTAAAGCCGAAGAGTATGACGATGAGTTTCTGTCATTAGATTTGAACGTCAAAATCGTCAGCGATCTTGACGATGCCATCGCCCATATTCGTGAACACGGCACACAACACTCCGATGCGATCCTGACCCGCGATATGCGCAACGCCCAGCGTTTTGTTAACGAAGTGGATTCGTCCGCTGTTTACGTTAACGCCTCTACGCGTTTTACCGACGGCGGCCAGTTTGGTCTGGGTGCGGAAGTGGCGGTAAGCACACAAAAACTCCACGCGCGTGGCCCAATGGGGCTGGAAGCACTGACCACTTACAAGTGGATCGGCATTGGTGATTACACCATTCGTGCGTAAATAAAACCGGGTGATGCAAAAGTAGCCATTTGATTCACAAGGCCATTGACGCATCGCCCGGTTAGTTTTAACCTTGTCCACCGTGATTCACGTTCGTGAACATGTCCTTTCAGGGCCGATATAGCTCAGTTGGTAGAGCAGCGCATTCGTAATGCGAAGGTCGTAGGTTCGACTCCTATTATCGGCACCATTTAAATCAATAAGTTACACATCATTAGTACCTTCCTTATTTCTTGACTGGGACAAATTTGGGACCGATGGGTTCAGAATCAAGTCTATTTGCCGTGCGTGTTCGGTAAGGTGATTAGGTGCGAGGTGAGCATATCGACGAACCATTTCGATAGACTCCCAGCCTCCCATTTCCTGTAACACTGATAACGGGACTCCGGCTTGAACCAGCCAACTTGCCCAGGTGTGTCTCAAGTCGTGAAATCTGAAATCATCAATACCAGCCCGTCTCAGCGCCGCTTTCCAGGCTGTGTTTGCGTCATACCGCATCTTCCTTACTGTTGGCGCTTTCGTTCCGTCTGGTTTGGTACAGCTTTCCTTGTACACAAATACCCAACGGTGATGATTTCCGATTTGTTTTTTCAATACGCGACATGCAGTATCATTCAGCGCAACGCCAATTGCGCGGTTTGATTTACTCTCTTTGAGGTGTACTGGCAATAGCGGACACTACCATTTGTTCTTTTTTAAGCAGCCATCTGATGATATTTTTCCCTGAAGGCTGCCGGGGAGATATTCCCCAGACGAGAGTGACGACGCTGACGATTGTAGAAAATCTCAATGTATTCCCGTATTACTGAGATGGCTTCATCCCGGTTATTAAAACGATAGTGGCTCAGGCTCTCATTTTTCAGCGTTCCCCAGAAGCTTTCCATCGGAGCGTTGTCGTAACAGTTACCTTTACGCGACATTGATGTTTTCAGACCAGACTGCTCCTGTATGACCCGGTAATCGTATGCGCAGTACTGTGAACCTCGATCAGAGTGGTGGATTAGCCCGGCAGGTGGGCGCTGGCTCCTGAGCGCCATAAACAGGGCTTTACCTGTCAGCTCTTTTGTCATGCGCTCTCCCATGGCGTAGCCGACAATTTCGCACGTATAAACATCTTTGATGCCAGCGAGGTACAACCATCCCTCCTGTGTGGCAACATACGTCAGGTCCGCCACCCAGACCTGATTTGGTGCTGTAGGAGCGAACGTCTGGTTCAGCAGATTTGGCGCAACTGGCAGATTGTGGTTCGGGTTCGTAGTCGCTCTGAACTTGCGTTTCTGCTTACAGCGTAGCCTTAGCTCCTTACGAAGACGTGCCAGTCGGTCACGACCAACGATGATGCCATTCTCTGCCAGCTCCGTCTGGAGCCGCCGGGTTCCATATGTTTCGCGAGTGCGGATATGTGCCACCTTAATCTCCAGTTTTAGCCGCTCATCACTTTGTTTTCTGTCTGAGGGTTCATGCTGTACCCAGTTGTAATAACCGCTCCTGGATACACCAAATACCTGACACATCGCTTCAATGGGAAATTGTTGTCGCCATTGTTCGATTAACGCGTATTTTTCAGCGACTCCTGTGCAAAATACGCTGTTGCTTTTTTTAATATATCTCGCTCAAGGCGAGCTTCATTTAACGCCTTACGCAGTTGCAGAATTTCAGATTCCAGTTCAGCCACCGTGCGGGAACCAGGAGTACCGAGCCCTTTTCTGGCGGCGGTAACCCATTGTCCTAAAGTGCCTTCAGGAAGGGATAATCGGGAAGCGCCTTCACTGATCGAAAGTTGATTTTCAAGAACCGTTCTGACAGCTTCGGCTTTGAACTCTTTAGAGTAACGTTGGGTTTTTCTGCTCATTATTAGCTCCTTCTGATGCCATTCTATTTCAGGAAGGAGTGTCCGTTAAACTCAGGCTACCTCACTTCCGGGTTTATCCATGCCACCCGGCGCTGCATATTTATTTGTTGCCATTCAAGGTTGATGATGTTCGAGCGTCTTAAGCCTGTTGCCAGTGCAAATTCAACAACAGACTTTAATGGCTCCGGACATTCATCAATCAGCCTTTGTGCTTCATGGGGCTCCAGCCAGCGGATCCGTTTATTCTTTGGTTGAGGCACTTTAATAATTGGTGCCTTATCCAGCATTTTCCATTCACGCTCTGCGGCTCTTAGTAGGGCCTTTATAAATGAAAGATGCGTAGCCTTCGTTGCAACGGACGCTGGTTTTGGCGTGTATTCTGGAACAGGTTTCCCTTTTTTTCTGCATGATTCTGCCCTGAGTTTCCAGTTTTCCTCATGACGCCGGTTCGTCATTTTCTGCATTGCTGAATAAATTTTTGATTCAGTAATGTCTCTTAGTTGTATTCCTGCGAAATGTTGAAGCCAGAATCCGATCCGGCTTTTGTCATCGTCCAGTGATTTTTTATGTGCTTTCTCTTCAAGCCACCTGACACACGCTTCCTCGAACGTTATATCAGGTATTTCACCAAGTTTGCTGACCCGCCATGCTTCAGCCTTTAGCTTGTCATGGAGTTCTGTCGCCTGCCTTTTGTCCTTTGTTCCAAGAGACTGTTTAAATCTTTTACCGTTCGGCAATGTGAAACTGGCGTACCATATTTCACCTCTGCGGAAGAGTGACATTTTCTTTCCTCTGTTATGCCATCACCCGCGCTCACCTGGACAGTATGCAGCGGAGACTGAAGAGCCGCAATGCAGGCTTGTCGTGTTGTGAGGTAAGGAGATTTATTCTTAGTGGGATCTTTGCGTGTTGCCTGAAGACGCCCTGTGCGTATCCAGTTAATGGCAGTCGGTCTGGATATCTTGAGAAAATGACAGGCCTCATCGAGTGTGAGGCTGTATGGCTCCATTATTTCACCTCTTGCTGTGACATTGTTGAGAAATGGATACCAGCTCGTTGCTGCCAGACGATCCAACCGAGAGTCATATCCCATGCCATGTATTCGTTATCGCCGTTTTTTGCTCTCCGACGATCTACTAAGTCACCAAAACGCTTTTCCATGAATAATTCATAAGCTTCGCGTTCATCTGGTTCTACTTCCAGAGATAGGAGTGCGATTTCATAAGCACGGCGCTCAATATCGTCTCGCACGTCAAGGCTGCTGATACGCTCTTTAATTTCTTTAATCAGTTCTTTGTCGGTAAAAGTGGTCATTATGCTCCAGCCTCCGGTGCTTTTGGCATTACTGCCCAGTGAGTGATATTGACGTTTTCAAGGTCCCCGACCTGAAATGTCCACTGCCATTCTCCGGTTTCTTTTTGTCCCCAGGTGTACCAGAGAGAACGCCAGCCAATTAGCCAGCCTTCTCCGTTAGCATCGAATAACAAAACACTTTCATTTGCTGGTGGCAGTTCAGTTGACACTGGTATTACTTTGTTTTCCTGTGCTGCACATTTAGCTTCAAGCTCATCGAATTTACGCACCAGGTATTCAGCATCTGTTTCATTTACTTTCTGAACCGCCCCGGGTTTCCTGGAGAGTGTTTTATCTGTGAACTCAGGCTGACAGATCATCGTTTCCGATGGAAGCATAATAAGCTTTTTCTGCTTCTGCCGGAGGGATGTGGCCCAGCCTTTCCGGCAATCGTCGATTGTTATACCAGTCCACCCACGTTAGTGTGGCCAGTTCCACTTCTGCACAGTTTTTCCAGCTCTTACGGTGTATTACCTCCGCTTTGTAAAGACCATTGATGCTCTCCGCCATCGCGTTGTCATACGAGTCGCCTGTACTTCCTGTTGATGCCAGTAATCCGGCTTCCTTAAGCCGCTGTGTGTAGGCCAGCGATACATACTGAGAACCTTTATCACTGTGATGGACCGTGCCGGACGGTCGACGGGCCCATAACGCCTGCTCCAGTGCATCCAGCACGAATGTCGTTTCCATGGACGATGAGACCCGCCACCCCACGATGTATCCGGCAAACACATCAATGATGAACGCCACATAGACGAAGCCCCGCCATGTGCTGACGTAAGTAAAATCAGCCACCCACAGCTGGTCAGGTCGTTCTGCCACGAACTGACGGTTTACGCGGTCGCCTGCGGCAACGGCTTTCCGGCCGATGGTCGTACGGACCTTTTTACCCCGGAGAACACCGGCAAGTCCCATAACCGCCATGAGACGTGCCACAGTGCATCTGGCCACTCTGATACCTTCCCGTAACAACTGACGCCAGACTTTACACCGTATACCTTGTGATTTTCATCGTATACGCGCTGTATCTCTTTCTTCAGCCAGTCATCGCGCTGCGCACGGGCACTGCATTTATCCGGATGATGTCGCTGTTGCTGACAGTGGTAATACGTTGACGGGGCAATATGCAGTTCGCTGCATAGCGGTCCGCCCCCGTACTGCTCACGCAGCTTATCCAGCAGTGGCATCATTTTTTCCAGAGGCGGTCGAACTCCGCCTTCGCAAAATAAGCGGAAGCCTGGCGAAGGATATCGTTACTGCGGCGCAGTTCACGATTTTCACGCTCCGGCTCTTTCAGACGCTGACGTTCAGCGGTGGTGAGCCCTCCATCACCGCCCCCGGTATCCCGCTCATGCTGGCGACCCCAGACACGCAGAGTCTCCGGCGTACAGCCAATCTTTGGAGCAATGGAACAAATTGTCGCCCATTGTGAGTCATATTCGCCCTGACTTTCCAGAACCATACGGACTGCCCGTTGACGGACTTCGGGGGAAAAACGAGTATTTTTAGTCATCCTGTTTACCTCTTTCTCAGGAAGTTTAGTCTCCAGGATTCCCGGGGCGGTTCATAAGCGACAGTAATCGATTCTTTGTGAACATCTAACCCGACGTACAATGTGTTATTGTTGTTCATGCTGGCCTCCGTGGTGGAAATACCGGGGTGTAGCAACAGCTCACCCATGCGGCTCTGACTGAGGTAGCCTGAGTTTAACGGACACTCCTTCCTGAAATAGAATGGCATCAGAAGGAGCTAATAATGAGCAGAAAAACCCAACGTTACTCTAAAGAGTTCAAAGCCGAAGCTGTCAGAACGGTTCTTGAAAATCAACTTTCGATCAGTGAAGGCGCTTCCCGATTATCTCTTCCTGAAGGCACTTTAGGACAATGGGTTACCGCCGCCAGAAAAGGGCTCGGTACTCCTGGTTCCCGCACGCTGGCTGAACTGGAATCTGAAATTCTGCAACTGCGTAAGGCGTTAAATGAAGCTCGCCTTGAGCGAGATATATTAAAAAAAGCAACAGCGTATTTTGCACAGGAGTCGCTGAAAAATACGCGTTAATCGAACAATGGCGACAACAATTTCCCATTGAAGCGATGTGTCAGGTATTTGGTGTATCCAGGAGCGGTTATTACAACTGGGTACAGCATGAACCCTCAGACAGAAAACAAAGTGATGAGCGGCTAAAACCGGAGATTAAGGTGGCACATATCCGCACTCGCGAAACATATGGAACCCGGCGGCTCCAGACGGAGCTGGCAGAGAATGGCATCATCGTTGGTCGTGACCGACTGGCACGTCTTCGTAAGGAGCTGAGGCTACGCTGTAAGCAGAAACGCAAGTTCAGAGCGACTACGAACCCGAACCACAATCTGCCAGTTGCGCCAAATCTGCTGAACCAGACGTTCGCTCCTACAGCACCAAATCAGGTCTGGGTGGCGGACCTGACGTATGTTGCCACACAGGAGGGATGGTTGTACCTCGCTGGCATCAAAGATGTTTATACGTGCGAAATTGTCGGCTACGCCATGGGAGAGCGCATGACAAAAGAGCTGACAGGTAAAGCCCTGTTTATGGCGCTCAGGAGCCAGCGCCCACCTGCCGGGCTAATCCACCACTCTGATCGAGGTTCACAGTACTGCGCATACGATTACCGGGTCATACAGGAGCAGTTTGGTCTGAAAACATCAATGTCGCGTAAAGGTAACTGTTACGACAACGCTCCGATGGAAAGCTTCTGGGGAACGCTGAAAAATGAGAGCCTGAGCCACTATCGTTTTAATAACCGGGATGAAGCCATCTCAGTAATACGGGAATACATTGAGATTTTCTACAATCGTCAGCGTCGTCACTCTCGTCTGGGGAATATCTCCCCGGCAGCCTTCAGGGAAAAATATCATCAGATGGCTGCTTAAAAAAAGAACAAATGGTAGTGTCCGCTATTGCCAGTACACCTCAGGGTGTTTGTCCACACCAAACCTGCCTACCGAAGCGACGGAACAAAAACAGCAGCGGTAAGGAAGATGAGAACCGACAGCAACAAGGCATGGAAGGGAGCGTTAAAGCGGGCAGGCATTAGCAACTTCCGCTTCCATGACCTGAGGCATACCTGGGCAAGCTGGCTGGTTCAGTCCGGTGTCTCTCTTCTTGCGCTTAAAGAGATGGGAGGATGGGAAACTCTCGAAATGGTTCAAAGATACGCCCACCTTTCAGCCGGGCATCTTACCGAGCACGCGAGCAAAATCGATGCGATTATAAGTCGCAATGGCACAAATACGGCACAAGAGGAGAACGTAGTTTACTTAAATGCGAGGTAACTTATTGATTTAAATGGTGCCGATAATAGGAGTCGAACCTACGACCTTCGCATTACGAATTATAAGAATCCGCTTGTAATTCAAAGGATTATCCCATCAACACTGCGCTCACACGTCCCACCACATCAAAACATGTAAAGCCTTGCAAGCCATTGTGAGGCCTTATGTGTCTCAGTTTTGTCTCATCAGACATAGCAAGTATCGATCAATTGAGACTTGGATGATAGACTTCATGCCTTTCAGAGCTCATTGATTAAATAAATGTTAAAGTTATTTGTAAAGTACACATCTATAGGTGTGCTGAACACACTTATACACTGGGTGGTTTTTGGTGTATGTATCTATGCCGCACATACCAGTCAGGCTCTGGCAAACTTCACAGGTTTCGTAGTGGCTGTGAGCTTTAGCTTCTTCGCGAATGCAAGATTCACATTCAAAGCATTGACTACAGCGATGCGCTACATGTTATACGTGGGATTTATGGGAATATTGAGTGTGATTGTTGGTTGGGCAGCTGATAAATGCTCACTTCCTCCAATAGTCACTCTTATCACCTTCTCCGCCATCAGTCTGGTGTGCGGTTTCGTCTATTCAAAGTTCATTGTCTTTAGGGATGCGAAATGAAAATATCTCTTGTCGTTCCTGTCTTCAATGAAGAAGAAGCGATACCTGTTTTCTATAAAACGGTACGTGAATTCCAAGAGTTGAAGCCATATGAAGTAGAAATTGTATTCATAAATGACGGAAGTAAAGATGCCACAGAGTCAATTATTAACGCGCTGGCTGTTTCAGACCCGCTAGTTGTTCCGCTGTCATTTACACGCAACTTTGGTAAAGAACCAGCCTTATTTGCAGGGTTAGACCATGCAAGCGGCGATGCTGTAATTCCTATTGATGTCGACCTGCAAGACCCAATTGAGGTTATCCCTCATCTTATTGAAAAGTGGCAGGCAGGTGCTGACATGGTGCTTGCTAAACGTTCAGACCGCTCAACTGATGGACGACTGAAACGTAAGACAGCTGAGTGGTTCTATAAATTACACAACAAAATAAGCACCCCAAAGATCGAGGAAAATGTCGGAGATTTTCGACTCATGTCTCGTGAGGTTGTGGAGAACATTAAACTGTTGCCTGAGCGCAATCTTTTCATGAAAGGCATACTGAGCTGGGTGGGTGGTCAGACGGATGTCGTTGAATATGTACGCGCAGAGCGTGTTGCTGGCATCTCAAAATTTAATGGCTGGAAATTATGGAATCTGGCACTGGAAGGTATCACAAGTTTTTCAACCTTTCCTCTTCGCGTATGGACTTATATAGGCTTGTTTGTTGCAAGCATTTCATTTTTATATGGTGCATGGATGATTATAGACACCCTTGTCTTTGGTAACCCAGTACGCGGGTATCCCTCCCTGCTTGTATCAATACTTTTCTTGGGTGGAGTGCAACTGATCGGGATTGGTGTTCTCGGAGAATATATAGGTAGAATCTATATTGAAGTAAAAAATAGACCCAAATACATCATAAAAAAATCTCATCGAGGTAACCCATGATTAAAATTAATTTATTAAAAAATGCAAATCTCCTTGCCTTCATATCATGTTTTGCAATATCAATTTATTGTTATTGGGGGTGGTTGTACGATGGAACACTTAATATTGATGGCGAGTTTACAAATAATTTTTATCAAACAATCACGCTTGGGCGGTGGTTTCACACTTTTTTGCGACATTACTTTCTCCCTGAGCCTTTTTCACTTTATATAACACCATTAATAGCCTTATCTTTTATCATCATTTCAGCATTTATAATCTGCAGATCGCTAAAGCTAGAATCTTATGAATTATTGATAGGTATGTTAGTATTTATTACCTTCCCTCAGATCTCCTATCAATTAGAGTTTCTTAACCAAGCTGATACTGTGGGAATTGCTTTTCTACTGGCAGCGATATCAGCAATTATTTTTCACTCGCAAAAAAATAGGATTGTGATATTTTCTGGTATAGTACTGTCCATTCTTTCAATGGCAATCTACCAAACATTCGTAACATATATTATTGCATTCGTCATTGGGTTGCAGATAAATTCGATAATACGAAATGAGAAAAATATTCGTGAATCTTTTTATAGTTCATGTTTATCTCTATCCCTCATAGCTTTATCTACCTTAATTTACCTGCTATTAACCAAAGCTATCAAGCATTATTTTTCGCTTGAATCGAACGAGTACATCTCAAATTATATACAAAATGCAAGCGATATTAAATGGCTTGTTAAATCAGCCATAGATAATATATATAACTTCTATAACAATCCTCCCACTGGTTTAAACCTATACAAGTGGTTACTGATTCCTTTATTAATTCTGATGTTTACCCTAACATATAAATTAAAAACAAGATCAATTTATTTGATTTCATCAATCATTTTCATTTATATACTTCCGGTTATATTTATCGTTGTTGTTGGCTCAGGGGCGCCACCTCGCCTGTTTGTTTTAATGCCTATAGTAGCAGTAATTTTGTTTTCTTGCTTAAGCAATTTTCGCTCTATAAAATACCTAAACTGCATGTTTTTTTTATTTATTATATTTAATGGCGTTTCAACATCCAAAAATCTATTTTTGAATGATACTCTCGCAAGACAGAAAGATATCTCTTTAGCTAAAGAAATATCATACACATCTCAAACAAAAGGCATTTCCCTTAACGGAAAATATATATATATATATGGTTCAAACGACTCAGGAAATATGCTCTCCATGAGCGCAGACACTTTTGGAAAATCTTTTTTTTGGTGGGATGGTGGCAACTATTTTAGGATGGTTGCATTTATGAATTACTATGGAATCTGTAATTGCAAACCAGCAAATAAAGAACAAATAGAGAAGATTTATCCAATTGTGAAGAGTTTACCTTCCTGGCCGAATCCAGATTCGATAGCTGAAATAAATGGTTTGGTGATAATAAAACTATCAGAGAAAAAAGGGTGGCTTCCATTTAATATTTAGCTTTGATAGATTTATTTATTATTAAAGAGCGCCTCCCTTTTTCAAGCTCAAAATAATACACACATCAATGGATGCAATCACAAATAGACGGAGGGGCTGAATGCCCCTTTAAATACCTTACACTCAAATATCTATATACAATCACACTAACCGTTTCTAATATTAGTCAATTAAAAAATTAGCAATACCATTTACAAGCGTTTACCCAAACTTAACACTGAGAATTGAAGTTTAACCGCCTAATTACATAACACTAGCGACTCTGCTTTTGGGAGGCATGGGTCACTCAGGCCAAATGACATCCGACGGTTTCACGATGAACTACGGCAAAAGAATATCAGAGCCCTCATTCCTCCCCGAAAGGCTGAGGGATCCCCAGAAAATTTTCATCAGTAAGCCAGCACCATACTTCGGTAAGTGCTGGCCAACCGGCACAATATCTTTTCAGGTTGTGCTCGTCGTAGAAGTTCAGGGTTAAATCTCAGGACGTTTTCAGCCAGCGTCAGAAAAGACAATACTCTTCGTTTTTTGAGACTATTAGCCTGATACTTTAAATGAAATCCTTTATTTTCAAAATGATAACCAAGTAGCCAGAGTACGATACTGGCCAGTGTAACCAGTAGACTTAATACCAGAAAACGCTCTCCCCTCCGACTTCTGCTCGCCCGAAGGCCAAAACCAAAGCGTTCACTTTTTTCATCCCGAAAGTTTTGCTCTATCTGCATTCTTCGACTGTACAGTTTCATGATTTTTTTGGCATTAAACTCAGCTGTATTGCTGAATATTAACCATGGTTCTCTGCCTGCGGCTTTTTGTTCTTTTTCCGTTGTTGGTAAGCCCGGCCTCCCTCTGGCACGCCTGCTTTTTCTGCCTTTAGGTGAATGTTTATAAAGATAAAAATGTCCTTCACACTGCGAGCGTTTTTTCCGGGCCAGGGTTCCCGTCCCCAGGTATTTTGCCTCTGAACTCCCCCTGCACATTTTTATGTCCAGCCACTTATCTTTGTCACTATCCAGCCTGAACTTCACTACCCCCCTGATACGACCAATAAAATCCCATCCCTGTGATTTGATATGACGGAACCATGCACTTTGAAAACCAGCATCAGTAACAATAACAACACGAGTCCGGGGAGAAATGGCCCCGGAAAGCGCATCCAGAAAAGCGATTTCCACCGCCTCGTTATTTTTTTTTGACGGGAAGACCTGACTCATCAGGGGGATAGAGCGACCGTCGCAGAGGAGGCTGGCACGAAGGACATGATATTCCTGAAAAGGGTAACCGCTCCAGTCAACAGCGATAACACACCACGACAGTTTATTTGTCATCATGGATGTAATATTTTTGAATATCAGAGGGATATCATTATGAAGTCGTTTATTACCCAACAGACAGTCAACGCGTTTTATTTTATCTTTCACGCGAGCAGGACCGGGTAAATGCCGGCCAATGCTGGTAAGAGAAAGAGATGCGCCACCGACTAAAGCAGCAGCAGAATCAATAATGGCATTTTGTCGATACTGATGCGTGGAAGCTAAAGCATTACGGAAAAAAGTCTGGCATACTTTACGGGCAGGCATAGAGGTGATCTCATTGAATTTGTTAGCGCAATCAGTAGATCACAAAACTCTATGCCTGTCTTCTTTTCTGGGGATTCCTCAGCCTAAAAGGGAGCGGGCTCTGGTCTGGTGAGTATGCAGATCGTAAAGGCTATGACCATGGTGCGAGAGTGGCAGGTATGCCAGAAAGAGGATGTATTGCCTGAAACTCTAACCTGATGCAGAGACGATTATCTTGAACCTGATTTATTCAACAAAGCCGCTGGCAGAATGTTACGAAAGTTATCGCGGCCGCAGGCTGATTTGATATCGATACTATCGGTGGTACTGCGGAAGTAAATGCCTATATAGTGCGACTTTGAAAAATAATAAATTAATATTGAACTCGTTGATTAATAATCATAAACTTTCAGGCATTCATATTTGCAATGAGTGTTTAAAAATCACACAAAACTGGAGAGCCTACTTTAAATGTATAATAACAAAATCGACAGCAACAGAAAAATAAGACATGATTGGGTTGATGCTTTAAAATTTCTCGGTATTTTTGCTATATATTTAGGTCACCTTGGGTTGGGGGCTGGCAAATTGTATCCTTTTGTTTTTAGTTATCACGTCCCACTATTCTTTTTCGCTGCTGGTTTTTTTACTATCAAAAAAAATGACTTATCTGTTTTCGATTATATCAAGTCAAAGTTTTACAGATTAATGATTCCATATTTCACTTTTGCATTTTCTATATTAATAATAAACACAATTAACTCAGGTGAGACGATTGATTATATATACAACCACATTTATGATATAATATATGGTGTTAGAAATAACCAATTCGTAGGAACAATATGGTTTATAAACTGCCTTTTTGTTATAATAGCAATTGATGCAATCTTTAGAGAAATAGTCAAGAACAATATAGTGATTTTAATCATATCACTGTTATCGTTCATGTTGTCACAAACAGTGCTCAATCATAACCCATTACTAGATCCTCAATGGTTTTGGAACATAGACTCCGCTATGGCATACTGGTGGTTATTGCCTCTCGGTAGATGTATGTTTTTAGAATTAACACGTGACAGGTTTTTTGGAAAATCTAAAATTGGTTTCATTGTCTTCTCAATTACCGCTATAATGAGTGCGTATCAACTACTTAACCAGAAACCTTTACTTTTTAAGATTATCTCAATATTCAATGCAGACATAATATCAAGTAGTTATATTCAAGCTATTAATACTATTATCACCACGGTAGGCTTGATAATCTTTAATATTTTCATAGCAAAAATAATTTGTGGAAATGACTTTATTGTAAGAGCTGGAAGAAATACTCTTAACATATGTGGAATGGAGTATATCACCAAATTATTTATCCCTATGGCTTTAGCAATTATAGGCTTCAGCGTGACTATTCCAAATCCTATCTGCGCAATCATATATACCTGTATTTGTGTATATGTATCAGATAAAATTGGCCATTGGCTATCGAGGACAGTCGGTGGGCCATTTTTGATAAAATGATAAAAAGGCGCAATTAATTGCGCCTTTTTATAGATATATAGCGCATATTTATGCTCAGATTATACTGTTAAAATTAATGCGCAAATGTTACGGTTTTCTTTCCTAGCAACTGAAGGGAATGTTCGAAGTGCAAACATAAAATTACCCCTTCACTGAACAGATATTCAGTCGACCAACACATGAGAAAGAAATACACCAGATGAATTAAAATATCATATACTTATTAATCAAAGAAATAAAAGCATAAACAGTAGGTGGTGACGCTGATAAACTGGCTATAAACAACCTGGAAGGTGATGAGCTATCGCAATATAATTTATTGGCGAATTATTTGAAGCCAATTGATAACACCAGTGCTCAAAAGACTCCCCCCGGTAACCATAAGTAGCTAATATCTAGTACAGTTTCGATATCTATTATCGTTACTGCGTCGATATAGTCTAAATAGCTGCACCTAATTCTGCCACACTTGTCGTTTACAGATGGGTAATGTGTTGCGTATGGGCAACAAAACTCAAGCCAGATATAACACAACCTAGCTGAGAACGCCTTCCTGATGCTTCGCCCAGCAAGGGCTGAGCGAAAGTGGAGCACTTTTCTGCGCAGCTATTTAGGACAGTATTGAGTCATATTGTTTATGTATGAGTTAAGTTTCGTAATATCAATTAAATAAAATAAGTTGAAATCATTGTAGAAGTGAGCATTATACCCAGGCTACCTGAACCTACTGAAAAACGAGTATTATTCCAACAATTATCCTAGATTAACAAGTCTATTTATTTGGATGCATAGGCCACTCGGGTTTTACTACATTAACACGCATAAGCAGCACCCGATATTTTTTCCATGCCAGTAACAGTTTCGTTTCATCATCTGTTGCCATACCTAAATCAACCGCATCCTGAAGCGGAGCTATTACATTCGTTGCCTCTGCTATCAGTGCAGATTTCTTTTCATCATTTATTAAGGCTAATTGTTCTGGTGTTGGAGAAGGACGGTCAACAATGACAGGATGACCGTTCTCACCACAGGTAATCATTTTTGTTACACTCTGTGCATTAATCAGTGTTTTCCACTCTGATTCCGAGATTTCCACTGCATCATCAGGAATATTGGTGCCGTGAAATTCAGTCGAATAAAATCCGTTTGTCGATGCAGAATAAAAATATGACATTTTGTTAATATCCCATTGCAATGTAATACGCATCAGCAGATGAACCGTATCCTGAACCGGGCGACACAGTAATATTAAATCCAGTGTTCTGGACACTTGTCGCCGATACAGTCGGCTGCCCAGCCGCGCCAGTAACGTTCAATGTAACTACGACAGCAATTACTCTTGAGAACGTCATCGGGAACCTCATCCCGTATGTTGAAGATACATTCGGGGCACCATTCAACTGACCGCACTGTAAAATTAATCCAGACGGAAATTTTTGCGCAGCAGCCGTTACGGTATTAATTGACGCGAACAGGCTCATATCAGGTATCTGATTCGCCCCTGTACCTACATTCCTTTTAGCTGCTTCTCCCAAACCAAGGTTTTCGAGAGCCGTTTTCACCGTGCCATCCGATTTGATATCGCCAAACGGATTCTTGCGGCTTAACAGCAGCGCGCGAAGTGCGGTAAGCAACTGATCGTGCCGCCCCTTCTCCAGGCTGGCACCGGATGCCTCCACCACGCTGCAAAGCTCCTCCTGCAACATGTCAAAGTAGTCATCATCCAGATCGGTGGCAGGCGTGCCAGTCTGGGGGTTACCACGGGTAAAACCGTTCTTACCCGCGCCGAACTTATCCTTCTTCGCGGTTTTCGTGTCTATACGATGCATGGATTACTCTGAGGTGTACTGGCAATAGCGGACACTACCATTTGTTCTTTTTTTAAGCAGCCATCTGATGATATTTTTCCCTGAAGGCTGCCGGGGAGATATTCCCCAGACGAGAGTGACGACGCTGACGATTGTAGAAAATCTCAATGTATTCCCGTATTACTGAGATGGCTTCATCCCGGTTATTAAAACGATAGTGGCTCAGGCTCTCATTTTTCAGCGTTCCCCAGAAGCTTTCCATCGGAGCGTTGTCGTAACAGTTACCTTTACGCGACATTGATGTTTTCAGACCAAACTGCTCCTGTATGACCCGGTAATCGTATGCGCAGTACTGTGAACCTCGATCAGAGTGGTGGATTAGCCCGGCAGGTGGGCGCTGGCTCCTGAGCGCCATAAACAGGGCTTTACCTGTCAGCTCTTTTGTCATGCGCTCTCCCATGGCGTAGCCGACAATTTCGCACGTATAAACATCTTTGATGCCAGCGAGGTACAACCATCCCTCCTGTGTGGCAACATACGTCAGGTCCGCCACCCAGACCTGATTTGGTGCTGTAGGAGCGAACGTCTGGTTCAGCAGATTTGGCGCAACTGGCAGATTGTGGTTCGGGTTCGTAGTCGCTCTGAACTTGCGTTTCTGCTTACAGCGTAGCCTCAGCTCCTTACGAAGACGTGCCAGTCGGTCACGACCAACGATGATGCCATTCTCTGCCAGCTCCGTCTGGAGCCGCCGGGTTCCATATGTTTCGCGAGTGCGGATATGTGCCACCTTAATCTCCAGTTTTAGCCGCTCATCACTTTGTTTTCTGTCTGAGGGTTCATGCTGTACCCAGTTGTAATAACCGCTCCTGGATACACCAAATACCTGACACATCGCTTCAATGGGAAATTGTTGTCGCCATTGTTCGATTAACGCGTATTTTTCAGCGACTCCTGTGCAAAATACACTGTTGCTTTTTTTAATATATCTCGCTCAAGGCGAGCTTCATTTAACGCCTTACGCAGTTGCAGAATTTCAGATTCCAGTTCAGCCACCGTGCGGGAACCAGGAGTACCGAGCCCTTTTCTGGCGGCGGTAACCCATTGTCCTAAAGTGCCTTCAGGAAGAGATAATCGGGAAGCGCCTTCACTGATCGAAAGTTGATTTTCAAGAACCGTTCTGACAGCTTCGGCTTTGAACTCTTTAGAGTAACGTTGGGTTTTTCTGCTCATTATTAGCTCCTTCTGATGCCATTCTATTTCAGGAAGGAGTGTCCGTTAAACTCAGGCTACCTCAAAGATCCCACTAAGAATAAATCTCCTTACCTCACAACACGACAAGCCTGCATTGCGGCTCTTCAGTCTCCGCTGCATACTGTCCAGGTGAGCGCGGGTGATGGCATAACAGAGGAAAGAAAATGTCACTCTTCCGCAGAGGTGAAATATGGTACGCCAGTTTCACATTGCCGAACGGTAAAAGATTTAAACAGTCTCTTGGAACAAAGGACAAAAGGCAGGCGACAGAACTCCATGACAAGCTAAAGGCTGAAGCATGGCGGGTCAGCAAACTTGGTGAAATACCTGATATAACGTTCGAGGAAGCGTGTGTCAGGTGGCTTGAAGAGAAAGCACATAAAAAATCACTGGACGATGACAAAAGCCGGATCGGATTCTGGCTTCAACATTTCGCAGGAATGCAACTAAGAGACATTACTGAATCAAAAATTTATTCAGCAATGCAGAAAATGACGAACCGGCGTCATGAGGAAAACTGGAGACTCAGGGCAGAAGCATGCAGAAAAAAAGGGAAACCTGTTCCAGAATACACGCCAAAACCAGCGTCCGTTGCAACGAAGGCTACGCATCTTTCATTTATAAAGGCCCTACTAAGAGCCGCAGAGCGTGAATGGAAAATGCTGGATAAGGCACCAATTATTAAAGTGCCTCAACCAAAGAATAAACGGATCCGCTGGCTGGAGCCCCATGAAGCACAAAGGCTGATTGATGAATGTCCGGAGCCATTAAAGTCTGTTGTTGAATTTGCACTGGCAACAGGCTTAAGACGCTCGAACATCATCAACCTTGAATGGCAACAAATAGATATGCAGCGCCGGGTGGCATGGATAAACCCGGAAGAGAGTAAATCAAACCGCGCAATTGGCGTTGCGCTGAATGATACTGCATGTCGCGTATTGAAAAAACAAATCGGGAATCATCACCGTTGGGTATTTGTGTACAAGGAAAGCTGTACCAAACCAGACGGAACGAAAGCGCCAACGGTCAGGAAGATGCGGTATGACGCAAACACAGCCTGGAAAGCGGCGCTGAGACGAGCAGGTATTGATGATTTCAGATTTCACGACTTGAGACACACCTGGGCAAGTTGGCTGGTTCAAGCCGGAGTCCCGTTGTCAGTGTTACAGGAAATGGGAGGCTGGGAGTCTATCGAAATGGTTCGTCGATATGCTCACCTTGCACCTAATCACCTTACCGAACACGCACGGCAAATAGACTCGATCCTGAACCCATCGGTCCCAAATTCGTCCCAGTCAAAAAATAAGGAAGGTACTAATGATGTGTAACTTATTGATTTAAATGGTGCCGATAATAGGAGTCGAACCTACGACCTTCGCATTACGAATCTGTAGCACCAATCATAACTATCTGTTTTAGCAAGCATTAACCGCATTCACTAAGCTATAGTTGATGACACAAACAGAAAGTTGATGCATGATGTTGCCATATATATGTCACAAATACGGCACAACGATCTTCAAACATATAGCCACACATTCACAGAAGAGCACAAAGCCTTGCAATCCAGTGCAAAGCTTGGTGTGTCTCCGTTTT
Organism: Shigella flexneri 2a str. 301; assembly: GCF_000006925.2. Classification (NCBI taxonomy): domain Bacteria; kingdom Pseudomonadati; phylum Pseudomonadota; class Gammaproteobacteria; order Enterobacterales; family Enterobacteriaceae; genus Shigella; species Shigella flexneri. The sequence goes on from NC_004337.2 coordinate 328,348, forward strand.
GTTTCATCAGTTACACATAACTATATGATCATTAACTAAAAGTCAGTATACTTGGAGAAATTTTAATTGCGTAATAGAGCATGCATATGATTGAAATTAACAGTTTATTATTAATAACATCCGTGATATTGATGTCGTTATTAGCTGTGGGGTTATTTGATAAAATTTCCCCAATAAATCTTGTTGAGCACGGCAGGAATAATCAAATAGATGGAATGCGGGGGTTCTTAGCAATTTTCGTGCTTATTCATCACGCAGCAATTTGGAATGGATACTTGTCATCTGGAGTATGGGAAGCACCTTCATCAAATCTGTTAGCAAATTTAGGCCAAGTTGGTGTGTCATTCTTTTTTATGATTACTGGTTATCTGTTCTTTTCAAAGATTATCTCTGGAGATCAGGACTGGACAAGGCTTTATGTATCAAGATTACTACGATTAACCCCAATGTTCATAGTTAGCCTATGTCTCATTTTTATCATTGTAGGTTTTAAGTCTGGATGGAGAATGCAGGTATCCACAGAAGAGCTTTTTGTGTCAATAATGAAGTGGTTGCCATTCACTGCGCTAGGTATGCCGAACATTAATGACGTAAAAGATTCATTTACTATCAATGCCGCTGTAACATGGACACTTGTATATGAATGGTTCTTTTATTTTTCTCTTCCGGTAATTTCCGCGCTCATAAAAAGAAAAGTCAGTATTTACATGGTTATGATTAGCGCAATATCGCTATTTGTTTTCATTTTATTTTTCAGTAAAATACACATAGCATCATTTCTTTTTGGGCTCCTGGCATTTTTGCTAAATAAATCAAAGATAGTCAATGGAATTGCCAAAGCAAAAGTAACACCAATTATAATAACTGCGATAATGGTTTTTGAAATGACGTATTTCAAAACAACTTACGCACCGCTACCACTGATTCTTTGTGGAATAACATTTATCATTATCGCATCAGGTTGTGATTTGTATGGAATATTAAGATTAAATATAACCAGAAAGCTAGGAGAAACTACCTACAGCGTTTACCTTCTGCATGGGATATTCCTTTATTGCCTAATGACGTGGATTATTCCTAATAATTACACTGAAAATACATTTATCATACTGGTAAGCACAACTGCATTTCTTATTACGTTCACATCATGCCTAACTTTTAAATTAATAGAGACGCCATTCATCAAATTAACAAAACAAACCACAACTTTAGTAAAAGAATTAATACCCACATTAACAAACAACAATCAATAAACAATAAACATAAGCCGCCCTACATATATGTCCAAATGGGGCGGCGAATGTATTTATATTAGTCTGGTAATGCTAAATGCAAACGAACTGGAGATTCCTGCCCCGCTAAGCGTATTGCGCAGGGTCACCCTAAATGTATCTACGCCAATATAAGTAACATCACAACTAACTGAATCAGGCGCAGATATAGGTGTTATCTGCACAATATAACCGCTAGCAACTGCTGCGAGCGGATGAGAAAAGCTAACATCATACACACCTGTAGAAACCACGTTAACCGATGAAACACCAGTAGCAACGTCGATACTACCATTGGCGTTAATTTTTCCCGAGCGTGTGACTGACAATGCAGAAGCCGATGTTACCTTACTGGTTGTTTCTGTAAAAACACACCCAATGTCAACTACCTCGCAATTAGCTCCTGTTATCCAGTATGGTCGTTCTGCACTTGGCTGATAATCCCCTGCGCTCTGGAACGTTGTGCCGTTGAGTATGACTGTAACTTTTCCCCCACCTGAGCTTGTTACTTGAATATTCGTGTGCGTGTATCTTGCACTGCTCACGCGATGAAAATTTCCACCGTTTATAACCACAGTTACAGGGCGCGTCCCAGTATTATCTATAGCAAGGTCTGCCCCCCCGGCATTAGCCTCAAAGTATGGGTTGTTTAATACCAAAGCGCACGAACCGTTAAGGCCATTTATAGCTAATTGCGCACCACCTGTACTGGAATCCCCCTGAGTACCATTTCCTTCACAAGTTGAGGTGTACTGGCAATAGCGGACACTACCATTTGTTCTTTTTTAAGCAGCCATCTGATGATATTTTTCCCTGAAGGCTGCCGGGGAGATATTCCCCAGACGAGAGTGACGACGCTGACGATTGTAGAAAATCTCAATGTATTCCCGTATTACTGAGATGGCTTCATCCCGGTTATTAAAACGATAGTGGCTCAGGCTCTCATTTTTCAGCGTTCCCCAGAAGCTTTCCATCGGAGCGTTGTCGTAACAGTTACCTTTACGCGACATTGATGTTTTCAGACCAAACTGCTCCTGTATGACCCGGTAATCGTATGCGCAGTACTGTGAACCTCGATCAGAGTGGTGGATTAGCCCGGCAGGTGGGCGCTGGCTCCTGAGCGCCATAAACAGGGCTTTACCTGTCAGCTCTTTTGTCATGCGCTCTCCCATGGCGTAGCCGACAATTTCGCACGTATAAACATCTTTGATGCCAGCGAGGTACAACCATCCCTCCTGTGTGGCAACATACGTCAGGTCCGCCACCCAGACCTGATTTGGTGCTGTAGGAGCGAACGTCTGGTTCAGCAGATTTGGCGCAACTGGCAGATTGTGGTTCGGGTTCGTAGTCGCTCTGAACTTGCGTTTCTGCTTACAGCGTAGCCTCAGCTCCTTACGAAGACGTGCCAGTCGGTCACGACCAACGATGATGCCATTCTCTGCCAGCTCCGTCTGGAGCCGCCGGGTTCCATATGTTTCGCGAGTGCGGATATGTGCCACCTTAATCTCCGGTTTTAGCCGCTCATCACTTTGTTTTCTGTCTGAGGGTTCATGCTGTACCCAGTTGTAATAACCGCTCCTGGATACACCAAATACCTGACACATCGCTTCAATGGGAAATTGTTGTCGCCATTGTTCGATTAACGCGTATTTTTCAGCGACTCCTGTGCAAAATACGCTGTTGCTTTTTTTAATATATCTCGCTCAAGGCGAGCTTCATTTAACGCCTTACGCAGTTGCAGAATTTCAGATTCCAGTTCAGCCAGCGTGCGGGAACCAGGAGTACCGAGCCCTTTTCTGGCGGCGGTAACCCATTGTCCTAAAGTGCCTTCAGGAAGAGATAATCGGGAAGCGCCTTCACTGATCGAAAGTTGATTTTCAAGAACCGTTCTGACAGCTTCGGCTTTGAACTCTTTAGAGTAACGTTGAACCGCCCCGGGTTTCCTGGAGAGTGTTTTATCTGTGAACTCAGGCTGCCAGATCATCGTTTCCGATGGAAGCATAATAAGCTTTTTCTGCTTCTGCCGGAGGGATGTGGCCCAGCCTTTCCAGCAATCGTCGATTGTTATACCAGTCCACCCACGTTAGTGTGGCCAGTTCCACTTCTGCACGGTTTTTCCAGCTCTTACGGTGTATTACCTCCGCTTTGTAAAGACCATTGATGCTCTCCGCCATCGCGTTGTCATACGAGTCGCCTGTACTTCCTGTTGATGCCAGTAATCCGGCTTCCTTAAGCCGCTGTGTGTAGGCCAGCGATACATACTGAGAACCTTTATCACTGTGATGGACCGTGCCGGACGGTCGACGGGCCCATAACGCCTGCTCCAGTGCATCCAGCACGAATGTCGTTTCCATGGACGATGAGACCCGCCACCCCACGATGTATCCGGCAAACACATCAATGATGAACGCCACATAGACGAAGCCCCGCCATGTGCTGACGTAAGTAAAATCAGCCACCCACAGCTGGTCAGGTCGTTCTGCCACGAACTGACGGTTTACGCGGTCGCCTGCGGCAACGGCTTTCCGGCTGATGGTCGTACGGACCTTTTTACCCCGGAGAACACCGGCAAGTCCCATAACCGCCATGAGACGTGCCACAGTGCATCTGGCCACTCTGATACCTTCCCGTAACAACTGACGCCAGACTTTACACCGTATACCTTGTGATTTTCATCGTATACGCGCTGTATCTCTTTCTTCAGCCAGTCATCGCGCTGCGCACGGGCACTGCGTTTATCCGGATGATGTCGCTGTTGCTGACAGTGGTAATACGTTGACGGGGCAATATGCAGTTCGCTGCATACCGGTCCGACCCCGTACTGCTCACGCAGCTTATCCAGCAGTGGCATTATTTTTTCCAGAGGCGGTCGAACTCCGCCTTTGCAAAATAAGCGGAAGCCAGGCGAAGGATATTGTTACTGCGGCGCAGTTCACGATTTTCACGTTCCGGCTCTTTCAGACGCTGACGTTCAGCGGTGATGAGCCCTCCATCACCGCCCCCGGTATCCCGCTCATGCTGGCGACCCCAGACACGCAGAGTCTCCGGCGTACAGCCAATCTTTGGAGCAATGGAACAAATTGTCGCCCATTGTGAGTCATATTCGCCCTGACTTTCCAGAACCATACGGACTGCCCGTTGACGGACTTCGGGGGAAAAACGAGTATTTTTAGTCATCCTGTTTACCTCTTTCTCAGGAAGTTTAGTCTCCAGGATTCCCGGGGCGGTTCAGATAGTGCTAACGGGTGAGCTACGAAAGTGGCTCACCCGAAATTTCATACTTCTGCCTTTAGCCCCGTCTCTATAATTTGGGAAAATTGTTTCTGAATGTTCCCAAAAATAATGAATGATGAAAACTTTTTCAAAAAAGCGGCGGCGCATGGGGAGGAACCTCCTTTAACTCCTCAAAACGAACATCAGCGGTCCGGGCTGCGCTTCGCCCGTCGCGTCAGACTACCCCGTGCGGTTGGCCTGGCTGGCATGTTCTTACCGATTGCTTCAACGCTGGTTTCGCACCCGCCGCCGGGCTGGTGGTGGCTGGTGTTGGTCGGCTGGGCGTTCGTCTGGCCGCATTTAGCCTGGCAGATAGCGAGCAGGGCCGTCGATCCGCTTAGCCGGGAAATTTACAACTTAAAAACCGATGCAGTATTAGCGGGAATGTGGGTAGGCGTAATGGGCGTAAACGTGCTGCCTTCCACCGCTATGTTGATGATTCTGTGTCTGAATTTGATGGGGGCAGGCGGCCCCCGTCTGTTTGTCGCGGGTCTGGTGTTGATGGTGGTTTCCTGCCTTGTCACCCTCGAGCTTACGGGCATTACCGTGTCGTTCAATAGTGCTCCGCTGGAATGGTGGCTCTCCCTTCCCATTATTGTCGTTTATCCTCTGATGTTTGGCTGGGTCAGCTACCAGACGGCAACCAAACTGGCGGAACATAAACGCAGGTTGCAGGTCATGAGTACTCGCGACGGCATGACGGGCGTGTATAACCGACGTCATTGGGAAACTATGTTACGCAATGAATTTGATAACTGTCGGCGGCATAATCGCGATGCAACGTTACTGATTATCGATATCGACCATTTCAAGAGCATCAACGATACCTGGGGTCATGATGTGGGCGATGAAGCGATTGTGGCGCTTACCCGACAGTTACAAATTACCCTGCGCGGTAGCGATGTGATTGGTCGGTTTGGCGGCGATGAGTTTGCAGTAATCATGTCCGGTACGCCAGCTGAGAGCGCCATTACCGCCATGTTACGGGTGCGTGAAGGGCTAAACACGTTACGCTTGCCGAATACGCCACAGGTAACTTTACGGATTAGTGTGGGGGTTGCGCCGCTGAACCCACAAATGAGTCACTATCGTGAGTGGTTGAAATCGGCAGATTTGGCGCTTTACAAAGCAAAGAAAGCCGGACGTAACCGCACCGAAGTGGCGGCCTGACGTCCGGCGAAAGTCATCAGGATTTGCTGAGTTTTTCTGATTTTTCCATACACTTCGTCATCGCTTCGATCACTGCGGCACGGAAGCCTTTCTCTTCCAGTACGCGTACCGCTTCAATGGTGGTGCCTCCCGGTGAGCAGACCATATCTTTCAGTGCCCCCGGATGTTCTCCCGTTTCCAGCACCATTTTTGCGGAACCCATTACCGCCTGAGCGGCAAATTTATACGCCTGGGCGCGTGGCATCCCGCCCAGCACGGCGGCGTCGGCCATCGCTTCGATAAACATAAATACGTAGGCTGGCGAAGAACCGCTCACACCGACCACCGGGTGGATCATCGGCTCAGCAATTACTTCCGCTTCGCCAAAGCAGCGGAAAATATTCAGCACATCAGCGGTATCTTCTGGGGTTACCAGCGCGTTTGGCGTTACGGAGGTCATCCCGGCATTAACCAGCGCGGGAGTGTTCGGCATGGCGCGGATAATTTTCCGGTCATGGCCCAGCGCGCGGGCAAGCTGGTCGAGCGTGACACCTGCAGCAATAGAAACGACCAGAGAGTCTTTATTCAGGCTGGAGGTGATTTCGCTAAGCACTTTAATCATGATGCCAGGTTTAACGGCAGCAAAAATGATGTCGGCGATTTGCGCCACTTCTTGCGCCGATTCTGCGGCGTTGATGCCGAACTGGTCATGCAGGGCGGCGACTTTATCCGGGGAGGGGGTGTATACCCAGATTTGCCCTGGAAGCACCTGACCGCTGGCAATCAGACCGCCGAGAATGGCTTTTCCCATATTGCCGCAGCCAATAAAACCGATTTTCTTTTCCATTGCCTCACTCCTGCCGTGAAATTCATTGTTTTGATAATCGCTGGCAGAAGCATAAACAGAACTATGCCGGAAGGCAAAAGCGCGACACAATAGAGGATTACCTAACAAAGGATGACTTTATGACAATTTGGGTGGATGCCGACGCGTGTCCCAATGTAATTAAAGAGATTTTGTATCGCGCGGCGGAACGTATGCAGATGCCGCTGGTACTGGTAGCAAACCAGAGTTTACGCGTGCCGCCATCGCGATTTATTCGTACGCTGCGCGTCGCGGCAGGTTTCGACGTTGCCGATAACGAAATTGTCCGGCAGTGTGAAGCGGGCGATTTGGTGATCACCGCAGATATACCTTTGGCTGCTGAAGCCATCGAGAAAGGCGCAGCGGCGCTTAATTCGCGCGGCGAACGTTACACGCCAGCGACCATTCGTGAGCGCCTGACGATGCGCGATTTTATGGATACCTTACGTGCCAGTGGGATCCAGACCGGCGGACCAGATAGCCTTTCACAACGTGACCGCCAGGCCTTTGCCGCGGAGCTGGAGAAGTGGTGGCTGGAAGTGCAACGTAGTCGTGGCTAAATGTAATTTATTATTTACACTTCATTCTTGAATATTTATTGGTATAGTAAGGGATGTATTGAGATTTTTACTTTAAGTGGAATTTTTTCTTTACAATCGAAATTGTACTAGTTTGATGGTATGATCGCTATTCTCATGACACCGGCTTTCGCCGTATTGCGACCTATTGGGGAAAACCCACGATGACACAACCTCTTTTTCTGATCGGGCCTCGGGGCTGTGGTAAAACAACGGTCGGAATGGCCCTTGCCGATTCGCTTAACCGTCGGTTTGTCGATACCGATCAGTGGTTGCAATCACAGCTCAATATGACGGTCGCGGAGATCGTCGAAAGGGAAGAGTGGGCGGGATTTCGCGCCAGAGAAACGGCGGCGCTGGAAGCGGTAACTGCGGCATCCACCGTTATCGCTACAGGCGGCGGCATTATTCTGACGGAATTTAATCGTCACTTCATGCAAAATAACGGGATCGTGGTTTATTTGTGTGCGCCAGTATCAGTCCTGGTTAACCGACTGCAAGCTGCACCGGAAGAAGATTTACGGCCAACCTTAACGGGAAAACCGCTGAGCGAAGAAGTTCAGGAAGTGCTGGAAGAACGCGATGCGCTATATCGCGAAGTTGCGCATATTATCATCGACGCAACAAACGAACCCAGCCAGGTGATTTCTGAAATTCGTAGCGCCCTGGCACAGACGATCAATTGTTGATTTTAGAGCGCCTATACTTAACGTTCATCCCGTGAAATAAGGAAGAACGATGCCAACGAAACCGCCTTATCCTCGTGAAGCATATATAGTGACGATTGAAAAAGGAAAGCCAGGACAGACGGTAACCTGGTACCAACTCAGAGCCGATCATCCTAAACCAGACTCGTTGATCAGTGAACATCCGACGGCTCAGGAAGCGATGGATGCGAAAAAACGCTATGAGGACCCTGACAAAGAGTGACCGCATCAGACTGCTCGGAAGGGATTCTGAGTGCCACTACAAGGGATCTGCGTCACATTTTTCATAATTTATGTTTTTCTAATAATTAGAATATTAAACAATAACATTCCATTACTGGAATCATTTGGAATCTTTACATTATGCCGTGCACGTCTGCTGCTACGCTTTTTGTCATTTGTAGCACAAGTAAGTGTCAGCAGTGGTGCTTCACACTTGCCCGGTAATTAACGACGAAAGAAAAGTAAGGTGGATGAACAATGAGTGCGTCGTTGGCGATCCTGACCATCGGCATTGTACCTATGCAGGAGGTTTTGCCGCTCCTGACGGAATACATTGACGAAGATAATATTTCCCATCATAGCCTGCTGGGGAAGTTAAGTCGTGAAGAAGTGATGGCGGAGTACGCGCCAGAAGCAGGCGAAGACACCATTCTCACATTATTAAATGACAACCAGCTGGCCCATGTTTCGCGTCGTAAAGTGGAGCGAGATCTGCAAGGTGTGGTTGAAGTGCTCGATAATCAGGGTTATGACGTCATTTTATTAATGAGTACAGCAAACATTAGTAGTATGACTGCGCGTAATACGATCTTTCTTGAGCCGTCGCGAATATTGCCTCCACTGGTTTCCTCTATTGTTGAAGATCATCAGGTGGGGGTTATCGTTCCGGTTGAGGAGATGCTGCCCGTTCAGGCGCAAAAATGGCAAATTTTGCAGAAATCGCCGGTATTTTCATTGGGTAACCCCATTCATGATTCAGAACAAAAAATCATTGATGCTGGGAAAGAATTACTGGCAAAAGGGGCTGATGTCATCATGCTGGATTGTTTAGGATTTCACCAACGTCATCGCGATTTACTGCAAAAACAGCTCGATGTTCCTGTCTTGCTCTCTAACGTATTGATTGCACGGCTGGCTGCGGAATTACTGGTGTAATTTTGCGTGACAGCCAGCGCCTCTGGCCCCTATAGTGAAGTAGATGTTCAACTACCAGACAGGGCCAGTTTATGCTTCAAAGTAATGAGTACTTTTCCGGCAAAGTGAAATCGATCGGCTTTTCCAGCAGCAGCACTGGTCGCGCCAGCGTGGGTGTTATGGTTGAAGGCGAATACACCTTCAGCACCGCTGAGCCGGAAGAGATGACGGTAATCAGTGGCGCGCTGAATGTGTTACTGCCTGACGCGACCGACTGGCAAGTGTATGAAGCCGGTTCGGTGTTTAATGTTCCCGGTCACAGTGAGTTTCATCTTCAAGTTGCCGAACCTACCTCTTATCTGTGCCGCTATCTGTAATTCCTCGCCTTCCCCTTGAACGGGAGGGCATTTTTCTGAAATATCCTCTCTTTAACCCATAATAATATTTCCTTTGCTGCGATTTTTTCAATTTCCGATATATTCATAATTCATCAAGGTTGATATAAATATCAGTGAAGATCTCCAGGTATTTTTTGCGGAACTGGCTACGATAAAAGATAAATCAGATGATGAATGGTGGCGTGCATTGCTGCAAAGTCGCAATGATCATTTGCGCCAAACGGCATTACGCAACGCACATACCCCGGCGTCGTTGTTAACGACATTGACTGAGCCTCAGGATCGGTCGCTGGCTATTAATAATCCACAGCTGGCTGCCGATGTGAAAACGGCGTGGTTAAAAGAGGATCCATCATTACTCTTATTTGTCGAACAACCCGATCTTTCGCAGTTACGTGATTTAGTGAAAACCGGGGCAACGCGGAAAATTCGCAGTGAAGCGCGTCACCGGCTTGAGGAAAAACAATGACACAACGTCCATGGAGCAAGTTACAGCGGGAGATCTATGACTTACTGACGCCAACGATCAACCTGCAAATTCACTGTACCCGTTATCCCATGCGCAGCCAAAATGGTGGAAGTACCGATTTACCGCGTTATTGGATCACGTTGGATAAAAACGTGATCTGGGATTACCCGAAAGACTTTATTGCAGGTAACGCTGGAGTGCGTAATTTTCACGGTGAAACTTGCTGGTATCCTTACCTGACGGATATTTGTTCAATTTCTGATTTATTGCGTGAATATATTGATACCCCAAAAGCGGAGCTGTTAACAAAACAATTTACCAGCGATAAATGGGGGTTAGTGAATATTCTGCGTGCTGCTGACAGGCGAATAGGGATGAGGCGATTAGATCAGTTACGGCGTAAAACGCATAATATTGCTGCGCTAAAAATTATTGCTCGCCGTAGCGAATAATTATATGCCTGGTGTGGCTTCGTACGCCGGATAAGACGCGGCAGGCGTCGCATCCGGCATTAAAGGAAAATCAGCAATTAACGTTGTGCTTCGCCACCTAATCCTTCAATCAGGTTTTGAATTAACGCTGCCAGTTCACCAGTCATCAGGATGAAATCGGCATCAAAACGCTGGGCGAAATCTTCACGGTCGATATCTTCGTTTTGATCGCGCAGCTCGTCGCAGAACTTAAGACGCTTGAGCGAACCATCGTCGCACATCACAAACTGAATGCGCTGCTGCCAGTCGAGCGCCAGTTTAGTCACCACTTTTCCGGCTTCAATGTGATTGGTGATCTCTTCGCTGGTCAGATCTTGTTTCTTCGCGCGGATCACGCCGCCATCTTCCAGCAACGATTTCAGCTCGGCTTCATCAAGCAGCTGGAAGCCCTGTGCCGCACTACCGGAGCGAACCCATTCGGTCAGCGTCAGTTCAATCGGGTTTTCCATGCTCAATGGTACAACCGGTAACGACCCCAGGCTTTTACGCAGTAATGCCAGCGTATCTTCCGCTTTTTTGGCACTGGCGCAGTCCACCATAATCAAACCGTTAACCGTGTCGAGCCACATCATTGTCTGGCTAAAACGGCTGAAAGCACGCGGCAGCAGAGAGTGCAGCACTTCGTCTTTCAGCGAATCTTTTTCGGTTTTCTTCAGCTTACGCGCCTGTTCCGCTTCCAGTTTGGCGATTTTCGCTTCCAGCGCCTGTTTAATCACCGGAGACGGGAGGATTTTTTCTTCTTTGCGCGCGCAGATAACAATTTGACCATTGGCAACGTGCGTTAACGCATCGCTGTGCGATCCCATCGGAGGAACCCAGCCCATCTTCGCCATGTCCTGGCTGCCGCATGGGGTAAATGCCATCGAGGCTAGCTGTTTTTCCATCTCTTCTGCACGCAGCGAAATCTCGCGGCTAAGACGGTAAACCATTAAATTTTTGAACCACAGCATGATAATTTCCACGGCCTTGTCGTTAAATTTAGCGGGCATGATAACGAATTGTCGGCGGCCTTGCATTGCCAATCCGGTTGTCCGTCTCTACGCTATTGATATTGAAAAAAATAAGGAGAGTACAGTGCGTATAGGTATCGATTTAGGCGGCACCAAAACTGAAGTGATTGCACTGGGCGATGCAGGGGAGCAGTTGTACCGCCATCGTCTGCCCACGCCGCGTGATGATTACCGGCAGACTATTGAAACGATCGCCACGTTGGTTGATATGGCGGAGCAGGCGACAGGGCAGCGCGGAACGGTAGGTATGGGCATTCCAGGTTCGATTTCGCCCTACACCGGTGTGGTGAAGAATGTCAATTCAACCTGGCTCAACGGTCAGCCATTCGATAAAGACTTAAGCGCGAGGTTGCAGCGGGAAGTGCGGCTGGCAAATGATGCCAACTGTCTGGCGGTTTCAGAAGCAGTAGATGGCGCGGCAGCGGGAGCGCAGACGGTATTTGCCGTGATTATCGGCACGGGATGCGGCGCGGGCGTGGCATTCAATGGGCGGACGCATATCGGCGGCAATGGCACGGCAGGTGAGTGGGGACACAATCCGCTACCGTGGATGGACGAAGACGAACTGCGTTATCGCGAGGAAGTCCCTTGTTATTGCGGTAAACAAGGTTGTATTGAAACCTTTATTTCGGGCACGGGATTCGCGACGGATTATCGTCGTTTGAGCGGACATGCGCTGAAAGGCAGTGAAATTATCCGCCTGGTTGAAGAAAGCGATCCGGTAGCGGAACTGGCATTGCGTCGCTACGAGCTGCGGCTGGCAAAATCGCTGGCACATGTCGTGAATATTCTCGATCCGGATGTGATTGTCCTGGGGGGCGGGATGAGCAATGTAGACCGTTTATATCAAACGGTTGGGCAGTTGATTAAACAATTTGTCTTCGGCGGCGAATGTGAAACGCCGGTGAGTAAGGCGAAGCACGGTGATTCCAGCGGCGTACGCGGCGCTGCGTGGTTATGGCCACAAGAGTAAAAAACGTAGGCAATTGGCGCATCATGCCTGATGCGACGCTTGCCGCGTCTTATCAGGCCTACAAAATGTGCCAGAACCGCGTAGGGCGGATAAGGCGTTCACGCCGCATCCGGCAATAAGCAACGCGCACCGTGACAGTAATCTACCCCAGTGGTTTCGCCAGCACCGGACTATCCGCCTCTTGCTGGCGCTTATAGCGACCATACAGCAGCAACGATGACATCGCAGCAAACGAAAGCAGGGCGGCAGGCAGCGCCACGTAATTATATGCCAGCCCCAGCGTCAGCATCATACCTCCGCAATATGCGCCGACGGCGCTACCGAGGTTAAACGCTATTTGCCCACCTGCGGCACCTAATAACTCTCCTCCTTTGGCATTTTGCAGTAACAATATTTGCAGAGGTGCTGAAAGGGCAAATAATCCCGCGCAACAAATAAAAGCAAAAATAAGCGACGTTGTTTTCATGCCGCCGCAGAAAAAGAGCATCAGCAGTGCCAGTACAATGATAAAGTCAGTCACTGCTGCAATGCGCAGTGGTGAATAACGTCCTGAAATCCTGCCACTTAGCATATTTCCCAGCACCATCCCTAGCCCAACTAACATCATAATAAAGGTCATCGCCGTTTCCGAAAAACCGGAAATAAACATCATGTATGGCTTTACGTAGCTGAACCAGGCAAACACACCTGCGTTGCCAAACATCGTGGCGGCGAAAATTAACCACGGGGCCGGGCTGCGCAAAAAGTGAAATTGTTCGCGCAGATTTCCTTTCGCCTCGTCGCGAATATCTGGCACCCAAAAATAGACCGATGCCATCACCGCAATATTAAAAACAGCGATCAATAAAAAGGTGTAACGCCAGCATTCCTGACTTAAATACGTTCCCAGCGGAATGCCCAGCAAATTGGCGACTGTCATCCCGGAAACCATCCCCGCCACGGCGGCGGTGACTTTTCCGGGTTTGATAATTTTTGATAACACGATCGCTCCGACGCCAAAAAATGCGCCATGCGGAAAGCCGGATACCAGCCGACCAATGGCGAGCATCAGGTAAGACGAAGAGAGCGTGAACATGGCGTTGCCAATGACGCACAACGCCACCAGAAACAACAAGATATGTTTGAGTGAGTAGCGGCTGGAAAAGAGTGCGATGATTGGCGCACCGACCACCACCACCAGTGCATAATACGAGATCATATGCCCGGCAGCAGGAATCGAAATTCCTACGTTATGCGCCAGCTCCGTGAGCACGCTCATAATGCCAAATTCGGCCATCCCCAAACCAAACGTGCCCAGAGCCAAAGATAAAATGACTTTTTTCATACCACCATCACAACCACCAGAACGGCTACCAATCACCGTAGCCAATAAAGTGATAGCTTGCAGGATAACGACCAGCAAGGCCAAGAGATAATTCACCCCTCTGTATTCATTATCCTGCTGAATAGTTATTTCACTGCAAACGTACTTTCCAGTTTGCTGTAGCCCAGGCCGTTGATCTTTTTCACTTTGATCTGCACCGGAATACGCTCTTTCATCGCTTCTACGTGGCTAATCACACCGATGGTTTTGCCACTGGCGTTCAGGGCATCCAGCGCATCAAGGGCGGTATCCAGCGTTTCGCTATCCAGCGTGCCAAAACCTTCATCAAGGAACAGCGAGTCAATACGTGTTTTATGGCTGACCAGATCCGAAAGCGCCAGCGCCAGCGCCAGACTAACGAGGAAACTTTCGCCGCCGGAAAGGGTACGGGTATCGCGTACCGCATCTGCCTGCCAGGTATCAACAACCTCGACTTCCAGCGCCTCGCTGGCTTTGCGCTGTAACAGATAGCGCACGTGCAGCCGGGTAAGTTGCTGATTAGCGAGATGGACTAAATTATCCAGCGTCAGCCCCTGGGCAAACTTGCGGAATTTATCGCCCTCTTTGGAACCTATTAGCGAATTCAGATATCCCCAGTCCTCAACCTGCTGCGTCATTTGAGCAATTTGCTGCATTAAGGTTTGTTGTTGCTGACGGTTATCTGCATCCTGCTTCAGCTGCTGGCGAATCTCGCCTTGACTCGTGGTGTTTTCACGCAACTTTTGGTGAGTTTGCGCTAACTCTTGCTGAATCTGCTCCACCGTCACAGTGAGAGCCAACCCGTCAGGTCGGTGTTGTTGATGCTGTGCCAGCGTTTCTGCTGTCTGAGTGACCAGCGTTTGCGCCTGACGGCGCTGGTTTTCCAGATTCTGCTTGAGCTGTTCCAGCTGCGTTAGTGTTTGTTCATCCATTAGCGCCGCAAGGAACGCCTGCTGATCGTCAAAGACGCTGGCCTGTAGCGCGGTGTCAAACTGCGCTTGGGCTTTTTGCAGACTTTGCGCCGCCAGAACATCCTGTTGCTGTAACGTCTGCTGCTGGCTGTGTAATGCGAGACATTGTTCATGAACCTGCCGCCAGTTATCCAGCGCCACAGTTTCTTCGCTGTGCGGGAGATCATCACTTTGCGGCAACGTTTCCAGAATCGGTGTCAGCTGCTGAATACGGTTTTGCAGCGCGGTTAATTCGTTCTGGCGTTGCTGCCAGCTCTGCGCTTCTTGCTGACGTGTCGCCAACCAGCTCTCTTCTTCATCTTCCTGTGGCAATGTCAGTGCATAACCCGCCAATGCCGTTAAGAGCTGCTGCTGACGTTGTTCAATTTGCTGTTGATACTGGATAATTTGCTGATTATGCGCGGCAATCTGCCCTTGTAATTCATGTCGTTGGCTGAGTAACCGCAGCTGGCGTTCGTGCTCATCTTGTGCATCCAGCCACGGTTGAATATCGTCCTGTGGCTGCAAGGTGATATTGAGGCTGGCCGTGACGGCTTGCCATTGTTGAGTAAGTGCTTGCTCATCTTGTCGGAGGCTTTGCGCTTCGTTTTCATCGCGCTGAAGCTGCTTCGTTAATGCATCCAGTTGCCCGCGCAGCGCCGCACCTTCTTCGCCGAGCTTTTTAACTTCGTTTTCCAGCGCCAGTAATCGAGACTGATTAACACCAGGCTCCAGCGCCTGATACGCCTCGACCGCCGGGTGGCTGGTGGAACCACAAAGTGGACAAGGCTGACCCGCCTGTAACTGTGCACGCTGGGCTTCCAGCGTTTTGATGCGCGCTTCCTGCTCGCAAATGGTTTTCACATCGGCAAGTTGCTGCGTCTTTTCTTTATAACGCTGGCGCATTTCGTTAAGTGCGACATTACGTTGCGTCTGTTCCAGAGTGACATTCTGGATAGTGACCATTAACTGCGCCAGACGTTTTTGTTGGGGAACAATCTGCCCATGCAGCGCGACCAGGCGCTGACGCAGTGGGCGTTGCTCGGCATGTTGCGCCAGGGCGGTAGCAACTTCATCGGCGGTTAACGTCAACGTGATCGCCGCAAGCGCATTAAGTTTTTGCTCAGCATGGGTTAACTGTTGCTGCCATTGCCGCAGATGCTCGCGATCGCTGGTTTGTTGGGAGAACTGCGCACGCCAACCCGCCAGTTCGTTGTTCCACTGACGGAAGCGGTCGTGTTCCTGTAACCAGGTATTCAGGCTTTGTTGCTGCTGCTGTAATTCTGCTGACTGCTTCGCCGCGTGGTGGCGAATGCTCGCGCGAAGCGCCATTGTGCTCTGTAAGCGAGTATTTACTTCTTCAATCTGCTGGCGAATATGCGCCAGCGCCGCGCTGTGTTCTGCGATGCGTTCCCAGTGTGGACGAAGATTTCGTGCCGGTTGTGCCAGACTAAGCGCCGCCAGTTGAGGTTGCGCTTTTTCTTCTTCGGCTAACGCCTGTTGCAAGGCCTGTTGACGGCGGCTGGCTTCTTGCTGCAATTCGTCCTGACGCGTTAACCAGTTTAGCGATTGTTGTTCTTGCTGCTGCGCGGTAATTAACTGTTTTTCTTCGTCAGTAAGTACCTGCAAACTCGCTGTCAGCGATTGCACTTGTTCCGGCGTGAGCAACGTGACGCCGCTGGCCTGCGCTTGCAGCTTCTCCAGCTCAGTGCGGGCCGATTTGTGCTGCTCAAAAACCATCGCCGAGATTTGCCCGTAGATTTCAGTGCCGGTTAACTCCTCGAGCAATTCCGCGCGTTCTTTGGGTTTGGCATTCAGGAAGGCAGCAAATTGCCCCTGCGAAAGCAGCATCGAACGGGTGAAGCGCCCGTAATCCAGCCCGGTTAACGTCGCTGTCAGTTCCAGCTTATCTTTCACTTTGTCGGCGAGAATTTTGCCGTCGGCGCAGCGCGCCAGCTCTACGCGAGGCACCTGCAAATTACCGTCCGGCTGGTTACGCGCCCGATTCTGGCTCCAGAACGCGCGATACGCTTCACCTTTCACTTCAAACTCCACCTCCGCCAGACATTCAGCGGTATCGCGGGTCATGAGATCATTTTGCGATTGTGAAACGTTAGAGAGACGCGGAGTTTCGTGATACAGCGCCAGACAAATGGCGTCCAGCAGGGTGGTTTTCCCCGCACCGGTTGGGCCGGTAATGGCAAACAGCCCGTTGCTGGCGAACGGCTCGCGGGTGAAATCAATCTTCCATTCGCCTTTTAATGAGTTCAGGTTTTTCAGGCGCAGGCTGAGAATTTTCATGCTTCGTGTTCTCCGGCGAGGGTACGCAACGTCGTGGTGAAAAGATGCTGCAGACGTTGCTGCTGCGATTCATCCAGGTCTTCCAGTGCCAGACGGCGATTGAACACCTCTTCGACGCTGAGTTCGCTGAGGGTTTCACGCTGTTGGCTGGCTAACACACGCTCGCGCTGTTCACGACTCCGACGTACCAGCAATACTTCGACAGGCAATGATTCGGTTAATGCCTGGATTTTGCGCTGAATATCATGCAGATACTCATCAGTAGTGATTTCGATATCCAGCCAGACAGGTGGCTCCTGCGATACATCGCGCCACTGTTCCAGCTGTGCGGTAATCGACGCCAGATCGCCTTTCAGCACCGCCATGGGTTGAGTTACCGGTACGTTCAGGTTTTCCACGCTCTCTAATTTGCCGTTTGAAAATGTCACCAGATGGACATATTTACTCTTACCGCATTCATCAAAACTCAGTGGAATGGGGGAACCGCAATAGCGAACATGTTCCATGCCGCCAATAATCTGTGCGCGGTGAATATGCCCGAGCGCGATGTAGTCGGCTGGTGGAAAGTTTTGTGCCGGAAACGCGTCCAGCGTGCCAATATAAATGTCACGCACGGCGTCACTTTTACTGGAACCCACGGTCGTTAAATGTCCCGTGGCGATGATGGGCAGAGGCTGATCGCCGCGCAGTTTGCAGGCATCGGCATAGTGTTGTTGGTAATAATCGGTAATCGCTGCCAGTAAATGCTGCTGTTTTTCAATACCGTTAAGCCCCGCCTGGCTGGAAATAATGTCACGCGGGCGTAAAAACGGAATGGGGCACAGCACTGCGCCTGGCGTCCCGTCGCGACGAGGCAAGATTTGCGGCGCATGTCCGGCGCTGGCGACCACGGTTGTATTGAGGAACGCCATGATATCGCGCGATTCATTCAGCGTGGCGACCGAGTCATGGTTTCCTGCCAGTACCACCAGATGACAGCCAGTTTGCTGTAAATTGACAACAAAACGGTTGTATAACGTGCGGGCGTAACTGGGCGGCGAGCCGGTATCGAAAACATCACCAGCAACAATAATCGCATCCACCTGATGGGTTTGTGCTGTCTCCAGCAGCCAGTCAAGAAAAGCCTGATGTTCAGCTTCGCGGCTTTTACTGTAGAAGTTCTGGCCGAGATGCCAGTCTGAGGTGTGAAGGATGCGCATAACGGTTCCCTGGCGAAAAAGCATGGTCGCGATTATACCCAAACAGATGTGCCATTTGCTTTTTTCTGCGCCACGGAAATCAATAACCTGAAGATATGTGCGACGAGCTTTTCATAAATCTGTCATAAATCTGACGCATAATGACGTCGCATTAATGATCGCAACCTATTTATTACAACAGGGCAAATCATGGCGAGACGTATTCTGGTCGTAGAAGATGAAGCTCCAATTCGCGAAATGGTCTGCTTCGTGCTCGAACAAAATGGCTTTCAGCCGGTCGAAGCGGAAGATTATGACAGTGCTGTGAATCAACTGAATGAACCCTGGCCGGATTTAATTCTCCTTGACTGGATGTTACCTGGCGGCTCCGGTATCCAGTTCATCAAACACCTCAAGCGCGAGTCGATGACCCGGGATATTCCAGTGGTGATGTTGACCGCCAGAGGGGAAGAAGAAGATCGCGTGCGCGGCCTTGAAACCGGCGCGGATGACTATATCACCAAGCCATTTTCGCCGAAGGAGCTGGTGGCGCGAATCAAAGCGGTAATGCGCCGTATTTCGCCAATGGCGGTGGAAGAGGTGATTAAGATGCAGGGATTAAGTCTCAACCCGACATCTCACCGAGTGATGGCGGGCGAAGAGCCGCTGGAGATGGGGCCGACAGAATTTAAACTGCTGCACTTTTTTATGACGCATCCTGAGCGCGTGTACAGCCGCGAGCAGCTGTTAAACCACGTCTGGGGAACTAACGTGTATGTGGAAGACCGCACGGTCGATGTCCACATTCGTCGCCTGCGTAAAGCACTGGAGCCCGGCGGGCATGACCGCATGGTGCAGACCGTGCGCGGTACAGGATATCGTTTTTCAACCCGCTTTTAACGCCTTGCTCATCGGACGCAGAGCAGGGCTTATGATTTCTTAACTGGAGTATCTTACGTGCTGGAACGGCTGTCGTGGAAAAGGCTGGTGCTGGAGCTGCTACTTTGCTGCCTCCCGGCTTTCATCCTGGGTGCATTTTTTGGTTACCTGCCCTGGTTTTTGCTGGCATCGGTAACAGGACTGCTTATCTGGCATTTCTGGAATTTATTGCGCCTTTCATGGTGGCTGTGGGTGGATCGCAGTATGACCCCGCCACCGGGGCGTGGTAGCTGGGAACCGCTACTATACGGCTTACACCAGATGCAGCTGCGAAATAAAAAACGCCGCCGTGAACTGGGCAATCTGATTAAACGCTTTCGTAGCGGCGCGGAGTCGCTGCCCGACGCGGTGGTGCTGACCACGGAAGAGGGCGGTATTTTCTGGTGTAACGGTCTGGCGCAACAAATTCTTGGTTTGCGCTGGCCGGAAGATAACGGGCAGAACATCCTTAACCTACTGCGTTACCCGGAGTTTACGCAATATCTGAAAACGCGTGATTTTTCTCGCCCGCTCAATCTGGTGCTCAACACCGGGCGGCATCTGGAAATTCGCGTCATGCCTTATACCCACAAACAGTTGCTGATGGTGGCGCGTGATGTCACGCAAATGCATCAACTGGAAGGGGCGCGGCGTAACTTTTTTGCCAACGTGAGCCATGAGTTACGTACGCCATTGACCGTGTTACAGGGTTACCTGGAGATGATGGATGAGCAGCCGCTGGAAGGCGCGGTACGCGAAAAAGCGTTGCACACCATGCGCGAGCAGACCCAGCGGATGGAAGGGCTGGTGAAGCAGTTGCTAACGCTGTCGAAAATTGAAGCCGCGCCGACGCAATTGCTCAATGAAAAGGTTGATGTGCCGATGATGCTGCGCGTTGTTGAGCGCGAGGCTCAGACTCTGAGTCAGAAAAAACAGACATTTACCTTTGAGATAGATAACGGCCTCAAGGTGTCTGGCAACGAAGATCAGCTACGCAGTGCGATTTCGAACCTGGTCTATAACGCCGTGAATCATACGCCGGAAGGCACGCATATCACCGTACGCTGGCAGCGAGTGCCGCACGGTGCCGAATTTAGCGTTGAAGATAACGGACCGGGCATTGCACCGGAGCATATTCCGCGCCTGACCGAGCGTTTTTATCGCGTTGATAAAGCGCGTTCCCGGCAAACCGGCGGTAGCGGATTAGGGTTAGCGATCGTGAAACATGCGGTGAATCATCACGAAAGTCGCCTGAATATTGAGAGTACAGTAGGAAAAGGAACACGTTTCAGTTTTGTTATCCCGGAACGTTTAATTGCCAAAAACAGCGATTAATCCGCCTTTGTCATCTTTTATTGCCATAAGCCAGCCGATGCTGGCTTATTTTCTTTGCAGTCAAAATACGGGCGTTAGATTTTACAACGGTTGGTGATTTTTTGTTCGCATGATTAGCCATGTCTTTTTCACGGAAATAGTGTTTTATACTGGTTGGTGATTTCTTATCGCTATATACCTCTGGTTTTTAGATCCCTCCTTGCTTTAAAACGTTATAAGCGTTTAAATTGCGCTTCAGGTGCTGTCATACTGACTGCATTAACGCGGTAAATCGAAAAACTATTCTTCGCCGCGCCTGGTTGGGAGTATTTCCCGCTAAAATTGTTTAAATATACCGCTGTATCATCCCCAGGGATTGGCACAAAAATTTAACGTTACAACACCACATCCACAGGCAGTATGATTTATGACCCATCAATTAAGATCGCGCGATATCATCGCTCTGGGCTTTATGACATTTGCGTTGTTCGTCGGCGCAGGTAACATTATTTTCCCTCCAATGGTCGGCTTACAGGCAGGCGAACACGTCTGGACTGCGGCATTCGGCTTCCTCATTACTGCCGTTGGCCTGCCGGTATTAACGGTAGTGGCGCTGGCAAAAGTTGGCGGCGGTGTTGACAGCCTCAGCACGCCAATCGGTAAAGTCGCTGGCGTACTGCTGGCAACGGTTTGTTACCTGGCGGTGGGGCCGCTTTTCGCTACGCCGCGTACAGCTACCGTTTCCTTTGAAGTGGGGATTGCGCCGCTGACGGGTGATTCCGCGCTGCCGCTGTTTATCTACAGCCTGGTCTATTTCGCTATCGTTATTCTGGTTTCGCTCTATCCGGGCAAGCTGCTGGATACCGTGGGCAACTTCCTTGCGCCGCTGAAAATTATCGCGCTGGTCATCCTGTCTGTTGTCGCGATTGTCTGGCCGGCGGGTTCTATCAGCACGGCGACTGAGGCTTATCAAAACGCTGCATTTTCTAACGGCTTCGTTAACGGCTATCTGACCATGGATACGCTGGGCGCAATGGTGTTTGGTATCGTTATTGTTAACGCGGCGCGTTCTCGTGGCGTTACCGAAGCGCGTCTGCTGACCCGTTATACCGTCTGGGCTGGCCTGATGGCGGGTGTTGGTCTGACTTTGCTGTACCTGGCGCTGTTCTGTCTGGGTTCAGACAGCGCGTCGCTGGTCGATCAGTCTGCAAACGGCGCTGCTATTCTGCATGCTTACGTTCAGCACACCTTTGGCGGCGGCGGTAGCTTCCTGCTGGCGGCGTTAATCTTCATCGCCTGTCTGGTCACGGCGGTTGGCCTGACCTGTGCTTGTGCAGAATTCTTTGCCCAGTACGTACCGCTCTCTTATCGTACGCTGGTGTTTATCCTCGGCGGCTTCTCGATGGTGGTGTCTAACCTCGGCTTAAGCCAGCTGATCCAGATCTCCGTACCGGTGCTGACCGCTATTTATCCGCCGTGTATCGCACTGGTTGTATTAAGTTTTACACGCTCATGGTGGCATAATTCGTCCCGCGTGATTGCTCCGCCGATGTTTATCAGCCTGCTTTTTGGTATTCTCGACGGGATCAAAGCATCTGCATTCAGCGATATCTTACCGTCCTGGGCGCAGCGTTTACCGCTGGCCGAACAAGGTCTGGCGTGGTTAATGCCAACAGTGGTGATGGTGGTTCTGGCCATTATCTGGGATCGCGCGGCAGGTCGTCAGGTGACCTCCAGCGCTCACTAAATCACTGAACATTTGTTTTAACCACGGGGCTGCGATGCCCCGTGGTTTTTTATTGTGTTGATGGGTTAGGAATTGATGGAAAGTAAGAATAAGCTAAAGCGTGGGCTAAGTACCCGCCACATACGCTTTATGGCACTGGGTTCAGCAATTGGCACCGGGCTGTTTTACGGTTCGGCAGACGCCATCAAAATGGCCGGTCCGAGCGTGTTGTTGGCCTATATTATCGGTGGTATCGCGGCGTATATCATTATGCGTGCGCTGGGGGAAATGTCGGTACATAACCCGGCCGCCAGCTCTTTCTCGCGTTATGCGCAGGAAAACCTTGGCCCGCTGGCAGGTTACATTACCGGATGGACCTACTGTTTTGAAATCCTTATTGTCGCCATCGCCGATGTGACCGCTTTTGGTATCTATATGGGTGTCTTGTTCCCGACGGTGCCGCACTGGATTTGGGTACTGAGCGTGGTGCTGATCATTTGCGCCGTAAACCTGATGAGCGTGAAGGTCTTCGGTGAGCTGGAATTCTGGTTCTCGTTCTTTAAAGTCGCCACCATCATCATCATGATTGTCGCCGGTTTCGGCATCATCATCTGGGGGATTGGCAACGGCGGGCAACCGACCGGTATTCATAACCTGTGGAGCAACGGCGGCTTCTTCAGTAACGGCTGGCTTGGCATGGTAATGTCGTTGCAAATGGTGATGTTTGCTTACGGTGGGATCGAAATTATCGGGATTACCGCCGGTGAAGCGAAAGATCCTGAGAAATCGATTCCGCGTGCGATTAACTCCGTGCCGATGCGTATTCTGGTGTTCTACGTCGGTACGCTGTTCGTCATTATGTCTATCTACCCGTGGAATCAGGTTGGCACTGCCGGTAGCCCGTTCGTACTGACGTTCCAGCATATGGGCATTACCTTTGCCGCCAGCATTCTTAACTTTGTTGTGCTGACCGCTTCGCTGTCGGCAATTAACAGTGACGTATTTGGCGTAGGCCGTATGCTCCACGGTATGGCAGAGCAGGGCAGCGCACCGAAAATTTTCAGCAAAACGTCGCGTCGCGGTATTCCGTGGGTTACGGTGCTGGTGATGACTACCGCGCTGCTGTTTGCGGTGTATCTGAACTACATCATGCCGGAAAACGTCTTCCTGGTGATCGCTTCGCTGGCAACCTTCGCCACGGTATGGGTGTGGATTATGATCCTGCTGTCGCAAATCGCCTTCCGTCGCCGTTTGCCGCCAGAAGAAGTTAAGGCGCTGAAATTTAAAGTGCCGGGTGGGGTAGCAACGACCATCGGCGGGCTGATTTTCCTGCTCTTTATTATCGGGTTGATTGGTTATCACCCGGATACGCGTATCTCGCTGTATGTCGGTTTCGCGTGGATTGTTGTGCTGTTGATTGGCTGGATGTTTAAACGCCGCCACGATCGTCAGCTGGCTGAAAACCAATAATACTTGCGTTCTGTAAGCCGGTTCAGGAGGAAATCCTGATCCGGCTATTCCGAAAGTATCCGCCCCCGTCCTCCTCCCCCAAATATCCTTCAGATGATGAGTGATCCTGCATTAGGCTATGGCAAGGTGATCAGATTTTCATCACAGGGGAATTATGATGTTAAATGCATGGCACCTGCCGGTGCCCCCATTTGTTAAACAAAGCAAAGATCAACTGCTCATTACACTGTGGCTGACGGGCGAAGACCCACCGCAGCGCATTATGCTGCGTACAGAACACGATAACGAAGAAATGTCAGTACCAATGCATAAGCAGCGCAGTCAGCCGCAGCCAGGCGTCACCGCATGGCGTGCGGCGATTGATCTCTCCAGCGGACAACCCCGGCGGCGTTACAGTTTCAAACTGCTGTGGCACGATCGCCAGCGTTGGTTTACACCGCAGGGCTTCAGCCGAATGCCGCCGGCACGACTGGAGCAGTTTGCCGTCGATGTACCTGATATCGGCCCACAATGGGCTGCGGATCAGATTTTTTATCAGATCTTCCCTGATCGTTTTGCGCGTAGTCTTCCTCGTGAAGCTGAACAGGATCATGTCTATTACCATCATGCAGCCGGACAAGAGATCATCTTGCGTGACTGGGATGAACCGGTCACGGCGCAGGCGGGCGGATCAACGTTCTATGGCGGCGATCTGGACGGGATAAGCGAAAAACTGCCGTATCTGAAAAAGCTTGGCGTGACAGCGCTGTATCTCAATCCGGTGTTTAAAGCTCCCAGCGTACATAAATACGATACCGAGGATTATCGCCATGTCGATCCGCAGTTTGGCGGTGATGGGGCGTTGCTGCGTTTGCGACACAATACGCAGCAGCTGGGAATGCGGCTGGTGCTGGACGGCGTGTTTAACCACAGTGGCGATTCCCATGCCTGGTTTGACAGGCACAATCTTGGCACGGGGGGAGCTTGTCACAACTCTGAATCGCCCTGGCGCGACTGGTACTCGTTTAGTGATGATGGCACGGCGCTCGACTGGCTTGGCTATGCCAGCTTGACGAAGCTGGATTATCAGTCGGAAAGTCTGGTGAATGAAATTTATCGCGGGGAAGACAGTATTGTCCGCCACTGGCTGAAAGCGCCGTGGAATATGGACGGCTGGCGGCTGGATGTGGTGCATATGCTGGGGGAGGCGGGTGGGGCGCGCAATAATATGCAGCACGTTGCAGGGATCACCGAAGCGGCGAAAGAAACCCAGCCGGAAGCGTATATTGTCGGCGAACATTTTGGCGATGCACGGCAATGGTTACAGGCCGATGTGGAAGATGCTGCCATGAACTATCGTGGCTTCACATTCCCGTTGTGGGGATTTCTTGCCAATACCGACATCTCTTATGATCCGCAGCAAATTGACGCCCAAACCTGTATGGCCTGGATGGATAATTACCGCGCAGGGCTTTCTCATCAACAACAATTACGTATGTTTAATCAGCTCGATAGCCACGATACTGCGCGATTTAAAACGCTGCTCGGTCGGGATATTGCGCGCCTGCCGCTGGCGGTGGTCTGGCTGTTCACCTGGCCTGGTGTACCGTGCATTTATTACGGTGATGAAGTGGGACTGGATGGTAAAAACGATCCGTTTTGCCGTAAACCGTTCCCCTGGCAGGTGGAAAAGCAGGATACGGCGTTATTCGCGCTGTACCGGCGAATGATTGTGCTGCGTAAGAAAAGTCAGGCGCTGCGTCGTGGCGGCTGTCAGGTGCTGTATGCGGAAGATAACGTAGTGGTATTTGTCCGCGTGCTGAATCAGCAACGTGTACTGGTGGCAATCAACCGTGGCGAGGCCAGTGAAGTGGTGCTACCCGCGTCACCGTTTCTCAATGCCGTGCAATGGCAATGCAAAGAAGGGCATGGGCAACTGACTGACGGGATTCTGGCTTTGCCTGCCATTTCGGCTACGGTATGGATGAACTAACGTTTTATAACGCCTTGTGTGACGCCTGCGCCATCATCCGCGGATAAAACTGCCAGAAGCGGGTTTCGAGGGCGTCATAATGAGCGTCTAAATCGTACCAGGAGTCACGCAGGGCATCCAGACGTGGGCGGCGGCTTGCCATGCCGTTTAACACGTTCTGGATGAAATCCATATCGCGATAGCGCACCAGCCACTGCTCTGACCACAAGTAATTGTTCAGATTGATAAAACGTGGCGGTGAGTCCGGCAAAATCGTCATCACTTGCTCGCGGGCATAACAGACAAATTCCTGTAGCGGAAAGTCCGGCGACAGCTGCGACCAGTGGCGGGAAAGAAAGTGATCCCACATGACATCCAGCGTAATAGGCGCAACGCGGCGCGTTTCACTACGAAACCACTCCTGTGCTTCGCGGACTTCCGGCAGATTGTCAGTCAATACGTCGATGCATATGAATGCCAGCCACGACGTCGGGCGGAAAACTTTCTTCAGGATTTCCGCGTACGAAATCAGCCAGTAAATTGCCAGAAAGCGAGCTTTCCGCGAGATGGGCTAAATGCAGGTGAGCTAAAAAATTCATCGATTATATTCTATCCAAAGGGGGGTAAAGGTTGCAGGGAGAGCGCCCCGGCACTAGACTACCCGACTCTTATTTTAGTCTGAGTCAGTGTCATGCGCGTTACCGATTTCTCCTTTGAATTGCCCGAATCCCTGATTGCCCACTATCCCATGCCTGAACGCAGTAGCTGTCGTTTACTGTCGCTGGACGGGCCGACGGGCGCGCTGACGCACGGTACTTTCACCGATTTACTCGATAAGCTCAACCCCGGCGATCTTCTGGTTTTTAATAATACCCGCGTGATCCCGGCGCGTCTGTTTGGGCGTAAAGCCAGCGGCGGCAAGATTGAAGTGCTGGTTGAGCGGATGCTCGACGACAAACGCATTCTTGCGCATATTCGCGCCTCGAAAGCGCCAAAACCTGGCGCAGAACTGTTGCTGGGCGATGACGAAAGTATCAACGCAACAATGACCGCGCGCCACGGCGCACTGTTTGAAGTCGAATTTAATGATGAACGCTCGGTACTGGATATCCTCAACAGCATCGGCCATATGCCGCTGCCGCCGTATATCGATCGTCCGGACGAAGACGCTGACCGCGAACTTTATCAAACCGTTTATAGCGAAAAACCGGGCGCGGTTGCAGCCCCGACCGCTGGTCTGCATTTTGACGAGCCTTTGCTGGAAAAATTACGCGCCAAAGGCGTGGAGATGGCGTTTGTGACGTTGCACGTTGGTGCGGGCACCTTCCAGCCGGTGCGCGTCGACACCATTGAAGATCACATCATGCACTCGGAATACGCTGAAGTACCGCAGGATGTGGTAGACGCGGTACTGGCGGCGAAAGCGCGCGGTAACCGGGTGATTGCGGTTGGCACCACTTCAGTACGTTCGCTGGAAAGCGCGGCACAGGCGGCAAAAAACGATCTTATCGAACCGTTCTTTGACGATACCCAAATCTTTATCTATCCGGGCTTCCAGTACAAAGTGGTCGATGCGCTGGTGACGAACTTCCACTTGCCAGAGTCGACGCTGATTATGCTGGTTTCGGCCTTTGCCGGTTATCAACACACCATGAATGCCTATAAAGCGGCGGTAGAAGAGAAATATCGCTTTTTTAGTTACGGTGATGCGATGTTTATCACGTACAATCCGCAGGCAATTAATGAGCGCGTCGGGGAGTAATTCCGCGGCGCTGGTTTAAACGTTGGACTGTTTTTCTGACGTAGTGGAGAAAAAATGAAATTTGAACTGGACACCACCGACGGTCGCGCACGCCGTGGCCGCCTGGTCTTTGATCGTGGCGTAGTGGAAACGCCTTGTTTTATGCCTGTTGGCACCTACGGCACCGTAAAAGGGATGACGCCGGAAGAAGTTGAAGCCACTGGCGCGCAAATTATCCTCGGCAACACCTTCCACCTGTGGCTGCGCCCGGGCCAGGAAATCATGAAACTGCACGGCGATCTGCACGATTTTATGCAGTGGAAAGGACCGATTCTTACCGACTCCGGCGGCTTCCAGGTCTTCAGCCTTGGTGATATTCGTAAAATCACCGAACAGGGCGTTCACTTCCGTAACCCGATCAACGGCGACCCGATTTTCCTCGACCCGGAAAAGTCGATGGAGATTCAGTACGATCTTGGTTCGGATATCGTCATGATCTTTGATGAGTGTACGCCGTATCCTGCTGACTGGGATTACGCAAAACGCTCTATGGAGATGTCTCTGCGTTGGGCGAAGCGTAGCCGTGAGCGTTTTGACAGTCTTGGTAACAAAAATGCGTTATTTGGTATAATTCAGGGCAGTATTTACGAAGATTTACGTGATATATCTGTTAAAGGTCTGGTAGATATCGGCTTTGATGGCTACGCTGTCGGCGGTCTGGCTGTGGGTGAGCCGAAAGCAGATATGCACCGTATTCTGGAGCATGTGTGTCCGCAAATTCCGGCAGACAAACCGCGTTACCTGATGGGCGTTGGTAAACCGGAAGACCTGGTTGAAGGCGTACGTCGCGGTATCGATATGTTTGACTGCGTAATGCCAACCCGCAACGCCCGAAATGGTCATTTGTTCGTGACCGATGGCGTGGTGAAAATCCGCAATGCGAAATATAAGAGCGATACTGGCCCACTCGATCCTGAGTGTGATTGCTACACCTGTCGCAATTATTCACGCGCTTACTTGCATCATCTCGACCGTTGCAACGAAATATTAGGCGCGCGACTCAACACCATTCATAACCTTCGTTACTACCAGCGTTTGATGGCGGGTTTACGCAAGGCTATTGAAGAGGGTAAATTAGAGAGCTTCGTAACTGATTTTTACCAGCGTCAGGGGCGAGAAGTACCACCTTTGAACGTTGATTAATATTAATAATGAGGGAAATTTAATGAGCTTTTTTATTTCTGATGCGGTAGCGGCAACGGGTGCACCGGCGCAAGGTAGCCCGATGTCTTTGATTTTGATGCTGGTGGTATTCGGTCTGATTTTCTATTTCATGATCCTGCGTCCACAGCAGAAGCGCACCAAAGAACACAAAAAGCTGATGGACTCCATTGCCAAAGGTGATGAAGTTCTGACGAACGGTGGCCTGGTTGGTCGCGTAACCAAAGTAGCGGAAAACGGCTACATTGCTATCGCGCTGAATGACACCACTGAAGTAGTTATTAAACGTGACTTCGTAGCTGCCGTCCTGCCGAAAGGCACCATGAAGGCGCTGTAATTAAAATTTTTCCCTAAGGGAATTGCCGTGTTAAACCGTTATCCTTTGTGGAAGTACGTCATGCTGATCGTGGTGATTGTCATCGGTCTGCTGTATGCGCTTCCCAACCTGTTTGGTGAGGATCCGGCTGTTCAGATCACTGGTGCGCGCGGAGTCGCCGCCAGTGAGCAAACGCTGATCCAGGTCCAGAAAACGTTACAAGAAGAAAAAATAACTGCTAAGTCTGTGGCACTGGAAGAGGGCGCTATTCTTGCGCGCTTCGACTCCACTGACACCCAGTTGCGCGCTCGTGAAGCATTAATGGGCGTTATGGGTGACAAATACGTCGTGGCGCTTAACCTTGCCCCGGCAACGCCGCGCTGGCTGGCAGCTATTCATGCTGAGCCGATGAAGCTCGGCCTTGACCTGCGTGGCGGCGTTCACTTCCTGATGGAAGTGGATATGGACACCGCGCTTGGCAAACTCCAGGAACAAAATATCGATAGCCTACGCAGTGACCTGCGCGAAAAGGGCATCCCGTATACCACTGTTCGTAAAGAAAACAACTACGGCCTGAGCATCACTTTCCGCGATGCTAAAGCTCGTGATGAAGCCATTGCGTATCTGAGCAAGCGCCATCCGGACCTGGTGATTAGCAGCCAGGGCAGCAACCAGCTGCGTGCGGTAATGAGCGATGCTCGTCTGAGTGAAGCGCGTGAATATGCGGTGCAGCAGAACATTAATATCCTGCGTAACCGTGTAAACCAACTTGGCGTGGCGGAGCCGGTGGTTCAGCGTCAGGGTGCTGACCGTATCGTTGTTGAACTGCCCGGTATTCAGGACACTGCGCGTGCGAAAGAGATTCTGGGCGCGACGGCAACGCTGGAATTCCGTCTGGTAAACACCAATGTTGATCAGGCCGCTGCGGCATCCGGTCGCGTACCGGGCGACTCTGAAGTGAAACAGACCCGCGAAGGTCAGCCGGTTGTGCTGTACAAACGCGTAATTCTGACTGGTGACCATATCACCGACTCCACTTCCAGCCAGGACGAATACAACCAGCCGCAGGTTAACATCTCGCTCGATAGCGCTGGTGGCAACATTATGTCTAACTTCACCAAGGACAACATCGGCAAACCGATGGCAACCCTGTTTGTGGAGTACAAAGACAGCGGTAAGAAAGATGCAAATGGTCGTGCGGTTCTGGTGAAACAGGAAGAGGTGATTAACATCGCCAACATCCAGTCTCGTCTGGGTAACAGCTTCCGTATCACCGGCATCAACAACCCGAACGAAGCCCGTCAGCTGTCACTGCTGCTGCGTGCCGGTGCGTTGATCGCGCCGATTCAGATTGTTGAAGAACGTACAATTGGCCCGACCCTGGGTATGCAGAACATTGAGCAGGGGCTGGAGGCTTGCCTTGCCGGTCTGCTGGTTTCTATTCTGTTCATGATCATCTTCTATAAGAAGTTTGGTCTGATTGCGACCAGTGCTCTGATTGCCAACTTGATCTTGATCGTCGGTATTATGTCGCTGTTGCCAGGCGCAACACTGAGTATGCCAGGTATCGCGGGTATCGTCTTAACCCTTGCGGTAGCG
The DNA here is from genome assembly GCF_000006925.2 of Shigella flexneri 2a str. 301. Lineage (NCBI taxonomy): Bacteria > Pseudomonadati > Pseudomonadota > Gammaproteobacteria > Enterobacterales > Enterobacteriaceae > Shigella > Shigella flexneri. The sequence continues at coordinate 358,696 of NC_004337.2, forward strand.
GTCGATGCGAACGTACTGATCAACGAACGTATTAAAGAAGAGTTGAGCAACGGACGTACTGTTCAACAGGCAATTGATGAAGGTTATCGTGGCGCATTCAGTTCTATCTTCGATGCGAACATCACCACGCTGATTAAAGTCATCATCCTGTACGCAGTGGGTACCGGGGCAATTAAAGGGTTCGCGATTACTACCGGTATCGGTGTGGCGACGTCGATGTTTACCGCGATTGTCGGTACGCGTGCCATCGTAAACCTGCTATATGGCGGCAAGCGCGTCAAGAAGCTGTCAATCTGAGGAGTGCGATGTGGCACAGGAATATACTGTTGAACAACTAAACCACGGCCGTAAAGTCTATGACTTTATGCGCTGGGACTACTGGGCTTTCGGCATCTCTGGTCTGCTGTTAATCGCTGCTATCGTTATTATGGGCGTGCGCGGCTTTAACTGGGGGCTGGATTTCACCGGTGGTACGGTTATCGAAATTACGCTCGAAAAACCGGCTGAAATTGACGTAATGCGTGATGCATTGCAAAAAGCCGGTTTTGAAGAGCCAATGCTGCAAAACTTTGGTAGCAGCCACGACATCATGGTCCGTATGCCGCCTGCTGAAGGCGAAACCGGCGGTCAGGTGCTGGGCAGCCAAGTTCTGAAGGTGATTAACGAATCCACCAATCAGAATGCAGCAGTGAAGCGTATTGAGTTCGTCGGTCCGAGCGTGGGGGCTGACCTTGCGCAAACCGGTGCGATGGCGTTGATGGCAGCGCTGCTGTCTATCCTCGTGTACGTAGGTTTCCGCTTTGAGTGGCGACTGGCGGCAGGGGTGGTTATTGCGCTGACGCACGACGTTATCATTACGCTGGGTATTTTGTCGTTATTCCATATCGAGATTGACCTGACCATTGTGGCATCGTTGATGTCGGTTATCGGTTACTCGCTTAACGACAGTATCGTGGTATCGGACCGAATTCGTGAAAACTTCCGCAAGATCCGTCGCGGTACGCCTTACGAAATCTTTAACGTGTCCTTGACCCAGACGCTGCACCGTACCTTGATCACATCCGGTACTACCTTGATGGTTATCCTGATGCTGTATCTCTTCGGTGGTCCGGTACTGGAAGGCTTCTCGCTGACCATGCTTATCGGTGTTTCCATCGGCACTGCATCTTCCATCTACGTAGCATCTGCGTTGGCTCTGAAACTGGGTATGAAGCGCGAACACATGTTGCAGCAGAAAGTGGAAAAAGAAGGGGCGGATCAGCCGTCAATTCTGCCTTAATCAAGTTCCCGTTGATGTTGAAAATCCCGGTCAGAAGATCGGGATTTTTTTTGATGTATGGAGATTGCGAAAATCCCCGCATCTTGGGTAACTGCGCGTAACCATACATTTCATCCAGGTAACTTTTCATGGCTATCATCCCAAAAAACTATGCACGGTTAGAAAGCGGCTATCGCGAAAAAGCATTAAAAATCTATCCGTGGGTCTGCGGTCGCTGTTCCCGCGAGTTTGTTTATTCTAACCTGCGTGAACTTACCGTTCACCACATTGATCACGACCATACCAATAACCCGGAAGATGGCAGTAACTGGGAATTGTTGTGTCTCTATTGCCACGATCATGAGCATTCGAAATATACCGAAGCGGATCAGTATGGTACGACCGTTATCGCAGGGGAAGATGCGCAGAAAGATGTCGGTGAAGCGAAGTACAACCCATTCGCTGACCTGAAAGCGATGATGAACAAGAAGAAGTGATTAAAACGTAAAATTGCCTGATGCGCTACGCTTATCAGGCCTACGTTATTTCAGCAATATATTGAATTTACGTGCTTTTGTGGGCCGGACAAAGCGTTTACGCCGCATCCGGCATGAACAAAGCACACGTTGTTAACAATCAGAAATGCCGGGAATAAATCCCGGCATTTTCATAATCAGAAGTTGTAACCTACTACCAGGTAACCACCCCAGCCGGTAGAGCGAACGTTGAAGTTGCCGTTGCCGAAGTTCAGTTCTGCATCGTCGTTCCACTGACCACCGTCGTGCCAGTAACGAGCTACGACAGAGTAGTGCCAGTGATCGTAGTTCAGAGCCAGAATATGGCTGGAAGCGATAGAGTTATTAGTACGGGTCTTAATACCGTTGATTGCGTTACCGCTGTCATCCCCTAAATCGGAACCCCAGTCGAAGTTGGTGAAGCCGATGTAGCTCAGCTGACCGCCCCACAGATCGGTAATCGGCACAAAGTATTTAATTTTGAAACGGTAACCGTCCCACTCGTTTTCGTTCGCTGCGCCATAGTTCTGCCACTGGTATTTCGCATAGACGTTCATGGACAGGCTCATCGGCAGGCCAGTGTCGATATCGGTACCCAGACCCATGTACCAGGTGCTCTGGCGACCATCTTTATTACGACCCATGTCGTAAATGTAGTTGTTCGCGAAGTACCACTCTTTGAACGGACCGAAGCTAAGGTCAGTATTGGTCAGCTTGTCGATGGAGAAACGTGGTTCGATTTCCATAAACAGCGGAGAACCGTGGTTCCAGATACCTTTAGCATCGGAGTTACCGCCGAAGAATACCGGCGCATCCGCATAACCATAGAAGTCGAACCAGTCTTTTTTAGCGAATGCTTCGTACTCAAGGTAGGTATCGTTGCGGATCTGCGGTCCGAAACGGGTGTGATAGCTTCCGACAACGTTAACGCTCTGGTGCCACCAGTCGGAAAGATACTGCGGTTTGTCGTTTTCAGCTGCGTTGACAGTAAAAGACGAAGAGAGCGCCAGTACCGCACCGGCTGCCAGTAATGTTTTTTTCATATGTATGCCACTGTTTGAAAATCCCTTGCGGGAGTGAAAAAGGCGCAAATTGCGTTTCTAAATATTTCGTATACAGAGGAGCCTATTATAAAAATCATTGCTCACAAAAATATGTTTCGTTTCACAGTTCTATCATTTACGTAATCGATTGCGTTCACGTTTACACACATTCGGGCGGGGATTGTACTGACTTTCGCCCTTGTTGCAAACTTTTACTATCAATCCAGGTGATGTAAGCAGAGTAACAAAATGACGGGGAAGATGTTGCGGGACGCACAAAATCGTCCCGAAATACGTTTACTGCATAACAGGTTGAATGTCGTGGATACGTACAAAGCCTAACTGATCCACAGAAATCCCCTTTAATTGTAACGGAATATCAACATCGCTGGGGGCGAGGACGCTGGCAGGGGCATTAATCAATTGATTCTGCACATTGATTTCCTGAAAGTTGTCTATTGTTCCCTGAATTTGCCCATATTCAACAGTTCCGCTGAATGCGGGCAAGGGATCATTCGACTCACCCTGAATACGTAGTGTAAGGGTGGTGCCATCTGTATCAGGCGTAATATTCACCAGCGACATACGTAAAGTACCGATCTGGCTTTCCAGTCTTGCCGGTGTTTTCGCTCCAGGCAGAAGGTAAACCCCACTGCTGGATTTTGCATTCAGCCTGTTTTGCTGAGTGATTTTGACTGTTTCTTGATTGAGTTGCGTCATCTCCTGGTTCAGCGTGCTGACGCTGTGTTTCATCTGTCGCACTTCACTTTGCTGCACACAGGCGCTAAGGCTGAACAGGCTTCCCAGCAGGAGCAGTCGAAAAACGTTAGTATTCATAGGTCGTCCCTTTCTCGTCGCAATTAGCCTAATGGTAGAGGGTAAAAGCAGCGAAAGCATCGATCCTTTATCTCAAAAGCGTTGCGCCTTTGGTGTATCGTCAGGTCACGGTAAAATAGATTTCCGTTTACCACCTGGTCAGTACGCTGTATGCATTGCCCATTCTGTTTCGCCGTGGACACTAAGGTAATTGACTCTCGTCTCGTGGGCGAGGGTTCATCCGTACGCCGCCGTCGGCAGTGTCTGGTGTGTAATGAACGTTTCACCACCTTTGAAGTGGCGGAGCTGGTTATGCCGCGTGTTGTAAAAAGCAACGACGTGCGTGAACCGTTTAATGAAGAGAAATTGCGTAGCGGAATGCTGCGGGCGCTGGAAAAACGTCCGGTGAGTTCCGATTACGTTGAAATGGCAATCAATCATATTAAATCGCAGCTGCGCGCCACCGGTGAGCGCGAAGTACCGAGCAAGATGATTGGCAATCTGGTGATGGAGCAATTGAAAAAGCTCGATAAAGTCGCCTATATCCGTTTTGCCTCTGTCTACCGCAGTTTCGAAGATATCAAAGAATTTGGCGAAGAGATCGCGCGCCTGGAGGACTAAGCCGTGCAGGACGAGTATTACATGGCGCGGGCGCTAAAGCTGGCGCAACGAGGACGTTTTACCACCCACCCCAACCCGAATGTCGGGTGCGTCATTGTCAAAGATGGCGAAATTGTCGGTGAAGGTTACCACCAACGAGCGGGTGAACCACATGCCGAAGTACACGCGTTGCGTATGGCGGGTGAAAAAGCCAAAGGCGCAACGGCGTATGTGACACTCGAACCCTGTAGCCATCATGGCCGTACGCCACCGTGCTGTGACGCACTCATCGCCGCTGGCGTAGCGCGCGTGGTCGCAGCGATGCAAGATCCTAACCCGCAGGTCGCTGGGCGTGGACTTTACCGTCTGCAACAGGCTGGCATTGACGTCAGCCACGGGCTGATGATGAGTGAAGCCGAGCAATTGAATAAAGGCTTTCTCAAGCGGATGCGCACCGGCTTTCCTTATATTCAGTTAAAACTTGGCGCATCGCTTGATGGCCGCACGGCGATGGCGAGCGGCGAAAGCCAGTGGATCACTTCGCCTCAGGCGCGGCGCGACGTACAACGACAGCGCGCACAAAGTCATGCCATTTTAACCAGCAGCGCCACGGTGCTGGCGGATGATCCAGCCTTAACAGTGCGTTGGTCTGAACTGGATGAACAAACTCAGGCGCTCTACCCGCAACAAAATCTCCGCCAGCCAGTACGTATTGTGATTGATAGCCAAAATCGCGTGACGCCGGAACATCGCATTGTGCAGCAGCCCGGCGAAACCTGGTTCGCGCGTACGCAGGAAGATTCTCGTGAGTGGCCGGAAACGGTGCGTACCTTGCTGATTCCAGAGCATAAAGGTCATCTGGATCTGGTTGTACTGATGATGCAACTGGGTAAACAGCAGATTAACAGCATCTGGGTGGAAGCGGGGCCAACGCTCGCTGGCGTATTGCTACAGGCGGGTTTAGTCGATGAGCTGATTGTCTATATCGCACCTAAACTATTAGGCAGCGACGCCCGTGGATTATGCTCGCTGCCAGGGCTTGAGAAATTAGCCGACGCCCCCCAATTTAAATTCAAAGAGATACGTCATGTAGGCCCGGATGTTTGCCTGCATTTAGTGGGTGCATGATCTCCCGGCTCGAAAGGGAAGCAGCGCACGAAATATTATGCTAAAATCCGCCCCCCTGCGGGGCCATACTCGAACCCGAAGGAAGAAAATGAACATTATTGAAGCTAACGTTGCTACCCCGGACGCTCGCGTCGCCATCACCATCGCGCGTTTCAACAACTTTATCAATGACAGCCTGCTGGAAGGTGCAATTGACGCACTGAAACGTATCGGTCAGGTAAAAGATGAAAACATTACCGTTGTTTGGGTGCCTGGTGCCTATGAGCTGCCGCTGGCGGCGGGTGCACTGGCTAAAACCGGTAAATACGACGCGGTGATTGCGCTGGGTACGGTTATTCGTGGTGGCACTGCCCACTTTGAATATGTCGCTGGTGGTGCAAGCAACGGCCTGGCGCATGTTGCCCAGGACAGCGAAATTCCGGTTGCTTTTGGGGTTCTGACCACTGAAAGCATTGAACAAGCGATCGAACGTGCTGGCACCAAAGCTGGCAACAAAGGTGCAGAAGCTGCACTGACCGCGCTTGAAATGATTAATGTATTGAAAGCCATCAAGGCCTGAAATTAGTAAGGGGAAATCCGTGAAACCTGCTGCTCGTCGCCGCGCTCGTGAGTGTGCCGTCCAGGCGCTCTACTCCTGGCAGTTGTCCCAGAACGACATCGCTGATGTTGAATACCAGTTCCTGGCTGAACAGGATGTAAAAGACGTTGACGTCCTGTACTTCCGTGAGCTGCTGGCCGGGGTGGCGACTAACACCGCATACCTCGACGGACTGATGAAGCCCTACCTGTCCCGCCTGCTGGAAGAACTGGGCCAGGTAGAAAAAGCAGTACTGCGCATTGCGCTGTACGAACTGTCTAAACGTAGTGATGTGCCATACAAAGTGGCCATTAACGAAGCGATCGAACTGGCGAAATCGTTCGGCGCAGAAGACAGCCATAAGTTCGTCAACGGCGTACTCGATAAAGCAGCACCTGTGATTCGCCCTAACAAAAAGTAATATCCAGGCCGGTAGATTCACGGAAGACTGTTCCATGATCGCCGGCCTTTTCTTTTTTACCTGCTGAGGCATAACGTATGGCATGTGGCGAGTTCTCCCTGATTGCCCGTTATTTTGACCGTGTAAGAAGTTCTCGTCTTGATGTCGAACTGGGCATCGGCGACGATTGCGCTCTTCTCAATATCCCCGAGAAACAGACCCTGGCGATCAGCACTGATACGCTGGTGGCGGGCAACCATTTCCTCCCTGATATCGATCCTGCTGATCTGGCTTATAAAGCACTGGCGGTGAACCTAAGCGATCTGGCAGCGATGGGGGCCGATCCGGCCTGGCTGACGCTGGCATTAACCTTACCGGACGTAGACGAAGCGTGGCTTGAGTCCTTCAGCGACAGTTTGTTTGATCTTCTCAATTATTACGATATGCAACTCATTGGCGGCGATACCACGCGTGGGCCATTATCAATGACGTTGGGTATCCACGGCTTTGTTCCGATGGGACGAGCCTTAACGCGCTCTGGGGCGAAACCGGGTGACTGGATCTATGTGACCGGTACACCGGGCGATAGCGCCGCCGGGCTGGCGATTTTGCAAAACCGTTTGCAGGTTGCCGATGCTAAAGATGCTGACTACTTGATCAAACGTCATCTCCGTCCATCGCCGCGTATTTTACAGGGGCAGGCACTGCGCGATCTGGCAAATTCAGCTATCGATCTCTCTGACGGTCTGATTTCCGATCTCGGGCATATCGTGAAAGCCAGCGACTGCGGCGCACGTATTGACCTGGCATTGCTGCCGTTTTCTGATGCGCTTTCTCGCCATGTTGAACCGGAACAGGCGCTGCGCTGGGCGCTCTCTGGCGGTGAAGATTACGAGTTGTGTTTCACGGTGCCGGAACTGAACCGTGGCGCGCTGGATGTTGCTCTCGGACACCTTGGCGTACCGTTTACCTGTATCGGGCAAATGACCGCCGATATCGAAGGGCTTTGTTTTATTCGTGACGGCGAACCTGTCACGTTTGACTGGAAAGGATATGACCATTTTGTCACGCCATAAAGATGTCGCGAAAAGTCGCCTGAAGATGAGTAATCCGTGGCATCTGCTTGCTGTCGGATTCGGAAGTGGATTAAGCCCAATCGTTCCTGGCTCGATGGGATCGCTGGCGGCGATCCCTTTCTGGTATCTGATGACCTTTTTACCCTGGCAGCTCTACTCGCTGGTGGTGATGTTGGGGATCTGTATCGGCGTCTATCTTTGTCATCAAACGGCGAAAGATATGGGCGTGCACGATCACGGCAGCATTGTCTGGGACGAATTTATTGGTATGTGGATCACGCTCATGGCGCTGCCGACCAATGACTGGCAGTGGGTTGCCGCCGGGTTTGTGATTTTCCGTATTCTGGATATGTGGAAGCCGTGGCCGATCCGCTGGTTTGATCGCAATGTACATGGCGGCATGGGGATCATGATCGACGATATTGTCGCCGGGGTGATTTCCGCAGGCATCCTGTACTTTATCGGTCATCACTGGCCGCTGGGTATTCTGTCGTAGTTGTGCACCGATGCCTGATGTGACGCTTGTCACGTCTCATCAGGCCTGGACTCTTATTTAAATCCTACGACCGCATGCGGTTTATACGGCGTTTCCAGCTCGGCAATCTGTTATGGCTTCAAAGTGATATCCACCGCGTTCAGCAGCTCATCAAGCTGTTCTTCCCGCGAAGTTCCGATAATCGGTGCGGCAATGCCCGGTTTACTTAACAACCAGGCCAGCGCAACTTGTGCTCGTGTTGCACCGAGTTCTTCACTGACGCCCGTTAACCGCTCTGCGATCTGCGCGTCATTTTCATCGCTTTCTTTATAGAGATTTTTCCCCACCTCATCAGACACCAGTCGTGCGGTAGTTTCTCCCCATGGACGCGTCAGTCGCCCCCGCGCCAGCGGGCTCCACGGAATCACCGCCACGCCCTCCTGATAACACAGAGGCAGCATCTCGCGCTCTTCTTCGCGATAAATCAGATTATAGTGATCCTGCATACTGACAAACTGCGCCCAGCAGTGCTGTTTTTGTAGTTCCAGCGCCTGAGCAAACTGCGAAGCGTGCATGGATGACGCGCCGATATAACGCGCTTTCCCGGCTTTTACCACGTCGTTCAGGGCTTCCAGCGTCTCTTCGATCGGCGTGTTGTAATCCCAGCGATGAATTTGCAGGATATCGACATAATCCATGCCGAGACGTCGCAGGCTGTCGTTGATAGAGCGCAAAATTTGTGCACGGGATAATCCTTCCGGTAAATCACCAACGCGATGGAACACTTTGGTGGCAACGACTACGTCTTCACGACGGGCGAAATCCCGCAGTGCGCGACCAACGATCTCTTCGCTGCTACCATCGGAATAGCTATTGGCGGTATCAAAGAAATTTATGCCACCTTCCAGCGCGCGTTTAATTATGGGACGGCTGCTCTCTTCCGGCAGTGTCCATGCGTGATTACCGCGATCTGGCTCGCCAAAGGTCATACAGCCGAGGCAAAGTCGGGAAACGCGAAGGTCGGTTTTTCCTAAGGGGTTGTATTGCATGCTGCCACTCCTGCCATGAATAATTTCTTAAGCATAGCAGGAGTGGAGTAGGGATTATGCCAGCCAGGCCTTGATTTTGGCTTCCATACCGGCGGCATCGAGGCCGAGTTCGGCGCGCATTTCTTCCTGAGTTCCTTGCGGAATAAAGAAGTCCGGCAGGCCAATGTTCAGCACGGGTACTGGTTTACGATGGGCCATCAGCACTTCGTTCACTCCGCTACCTGCGCCGCCCATAATGGCGTTTTCTTCTACGGTGACCAGCGCTTCATGGCTGGCGGCCATTTCCAGAATTAACGCTTCATCAAGTGGTTTCACAAAACGCATATCGACCAGCGTAGCGTTCAGCGATTCGGCGACTTTGGCCGTTTCTGGCATCAGCGTACCAAAGTTAAGGATCACCAGTTTCTCGCCACGACGCTTCACAATGCCTTTGCCAATTGGTAGTTTTTCCAGCGGCGTCAGTTCCACGCCAACCGCGTTGCCGCGCGGGTAGCGCACCGCGGACGGGCCATCGTTATAGTGATAGCCGGTATAGAGCATCTGGCGACATTCGTTTTCATCGCTCGGGGTCATAATGACCATTTCTGGTATGCAGCGCAGGTAAGAGAGATCAAAAGCGCCCTGGTGAGTTTGACCGTCAGCACCAACAATGCCCGCGCGGTCAATGGCGAACAGGACCGGTAGCTTTTGAATTGCCACGTCATGCAGCACCTGATCATAGGCGCGTTGCAGGAAGGTGGAGTAGATCGCGACAATGGGTTTGTATCCACCAATCGCCAGACCGGCGGCAAAGGTCACTGCGTGTTGCTCGGCAATAGCCACGTCGAAGTAACGATCCGGGAATTTACGTGAAAACTCGACCATGCCGGAACCTTCACGCATCGCCGGAGTAATCGCCATCAGCTTGTTGTCTTTCGCTGCCGTTTCGCACAACCAGTCGCCAAAGATTTTTGAATAGCTCGGCAAACCGCCGCTACTTTTCGGCAAACAACCGCTGGAGGGATCAAATTTAGGCACGGCGTGGAAAGTGATCGGGTCTTTTTCTGCCGGTTCATAACCACGACCTTTTTTGGTCATGATATGCAGGAACTGCGGGCCTTTCAGGTCGCGCATGTTCTTTAGCGTGGTGATAAGCCCCAGCACATCGTGACCGTCCACCGGGCCGATGTAGTTAAATCCCAGCTCTTCAAACAACGTGCCAGGCACCACCATGCCTTTAATATGTTCTTCGGTACGTTTGAGCAGCTCTTTAATGGGCGGCACGCCAGAGAAAACTTTTTTCCCGCCTTCGCGCAGTGAAGAGTAAAGCTTACCGGAAAGCAGCTGAGCCAGATGGTTGTTAAGCGCGCCAACATTTTCGGAAATCGACATTTCATTGTCGTTGAGGACCACCAGCATATCAGGACGAATATCGCCCGCGTGATTCATCGCTTCAAACGCCATGCCAGCGGTAATCGCGCCGTCGCCAATCACACAGACGGTGCGGCGATTTTTGCCTTCTTTCTCGGCAGCAACCGCAATACCAATTCCGGCACTGATGGAGGTTGATGAATGCCCGACGCTTAATACGTCATATTCGCTTTCGCCGCGCCACGGGAACGGGTGCAGACCGCCTTTCTGACGGATGGTGCCGATTTTGTCGCGGCGTCCGGTCAAAATTTTATGCGGATAAGCCTGATGTCCCACATCCCAAATCAATTGGTCAAATGGGGTGTTGTAGACATAGTGCAGCGCCACGGTCAGTTCGACCGTGCCCAGCCCGGAGGCGAAGTGCCCGCTGGAACGGCTCACGCTGTCGAGTAAATAGCGGCGCAGTTCGTCGCAGAGTTTCGGTAAACTCTCGTTCGGCAACAGTCGTAACTCCTGGGTGGAGTCGACCAGTGCCAGGGTCGGGTATTTGGCAATATCAAAACTCATCAGGGGCCTATTAATACTTATTGTTTATTTATTACGCTGGATGATGTAGTCCGCTAGCGCTTCCAGTGCCGAGGTATCGAGTGACTGTTCAGCCAGTTGTTTCAGCGCCTGACGGGCATCGTCGATCAGATCCCGGGCTTTCTTCCGGGCTTGCTCAAGACCCAGAAGTGCAGGGTAGGTACTTTTACCAAGTTGCTGGTCGGCACCCTGGCGTTTTCCCAACGTTGCAGTATCTCCTACCACATCCAGGATGTCATCCTGAACCTGGAAGGCAAGGCCGATGCTCTCTGCGTACTTGTCGAGTACTGGCAGAGCACGACGCCCTTTATCTCCGGCGCTTAATGCACCAAGGCGAACGGCGGCGCGAATCAATGCGCCGGTTTTATGACGATGAATACGCTCAAGCGCGTCCAGAGGTACGTGTTTGCCTTCCGCGTCTAAATCTAATGCCTGACCACCGCACATTCCGGCAATACCGCTGGCGCTCGCCAGTTCAGAAATCATCGAAATTCTGTCGCGATCCGACACTTCCGGCATATTGGCATCGCTTAGAATCGAGAACGCCAGCGTTTGTAAAGCGTCGCCAGCGAGAATCGCGTTTGCTTCGCCAAACTTCACATGGCAGGTCGGCAAACCGCGACGCAGATCGTCATCATCCATCGCCGGTAAATCATCATGAATTAATGAGTAAGCGTGGATACACTCTACGGCAGCAGCGGGTGCGTCCAGCGTGTTTGTGCTAACGCCAAACATATGACCGGTGGCATAAACCAGGAAAGGTCGCAGGCGCTTACCACCTAATAATGCGCCATACTGCATGGTTTCGACCACGGGAGTGTTCTGAAAGGGCAGTGGGGCGATAAAACGGCTCAGCGCCTGGTTGGCCTGCTTAACGCAGGCTTCGAGTTGCTGCGGAAAGTCCATTACTCATTGTCCGGTGTAAAAGGGGTTAGAGAGGCGTCTTCATTGTCAGACAGCAGAATTTGTACGCGCTGTTCGGCTTGTTGTAATTTGGCCTGCCCCTGACGTGCCAGCTGCACGCCGCGTTCGAACTCGTTCAGCGCCTCTTCCAGCGGCAGGTCGCCACTTTCCAGACGGGTTACAATCTGTTCCAGCTCGCTCAGCGCCTTTTCAAAGCTGGCGGGCGCCTCATTTTTCTTCGGCATAATGAATGTCTGACTCTCAATATTTTTCGCCCCGTCATGGTAACGGACTCAGGGCAAATAGCAAATAACGCGCAATGGTAAGGTGATGTGCGCAGCAAAGCGATGTTAGTGGTATACTTCCGCGCCTGGATGCAGCCGCAGGTGTGGGCTGCTGTATTTTTCCCTATACAAGTCGCTTAAGGCTTGCCAACGAACCATTGCCGCCATGAAGTTTATCATTAAATTGTTCCCGGAAATCACCATCAAAAGCCAATCTGTGCGCTTGCGCTTTATAAAAATCCTTACCGGGAACATTCGTAACGTTTTAAAGCACTATGATGAGACGCTCGCTGTCGTCCGCCACTGGGATAACATCGAAGTTCGCGCGAAAGATGAAAACCAGCGTCTGACTATTCGCGACGCCCTGACCCGTATTCCGGGTATCCACCATATTCTCGAAGTCGAAGACGTGCCGTTTACCGACATGCACGATATTTTTGAGAAAGCGTTGGTTCAGTATCGCGATCAGCTGGAAGGCAAAACCTTCTGCGTACGCGTGAAGCGCCGTGGCAAACATGATTTTAGCTCGATTGATGTGGAACGTTACGTCGGCGGCGGTTTAAATCAGCATATTGAATCCGCGCGCGTGAAGCTGACTAACCCGGATGTAACTGTTCATCTGGAAGTGGAAGACGATCGCCTCCTGCTGATTAAAGGTCGCTACGAAGGTATTGGTGGTTTCCCGATTGGCACCCAGGAAGATGTGCTGTCGCTCATTTCCGGTGGTTTCGACTCCGGTGTTTCCAGTTATATGTTGATGCGTCGCGGCTGCCGCGTGCATTACTGCTTCTTTAACCTCGGCGGCGCAGCGCATGAAATTGGCGTGCGTCAGGTGGCGCATTATCTGTGGAACCGCTTTGGCAGCTCCCACCGCGTGCGTTTTGTCGCCATTAATTTCGAACCGGTTGTCGGGGAAATTCTCGAGAAAATCGACGACGGTCAGATGGGCGTTATCCTCAAACGTATGATGGTGCGTGCCGCATCTAAAGTGGCTGAACGTTACGGCGTACAGGCGCTGGTCACCGGCGAAGCGCTCGGCCAGGTGTCCAGTCAGACGCTGACCAACCTGCGCCTGATTGATAACGTCTCTGACACGCTGATCCTGCGTCCGCTGATTTCTTACGACAAAGAGCACATCATCAACCTGGCTCGCCAGATTGGCACCGAAGACTTTGCTCGCACGATGCCGGAATATTGTGGCGTGATCTCCAAAAGCCCGACGGTGAAAGCGGTTAAATCGAAGATTGAAGCGGAAGAAGAGAAGTTCGACTTCAGTATTCTCGATAAAGTGGTTGAGGAAGCGAATAACGTTGATATCCGCGAAATCGCCCAGCAGACCGAGCAGGAAGTGGTGGAAGTGGAAACCGTCAACGGCTTCGGCCCGAACGACGTGATTCTCGATATCCGTTCTGTCGATGAACAGGAAGATAAGCCACTGAAAGTCGAAGGGATTGATGTGGTTTCTCTGCCGTTCTATAAACTGAGCACCAAATTTGGCGATCTCGCACCAGAACAAAACCTGGCTGCTGTGGTGTGAGCGCGGGGTGATGAGCCGTCTGCAGGCGCTCTATCTGCGCGAGCAAGGCTTTAACAATGTGAAGGTATATCGCCCGTAATTTGTAGTTTTTACGTCGCATCTGGTCAGATGCGACGTTTGCCGCATCCGACACTACTCGTAATAATTATAAATCCCTGCCGCCATCACCAGTTGTGATGCCACTTCATGGGCTTTCTCGCGCCCAACCAGCAGGTCGATAATTTTCAGACCAAAGTCGATAGCTGTACCCGGCCCCTGGCTGGTCAGCAATTTTACCCGTGCATCCCAGACGACGCGCTTGTCCTGCCATTGTTCAGCGGGAATTTTGTCTTTCAGCGTCGGGAAGCCGGTCATATTGCCAATCGGAAAGATATCGTGCGGCACCAGCACGGTGGCTGGCGCGGCGCAAATAGCCGCGACGATACGCCCGGAACGGTGGAACTGTTTAACGGTTTCAACCAGCAGAGTGCTATCGCGAAAACACTCCGTGCCTTTAATGCCACCAGGCAGCACGATCACGTCATATTCGCCATCAGCCACTTCGACCAGCGGCGCATCCGCCAGCAGCTTCACGCCGCGCGAGCAGGTAATTGCCAGGTTGCCATCGCTGTCGACGCTGGCAGTGGTGACTTTGATACCGCCGCGAACCAAGAGGTTGATCGTGGTGACGGCTTCAGTCTCTTCACTACCAGGGGCGAGGCAAACCAGTGCCGATGCGCTCATATTCACTCTCCTTTCTTTTTACCATTTCAAACAGGCGGGTGTTTTCCGGTACGGCAATCCCATGCGCGCGGGCGCGGCGTAAGAGAAAACCATTGATATAGTCGATTTCGGTGTGGCGCAGCGCGCGGATATCCTGCAACATCGACGAGATATTTTCTGCTGTGGCATCAATCACCTGCATCACGTAATCACGCAAATCTTCCGCTGAAGTATGATGCCCTTCGCGTTCGATCACTGCCGCGACTTCTTCGCATATTTGCATAATTTCTTGCGGATGATGACGTAATTCACCGTTCGGGCAATTCCAGATGGCAGTCAGTGGATTAATCACGCAGTTGACGGCCAGCTTGCGCCACAGCTCGGCGCGAATATTGTTATGCCAGGCAACGTCAGGCAACACGGTTTGCAAAATATCCGCCAGATAACTGTAATCGCCATCCTGTTGCCGTGCCGGACCGATATGCGTGATTCCGTTTGCCACATGAATAATGACATTGCCGTCGCGGCGGGCGGCATGGGTGGTGGTGCCCATCAGTAATGGCTGCTGAATGTTTTGCAATTCTTCGATGGTGCCCATGCCGTTGTGAATTAACAGTATTGGCGTAGTTACAGGCAGTGTGGATGCGAGGCTTTTGACGGCATCGGAAACCTGCCATGCTTTCAGCGTCACCAGGAGCAGATCGCTGGTGGCGAGAAAATCGGGATCGTTGGCGGTCAGCGATTCGTTAAATATCGAACCATCTGTCTCAACCAGATTCACACTACAATAAGGTTGCGGTACACGCAGCCAGCCCTGAACTTCATGACCCTGTTTACAAAGTGCTGTAAGCCATAATTGCCCTAAGGCACCGCATCCCAATACGGTAATTTTCATTGTTCCTCCTCACCCGCAACCACTCCGGGTGTTCAATAAGGCTATCCCTTAATTGTGCATGCTGTTGCGACTATGCACAATTAAGGGATACGTCCTGGTGCAGGACTGTTGGTTATTTAACTTTGCAGGTATTATGCTTCGCATCAAAAATGAAGGGAGAGGAAAAGATGCCATCTTTCGATATTGTCTCTGAAGTTGATCTTCAGGAAGCACGTAACGCGGTCGATAACGCGAGTCGCGAAGTGGAGTCCCGTTTTGACTTCCGTAACGTTGAATACTCATTTGAGCTGAACGACGCCAGCAAAACCATCAAAGTGTTGAGCGAGTCCGACTTCCAGGTCAATCAGTTGCTGGATATTCTGCGTGCCAAGCTGCTGAAGCGCGGCATTGAAGGCAGTTCACTGGATGTACCGGAAAATATCGTTCATAGCGGTAAAACCTGGTTTGTGGAAGCGAAACTGAAACAGGGCATTGAGAGCGCCACTCAGAAAAAAATCGTCAAGATGATCAAAGACAGCAAACTGAAAGTGCAGGCGCAAATTCAGGGCGATGAGATCCGCGTGACTGGCAAATCTCGTGATGATTTGCAGGCTGTCATGGCGATGGTGCGCGGTGGCGATCTCGGTCAGCCGTTCCAGTTCAAAAACTTCCGCGATTAACTTTCTGGATATAGCTACTGATTGTCAGGGCCACC
This sequence comes from Shigella flexneri 2a str. 301, assembly GCF_000006925.2. Classification (NCBI taxonomy): domain Bacteria; kingdom Pseudomonadati; phylum Pseudomonadota; class Gammaproteobacteria; order Enterobacterales; family Enterobacteriaceae; genus Shigella; species Shigella flexneri. Next base: position 374,583 of record NC_004337.2, read on the forward strand.
GTGGTGGCCCTTTTGACCATGCATTTATTGAGTTGCAGAGGCGCTTCCTGATGCCCGGTCATAAAGCGACTGAATTAAAACCTGTTGCTCTGGCTCAGGTTTAATTTCCAACTTATGGTAGATTTTGCCAATCTGATAAAGTTGCTCATTACCCACGCTATCTATTTTTGTTATTGCTGGTTGTGTTGTTAATTTATTAAGCGTAAAGGTAATGTGTGCCATGCATTCTGCATTTTTTTGCATACAAATATTCTCCAACAATATCAGATTATGCATACCCAACATTTCCTCTTTTATCAATAATTCCCTGGCATTGTTCCATTCTTTGGCATTTATAAAATATTGAATCATATGATCTGTATTGAAGGCAGGGACATGCTGATGGAACACTCGGTTTGCGCTGGCAGTATCATTACCAAAACTATATAATTCGGCAAGTGATGAAAATAGTCCTCTCATTTCACTTTCAGAATGTGATTTTTGCTCTTTTATATAAAATTCTTCAGCGAAAGATGCGAGATGTTGAGCATATTTGGTTAGACCCACTTCACTAAATTTTTCACCAGTATTACTTATTATTATATCCCAGTCTTCTAATGGTTGATTACTGATCTCTTTAAGAAGAGTCGTGAAATATTTGTCCATTAGCTCATTGTCATGATGACGATACAGGATTTTTAATGCGCTGACTTTGTCTTCATAACAATACTGACTATTATAACAAGCGTATTCTGGTGCTGTCATCAGAAACGCCAGACGTTTTCTCATCAATTCCACCTCATTTAATGAATTTAATAAATTAATGAGGCTTAATTCACTTCTTGTTGATGGGGAAAAGGCAAAAATTTTATCGATAAATACTATGTAATTTGAAAGGCTGTTTTGATAGTCTTGCTGCATATCATTATTTCTATAAAACAATAAAATTCCTTCCAGAGTACTTAAGTAATTCGATTGAGATTCGGTAATGGCTTTGTGTAGACGTTGAGATAAAACCACCGCTTTTTCTTTGTTGCCATTGGCGGCGTAGATATTCATGAGTTTCAAATACTCATCACTATAATGGGATTCACGACTGCTATCTACAGCAATAGCTTTATCAAACATATTCAGCGCCTTATCGGCATAATGAATGGCGTTTTTTATATCGCCTTTTGTTTGATAACCCTCCGCAACTGTAAGTAACATGGTGACTTGCTGATAGGGTATAACAACATTATCTCCATATACAGAATTATAAATACTTATTGCCTTATCAGGAACGATCTGATATGCGACTAACACAGTCGGTAAATAATAATTCAGGGCATTCTCATCGAGGCTGAGAAGCTGCATAGCCTTTTCGGGTTGTTTGCTTTTTATCCAGCTATTGATATAGCTCTCAAAGGATGTAAGAGTAGCCGGTTTATTTAACCCAATTTTTGATAAAAAAGTTAAGGCTGTCTCTGGTGCTTCTTCTTCAGCGACTCTGGAGGCAGTTAAATCCAGATAATATTTAGCGTTTTTCGATTCTGTCTCAAGTTTGCTCAGTAAATTGTAAGCACGTTCAGGGTAGCCAGATACTAATAATTCATATTGCAAATTAAACCATTCAGCCTGCGATCTGAAGGTGGTATTTTCTTCCAGAGGTAAAGCAGAGTTTAGTTTTTTCTCGACGACAGAATAAACATCCGGCTGAGTGGGTTCGCTGGATAAAACCTGATGAGAATAAAAAACAGATAAAATCATTAATAACAAAGTAGATTTCGCTTTCATCGCAAACTATATCCTTTTCTGTTTGATGAACCTTACGTGGTCCCTGAGCGCTTTATTTTGTTTGATGTTCAAGTTCATTTAATGCTTTAAGCGCAGGTTCTATTCCACCTTCTGCCGCATTAGATAGATGAAACCTGGCTTTTTCCATATTTCTCTCAACGCCGTCACCATTCTGATACATCCTTCCCAGATAGAAATGTGCGGCAAAATTACCTTGTGCAGCTGCTTTTTTGAACCAGACACCAGCATCAGGAAGATTCTGTGGTAGTTCTTTTCCGATGAGATATAAATAGCCAATTTCCGCCTGGGCATTACTACTGCCCAGTGTTGCAGCTTGTTGCAGATATGCTAGGTATTTTTCATTGTTTGCAGGTATACCATTGCCTTTGTAGGCTGTAGCTAAAAAGTATATCGCATCAGTGTTTTTTTGCTCTGCAGATTTGGTTAACCATTTAATCCCTTCATCTATATTTGCACAGATGAATTCGTATTTCCCTAATGCAAATTGAGCACTGGAATCGCCTGTTGTTGCATTATCTTTTATTTGTGTTGGATTGTCTAAAGACGATAATTTCTGATCATTTTGATAGCATGTAATATATTTTATTCCGTTTTGATCATAAGTTTCCTCCGTACCATGTCTTTTATTATTAACATATTGCGTGGAGGTTAATAGTTTACCTGTGCGATCGTTAAACTCTTTTTCCACTCCCTGTCTGATACCATTGACGTACAGGGTTTCTTTGGTTAGTTTACCTGTGTTTTTGCTCCAGTTACGATATGCCCCATTCTCTACGCCATTTTTGTATTCGATTGAATAGGTTAATTTACCATACTTATTCCATGATTTGGCAATGCCGTCGGTTTTTCCATTCTTATAAGGGTACAAACTTTCAGGGATGCCATTTTCGTACCACTCTTCACTGTTACCATCGAGTATGTCATGTTTATAGTTTTGTGATTTTGCAAGATTACCATTTTTATACCATTGCTTAACCAGACCATTTAATTGGCCTTGCTCATCAAAATGTTTCTCCTCTTCTTTCTGCCCATTTTCATACCAGGTTTGAACAGAAATTTGTTTTCCGTCTTTATAGACGGATTTAGACAGTAACTTACCCTCTTCACTATAACGTTCGTTAGCTCCATCATACTGACCACGGGAATTTCTATTGTGTATAGAGCTTATTTTTCCGGATTGGTAGTAACTGGTATCGTTTCCAATCAACACACTTTGCTGATAGAAATTTTCCTGCATGAGTTTGCCATCAGGATAATATTCATATGCAGGACCATCGAGTTTACTATTCAGATAGCTATGTTGCTGTTTGATTTTCCCATCTTCATAAAAATGAGGGCATTCACCATCTTTAATTTTGTCGTTATTAAAATGACGTTTACTTTCAATGGCCCCATTTTCATAATATGTAATAAACTCACCGTTGATAAGACCATTAGAAAAACTTAGAGATTCATAGACGTTACCATTGCTATTGTAATAACTTTCGTATTTTCCATCTCTTTCTCCTTTTGGATTATAGTTAGCAATGTTTTTTATCTTTCCACTTTCAAACCAGGATTTAAATGAAGAAATAAATTTAGAATCGGAGAGGTTATCTGTGTCTGTATATCCTTCAAATGCAATCTGTTTAGTTGAAGACTGATTATCAGTTGATGAGATATACCATCCGGTGACTTTCCATTGTTTTTTCTCCTCGTCATAGGGTAAAGGAGATTGAATAAAATAAATTGCCAGACGTTTAGCAGTTGGTTTTAAAGTTTCATCGAGCCATACAGTAGACATTTTCTTTGTATATTCAGCACCACATAATTCTGTTGTACATACTTTTATGTCTGTCAGCATGGGAGTGCCATTACCGTCACACTGATTGATGGTCATAAAGAAATAGCGATCATCAAGAAAAGGAGTTTCTAATTTTTTTAATTTGTCGGCATAGGCTTTGTCAGTAATATCCATTGATTCTGGTCGAGCAGAAATTGAATTTGTTTCGCAAGGATTACTGGTTTTGAAATAAAAACGATCGGCAAGAACGAGTTTCATATCATGAGATAATGCTGTTTTATTTAGCTCAACATGATCGATTTGTGCAATGAAAGTTATAGTGCTTGCGGGAGGGGATTCGCTTTTTGCATATGAACTGGCGCTATACAGTAGAATGATAATAGTAAATAATGATTTGTACATGATGTATTTTCCATGTGAATAATTTATCCCTGATATTTCATAAAAAGTATAGTTTACTTCTAATGTAATCGTCCAGTTATATGGAATTAAGCGAAGGTAATGCTGCCAACTTATTGATTTAGTGTATGATGGTGATTTTAAGGTGCTTGCGTGGCTTCCATTTCCATCAGATGTCCTTCCTGCTCCGCTACTGAAGGCGTGGTGCGTAACGGCAAAAGCACTGCCGGACATCAGCGCTATCTCTGCTCTCATTGCCGTAAAACATGGCAACTACAGTTCACTTACACCGCCTCTCAGCCCGGTACGCACCAGAAAATCATTGATATGGCCATGAATGGCGTCGGATGTCGCGCCAGTGCACGCATTATGGGCGTTGGCCTCAACACGGTTTTACGTCACTTAAAAAACTCAGGCCGCAGTCGGTAACCTCGCGCATACAACCGGGCAGTGATGTGATTGTCTGCGCTGAAATGGACGAACATTGGGGCTACGTCGGTGCTAAATCACGTCAGCGCTGGCTGTTTTACGCGTATGACAGGATACGGAGGACGGTTGTGGCGCACGTCTTCGGTGAACGCACTCTGGCCACACTGGAGCGTCTTCTGAGCCTGCTGTCGGCCTTTGAGGTCGTGGTATGGATGACGGATGGCTGGCCGCTGTATGAATCACGCCTGAAGGGAAAGCTGCACGTTATCAGCAAGCGTTACACTCAGCGCATTGAGCGACATAATCTGAATCTGAGACAACATCTGGCAAGGCTGGGACGGAAGTCACTGTCGTTCTCAAAATCGGTGGAGCTGCATGACAAGGTCATCGGGCATTATCTGAACATAAAACACTATCAGTAAGTTGGAGTCATTACCCAAAACTTGCCCTGGCGGGTGGCGATAATAATCTAAGCCGCGAGAATATGCTGAATCGCCAAAAACATAGGTACAGCACCAAAAGCATTTGGTGTCGCTGAAAGCTGAACAAAGCCGAGACGAGCATAAAAGTTAATGGCGGCAGGGTCAGCATCAAGATAAACCCCTTTAATTGGTAATGCCGGGTGAATTTTTTTTACATGTTCAAAAAAATCACATAGTAGGTCCTGACCAAAGCCCCGCTTTTGATACTTCCGCGCTCCCCCCAACATGACTAATCTGACAACACCAATTTCTGAAGGTTGTGAACCCTGAAGGACGCCAGAAACGCGTTGTCTTTCCAGCGAATATGCCGTAAAAGTACAGATGCCAATCAGTTCACCACTTTGTCTGTCAATAAGTGCTTTAGCCGCACAGTCGCTATTACGCACACTTTTCTTTAGCGATGCGCGTAGCGCGTACAAATTTATCGATAACAGGGTTACCGCAATCAAACTGTTTTTGCCCAGGATAAGTAATATCAGACTGATAATTACAGGAGAGGACTATGGGCAGAGTAATCTCTTCATGCTTGTCGACCATCGCTGTTTTTCCTTTTCATTAACGCCTTGAGGGCGAGCGTCGGTTGAGCAGGTTCAGCGATGAGTTGGTTCATCAGTTCCCAGCTTTGATTCGAAAGCTCACGGCGACGTTGGTTATCAAGCACACTTTCGGCGCGTTCCATAGCAGCGCTCAAAATAAAAGCGCTTAAATCTACCCCAACGGCTTGCGCAGCTTCACGAAGTTTGTTTTTGGCGTCGGGACTAGTTTTGAGTTCGACCCGCGCATTTTTCAGCGTTTTATCGACATCGTATAGAGCGGCTGTTTTTCCAGGCATTATGACTTCTTTGATTAACTGAATGAAATCGTAGGGAGTCGATCTCATACATAATACGGCTATCAACCGTATGATTAATTTATGTGCATCTGCTCACTCTGTCAAGAGATACGGTTATTAGCCGTATCTCTGATCTCAGACAATAAAAAGGTGCCGTAGCACCTTTTTAATAGAGAGGTTTTGTTACCACACAGCAGCCAGCAGCGTATGCGAGTCCGGTACCATAAAATCAACGGACATCATCACCGAGAGGGCAGTGATGGCGATGATAGAGAAGCCGAACAGCTTGCGCGCCCAGATTCTGTCATCAGCAACTTTATAACCGCGCAGAGCCATACCTAACCACCAGACGCTAACCGCCGCGGCGACCACCAGATATTTATACCCAGCGTAACCGCCAAGAGAGAGCATCAGCGTGGCAACGGCAAAGGCGATGATATACAGCGTGATGTGATTCTTCGCCACCGAAATGCCTTTTACCACTGGCAATACCGGAATGTTTGCCGCCTGGTAATCCTTAAAGCGGAAAATGGCGATGGCATAGGAGTGAGGCATCTGCCACAGGCTGAAGATAGCCAGCAGGATCGCTGCGCCGCTATCAAACTCGCCGGTTACTGCACAGTAGCCAATCACCGACGGCGCAGCGCCGGAGAGCGAACCAATCAATGTGCCGTAGACTGAGTGGCGTTTCATGTACAGGCTATAGACGCCGACATAAACCACAAAGCCCATCACCCCCAGCCAGCAGGCCAGCGGATTCGCGCCAAACCACAGCAGCATAAAGCCAGCAATACCCAGCAAGGTGGCGTACACCAGCGAGACAGCAGGAGAGATCAGGCCTTTAACCAGCACCCGATTCTTCGTCCTTTCCATCTTTCTGTCGATATCCCTGTCGATGTAGTTGTTAAACACACAACCCGACGCCACAACCAGTGACACCCCAACCAGCGTGTAGATAAACAGGGGATAATCAATGCTGCCCTTTGAGGCCAGCAGGAATCCCCCAATCACCGAGATCAGGTTGCCAAAGATGATGCCTGGTTTCGTTACTTGCAGGTATTGCTTAAACATCATAACCGCCGCTCTTAGTGCATCATCATGTTGTAGTTGAGGTTCCACATAATCCAGATGGAGCCTACAACCAGGATAGCGATGATTAGCACGGTGAAGACAAACGCCGTCATGTTCCAGCCTTCATCTGATTTGGTATTCATGTGCAGGAAGCACACCAGATGCACCAGAACCTGTACCACTGCCATTGCCAGGATTGTTCCCAGAATTACGGCCGGAGAGGCAGCCCCTGTCATCACCATCCAGAACGGAATCACCGTCAGAATGATCGACAGGATAAAGCCTGTCATGTAGGTTTTTACGCTGCCATGGGACGCGCCGCTGTGATCGGTAGAATGACTCATTACATCGCCCCCATCAGATAAACAACAGTGAACACACAGATCCAAACCACATCCAGGAAGTGCCAGAACAGGCTCAGGCACATGATGCGGGTACGGTTAGTGCTGGTCAGGCCGCGACGGGCGATTTGCACCATCAGCACCGCCATCCAGATAAGACCAGAAGTGACGTGCAGACCGTGCGTGCCGACCAGCGCAAAGAACGCTGACAGGAAGCCGCTGCGATCCGGCCCCATGCCGTTAACAATCAGGTGATGGAATTCATAGATTTCCATCCCGATAAATCCGGCACCAAACAACCAGGTCAACGCCAGCCAGGAGATAACCTGGCTTTTGTTGTTTTTGTACATGGCGATAGCCGCCATGCCGTAGGTGATGGAGCTGAACAACAGCAAGAAAGTTTCAACCAGAACGAACGGCAGTTCGAAAATGTCCTTACCTGTCGGGCCGCCTGCGGTGCCGTTCACCAGAACGGCATAGGTAGCAAACAAGATTGAGAACAGAATGCAGTCGCTCATCAGGTAGATCCAAAATCCGAAGATTTTGGTTCCGCCTGCATCGTGGTGCCCGTGTTCGTGCGCGTGGGCAGTCGCGTGCGTCAAAGTATCAGTTGCCATTTTTCAGCCCTGCCTTAGTAATCTCATCGAAATGCTGGTTTTCCAGTTTTTCGATTTCTGCCACCGGCACGTAGTAATCCACGTCCTCGTCGAAGCTTTTCACGATCCAGGTGATGATCATGCCTGCGAAGCCAACAATCGCCAGCCACCAGATATGCCAGATCATGGCGAAACCGAAGATGGTGGAGAAAGCTGCAATGACGATACCTGCACCGCTGTTTTTCGGCATATGAATTTCTTCATAGTGGTCAGGCTTTTTATACGCTTCGCCTTTCTCTTTCATTTCCCAGAATGCATCACGTTCGTGAACGTGCGGCACTACGGCAAAGTTATAGAACGGAGGCGGGGAAGAGGTTGCCCACTCCAGCGTACGGCCACCCCACGGGTCGCCAGTCAGGTCACGGTTCTGGTCGCGGTCGCGAATAGAAACGTACATCTGAATAACGAGGCAGAGAATACCCAGCGCAATCAGTACTGCACCGCTGGCTGCAATCATCAGCATGGTGTGGAACTGCGGGTCAATCTGCTGGCTCAAACGACGGGTCATGCCCATGAAGCCCAGCGCATACAGCGGCATAAAGGCAACGAAGAAGCCGATGATCCAGAACCAGAACGCGCGTTTACCCCAGGTTTCGTTCAGTTTGAAACCGAACGCTTTAGGCCACCAGTAGGTCATCCCTGCGAAGCAGCCGAAGACCACGCCGCCGATGATCACGTTATGGAAGTGCGCAATCAGGAACAGGCTGTTATGCAGAACGAAGTCCGCGCCCGGTACTGCCAGCAGCACGCCAGTCATACCGCCCACCGAGAAGGTGACGATAAAACCGATAGTCCACAGCATCGCAGAATGGAACACGATGCGGCCCTGATACATGGTGAACAGCCAGTTGAAGATCTTCACCCCGGTCGGGATGGCGATAATCATTGTGGTGATACCAAAGAAGGCGTTTACGTTCGCGCCCGCACCCATCGTAAAGAAGTGGTGCAGCCAAACGATGAACGACAGCACGGTGATGCAGACGGTTGCCCATACCAGCGAGGTATAACCAAACAGACGTTTACGCGAGAAGGTTGCCGCAATTTCGGAGAACACACCGAAAACAGGCAGGATCAGGATGTAAACTTCCGGGTGGCCCCAGGCCCAAATCAGGTTGATGTACATCATCATGTTGCCACCCATATCGTTGGTAAAGAAATGGGTGCCCAGATAGCGATCCAGGGTCAACAACGCGACGGTAACCGTCAGAATTGGGAAGGAAGCAATAATCAGTACGTTCGCGCACAGTGATGCCTAGGTAAATACTGGTATCTTGAACATGGTCATGCCCGGTGCGCGCATCTTCAGAATGGTAACGAAGAAGTTGATACCGGTAAGCGTCGTACCTATACCGGATAGCTGGAGACTCCATATCCAGTAATCAACACCGACTCCCGGACTGTACTCTATTCCCGATAGCGGTGGATAGGCCAGCCAGCCGGTCTGCGCAAATTCGCCCACGCCGAGAGAAACGTTAACCAGAATCACGCCAACAACAGTAAACCAGAAGCTTAAGTTGTTGAGGAACGGGAACGCAACGTCACGCGCGCCGATCTGCAGCGGAACCACCAGGTTCATCAGACCGATAACGAAAGGCATCGCCACGAAGAAGATCATAATCACGCCGTGCGCGGTGAAGATCTGATCGTAGTGGTGAGGTGGCAGGAAGCCCGCTTCACCCGCCGAGGCAAGAGCCTGCTGGCTACGCATCATAATGGCGTCAGCAAAACCACGCAGCAACATCACAATCGCCACGATGATATACATGATACCGAGGCGTTTATGGTCGACGGAGGTCAGCCACTCTTTCCACAGGTAGGTCCACTTACCGAAGTAAGTGATCAGGCCAACGAGCGCCAGACCTCCCAAAATAATGCCAGCGATCGTAACCATGACGATAGGTTCATGGAACGGGACTGCATCAAGTGATAATTTTCCGAACATCTTTATTCTTCCTCAACCCCTTTAATGGGCGGATTCCGCGTGGCTCATGTCCATGCCTTCCATACCTTCGTGTGCACTGTGCTCACCTTCTGGCTGGGTCATGTCCATGCTCTTACCGTGAGCCATAAACTTGTTAATCACATCGGCAAACAAGTCTGGTTTCACGTTGGAGAAATATTCCACCTGGTTGTATTCGCTAGGCGCGGCCAGTTTTTCGAACGCAGCCATGTCAGACATGGTGTTCGGCGACTGTTTCGCTTTTGCGACCCATTGGTCGAATTCGGCGCGATCCGGTGTTGCAATAGCTTTGAACTTCATGCCTGAGAAGCCCGGCCCGCTGTAGCTGGCGGAGATACCGTCATAAGTACCGGGTTCGTTGGCGATCAGATGCAGGCGAGTCTGCATACCGGCCATGGCATAAATCTGGCTACCCAGACGCGGAATGAAGAAGGAGTTCATCACGGAGTTGGAGGTCACTTTGAAGTACACCGGAGTGTTCGCCGGGAAAGCGATTTCATTGTAAGCGCCCCGAGAAGTACGTAGCGTAAGGATTATTTTACAGACGAGAAGTTCCAGGGCAGCAGTTCATGCACTTGGTTCGACGGCCAGTCATTGAGCTTCTCGATCACTTCGCGCAACCAGTCCTCCGGCTCCACTTCGTTCTGTTTGCAGGTGACCAGCAGACTGTAGATGATCGCCGCACTTTCTCCTCCCTTGTCTGAGCCGAAAAAGAGATAATTTTTTCTTCCAACCGCCACCGATCGTAACGCGTTTTCACCGATGTTGTTGTCTATTTCCACCCGGCCGTCACGACAGAACTCGTTCAGCGCATTCCAGTGATTCAGGATATAGTCGAACGCCTTCGCCATCTCCGCATGTTTCGACAGCGTTTTCCTCTGCAACTGTATCCAGTCGTACAACGACTGCATCAACTGGACGCTTCTGGCTTTTCTGACTGCAAGCCGTTCCTCTGCCGGACTGCCACGTATCTCCGCTTCTATGTCGTATAACTCTGCTATCCGTCTGAGCGCTTCCTGAGTCATTTCTGTCGGACGGCGCACATCCTCGTCATGGATTTTTCGGCGGGCGTGGGCCAGGCACCCGGCTTCCTTCACCCGGCCCGTTTCGTACAGTACGTTATAACCTGCATAGGCATCAGCCTGCAGTACGCCCTGATACTTTGCCAGGTGGAGCTGCGGATGTTCTCCTTTGCGATCTGCCGAATACGCGAACCAGACGGCTGCCGGCAGGGATGAACCCGCATTACGATCATCCCTGACGTATACCCACAGACGACCCGTTTTCGTCTTTCCGTTCCCCGGGGCCAGTACTTTCACCGGAGTGTCATCTGCGTGCACCTTTCCTGCTCATAGCCCGCGACCTGACAGGCATACTGTCGAAGCCGACTCTGTTGCTTACGCAACATGGCTTTAAGCAGCTCAATATCATCGGGGAGTTCATTGTTCATTCCCTTGTTTTATCACGGGTTATATCCGGATGCCAGGCCGTTCTGTCCGTTTGGGATGTTGCCACGCGATCCCCTCCAGTAGCATGGATAACTGAGCTGGCGTCAGGTGCACTTTCCCTTCCCGGGTCACCGGCCAGACGAAGCGGCCCCGTTCCAGGCGTTTGGCGAACAGGCATAACCCGTCACGATCGGCCCACAGTATTTTCACCATTTTGCCACTGCGGCCCCGGAAGACGAAGATATGCCCGGAGAACGGGTCATCTTTCAGCGTGTTCTGCACCTTCGAAGCCAGGCCATTGAAGCCACAACGCATATCTGTGATGCCAGCGATGATCCAGATTTTGGTACCGGTCGGCAGCGTTATCATCGGATACCCCCTTTCATTTCGCGGATTAGCGCCCGTAACAGTTCCGGAGTGAGAGGGTCAAACAGTTTTACCACACCTGATTTAAGATGCAGCTCGCACCGTGGGACGTTTCCGGGAGCCCCCTCAGGGCGCTCATCATGCTTGTTACGCCAGAAGGGATTTGTAACTGGTCTGGTCGGCTCCGGCGTATCAGTCAGTGCCACCGGGACAGGCATGCATTCCTGTATGTCATCATCGCTCAGTAAGCCGTCCTCGTACTGGCTTTTCCATTTAAACAGCAGGTTATTATTGATATCGTGTTCTCTGGCGATCCGGGCAACAACAGCCCCAGGCTGTAACGCCTGCTTAGCCAGACGGACCTTAAATTCACGGCTATAGCTGGTTCGCCGTTCTTTTCGCCATGAGCCTTCTCTGATTTGAGGCTCTGTTAATTCCTTCTTTCTGTTGGCATAAAGGATGGCGTCAAGTTGAGCGAATGAAACTGAATCGGGCAATGGCCATGCGATACCGGATGCAAGAAATCGCTGAAAAAGCGTATGTATTGTGGAATGACTGAGACCCAGACGCTGAGCGATGGCCCGGATGGTCAGTTTATCTTCAAATCTTAAACGCAGGGCATCAGGCAAATAAGAACGGAAGCAGGGAATATCTTTTGTTGTCTGGGAATTCATCGTTCGTGTCCATCAATATAGATGGGCGCGATTGTTGCCAGACAGGACAATTTTCACAAGACGTCGCTGATGGGGCGCTTACTTATAACAAAAGGGGAGTGCAGAAGGAGTCTTGGTGGGCAATTGGTATAACCAATGCGAAATAAAACAATTATTTAACAAATAATTATCATTAAAGTGACAACTGGGTGGTGAGAAAATAAAGACTCATTAGCTGAATCGTGTAAGAAAAATAGAATTTATAAATGGCGTCAATAATTTCCAAACGCTAAGCCGCACAAAAGAACAAATATTAATAAGCGATGCTGATGTTTATTTAGCCGTAATAATTACGGCGAGTGATTACTACAGCTAAATAATATTTACAGATTACGTCAGATGCGTTTTTCGTAGCGCCAGATAATCCAGCAAACCACCAAGCACGACGCCAGAAAGGGCGACTAAAACCCCGACTTCCAGCAGAGCAGGCAGGAAAGAGAAGTGCGTCAAATCCAGCGCGTCCATCGTCAACAGAAGTAACCACACGGCCAACAGGCTGACGCCCGCCGCCAGTGTCCACATGGCAAAGGCATAACCTGCCGGATATTCGGTACGGGAGATAAAGTTGTCATTTACTCGTGTATATTCAAGCGTCTGGCGGCAAACCAGCAGCAAAATAAGCCCCGGTACGGCAGCGGCGACGGAGAATAGATAGAATGTCGACCAGCCGTGTGCTTCAACAAACCAACCCGCCACGGGGCCGACATAAACTCGCCCTACAGCGGAAAGCGCTGAGAGCAGGGCAAATTGAGTAGCGGAAAATGACTTATTACACAGCGTCATTAACAGCGCGACAAAGGCTGATGTGCCCATCCCGCCACAGAGGTTTTCGAAAAAGACGGCTGCGCCCATGCTGTAGAGATGCTTATCAGTAATCGACAGCAGCCAGTAACCAGCGTTAGACGCACCTTGTAAAATGCCGAAAATCAGCAGCGCCCGGAACAGCGACAGGCGCTGCATCAAAATCCCACCGTACAATGCGCCAACAATGGTCGCCAGTAAGCCAAGCGTTTTGTTTACCACGCCTACTTCACCCGCATCAAACCCGACGCCGCGAATCAAAAACGTGGTTGTCAGGCTCATGGCGAATGCGTCGCCCAGCTTATACAGCACGATAAGAAGCAAAATAAGCCAGGCATTATTGCGACCAAAGAAATCTCGCAGAGGTGCAACAACCGCTTGTTCCAGCGTTTTGGGCACAGGAATGGTGTCGGTTGGTTCTGGTGCAAGCAACGTCGCGATAATACAGGGGATCAACAGCGCCGCCATCAACCAGTACATGCCCTGCCAGCCCAACCATTTATCTGCCAGCCACAGGGCTAGGCCGCCGGAAACCAGCATCCCTAAACGGTAACCCAGCACGCTGATTGCCGCGCCCGCACCACGTTCTTCTGCCGGGAGCACATCGGTTTTCCACGCATCGAAGACAATATCCTGGGAGGCAGAGCAAAAAGCGATCACCACCGCCAGCGCCGCCATCCAGCGGAGTTGGGTGCCTGGTTCGAGAAAACCCATCGCCGCAATGGCGACTAATAACAGGATTTGCGTGGCGAGCAGCCAACCGCGCCGCCGCCCAAAAAATGGGGGCGTGTAGCGGTCCATCAGCGGTGACCAGAGGAATTTAAAAACGTAAGCCTGGCCTACCAGAGAGAAGAAACCAATGGTTTTGAGATCGATATTTTCGACCGTCATCCAGGCCTGTAAGGTGCCGGATGTCAGGGCGAGCGGTAGCCCGGAAGCAAAACCCAGGATCAGCAATATGGCTGAACGCGGCTGTTGAAAAATACGTAAATATTGACTGGACATGGGCGTCTACAGGCCCGGCTTGCACCGGGCCAGAGGGCAGAAATTAACGCGCGTTCTGCTTGATGAATTCGTGAATGCTGGTGTCCTGAGACATATCAGCGATGGTATCGGTCAGCACACTGTTAACCGCATCGGCGATATTTTTGTTGGAGGCCTGGAACGCACCTTCAACGTTGTAGCTGGCACGATAGTTTTTGGTCATTTTGTTGCCATTCTGCGCGGTAGCGATGATGGCGATATCCGCTTTGGTAGCGATGTTGTAGCGCACGTTGCCCTGGGACACGTCAGCATACAGTTGGCTAACGATGATTTGCAGATTAACCGGGCCATTCGGACCAACCATGTAACCACGCGCGGTCATCTGTTTTTCCAGCACTTCTTGCAGCAGGAAACGCAGAGCGCGGGAGGCGGTCAGGGTAACGATTTGATTATCGCGGGTGACTTTTGCCAGCGCCTGATCGGTACGCTGATCGGCACCATTAATGCTTACGGTGACGCCCATCAGGCTTGGATCCTGCTGTGGCAGTGTAATCGTCGGGGAAACTTCAATAGTTGTTGGCGGTTTTGCGCATCCTGCAAGCATAAACAGAGCAACTAACGGGAAGAGGATTTTTTTGAACATGTTCGGGCTCTCAGAGACTCTTAAGCGTGTTTGGTAAAAATTCCCGCCATCATAACATTGCCAACGGCGAGGGGAAGTGGGTAAGGCATGTAAATTCATCATGTTGACGAAATAATCACCCCTGGTAAAAGAAACGCTGATGCGAGGCCTGTGTTTCAATCTTTAAATCAGTAAACTTCATACGCTTGACGGAAAAACCAGGACGAAACCTAAATATTTGTTGTTAAGCTGCAATGGAAACGGTAAAAGCGGCTAGTATTTAAAGGGATGGATGACATCTCAGCGGTGTCGGAGGAGATATTTCATGATGATACGTGAGCGGATAGAAGAAAAATTAAGGGCGGCGTTCCAACCCGTATTCCTCGAAGTAGTGGATGAAAGCTATCGTCACAATGTCCCAGCCGGCTCTGAAAGCCATTTTAAAGTTGTGCTGGTCAGCGATCGTTTTACGGGTGAACGTTTTCTGAATCGTCATCGAATGATTTACAGTACTTTAGCGGAGGAACTCTCTACTACCGTTCATGCGCTGGCTCTGCATACTTACACTATTAAGGAGTGGGAAGGGTTGCAGGACACCGTCTTTGCCTCTCCTCCCTGTCGTGGAGCAGGAAGCATCGCGTAAAAACGCATTTGCAACTGTCGGCGCTTTTCCAGTATGTTGCTAAAGATTTTATGAAAAACGGCCTGCGGGCCGTTTTGTTTTGTCTGGATTTTGCGCTTTTTGCCCAGCATTCAGACGAAAATTGCCCGGGAATTGTGAAAAAATACGCGACAGCGCGCAATAACCGTTCTCGACTCATAAAAGTGATGCCGCTATAATGCCGCGTCCTATTTGAATGCTTTCGGGATGATTCTGGTAACAGGGAATGTGATTGATTATAAGAACATCCCGGTTCCGCGAAGCCAACAACCTGTGCTTGCGGGGTAAGAGTTGACCGAGCACTGTGATTTTTTGAGGTAACAAGATGCAAGTTTCAGTTGAAACCACTCAAGGCCTTGGCCGCCGTGTAACGATTACTATCGCTGCTGACAGCATCGAGACCGCTGTTAAAAGCGAGCTGGTCAACGTTGCGAAAAAAGTACGTATTGACGGCTTCCGCAAAGGCAAAGTGCCAATGAATATCGTTGCTCAGCGTTATGGCGCGTCTGTACGCCAGGACGTTCTGGGTGACCTGATGAGCCGTAACTTCATTGACGCCATCATTAAAGAAAAAATCAATCCGGCTGGCGCACCGACTTATGTTCCGGGCGAATACAAGCTGGGTGAAGACTTCACTTACTCTGTAGAGTTTGAAGTTTATCCGGAAGTTGAACTGCAGGGTCTGGAAGCGATCGAAGTTGAAAAACCGATCGTTGAAGTGACCGACGCTGACGTTGACGGCATGCTGGATACTCTGCGTAAACAGCAGGCGACCTGGAAAGAAAAAGACGGCGCTGTTGAAGCAGAAGACCGCGTAACCATCGACTTCACCGGTTCTGTAGACGGCGAAGAGTTCGAAGGCGGTAAAGCGTCTGATTTCGTACTGGCGATGGGCCAGGGTCGTATGATCCCGGGCTTTGAAGACGGTATCAAAGGCCACAAAGCTGGCGAAGAGTTCACCATCGACGTGACCTTCCCGGAAGAATACCACGCAGAAAACCTGAAAGGTAAAGCAGCGAAATTCGCTATCAACCTGAAGAAAGTTGAAGAGCGTGAACTGCCGGAACTGACTGCAGAATTCATCAAACGTTTCGGCGTTGAAGATGGTTCCGTAGAAGGTCTGCGCGCTGAAGTGCGTAAAAACATGGAGCGCGAGCTGAAGAGCGCCATCCGTAACCGCGTTAAGTCTCAGGCGATCGAAGGTCTGGTAAAAGCTAACGACATCGACGTACCGGCTGCGCTGATCGACAGCGAAATCGACGTTCTGCGTCGCCAGGCTGCACAGCGTTTCGGTGGCAACGAAAAACAAGCTCTGGAACTGCCGCGCGAACTGTTCGAAGAACAGGCTAAACGCCGCGTAGTTGTTGGCCTGCTGCTGGGCGAAGTTATCCGCACCAACGAGCTGAAAGCTGACGAAGAGCGCGTGAAAGGCCTGATCGAAGAGATGGCTTCTGCGTACGAAGATCCGAAAGAAGTTATCGAGTTCTACAGCAAAAACAAAGAACTGATGGACAACATGCGCAATGTTGCTCTGGAAGAACAGGCTGTTGAAGCTGTACTGGCGAAAGCGAAAGTGACTGAAAAAGAAACCACTTTCAACGAGCTGATGAACCAGCAGGCGTAATTTACGCAGCATAACGCGCTAAATTCGCACAAAGGCCCGTCACCGCCAGGTGGTGGGCTTTTTTTTGTCATGAATTTTGCATGGAGCCGTGCGAAAAGCCTCTTTCGGTGTTAGCGTAACAACAAAAGATTGTTATGCTTGAAATATGGTGATGCCGTACCCATAACACAGGGACTAGCTGATAATCCGTCCATAAGGTTACAATCGGTACAGCAGGTTTTTTTCAATTTTATCCAGGAGACGGAAATGTCATACAGCGGCGAACGAGATAACTTTGCACCCCATATGGCGCTGGTGCCGATGGTCATTGAACAGACCTCACGCGGTGAGCGCTCTTTTGATATCTATTCTCGTCTACTTAAGGAACGCGTCATTTTTCTGACTGGCCAGGTTGAAGACCACATGGCTAACCTGATTGTGGCGCAGATGCTGTTCCTGGAAGCGGAAAACCCAGAAAAAGATATCTATCTGTACATTAACTCCCCAGGCGGGGTGATCACTGCCGGGATGTCTATCTATGACACCATGCAGTTTATCAAGCCTGATGTCAGCACCATCTGTATGGGCCAGGCGGCCTCGATGGGCGCTTTCTTGTTGACCGCAGGGGCAAAAGGTAAACGTTTTTGCCTGCCGAATTCGCGCGTGATGATTCACCAACCGTTGGGCGGCTACCAGGGCCAGGCGACCGATATCGAAATTCATGCCCGTGAAATTCTGAAAGTTAAAGGGCGCATGAATGAACTTATGGCGCTTCATACGGGTCAATCATTAGAACAGATTGAACGTGATACCGAGCGCGATCGCTTCCTTTCCGCCCCTGAAGCGGTGGAATACGGTCTGGTCGATTCGATTCTGACCCATCGTAATTGATGCCAGAGGCGCAACTGTGCCGCTATACTTATCTAGGGCGGCACAACGCTGTAAGCGGCTTGCGCCTGAGAATGGCATTTGCGTCGTCGTGTGCGGCACAAAGAACAAAGAAGAGGTTTTGACCCATGACAGATAAACGCAAAGATGGCTCAGGCAAATTGCTGTATTGCTCTTTTTGCGGCAAAAGCCAGCATGAAGTGCGCAAGCTGATTGCCGGTCCATCCGTGTATATCTGCGACGAATGTGTTGATTTATGTAACGACATCATTCGCGAAGAGATTAAAGAAGTTGCACCGCATCGTGAACGCAGTGCGCTACCGACGCCGCATGAAATTCGCAACCACCTGGACGATTACGTTATCGGCCAGGAACAGGCGAAAAAAGTGCTGGCGGTCGCGGTATACAACCATTACAAACGTCTGCGCAACGGCGATACCAGCAATGGTGTCGAGTTGGGCAAAAGTAACATTCTGCTGATCGGTCCGACCGGTTCCGGTAAAACGCTGCTGGCTGAAACGCTGGCGCGCCTGCTGGACGTCCCGTTCACCATGGCCGACGCAACCACGCTGACCGAAGCCGGTTATGTGGGCGAAGACGTTGAAAACATCATTCAGAAGCTGTTGCAAAAGTGCGATTACGACGTACAGAAAGCGCAGCGCGGGATTGTCTACATCGATGAAATCGACAAGATTTCTCGTAAGTCAGACAACCCGTCCATTACCCGAGACGTTTCCGGTGAAGGAGTACAGCAGGCACTGTTGAAACTGATCGAAGGTACGGTAGCTGCTGTTCCACCGCAAGGTGGGCGTAAACATCCGCAGCAGGAATTCTTGCAGGTTGATACCTCTAAGATCCTGTTTATTTGTGGCGGTGCGTTTGCCGGTCTGGATAAAGTGATTTCCCACCGTGTAGAAACCGGCTCCGGCATTGGTTTTGGCGCGACGGTAAAAGCGAAGTCCGACAAAGCAAGCGAAGGCGAGCTGCTGGCGCAGGTTGAACCGGAAGATCTGATCAAGTTTGGTCTTATCCCTGAGTTCATTGGTCGTCTGCCGGTTGTAGCAACGTTGAATGAACTGAGCGAAGAAGCTCTGATTCAGATCCTCAAAGAGCCGAAAAACGCCCTGACCAAGCAGTATCAGGCGCTGTTTAATCTGGAAGGCGTGGATCTGGAATTCCGTGACGAGGCGCTGGATGCTATCGCTAAGAAAGCGATGGCGCGTAAAACCGGTGCCCGTGGCCTGCGTTCCATCGTAGAAGCCGCACTGCTCGATACCATGTACGATCTGCCGTCCATGGAAGACGTCGAAAAAGTGGTTATCGACGAGTCGGTAATTGATGGTCAAAGCAAACCGTTGCTGATTTATGGTAAGCCGGAAGCGCAACAGGCATCTGGTGAATAATTAACCATTCCCATACAATTAGTTAACCAAAAAGGGGGGATTTTATCTCCCCTTTAATTTTTCCTCTATTCTCGGCGTTGAATGTGGGGGAAACATCCCCATATACTGACGTACATGTTAATAGATGGCGTGAAGCACAGTCGTGTCATCTGATTACCTGGCGGAAATTAAACTAAGAGAGAGCTCTATGAATCCTGAGCGTTCTGAACGCATTGAAATCCCCGTATTGCCGCTGCGCGATGTGGTGGTTTATCCGCACATGGTCATCCCCTTATTTGTCGGGCGGGAAAAATCTATCCGTTGTCTGGAAGCGGCGATGGACCATGATAAAAAAATTATGCTGGTCGCGCAGAAAGAAGCTTCAACGGATGAGCCGGGTGTAAACGATCTTTTCACCGTCGGGACCGTGGCCTCTATATTGCAGATGCTGAAACTGCCTGACGGCACCGTCAAAGTGCTGGTCGAGGGGTTACAGCGCGCGCGTATTTCTGCGCTCTCTGACAATGGCGAACACTTTTCTGCGAAGGCGGAGTATCTGGAGTCGCCGACCATTGATGAGCGGGAACAGGAAGTGCTGGTGCGTACTGCAATCAGCCAGTTCGAAGGCTACATCAAGCTGAACAAAAAAATCCCACCAGAAGTGCTGACGTCGCTGAATAGCATCGACGATCCGGCGCGTCTGGCGGATACCATTGCTGCACATATGCCGCTGAAACTGGCTGACAAACAGTCCGTTCTGGAGATGTCCGACGTTAACGAACGTCTGGAATATCTGATGGCAATGATGGAATCGGAAATCGATCTGCTGCAGGTTGAGAAACGCATTCGCAACCGCGTTAAAAAGCAGATGGAGAAATCCCAGCGTGAGTACTATCTGAACGAGCAAATGAAAGCTATTCAGAAAGAACTCGGTGAAATGGACGACGTGCCGGACGAAAACGAAGCCCTGAAGCGCAAAATCGACGCGGCGAAGATGCCGAAAGAGGCAAAAGAGAAAGCGGAAGCAGAGTTGCAGAAGCTGAAAATGATGTCTCCGATGTCGGCAGAAGCGACCGTAGTGCGTGGTTATATCGACTGGATGGTACAGGTACCGTGGAATGCGCGCAGCAAGGTCAAAAAAGACCTGCGTCAGGCGCAGGAAATCCTTGATACCGACCATTATGGTCTGGAGCGCGTGAAAGATCGCATCCTTGAGTACCTTGCGGTTCAAAGCCGTGTCAACAAAATCAAGGGACCGATCCTCTGCCTGGTAGGGCCGCCGGGGGTAGGTAAAACCTCTCTTGGTCAGTCCATTGCCAAAGCCACCGGGCGTAAATATGTCCGTATGGCGCTGGGCGGCGTGCGTGATGAAGCGGAAATCCGTGGTCACCGCCGTACTTACATCGGTTCTATGCCGGGTAAACTGATCCAGAAAATGGCGAAAGTGGGCGTGAAAAATCCGCTGTTCCTGCTCGATGAGATCGACAAAATGTCTTCTGACATGCGAGGCGATCCGGCCTCTGCACTGCTTGAAGTGCTGGATCCAGAGCAGAACGTAGCGTTCAGCGACCACTACCTGGAAGTGGATTACGATCTCAGCGACGTGATGTTTGTCGCGACGTCGAACTCCATGAACATTCCGGCACCGCTGCTGGATCGTATGGAAGTGATTCGCCTCTCCGGTTATACCGAAGATGAAAAACTGAACATCGCCAAACGTCACCTGCTGCCGAAGCAGATTGAACGTAATGCACTGAAAAAAGGTGAGCTGACCGTCGACGATAGCGCCATTATCGGCATTATTCGTTACTACACCCGTGAGGCGGGCGTGCGTGGTCTGGAGCGTGAAATCTCCAAACTGTGCCGCAAAGCGGTTAAGCAGTTACTGCTCGATAAGTCATTAAAACATATCGAAATTAACGGCGATAACCTGCATGACTACCTCGGTGTTCAGCGTTTCGACTATGGTCGCGCTGATAACGAAAACCGTGTCGGTCAGGTAATCGGTCTGGCGTGGACGGAAGTGGGCGGTGACTTGCTGACCATTGAAACCGCATGTGTTCCGGGTAAAGGCAAACTGACCTATACCGGTTCGCTCGGCGAAGTGATGCAGGAGTCTATTCAGGCGGCGTTAACGGTGGTTCGTGCGCGTGCGGAAAAACTGGGGATCAACCCTGATTTTTACGAAAAACGTGACATCCACGTCCACGTACCGGAAGGTGCGACGCCGAAAGATGGTCCGAGTGCCGGTATTGCTATGTGCACCGCGCTGGTTTCTTGCCTGACCGGTAACCCGGTTCGTGCCGATGTGGCAATGACCGGTGAGATCACTCTGCGTGGTCAGGTACTGCCGATCGGTGGTTTGAAAGAAAAACTCCTGGCAGCGCATCGCGGCGGGATTAAAACAGTGCTAATTCCGTTCGAAAATAAACGCGATCTGGAAGAGATTCCTGACAACGTAATTGCCGATCTGGACATTCATCCTGTGAAGCGCATTGAGGAAGTTCTGACTCTGGCGCTGCAAAATGAACCGTCTGGCATGCAGGTTGTGACTGCAAAATAGTGACCTCGCGCAAAATGCACTAATAAAAACAGGGCTGGCAGGCTAATTCGGGCTTGCCAGCCTTTTTTTGTCTCGCTAAGTTAGATAGCGGATCGGGCTTGCCCTTATTAAGGGGTGTTGTAAGGGGATGGCTGGCCTGATATAACTGCTGCGCGTTCGTACCTTGAAGGATTCAAGTGCGATATAAATTATAAAGAGGAAGAGAAGAGTGAATAAATCTCAATTGATCGACAAGATTGCTGCAGGGGCTGATATCTCTAAAGCTGCGGCTGGCCGTGCGTTAGATGCTATTATTGCTTCCGTAACTGAATCTCTGAAAGAAGGGGATGATGTAGCACTGGTAGGTTTTGGTACTTTTGCCGTTAAAGAGCGTGCTGCCCGTACTGGCCGCAACCCGCAGACCGGTAAAGAGATCACCATCGCTGCCGCTAAAGTACCGAGCTTCCGTGCAGGTAAAGCACTGAAAGACGCGGTAAACTAAGCGTTGTCCCCAGTGGGGATGTGACGAAGTTCAAGGGCGCATCTACTGATGTGCCTTTTTTATTTGTATTCGGTGACTTTCTGTGTCTTGTGGGCTGACAATTGCCCCCGTTTCTTGTCACAATAGGCCTTTGCGCGCATCGATACGTTGCGTGAGGTACACAGTCATCTACAGCGGAGTGTTGTTACACCATGATGGACAGCTTACGCACGGCTGCAAACAGTCTCGTGCTCAAGATTATTTTCGGTATCATTATCGTGTCGTTCATATTGACCGGCGTGAGTGGTTACCTGATTGGCGGAGGCAATAACTACGCCGCAAAAGTGAATGACCAGGAAATCAGCCGTGGGCAGTTCGAGAACGCCTTTAACAGCGAGCGTAATCGTATGCAGCAACAGCTGGGCGATCAATACTCCGAGCTGGCAGCGAACGAAGGCTATATGAAAACCCTGCGTCAACAGGTGCTGAATCGTCTGATCGACGAGGCGCTGTTGGATCAGTACGCTCGTGAGCTGAAACTGGGTATCAGTGATGAGCAGGTTAAACAGGCGATTTTCGCGACCCCAGCCTTCCAGGTTGACGGCAAATTTGATAACAGCCGCTATAACGGTATCCTCAACCAGATGGGGATGACCGCCGATCAGTACGCCCAGGCGCTGCGTAACCAGCTCACTACCCAACAGCTGATTAACGGCGTTGCCGGTACCGATTTTATGCTGAAAGGTGAAACCGACGAGCTGGCGGCACTGGTCGCGCAACAACGCGTGGTGCGTGAGGCGACTATCGATGTTAACGCGCTGGCGGCGAAGCAGCCTGTGACCGAACAGGAGATTGCCAGCTACTACGAACAAAACAAAAACAATTTCATGACGCCGGAACAATTCCGCGTGAGTTACATCAAGCTGGTTGCCGCAACGATGCAGCAACCGGTTAGCGATGCGGATATCCAGAGCTACTACGATCAGCATCAGGATCAATTCACCCAGCCGCAGCGTACCCGCTACAGCATCATCCAGACCAAAACTGAAGATGAAGCGAAAGCGGTACTTGATGAGCTGAATAAAGGCGGTGATTTTGCTGCATTAGCCAAAGAAAAATCTGCCGATATTATCTCTGCCCGTAACGGCGGCGATATGGGTTGGTTAGAAGATGCCACTATCCCCGACGAACTGAAAAATGCTGGTCTGAAAGAAAAAGGCCAACTGTCTGGTGTCATCAAATCTTCGGTCGGTTTCCTGATTGTACGTCTGGACGACATTCAGCCAGCGAAAGTGAAATCGTTAGACGAAGTACGTGACGACATTGCGGCGAAAGTGAAACACGAAAAAGCCCTCGATGCGTACTATGCGCTGCAGCAGAAAGTGAGCGATGCGGCAAGCAACGACACCGAGTCTCTGGCCGGTGCAGAGCAAGCTGCCGGCGTTAAAGCCACTCAGACGGGTTGGTTCAGCAAAGATAACCTGCCGGAAGAGTTGAACTTCAAGCCGGTTGCCGACGCTATCTTTAACGGCGGTCTGGTAGGTGAAAACGGCGCGTCGGGCATCAACTCTGACATCATCACCGTAGACGGCGACCGCGCATTCGTGCTGCGCGTCAGCGAGCACAAACCGGAAGCGGTGAAACCGTTGGCAGATGTTCAGGAACAAGTTAAGGCACTGGTTCAGCACAACAAAGCTGAACAACAGGCGAAAGTGGATGCTGAGAAACTGCTGGTTGATTTGAAAGCCGGCAAAGGTGCGGAAGCTATGCAGGCTGCCGGTCTGAAATTTGGCGAGCCGAAAACCTTAAGCCGTTCCGGTCGTGACCCGATTAGCCAGGCGGCGTTTGCACTGCCACTGCCAGCGAAAGACAAACCGAGCTACGGTATGGCGACCGATATGCAAGGTAATGTGGTTCTGCTGGCGCTGGATGAAGTGAAACAAGGTTCAATGCCGGAAGATCAGAAAAAAGCGATGGTGCAGGGTATCACCCAGAACAACGCACAAATCGTCTTTGAAGCTCTGATGAGTAACCTGCGTAAAGAGGCGAAAATCAAAATTGGCGATGCGCTGGAACAGCAATAATCCTGAAGCCGCCTCGCAAAAAAATGCGTTGCAGCTGTAACAAGAAAAGGTCGCTTTCGCGGCCTTTTCCATTTCTGAACATTGCCATTTGTTTACTGTTTTCACTCCCGTTAAGGTGATTCCACTGTTAACAAACAAGGAGAAAACAGTATGAAACACGGAATTAAAGCACTGCTCATTACACTGTCCCTGGCCTGTGCCGGAATGTCTCATAGCGCGCTGGCGGCAGCTTCTGTGGCGAAACCGACGGCGGTAGAAACCAAAGCGGAAGCTCCTGCAGCACAAAGTAAAGCAGCAGTACCGGCGAAAGCCAGTGACGAAGAAGGCACCCGGGTCAGCATTAATAATGCCAGCGCGGAAGAGCTAGCCCGCGCGATGAATGGCGTTGGCCTGAAGAAAGCGCAGGCGATTGTCAGTTATCGCGAAGAGTACGGTCCGTTTAAAACGGTGGAGGATCTAAAGCAGGTGCCGGGGATGGGCAATTCGCTGGTGGAACGTAATCTGGCGGTATTAACCCTGTAATTAATTTGCATAGTGGCAATTTTTTGCCAGACTGAAGAGGTCATACCAGTTATGACCTCTGTACTTATAACAACAACGTAAGGTTATTGCGCTATGCAAACACAAATCAAAGTTCGTGGATATCATCTCGACGTTTACCAGCACGTCAACAACGCCCGCTACCTTGAATTTCTCGAAGAAGCCCGCTGGGATGGGGTGGAAAATAGCGACAGTTTTCAGTGGATGACGGCCCATAACATCGCCTTCGTCGTGGTCAATATCAATATTAACTATCGTCGTCCAGCGGTATTAAGCGACCTGTTAACTATTACCAGTCAGTTGCAGCAATTAAACGGTAAAAGCGGCATCTTAAACCAGGTCATTACACTGGAGCCGGAAGGGCAGGTGGTAGCGGATGCGCTTATTACGTTTGTTTGTATTGATCTTAAAACGCAGAAAGCATTAGCTCTGGAAGGGGAATTGCGCGAAAAGCTGGAGCAGATGGTTAAGTAAACGTTTTGTGGTGCCGGATGCTCAAGCCGCATCCGGCGACACCCGGAATAATTACCTCAACCCGGTTTTCTGCTTCATCGCTGCCATCACCGTCGGTTTATCGGCCAGATAATGATTCAAACCGTTGGCGCGTAAATTACATGCCGCACAATGACCGCAACCGTCGCCTTTAATGCCGTTATAGCAGGTCAACGTTTCGTTACGGACTAAATCCAGTTTGCCGTAATAATCTGCCAGCGCCCAGGTTTCCGCTTTATCAATCCACATCAGCGGCGTTTCAAAACGAATATCTTTCGCCATGCCCAAACTGACGGCATGGTTTAGTGCTTTCACAAACTCATCGCGGCAATCCGGGTAGCCGGAGAAATCCGTTTCACAGACGCCGGTAATTACGGCTTCTGCTTTTACCTGATACGCATATATTGCCGCCAGCGTCAGGAACAAAATATTACGCCCTGGGACAAACGTATTCGGGATGCCATCGGCTTCAGGTTCATAATCAGGCACCGGAATGCTGTCACGTGTCAGGCTGCTGACCGCCAGCTCGTTGAGCAGCGTTACATCAAGAACCTTATGCGCGCGTGCTCCCAGTTTCAGCGCCAGTTCGCGTGCCACGTCGATTTCTGCGCGATGTCGCTGACCGTAATCGAACGTCACGCAATGGACTTCATCATATTGTTGTAATGCCTGCACCAGACAGGTGGTGGAATCCTGGCCTCCACTGAACACAACGACAGCACGTTTCATAGATAATCCTGCTTGAACAATAAAAGCGTTATGGTAACGCCTGCGATTAACCCGGACCAGCTATTCATTGCGACGGCGCGGGAAGCCAGGCTTCGGTAAATTCAAACCAGCCGCGCGGTGTCAGTCGCACACCGTTCACGCCGGGAGGGGCACTAATGCGATAGTGATAGTTGAACAGCGGCGTCAGCGTCGCGTCTGCCATTAACTGGCTAAAAACCGCTTTCAGGGCATTAAATCGGTTTTCCTCATCAGGCATTACTTGCACCGCGTCCAGCGTCGATTGCAGATGTGCATATGCTGGAGCGTCGAAAACATGTGGCCATAGTGGATCGCAACGTAGCCATTGCTCCAGAGTATATTCCGGTGCTTCGCCAATTAATCTGTCGCCCATCATGAGGTCTGCGTGTGCCAGTAGGGTCGTGTCGTCCCAGTTTTTTGCGTTATGAAAAATAATTGTGAGTTCACAGCCTTCCGCTGCCAGTGTCGCCTGTAGGCGTTCTGCCATGGTATGAAGTTCTATCGGTAGGTGATAAACCAGCGTCAAGGTTTTCGGTAGTTTGACTTCATCCGGTACTTGCCAGTGCGGAATAGTCCAGCCTGGCAGTAATGCATGACTGGCGGTGATCAGGTTTTCTCCGACTTCTAACGTTTGTAATAAACCGGATTGATGAATAATGGAGATCACTTTTCGCGCCTGCCAGAGGGAGAGTCGGGGACTTTTGCGCAACGTTAAATAGCAAAAACCTAAACTGATGCCACTACTGACTTGGCTGACCCGTTGCAGCTCCTCCGGTTTGCCGATGGTGATTTGCACGGGATGCCGACAACTGGTTCCCAAATCTTTTTCGAAAAGCGGCGGAGTTATCCAGTACTCAACCGCTTTAAGCAGCGGATGACGCAAATGGTAATAATCATGGCTCTCCAGGCGCACCAGCTCCGCTGTGAATTGTGTTAAGCGAAAAGGACCAGTGCCGATCAGTGGGAATTGCGGATGCGCCAGATGGCTGCAATAGCTCGCCAGCCGGTGCGCAAGCCAGTAATCGGGGCGATGTAAAAAGAAGGTCAGACACTGCGGATGGGTGACTTCAATACGCTTCACGCTAATAAATAATTGATCCAGTGCTGGCAGTTGTAACAGCATCAATAATCGCTGGTGTAAGTGTGAGGCTTTTACTGCATCGCCGTTATGCCAGTGTAGGGTTGAACGAAGATAAAAGTCCCAGCGTAACCTGTCAGTAGAGGTTTCCCAGTGATGCGCTAAATCGCCAATCGGGCGCTGAGTATTATTATCGAAGCGGGTCAGGCCGGAAAATATCTGCCCGGCGAGATGCTGCTCGGCACGGCCGGGCAAAAAGCCTGGTTGTAGCGGTTCGAGCGGGCGATAGTAGGGAATACGCAACGTGGGTGTATCGTTTTGCCATTGTCCGCCCATAAATGGCTGTAACAGAGTGCGCAGCTCACCTGGGGCCAGTTGCGCCAGCTCCAGCACATCTTGCTGCTTTCCGGTTTCCAGTGCCTGTTCCATCATCGCATTGCGTAGCGATTCCGGCGTGACCAGAAAGCGTAATTGTCCGCGCTTTCCGCGTCCTGACTGCGCCTGCCACTCCAGCCATCCCGCCTCCTGTGCCTGACGCAACAGCGTACGAACATGGCGTTCGCTGCAAAAACAGCGTTCGGCCAGTTCGCTGACGGTGACGGTTTGCGGCTGAAGGTTGCCACAGACGTTGATACTGGTTAAGACGGTTGAGCAATCGCATATAAACCCGGAACAATATTATTTAACTATTCACTATTACTTCCGTATATATCAGGTGATACTCAATCACCATTAACCGTGTCACAGAGTGGAGAAAGAAATGGCTCGTCTGGTAGCATTTGATATGGATGGCACTTTATTGATGCCTGACCATCATTTAGGTGAGAAAACCCTCTCTACTTTGGCGCGACTGCGTGAACGCGACATTACCCTCACTTTTGCCACGGGGCGTCATGCGCTGGAGATGCAGCATATTCTCGGGGCGCTATCGCTGGATGCATATTTGATTACCGGCAACGGAACGCGCGTGCATTCTCTGGAAGGTGAACTTTTACATCGTGATGATTTACCTGCGGATGTCGCGGAGCTGGTGCTGTATCAGCAATGGGATACCCGAGCCAGCATGCATATCTTCAATGACGACGGTTGGTTTACCGGGAAAGAGAGCCCTGCGTTGTTGCAGGTATTTGTCTATAGCGGTTTTCGTTATCAGATAATCGATGTCAAAAAAATGCCACTCGGCAGCGTCACCAAGATCTGCTTCTGTGGCGATCACGACGATCTTACACGCTTGCAGATCCAGCTATACGAAGCATTAGGCGAGCGTGCACATTTGTGTTTTTCCGCCACGGATTGCCTCGAAGTGCTGCCGGTGGGCTGCAATAAAGGCGCTGCATTGACGGTGCGGACCCAACATTTAGGTTTATCGTTGCGCGATTGCATGGCCTTTGGTGATGCGATGAACGATCGCGAAATGTTAGGCAGCGTCGGTAGCGGGTTTATTATGGGCAATGCGATGCCGCAACTGCGCGCGGAGCTCCCGCATTTACCGGTGATTGGACATTGCCGAAATCAGGCTGTCTCTCACTATTTGACGCACTGGCTGGACTATCCACATCTACCTTATTCCCCCGAATAACGAGATCCCTTCCAGCACCGGGCAATTGCCCGGTTTTTTTTTGCGTTGAATTTGTCATTTTGTGCCGTGGTGTTTAAACCGCACAGAATAAATTGTCGCGATTTCACCTTTAAAATAGAATTAAAAGAGAAAAAAATTCTCCGTGGAAGGGCTATGCTAGATAAAATTGACCGTAAGCTGCTGGCCTTACTGCAGCAGGATTGCACCCTCTCTTTGCAGGCACTGGCTGAAGCCGTTAATCTGACAACCACCCCCTGCTGGAAGCGCCTGAAACGGCTGGAGGACGACGGTATCCTTATCGGCAAAGTCGCCCTGCTGGATCCGGAAAAAATAGGCCTCGGCCTGACCGCCTTTGTGCTGATAAAAACGCAACATCACAGCAGCGAATGGTATTGCCGCTTTGTCACGGTGGTTACCGAAATGCCAGAAGTGCTGGGGGTCTGGCGCATGGCTGGTGAATACGATTATCTGATGCGCGTCCAGGTTGCCGACATGAAACGCTACGACGAGTTTTATAAGCGTCTGGTAAACAGCGTGCCGGGGCTGTCGGACGTCACTTCCAGCTTCGCGATGGAACAGATTAAATACACCACTTCTTTACCCATCGAATAAATATCCAGAATCAGGTCAGGACACAACGCGTGCGATTATTTGCTCAATTAAGCTGGTATTTCCGTCGGGAATGGCGTCGCTATCTTGGGGCTGTCGCCTTGCTTGTCATTATCGCGATGCTGCAACTGGTTCCGCCAAAAGTGGTTGGTATTGTTGTCGATGGCGTGACAGAACAACACTTTACTACCGGGCTGAGCCTGATGTGGATCGCCACCATGGTGCTGATTGCCGTTGTGGTTTATCTCCTGCGTTATGTCTGGCGCGTATTGCTGTTTGGCGCGTCTTACCAACTGGCTGTTGAACTGCGTGAAGATTATTACCGTCAGCTAAGCCGGCAGCACCCGGAGTTTTACCTGCGTCATCGCACGGGTGATCTCATGGCTCGTGCGACCAATGACGTCGATCGCGTCGTGTTTGCCGCCGGAGAAGGGGTGCTGACGCTGGTGGATTCACTGGTAATGGGCTGCGCTGTGTTGATTATGATGTCTACGCAAATTAGCTGGCAGTTGACCTTATTTGCCCTGTTACCGATGCCAGTGATGGCGATCATGATTAAGCGCAACGGCGATGCCTTGCATGAACGCTTTAAGCTGGCACAGGCGGCGTTTTCCAGTCTTAATGACCGCACCCAGGAAAGCCTCACCAGTATCCGCATGATCAAAGCCTTTGGTCTGGAAGATCGCCAGTCGGCGTTATTTGCCGCGGATGCCGAAGATACCGGCAAAAAAAACATGCGGGTGGCGCGTATTGATGCTCGCTTCGACCCGACCATCTATATCGCGATTGGTATGGCGAACTTGCTGGCGATTGGCGGCGGTAGTTGGATGGTGGTGCAGGGCAGTTTAACGCTGGGCCAGCTCACCAGTTTTATGATGTATTTAGGTCTGATGATTTGGCCAATGCTGGCGCTGGCATGGATGTTTAACATTGTGGAACGTGGTAGTGCTGCATACAGCCGTATTCGCGCCATGCTGGCGGAAGCGCCGGT
Organism: Shigella flexneri 2a str. 301; assembly: GCF_000006925.2. NCBI lineage: Bacteria > Pseudomonadati > Pseudomonadota > Gammaproteobacteria > Enterobacterales > Enterobacteriaceae > Shigella > Shigella flexneri. The sequence goes on from NC_004337.2 coordinate 404,923, forward strand.
GGTGAACGATGGTAGCGAACCCGTGCCGGAAGGGCGTGGCGAACTGGATGTAAATATTCACCAGTTCACGTATCCGCAGACTGACCATCCTGCGCTGGAAAACGTCAATTTCGCCCTGAAACCCGGTCAGATGCTGGGTATTTGCGGGCCGACTGGTTCCGGCAAAAGTACCCTGTTGTCGCTCATTCAGCGTCATTTCGACGTCAGCGAGGGGGATATTCGCTTTCATGATATTCCTCTGACGAAGTTACAACTCGATAGCTGGCGTAGCCGCCTGGCGGTGGTCAGCCAGACGCCATTCCTTTTTTCTGACACCGTGGCGAATAACATCGCGCTGGGTTGCCCGAATGCCACCCAGCAAGAGATTGAGCATGTCGCGCGGTTAGCCAGCGTACATGACGATATTTTGCGTCTACCGCAAGGTTACGATACAGAAGTGGGCGAGCGCGGCGTGATGCTTTCCGGTGGGCAAAAACAGCGTATCTCCATTGCTCGAGCGTTATTAGTCAACGCGGAAATCCTCATCCTTGATGATGCGCTTTCGGCGGTGGACGGACGCACAGAGCACCAGATCCTGCATAACCTGCGTCAGTGGGGACAGGGAAGAACGGTAATCATCAGTGCCCATCGCCTTTCGGCACTGACGGAAGCCAGTGAAATTATTGTGATGCAGCACGGACATATCGCCCAGCGTGGCAATCATGATGAGCTGGCGCAACAAAGCGGTTGGTATCGCGATATGTATCGCTATCAACAACTGGAGGCGGCGCTCGACGACGTTCCGGAAATTCGCGAGGAGGCCGTCGATGCGTAGTTTTAGCCAACTGTGGCCGACTCTCAAGCGCCTGTTAGCGTATGGTTCGCCGTGGCGTAAACCGCTGGGGATTGCGGTCCTGATGATGTGGGTTGCGGCGGCGGCAGAAGTCAGTGGGCCGCTGCTTATCAGCTATTTTATCGACAATATGGTAGCGAAAAATAACCTGCCGTTGAAAGTGGTTGCAGGGCTGGCTGCGGCGTATGTTGGGCTACAACTGTTTGCCGCCGGGCTACATTACGCGCAGTCGCTGCTGTTTAATCGGGCGGCAGTAGGCGCAGTGCAACAGTTGCGTACCGACGTGATGGATGCTGCGTTACGCCAGCCATTAAGCGAGTTTGATACCCAACCCGTCGGGCAGGTGATTTCCCGCGTCACTAATGACACTGAAGTGATCCGCGATCTCTACGTTACCGTAGTGGCAACTGTCCTGCGCAGTGCCGCACTGGTGGGCGCGATGCTGGTGGCGATGTTCAGCCTCGACTGGCGAATGGCGCTGGTGGCGATAATGATTTTCCCGGTGGTGCTGGTGGTAATGGTGATATACCAGCGTTACAGCACGCCGATTGTCCGCCGTGTGCGCGCCTATCTGGCGGATATCAACGACGGCTTTAACGAAATCATCAATGGCATGAGCGTTATCCAGCAGTTTCGTCAGCAGGCGCGATTTGGCGAACGTATGGGGGAGGCCAGTCGTTCACACTATATGGCTAGGATGCAAACCCTGCGCCTCGACGGTTTTCTGCTGCGTCCGCTGCTGAGTCTGTTTTCATCGCTCATTCTTTGTGGCTTATTGATGCTGTTTGGCTTCTCCGCCAGCGGCACCATTGAAGTGGGCGTGTTGTATGCGTTTATCAGCTATCTTGGGCGACTTAACGAACCCTTAATCGAACTGACCACGCAACAGGCGATGCTGCAACAGGCTGTTGTTGCTGGTGAGCGCGTGTTTGAACTGATGGACGGACCGCGCCAGCAATATGGCAATGATGATTACCCGTTACAGAGTGGCACCATCGAAGTCGATAACGTGTCATTTGCTTATCGCGATGACAATCTGGTGCTAAAGAACATTAATCTCTCTGTGCCTTCGCGTAACTTTGTGGCGCTGGTCGGGCATACCGGCAGTGGTAAAAGTACCCTCGCCAGTTTATTGATGGGCTATTACCCGCTAACGGAAGGTGAGATTCACCTTGATGGTCGTCCATTAAGTTCGCTAAGTCATAGCGCGCTGCGCCAGGGCGTGGCAATGGTGCAGCAAGATCCGGTGGTGCTGGCGGATACCTTCCTCGCTAATGTGACGCTGGGGCGGGATATCTCCGAAGAACGCGTCTGGCAGGCGCTGGAAACCGTGCAACTGGCGGAGCTGGCGCGCAGCATGAGTGATTGTATTTATACGCCGCTGGGCGAGCAGGGAAATAATCTCTCAGTCGGGCAAAAGCAACTGCTGGCACTGGCGCGCGTGCTGGTGGAGACGCCGCAAATCCTGATCCTTGATGAGGCAACCGCCAGCATTGACTCCGGTACTGAACAGGCGATTCAACATGCTCTGGCGGCGGTGCGTGAACATACCACGCTGGTGGTGATTGCTCACCGCTTATCAACTATTATTGATGCCGACACCATTCTGGTGCTTCATCGTGGGCAAGCCGTGGAGCAGGGCACTCACCAGCAACTGCTGGCGGCCCAGGGACGCTACTGGCAGATGTATCAACTGCAACTTGCGGGCGAAGAGCTGGCAGCCAGCGTGCGTGAAGAGGAATCATTGAGCGCCTGAATAGCGCAATATTTCATCGTTGGTGCAAAAATGTAACGCACTGTGCACTGTCATAGTGCGTTTTCATTTTCAATCTTCTTAACTTCCTGCTCTCTTTCTCGTTTTTCATTTCTGGCACACCGCTTGCAATACCTTCTTCGTGTAGCAGAACCATTACCGAATTCTGACCGGAGGGGATCTATGAAGCTGGTGACCGTGATAATCAAACCATTCAAGCTGGAAGACGTTCGTGAAGCGTTATCTTCCATTGGTATTCAGGGCCTGACCGTCACCGAAGTGAAAGGTTTCGGGCGTCAGAAAGGGCATGCCGAGCTGTACCGGGGGGCGGAATACAGCGTCAACTTCCTGCCAAAAGTAAAAATTGATGTGGCGATTGCTGATGACCAACTCGATGAAGTGATCGATATCGTCAGTAAGGCGGCTTACACCGGAAAAATTGGCGACGGCAAAATCTTCGTCGCTGAATTGCAACGCGTCATTCGTATTCGTACCGGCGAAGCCGACGAAGCGGCGCTGTAATCTCTGGCACACAGCAACAGGAACGAAAAATGAAGATAGCGACGATAAAAACTGGGCTTGCTTCACTGGCGATGCTGCCGGGACTGGTAATGGCTGCACCTGCGGTGGCCGATAAAGCCGACAATGCGTTTATGATGATTTGTACTGCGCTGGTGCTGTTTATGACTATTCCGGGGATTGCCCTGTTTTACGGTGGGTTGATTCGCGGCAAAAACGTGCTGTCGATGCTGACGCAGGTGACGGTGACGTTTGCACTGGTCTGTATTCTCTGGGTGGTTTACGGTTATTCGCTGGCGTTTGGTGAGGGCAACAACTTCTTCGGCAACATTAACTGGTTGATGCTAAAAAACATCGAACTGACGGCGGTGATGGGCAGCATTTATCAGTATATCCACGTAGCGTTTCAGGGATCGTTTGCCTGCATTACCGTAGGCTTGATAGTTGGGGCGCTGGCGGAACGAATCCGCTTCTCAGCTGTGTTGATTTTCGTGGTGGTATGGCTGACGCTCTCTTACATTCCGATTGCGCATATGGTGTGGGGCGGTGGTTTGCTGGCTTCTCACGGTGCGCTGGATTTCGCGGGTGGCACGGTGGTGCACATTAACGCAGCAATCGCCGGTCTGGTGGGCGCGTATCTGATAGGCAAACGCGTAGGCTTCGGTAAAGAGGCGTTTAAACCGCACAACCTGCCGATGGTCTTCACCGGGACTGCCATTCTCTATATCGGTTGGTTTGGCTTTAACGCCGGGTCAGTGGGCACGGCGAATGAAATCGCGGCACTGGCATTTGTGAATACTGTGGTCGCAACGGCGGCGGCAATTCTTGGCTGGATCTTCGGTGAATGGGCGCTGCGTGGTAAGCCTTCTCTGCTGGGAGCGTGTTCTGGCGCGATTGCCGGTCTGGTCGGCGTGACGCCAGCGTGCGGCTACATTGGGGTTGGCGGCGCGTTGATTATCGGCGTGGTAGCTGGTCTGGCGGGTTTGTGGGGCGTTACCATGCTCAAACGCTTGCTGCGGGTGGATGATCCCTGCGATGTCTTCGGTGTGCACGGCGTTTGTGGCATTGTCGGCTGTATCATGACCGGGATTTTTGCCGCCAGTTCTCTGGGCGGCGTGGGCTTCGCTGAAGGTGTGACGATGGGCCATCAGTTGCTGGTACAGTTGGAAAGCATCGCCATTACGATCGTCTGGTCCGGTGTGGTGGCATTTATTGGCTACAAACTGGCGGATCTGACGGTTGGCCTACGTGTGCCGGAAGAACAAGAGCGAGAAGGGCTGGACGTCAACAGCCACGGCGAGAATGCCTATAACGCGTAACAAGCACTGCAAAAAATAGCCGGACGGTTTTCACCTCCGGCTATTTTTTTAATTGTGATTACGCATTACCCCTTCCTGAACGGTCGAGGCAACCAGCACGCCGTCTTGGGTATAAAACTCACCGCGCACAAAGCCGCGTGCGCTGGACGCCGAGGTGCTCTCCACGCTATACAGCAGCCATTCATTCAAATTAAACGGGCGATGGAACCACATGGAATGGTCAATGGTGGCAATCTGAATCCCCGGTTCGAGAAAACCGATGCAGTGCGGCTGTAGAGCTACCGGCAGGAAGTTAAGATCAGAAGCGTAACCGAGCAGATACTGATGAACGCGCAGGTCATCCGGCACGCTACCATTTGCGCGGATCCACACCTGACGATGTGGTTCTGCGACGTGACCTTTCAGTGGGTTATGAAACTCCACCGGACGGACTTCCAGCGGACGATCGCAGATGAATTTATCTTTAAGCACTGGCGGCAGCAGGTGCGCCAGCGATTGGGCGATTTGCGTTTCCGAAGGCAGGCCATCAGGCGCTGGCGCGGACGGCATTGTTTTTTGATGTTCGAAACCCGCTTCTGGTGCCTGGAAAGAGGCCGTCATATAAAAAATCGGTTTGCCGTTTTGAATAGCAGCAACCCGGCGGGCGCTGAAGCTGTTACCGTCACGCAGCGTTTCGACATCATAAATAATCGGTTTCTTACTATCGCCTGGGCGAAGAAAGTAGCTGTGAAACGAATGTACCAGCCGCTCTTCCGGGACGGTCTCTTTTGCAGCATACAAGGCCTGACCCACGACCTGGCCGCCAAACACCTGGCGTAAACCTAAATCTTCACTCTGGCCGCGAAAGAGTCCTTCCTCAATTTTTTCCAGATTTAACAATGTCAGTAAATTTTTTAGCGCCTGACTCATATAACTCTCCAGTAACAAAGCTGCCGCAGCAAGCCAAAGTGAGTTGAGTATAACGCAAATTTGCCACTGGTCCGATGGGTGAAATAGTCTGAATTACGGGCTAATTACAGGCAGAAATGCGTGATGTGTGCCACACTTGTTGACGTTACTATTTTGTTAACCACTCTTCCGGCGAGGAAAGTTAGCCCGCTGGTGCATTGATAATAAGGAGAAATGAATGAAACTCGTGCACATGGCCAGTGGTTTAGCGGTTGCGATTGCGTTGGCGGCTTGCGCAGATAAAAGCGCGGATATTCAGACGCCAGCCCCGGCTGCAAATACGTCTATTTCAGCAACACAACAACCTGCTATCCAGCAACCGAATGTCTCCGGTACTGTCTGGATCCGTCAGAAAGTCGCACTGCCGCCTGATGCTGTGCTGACCGTGACACTTTCTGACGCGTCGTTAGCCGATGCACCGTCAAAAGTGCTGGCGCAGAAAGCGGTGCGTACTGAAGGTAAACAGTCACCATTCAGCTTTGTTCTGCCATTTAACCCGGCAGATGTTCAGCCGAACGCGCGTATTCTGTTGAGTGCGGCGATTACCGTGAATGACAAACTGGTATTTATCACCGATACCGTTCAGCCGGTGATCAACCAGGGCGGAACTAAAGCCGACCTGACATTGGTGCCGGTACAGCAAACCGCCGTGCCGGTTCAGGCCAGCGGTGGCGCAACGACTACCGTACCTTCGACTTCACCAACTCAGGTGAATCCGTCTTCGGCAGTTCCCGCTCCTACGCAATATTAAGCGACGTTAACCCTCTCCGCCCGGAGTAATGCCGATCAGTTAAGGATCAGTTGACCGATCCAGTGGCTGTGTAAGAATCCGGAAACGCTCACTTGTTTCCGGATTTTTTTATGCACATTGGACAGGCTCTTGATCTGGTATCCCGTTACGATTCTCTGCGTAACCCACTGACTTCTCTGGGGGATTACCTCGACCCCGAACTCATCTCTCGTTGCCTTGCCGAATCAGGTACTGTAACGCTACGCAAGCGCCGTCTTCCCCTCGAAATGATGGTCTGGTGTATTGTTGGCATGGTGCTTGAGCGTAAAGAACCTCTTCACCAGATTGTGAATCGCCTGGACATCATGCTGCCGGGCAATCGCCCCTTCGTTGCCCCCAGTGCCGTTATTCAGGCCCGCCAGCGCCTGGGAAGTGAGGCTGTCCGCCGCGTGTTCACGAAAACAGCGCAGCTCTGGCATAACGCCACGCCGCATCCGCACTGGTGCGGCCTGACCCTGCTGGCCATCGATGGTGTGTTCTGGCGCACACCGGATACACCAGAGAACGATGCAGCCTTCCCCCGCCAGACACATGCCGGGAACCCGGCGCTCTACCCGCAGGTCAAAATGGTCTGCCAGATGGAACTGACCAGCCATCTGCTGACGGCTGCAGCCTTCGGCGCGATGAAGAACAGCGAAAATGAGCTTGCTGAGCAACTTATAGAACAAACCGGCGATAACACTCTGACGTTAATGGATAAAGGTTATTACTCACTGGGACTGTTAAATGGCTGGAGCCTGGCGGGAGAACACCGCCACTGGATGATACCTCTCAGAAAGGGAGCGCAATATGAAGAGCTCAGAAAACTGGGTAAAGGCGATCATCTGGTGAAGCTGAAAACCAGCCCGCAGGCACGAAAAAAGTGGCCGGGACTGGGAAATGAAGTGACAGCCCGCCTGCTGACCGTGACGCGCAAAGGAAAAGTCTGCCATCTGCTGACGTCGATGACGGACGCCATGCGCTTCCCCGGAGGAGAAATGGCGGATCTGTACAGTCATCGCTGGGAAATCGAACTGGGATACAGGGAGATAAAACAGACGATGCAACTGAGCAGGCTGACGCTGAGAAGTAAAAAGCCGGAGCTTGTGGAGCAAGAGCTGTGGGGTGTCTTACTGGCTTATAATCTGGTGAGATATCAGATGATTAAAATGGCGGAACATCTGAAAGGTTACTGGCCGAATCAACTGAGTTTCTCAGAATCATGCGGAATGGTGATGAGAATGCTGATGACATTGCAGGGCGCTTCACCGGGACGTATACCGGAGCTGATGCGCGATCTTGCAAGTATGGGACAACTTGTGAAATTACCGACGAGAAGGGGAAGGGCCTTCCCGAGAGTGGTAAAGGAGAGGCCCTGGAAATACCCCACAGCCCCGAAAAAGAGCCAGTCAGTTGCTTAACTGACTGGCATTACTCCGCCCGGAGAGGGTTAGTAGTTCCAGCGATAACGCTGCAAGTCGATTTGCCCGCTTCCCGATACCATCACACCTTCTGCCAGTAATGCCTGTCGCTGACGCTGTAAATCCGGCCCGGTTAGCGAAATTGTGCCATGGCGATTAACCACCCGGTGCCAGGGTAAGGTGCTGCCTTCAGGGAGACGCTTTAACACACCGCCCACCTGGCGCGCGGCGCGGGGCGATCCCGCCAGTTTCGCCACATCACCGTAAGTGGTGACATAGCCTTCGGGAATAGCGGCGACGATTTGCCAGACGCGTTGGGGAAATGAATCTTCTTTTTCCATCTTTTCTTCCTGAGGTAATTTTTCAGCATAATCTGGAAAAACGCCCGAGTGAAGTCGCATTGCGCAAGAAACCAGCATCTGGCACGCAATGGGTTGCAATTAGCCGGGGCAGCAGTGATAATGCGCCTGCGCGTTGGTTTTCAACGCTCTCAATGGGGGCTCTGTTGGTTCTCCCGCAATGCTACTCTGTTTACCAGGTCAGGTCCGGAAGGAAGCAGCCAAGGCAGATGACGCGTGTGCCGGGATGTAGCTGGCAGGGCCCCCACCCATTTCTGCCTCCCACCGTTTCGTCAAAAAATCCCAGCATGGCTAAACTTTAACCACAACTGACGTCGCAAGAATTGTCTGGCTGCGCAGTACGCTTCGGAGGTATGTCTGATGAAGTATGTTGATGGTTTTGTGGTTGCCGTTCCTGCCGATAAAAAGGATGCCTATCGGGAAATGGCCGCTAAGGCCGCGCCATTGTTTAAAGAGTTTGGCGCGCTTCGTATTGTCGAATGCTGGGCCAGCGATGTGCCGGATGGCAAAGTGACCGATTTTCGTATGGCGGTGAAAGCGGAAGAGAATGAAGAGGTTGTCTTTAGCTGGATTGAATACCCTTCAAAAGAGGTCCGCGACGCAGCTAATCAAAAGATGATGTCGGACCCACGGATGAAAGAGTTCGGCGAGTCCATGCCGTTTGACGGCAAGCGAATGATCTATGGCGGATTCGAGTCAATCATCGACGAATAGGTAGCGTGACGGGCTGTGCGGCGTGCCGTCAGCCCAAAAATTCACAAATGTTGCTCGGCCCAGCGTAAGAAATCTTCTTTCGGTAATGCCTTGCTGTAGAGCCAGCCCTGACCGTAGTGCACGCCATGCTGGCGTAGCCACTCTTCTTGTTTACTGGTTTCGATTCCCTCCGCTACCATTTTCAGTTTCAGTGTTTTTGCCATTTCGATGATATGCGGCGTGACATTTTTATATTCCAGCGCATCAACGAAAGATTTATCGATCTTCAGAATGTCGACATCCAGATCCTGTAAATAACTTAAACTTGAATACCCCGTACCAAAATCATCAAGATAAATTTCATGGCCCGCCTCCCGGTAGCGAGAAATTATCGGGGCGCTGGTTTTCGGATCGGCAAACTCGCGTTCAGTGAGTTCAAGCGCGATCTGTCTGGGATTAACCTGATAGTGATTGATCATTTCACGCAGCAATTGCGGGATTTTTTCCGAGGTGAGCACGGTGGATTCAAGATTGATCGAAATATGCTGCTGTGGATGCTGACGCAAGCAGTCGCCCATATCTTCAAAGACGCTTCTTATAATCAGTAGCGTCAATGGCTCAGAAAGGCCCGTTTGCTGTGCCAGCGGAATAAAACTATCTGGTGACAACCAACTACCGTCTGTCTGCGGCCAGCGCGCCAGTGCCTCAGCACCGACAATTTTGCCATTGGCTAAGGAGACAATCGGCTGATAGTGCACGCAAATATCACGATTTTCGATAGCATCCTGCAGCCGATGATGCGGTGATTGGATACGGCGCAAAATACGCAGCACAAACATCGCTGCCAGCAGGCCAATCACCAACCCGAGCGGTAACCAAATAAAGACTTGCCGATGCCAGCCTTTCTGCAACATTTTCGTTGAAGCCCAGGTGATGATCGAAATATTCATCTCCAGGAAGGGCAGTATATCGTAAATGATCCCATTATTTTCGATATGCTCACCGGGTGTTTTTTGTAGCCTGGTAATAATTCCCTGAGCAATTTCATCGCTGCTGGTTATGACAACGTTATGGGCATTGCCAATAATGGCGGCATCAATTTGCCATGAACTATAGGGAATGACATCAATAAAGGAAGCGGGGTCGATCATGACGACATAATGTGCCGTTCCCATGGCGACCATGTAACGGATAATGCCTAAATCGTTATGCGATGTTAACCAGACACGATAACCATCTTTCGAAATTTTACCTAGCTCGGGAAAGGTATCGGGCGGACTTTCATGCTCCAGAGACGAACACTGGGGAACGTTGTTATCGATATAAACCACTTCCTGAATATAGCGATAACTGTAAGATACCCGACGCATTTCCATGAGATGGGCTTCGCTACAGGCAGCGCCTTGCCATCTTTCCAGCTCCTGCAGCGCATCTTTCCCTTGTGTCGCCACCTTATTGGCTCGAATAGCGACGCGGGAGGAATAGGTATCCAGCTCTTCAATAAACGATGTTTCTACCTGCTGATGGGCCAGCCAGATGCTTAAGCCGACAGGCAGCAATACTGAAAGAATCAGTACTCCCGAAATAAGGCCGACCAGATGTCGTGTTCTCACCAGCATATCCTTATTAACACAGTGTAGGGAAAGTATATCTGATTGTGGAAAAAGGCTGGCAGGAGATAAGGAGGTAGAGCTGGTATTTCATGAAGTGATGGGTGGAAACGATCATTGTCATTTGACCAGGCGCAGAGCTTTACGCCTGGTATGTAACCCTAACTTAAGATGTTGATTCGGCGCGAGCGAGGGTAAAAATATCGTAAAAAGACAGTTCACCTTTACGGACGATCATTTTTTGCAGTTGTTCCTTATGAACATCCGCGACACGCGGAGAGTTCAAGATGGCTTCAACCAGCGCGGCAGGTACAAAGCGCGTGTTGTACCATTCGCCGTTATAGCAAACGCGGAAATCCAGCACGTCGATATCTTCATAGCGGTAGCGTGGGTAGACATCGAAAAAGAAGAAACCATTAAGCAGGATAAATAATACAACCAGTAGCCAGACAGAGCCTGACAGCGTTTCGGACTGCAACATCACCGCCAGGGTGGCAAAAAAAGCAACGTACATACCGATAAACAGCCCCGGATGTTTACGGATAAAACTGATACTAAAGCGGGGTTTGTTGTCGCGTTTTTCGCGGGTATTCAGAGACTCAATCGTTTCGGTCAGCAGGCGTTGTATTTCGGTCATCGTTTGCCTTCGTGGTATCTGCAACTTTCCAGGGAACACCCTATTTTAACGTGGGAATAGTAGAGGGGAAGTAACAGATCTACCACAATTTTGCATAACAGTTGCGAAAAACCGATTACAATTTTTTAATTATTCTGGCTGGATTACCGCCCACGACAACGTTGTCCGGGACACCTTTTGTGACAACTGCACCTGAAGCTACCACGACGTTATCACCAATGGTCACACCAGGGTTAATGACCGCGCGTCCGCCAATCCAGACGTTATTACCGATGGTGACGGGTTTCCCCAGTTCAGCACCGCTATTACGTGCTACAGGGTCGATGGGATGTGTTGCCGTGTAGATATGAACGCCTGGTGCCAACATACAGTTATCACCGATGCGAATAGGGCAGACATCAAGCATCACGCAATCGAAGTTGGCGAAAAAATTATTGCCGAGAAAAATGTTATAGCCATAATCACAGCGAAACGTTGGCTCAATATAAGCCTCTGTCACCTGACCGAATAAATTAGCGAGAATTTACTGGCGTAATGTGTGCTCTTCCGCCAGGGAATGATTGTATCGGTGAATAAGCTGACGAGCGCGCAGGCGATCGCGAGATAACGTCTCATCTGCCGAGCGATACAACTCACCAGCAATCATCTTTTCTTTTTCTGTGCTCATTACTGACCTCCGGTTGCTGAAAATGCGGCAACACAGTAAGACGAAAAGTCAGTGAAGAGAACGTTCTCATTACATCTGTGTGATAAAGATCACATAGGGTATGTCTTCATGGCGAAAAAGTATAAAATTCTTAATAAACAGCCGGTTATAGCACCGAAAGCGAATTATTTATTAGCGAATAAATTTCCATACTGAGGAAGGGATCTTGTCGTACAGTTTATTCATGGTCAATTCGGCGAGGCGGTGATCTGCGGCTGAGTAAAATACCGCCAGTTCATTATCTGATAATTCGTATTTATTTTTCTCGATAACACGCTCCAGCGTGTCAATTGTCTGGCAACGACGTAAACGCATTAAATAATCGGTTTTTGTTAAAGGTTTTTCGGACATACTTCTACCCATGGTTGTAATAATTCTAACAAGATAAACTCGCAGGATTCTCTTTCGTCGCGTTGACAAAACAACGGAATAGTCGATTACCTGACTTCCGCCATTTCTGAAGAGCCTGCATATTAATACCATAACTGCTGAACAACATAAAGGTGTCATCCAGATATTCGTCGATCTGCTCAATGAGCTTATTGTCTTCATTATACTTAATTTTGTAATTAAGTGCGAAGGTCGCAATATGCTCAATCAGTTCATTCAACTGGAGGTTGATCGCCGAGGTTGGGTCGTTAACCCAACCATGATTGCTTTCTTCAAGGTTTGCAAGACAGTCATGATACAGGGTTTCACAGAGAAACTTAAGCTGTGCGATATCATGTCTTTTGGGTGAGTATTCATCCATAACGCGTCCCCTTCTTAGTGGTTGAACTAACGGACACCTTTCGGGATGGAAAAAACTTACTGACCTAGACTTGCCCTCTCGTTTGTTAGCTTAACTATAAGCCACTCTTTGCAGGTTTTCATCGCATTATTACGAAACATTACAATTAGGAAGGAATCGGGACAGGACTCACTTTTTCATACTAGCACTAACCCGCAGCAGGTAAAAGCAGTTTGCTCGAACTGTTCATAACATTTCAGGATTATCGCCAGATGAAATTGGTGACACTAATACCAGGATTGCTCTGAATATGACGTAATAACCGAGGAATGAATAAAGAATTACCGCAAATAATTAAGAATAGCCTCTAAATGATTATGGATTATTAAATCTATTAGCGCTACTTAATATAAATTAACTAACAATCAGTATTTTTTATGAATTTTATACGTGGTTAATACTGGTTTTCGTATGAGATCCTGAGTTGGTGGTTCAATTACTCCTTAATGTTCGTAGGTTATGCATAAAAAAGGCCGCTTACGCGGCCTTAGTGATTACATGTTGTATCAATGATGATCGACAGTATGGCTGTGCTCGATATCTTCATTCTTGCGGCTAAAGCGGCGGCGAACCACCACAAAGAATACCGGAACGAAGAAGATTGCCAGTACCGTTGCGGTCACCATCCCGCCCATTACACCGGTACCTACTGCGTTCTGCGCGCCGGAACCAGCACCAGTACTGATAACCAGCGGCATAACGCCGAGGATAAACGCCAGCGAGGTCATCAGGATCGGACGTAAACGCATCCGCACCGCATCAAGCGTCGCTTCAATCAGACCTTTACCTTCTTTATCCATCAAGTCTTTGGCGAATTCGACGATAAGTATCGCGTTCTTCGCCGACAACCCAATGGTTGTGAGCAGTCCTACTTGGAAGTAAACGTCATTGGTCAGGCCACGGAAGGTGGCAGCCAGCAACGCACCGATAACCCCCAGCGGAACGACCAGCATAACGGAGAACGGAGTCGACCAGCTCTCGTACAGCGCCGCCAGACACAGGAATACGACAATCAACGAAATCGCGTACAGTGAAGGTGCCTGGTTGCCGGAGAGACGTTCCTGATAGGACATCCCCGTCCAGTCATAGCCAACACCGGTAGGCAGTTTGCTCGCCAGTTGTTCCATCAGCTCCATTGCTTCACCGGTACTTTTACCCGGTGCCGCCTGGCCTAAGATTTCCATGGATGGCAGGCCGTTGTAACGTTCCAGACGCGGCGAACCGTACTCCCAACGAGAAGAGGAGAACGCCGAGAATGGCACCATCTGACCATCAGCAGCACGAACATACCAGTCGCCGATATCATCCGGCAGCATACGGTATTTCGCTTCTGACATGACGTAAACTTTCTTCACACGACCGCGGTCGATAAAGTCGTTCACATAGCTACCGCCCCATGCAGCGCCCAGAGTGGTGTTAATGTCGTTGATAGAAACACCCAGCGCCTGCGCTTTTTCCTGGTCGATATCAATCTTAAACTGCGGGGTATCTTCCAGACCGTTTGGACGTACGCTGGTCAGCATATCAGGGTGCTTCGCTGCTTCTGCAAGCAGCTGGTTACGCGCCTGAGTCAGTTTTTCGTGACCAAGGCCAGCCTGGTCAATCAGCTCAAAGTCAAAGCCGGTTGCAGTACCCAGTTCCACGATTGCGGGCAGGTTAAAGGCGAAAACCATCGCATCTTTGATTTGCGAGAAAGCGCGTGTTGCACGCATGGTAATCGCTTCAACTTTGTTTTCTTCGCCCGGACGATCGGCCCAGTCCTTCAAGGAAACGAACGCAATACCGGTATTCTGACCACGTCCCGCAAAGCCGAAGCCGTTAACGGCGAACACCGACTCAACGTTGTTCTTTTCTTTGGTCAGATAGTAATGCGTTACCTCATTGAGCACTTTCTGCGTACGTTCCTGCGTTGCACCTGCTGGCAGCTGAACCATGGTCATAAATACGCCCTGGTCCTCATCTGGCAAGAAGGAGCTTGGCAGACGCACGAACAGATAGGCCATGCCGACCACGATGATCAGATACAGCACTAGGTAACGCCCCGTACTGCGCAGAATACCGCCTACGCTGTCGGTGTAGTGGTGCGTGCTCTTCTCGAACATGCGGTTCAACCAGCCGAAGAAGCCTTTTTTACCTTCCCCGTGATCGCCTTTGGCAATCGGTTTCAGCATGGTGGCACAAAGAGCCGGAGTCAGGATCAACGCTACCAGTACCGACAGCGCCATTGCTGAAACAATGGTAATAGAGAACTGACGATAGATAGCACCAGTAGAACCGCCAAAGAAGGCCATCGGTACGAATACCGCCGACAGTACCATCGCGATACCGACCAGAGCGCCCTGAATCTGCCCCATCGACTTACGGGTAGCTTCTTTTGGCGGCAAACCTTCTTCCGCCATAACACGCTCCACGTTTTCTACCACAACGATAGCGTCATCCACCAACAAGCCGATGGCGAGCACCATCCCGAACATTGTTAGCGTGTTTATCGAGAAGCCAAAGGCGGCAAGGACGGCAAAGGTCCCGAGCAATACCACCGGTACGGCAATGGTCGGAATCAACGTCGCGCGGAAGTTCTGCAGGAACAGATACATAACCAGGAACACGAGGATGATCGCTTCGACCAGCGTTTTAACCACTTCGTGAATAGAGATTTTCACGAACGGCGTGGTGTCGTACGGGTAAACAATTTTCAGACCCGACGGGAAGAACGGTTCCATCTTCGCCAGTTCAGCACGGATTGCCGCAGCGGTATCCAGCGCGTTTGCACCGGTCGCCAGCTTGATCCCCAGACCGGAAGCAGGTTGGCCGTTAAACTCTGCGATGATGTCGTAGTTCTCACCACCCAGCTCAATCTTCGCCACATCACGCAGCAGTACGCGGGAACCATCCTGATTCACTTTCAGCAGGATTTTGCCGAACTCTTCAGTAGAGGTCAGACGCGTCTGAGCAATAATAGAGGCGTTAAGCTGTTGGCCTTTCACCGGCGGCGTACCACCGAGCTGACCCGCCGCAACCTGGGCGTTCTGCGCTTTGATGGCGGTAATGACATCAACCGGCGTTAGCTGGAATTTGTTCAGCTCATTCGGGTTCATCCAGATACGCATCGCGTACTGTGAACCGAACAACTGAACATCACCCACGCCCGACGTACGGCTGATGGCATCTTTCATATTCGCCGCTACGTAGTCAGAGATATCCTCCTGCGTCATGGTGCCATCGGTGTTGATAACGCCGACAACCATCAGGAAGCTGCTGGATGATTTCTCAACGCTCACCCCTTGCTGCTGAACTTCTTGCGGCAGCAACGGCATCGCCAGCTGCAGTTTGTTCTGCACCTGAACCTGCGCGATATCCGCATCAGTACCAGACTCAAAGGTCAGGGTGATCTGCACGGTACCCGTGGAGTCACTGTTAGAGGACATGTACATCAGGTTATCGATACCCGTCATATTCTGTTCGATAACCTGTGTCACCGTGTCCTGCACTGTTTTCGCATCAGCGCCGGGGTAGAAGCGGGAGATCGTTACTGCCGGCGGTGCAATCGTAGGATATTGCGCCACCGGCAGTTTGAGGATCGCCAGCCCCCCTGCCAACATGATGATAATGGCGATCACCCACGCAAAAATCGGGCGATCGATAAAGAAATTAGGCATGTCTTAACGGCTCCTGTTTAAGTTAAGACTTGGACTGTTCAGGCTGAGCACCGCTTGCGGCTTGCTGGTTATTATCAGCGGTAACTTCTTGTGCTTTTACCTGGACACCAGGACGCACTTTCTGCAGCCCACTTATTACTACGCGATCGCCTGCTTTCAGACCTTCTGTCACCAGCCACTTATCGCCAATAGCCTGGCTTGCAACGATCGGACGGGTTTCCACTTTGTCATCCGCGCCAACTACCAGTACGGTGGCATCACCACGCGGCGTACGGGTTACGCCCTGTTGCGGGACTAAAATAGCGTTTGGATTAAGCCCTTCTTCCAGACGTGCGCGCACGAACATACCCGGCAGCAGAGTGTGATCCGGGTTCGGGAAGATAGCGCGTAGGGTGATAGACCCAGTGGTCTGATCAACGGTAACGTCAGAGAATTCCAGCGTACCGTCCTGCGGGAACTTAATGCCGTCACTGGTGATCAGCGACACTTTGGCTTTGCCGTTCTCTTGTTTCAGCGTGCCATTCGCCAGTTCCTGTTTCAGGCGAAGGAAGTCGTTGCTGGACTGGGTCACATCAACGTAGATCGGATCAAGTTGCTGCACGGTTGCCAGCACAGTCGCCTGACCGTTCTGTACCAATGCGCCTTCCGTCACGTTCGACTTACCAATGCGACCGCTAATCGGAGAGGTGACTTTGGTGTAAGCCAGATTGATCCGCGCAGTTTCAACGGCAGCTTTCGCCGCAGTTACCGCAGCATTCGCCTGTTGCGCATCAGCCAGAGCCTGATCGTACCCTTGCTTACTGATGTACTGAGTACCGAGCAGTTTCTGATAACGATTCACCGTCAATTGCGCGATATTGGCTGCAGCCTGGGCTTTCGCCAGATCACCTTTCGCACTGTCGTATGTCGCCTGATAGGTCGCAGGATCAATCTGATAGAGAGAGACACCAGCTTCGATGTCGCTACCTTCTTTGAAATTACGCTTCAGGATAATCCCGCTAACTTGAGGACGAACTTCTGCGATCCGGTAGGCACTGGTGCGACCTGGAAGCTCGGTTGTGATCTGCAGAGGTTCAGTTTTGACTGTTACTACGCCAACGGCGGGCATCTGCTGGCCACCTTGTTGGGCCTGTTTGTCGTCACATCCTGTTAGGGCTAAGCTGCCTGAGAGCATCAGAACGACCGCCAGAGGCGTAAACCCTCTGTTTTTGTTCATATGTAAACCTCGAGTGTCCGATTTCAAATTGGTCAATGGTCAAAAGTTAATAAACCCATTGCTGCGTTTATATTATCGTCGTGCTATGGTACATACATTCACAAATGTATGTAAATCTAACGCCTGTAAATTCACGAACATATGGCACGAAAAACCAAACAAGAAGCGCAAGAAACGCGCCAACACATCCTCGATGTGGCTCTACGTCTTTTCTCACAGCAGGGGGTATCATCCACCTCGCTGGGCGAGATTGCAAAAGCAGCTGGCGTTACGCGCGGTGCAATCTACTGGCATTTTAAAGACAAGTCGGATTTGTTCAGTGAGATCTGGGAACTGTCAGAATCCAATATTGGTGAACTAGAGCTTGAGTATCAGGCAAAATTCCCTGGCGATCCACTCTCAGTATTAAGAGAGATATTAATTCATGTTCTTGAATCCACGGTGACAGAAGAACGACGTCGATTATTGATGGAGATTATATTCCACAAATGCGAATTTGTCGGAGAAATGGCTGTTGTGCAACAGGCACAACGTAATCTCTGTCTGGAAAGTTATGACCGTATAGAACAAACGTTAAAACATTGTATTGAAGCGAAAATGTTGCCTGCGGATTTAATGACGCGTCGGGCAGCAATTATTATGCGCGGCTATATTTCCGGCCTGATGGAAAACTGGCTCTTTGCCCCGCAATCTTTTGATCTTAAAAAAGAAGCCCGCGATTACGTCGCCATCTTACTGGAGATGTATCTCCTGTGCCCCACGCTTCGTAATCCTGCCACTAACGAATAACCCTGAATCTGACTCCAGGATTTTTCCTGGACATTTTCGTCGTTGCTATTCTGGTTCACTGCGTCGTGATATTCTTGCGGTTTGACTTTTTCAGGTCGTTCTTCAGGTTCAGAAACCTTCATTCATCATGACTATGTTCCAGTATTACAAACGATCACGGCATTTTGTTTTTTCAGCATTTATTGCTTTTGTTTTTGTCTTGTTATGCCAGAACACGGCGTTTGCGCGGGCGTCATCGAATGGTGATCTGCCGACAAAAGCGGACCTGCAGGCGCAACTTGACTCACTAAATAAACAAAAAGATCTTTCTGCTCAGGACAAACTGGTGCAGCAGGATCTGACAGATACATTAGCCACCCTCGATAAAATCGATCGCATAAAAGAAGAGACAGTTCAGCTACGGCAAAAAGTCGCTGAAGCGCCGGAAAAAATGCGCCAGGCGACCGCGGCGTTAACAGCACTTAGCGATGTCGATAACGACGAAGAAACGCGCAAAATTCTGAGTACGCTTTCGTTGCGCCAGCTGGAAACTCGCGTTGCCCAGGCGCTGGACGATTTGCAAAACGCACAAAACGATCTGGCGTCTTATAACAGCCAGCTGGTTTCGTTACAGACGCAGCCCGAACGCGTGCAAAATGCGATGTATAACGCTTCGCAGCAGCTGCAACAAATTCGCAGTCGTCTGGATGGGACTGATGTCGGCGAGACTGCCTTACGTCCCAGCCAGAAAGTGTTAATGCAGGCTCAGCAGGCGTTGCTGAATGCGGAGATTGACCAGCAGCGTAAAAGCCTGGAAGGGAACACCGTCTTGCAGGATACCTTGCAAAAGCAACGTGATTACGTGACGGCGAACAGCGCCCGTCTGGAGCACCAGTTGCAGCTGTTGCAAGAAGCGGTAAACAGCAAGCGCCTGACTTTAACTGAAAAAACGGCGCAGGAAGCCGTCTCCCCGGATGAAGCCGCGCGTATTCAGGCTAATCCGCTGGTGAAACAGGAACTGGAAATTAACCAGCAGTTAAGTCAGCGTCTGATTACCGCGACTGAAAACGGTAATCAGTTGATGCAGCAAAACATTAAAGTCAAAAACTGGCTGGAGCGGGCGCTGCAATCGGAACGCAATATTAAAGAGCAGATTGCCGTCCTGAAGGGCAGCCTGCTGTTGTCTCGTATCCTTTACCAGCAACAACAAACGCTGCCCTCGGCGGATGAACTGGAAAACATGACCAACCGCATCGCGGATTTGCGTCTCGAACAGTTTGAAGTTAACCAGCAGCGTGATGCACTCTTCCAGAGCGATGCGTTCGTCAACAAACTGGAAGAAGGTCACACCAACGAAGTCAACAGCGAAGTTCACGATGCGTTATTGCAAGTGGTTGATATGCGTCGCGAATTGCTGGATCAACTCAACAAACAGTTGGGTAACCAGCTGATGATGGCCATTAACCTGCAAATCAACCAGCAGCAGTTAATGAGCGTATCGAAAAACCTGAAATCCATCCTGACTCAGCAAATCTTTTGGGTGAACAGTAACCGTCCAATGGACTGGGACTGGATCAAAGCGTTCCCGCAAAGCCTGAAAGATGAATTTAAGTCGATGAAAATCACGGTGAACTGGGAAAAAGCCTGGCCTGCCGTTTTTATCGCTTTCCTCGCCGGTTTGCCGCTGCTGTTGATTGCCGGGCTGATCCACTGGCGTCTGGGCTGGCTGAAAGCGTATCAACAGAAACTGGCTTCCGCTGTGGGTTCCCTGCGTAACGATAGCCAGCTCAACACACCAAAAGCGATCCTTATCGACCTGATCCGCGCGCTGCCGGTGTGCCTGATTATTCTCGCGGTTGGCCTGATTCTGTTGACCATGCAGCTCAACATCAGCGAACTGCTATGGTCGTTCAGTAAAAAACTGGCGATTTTCTGGCTGGTGTTTGGCCTGTGCTGGAAGGTACTGGAGAAAAATGGCGTTGCCGTGCGTCACTTCGGCATGCCGGAGCAGCAGACCAGCCACTGGCGTCGGCAAATTGTCCGCATCAGTCTCGCGTTGCTGCCTATCCATTTCTGGTCTGTGGTGGCAGAACTTTCCCCGCTGCATCTGATGGATGATGTGCTGGGGCAGGCGATGATTTTCTTCAACCTGCTGCTGATTGCCTTCCTGGTATGGCCAATGTGCCGCGAAAGCTGGCGTGATAAAGAGTCGCACACCATGCGACTAGTCACCATTACCGTGCTGTCGATTATCCCGATTGCATTGATGGTGCTGACTGCCACGGGTTATTTCTACACCACGCTGCGCCTCTCCGGGCGTTGGATTGAAACCGTTTATCTGGTGATCATCTGGAACTTGCTCTACCAGACGGTATTGCGCGGCTTAAGCGTAGCGGCGCGGCGTATCGCCTGGCGTCGTGCGCTGGCGCGTCGGCAGAATCTGGTGAAAGAGGGCGCAGAAGGTGCCGAACCGCCGGAAGAACCCACCATTGCACTGGAGCAAGTTAACCAGCAGACGCTGCGTATTACCATGTTGCTGATGTTTGCGCTGTTCGGTGTCATGTTCTGGGCAATTTGGTCCGATTTGATCACCGTGTTCAGCTATCTCGACAGCATCACGCTCTGGCATTACAACGGCACTGAAGCTGGCGCTGCGGTGGTGAAAAACGTCACCATGGGCAGTCTGTTGTTTGCGATTATCGCCTCAATGGTGGCCTGGGCGTTGATTCGCAACCTGCCTGGTTTACTGGAAGTGCTGGTGCTCTCGCGACTGAATATGCGCCAGGGCGCGTCGTATGCCATTACTACCATCCTTAACTACATCATTATTGCCGTTGGTGCGATGACGGTGTTCGGATCGCTGGGCGTCTCTTGGGATAAACTCCAGTGGCTGGCCGCAGCATTATCCGTAGGTCTTGGTTTTGGTTTACAAGAAATTTTCGGTAACTTCGTCTCCGGTTTGATCATTCTGTTCGAACGTCCGGTGCGTATTGGCGATACGGTAACCATTGGTAGCTTCTCGGGGACGGTAAGTAAGATCCGTATTCGTGCGACAACGATTACCGATTTCGATCGCAAAGAAGTGATCATCCCGAACAAAGCGTTTGTTACCGAGCGTCTGATCAACTGGTCGTTGACTGACACTACTACGCGTCTGGTGATCCGTCTCGGCGTGGCCTATGGCTCCGATCTGGAAAAAGTGCGTAAAGTGTTACTGAAGGCGGCGACTGAGCACCCAAGGGTGATGCACGAACCAATGCCGGAAGTCTTCTTTACGGCATTTGGTGCCAGCACGTTGGATCATGAGCTGCGTCTGTATGTGCGTGAACTGCGTGACCGTAGCCGTACTGTCGATGAGCTGAACCGTACTATCGATCAGCTGTGCCGTGAAAACGACATCAACATTGCCTTTAACCAGCTTGAAGTGCATCTGCACAACGAGAAGGGCGATGAGGTGACGGAAGTAAAACGCGACTACAAAGGCGACGATCCGACACCAGCGGTTGGGTAATAACCAAAGGGGGCGACATTTAGTTGCCCCGAGATTACTGACAAAGTGCGCGTTGTTCATGCCGGATGCGGCGTGACCGCCTTATCCGGCCTACGAAACCGCAAGAATTCAATATATTGCAGGAGCGGTGTAGGCCTGATAAGCGTAGCGCATCAGGCAGTTTTGCGTTTGCCCGCAATCTTAGGGGACATTTAGCGGCCCCATTTATTTCTCACTTTTCCGCCTCATCATCGTGCGTTAATTTCTTTTCATAATCACGCTTTACAATATCCAGCGCGCGCAGCACGGTACTGGCAGGGATCTGATTTTCCTCCAGCAGCACAATCAAATCGACAGCCAGTTTGACATCGTCAGGGGCATTTTCAAGTGACATACTCTTTCCATTGCTAGCGGGTTAAGCGCGCTAGCCTGTTTTCGATTTTTTCCAGCGCATGGCGGCAGCGTGCCAGGCGCGCTTCATAGGCTTCCACTTCACGATGCAGCGTTTGCTGTTCCACGAGATCGGTCACCCGCGCCAGGCGGGCTCTGCGTTCGGCAACCATCTCACGTAGCCGCCGCTCAAAATCCTGATGCTGAATACGTTTACGCTGCCAGCGGGAAATTTTCGGTGGCGCACTGTCCCACTCGCGCAATGACCAGGCGGAGGCTTCACGCGCGATGGCTTCCAGTTGTGCCGCCAGATGTTCCGCCAGCCAGGCCACTTGCGGCAGCTGTTGCTGCTCAACTGCATGACGAAGCGCAGCCAGATTATCGCCCGCCTCGTCGAGACAAGACTGTAGTGTTGTCGCACGAGTCTGAAAAAGATGCCTGTCGAAACGAGCACTTAGCGTGGCGAACTGTGACACCGGGGCACAACGCTGACGCAGCGTAGCGAGCTGTCCTTCCAGTTTTTCCAGCAGCAGGGCGGTTTTCACGATAAGACCTCAATGAAAATGATAATTGTTATGCTAAAGTAGCCACTATGTAAGCTGACAACACTCAATATGCAACGAATCATTTTAATCATCATTGGCTGGCTGGCGGTAGTGCTGGGTACGCTGGGCGTGGTATTACCGGTATTACCGACGACGCCGTTTATCCTGCTGGCGGCCTGGTGCTTTGCCCGTTCTTCCCCGCGCTTTCACGCCTGGTTGCTGTACCGCTCATGGTTTGGCAGCTATCTACGTTTCTGGCAGAAACATCATGCGATGCCGCGCGGCGTCAAACCGCGGGCGATTTTGCTTATTTTGCTCACGTTTGCCATTTCTCTGTGGTTCGTCCAGATGCCATGGGTGCGCATCATGTTGCTGGTAATTCTCGCCTGTTTGCTTTTCTATATGTGGCGAATTCCGGTGATTGATGAAAAGCAAGAAAAGCACTGAAGCACAACAATCGCAGTTGCAATTATTGCGTACAGCCAGTACATTCTGGCGTTTTCGAGCACAGGCGCAGGCGGTCAAAGGTTAAACAACAGTTACTTTTGATACGTTTAAAACGCGCCGTGAGTACCACCGTAACAAGCAGGCATACACTTATGACCGCGACTGCACAGCAGCTTGAGTATCTCAAAAATAGCATCAAAAGCATTCAGGACTACCCAAAACCCGGCATTCTTTTCCGCGATGTCACCAGCTTACTGGAAGACCCGAAAGCTTACGCTCTCAGCATCGACTTGCTGGTTGAGCGTTACAAAAATGCGGGCATTACCAAAGTTGTCGGCACCGAAGCGCGTGGCTTCTTGTTTGGCGCTCCGGTAGCTCTGGGTCTGGGCGTTGGCTTTGTACCGGTCCGTAAACCGGGCAAACTGCCGCGTGAAACCATCAGTGAAAATTACGACCTGGAATACGGCACCGATCAGCTGGAAATCCACGTTGATGCCATCAAACCGGGCGACAAAGTTCTGGTGGTGGACGATCTGCTGGCAACCGGCGGCACTATCGAAGCGACCGTTAAACTGATCCGTCGTCTGGGTGGTGAAGTGGCTGACGCTGCGTTCATTATCAACCTGTTTGATCTCGGCGGCGAACAGCGTCTCGAAAAACAGGGCATTACCAGCTACAGCCTTGTCCCGTTCCCGGGCCATTAATTATCGCCAGTCTTGTGCTGCCCACGCTACGGACAGCACAAGATGTGCATTCAGCCTCGCCGTTCTGACGGGGCTGTGTTAGCATTACCCCTTCGTGAATCCACCTTCCAGCGTTTCAGAGCCTGCCAATGAGTTATCAGGTTTTAGCCCGAAAATGGCGCCCACAAACCTTTGCTGACGTCGTCGGCCAGGAACATGTGCTGACCGCACTGGCGAACGGCTTGTCGTTAGGGCGTATTCATCATGCTTATCTTTTTTCCGGCACCCGTGGCGTCGGAAAAACCTCTATCGCCCGACTGCTGGCGAAGGGGCTAAACTGCGAAACCGGCATTACCGCGACGCCGTGCGGCGTGTGCGATAACTGTCGTGAAATCGAGCAGGGGCGCTTTGTCGATCTGATTGAAATCGACGCCGCCTCGCGCACCAAAGTTGAAGATACCCGCGACCTGCTGGATAACGTCCAGTACGCTCCGGCGCGTGGTCGTTTCAAAGTTTATCTGATCGACGAAGTGCATATGCTGTCGCGCCACAGCTTTAACGCACTGTTAAAAACCCTTGAAGAGCCGCCGGAGCACGTTAAGTTTCTGCTGGCGACGACCGATCCACAGAAATTGCCGGTGACGATTTTGTCACGCTGTCTGCAATTTCATCTCAAGGCGCTGGATGTCGAGCAAATTCGCCATCAGCTTGAGCACATCCTCAATGAAGAACATATCGCTCACGAGCCGCGGGCGCTGCAATTGTTGGCGCGCGCCGCTGAAGGCAGCCTGCGAGATGC
Source organism: Shigella flexneri 2a str. 301 (assembly GCF_000006925.2). Classification (NCBI taxonomy): domain Bacteria; kingdom Pseudomonadati; phylum Pseudomonadota; class Gammaproteobacteria; order Enterobacterales; family Enterobacteriaceae; genus Shigella; species Shigella flexneri. The sequence goes on from NC_004337.2 coordinate 429,273, forward strand.
CTTAAGTCTGACCGACCAGGCGATTGCCAGCGGTGACGGCCAGGTTTCAACCCAGGCGGTCAGTGCGATGCTGGGTACGCTTGACGACGATCAGGCGCTGTCGCTGGTTGAAGCGATGGTCGAGGGCAACGGCGAGCGCGTAATGGCACTGATTAATGAAGCCGCTGCCCGTGGTATCGAGTGGGAAGCGTTGCTGGTGGAAATGCTCGGCTTGTTGCATCGTATTGCGATGGTACAACTTTCGCCTGCTGCACTTGGCAACGACATGGCCGCCATCGAGCTGCGGATGCGTGAACTGGCGCGCACCATACCGCCGACGGATATTCAGCTTTACTATCAGACGCTGTTGATTGGTCGCAAAGAATTACCGTATGCGCCGGACCGCCGCATGGGCGTTGAGATGACGCTGCTGCGCGCGCTGGCGTTCCATCCGCGTATGCCGCTGCCTGAGCCAGAAGTGCCACGCCAGTCCTTTGCACCCGTCGCGCCAACGGCAGTAATGACGCCAACCCTGGTGCCGCCGCAATCAGCGCCGCAGCAGGCACCGACTGTACCGCTCCCGGAAACCACCAGCCAGGTGCTGGCGGCGCGCCAGCAGTTGCAGCGCGTGCAGGGAGCAACCAAAGCAAAAAAGAGTGAACCGGCAGCCGCTACCCGCGCGCGGCCGGTGAATAACGCTGCGCTGGAAAGACTGGCTTCGGTCACCGATCGCGTTCAGGCGCGTCCGGTGCCATCGGCGCTGGAAAAAGCGCCAGCCAAAAAAGAAGCGTATCGCTGGAAGGCGACCACTCCGGTGATGCAGCAAAAAGAAGTGGTCGCCACGCCGAAGGCGCTGAAAAAAGCGCTGGAACATGAAAAAACGCCGGAACTGGCGGTGAAGCTAGCGGCAGAAGCCATTGAGCGCGACCCGTGGGCGGCACAGGTGAGCCAACTTTCGCTACCAAAACTGGTCGAACAGGTGGCGTTAAATGCCTGGAAAGAGGAGAGCGACAACGCAGTATGTCTGCATTTGCGCTCCTCTCAGCGGCATTTGAACAACCGCGGTGCACAGCAAAAACTGGCTGAAGCGTTGAGCATGTTAAAAGGTTCAACGGTTGAACTGACTATCGTTGAAGATGATAATCCCGCGGTGCGTACGCCGCTGGAGTGGCGTCAGGCGATATACGAAGAAAAACTTGCGCAGGCGCGCGAGTCCATTATTGCGGATAATAATATTCAGACCCTGCGTCGGTTTTTCGATGCGGAGCTGGATGAAGAAAGTATCCGCCCCATTTGATCGTAAGCACAGCTTACGTTCGTCATCCTTAACGTGATTGAGAGAGAAACCTATGTTTGGTAAAGGCGGTCTGGGTAACCTGATGAAGCAAGCCCAGCAGATGCAAGAAAAAATGCAGAAAATGCAGGAAGAGATCGCGCAGCTGGAAGTTACCGGCGAATCTGGCGCAGGTCTGGTAAAAGTGACCATCAACGGTGCACACAACTGCCGTCGCGTAGAGATCGACCCGAGCCTGCTGGAAGACGACAAAGAGATGCTGGAAGACCTGGTGGCTGCAGCATTCAACGACGCAGCACGTCGTATTGAAGAAACGCAGAAAGAAAAAATGGCCTCTGTATCCTCCGGAATGCAGCTGCCGCCTGGCTTTAAGATGCCGTTCTGATGCAAACCAGCCCGCTGTTAACACAGCTTATGGAAGCACTGCGCTGTCTGCCGGGCGTTGGCCCGAAGTCGGCGCAGCGTATGGCGTTCACGCTGCTTCAGCGCGATCGTAGCGGCGGGATGCGTCTGGCGCAGGCGCTCACCCGGGCGATGTCGGAAATCGGCCACTGCGCCGATTGCCGCACTTTCACCGAACAGGAAGTCTGTAACATCTGTTCGAATCCGCGTCGTCAGGAAAACGGTCAAATCTGTGTGGTGGAGAGTCCGGCGGACATCTACGCCATTGAGCAGACGGGGCAGTTTTCTGGTCGTTATTTTGTGTTGATGGGGCATCTGTCACCGCTGGACGGCATCGGTCCGGATGATATCGGGCTTGATCGTCTGGAACAGCGTCTGGCAGAGGAAAAAATCACTGAAGTGATCCTCGCCACCAATCCCACGGTTGAAGGTGAAGCTACCGCTAACTACATTGCCGAGCTTTGCGCGCAATATGACGTGGAAGCCAGCCGAATCGCTCATGGCGTACCGGTTGGCGGCGAACTGGAAATGGTCGATGGCACCACGCTGTCACACTCCCTCGCCGGGCGTCATAAGATTCGTTTTTAAGCAAACGAGAGCAGGAGCACCTGCTCTCGCTTGAAATTATTCTCCCTTGTCCCCATCTCTCCCTCATCCTGTTTTTAACCTTAAAATGGCATTATTGAGGTAGACCTACATGAAAGGACAAGAAACTCGTGGTTTTCAGTCAGAAGTGAAACAGCTTCTGCACCTGATGATCCATTCTCTCTATTCCAATAAAGAAATCTTCCTGCGTGAGCTTATCTCTAACGCCTCCGATGCGGCGGACAAGCTGCGTTTCCGTGCGCTATCTAACCCGGACCTGTACGAAGGTGATGGCGAACTGCGCGTTCGTGTCTCTTTCGATAAAGACAAGCGCACGCTGACCATCTCCGATAACGGCGTGGGGATGACCCGCGACGAAGTGATTGACCATCTGGGGACTATCGCTAAATCCGGTACCAAATCATTCCTCGAATCCCTGGGTTCTGACCAAGCGAAAGACAGCCAGCTGATCGGTCAGTTTGGTGTTGGTTTCTACTCTGCGTTTATCGTGGCCGACAAAGTGACCGTGCGTACTCGCGCGGCAGGCGAAAAACCAGAAAACGGCGTCTTCTGGGAATCGGCTGGCGAAGGTGAATATACCGTTGCCGATATCACCAAAGAAGATCGTGGTACTGAAATCACCCTGCATCTGCGTGAAGGCGAAGACGAGTTCCTCGATGACTGGCGCGTGCGTTCCATCATCAGCAAATACTCCGACCATATCGCGCTGCCGGTAGAGATCGAAAAACGCGAAGAGAAAGATGGCGAAACCGTTATCTCCTGGGCAAAAATCAACAAAGCGCAGGCGCTGTGGACTCGTAACAAGTCGGAAATCACCGATGAAGAGTATAAAGAGTTCTACAAACACATCGCCCACGACTTTAACGATCCGCTGACCTGGAGCCACAACCGCGTTGAAGGTAAGCAGGAGTACACCAGCCTGCTGTACATCCCGTCCCAGGCTCCGTGGGATATGTGGAACCGTGATCATAAACACGGCCTGAAACTGTACGTTCAACGCGTGTTTATCATGGACGACGCTGAACAGTTCATGCCGAACTATCTGCGCTTCGTGCGTGGTCTGATTGACTCCAGCGATCTGCCGCTGAACGTTTCCCGTGAAATCCTCCAGGACAGCACGGTAACGCGTAACCTGCGCAATGCGCTGACCAAGCGTGTGCTGCAAATGCTGGAAAAACTGGCGAAAGACGACGCGGAAAAATACCAGACCTTCTGGCAACAGTTTGGCCTGGTACTGAAAGAAGGTCCGGCGGAAGATTTCGCTAACCAGGAAGCGATCGCCAAACTGCTGCGTTTTGCTTCTACTTATACCGATTCTTCTGCGCAGACCGTGTCTCTGGAAGACTACGTTTCCCGCATGAAAGAAGGGCAGGAGAAAATCTACTACATCACTGCAGACAGCTATGCGGCAGCGAAGAGCAGCCCGCACCTGGAACTGCTGCGTAAGAAAGGCATCGAAGTTCTGCTGCTTTCCGACCGCATCGATGAGTGGATGATGAACTATCTGACTGAGTTCGACGGTAAACCGTTCCAGTCGGTGTCTAAAGTTGACGAGTCGCTGGAAAAACTGGCTGACGAAGTTGATGAGAGCGCGAAAGAAGCGGAGAAAGCACTGACTCCGTTCATCGACCGCGTGAAAGCTCTGCTCGGCGAGCGCGTGAAAGATGTCCGTCTGACTCACCGTCTGACCGATACGCCAGCGATCGTTTCGACCGACGCGGACGAAATGAGCACTCAGATGGCGAAACTGTTCGCTGCGGCGGGCCAGAAAGTGCCAGAAGTGAAATACATCTTCGAACTGAACCCGGATCACGTACTGGTGAAACGTGCGGCAGATACTGAAGATGAAGCCAAGTTCAGCGAGTGGGTAGAACTGCTGCTGGATCAGGCGCTGCTGGCAGAACGCGGCACGCTGGAAGATCCGAACCTGTTTATTCGTCGTATGAATCAGCTGCTGGTTTCCTGATGTCATGCCGGATGACCTTTGTGTCATCCGGCATTTTTCTTTTCATCATCTGTACTTTCCGCAAATTATCTCGCCATTAACCGTTTCAGCCTCAGGTGCCTTTCTTGAGGCAATCGCCTGTTGGTGGTATCGTTTATCGCTTTTTCAAAAAAATCGACACATTTTAAGGGGATTTTCGCAATGCGTATCATTCTGCTTGGCGCTCCGGGCGCGGGGAAAGGGACTCAGGCTCAGTTCATCATGGAGAAATATGGTATTCCGCAAATCTCCACTGGCGATATGCTGCGTGCTGCGGTCAAATCTGGCTCCGAGCTGGGTAAACAAGCAAAAGACATTATGGATGCTGGCAAACTGGTCACCGACGAACTGGTGATCGCGCTGGTTAAAGAGCGCATTGCTCAGGAAGACTGCCGTAATGGTTTCCTGTTGGACGGCTTCCCGCGTACCATTCCGCAGGCAGACGCGATGAAAGAAGCGGGCATCAATGTTGATTACGTTCTGGAATTCGACGTACCGGACGAACTGATTGTTGATCGTATCGTAGGCCGCCGCGTTCATGCGCCGTCTGGTCGTGTTTATCACGTTAAATTCAATCCGCCGAAAGTAGAAGGCAAAGACGACGTTACCGGTGAAGAACTGACTACCCGTAAAGACGATCAGGAAGAAACCGTGCGTAAACGTCTGGTTGAATACCATCAGATGACTGCACCGCTGATCGGCTACTACTCCAAAGAAGCGGAAGCGGGTAACACCAAATACGCGAAAGTTGACGGTACCAAGCAGGTTGCTGAAGTTCGCGCTGATCTGGAAAAAATCCTCGGCTAATCAAGCCGCAGCAGATCTGCTTTCGGGCAGGTCTGCTTATCCACCTCAGGCAATACCTCTCACAGCAATTAGTTCTTCTTCCTCACTTTTCCGCTACAATTATCAACAAGTTGAATCGATAAGAGGCGGTAATGCGTCAGACTAAAACCGGTATCCTGCTGGCAAACCTGGGTACGCCCGATGCCCCCACACCTGAAGCGGTAAAACGCTATCTGAAACAATTTTTAAGCGACAGACGCGTGGTTGATACCTCACGGTTGTTATGGTGGCCGTTGCTGCGCGGCGTGATTTTGCCGCTGCGCTCGCCGCGTGTGGCGAAGCTGTACGCCTCTGTCTGGATGGAAGACGGCTCGCCGCTGATGGTTTACAGCCGCCAGCAACAGCAGGCGTTGGCACAACGTTTACCGGATACGCCAGTGGCGCTGGGCATGAGCTACGGCTCGCCATCACTGGAAAGCTCCGTCGATGAACTCCTGGCAGAGCATGTAGATCATATTGTGGTGCTGCCGCTTTATCCGCAATTCTCCTGTTCTACGGTCGGTGCGGTATGGGATGAACTGGCACGCATTCTGGCGCGCAAACGTAGCATTCCGGGGATATCGTTTATTCGTGATTACGCCGATAACCACGATTACATTAATGCACTGGCGAACAGCGTACGCGCTTCTTTTGCCAAACATGGCGAACCGGATCTGCTGCTGCTCTCTTATCATGGCATTCCCCAGCGTTATGCAGATGAAGGCGATGATTACCCGCAACGTTGCCGCACAACGACTCGCGAACTGGCTTCCGCACTGGGGATGGTACCGGAAAAAGTGATGATGACCTTTCAGTCGCGCTTTGGCCGGGAACCCTGGCTGATGCCTTATACCGACGAAACGCTGAAAATGCTCGGAGAAAAAGGCGTAGGTCATATACAGGTGATGTGCCCGGGCTTTGCTGCGGATTGTCTGGAGACGCTGGAAGAGATTGCCGAGCAAAACCGTGAGGTCTTCCTCGGTGCGGGCGGGAAAAAATATGAATATATTCCAGCGCTTAATGCCACGCCGGAACATATCGAAATGATGGCTAATCTTGTTGCCGCGTATCGCTAAAGCTGAGCGGTAAAGAACTGAGCGCCGTCGCGAAGAGCCTCGTCGGCGGTTTTCATCATCCGTGAATAATGCAAAAAGGCATGCAGCGTACCTGGGTAGAGTTTGAACTCACAGGGCTGCTGATGCGCCGCTAACGTCTAGTAAAGCAGACGGCTGTCATCCAGCAGCGGATCGAACTCCGCCCCGGCAATAAAACAGGGCGGAACTTCGCGAGTGAGATCATTATTAAACAGACAGTAATACGGTGACTCGCGGTCCGCGTCGTTGCTTAAATACGCCTCTTCATACATCTGCAAATCCTGTTGCGTTAAGCCATCCCAGACACCGCCCAACAGACGACGAGTCACGGAATCCCGTAATCCGTAAAGCCCATACCACAGCAAAACACCCGCAATTTTACCGCAATCGATCTGTTTATCACGCAACCACAACGCACTGGCGAGCGCCAGCATGGCACCTGCGGAATCACCGGCAAAGCCAATGCGGGACATATTGATTTGATAATCCTCCGCCTGCTGGTGGAAATAACAACAAGCAGCCACAATTTCCTCTATCGCTTGTGGAAAACGCGCTTCAGGTGAAAGGGTGTAATTAATACCAATCACCGTACATTGGCTGTAGCTTGCCAGCAGGCGCATGATGCGATCGTGGGTATCGAGATTGCCGAGAATAAAACCGCCTCCATGCAAATAAAATAGCGTCGCCGGGCTATCTGGCTGCGGACAAAAGAGACGTGTTTCCACCTGCCCATATTTTGTTGGAACCATGTAAGCTCTGGTTGCCATTTCTGGAGCGCCCGCATTCCAGAATCGGCGCTCAAGCGTGTAATACTGTCGTTGCTCAGCAATCGTTCCCGTTGCGGGCCAGGACGGTAAATCCGGCTGAAGAGTATTCACAACGGTCTTCATTTCAGCAGAAATAAGGTCCAGAACAGGTAGTTTGTTTTCCGGCTTCATACAAAAACTCCTTTCAAATTACGTCATTGTAAGGAACCACTGCCATGAAAATGCGATCCCGCCTGCTGATATTGAAACTGGCTGCGTCTCGCGCGCTCCCGTCAGATTGTGTTAACATTCGCCGCTCAGTTAACCACCCGTAAAAACAACCATGAAATTTCCCGGTAAACGTAAATCCAAACATTACTTCCCTGTAAATGCACGCGATCCGCTGCTTCAGCAATTCCAGCCAGAAAACGAAACCAGCGCCGCCTGGGTCGTAGGTATTGACCAGACGCTGGTCGATATTGAAGCGAAAGTGGATGATGAATTCATTGAGCGTTATGGATTAAGCGCCGGGCATTCACTGGTGATTGAGGATGACGTAGCCGAAGTGCTTTATCAGGAGCTAAAACAGAAAAACCTGATTACCCATCAGTTTGCGGGTGGCACCATTGGTAACACCATGCACAACTACTCGGTGCTCGCGGACGACCGTTCGGTGCTGCTGGGCGTCATGTGCAGCAATATTGAAATTGGCAGTTATGCCTATCGTTACCTGTGTAACACTTCCAGCCGTACCGATCTTAACTATCTACAAGGCGTGGATGGTCCGATTGGTCGTTGCTTTACGCTGATTGGCGAGTCCGGGGAACGTACCTTTGCTATCAGTCCAGGCCACATGAACCAGCTGCGGGCTGAAAGCATTCCGGAAGATGTGATTGCCGGAGCCTCGGCACTGGTTCTCACCTCATATCTGGTGCGTTGCAAGCCGGGTGAACCCATGCCGGAAGCAACCATGAAAGCCATTGAGTACGCGAAGAAATATAACGTACCGGTGGTGCTGACGCTGGGCACCAAGTTTGTCATTGCCGAGAATCCGCAGTGGTGGCAGCAATTCCTCAAAGACCACGTTTCTATCCTTGCGATGAACGAAGATGAAGCCGAAGCGTTGACCGGAGAAAGCGATCCGTTGTTGGCATCTGACAAGGCGCTGGACTGGGTAGAGCTGGTGCTGTGCACCGCCGGGCCAATCGGCTTGTATATGGCGGGCTTTACCGAAGACGAAGCGAAACGTAAAACCCAGCATCCGCTGCTGCCGGGCGCTATAGCGGAATTCAACCAGTATGAGTTTAGCCGCGCCATGCGCCACAAGGATTGCCAGAATCCGCTGCGTGTCTATTCGCACATTGCGCCGTACATGGGCGGGCCGGAAAAAATCATGAACACTAATGGAGCGGGGGATGGCGCATTGGCAGCGTTGCTGCATGACATTACCGCCAACAGCTACCATCGTAGCAACGTACCAAACTCCAGCAAACATAAATTCACCTGGTTAACTTATTCATCGTTAGCGCAGGTGTGTAAATATGCTAACCGTGTGAGCTATCAGGTACTGAACCAGCATTCACCTCGTTTAACGCGCGGCTTGCCGGAGCGTGAAGACAGCCAGGAAGAGTCTTACTGGGATCGTTAAGTTATCGTCGGTTCGTAGGCCAGATAAGGCGTTCACGCCGCATCTGGCATTTGGCTCTCGATGCCTGATGCGACGCTGGCGCGTCTTATCATGCCTACATATTTTTCATATTTTACATCCGGCAACCACCGTTTACCCCGTCACCACTTCACCCGCCGGTGGCGTTTCCAGCAGTTCCAGCATAGTACGGGCAATTTCACGTTCACCCATCACTACCTGATTCGCGCCACGTTCGGTGATATACGTCACTTCATCGTCATAATGGGCGCGGGCGATAATCTCAATATCCGGGTTTTTCGCGCGGGCAGACGCCACAATCTCACCCGCTTCATAACCGTTGGGGATCGTCAGGATCAGCCATTTTGCACATTCCAGATGTGCCAGTTGCATAATTTCTTCGTTCGCTGCATTGCCCAATACAGCGCGGACCCCACGCTCTCGCAGCTCATCAACACGGGTTCGTGACGTCTCAATCACCACCAGCGGAATATCAGAGGCGAGCAATTTCTCCCCCAGCAGGCTGCCTACACGACCGTAACCCACCAATAGCGCATGGTTGCAAATATCCACTGGGATCTGTTTCTCTTCTTCGATTGCCTCTTCCAGCGTCTGCTCTTCCAGCGTTTCGGTCTTCGCCAGATATTTCTCCAGTAGTGCGAACAGTACCGGGTTGAGCATAATCGACAGGATCGCCCCTGCCAGTACCAGGTTTTGTCCGGCCTGCGGCAGTAAATTCAATGCCATTCCCAGTCCCGCCAGGATAAACGCGAACTCACCAATCTGCGCCAGGCTGGCGGCGATGGTTAATGCCGTACGTTGGGAGTGACCAAACAGACGGACAAGGAACAGGGCCGCGACCGATTTACCAAACAGAATAATTGCCAGCGTCGCCAGCACTGCCAGCGGTTGCTGAATCAGAATTAACGGATCAAACAACATCCCGACTGAGACAAAAAACAGCACCGCAAACGCGTCGCGCAATGGCAACGTATCGTGGGCGGCACGGTGACTCAATTCAGACTCGTTCAGTACCATCCCGGCAAAGAACGCACCGAGTGCAAAGGAGACATCAAACAGCTCTACCGCACCAAAGGCAATCCCTAACGCCAGCGCCAGCACTGACAGGGTAAACAGCTCGCGAGAACCGGTTGCCGCGCTGCGTGCCATAATCCACGGCACCAGACGGCGACCTACCAGCATCATAATGGCGATAAATGCGATCACCTTGCCGATGGTGATCCCCATATCGACTGCAAGAGTGGCAAAGCCCACATCGCCCTGTTCCATCATTCCTGCCACTGCGGGCAGCAACACCAGCGTCAGAACCATCACCAGGTCTTCCACAATCAACCAACCGATGGCGATTTGCCCACGCTGACTGTCTATTAATTGCCGTTCTTCAAGTGCGCGCAGTAACACCACGGTACTGGCGGTGGAAAGACATAAGCCGAACACGATACCGGTCATTAACGACCAGCCCAGCACGGCGGAGAGCGCCATACCCAGCAGCGTCGCCACGGCTATCTGGGCGATCGCGCCGGGAATGGCGATGGACTTTACCGCCATCAAATCCTTGAGCGAAAAATGCAAACCGACGCCGAACATCAGCAAAATAACGCCCAGTTCAGCCAGTTCCGGCGCAAGCTTGGTATCGGCAACAAAGCCCGGAGTGAATGGTCCTGCCAGCACACCCGCTAACAGATATCCCACCAGAGGAGAAATACGTAGTTTATTGGCCAGCATGCCGAGGATAAAGGCGAGCACAAGGCCGCCAACAATGGTGGTGATAAGCGGGGTGGCGTGATGCATTCCGTCTCCTTTTCCTGGTGGTTATTGTCCATTTTGGGCTGGGAAAACCAAAATTACAGGTAATAGTTTATGACAATTTCATTGATGATGTTTATGAATAATTGTTGAATTTTGCAGAAAAATGGAATTAGCTGCAAAAAAAGCACGGTTCGGAAAACAGAAGGCGGTTTAACAGAGGAAAGGCTTATGGCGACTGTAAAACGATGCAGCCAAAGTTTGCCTTTGGCTGCAATGAAATCAGTCTTTATGCCGGTTATCAGGCAGGAATATGGTCAACATCCCCAATAGTGGCAGGAAAGCACAGATTTTATAGACTAACTCGATGCTGGTGTGATCGGCGATAAGCCCCAGAACTGCCGCTCCCAGACCTCCCATGCCGAAAGCAAAACCGAAAAAGAGTCCAGAAACCATACCGATACGTCCCGGAAGTAGCTCCTGAGCGTAGACCAGAATGGCAGAGAATGCCGAAGCGAGGATAAATCCAATAATCACCGTTAAAACCCCCGTCCAGTGCAGGCGGGCGTAGGGTAAAATCAGCGTAAACGGCGCAACGCCGAGGATAGAGCCCCAAATCACATATTTCCGTCCAATTTTATCCCCTACAGGCCCGCCGATCACCGTACCTGCCGCAACGGCAAACAGGAAGGCAAACAGATGAAGCTGGGCATTCTGGATAGATAATCCGAATTTTTGCATCAGATAAAAGGTGTAATAGCTGCTGATGCTCGCCATATAGAAATATTTCGAGAAAATGAGGATTAACAGAATGCTGACTGCCAGTACCACTTTGTTGCGCGGCAGTGGATTGATTATCGTCGCTTTGGGTTTTCCTTTATTCATTCGGTGCTGTGCCGAGTACCAACGGCTAATTTGCGCCAACACCACGATCGCCAGCAGTGCCGCAAGCACAAACCAGGCAACGTTGCCTTTGCCATAAGGCGCGATAATCACCGCCGCCAGCAAGGGTCCCAGGGAACTGCCAAAGTTGCCGCCGACCTGAAAGATAGATTGCGCCAGGCCATGCCGCCCGCCGGAAGCCATACGGGCTACGCGAGAAGATTCCGGATGAAAGACCGATGAACCGGTACCGACCAGCGCCGCTGCCAGCAGAACTGCGCCAAAACTGCCCGCCAGCGCAAGCAGCACCAGACCACTTAAGGTAAAGCACATGCCAATTGGCAACGACCACGGCATCGGATATTTATCGGTCCAGTAGCCGACCACTGGTTGCAGTAGCGAAGAGGCGAGCTGGAAGGTGAGGGTTATCATGCCAATCTGCATAAATGTCAGAGAAAATTCTGACTGAAGCAGCGGATAAATCGCCAGAATCAGCGATTGGATCATGTCGTTCAGCAGATGTGAGAGGCTGATAGCACCTAAAATACCAAACGATGTTCGGGCCTTGGTCGTTGACGCAGCCGCGCCCGCCACAGGCTGGGTTTGTTCACTCATTGCCATAGGAAAGTCACTTTTTCAGGGTTGCGATGTAAAGAATGATCTTATTTGTGATTATTACCCGACTAACATACCTGTATGCGTCGTCTGAAGGAAGTCTCAACGCCGAATACAGAATTTCTAATCTGGATGCAGATTTATCTTCACCGGACGCAGACTTGTCTATGATGTTGCGTCATACTATTTTTCAACACGTTGAAATCAGGTCAGGGAGAGAAGTATGAAATTATTGCAGCGGGGCGTGGCGTTAGCGCTGTTAACCACATTTACACTGGCGAGTGAAACTGCTCTGGCGTATGAGCAGGATAAAACCTACAAAATTACAGTTCTGCATACCAATGATCATCATGGGCATTTTTGGCGCAATGAATATGGCGAATATGGTCTGGCGGCGCAAAAAACGCTGGTGGATGGTATCCGCAAAGAGGTTGCGGCTGAAGGCGGTAGCGTGCTGCTACTTTCCGGTGGCGACATTAACACTGGCGTGCCCGAGTCTGACTTACAGGATGCCGAACCTGATTTTCGCGGTATGAATCTGGTGGGCTATGACGCGATGGCGATCGGTAATCATGAATTTGATAATCCGCTCACCGTATTACGCCAGCAGGAAAAGTGGGCCAAGTTCCCGTTGCTTTCCGCGAATATCTACCAGAAAAGTACTGGCGAGCGCCTGTTTAAACCGTGGGCGCTGTTTAAGCGTCAGGATCTGAAAATTGCCGTTATTGGGCTGACAACCGATGACACAGCAAAAATTGGTAACCTGGAATACTTCACTGATATCGAATTTCGTAAGCCCGCCGATGAAGCGAAGCTGGTGATTCAGGAGCTGCAACAGACAGAAAAGCCAGACATTATTATCGCGGCGACCCATATGGGGCATTACGATAATGGTGAGCACGGCTCTAACGCACCGGGCGATGTGGAGATGGCACGCGCGCTGCCTGCCGGATCGCTGGCGATGATCGTCGGTGGTCACTCGCAAGATCCGGTCTGCATGGCGGCAGAAAACAAAAAACAGGTCGATTACGTGCCGGGTACGCCATGCAAACCAGATCAACAAAACGGCATCTGGATTGTGCAGGCGCATGAGTGGGGCAAATACGTGGGACGGGCTGATTTTGAGTTTCGTAATGGCGAAATGAAAATGGTTAACTACCAGCTGATTCCGGTGAACCTGAAGAAGAAAGTGACCTGGGAAGACGGGAAAAGCGAGCGCGTGCTTTACACTCCTGAAATCGCTGAAAACCAGCAAATGATCTCGCTGTTATCACCGTTCCAGAACAAAGGCAAAGCGCAGCTGGAAGTGAAAATAGGCAAAACCAATGGTCGTCTGGAAGGCGATCGTGACAAAGTGCGTTTTGTACAGACCAATATGGGGCGGTTGATTCTGGCAGCCCAAATGGATCGCACTGGTGCCGACTTTGCGGTGATGAGCGGAGGCGGAATTCGTGATTCTATCGAAGCAGGCGATATCAGCTATAAAAACGTGCTGAAAGTGCAGCCATTCGGCAATGTGGTGGTGTATGCCGACATGACCGGTAAAGAGGTGATTGATTACCTGACCGCCGTCGCGCAGATGAAGCCAGATTCAGGTGCCTACCCGCAATTTGCCAACGTTAGCTTTGTGGCGAAAGACGGCAAACTGAACGACCTTAAAATCAAAGGCGAACCGGTCGATCCGGCGAAAACTTACCGTATGGCGACATTAAACTTCAATGCCACCGGCGGTGATGGATATCCGCGCCTTGATAACAAACCGGGCTATGTGAATACCGGCTTTATTGATGCCGAAGTGCTGAAAGCGTATATCCAGAAAAGCTCGCCGCTGGATGTGAGTGTTTATGAACCGAAAGGTGAGGTGAGCTGGCAGTAATCCGAAAGTGCCGGATGTTTGCATCCGGCACAATGCTTAATCGCGGCGGGCGATATCAGCAAATTTGGCATCGAGGATCTTTGCCAGATCGCCTGCCGCCAGTTCGATATCCAGTCCGCGCTTGCCGCCGGAAACATAAATAGTGGCAAATTCTTGTGCGGGGGCGTCGATAATCGTTGGCAGACGTTTTTTCTGCCCCAGTGGGCTAATCCCCCCAACCAGGTATCCCGTCGAACGCTGCGCGACCATCGGATCGGCCATCTCAACTTTCTTGGCACCCAGCGCTTTTGCTACTTTTTTAAGATCCAGTTGACCTGCGACCGGCGTAACGGCCACGGCAAGGTGTTTCATATCACCGTTCACTGCCACCAGCAGCGTTTTGTAGACCTGATCCGGATTCAAACCTAATTTTTTGACGACTTCATCGCCAAAATTGGTTTCAGCCGGATCGTGCTCGTAGGTATGGATTTGAAACGAAATCTTGTTTTTTTCGAGTAATTTAACTGCGGGTGTCATGGTAATTTTCCTGCCTTAAACAAAAAAACGAAGCAAGCATACGCCTGATGGCGGTCCAAAAAAAAGAGTCATCTTGCCTAAGAGTATTGGCAGGATGGTGAGATTGAGCGACAATCGAGTTACACCGTCGCTTAAAGTGACGGCATAATAATAAAAAAATGAAATTCCTCTTTGACGGGCCAATAGCGATATTGGCCATTTTTTTAGCGCAACATTTGCGGCAAATTCCCTTCTCCATACAGGTGTAGTGCACCGACCGCGACCACATATCGCCCCGGCGGCATGGCGCGTAATTTATCCCGCCAGGCGAGATTTCGCTGATGCATCAGCACATCGTACAGCGACTGACTGAACGTATTGGGCAGCGTTATATCATTATTTTGCGGCGGTGCATTCAGCCACCAGCTCATCATTTGTTGCAGCAACCGTGCGTTGGTATGCCAGTGGGTCAGCGTATCGTCCAGCAGCGCCAGTCCTTTGTCAGGGAGCTGGAGCAACATGGCAATCTGGTTTTCAGCCCCTTCCAGTTCAATCACGGGTTTATGTTGTTGCTTCGCCGCCTGCAATAGCTGGTAATCGATACCGTATTCTGCCCGCAGCCCCAGTTTTTGTGCCTGCGTCGCCTGAAGAACCATCGCGATTTGCCACAGCGGTTGGGTAGAAAAGAGTGAGGGAGAAATGCCCATCTCCTGGCTAATGTGCTGCAGGTTTTGGAGTTGCTCCTCGCTAATGCGCTCTTCCAGCGCCTCGCAGGCAGGCAAATTAGCAAAAGGCGTATCGCTGGTGGAAACATCCGCCTCGACGATCAGCGCATCGGCGTTTTTGAGCTTTTTGAGCAAACGGGTGGGCAGGGGAGCCATATCGTGGCTACCCATATGAATACTGCCAATCAGATGAGAATGGCGATTGCCGGGGAGGGTGATATCGATGGCAGGCCAGGTGTAATGATTACCGCGCAGCGCGGCCCAAAGCGTTTTTACCCGGTACAACAGATCCATACGACCTCCCTTTGTGAAATATCATGCTAGCGCGCGGTGAGGGATGGCGCAAATGGAGTTGGGGACTTGTTTAATGTGTTTGTATGATTCAGTATGTTCTTGCATCGCTATTCACAGGGAAGCAACAGTTAAAAACCATGAAACAGGCAACAAGAAAACCGACGACACCCGGAGATATTCTTCTCTATGAATATCTGGAACCGCTCGATTTGAAAATCAATGAGTTAGCAGAGTTGCTGCATGTTCATCGTAATCGCGTCAGTGCACTGATCAATAACAATCGTAAACTCACCACTGAGATGGCATTCCGTCTGGCGAAAGTTTTTGATACCACAGTCGATTTTAGGCTAAACCTCCAGGCGGCAGTTGATCTTTGGGAAGTTGAAAACAACATGCGCACCCAGGAAGAATTGGGACGGATTGAAACAGTGGCTGAATATTTGGCACGCCGTGAAGAGCGTGCAAAAAAGGTCGCGTAAGGCCAAAACATCGCTTCATCTCGTAGGCCGGATAAGGCGTTCACGCCGCATCCGGCATCCGAGCACCATTGCCTGATGCGACGCTTACGCGTCTTATCAGGCCTACAAACCTGTGCCTGAACCGTAGGCCGGATAAGGCGTTTACGCCGCATCCGGCAGTCATGCGTCGATGCCAAATGCGCCGCCCTAAAGCAGCGCATCCGCAATGACGTACTTATTCCTTCGGTTTAAACCGCAGCAACCGGTTGGCGTTACTTACTACGGTAATTGACGAGAGCGCCATTGCCGCTCCGGCAACTACCGGGTTAAGCAGTGTTCCAGTAAACGGCCACAAAATACCGGCGGCGACCGGAATACCGATGCTGTTGTAGATAAAGGCACCGAGCAGGTTCTGCTTCATGTTGCGCAGCGTTGCGCGGGAAATCGCGAGCGCATCCGCAACGCCCATCAGGCTATGGCGCATCAGGGTAATCGCCGCGGTTTCAATGGCAACATCACTGCCGCCACCCATCGCAATGCCGACATCCGCCTGGGCCAGCGCTGGCGCGTCGTTAATGCCGTCGCCCACCATTGCCACCTGACGTCCTTCACTTTGCAGACGTTTGATCGCTTCGGCTTTACCGTCCGGCAGCACTCCGGCAATCACTTCATCAATTCCAGCTTCTTTGGCGATCGCATTGGCGGTGGTTGGGTTATCCCCGGTCAACATCACCAGACGATATCCCGCTTTATGCAGGCGTTGCAGCGCCGCCACGCTATCACTACGCAACGGATCGCGTACAGCCAGCAGGGCTACTGCTTTCCCGTCAATCGCCAGCAGCACAGGCGTTGCTCCTTGCGATGCCTGAGCTGAAATATCGGCTTCAATCGCTTTAGTATCGACTTGCTGATCATTTAACAACGCCTGATTACCCAGCAATAACGCATGACCTTCTGCTTCACCGCTCACGCCCAGCCCGCGCAATGTGCGGAAACCGTTGACCTGCGGTAGCTGCATATCGCCTGCTTTATCAAGGATCGCTCGTGCCAATGGATGGCTGGAACCTTGCTCCAGCGCCGCCGCCAGACGCAGCGCCTGCGCTTCGTCAACATCAGCAAATGTTTTCACTGCGACAACCTGCGGCTTCCCTTCGGTCAGCGTCCCGGTTTTATCGAACACGACGGTATCGAGTGTACTGGCGCGTTGCAGCGCGTCGGCGTCCCGCACCAGCACGCCAAACTCAGCCGCCCGCCCGACGCCGGAAATAATCGACATCGGCGTCGCCAGTCCCAGCGCACACGGGCAGGCGATAATCAGCACCGTAGTGGCAATCACCAGGGTATAGACAATCTGCGGTGCCGGACCAAAGAAATACCAGATTGCCGCACTGACAAGCGCAATAACCACTACTACCGGCACAAATATGGCTGAGATTTTATCCGCCAGCTGACCGATTTCTGGCTTGCTGCTCTGGGCCTGGCGCACCATGCGAATGATCCTTGATAGCGTGGTATGGCTGCCAACCGCACTGGCACGAAACAGCACACTGCCGTCCTGTACCACTGTCCCGGCATGGACGCTATCGCCTTCGCCTTTTTGCTGCGGGATTGGTTCGCCCGTCAGCATCGCTTCATCCAGCCATGCTTCGCCCTGGGTAATCTCGCCATCTACCGGCACGCGATCGCCGGTCGTCAGGCGCAGCAACATACCTGGCTGCACTTCTGCCAGAGGCACGCTTTTTTCACCTTCGTCAGTAACCAGGCGCGCCGTCGGTGGGGTTAAATCGAGTAATTTCTCCAGTGCCTTAGAAGAACGCTGACGTGCGCGTGCTTCCAGCATATGGCCGAGATTGATCAGACCGATAATCATCGCACTGGCTTCATAGTAAAGATGTCGCGCTTCCATCGGGAACCACTGCGGCCACAGGTTGACGCTCATCGAATAGAGCCACGCCACGCCCGTTCCCAGCGCCACCAGCGTATCCATCGTCGCTGCACCGTTCAGCAGGCTTTTCCATGCACTGCGGTAAAAATGGCCGCTGGCGAAAACCATCACCGCCAGGGTTATCAGGCCGATAACCAACCACAGGCTGCGGTTGTCGGCGGTGACTATCATGTTATCGCCGATCATCCCCCAGACCATCACCGGGATACCCACCGCCAGTGCGACAATTGCCTGCCAGCGGAAGCGCTTCATCGTAGCGACGGCGGTTTCTTGCTGGCGTTCGCGGCGTTTCGCGTCATCTTCAATCGCTTCCGCGCCGTAGCCCGCTTTTTCCACCGCCTGCACTAAATCTTGTGGGGAGGCACTGCCCATCACCAGCGCAGTACGCTCCGCCAGGTTTACCCGTGCCTGAGTGACGCCCGGTACGCTTTGCAGCGCATTTTGTACGCGGGTGACACAGCTGGCGCAGCTCATGCCGCTCAGCAGCAACTGCTGGCTGTCATCGTCATCGGCGGTCGCTGCCGGAAGCGCCTCAGAAACCGCTGTCAGTGCTTCCGACGGGATTGATGACTCCGCCAGCGGTTTAGCCTTTGGGTGGCTTACAGATGCGTCATAACCCGCTTGTTTGATGGTTTCGATCAGCTGTTCTGCACTGGCAGTCCCGGTAACGTGCGCTTCAGTGATAGACACATCCGCTTGTTCCACATCCGGGCGCTGTTCAAGACTTTCTTTCACGCGTTTAACGCAGTGACCGCAGGACAGGCCGTCCAGGTTCAGGTCGATAGTTTGTGACATAAAACACTCCTTTAAGACAGTTTTGACTGGCTGTGATAAAGGTTAAACCTTCCAGCAAGGGGAAGGTCAAGAAATTAATAAACCAGGCGGGTAAAAGTCCGTAAAGATTAAAAAATCGGCTCGATTTGCATCAGGATTAGACATTTATTTCTTTGTTTTCCTGTAGTTAAGTTGCGGGTGCTAAGTTAAATCAGGATGCCTGAAAATCGGCACTGGGGTGAGGAATTACCTCCCGCATCTATAAAAAGGAGTTAACAAAAGATGTTAGATGCAAACAAATTACAGCAGGCAGTGGATCAGGCTTACACCCAATTTCACTCACTTAACGGCGGACAAAATGCCGATTACATTCCCTTTCTGGCGAATGTACCAGGTCAACTGGCGGCAGTGGCTATCGTGACCTGCGATGGCAACGTCTATAGTGCGGGTGACAGTGATTACCGCTTTGCACTGGAATCCATCTCTAAAGTCTGTACGTTAGCCCTTGCGTTAGAAGATGTCGGCCCGCAGGCGGTACAGGACAAAATTGGCGCTGACCCGACCGGATTGCCCTTTAACTCAGTTATCGCCTTAGAGTTGCATGGCGGCAAACCGCTTTCGCCACTGGTAAATGCTGGCGCTATTGCCACCACCAGCCTGATTAACGCTGAAAACGCCGAACAACGCTGGCAGCGAATTTTACATATCCAACAGCAACTGGCTGGTGAGCAGGTAGCGCTCTCTGACGAAGTCAACCAGTCGGAACAAACAACCAACTTCCATAATCGGGCCATTGCCTGGCTGCTGTACTCCGCCGGATATCTCTATTGTGATGCAATGGAAGCCTGTGACGTGTACACCCGTCAGTGCTCTACGCTCATCAATACTGTTGAACTGGCAACGCTTGGCGCGACGCTGGCGGCGGGTGGTGTGAATCCGTTGACGCATAAACGCGTTCTTCAGGCCGACAACGTGCCGTACATTCTGGCCGAAATGATGATGGAAGGGCTGTATGGTCGCTCCGGTGACTGGGCGTATCGCGTTGGTTTACCGGGCAAAAGCGGTGTAGGTGGCGGTATTCTGGCGGTCGTCCCTGGCGTGATGGGAATTGCCGCGTTCTCACCACCGCTGGACGAAGAAGGCAATAGTGTTCGCGGTCAAAAAATGGTGGCATCGGTCGCTAAGCAACTCGGCTATAACGTGTTTAAGGGCTGATCATGATGAACACGGAAGGTAATAACGGTAACAAACCCCTCGGTCTATGGAACGTCGTTTCCATCGGTATTGGGGCAATGGTGGGGGCGGGGATCTTCGCGCTGCTGGGGCAGGCTGCGTTGCTAATGGAAGCCTCGACCTGGGGCGCCTTTGCTTTTGGCGGTATTGTGGCTATGTTTTCCGGTTATGCCTATGCGCGTCTGGGGGCGAGCTATCCCAGCAATGGCGGTATTATCGACTTTTTTCGTCGCGGATTAGGCAACGGCGTCTTTTCGCTAGCGCTCTCGTTGCTATACCTGTTGACGCTGGCGGTGAGCATCGCCATGGTTGCCCGTGCTTTTGGCGCTTATGCCGTGCAGTTTTTGCATGAAGGCAGCCAGGAGGAGCACCTTATTTTGCTCTACGCGTTGGGGATCATTGCGGTGATGACGCTTTTCAACTCCTTAAGCAACCATGCGGTAGGGCGGCTGGAAGTGATCCTCGTCGGCATTAAAATGATGATCCTGTTATTGCTGATTATTGCCGGTGTCTGGTCGCTGCAACCGGCGCATATTTCCGTCTCTGCGCCCCCCAGCTCCGGTGCGTTCTTCTCCTGTATTGGGATAACCTTCCTTGCCTATGCGGGCTTTGGCATGATGGCGAACGCGGCGGATAAAGTGAAAGATCCGCAGGTCATTATGCCACGGGCGTTTCTGGTGGCGATTGGCGTTACCACGTTGCTTTATATCTCGCTGGCGCTGGTTTTGCTTAGCGATGTATCGGCATTAGAGTTAGAAAAATATGCTGATACCGCCGTAGCGCAGGCTGCTTCTCCGCTGCTCGGGCATGTGGGTTATGTGATCGTCGTCATCGGCGCTTTACTGGCGACGGCTTCAGGCATTAACGCGAACCTGTTCGCCGTGTTTAACATCATGGACAACATGGGCAGCGAACGCGAACTGCCGAAGCTAATGAATAAATCCCTGTGGCGGCAGAGTACCTGGGGCAATATCATCGTCGTGGTGTTGATAATGCTGATGACGGCGGCGCTAAATTTAGACTCACTCGCCAGCGTTGCCAGCGCCACCTTTTTGATCTGCTATCTGGCGGTGTTTGTGGTGGCGATCCGCCTGCGTCATGATATTCACGCCTCGTTGCCGATTCTTATCGTTGGTACGTTGGTGATGTTGTTGGTGATCGTTGGCTTTATCTACAGCCTGTGGTCCCAGGGCAGCCGTGCGTTGATATGGATTATTGGTGCAATCTTACTCAGCCTTATTGTGGCAATGGTCATGAAGCGTAATAAAACCGTATAACACCTCTCTGTGCGCAGTACTTCCTGTATTATTGTGGTGGCGGTCGATATTCGCACTGGCAAAAAAACGTGCTTGAATATCTGTTGAAACCCTTTAACAAAGCACAGGAGGCGTTGCGCGAACGATGAACATCAGCGATGTAGCAAAAATTACCGGCCTGACCAGCAAAGCCATTCGCTTCTATGAAGAGAAGGGGCTGGTGACGCCGCCGATGCGCAGCGAAAACGGTTATCGCACCTACACGCAGCAGCATCTCAACGAACTGACCTTACTGCGCCAGGCACGGCAGGTGGGCTTTAACCTGGAAGAGAGCGGCGAGCTGGTGAATCTGTTTAACGACCCGCAGCGGCACAGCGCCGACGTCAAACGGCGCACGCTGGAGAAGGTGGCGGAGATCGAACGACACATTGAGGAGCTGCAATCCATGCGCGACCAGCTGCTGGCACTGGCGAATGCCTGCCCTGGCGATGACAGCGCCGACTGCCCGATTATCGAAAATCTCTCCGGCTGCTGTCATCATCGGGCAGGGTGATTAAGACGAGACGGCTCGGATATGTAGGGTTATCCCTTCTATCGCAATGACTTCAACATGCGTACCTGCACCGAGATCCTCGCTGGCGCTGACAGGCCATGAACTGTCACCGACGCGCATATGACCGCGCCCGTTGACCAGCGGAGATTCCAGCACAAAACGTCGGCCAATCAGCTGCTGCCCGCGCTGGTTTAAATGACTATCGCTGTGCTTTTGTTCGCGCACCCGCCGCGACAACCATTTCCACCACAGCCAGGCGGCGAGCAGCGTCAGGATGGCAAACATTACCCCTTGCCACTCCCAACCCAGCGGCACCAGCCAGACCACCAGGCCGGTAATCACCGCTGCCACGCCGCTCCACAACAAATAACCATTTCCGCCCAGCATCTCGGCTGCCAGCAGCAACCCGCCGAGACTGAGCCAGAAAATATGTGGATGAACGACCATTAACTCCATCATGGCTGAGTCCGTTTGTTGGCGCTGTCTTTCACCAGCTCGGCAATCCCGGCAATCGACCCCATCAGGCTGCTGGCCTCTAATGGCATCATCACTACTTTGCTGTTACTGGAGGAACCGATCTGCTGTAACGCTTCGGTGTATTTTTGCGCTACGAAGTAGTTCACCGCCTGAATATCACCGGAGGCGATAGCTTCAGACACCATTTTGGTGGCGCGGGCTTCTGCTTCGGCGGAACGTTCACGCGCTTCAGCCTGTAAAAACGCCGACTGACGTTCGCCTTCCGCTTTCAGGATTTGCGACTGTTTTTCACCTTCGGCTTTGAGGATTTCCGCCTGACGGATCCCTTCCGCTTCAAGAATGTAAGCGCGTTTGGTACGTTCCGCTTTCATCTGCGCGTTCATTGAAGAGATAAGCTCTGCCGGTGGGCGCACGTCGCGAATTTCAATACGGGTGACTTTAATCCCCCACGGGTTGGTGGCTTCATCGACAATACGCAGCAGGCGTGAGTTGATGCTGTCGCGCTGAGAGAGCATTTCGTCAAGTTCCATTGAACCCAACACGGTACGGATGTTAGTCATGGTCAGGTTGATGATCGCCAGCTCCAGATTGCTGACTTCATAGGCAGCGCGTGGCGCGTCAATCACCTGAATAAAACAGACTGCGTCGATGGTAACGTTGGCGTTATCTTTCGAGATAACTTCCTGGGAAGGGATATCGAGCACTTGCTCCATCATATTGATCTTGCGACCAATGCGATCCATAAACGGCACCACCAGACTGAGCCCCGGCTGTAACGTTTTGGTATAGCGACCAAAACGTTCTACCGTCCATTGATAGCCCTGCGGCACGATTTTGACGCCCGCGCCGACAATGACCAGCGCGACAAAAATGAGAATCGGGATAAAGATAAGCATCGGAAAAACCTCCTGTTGTACCGTCCATAATCAGCAAAATTGCTGCTTGATTAAACAAATTATACCTGATTACTGAAAGAGAGTTCCCCCTTATTCCTGCGAAGGATAAACTGTTTTTAGTAAAAATCAGAAAAAGGGAACAGCGATGCAGGAAAATAGTCCTTTGCTTCAGCTACAAAACGTAGGATATCTGGCGGGTGATACGAAGATTCTTAATAACATCAATTTTTCGCTGCGTGCTGGCGAATTTAAGTTAATTACCGGTCCTTCTGGTTGTGGCAAAAGTACGCTGCTAAAAATAGTTGCTTCATTGATCAGCCCAACCAGCGGAACGTTACTGTTTGAAGGTGAGGATGTCAGCACACTAAAACCAGAAATCTACCGCCAGCAAGTCTCTTACTGCGCCCAGACGCCGACGCTGTTTGGCGATACGGTATACGATAATCTGATCTTTCCCTGGCAGATCCGTGACCAGCAGCCTGACCCGGCCATTTTTCTCGATTTTCTCGAACGCTTCGCTTTGCCGGACAGCATTTTGACGAAGAATATCGCCGAGCTATCTGGTGGTGAAAAACAACGCATCTCATTGATTCGTAACCTGCAATTTATGCCGAAGGTTTTATTGCTGGATGAAATAACCAGTGCGCTGGATGAAAGTAATAAACATAACGTCAATGAGATGATCCATCGTTATGTGCGCGAGCAAAATATTGCCGTGCTGTGGGTGACACACGATAAAGACGAAATTAATCATGCGGATAAAGTGATTACACTGCAACCGCATGCCGGAGAAATGCAGGAAGCACGCTATGAACTCGCATAATATTACTAACGAATCATTAGCACTGGCATTAATGCTGGTGGTGGTGGCAATCTTAATTAGCCATAAAGAAAAACTGGCGCTGGAGAAAGATATTCTATGGAGCGTCGGGCGAGCGATAATTCAGCTGATTATTGTCGGCTATGTGCTGAAGTATATTTTCAGCGTGGATGATGCCAGCCTGACATTATTGATGGTGTTATTTATCTGCTTTAATGCGGCGTGGAACGCGCAAAAACGCAGTAAATATATTGCTAAAGCTTTTATCTCATCGTTTATTGCCATTACGGTCGGGGCGGGAATTACCCTGGCGGTGCTGATTCTCTCAGGGGCGATTGAATTTATCCCGATGCAGGTGATCCCTGTCGCCGGGATGATTGCCGGTAACGCCATGGTAGCGGTGGGGTTGTGTTACAACAATTTAGGGCAACGGGTCATTAGCGAACAGCAACAGATTCAGGAGAAACTGAGTCTTGGCGCGACGCCGAAGCAGGCTTCAGCGATATTGATTCGCGACAGTATTCGCGCGGCTTTAATTCCGACGGTCGATTCAGCAAAAACGGTTGGCTTAGTGAGTTTACCAGGAATGATGTCCGGGCTGATATTTGCCGGGATTGATCCGGTGAAGGCGATTAAATATCAGATTATGGTGACCTTTATGCTGCTCTCAACCGCCAGCTTGTCGACCATTATTGCCTGCTATTTAACCTATCGTAAGTTTTATAATTCGCGCCACCAGTTGGTGGTGACTCAATTGAAGAAGAAATGATGCGATGCCGGATGCGCAGCATCGCATCCGGCGTTGTGGTTCATGTGCCGAACAACGGAATATCAATACAACAATGCATACAGCTGGCGGCGATACTTCGACGCCAGTGCATCACCCGTACCCAGCGCAGCGAGGATCTCCTGGAACGTTTTACGCGTCTGACCGTCTGCGGCGGTGAGATCTTTACGCAGATGCCCGAACAGCAACTCCAGCGCCTCTTCATTGCGCCCAACCTGATGCAGTTGCAGCGCCAGTTGCGTCGCCAGTGCGGCATCTTCTGGATTCTCCGCCACCTGCTGTTGCAACTGTTGAATTTCCGGCTTATCAGCCGCCTGCTTCAGCAGTTCGATTTGCGCTACCAGCCCCTGGTAGCGGGTGTCCTGATCCTGCAACGGAATGGTTTTCAGCACCGCTTCCGCATCTTCAGAACGGTTCAGCGCAATCAGCGTTTCTGCCAGCAGCAGGCCGATCTCCCCGTTCTGATTCGACAACTGCCAGGCGTCTTTCAGCAATGGCAGGGCATCGGTGTAATTGCCTTCCTGCATCAGTTGCATCGCCTGCTGCGCTTTCAGCTCTTCTTCGCGCGGCAGCACTTTATCCAGCAGGGCGCGGATCGCCTCTTCCGGTTGCGGCCCCTGGAAGCCATCTACCGGTTGCCCGTTCTGGAACAGATACACGGTCGGAATCGCGCGCAGACCAAACTGGGCGGCAATCATCTGCTCCGCGTCGCAGTCCAGCTTCGCCAGAATAAATTGCCCGTTGTACTGCGCCGCGAGGCTTTCCAGGATCGGGGTTAACTGCAAACAGTGCTGGCTACGTTCAGACCAAAAATAGAACAGCACCGGAGTGGTCATCGACTGTTCAAGAACCTGTTGCAGGTTAGATTCGTTAATGTTGACAATATTTTCTACGGACATGGAGTCGCTCTCTGTTGTCGATATTTTCTTTGACATGGGGGCTTAAGCGCGCGCTTCAACTCACCCCTGCAATATTTTGTCCATCACGCGCCCAGGCAGCAGGCGCTCGAGCACCATTACTGCCCAGGTCACCAGCGTTACCGGATAGCGCATCTTCGGCTTCTCGCTAATAAAAGCATGGCGCACTTTGTCGACCACCGCTTCCGGTCCCAACGTAAAGCGGGCGGCGATGCCGGGATTTTCGACTGGTTTATCACTTTGCGTCTGGTTGACGTTGTCGGTGAAGCGAGTACGAATGGGACCGGGTTCGATCAGGCTGACTTTAATTCCGCTGTGGCGTAGCTCCATGCGCAGCGCGTCTGACCACGCCTCCAGCGCATATTTACTGGCCGCGTAAGCGCCACGACCCGGCGTGGAGATTAATCCCATCACCGATGATGTCATCACAATACGCCCTTCACCGTGCGGTAACATCGCGGGTAACAGGCGCATGGTGAGCTGGTGTGCGCCGAAAAAGTTGGCGGAAAACTGCTGTTCCATCTGCGCACGGCTGATGGTGGAAAGGGGGCCATACATGCCGAATCCGGCATTGTTAAAGATCCCATACAGACAATTATCGGTCAGGGCGATCACCTCGTCTGCTGCGCGATTAACACTTTCTGGTGAATCCAGATCGATCAACACGCCGGTAAATCCCATGTTGTTCATACGCTCAACATCATTCGGTTTTCGGCAACCTGCCAGCACATGAAAACCCTGGCGTTTTAATTCGAGCGCGCTTTCCAGGCCAATTCCACTGGAACATCCGGTAATTAAGACCGATTTTTGCATAACTTTACCTGTCAGGATCTCCGTTGCTTTATGAGTCATGATTTACTAAAGGCTGCAACTGCTTCGCCATCCAGTCGGCAATAAACGGCTGGGCGTCGCGGTTGGGATGAATACCGTCATCCTGCATCCATTGTGGCTTGAGGTAGACCTCTTCCATAAAAAAGGGCAGCAGCGGAACATCAAACTCTTTGGCGAGTTTGGGGTAAATGGCGCTAAAGGCTTCATTATAACGGCGACCATAGTTTGCAGGCAGACGTATTTGCATTAACAATGGTTCAGCGTTGGCGGCTTTGACATCCTGCAAAATCTGGCGCAGCGTTTGCTCGGTTTGCTGTGGCTGAAAACCACGCAAACCATCATTGCGCCCAGTTCAACCAGCACCCAACGCGGCTGATGCTGTTTGAGCAGAGCCGGAAGGCGCGCCAGCCCTTGTTGCGAGGTGTCGCCGCTGATGCTGGCATTAACTACCGACGTTTTACTCTGCCACTTATCATTCAACAAGGCAGGCCAGGCCGCGCTGGCAGACATTCGATACCCGGCGCTCAGGCTATCACCCAGAATCAATAACGTGTCCGCTGCGGCGGCACGGAAGGTTAACAGGACCAGGAACAGGAAGGGCAAATGCCAGCGGAAAACATTGTTGAAGTTCATCATCTTAAGAAGTCCGTCGGTCAGGGGGAGCATGAACTCTCCATCCTCACCGGAGTTGAGCTGGTTGTCAAACGTGGCGAGACCATCGCACTGGTGGGCGAGTCGGGATCGGGTAAGTCAACCTTGCTGGCGATCCTCGCCGGGCTTGATGACGGCAGCAGTGGCGAAGTGAGTCTGGTGGGACAACCGCTACATAATATGGACGAAGAAGCGCGGGCAAAGTTGCGCGCGAAGCACGTCGGCTTTGTTTTTCAGTCATTTATGTTAATTCCTACCCTTAACGCGCTGGAAAACGTCGAGCTTCCGGCTCTGCTGCGCGGTGAGAGTAGCGCGGAAAGTCGTAACGGGGCGAAAGCGTTGCTCGAACAGTTAGGGCTGGGTAAACGTCTGGATCATCTTCCGGCACAGCTTTCCGGCGGTGAACAGCAACGAGTGGCGCTGGCACGAGCCTTTAATGGTCGACCTGATGTGCTGTTTGCCGACGAACCCACCGGCAACCTTGACCGCCAGACGGGCGATAAAATTGCCGACCTGCTGTTTTCCCTCAACCGTGAACATGGCACCACGTTGATTATGGTGACCCACGACCTGCAACTGGCGGCACGCTGCGACCGCTGCTTACGGCTGGTGAACGGGCAGTTGCAGGAGGAAGCATGATTGCACGTTGGTTCTGGCGCGAATGGCGTTCGCCGTCGCTATTAATTGTCTGGCTGGCGCTAAGCCTGGCGGTGGCCTGCGTGCTGGCGCTGGGCAATATCAGCGATCGCATGGAGAAGGGCTTAAGCCAGCAAAGCCGTGAGTTTATGGCGGGCGATCGGGCGTTGCGCAGTTCACGCGAAGTGCCGCAAGCGTGGCTGGAGGAAGCGCAAAAGCGCGGCCTGAAAGTCGGCAAGCAGCTGACTTTCGCCACAATGACCTTTGCAGGCGACACACCGCAGCTGGCGAACGTCAAAGCGGTGGATGATATCTACCCGATGTATGGCGGTCTGCAAACTAATCCCCCTGGCCTGAAACCGCAGGCGGGCAGCGTATTGCTGGCCCCACGCCTGATGGCACTGCTTAACCTGAAAACGGGCGACACCATTGACGTGGGCGATGCCACCTTGCGGATTGCCGGAGAAGTGATTCAGGAACCGGATTCCGGTTTTAACCCCTTCCAGATGGCTCCGCGTCTGATGATGAATCTGGCGGATGTCGATAAAACCGGAGCCGTGCAGCCGGGGAGTCGGGTCACCTGGCGTTATAAATTCGGCGGCAACGAGAACCAGCTCGACGGCTATGAGAAATGGTTGTTACCTCAGCTTAAACCCGAACAACGCTGGTACGGTCTGGAACAGGACGAAGGCGCGCTGGGGCGATCGATGGAACGCTCGCAACAGTTCCTGCTGCTTTCGGCGCTTCTGACCTTGCTGCTGGCAGTGGCAGCGGTGGCGGTAGCGATGAATCATTACTGTCGCAGTCGCTACGATCTGGTGGCGATCCTCAAAACGCTGGGGGCAGGGCGAGCGCAACTGCGTAAGCTAATCGTCGGTCAGTGGTTGATGGTGCTGACGCTTTCAGCCGTTACCGGTGGGGCCATAGGCCTGTTGTTCGAAAACGTGTTGATGGTGCTGCTCAAGCCCGTTCTGCCTGCTGCACTACCGCCAGCCAGCCTCTGGCCGTGGCTGTGGGCGCTTGGCACCATGACGGTCATCTCGCTGCTGGTGGGGCTACGACCATACCGCTTGTTGCTGGCAACGCAGCCTTTACGCGTATTACGTAATGATGTGGTCGCGAACGTCTGGCCGCTGAAGTTTTATCTGCCGATTGTCAGTGTGGTGGTTGTGCTGCTGCTCGCCGGATTAATGGGTGGCAGCATGCTGCTTTGGGCGGTGCTGGCGGGCGCGGTAGTACTGGCTTTGCTGTGCGGTGTGCTGGGCTGGATGCTGCTGAATGTACTTCGCCGCATGACGCTGAAATCGCTGCCTCTGCGCCTGGCGGTTAGCCGCCTGTTACGTCAGCCGTGGTCAACGTTAAGCCAGCTTTCGGCATTTTCGCTCTCCTTTATGCTGCTGGCACTGCTGCTGGTGCTGCGTGGCGATCTGCTCGACCGCTGGCAGCAGCAGCTACCGCCAGAAAGCCCGAACTACTTTTTAATTAACATCGCCACAGAACAGGTAGCACCGCTAAAAGCGTTCCTCGCGGAACATCATATAGTCCCGGAATCATTTTATCCGGTAGTGCGGGCGCGGCTGACGGCGATTAATGATAAGCCGACAGAAGGTAATGAAGATGAGGCGCTTAATCGCGAACTCAATCTTACCTGGCAAAATACGCGGCCCGATCATAATCCGATTGTCGCCGGTAACTGGCCGCCAAAAGCCGATGAAGTGTCGATGGAAGAGGGGCTGGCGAAACGCTTAAACGTTGCCCTCGGTGATACCGTGACTTTTATGGGCGATACCCAGGAGTTCCGCGCTAAAGTGACCAGCCTGCGCAAAGTGGACTGGGAAAGTCTGCGGCCTAATTTCTATTTTATTTTCCCTGAAGGGGCATTAGACGGGCAACCGCAGAGCTGGCTTACCAGTTTCCGCTGGGAGAATGGCAACGGCATGTTGACGCAACTCAACCGCCAGTTCCCGACCATTAGCCTGTTAGACATTGGCGCGATTTTAAAACAGGTCGGTCAGGTGCTGGAGCAGGTAAGTCGGGCGCTGGAGGTGATGGTGGTGCTGGTCACCGCCTGCGGTATGTTGCTGTTGCTGGCACAGGTGCAGGTGGGAATGCGCCAGCGTCATCAGGAGCTGGTGGTATGGCGCACACTCGGTGCGGGGAAAAAACTGCTGCGCACGACATTGTGGTGTGATGTTCGCCATGCTTGGGTTTGTTTCCGGCCTGGTGGCCGCAATTGGTGCGGAAACGGCACTGGCAGTGTTGCAGGCGAAAGTGTTTGATTTCCCGTGGGAGCCAGACTGGCGATTGTGGATTGTTCTGCCGTGCAGCGGTGCGCTGCTGCTGTCGCTTTTCGGCGGCTGGCTGGGTGCGCGACTGGTTAAGGGTAAGGCGCTGTTCAGGCAGTTTGTGGGGTGATGACAGGTGTTAGATTGCCTGATGCGCTACGCTTATCAGGCCTACGAAGAGCGTGCAATATATTGATTTTGCAAGATTGTGTAGGCCGGATAAGGCGTTTACGCCGCATCTGGCATGAACAGTGTGCATTTTGGCAATAAATATGAAACCAACTGTCATGTCGGTTTTTTTAAAGGCCGAAGGAGGTAAACCTTCGGCCTTAGCTACGTTTCCTCAGTTATTCAATAAACTGACGGATCAGTTCCAGCAGCGCGATTAGCGCCTTAAGAACGATGAGAACTTTATCGAGAAAAGTTTTCATCCGTTGCTCCCTTAAGGGAGAAAGACAATCACAGCTTACCCTTACGTTGCCTATAACTATGATTTTCTTCATGTGCTAGATGAGGACTGTCTCTCTCCAAATTAGAGCACCAGAATCAGCACCACCTGTATCCTGACCAGGACTTAAAAGTACTTTTCCGCACTGCGGTAATCCCTTGAGGCAGTATCACTACTAGCGTCGGGATTGTATCGCCAACATAGCTGTTTGAATATGTAGGCATCCTGACTTATAATTCACTTGCTAGATGAGGACTGTTTAATTTCTGCCCGGAACCACCAAGTCTTGGGCGGAAAAAATAAAAAAACCGACTGTCATGTCGGTTTTTTTATATCTGTATTCTGGTGCAACCATTTTGTTCTCACGACAATCGCCGTTTCAGAATACCGCCCATCACTGCGCCTTAACCCATACCGCCACTTCCGCCCACTCACCGCGAAAGACAACTTTTTCCGCTTTTTTCTCAAGCTGATAGCGATACATTGGGTCGTAATATTCTTTAAGTAACGGCACCAGCCAGGCCAGATGACCGTCGGTGCTGCCGGTGGTGAGTTGCGTTGTCAGCGCCGTATCCAGCTGGGCAGCGAGTTCGTTATAGCGCTGTAACCCCAGCCGACGCTTAATCGCCGAAAGTCCGTGATGCAGGTATTCGCAATATTCCTGCCAGCCCTGTTCGTCGCCATAAGCGTGGGTAAAATCATGATGCATACGCAAGAAATACTCTTCATTCAGGCGTTCAAGACGGATCTCAAACGGATCTTCTACCACCGCAATCGCCGCCTGAGTCATTCGCTCGCGCAGACATTCCGGCAGGTGATTCGAACCGATCATCCGGCTTTCATCTTCCAGCACCCACAGGCGCAAATCCTGACGGGCGTCGGTTTTTAGCATTTCGGCAGCCAGCAGGTTTTCAAAACTCGCCTGGCTAAGTTGTGGTTGTAACGTGCGACCAAACGCCGAACCGCGATGACGCGCCAGCCCTTCCAGATCAACACCGTTTGGCTGTTGTTGCACTAATAGCGTTTTACCGCTGCCGGTACAACCGCCAATCAGCACTATCGGTTTTTGTGCCAGTTCAATGGTCGCCTGAATCGCGGTCTGGCGCAGTGCCTTATAACCGCCTTCCACCAGCGGATAATCAATCCCCGCTTCATGCAGCCAGCGTTGCACAATATGTGAACGTTGACCGCCACGGGCGCAGCAGAGAATACCTTGCGGATTTTGCAGGCACGCTGCCCGCCAGGCGTACATACGCTGCTGACGAATTTCACCCGCCACCAGTTTATGCCCCAGCGCCAGCGCTGCGTCTGAGCCTTGCTGTTTATAGCAGGTGCCAACGGAGGCGCGTTCATCGTTATCCATTAACGGCAGATTGATAGCGGCGGGCATTGCGCCTTGCTCAAACTCGATAGGGGCGCGAACATCAATAATGGGCGTATCAGCAATCAGCAGGGCACGATAGTCCTGTTCCGTGTGTCTCTCTTGCATAGTTAAAAGTGAACCTCAAATCAGCTTGCGCGCTATTTTACGCGCCAACGCGCAAGGAAACTTGATTTTTAACTGCGTGGGGTGCCGAAAATTTCTAAAAATCCGCTGATTTCCGGCCTGTGTTGGGTAAACAAGGTCACAATATCTTCTACCGCTTTGCAGCTGCCAAATTTGCGCCATGCCAGACTCAATGGCGAAGGAGGGCGCATCGTTGGGATTACCCGGCTGACCAGTTGTTGATTATCGATCATTGACTGGCAAAGTGATTTTGGCAAAAAACCAATGCCAACACCCGCCAGATGGGCGGCGATTTTCGTTTCCATATCGGGAACAATAATCTCTTTTTGCCCCGGCAATCGCCAGGCGACGCGTTTGGTTAAGGTGCCGGCGCTGTCTTCAATATTGACCGCCGGAAAGCGACGCAACTGCGCTTCTGTTAGCGGCTCTTCAACGTTCGCCAGCGGATGATCCGCCGCCATGACAAATCGCCATTGCACCGATCCTAAGGGATCAAGACTAAAGGTATTTGCCAGCGCCTCAGTTCCCGTGACCCCGATAGCCAGCGAAAAACCTTCGTACAATAGCGAGTCCCAGACGCCCATATAGATTTGTCGGGAGATGTGAAACTGGGTAAAGGGGTAACGCTCATTCAGCCACGCCAGCAACTGGGCGACGGCCTGGGGGTTATAGAGCAGGTTGTTGATGACAATATTCACCTGGCGTTCCACGCCATCATTCACCTGTTGCAGCTCGCTGGGCATACTTTCCAGCCAGCTCAGCCAGTCTCTGGCCTGGGAAAGTAGATGCTCGCCAGCCGCTGTCAACGTTACGCTACGAGTCGTACGGAAAAACAGCGCTACTCCGGTATTCTCTTCCAGAAGTTTAATGCGATAACTGATCGTCGCCGTGGTTTTACATAATCGTTCTGCCGCTTTTGAAAAACTTCCTGTTTCAGCAACCGCAATGAAAGTCCGCAAGGTTTCTGGATCGAACATCTTCAGGTATCCCCTTTTAAATCCGCAAGTTGCGTGATTTTCTTATCCTCTGATTTATCAGTATTTTTACATGATAATCCTGTTCAATTTGTGGACTAAATCTAGTTTTGGAAAAACATTCCAACTTTTGTATTAATGTTGTTCTCTTAAGGTTTTAGATTGCCTGTTATTGAAACCAAGCTGACCGGTCGGCGGTGGTTGAACGGAATTATGTTACAAGGACAAAAAGATGAAACTTCAGGTATTACCGTTAAGTCAGGAAGCCTTTAGTGCTTATGGCGACGTAATCGAAACGCAGCAACGGGATTTTTTCCATATTAACAATGGCCTGGTGGAGCGTTACCACGATTTGGCGCTGGTTGAGATTCTTGAGCAAGACCGTACGCTTATCAGCATTAACCGCGCGCAACCGGCGAATCTGCCGCTGACCATTCACGAACTCGAACGTCATCCGCTGGGCACTCAGGCCTTTATCCCAATGAAAGGTGAAGTGTTTGTGGTGGTCGTGGCGTTAGGCGACGACAAACCAGACCTGTCAACGCTGCGGGCGTTTATCACCAACGGTGAACAGGGGGTGAATTACCATCGTAACGTCTGGCATCACCCACTTTTCGCCTGGCAGCGCGTCACCGATTTTCTGACCATCGATCGCGGCGGCAGTGACAACTGTGATGTTGAAAGTATTCCTGAACAGGAACTCTGTTTTGCGTGACGCCTGCAACCGACTTGCATAAGATAAACTAATTGTTCATTGTTTATGCTCACTTGTAGGTCGGAGTTAACGTAGGTATGACGGAAGTTAGACGGCGCGGCAGGCCAGGACAGGCGGAGCCTGTGGCACAGAAGGGCGCACAGGCGTTAGAGCGGGGAATTGCGATTCTGCAATATCTGGAAAAAAGTGGGGGAAGTTCGTCGGTTAGCGATATTTCTCTCAATCTGGATTTGCCGCTCTCCACGACCTTTCGCTTGCTGAAGGTTTTACAAGCAGCGGATTTTGTCTATCAGGACAGTCAATTAGGCTGGTGGCATATAGGATTAGGTGTCTTTAACGTCGGTGCGGCGTACATCCATAACCGCGATGTCCTCTCCGTCGCCGGGCCGTTTATGCGCCGCCTGATGTTACTTTCCGGCGAAACGGTCAATGTCGCGATCCGTAACGGCAATGAAGCGGTATTAATTGGTCAGTTAGAGTGTAAATCGATGGTCAGGATGTGTGCGCCACTGGGCAGTCGTCTGCCGCTGCATGCTTCCGGTGCGGGCAAAGCGCTGCTTTATCCGCTGGCGGAAGAGGAGTTGATGAGCATCATTCTGCAAACCGGTTTGCAGCAGTTTACGCCAACTACGCTTGTGGATATGCCCACCTTGCTGAAGGACCTGGAACAAGCGCGTGAACTGGGCTATACCGTAGATAAAGAAGAGCATGTTGTAGGTCTGAATTGCATAGCTTCAGCAATTTACGATGATGTCGGTAGAGTTGTTGCCGCTATCTCCATCTCCGGGCCTTCATCAAGACTGACAGAAGATCGTTTTGTCAGTCAGGGTGAGCTGGTCAGAGACACCGCCCGCGATATCAGCACGGCGTTGGGACTGAAAGCACATCCATAGTGTCTGTCGCATCCCGCTCTGCGGAGCGGGTTTTTTTGACAAAATTTGAAAGTTGGAAAATTTTTCCAACTAATGGAGGTAGGAATAAAATGGCAAAAATGAGAGCCGTTGACGCGGCAATGTATGTGCTGGAGAAAGAAGGTATCACCACCGCCTTCGGCGTTCCGGGAGCTGCAATTAATCCGTTCTACTCAGCGATGCGTAAGCACGGCGGTATTCGTCACATTCTGGCGCGTCATGTGGAAGGTGTTTCGCACATGGCGGAAGGTTATACCCGCGCAACGGCAGGGAATATCGGCGTATGTCTGGGGACTTCCGGTCCTGCGGGCACGGACATGATCACCGCGCTCTATTCCGCTTCTGCTGATTCCATTCCTATTCTGTGCATTACCGGCCAGGCACCGCGCGCCCGTCTGCATAAAGAAGATTTTCAGGCCGTAGATATTGAAGCAATTGCTAAACCGGTCAGCAAAATGGCGGTTACAGTTCGTGAAGCGGCGCTGGTGCCTCGCGTGCTGCAACAGGCATTTCACCTGATGCGTTCTGGTCGTCCGGGTCCGGTACTGGTGGATTTACCGTTCGACGTTCAGGTTGCGGAAATCGAGTTTGATCCTGACATGTACGAACCGCTGCCGGTCTACAAACCTGCTGCCAGCCGTATGCAGATCGAAAAAGCTGTAGAAATGTTAATCCAGGCCGAACGTCCGGTGATTGTTGCCGGGGGCGGGGTAATCAATGCTGACGCAGCTGCACTGTTACAACAGTTTGCTGAACTGACCAGCGTTCCGGTGATCCCAACGCTGATGGGCTGGGGCTGTATCCCGGACGATCATGAACTGATGGCCGGGATGGTCGGTCTGCAAACCGCGCATCGTTACGGTAACGCAACGTTGCTGGCGTCCGACATGGTGTTTGGTATCGGTAACCGTTTTGCTAACCGTCATACCGGTTCGGTAGAGAAATACACCGAAGGGCGCAAAATCGTTCATATTGATATTGAGCCGACGCAAATTGGTCGCGTGCTGTGTCCGGATCTCGGCATTGTCTCTGATGCTAAAGCGGCGCTGACACTGCTGGTTGAAGTGGCGCAGGAGATGCAAAAAGCGGGTCGTCTGCCGTGTCGTAAAGAATGGGTCGCCGACTGCCAGCAGCGTAAACGCACTTTGCTGCGCAAAACCCACTTCGACAACGTGCCGGTGAAACCGCAGCGCGTGTATGAAGAGATGAACAAAGCCTTTGGTCGCGATGTTTGTTATGTCACCACTATTGGTCTGTCACAAATCGCTGCGGCACAAATGCTGCATGTCTTTAAAGACCGCCACTGGATCAACTGTGGTCAGGCTGGTCCGTTAGGCTGGACGATTCCGGCGGCGCTGGGGGTTTGTGCCGCTGATCCGAAACGCAATGTGGTGGCGATTTCTGGCGACTTTGACTTCCAGTTCCTGATTGAAGAGTTAGCCGTTGGCGCGCAGTTCAACATTCCGTACATCCATGTGCTGGTGAATAACGCCTATCTCGGCCTGATTCGTCAGTCACAACGCGCTTTTGACATGGACTACTGCGTGCAACTCGCTTTCGAGAATATCAACTCCAGTGAAGTGAATGGCTACGGTGTTGACCACGTAAAAGTAGCGGAAGGTTTAGGTTGTAAAGCTATTCGGGTCTTCAAACCGGAAGATATTGCGCCAGCCTTTGAACAGGCGAAAGCCTTAATGGCGCAATATCGGGTACCGGTAGTCGTGGAAGTTATTCTCGAGCGTGTGACCAATATTTCGATGGGCAGCGAACTGGATAACGTCATGGAATTTGAAGATATCGCCGATAACGTAGCGGATGCACCGACTGAAACCTGCTTCATGCACTATGAATAAGGGAGATAAATGATGTTACGTTTCTCTGCTAATTTATCGATGTTATTTGGTGAATATGATTTTCTCGCCCGTTTTGAGAAAGCTGCGCAGTGTGGTTTTCGCGGCGTTGAATTTATGTTTCCTTATGACTACGACATTGAAGAATTAAAACAGGTACTGGCGAGTAATAAACTCGAACATACGCTGCACAATTTACCGGCAGGTGACTGGGCGGCGGGCGAGCGCGGTATTGCCTGTATTCCTGGCCGTGAAGAAGAGTTTCGGGATGGCGTAGCAGCAGCGATTCGTTGGTAATGACTCCAACTTACTGATAGTGTTTTATGTTCAGATAATGCCCGATGACCTTGTCATGCAGCTCCACCGATTTTGAGAACGACAGTGACTTCCGTCCCAGCCTTGCCAGATGTTGTCTCAGATTCAGATTATGTCGCTCAATGTGCTGAGTGTAACGCTTGCTGATAACGTGCAGCTTTCCCTTCAGGCGTGATTCATACAGCGGCCAGCCATCCGTCATCCATACCACGACCTCAAAGGCCGACAGCAGGCTCAGAAGACGCTCCAGTGTGGCCAGAGTGCGTTCACCGAAGACGTGCGCCACAACCGTCCTCCGTATCCTGTCATACGCGTAAAACAGCCAGCGCTGACGTGATTTAGCACCGACGTAGCCCCAATGTTCGTCCATTTCAGCGCAGACAATCACATCACTGCCCGGTTGTATGCGCGAGGTTACCGACTGCGGCCTGAGTTTTTTAAGTGACGTAAAACCGTGTTGAGGCCAACGTCCATAATGCGTGCACTGGCGCGACATCCGACGCCATTCATGGCCATATCAATGATTTTCTGGTGCGTACCGGGCTG
This sequence comes from Shigella flexneri 2a str. 301, assembly GCF_000006925.2. Classification (NCBI taxonomy): domain Bacteria; kingdom Pseudomonadati; phylum Pseudomonadota; class Gammaproteobacteria; order Enterobacterales; family Enterobacteriaceae; genus Shigella; species Shigella flexneri. The sequence goes on from NC_004337.2 coordinate 466,287, forward strand.
AGAGGCGATGTAAGTGAACTGTAGTTGCCATGTTTTACGGCAATGAGAGCAGAGATAGCGCTGATGTCCGGCAGTGCTTTTGCCGTTACGCACCACGCCTTCAGTAGCGGAGCAGGAAGGACATCTGATGGAAATGGAAGCCACGCAAGCACCTTAAAATCACCATCAGACACTAAATCAGTAAGTTGGCAGCATTACCGAGGTTATAAACCCCCTGACCGGAAAGAATATAGGCACCATGTTCCTGAACGTGTGTTTCGATATAACCGTGGCTGGCACCTGGTGCAAAAGAGAGGATATGCATGTTCATATCAAAACCTAACTCTTTGGGCAGAAAATCCAGCAGGATCACATCATCCATACCTTCATAGTGAATGCGTTCCAGTTCGCTGGCATTGCCAGAAAACAGCCACGGTGCATGGCCTTCTACCGGAACATAGCGGCGCTTATATAAAAAGATTTGGCTGTCTTCGGCCTGGGCGTTAACAAACGTCATTAAGGAGCCTGGTGGGCAATAAAGATAGCCACCTTCGCTTAAGGCAAATGTTTTGCCTTCGGCTTTGGCAGTGATATTTCCAGAGATCACATACAGGAACGTTTCAATGCCTTCGCCACCGAAGCCCTGTTGGTTGCCACCGTTTTGATGCAGTGTGACCAGATAATCAACAAAAGAGGCACCCAGCTTTGGCGTGGAGAGGATTGTCGCGTCACAATTTTCAAAGTCCGGAATAATATTTTTTATCAGACCATCCGGGGTTAACAGTGCGAAATTACCGTGTTTAACAATCGCACGGTTAGCCAGTAAATCTTCGCGGTAACCGGTGACGTTATTTAAATATCCCATTTATGACTCCTTATTCCTGCCAGGCAAGTTGATAAAGCATGAGTGCCAACGTTTTGACCCCTTCGGCAAGGTCAGTAATATTGGTGCGTTCCGCCGGGTTATGGCTGATCCCGTTGATGCTGGGGATAAAAATCATGCAGGTTGGTACGCGAGGCGCGAAAATTTGCGCGTCGTGCCCGGCACCACTGTGCATCACCCGGTAATTCAGTTTTTCTCTTTCACACAATTCTGTCAGGGTGGCGACCAGCTCCTTATTCATCGGCACGGGTTCTTCGTCCATCCATAAATCGATATCAATACCAATGTCCATTTCATCGCAAATCGCCCGCATGTCGTTTTCTAACTGTTGGGTGAAATCGCGCAGCACGGCAGCGTCGGTATGACGACAATCAATGGTGAACGTGGTTTTACCCGGCACCACATTTACCGTATTCGGGCGCGGCTCTACTTTGCCAAAGGTCAGAACCAGCGGATCGCCCATCTTTTTCGCTTTTTCGATCGACTGATGGCAAATGCGACTGAAAGCGTAAACCGTATCACGACGATAACCCATCGGCGTGGTGCCTGCATGGTTTGATTCGCCGTTCAGCGTCACCGTATAGCGACGCTGCCCGACAATTGCATTCACCACGCCAATTGATTGCCCATTACTTTCCAGCACACAGCCCTGTTCAATATGCAGTTCAACAAAGGCTTTTATAGCCTGACGCGGAGTTAGTGGGGCGTTCGGCAGAGTAAATCCGCAAGCCTTCATCGCATCGGCAAAACTATTTCCTTTGGCATCACAGATATTCCGCACGTCGTCAGGATTCGCCAGCCCAAAGATATTTTTACTGCCCCAGAAGACATACGGGAAGCGGCTGCCTTCTTCTTCTGCCATCGCCACCACTTCGACCGTACGTAACGGTGCGCCGTATTGCGTTTTCAACCAGTCAATTGCCAGCCACGCCGCCAGCGCGCCGAATTGCCCGTCGAGGTTACCGCCGTTAACCACGGTATCGATATGCGAACCGCTCAGAACCACTTCCTGTGGATATTCGGTGCCACTCAGGCGACCGTATAAATTCCCCACTTCATCGAAACGTGTTTCCAGCCCACTTGCTGCCATTCTTTTTTTAAATTGCTGCTGGGTTTCCAGCCATTCCGGCGAATAAAGTAAACGGGTCATCCCACCCGTTGGGTCAGCGCCAAAAGAGGAAAGCCAGGGCAGCGTTTCTTCTATAGCTTGACGGGAATGTGTAATTTCGCCGCACGCAATTCGATGCGTTATGCGGTGGATTATGCGGCAATGAACGACCACAGGTTGTGGCTCAAGGGATTCGCCTCGGGCGTTTCACGGTTAAACAGCCACAGCGTTATTGTTTGCTGCGTATTACGCCGCCTTCGCATCCTCAACCGCTTGCAGCTGCATGGATGCAACGCGCGGAGGAAACCGGACTTTTCGGGCCACTGGCGATGGCGGCAAGCGATCCGCTGCCCGCTGAATTACGCCAGTTTCGTCACTGTTTTCAGGCCGCGCTCAATGGCGTTAAGACCGACTGGCGGCACTGGCTGGGTAAAGGCCCCGGATTAACGCCAAGTCATGATGACACGTTGAGCGGAATGCTGCTGGCGGCCTGGTATTATGGCGCTTTAGATGCGCGCGCCGGTCGCCCGTTTTTTGCCTGTTCCGACAATCTTCAACTCGTTACCACAGCGGTGAGCGTCAGTTATTTACGTTATGCCGCGCAAGGATATTTCGCCTCGCCACTCCTGCACTTTGTCCATGCTCTGAGTTGCCCGAAACGTACCGCTGTTGCGATTGATTCGCTGCTGGCGCTGGGGCATACGTCAGGGGCAGATACGCTGCTGGGGTTCTGGCTTGGCCAACAATTATTACAAGGAAAACCATGAAAACACTGGTTGTAGCTCTTGGGGGCAACGCCTTACTCCAGCGCGGTGAGGCGCTGACGGCGGAAAATCAATATCGCAATATCGCCAGTGCTGTACCCGCGCTGGCACGCCTGGCCCGTTCTTATCGGCTGGCGATTGTTCACGGCAACGGGCCGCAGGTGGGGCTGCTGGCGTTACAGAATCTGGCGTGGAAAGAGGTAGAACCGTATCCGCTGGATGTACTGGTGGCGGAAAGCCAGGGGATGATTGGCTATATGCTGGCGCAGAGCTTGAGCGCACAGCCGCAGATGCCGCCTGTTACGACGGTGCTGACGCGCATTGAGGTTTCGCCTGATGATCCGGCGTTTTTGCAGCCAGAGAAATTTATTGGTCCGGTTTATCAGCCAGAAGAACAAGAGGCACTGGAAGCGGCTTACGGCTGGCAGATGAAACGTGATGGTAAATATTTGCGCCGGGTGGTGGCGTCTCCGCAACCGCGTAAAATTCTCGACAGCGAAGCCATCGAGTTGTTGCTCAAAGAGGGGCATGTGGTGATTTGCAGTGGCGGCGGCGGTGTGCCTGTGACGGAAGATGGGGCAGGGAGTGAAGCGGTGATTGATAAAGATCTCGCCGCTGCGTTGCTCGCCGAGCAGATTAATGCCGATGGACTGGTGATCCTCACCGATGCTGATGCGGTATATGAAAACTGGGGAACGCCGCAGCAACGTGCCATTCGCCATGCCACACCGGATGAGTTAGCGCCATTTGCCAAAGCCGATGGTTCGATGGGGCCGAAGGTAACGGCGGTGAGTGGTTATGTCAGAAGCCGTAGTAAACCCGCGTGGATTGGGGCGTTATCGCGAATTGAAGAGACGCTGGCGGGCGAAGCGGGGACCTGTATTTCGCTGTAGTGATGAGAGCATCCGGCAATCGGTGCACCATGCCTGATGCGACGCTTGACGCGTCTTATCAGGCCTACAATGGGTACCGGAGCGGTAAGCCGGATAAGGCGTTTACGCCGCATCCGGCAATCAAATGAGCACCTGCTTAACTGAACTTACTCTGCGCCCAAATCACGCCGCTGGCATACTCTGGCGGCAGCAGCGGGATTAAGGCTTCCAGCGTCGCAGTCAGACGCGATGTGTCGCTGTCGGTCAAATTCAGATGCCCCACTTTACGCCCCGGACGGACTTCTTTGTCGTACCAGTGCAGATGCACCAGCGGCAATTTCAGCCAGTCATAATTCACATCGCTACCAATCAGATTGATCATCACCGACGGATTATTCACTACTGGTTGCGGTAACGGCAGATCGGTAATCGCCCGCAGATGCAGCTCAAACTGGCTGATGCTGGCACCGTTTTGTGTCCAGTGACCGCTGTTATGCACACGCGGAGCCAGTTCGTTGATCAGCAGACCTTGCGGGGTGACAAAACACTCCATCGCCATCACGCCCACATAGCCCAGCTCCTGCATAATCGCCGACAGCATCTCTTCGGCTTGCGCCTGCTGCTGTGCGTTGGCCTGCGGAAAAGCGACGCTGGTGCGCAAAATACCGTCCTGATGCAGGTTATGCGTCAGCGGATAAAACACGGTGCTGCCATCAAAGCCGCGCGCGCCAACCAGCGATACTTCACCAGAGAAGTTAATGCCCTGCTCGACAATACATTCACCGTAACACTCTGCCGGTAACTGTTCGGTTTCATTGGCGCGTAAACTCCATTGACCGCGACCGTCATAGCCACCAGTGCGACGCTTAACAATCGCCAGTTCACCTAAACGATCAAACACCGCAGGCCACTCGCTGCGATCGGCAAGTAACTGCCACGGCGCGGTCGGCAGGTGGAGCTTATCGAAAAGCTGTTTCTGAGTCAGACGGTCAGCAATAATCGGGAACACATCGCGGTTCACAAAGGCCGGATGACGCGCCAGCTCGCGGGTTAATGCGGTTTCCGGCCAGCGTTCGATCTCAGCGGTAATCACGCTTTGTTGAAAAGGCACCGCCGCCGGTTCAGCGTCCAGCCCGACCGGCCAGACAGCAATGCCTAACGGTTCGCCTGCCTGACGCAGCATACGGCCTAACTGCCCGTTACCGAGGACGCAAACCTGTTTCATGCCGCACCTCGCGGGTCCGGGTTTTCCAGCACTTCGTCGGTCTGGGCTTTGCGCCAGCCATTCAGACGCTGGTGTAGCTCTTTATCGTGAGTCGCGAGAATTTGTGCTGCCAGTAATGCCGCGTTTGCCGCGCCAGCTTTACCAATCGCCAGCGTACCCACCGGAATGCCGCGCGGCATTTGTACGATGGAGTAGAGGCTATCGACACCGCTCAGTGCGGCGCTCTGTACTGGCACGCCCAGCACCGGCACCAGCGTTTTGGCGGCAATCATGCCTGGCAGGTGCGCTGCGCCGCCTGCGCCCGCAATAATCACCTGATAACCGTTCTCTTCGGCGCTTTCGGCGAAGCTGAACAGTTTATCGGGGGTGCGGTGAGCAGAAACCACTTCAACGTGGTGCGGGACATTCAGGATTTCGAAGATTTCGACGGCGAACTGCATGGTAGCCCAGTCGCTTTTGGACCCCATCACGATGGCGACACGCGCCGGATTATTGCGGGAAGACATGCGTCTTAAAACTCCTGTGGTGCACAACTCTCGGCTTTAGAGGGCACAGAGAATAGCACGGAAAGAGAGCAAGGAAAACGGTTGCGTGGCTGTGAAATCAGCAAAGTTGTGGGTTTTTTAAAACGGAAAATGAATCAGCTCAACGTCATCAGCCGTGACTTTCACCATCGAACCTTCCGTATGCCAGGCACCCAGTACCACGCGAAAAGCAGGTTGCTGGTTGGCGATAAGTTCATGCACCGCCGGGCGATGGGTATGCCCGTGGATTAGCCATTGCACCTGATGTTTTTCCATCGCACTGACCACAGCGTTTTGGTTAACGTCCATGATCGCCAGCGATTTACTGCTGTTGGCTTCTTTGCTGTTCGCGCGCATTCGCGCGGCAATGCGTTTGCGCACAAACAACGGCAGGGCGAGGAATAGCATTTGCAGCCAGGGTTTGTGGACTTTGGCGCGAAAAGCCTGATAACCCGCGTCATCGGTGCACAGCGTGTCGCCATGCATAATCAACACCCGGCGACCATAAAGTTCGAGCACCTTTTCTTCCGGCAATAATGTCATGCCGCTTTCACGGGCAAAGCGTTTGCCGAGCAGAAAATCACGGTTGCCATGAATGAAATAACAGGGAACGCCGGAATCGGACACCGCTTTGATCGCTGCCGCCATCTGGCGATGGAGTGGGTTGGGATCGTCGTCGCCAATCCATGCTTCAAACAGATCGCCAAGAATATACAGCGCGTCGGCCTTGCGGGCTTCCCCCGCTAAAAAACGCAGAAAACCGGCGGTGATCGCCGGTTCTTCCACGCAGAGATGAAGATCTGCAATAAAGAGTGTCGCCACGATTACTCGCTAACGGTCACGCTTTCAATGATAACGTCTTCTTTTGGCACGTCCTGGTGCATACCGTTACGACCGGTTGCAACACCTTTGATTTTGTCTACCACGTCCATGCCGTCAACCACTTCAGCAAACACGCAGTAGCCCCAACCTTGCAGGCTTTCGCCAGAGAAGTTCAGGAAGTCGTTATCAACCACGTTGATGAAGAACTGTGCAGTTGCAGAGTGCGGAGCCTGAGTACGTGCCATTGCCAGCGTACCACGGGTATTTTTCAGGCCGTTGTTGGCTTCGTTTTTGATCGGTTCTTTGGTGGCTTTTTGTTTCATGCCCGGTTCAAAACCGCCGCCCTGAATCATAAAGCCGTTGATAACACGGTGGAAAATGGTGTTGTTGTAAAAACCTTCGCGGCAGTAGTCCAGGAAGTTTTTAACTGTTTCAGGTGCTTTATCGTCAAAAGTTTTGATGACAATATCGCCGTGATTGGTGTGGAAAGTAACCATTTTTGCATCCTGTTCCGTTTGATTGGTGCTTCAACCCAGTTCGGGTCATATATAGGGTGGTGTTATAGCATAACCGCACGATCGGATCATCACGCAATGTATGCTGATTCGCGCGGGAAATATGGGTATTATACGCAACTCAATTACCCACACATGTCTAAACGGAATCTTCGATGCTAAAAATCTTCAATACTCTGACACGCCAAAAAGAGGAATTTAAGCCTATTCACGCCGGGGAAGTCGGCATGTACGTGTGTGGAATCACCGTTTACGATCTCTGTCATATCGGTCACGGGCGTACCTTTGTTGCTTTTGACGTGGTTGCGCGCTATCTGCGTTTCCTCGGCTATAAACTGAAGTATGTGCGCAACATTACCGATATCGACGACAAAATCATCAAACGCGCCAATGAAAATGGCGAAAGCTTTGTGGCGCTGGTGGATCGCATGATCGCCGAAATGCACAAAGATTTTGATGCTTTGAACATTCTGCGCCCGGATATGGAGCCGCGCGCGACGCACCATATCGCAGAAATTATTGAACTCACTGAACAACTGATCGCCAAAGGTCACGCTTATGTGGCGGACAACGGCGACGTGATGTTCGACGTCCCGACCGATCCAACTTATGGCGTGCTGTCGCGTCAGGATCTCGACCAGCTGCAGGCTGGCGCGCGCGTTGACGTGGTTGATGACAAACGCAACCGGATGGACTTCGTTCTGTGGAAGATGTCGAAAGAGGGCGAACCGAGCTGGCCGTCTCCGTGGGGCGCGGGTCGTCCTGGCTGGCACATTGAATGTTCGGCCATGAACTGCAAGCAGCTGGGTAACCACTTTGATATCCACGGCGGCGGTTCAGACCTGATGTTCCCGCACCACGAGAACGAAATCGCGCAGTCCACCTGTGCCCATGATGGTCAGTATGTGAACTACTGGATGCACTCCGGAATGGTGATGGTTGACCGCGAGAAGATGTCCAAATCGCTGGGTAACTTCTTTACCGTGCGCGATGTGCTGAAATACTACGACGCGGAAACCGTGCGTTACTTCCTGATGTCGGGCCACTATCGCAGCCAGCTGAACTACAGCGAAGAGAACCTGAAGCAGGCGCGTGCGGCGCTGGAGCGCCTCTACACTGCGCTGCGCGGCACAGATAAAACCGTTGCGCCTGCCGGTGGCGAAGCGTTTGAAGCGCGCTTTATTGAAGCGATGGACGACGATTTCAACACCCCGGAAGCCTATTCCGTGCTGTTTGATATGGCGCGTGAAGTGAACCGTCTGAAAGCAGAAGATATGGCAGCGGCGAATGCAATGGCATCTCACCTGCGTAAACTTTCCGCTGTATTGGGCCTGCTGGAGCAAGAACCGGAAGCGTTCCTGCAAAGCGGCGCGCAGGCAGACGACAGCGAAGTGGCTGAGATTGAAGCGTTAATTCAACAGCGTCTGGATGCCCGTAAAGCGAAAGACTGGGCGGCGGCAGATGCGGCACGTGACCGTCTTAACGAGATGGGGATCGTGCTGGAAGATGGCCCGCAAGGGACCACCTGGCGTCGTAAGTAATTGCGCAATTGCCGGATGCGAGTTTTCGCATCCGGTTATCGTCTGCGCCACCACAACATTCCCATCAGTAGCATCCCCGGCAACCACACCCACATCAATTCGGAAATAATCACCTGATGCCCGTACGCTGTGGTGTAACGAGACAATGCAAACGGCGCGACTTTAATCACCTGCCAGGGAGCGAAAAAGCGTTCATCTGACCACGGCCACAGCCAGCCAACGCCCTTACCGCCAGTGGTTACCGAATCCAGTAAGCTGTGCGATAGCAACGAGACGGTTAAAAACAGCCAGCAGCGAATCAGCCCAGCCCTGAACCATCGACGTCCAATCAGCACACATAAGAGCGGGACAACAAACGCAAACACCAGCGAATGGGTAAAACCGCGATGACCAAAAACATTGCCGTAAGCAACGCCAAATTTAAACGACAATACGTCGGCATCGGGCAGCATCGCCAGGATGATTCCGGCAAATAACAGACCTTTCGAACCCAACCCTAAACCAATGCAAAGGGGAACGGCGGCGTGCGTAATAACGGTTGGCATGATGGTCGCTTCGGCAAAATGTCGATGCTATCAGCATGGATGAACGGGGCGTAGAGGGCAAAAGTCTGAAAAGAGAACCGGCCTGTTGATACAGGCCGGGAAAGGGATCAGGCAACAACCTGTACGCTGTGTCCTGCAAAACTCACTGTCTGACCGGCGACGATTTTGCAGCGTTTGCGCGTTTCAACCGCACCGTCGACTTTCACCTGGCCTTCGGCAATCGCGATTTTCGCCTGCGCGCCGCTTTCGCTCCAGCCTTCCAGTTTCAGCAAGTCGCACAGCTCAACGTGCGGATGTTTACCTAAAGAAAATGTCGCCATGTTACTCACCCTGTGGATCATGATATTCAACGCACGCCTGTAGCGTGTTTTCAATCAGCGTGGCAACCGTCATCGGGCCAACGCCGCCGGGAACAGGCGTAATGTATGAGGCGCGTTTAGCCGCGTCTTCAAACACGACGTCGCCCACAACTTTGCCATTTTCCAGACGGTTGATGCCGACATCAATCACAATTGCGCCTTCTTTGATCCAGTCACCGGGAATAAAGCCTGGCTTGCCAACGGCAACGATCAACAGATCGGCATTTTCTACGTGATGACGCAGATTTTTAGTGAAGCGGTGAGTCACGGTGGTGGTGCAACCTGCGAGCAACAGTTCCATGCTCATTGGGCGACCGACGATATTCGATGCGCCAATCACCACGGCGTTGAGGCCGAAGGTATCAATGTTGTAACGCTCAAGCAGCGTGACGATACCGCGCGGGGTGCAGGGACGCAGACGCGGCGCGCGCTGGCACAGACGACCGACGTTGTAAGGATGGAAACCGTCCACGTCTTTGTCCGGATGAATACGTTCCAGCACTTTGACGTTATCAATACCCGCCGGTAACGGCAGTTGAACCAGAATGCCATCGATGGTGTTGTCGGCATTCAGCGCATCGATAAGCTCCAGCAGCTCCGCTTCGCTGGTGGTTTCCGGGAGGTCATAAGAGCGGGAGACGAACCCGACTTCTTCACAAGCCTTGCGTTTGCTTGCGACATAAATTTGCGATGCAGGGTTACTACCCACCAGCACAACGGCCAGTCCTGGTGCCCGCAGTCCGGCTGCAATACGAGCCTGAACTTTTTGAGCAACTTCAGAGCGCACCTGCTGCGCAATCGTTTTACCGTCAATAATCTTTGCTGCCATCAGAGAGAGGATTCCATCTGTTACGTAGGTCGAAGGGGATGCGTCTATTTTGTCAGAAGCGGGGCGCGCTGTCAGGTTTCGTTTCAGATTTATCGCGTGAAGCGACCTCTTGCGAAGGTTAGGCGCACCGTCGCTGAGGTCGCTGAGATTGAAAGCTTCATTTTTCGTACATGATGGCGTTGTAAATCTGGAACTGATTTATTTCCTTGTTTAAGGATTAAGATAATTTAAGAAATACCTGACAATATAAAAAGAATTTTCAGCCTGGTAATTTACCGCTTCAGGTCTATATTTGTGGTGAATATATTTTGCGCGGAAGTATTCATCTAACGGGGCTCTCTATTTTTTAGAATAGAGTGCATATTTTCAATTAAGACATTCTTAGAGGATAAAAAGGAATTTTACTACTATCAGTGTCTTAAATAAAGTAATCGGTTATATACGGATGTGGAGTCGATAAATGAGATTGAAGGAATATATATGAAATTAAGATTTATTTCGTCTGCGCTGGCTGCCGCACTATTCGCCGCTACGGGTAGTTATGCTGCCGTTGTAGATGGCGGTACAATTCACTTTGAAGGCGAACTGGTGAATGCTGCCTGTTCAGTGAATACTGACTCGGCAGACCAGGTTGTCACACTCGGTCAATATCGTACCGATATTTTCAATGCTGTTGGTAATACCTCTGCATTAATTCCATTCACCATTCAGTTGAACGACTGCGATCCTGTTGTTGCCGCTAATGCTGCCGTTGCATTTTCTGGTCAGGCTGATGCAATCAATGATAATTTATTGGCCATTGTATCCAGTACAAATACAACAACAGCAACGGGTGTCGGTATTGAAATACTTGATAATACATCCGCAATTCTCAAACCTGATGGGAATAGCTTCTCAACCAACCAGAACTTGATCCCCGGGACCAACGTTCTTCATTTTTCTGCACGTTATAAAGGCACCGGTACAAGTGCATCAGCAGGGCAAGCAAATGCTGACGCGACTTTTATTATGAGATACGAATAATCAAAACCACGTTGTTTTGAATTATATATCACGTCTTATAACAAAGTAATGTACCGGTTGTCTGAAGCGGTATGGTGGCAATGTAAATCGAAACCACGTTCACTTTGTATCATGCCGCTTTATTAAATGAAAAGGGAATGATGTGTTGTAAGAAGCCAAAGCAATCATTTCTTTATACTCCTTATTTTTGCCGTCAGGAATACACAAGGCGTATTAACTATGATGACTAAAATAAAGTTATTGATGCTCATGATATTTTATTTAATCATTTCGGCCAGCGCCCATGCTGCCGGAGGGATCGCATTAGGTGCCACGCGTATTATTTATCCCGCTGATGCTAAACAGACTGCGGTATGGATTAAAAATAGCCATACCAATGAGCTCTTTCTGGTCAATTCGTGGATTGAAAACAGCAGCGGTGTAAAAGAAAAGTCATTCATCATTACACCGCCACTATTTGTTAGTGAACCCAAAAGCGAAAATACTTTGCGTATTATTTACACCGGTCCACCGCTGGCGGCAGATCGTGAGTCTCTGTTCTGGATGAATGTTAAGACGATCCCTTCGGTAGATAAAAATGCATTGAACGGCAGGAATGTTTTGCAACTGGCGATTTTATCGCGCATGAAATTATTTCTCCGTCCAATTCAATTACAAGAATTACCCGCAGAAGCGCCGGACACACTCAAGTTTTCGCGATCCGGTAACTATATCAATGTTCATAATCCATCACCTTTTTATGTCACCCTCGTTAACCTGCAAGTGGGCAGCCAAAAGTTGGGGAATGCTATGGCGGCACCCAGAGTTAGTTCACAAATTCCCTTACCCTCAGGAGTGCAGGGAAAGCTGAAATTTCAGACCGTTAATGATTATGGTTCAGTAACCCCGGTCAGAGAAGTGAACTTAAACTAACCGAATCATCTGACAATATCAGAGCTAATTATGAAAATACCCACTACTACGGATATTCCGCAGAGGTATACCTGGTGTCTGGCCGGAATTTGTTATTCATCTCTTGCCATTTTACCCTCCTTTTTAAGCTATGCGGAAAGTTATTTCAACCCGGCATTTTTATTAGAGAATGGCACATCCGTTGCTGATTTATCGCGCTTTGAGAGAGGTAATCATCAACCTGCGGGCGTGTATCGGGTGGATCTCTGGCGTAATGATGAGTTCATTGGTTCACAGGATATCGTATTTGAATCGACAACAGAAAATACAGGTGATAAATCAGGTGGGTTAATGCCCTGTTTTAACCAGGTACTCCTTGAACGAATTGGCCTTAATAGCAGTGCATTTCCCGAGTTAGCCCAGCAGCAAAACAATAAATGCATCAATTTACTGAAAGCTGTACCTGATGCCACAATTAACTTTGATTTTGCAGCGATGCGCCTGAACATCACTATTCCTCAGATAGCGTTGTTGAGTAGCGCTCACGGGTAATGACTCCAACTTACTGATAGTGTTTTATGTTCAGATAATGCCCGATGACCTTGTCATGCAGCTCCACCGATTTTGAGAACGACAGTGACTTCCGTACCAGCCTTGCCAGATGTTGTCTCAGATTCAGATTATGTCGCTCAATGCGCTGAGTGTAACGCTTGCTGATAACGTGCAGCTTTCCCTTCAGGCGTGATTCATACAGCGGCCAGCCATCCGTCATCCATACCACGACCTCAAAGGCCGACAGCAGGCTCAGAAGACGCTCCAGTGTGGCCAGAGTGCGTTCACCGAAGACGTGCGCCACAACCGTCCTCCGTATCCTGTCATACGCGTAAAACAGCCAGCGCTGACGTGATTTAGCACCGACGTAGCCCCAATGTTCGTCCATTTCAGCGCAGACAATCACATCACTGCCCGGTTGTATGCGCGAGGTTACCGACTGCGGCCTGAGTTTTTTAAGTGACGTAAAACCGTGTTGAGGCCAACGCCCATAATGCGTGCACTGGCGCGACATCCGACGCCATTCATGGCCATATCAATGATTTTCTGGTGCGTACCGGGCTGAGAGGCGGTGTAAGTGAACTGTAGTTGCCATGTTTTACGGCAATGAGAGCAGAGATAGCGCTGATGTCCGGCAGTGCTTTTGCCGTTACGCACCACGCCTTCAGTAGCGGAGCAGGAAGGACATCTGATGGAAATGGAAGCCACGCAAGCACCTTAAAATCACCATCATACACTAAATCAGTAAGTTGGCAGCATTACCCTTTTCAGGAAGGTAAAACCGTCTGTTCCGGGCAAGTCTATATCCATAATGATTAAATCAACAGGACGGGTTCGGAGATAATCGATGGTTATGCGGTAATCATCCGTTTTCAGGACAATCTGCAATTCACTGTTTTTTTGCAACAGAACTTCAATAGACATTCTGATGATAGGATGAGTATCCATAATGATCACCGACGTTGGTTTCATAGTTACCAGTCTCATAGGAGCGGACAATTTTCCGTTAGGGCGGTAAATTGTACTTTGATACATGAAAATACGGGTTTTCTTGATTCAGACGCGCAGCGGTGTGCGTTTGTTTGCCGCTATAGCGAAATAAATCAGAAAATCAGACGCGGTCGTTCACTTGTTCAGCAACCAGATCAAAAGCCATTGACTCAGCAAGGGTTGACCGTATAATTCACGCGATTACACCGCATTGCGGTATCAACGCGCCCTTAGCTCAGTTGGATAGAGCAACGACCTTCTAAGTCGTGGGCCGCAGGTTCGAATCCTGCAGGGCGCGCCATTTCTTCTTCATTTATGCCCGTCTTATCCGTTTCCGCTTTGCCCTTCACCACATCACTTTTTGTCGCTGTTTGGCGAGATAATTCAACGGTGTCAGGCTGTAAAACGCCTTAAAAACAGAGATAAAGTACGACGTGCTGCTATAGCCACATAATTGCGCCACCTGAGTGATATTTTTGTTATCCATCAATAACATCTGTACGGCGTAACGCATACGACACTCTGTGACAATCTGGCTATAGCTGGTATTTTCGTTTTTTAATTTCTTTTTGAGCAGGCTGGGGCTTAAACATAGCGAACTGGCGACAATTCGCAGATTCCAGTAATGCTGAATATCGCTTTGAATAATGCGGCAGACGCTGTCGCGGACGCTGCTGCGTAAGATATACATCAGTAGGGCAATAAACCGCGATTGCTCAAGAAAGTTAGACAATACGGTAAAAAGTAATGCGCGCGTCAACTCCGCTTCGCAGGGTTTGCTGGATTGCTGCTTGCTGTGGTTGGTGGCTAGCCGGAACACTTCCGGTGTACGGCTATGACAAGCGATAACCGGGGTTGCTAGCCGCGACCAGGGCTTTACACAGGTTAATTTCTTATTTAAAAACAACAGATAATCGTTGATGATGTTACGGTTGATGTGGGTGATTAATACGTGATTTAACGTTGAGAGTTCAATGACGTTATTGTTGCACGCGAAGGCGGCCAGGTAGTTTTTCGGAAGGGTAAACGTAGCATGGTTATTGACGCTTACCTCTACCTCTTTTTCGGTCAGGATCACCACGCAAGGTTCACTGCTGCTCAATTGCATTTCGCACTCCTCAGATATCAGAAACTCCGCTCAAAGGATCTATGCTTCCTGCATGAGTGATCGGCCCGTTCGCCGATAACGATCTTCTTTCTTTAGCATGCTTTTTAGTAATTAATCTTGATGGAATTCTGACGAGAGCGAAAGAGGTAAGCCAGGTCGTACCCGACTTACCTGGAGGGGATTTAATACTCGAGAATGCCGTGCGCGACGGGCAAATAGCGCAGAGAGAAATAGAGCATGTCTTTACCGCAAGAGGAACGTTTCGCTAACAGCGAGGCAATTTCTGCGTCCGGTTTCGGTTTCGCTGTAAAGGTTTTGCCTTTGCCGGCGACAAACAGTTCATAAACAATGCCGCTTGCTGGGGCGGAGCTTTGGCAATCGGCGCTGGCCTGTAGATAACGTTCACGCTGTTCAGCGGTAAGTTTATCCACGCCGCTGCCATCCTGTACCCAGACATTAACTCCGGTTGCTTTAACTTGTTCCAGCAGTTGGCGATAGCCATCGGGCGACATGTTTCCGGCGAAAAAACTACTGATATAAACCGGTTTTGCTGAAACATCGCTAATCAGCCGCTGCGCGTTGTTTAACCATGTTAGCAAAGGTTGACGGGCGGCTTCGCTGCGCCAGTTCAGGTCGTCAATTTCCGCGCTGATGTACCAGCCATCCGGCGTTATGCCAGGCGCGGCGCTCCATAATCTGGCTTGCTGGAGATCGGCAGCCAGCAGGCGATTAAGATAGCTTTCCAGCGCTGCAGGCGACTGTTTCTGGTGCATAAAAAATTCCGGATCGGCGTTCAGCCCGACAATCAGCTTCAGGCCAGTCTGTTGCGCAGCTGCGGCACGCTTAAACAATAACGTGCGCTGTTCTGGCTGGGTAAATGCATCGCCGTAACGGGTCCATTGCAAAACCAGGGTATCGAAGCCTTGAAAACGTAACTGACTCATCAGCCCCTGCCACTGGGTATCGGTAACCTGACTATCTCGGTTTTGTGGTTGCCAGATAATACCTTTCATCGCAAAGGAAAAAGGGCTGACCAAAAGCAGTGTCAGCAATACGAAAATGAACTTACGCATTTACCAGTGCACTCCAATGGTGAGAAACGCGTTGTTGCGCTCTCCGTTACGTTGATTAATCGCCTTAAAGGTATGTTGATACTCGACGCCGAGACTGACTTTGTGCGGCCAGGCGTCGTAGTGCGTCTCGCCGGTCCAAATATTCCAGCGGACCCCGACACCGCCAAGCTGCGCGCCCTGAGTGCCTTTATCACGATAGCCGTTGTCCTGAACGTGAGCGTAAGGCTCAATAGTCTGTCCGTTAGCTACCTTCTGATGCCAGCTGACGCGATAATCTGCCGTCCACGCCTGAATATCCTGGCGGATATATTGCGCCGCATCGAGGTACAGGTTTTGGGCAAACCAGCCTGAACCGTTCGGGTGCCATTCGTCGCTGTATTTGCCGCCATTAAAGAATGAGGCGCTGGCGCGCAGCATGGTATCGGATGCGCCATTTTGCCCGTTCAGCGGCAACTGCTGTTCGACGGCGAGGAAAAAGATCTGATCGCGCAGCGGCTTCCAGCGCAGACCGGTGCCGGACATCGGATTTTTCACCGGCATCATCACCCCGTTTTCTCCGGTATCGGCAAAGACGCGGCTATAAACTGAGAGCAGGTCGCCTTCCAGCAGCATATTGCGTCCGATGCGGTACTCGGCTTCCAGTTGTCCGTAGCTACGATAGCTTTTCCCAGGCGCTGCACCGCCGACATTATTGTTAGCGGTACTCATTGCGCCGGAACGCAAGCCGATGGAAGAATCGAAACTGAACGTCCAGCGGCGACCGACCTCCTCATGCAAACGGCGGAAATTGAAGCGTTGCTGATTTTGCTCTGGGGTCAGTGGGGTTATGCCTGATTATCAATGTCATCAATCACGAGCCGGGCGTAGTGCTGCGTCGCAGGCATGTCATCCAGACGCTGGTTCACGTAGGCCAGTTGTCGGATCAGTGCCGGATCGTCCGGAAGCCCTTTATGCGCCTGTTCGAGCATTTCCCGCGACTGTGCGATATCACCGCTATCCCACAAGGCGTAACCAAGCGCTGCCTGGGTGTTGCTATTATTTGGTTCCAGTTCCAGCGCGGCGCGCAAATCACTCACCGCGGCCGGAACATTATGACGTTGGCGATAAATTGTCGCCCGCGCAACGTAAGAGTTGGCAGAAGGGGCAATATTGATTGAGCGCGTGAGATCGTTCAGTGCGAGTTCTGGCTGAGCTGGGATATAACGTCGCGCATGCAGCCACCAGTATTGAGCATTGTTTCCCAGCTCACGTTGTTCTGCCTGTTGAAGCCAGCGATCGCGAGCTGCGCCATTTCCCGCTGCCTGAGCGGTGTTGGCGGCGGCGAGCAGATCATCATTGCTCATGTCGTGAAGACTGATTTTCTGCCAGGCCGCCAGTGCGGTGGCGTAGTCCTCAACCTGATACGCCTGATAGGCTACCGCACGATGTTGCCAGGCGCTCGGTTGTCGTTGTTCGGCCTGAAGCCATGCATACAACGCCACACCGGGTAGCGTGTCCCGATAACACTTTGCCAGACGGTTCCAGGCGGCAGCATCGTAGGAAGGCGACATATCGCCCAGCAAGCGAACTATTGCCGGGCAATTATCTGCAATACCCGGCAACTGACTTTGCCACTGACGTTGCTCCGCCAGCGGTAAGGGTTTCGATAAAATCGCCACCTTCGCCGGCGTTGCTAGGTAAGGATGACTTTCCAGCAGAGACGCCAGTCGCGCCATTAAAGTCTGGCTGACACGCGCATCGCCCTGGAAAGGATAGCGTTGCAGCAATAAATCGGCAGCTTCGCGTGACTGCTCGTTCTGCATCAGTTGCCAGGTCAGTTGATCCAGGCGGGGAAGATTTGTCGGTTCTTGCTGATACAGCAATCGTGCCAGACGCAGAGATTCAGCCTTGTTACGGGTCGCCACGCTGACAGCATAACGCTCCTCAAGCATTTCATTGGCGGGGAGGGTGGCGAGCAGTTTTTGCGCTGCGTCGTACTGACCTTCTTTTAACAGCACCGGTAGCGTCGCGCCAACAACATACTGGCGGTTATCGGCAAACTGCACCGTATAATTCGCCAATGCCTGAACGGGGTTGGCGCTGTATTTAGATAACAGATAGAGCCAACTTTTCTCTTGTGCGCCCGTGGTAAACAGCGGCTTATTTTCAATGAGATAATGCTGGAGGCGTGCTTTTTCGCCACGATAAGCCAGCGCGGTCGCGTAAGTAATATATGACTGAGGATCGGTGAAGATCCCCTGTGATTGCAGTGCCAGGATCCGATCGTCCAGCTGCCCGGCAAGAAGCACGTCAAACCACTGACGGCGTTCTGCCGCGCTTAATGTGTTCTGCTGGCGTGCTTCATTGTATAGCGTATCTGCCTGGGATCATTGTTTCAGGTAGATTGCCCGTTGCAGCAGATCGGTTCGCAGCGTTTTTCCTTCCGGCGATGCAGCAAACGTCGCATCGTTCAGTTGCGCTCTGGCGACAGGTAATTGTGCCAGCCGCAGGGCATTCTGCCCGACTTCACTGCGACAACGCAGGGTCGGCGCAGCGTCGCCCGCTTTTTGCTGGGCAAGCAGTTCTTCAACAGTCGTAACGCTTTTCACTTCAACTGGAATAGCCGCCAGACTGCGCTCAAGTCGGGCATCTCCTGGGTGACGTTTCAGTTGATCCTCAAGCAACAGCCGCGCCCGGTCATCATGACCAAAATGACGATAGGCTTCCGCAAGGTATAAAGTCAGCGGAATATTATCCGGCACCTGTTGGTGTATATATTCAAATTCGCGGATGGCGGTTGCTTCGTCGTTATTTTTCTGTGCCTTCAGCGCCTTATCGAGACGGGGATAAATAACAAAATGGCGATAATCGCTCAGCCCCAGCTCTTCTGCGCTGGTGCCGATATTGTCTGCGAGTGCGCTGGTACTCAATAAAGACGTCAGCAGTAAACCAGACCATCCGATGACGCGATTAAGGTTATTCTCCTTCATTTTCGGACTCCAGTTGCGCAACCTGTTCTGTGTTTAAACCTGCTTTGAGTAATAGTGATTGCATCGAAACTTGTAATTCGCGTTGAATTGTCAGGACGCGATCCAACGTTTCCTGGCTGATAACGCCTTCGGTGACCAAAAACTTGCCGAGCGGCAGAGAACTGCGTTCATGGCGCAATAACAACACGTTAATTGCTGAACGATTAATATGACCGAGCGTGGTCAGTATTTCGGCGAACAGGAACTGATGCGGCACATATTGCCGCCAGATTTCACCGGTCTGCTGTTCCGTGAGCCACTGATGCTGAACCGCATTGTACAACATTGCCCGCGGATCGTGACCGCGTCGGCGTGCATACCAGTGGCGTAACCCTGTGACAATTTGTCCCCGCAGAACAATGACGTAACGCACTTTGCGTCCGACTTTACGCGTCAGGGCCGCCAGCGAAACCGGGTCAATACCATCTTCACTGCCGACAATTAACTCATCATTTTCCAGACGCAGCGGCAGTACTGCATAATGCAGCGCTACGGAGGCTGGCATTTCGGCAATCAGCGAGGACGGGATCTGCCAGGCATCGATGGATTCCCACGCCACGCCGTTTTGCTCTGCCAGCGCCTGTGCCAGCTGCTCGGCGCTAATCAGCCCCTGCATCAGCATTGAACCGCCCAGGCGTAGACCTTCGACGCGATTACGCAGTGCTGTATCGAGTTGTTCTTCAGTGATGACCTGATTTTCCAGCAGAATTTGACCTAACGGGCGCAACGAGCGGGTATCGCCAGTGACGCTGGGGAAGTCATGCGTTGTTTTATCCCACGCGACGCGACGCGGATCGCCGTGCTGAAGAACCTGTTTCAGCACGCGCCAGTTAGCCATAAAGTTAATCAGGTTGCCCCAGAAAAGACGCAGGACGGAAAGCAGGCCCTGCGTGAGGCCGTAGTAGCCAGTGACGAAAATCACTCGCTGCACGATGCGGTTAACCATCAAGCCAAAGTTTAGCCACAGCAGGGTCATTAACCATGCGCTGCCGCTAAAAATAGAAAGGAAATGCCAGGCATCGGGCCACAAACTTTCATACGCCAGCAACAGCAAAAGCTGGATCATCACCAGCATCGCGAGGAAGCTGACAAAGTTACTGATTGCCCCTTTGCGGTCGCGCCAGAGAAAGTAGTTCAGCGTCAGGCTGGAGGTCCATTTATGGGTTTTAAAGCCCTGGAAAACAATGCCGATGATCCAGCGAGATTTTTGTCGAACCGCAGTCGAAAAGGTATCGGGGAAATATTCGCGCACGCAGATCATGTTTGACGTCCGTGCGTGCTGTAAAAATTTACGCTGCTCGCGTTCTTTGGCTTCGTCCACCACCGGAAAACGGACAAAAATTTCCGTCATACCTTTTTCTTTCAGGCGGAAGCCAATGTCGTAATCTTCAGTAAGACTCTGCACGTCGAAAGCAATACCGTTACCGTCAGCTAACAGTGCGGTCACGGCGCGGCGGCTGAAACAGGTGCCGACGCCTGCGCTGGGCACTTGTCCGGCGAGGGCTTCACGCACCGGAACATCTTTGCCATGCAGTTCTGAAAACTCATCAATGTAAGTCATGCTGGTGAAGTGCGTCCATTCGCGTTCAAACGGATACACTGGGATCTGAATCAGATCTTTACGCTCGACCAGATAGTTGAACAGACGCAATTCCATCGGTGAAATCACATCTTCGGCGTCATGCAGAATAAAACCAGCAAAAGCGAAATTGGCGCTACGTTCAAACTGGGTGATGGCGTCCAGCACGTTGTTCAGGCAGTCGGCTTTGCTGGTGGGACCAGGACGCGCGCAGACTACCTTATGCACGTTCGGAAAGCGAGCGCACACTTCGTCAACATCACGTTGAGTATCGGGGTCGTTGGGGTAGGTGCCAACAAAGATATGATAGTTTTCGTAGTCGAGCGTGGTCGCCGCCAGCTCGGCCATATTGCCGATGACGCCCGTTTCATTCCACGCCGGAACCATAATCGCTAACGGTTTTTCATCTGGTTTATACAGTTCGCGGTAACTCATTCGCGGGTAGCGGCGATAAACACTCAACTTGCGTTTAATGCGGCGTACCCAGTAGACGACATCAATAAAAAAATCGTCCAGCCCGCTGATGAACATGATGACCGCTAACGTTATCGCGATTACTTTTAAGCCGTAGAGCCAGGTAGCAAAAACATCAAGAAGCCAGTCCACACAAAAACCTTACATTAACGCTGGTTATGTTTAGGGTGGCGTATATTAAGGTTTTTTATGAATTGTGACAGCTTTTTACCATTAATATGTATGACTATTGCGGCACGTTATTTTTACACTGGTTATAAAAGTTGCCGTTTGCTGAATAATTAAGCGGGTAATGTGATAACAAACCTTGTCCCCCGCGCATCTGACGTTACCGCAACCGTGCCTTTATGCGCGACAACAATCGATTTCACTATCGCCAGCCCAATACCGCTACCTTCACCTTTTCGCTGGCGGGAGGGGTCAACGCGATAGAAACGGTCAAACAATCGCGGTAAGTGCTCGGGCGCAATGGGCGTACCGGGGTTTTCGACGGAAACTTGCACCTGGTGATCGACCGTCTGACAGCGTACTACAATTGTCTCTCTGGTTGGCGTATAACGAAGGGCATTAGAAAGCAGGTTGCTTAGCGCCCGACGCAGCATCAACGGATCGCCCGCAACCTGACGTTTGTCGCCAACAAACCGCAACTCCACGCCGCGATCTTCCGCTAGCGCCTCGAAAAAATCGAACACTTTGCCGACTTCATCCGCCAGGTTGAGCATTTTCTTTTCGGGGATTAGCTGGTTGTTATCGGCCTGAGCGAGAAACAGCATATCGCTGACCATTTTCGCCATTCGCGTCAGCTCTTCGAGATTAGAGTAGAGCACATCTTCCAGCTCCTTCTGGCTGCGCGACTGGCTGAGGGCGATTTCCGTTTGCGTAATGAGATTAGTAATTGGTGTGCGAATTTCGTGGGCGATATCCGCTGAGAAATTGGACTGGCGAGTAAAGACATCCTCAATACGCTCGATCATATGGTTGAACGACAGTACCAGCTGTTCCAGCTCAATCGGCACGGTCTGCGGGTCAAGGCGAACGTCGAGATCTTTCGAGGTGATATTCTGGATTTGACGGCTGACGCTGCGGATCGGCGCGTGACCTTTATGTACCGCCAACAGCACGATAAAGACGATCAGGATGCTGATTACCGATGCGGTCATAATAAGTTTATTCATCAAATCATTTATGTAATGAAGATGAAAATCGATCGACAGCGCGATGTAGAGCGTATAAATCGGTTTGCCGTCCACCAACGGGCCAACCGGCAAGTTAATCATCCGCCAGTTGCTGTGTTCCATATGCCCGTGACCGTGGCCTGGCATCATAATCGTCGGGCCGGAAAGGAGATACACCTCGCCACCCCGCGCGTCTTTATCGGGTATGGCATCACGTGCAAACTCGCGGATATCAGGCGCACCGGGGGAGTGATACACCGTTTTGCCGTGGCTATCTGCCAGGGAAATCAACACGTTGGAATAACCACTGACGATATCTTCCAGCGTCATTAAGCGTCGGGCTTGCGTTTCGTCAGGGTGATTTAGTACCCGTTCAAGGGTGGCGCTAATCTCTTTTAAATCATTAATGTCCTGCTCGGCAAAATGCACTTTTACTGAGTGGATTATGATCCATGCAAAGGCGAAAAACGCCGCGATGGTGGCCAGGCTGATAAAAAAGGTCAGGCGGGTTGCCAGCGAAAACGGGCGCTGAAATGGCTTACTGACCATCCGGCACCTCAAGCATGTAACCCACGCCGCGCACGGTTTGAATCAGCTTCGGCTCAAAGTCGTTGTCGATTTTGCCGCGTAGCAGCTTCACCGCCACATCAATGGCGTTAGTGTCGCTGTCGAAATTCATGTCCCATACCTGCGAGGCGATAAGCGAGCGGGGCAGCACTTCGCCCTGATGGCGGAGAAAAAACTCCAGCAGAGTAAATTCTTTACTGGTCAGAGTGATGCGCGTGCCGCTGCGGGTGACTTTGCGGCTGACGAGATCGACCATCAGATCGGCAACCTGAAACTGACTTTCGATAATCACCGCCGCCCCGCGCCGCAGGAGAGTGCGCACCCGCGCCAGCAGTTCAGCAAAAGCGAACGGTTTCACCAGGTAGTCATCTGCCCCCAACTCCAGCCCCTTGACGCGATGTTCAATGGTGCCAAGCGCGGTAAGCAACAGAATCGGCATCCCTTTATTGGCGGAGCGCAACATGCGCACGATATCCCAGCCGTTCACGTCTGGCAGCATAATATCGAGGATTATCAGGTCATAATCACCGGTCATCGCCAGATGGTAGCCATTCAGCCCGTTGTCGGCCAAATCGACCACAAAACCGGCTTCGGTTAACCCTTTGGTCAAGTATTCTCCGGTTTTCTTTTCATCTTCGACAATCAACAGTTTCATATTTCCTCCGCATGTTGCCCGGGCAATTC
The DNA here is from genome assembly GCF_000006925.2 of Shigella flexneri 2a str. 301. Classification (NCBI taxonomy): domain Bacteria; kingdom Pseudomonadati; phylum Pseudomonadota; class Gammaproteobacteria; order Enterobacterales; family Enterobacteriaceae; genus Shigella; species Shigella flexneri. The sequence goes on from NC_004337.2 coordinate 489,377, forward strand.
TAGAGTAGCGGGATCAGATGGCAATCGCTTATTGGCAAAATGACAATTTTGTCATTTTCCTGTCACCGGAAAATCAGAGCCTGGCGAGTAAAGTTGGCGACATAAAATCACCAGAAATTATGAGCCTATGTCTCCTTGTAAACTTCTGCCATTTTGTGTGGCCCTTGCGCTAACTGGTTGTTCACTGGCACCGGATTATCAGCGTCCGGTAATGCCCGTACCGCAGCAGTTCTCACTCAGCCAGAACGGCCTGGTTAACGCAGCGGATAACTACCAGAACGTGGGCTGGCGCACCTTTTTTGTTGATAATCAGGTGAAGACGCTGATTAGCGAGGCGCTGGTGAATAACCGGGATTTGCGCATGGCGACGCTGAAAGTGCAGGAGGCACGGGCGCAATATCGTCTGACCGATGCCGACCGCTACCCACAGCTCAATGGCGAGGGCAGCGGCAGCTGGAGCGGCAATCTTAAAGGCGATTCAGCCACGACGCGGGAGTTCTCGACTGGCCTTAACGCCAGCTTTGATCTCGATTTTTTCGGTCGCTTAAAGAACATGAGCGAAGCCGAGCGCCAAAATTATTTAGCCACTGAGGAAGCCCAGCGCGCGGTGCATATTTTGCTGGTTTCTAATGTCGCGCAAAGCTATTTCAATCAGCAGCTGGCGTATGCGCAATTGCAAATAGCCGAAGAAACGCTGCGTAATTATCAGCAGTCATATGCGTTTGTCGAAAAACAACTGTTGACCGGTAGCAGCAATGTTCTGGCGCTGGAACAGGCTCGCGGGGTGATAGAAAGTACCCGCAGTGACATCGCTAAACGTCAGGGGGAACTGGCGCAGGCGAATAATGCATTGCAACTGTTATTGGGAAGCTACGGCAAGCTACCGCAAGCGCAGACAGTAAACAGCGGCAGCCTGCAAAGCGTTAAATTACCGGCGGGCTTGTCGTCGCAAATCTTATTGCAGCGCCCGGATATTATGGAAGCTGAACACGCGTTAATGGCGTCTAATGCTAATATTGGTGCTGCGCGTGCGGCATTTTTCCCGTCTATCAGCCTGACCAGCGGAATATCAACCGCCAGCAGCGATCTGTCGTCATTATTTAACGCTAGCAGCGGGATGTGGAATTTTATTCCTAAAATTGAGATCCCCATTTTTAATGCCGGACGCAACCAGGCCAATCTGGATATCGCCGAAATTCGCCAGCAGCAGTCGGTGGTGAATTATGAACAGAAAATCCAGAACGCCTTTAAAGAGGTGGCAGATGCGCTGGCATTACGTCAAAGCCTGGACGATCAAATCAGCGCCCAGCAGCGTTATCTGGCGTCGCTGCAAATTACCCTGCAACGGGCGCGGGCATTATATCAGCACGGCGCGGTAAGTTATCTGGAAGTGCTGGATGCCGAGCGTTCTTTATTTGCAACCCGACAAACTTTACTTGACCTGAATTATGCCCGTCAGGTTAACGAAATTTATTTGTATACCGCCTTAGGGGGCGGTTGGCAGCAATAATTTTTAACTCCAGGAGAGAATAAATGAAAAAAGCACTGCAAGTCGCAATGTTCAGTCTGTTTACCGTTATTGGCTTTAATGCCCAGGCTAACGAACATCATCATGAAACCATGAGCGAAGCACAACCACAGGTCATTAGTGCCACCGGTGTGGTAAAAGGTGTTGATCTGGAAAGCAAAAAAATCACCATCCATCACGATCCGATTGCTGCCGTCAACTGGCCGGAGATGACCATGCGCTTTACCATCACCCCGCAGACGAAAATGAGTGAAATTAAAACCGGCGACAAAGTGGCGTTTAATTTTGTCCAGCAGGGCAACCTTTCTTTATTACAGGATATTAAAGTCAGCCAGTAACCCAGGTTTAATGAGATGAAAAAAATCGCGCTTATTATCGGCAGCATGATCGCGGGCGGTATTATTTCAGCGGCAGGTTTTACCTGGTTTGACCAGGCGGAACCGCACGCAGAAAAAATGCCGACCGCAGAACGTAAAATCTTATTCTGGTACGACCCGATGTATCCCAATACGCGGTTCGATAAACCAGGTAAATCGCCGTTTATGGATATGGATCTGGTGCCGAAATATGCCGATGAAGAGAGTTCTGCGTCTGGTGTGCGCATTGACCCGACTCAGACGCAGAATCTGGGGGTGAAAACGGCTACCGTCACGCGCGGGCCGCTGACTTTTGCCCAGAGTTTCCCGACGAATGTCAGTTACAACGAGTATCAGTATGCCATTGTGCAGGCTCGCGCTGCCGGGTTTATCGACAAGGTGTATCCGCTTACCGTGGGCGATAAAGTACAAAAGGGCACACCGCTTCTCGACCTGACCATTCCCGACTGGGTGGAAGCGCAGAGTGAGTATTTACTGTTGCGCGAAACCGGCGGTACGGCGACCCAGACTGAAGGCATTCTTGAGCGGCTGCGACTGGCGGGAATGCCGGAGGCGGATATTCGCCACCTGATCGCCACGCAAAAAATCCAGACTCGCTTTACGCTCAAAGCGCCCATTGATGGCGTGATCACCGCGTTTGATCTGCGCGCGGGAATGAATATCGCCAAAGATAACGTGGTCGCGAAAGAGGAAGGTAGGTTGCTTATCTGTGTCTGTCATTGTCTAGCATTGTCCACTGTAGTTAATTAACTGTCTGTTATAACTCGAAAAACAACCTTTTTTTCACCTGAGTATGTCTACGAACGTCAAATATAGTTGTTTACTGTGCGCTGTTGTCCATGTGATATTGTGTACCAGATGTGTACCAAACCATTATTTCTGAGCGTACCAAATATTATTTATGGCTATAAGCGACACAAAACTGCGTACTATTTATGGTAAACCATATTCTGGCCCACAAGAAGTGGCTGATGCTGATGGCCTCAGCGTACGAATTTCACCGAAGGGGGTCATCCAGTTCCAGTACCGCTATCGCTGGCATGGCAAGCCTAATCGACTTGGGCTTGGTCGATACCCATCCCTGTCTTTGAAGGATGCCAGACAGATCACTGCTGACTTGCGAAAGCTCTATTTCTCAGGAACGGATCCACGCACTTATTTTGAAGAGAAGGTGGAGAACTCCATGACGGTCGCCCAGTGTCTCGACTACTGGTTCGACAACTGAACCGCCCCGGGTTTCCTGGAGAGTGTTTTATCTGTGAACTCAGGCTGCCAGATCATCGTTTCCGATGGAAGCATAATAAGCTTTTTCTGCTTCTGCCGGAGGGATGTGGCCCAGCCTTTCCAGCAATCGTCGATTGTTATACCAGTCCACCCACGTTAGTGTGGCCAGTTCCACTTCTGCACGGTTTTTCCAGCTCTTACGGTGTATTACCTCCGCTTTGTAAAGACCATTGATGCTCTCCGCCATCGCGTTGTCATACGAGTCGCCTGTACTTCCTGTTGATGCCAGTAATCCGGCTTCCTTAAGCCGCTGTGTGTAGGCCAGCGATACATACTGAGAACCTTTATCACTGTGATGGACCGTGCCGGACGGTCGACGGGCCCATAACGCCTGCTCCAGTGCATCCAGCACGAATGTCGTTTCCATGGACGATGAGACCCGCCACCCCACGATGTATCCGGCAAACACATCAATGATGAACGCCACATAGACGAAGCCCCGCCATGTGCTGACGTAAGTAAAATCAGCCACCCACAGCTGGTCAGGTCGTTCTGCCACGAACTGACGGTTTACGCGGTCGCCTGCGGCAACGGCTTTCCGGCTGATGGTCGTACGGACCTTTTTACCCCGGAGAACACCGGCAAGTCCCATAACCGCCATGAGACGTGCCACAGTGCATCTGGCCACTCTGATACCTTCCCGTAACAACTGACGCCAGACTTTACACCGTATACCTTGTGATTTTCATCGTATACGCGCTGTATCTCTTTCTTCAGCCAGTCATCGCGCTGCGCACGGGCACTGCGTTTATCCGGATGATGTCGCTGTTGCTGACAGTGGTAATACGTTGACGGGGCAATATGCAGTTCGCTGCATAGCGGTCCGACCCCGTACTGCTCACGCAGCTTATCCAGCAGTGGCATCATTTTTTCCAGAGGCGGTCGAACTCCGCCTTCGCAAAATAAGCGGAAGCCTGGCGAAGGATATCGTTACTGCGGCGCAGTTCACGATTTTCACGCTCCGGCTCTTTCAGACGCTGACGTTCAGCGGTGGTGAGCCCTCCATCACCGCCCCCGGTATCCCGCTCATGCTGGCGAACCCAGACACGCAGAGTCTCCGGCGTACAGCCAATCTTTGGAGCAATGGAACAAATTGTCGCCCATTGTGAGTCATATTCGCCCTGACTTTCCAGAACCATACGGACTGCCCGTTGACGGACTTCGGGGGAAAAACGAGTATTTTTAGTCATCCTGTTTACCTCTTTCTCAGGAAGTTTAGTCTCCAGGATTCCCGGGGCGGTTCAGGATAACACCAAAGGCGATGCCATGATTGGCGTCAAGCAGCCTTTACCAAAAGCAGTTTTAAGAACTCAGCATGACAAAAATAAAGAAGCAATAAGTATCCTGGATTTTGGTGTTATTGATGATGGTGTGACAGATAATTACCAGGCAATACAAAATGCTATAGATGCCGTTGCTTCACTACCCTCCGGCGGGGAGCTGTTTATCCCTGCGAGCAACCAAGCGGTGGGGTATATTGTTGGATCCACTTTGCTTATTCCTGGCGGTGTTAACATCAGAGGAGTTGGTAAGGCATCGCAACTCCGAGCAAAAAGCGGACTTACAGGATCTGTGTTAAGGCTGTCTTATGATTCAGACACTATCGGCCGTTATCTGAGAAATATACGAGTAACTGGTAATAACACCTGCAATGGTATTGACACAAACATTACAGCAGAAGACTCTGTCATCAGACAGGTTTATGGCTGGGTATTTGATAATGTAATGGTGAATGAAGTTGAAACCGCATTATTTAATGCAAGGGCTCTGGCACTCAAAATTTATAGCATGTCAGGCTGGAACCTGTAGAGTCGGTCTTCACTTTTTAGGCCAGTGCGTAAGTGTTAGTGTCAGCTCCTGCCATTTCAGCAGAGGAAATTATTCTGCTGATGAAAGCTTTGGCATCAGGATTCAGCCTCAAACGTATGCGTGGTCGTCAGAGGCAGTTAGGTCAGAAGCAATAATTTTAGACAGTGAGACCATGTGCATTGGTTTTAAAAATGCCGTCTATGTTCATGATTGCCTTGATTTGCATATGGAACAACTGGATTTAGATTATTGCGGCTCAACAGGCGTGGTTATAGAGAATGTAAACGGAGGATTTTCTTTCTCAAACTCATGGATAGCAGCAGATGCCGATGGCACTGAACAATTTACGGGGATATATTTTAGAACGCCGGCCTCAACGCAGTCACATAAAATTGTCAGTGGTGTTCATATCAACACTGCAAACAAAAACACGGCTGCAAACAATCAAAGTATAGCGATAGAACAGTCGGCGATCTTCGTCTTTGTAAGTGGTTGTACGTTAACTGGTGATGGATTTGCCCCTATATTTCCAGACATCTGTTATCACTTAACCCATTACAAGCCCGCTGCCGCAGATATTCCCGTGGCGAGCGATAACCCAGCGCACTATGCGGATGCCATTCGTTATAATGCTCGAACGCCTCTGCAAGGTTCTTTGCTGCCGTTAACCCGTCTGGTTTGGGCATGATACTGATGTAGTCACGCTTTATCGTTTTCACGAAGCTCTCTGCTATTCCGTTACTCTCCGGACTCCGCACCGCCGTGTTCTTCGGTTCAAGTCCCAACATCCGGGCGAACTGGCGTGTTTCATTAGCCCGGTAGCATGAACCATTATCCGTCAGCCACTCCACTGGAAACGACGGAAGATCGTTGCCGAAGCGGCGTTCCACCGCTCCCAGCATGACGTCCTGTACTGTTTCACTGTTGAAGCCGCCGGTAGTCCTCGCCCAGTGCAGTGCCTCACGATCACAGCAGTCCAGCGCGAACGTGACACGCAGTCTCTCTCCGTTATCACAGCAGAACTCGAACCCGTCAGAGCACCATCGCTGATTGCTTTCTTTCACGGCCACTCTGCCTGTATGTGCCCGTTTCGATGGTGATACAGCAGGTTTTCGCTCAAGCAACAGCGCATTCTGGCGCATGAGCCGGTAAACACGTTTGGCATTGATCGCAGGCATACCATCAAGTTCTGCCTGTCTGCGAAGCAGCGCCCATACCCGACGATAACCATACGTGGGCAGCTCTCCGATAACATGGTGTATACGGAGAAGCACATCCGTATCATCAGTGTGACGACTGCGGCGGCCATCCATTCAGTCATCGGTTCGTCTGAGAATGACGTGCAACTGCGCACGCGACACCCGGAGACAACGGCTGACTAAGCTTACTCCCCATCCCCGGGCAATAAGGGCGCGTGCGCTATCCACTTTTTTGCCCGTCCATATTCAACGGCTTCTTTGAGGAGTTCATTTTTCATCGTTTTCTTGCCGAGCAGGCGCTGGAGTTCTTTAATCTGCTTCATGGCGGCAGCAAGTTCAGAGGCAGGAACAACCTGTTCTCCGGCGGCCACAGCAGTAAGACTTCCTTCCTGGTATTGCTTACGCCAGAGAAATAACTGGCTGGCTGCTACACCATGTTGCCGGGCAACGAGGGAGACCGTCATCCCCGGTTCAAAGCTCTGCTGAACAATTGCGATCTTTTCCTGTGTGGTACGCCGTCTGCGTTTCTCCGGCCCTAAGACATCAATAATCTGTTCTCCAATGACAAGTCTAAAAACTAGTATTAAGACTATCACTTAAATAAGTGATACTGGTTGTCTGGAGATTCAGGGGGCCAGTCTACCTGCGCATGAAGACGGAACTAGTCCAGATGTGATATTTGTGGTGATCACATACATCATCAACGATGCTCGTTATGGTGAGTTTGATGACTACCCGCTGAAGTGAAAATAGTGTTGTGTACCAAATTGCGTACCAAACTAAAATCACAAATCATGAAACCCTTGTTCATGGCGGTTCTCAGGGGGATTGCGCGTAATCGCGAATTCAGGGTATGGACCCGGTGTGGGTCACTGCTGCGATCCCGGAGTCCATCGCCTGGCTGGTGAAAGATGCCTCGCAGTTTACCCTCACCGTTCCGGCGCGACCGGATAAAACACTCACCATCCGCAAATGGACGCTGCTACCTGGCGTGGATGCCGCGACCCGCACGCTGCAGCTGCGTCTGGAAGTCGACAACGCCGACGAGGCGCTAAAACCGGGCATGAACGCCTGGTTGCAACTCAACACCGCCAGCGAACCGATGCTGCTCATTCCGTCACAGGCGCTGATTGATACCGGCAACGAACAGCGGGTGATTACCGTTGATGCCGACGGGCGCTTTGTACCGAAACGCGTTGCTGTTTTCCAGGCATCGCAAGGCGTCACCGCATTACGCTCTGGTCTGGCGGAAGGTGAAAAGGTGGTTTCCGGCGGCCTGTTCCTGATTGATTCCGAAGCCAATATTTCTGGCGCACTGGAGCGGATGCGCTCTGAAAGTGCTACCCATGCGCATTGAGGGAATAACCAATGATTGAATGGATTATTCGTCGCTCGGTGGCGAACCGTTTTTTGGTGCTGATGGGCGCGTTGTTTCTGAGCATCTGGGGCACCTGGACCATCATTAATACGCCAGTGGATGCGTTGCCGGATCTCTCCGATGTGCAGGTGATTATTAAAACCAGCTATCCCGGCCAGGCACCGCAAATCGTTGAAAATCAGGTGACTTATCCGCTAACCACCACCATGTTGTCGGTGCCTGGCGCGAAGACTGTGCGTGGTTTCTCGCAGTTTGGCGACTCTTATGTGTATGTCATTTTCGAAGATGGCACCGATCCGTACTGGGCGCGTTCGCGGGTGCTGGAGTACCTCAACCAGGTACAGGGTAAGCTGCCTGCGGGAGTCAGCGCCGAGCTGGGACCAGATGCCACGGGTGTTGGCTGGATCTATGAATATGCACTGGTGGATCGCAGCGGTAAGCACGATCTTGCCGATTTACGCTCATTGCAGGACTGGTTTCTCAAATATGAGCTGAAAACCATTCCTGACGTTGCGGAAGTGGCGTCGGTAGGCGGTGTGGTGAAAGAGTATCAGGTGGTTATCGATCCTCAGCGCCTGGCGCAGTATGGCATCAGTCTCGCCGAAGTAAAAAGCGCGCTGGATGCTTCAAACCAGGAAGCGGGCGGTTCGTCAATCGAACTGGCGGAAGCAGAATATATGGTGCGCGCCAGCGGCTATCTACAAACGCTCGACGACTTTAATCACATCGTTTTAAAAGCCAGTGAAAATGGCGTGCCCGTTTATCTGCGCGATGTTGCGAAGGTCCAGATTGGCCCGAAGATGCGCCGGGGCATTGCCGAACTAAACGGCGAAGGCGAAGTGGCGGGCGGGGTGGTGATCCTGCGATCCGGCAAAAACGCCCGAGAAGTGATCGCCGCCGTGAAGGACAAACTGGAAACGCTGAAAAGTAGTCTGCCGGAAGGCGTGGAGATAGTTACAACATACGACCGCAGCCAGCTCATTGACCGGGCCATCGACAACCTCAGCGGCAAGTTGCTGGAAGAGTTTATTGTGGTGGCGGTAGTCTGCGCGCCGTTTCTCTGGCATGTGCGCTCGGCGCTGGTGGCGATTATTTCGTTGCCGCTGGGGTTGTGTATTGCTTTTATTGTCATGCCCTTCCAGGGGCTGAATGCCAATATTATGTCGCTGGGTGGCATTGCGATTGCCGTCGGGGCGATGGTCGATGCCGCTATCGTCATGATCGAGAATGCGCATAAACGGCTGGAAGAGTGGCAGCACCAGCATCCTGACGCCACGCTGGATAATAAAACGCGCTGGCAGGTGATCACCGATGCGTCTGTTGAAGTGGGGCCGGCGCTGTTTATCAGTCTGCTGATTATCACGTTGTCGTTTATCCCGATCTTCACCCTGGAAGGGCAGGAAGGGCGTCTGTTTGGCCCGTTGGCGTTCACCAAAACGTATGCGATGGCGGGTGCGGCGCTGCTGGCGATCGTAGTGATCCCTATCCTGATGGGTTACTGGATCCGTGGCAAAATTCCGCCGGAAAGCAGTAATCCGCTCAATCGCTTTTTGATTCGTGTTTATCATCCGCTGTTGCTGAAAGTACTGCACTGGCCGAAAACCACGCTGCTGGTGGCGGCGCTTTCGGTGCTGACGGTTCTCTGGCCGCTCAATAAAGTTGGCGGGGAATTTTTACCGCAGATCAATGAAGGCGACTTGTTGTATATGCCATCGACGCTGCCGGGGATTTCCGCAGCAGAGGCGGCGAGTATGCTGCAAAAAACCGACAAGCTAATTATGAGCGTACCTGAAGTGGCGCGGGTATTTGGCAAAACCGGGAAAGCGGAAACCGCCACCGATTCTGCTCCGCTGGAGATGGTAGAAACGACCATCCAGCTTAAGCCACAGGATCAGTGGCGGCCAGGCATGACAATGGACAAAATCATTGAGGAACTGGATAACACCGTGCGTCTGCCGGGGCTGGCGAATCTGTGGGTGCCGCCAATTCGTAACCGTATCGATATGCTCTCAACCGGCATTAAAAGCCCCATCGGCATTAAAGTTTCCGGCACTGTGCTGGCGGATATCGACGCGATGGCTGAGCAAATTGAAGAAGTGGCGCGAACGGTGCCAGGCGTAGCTTCTGCGCTTGCTGAGCGGCTGGAAGGTGGGCGCTATATCAACGTTGAGATTAACCGTGAAAAAGCCGCACGTTACGGTATGACGGTGGCGGATGTGCAGTTGTTTGTGACTTCTGCGGTGGGCGGGGCGATGGTTGGCGAAACGGTGGAAGGGATTGCCCGTTATCCAATTAATCTGCGTTATCCGCAAAGCTGGCGCGATAGTCCGCAGGCACTGCGCCAGTTGCCGATCCTGACGCCGATGAAGCAGCAAATCACCCTGGCAGACGTGGCCGACGTTAAAGTCTCTACCGGACCGTCGATGCTGAAAACCGAGAATGCGCGCCCGACGAGCTGGATTTATATCGATGCCCGCGATCGTGACATGGTGTCGGTGGTTCACGATTTGCAAAAAGCGATAGCTGAAAAAGTGCAGTTAAAACCGGGCACCAGCGTGGCATTCTCCGGGCAGTTCGAGCTACTGGAGCGCGCCAACCATAAGCTGAAACTCATGGTGCCGATGACACTGATGATCATCTTCGTGCTGTTGTATCTGGCATTCCGTCGGGTGGGCGAAGCGTTGCTGATTATCAGCAGCGTACCGTTTGCGCTGGTGGGCGGCATCTGGTTACTGTGGTGGATGGGCTTTCATCTTTCTGTGGCGACGGGTACCGGCTTTATTGCCCTTGCCGGGGTCGCCGCCGAATTTGGCGTGGTGATGCTGATGTATTTACGTCACGCCATAGAGGCCGAGCCGTCGTTGAATAATCCACAAACATTCAGCGAGCAGAAGCTGGATGAGGCGTTGTATCACGGCGCGGTCCTGCGCGTGCGCCCGAAAGCGATGACGGTGGCGGTGATTATCGCCGGTCTGCTGCCGATTCTGTGGGGAACGGGGGCTGGTTCAGAGGTGATGAGCCGGATTGCCGCACCGATGATTGGCGGCATGATCACCGCACCTTTGCTGTCGCTGTTTATTATCCCGGCGGCGTATAAGCTGATGTGGCTGCACCGACATCGGGTACGGAATTAAAGCAGGATACCTCGTTTAACCGTGTGGATTGTGTCTTGCGACGATGGGCACTAAATGTTAAAAGGTGCCCCTCAACAAAAAAGACACACAGGGGAAAGGCGTGAAAAACGCGTCAACCGTATCGGAAGATACTGCGTCGAATCAAGAGCCGACGCTTCATCGCGGATTACATAACCGTCATATTCAACTGATTGCGCTGGGTGGCGCAATTGGTACTGGTCTGTTTCTTGGCATTGGCCCGGCGATTCAGATGGCGGGTCCGGCTGTATTGCTGGGCTACGGCGTCGCCGGGATCATCGCTTTCCTGATTATGCGCCAGCTTGGCGAGATGGTGGTCGAAGAGCCGGTATCCGGTTCATTTGCCCACTTTGCCTATAAATACTGGGGACCGTTTGCGGGCTTCCTCTCTGGCTGGAACTACTGGGTAATGTTCGTGCTGGTGGGAATGGCAGAGCTGACCGCTGCGGGCATCTATATGCAGTACTGGTTCCCGGATGTTCCAACGTGGATTTGGGCTGCCGCCTTCTTTATTATCATCAACGCCGTTAACCTGGTGAACGTGCGCTTATATGGCGAAACCGAGTTCTGGTTTGCGCTGATTAAAGTGCTGGCGATCATCGGTATGATCGGCTTTGGCCTGTGGCTGCTGTTTTCTGGTTACGGCGGCGAGAAAGCCAGTATCGACAACCTCTGGCGCTACGGTGGTTTCTTCGCCACCGGCTGGAATGGGCTGATTTTGTCGCTGGCGGTAATTATGTTCTCCTTCGGCGGTCTGGAGCTGATTGGGATTACAGCCGCTGAAGCGCGCGATCCGGAAAAAAGCATTCCAAAAGCGGTAAATCAGGTGGTGTATCGCATCCTGCTGTTTTATATCGGTTCACTGGTGGTTTTACTGGCACTCTATCCGTGGGTGGAAGTGAAATCCAACAGTAGCCCGTTTGTGATGATTTTCCATAATCTCGACAGCAATGTGGTAGCTTCTGCGCTGAACTTCGTCATTCTAGTGGCATCGCTGTCGGTGTATAACAGCGGGGTTTACTCTAACAGCCGCATGCTGTTTGGCCTTTCTGTGCAGGGTAATGCGCCGAAGTTTTTGACTCGCGTCAGCCGTCGCGGTGTGCCGATTAACTCGCTGATGCTTTCCGGAGCGATCACTTCGCTGGTGGTGTTAATCAACTATCTGCTGCCGCAAAAAGCGTTTGGTCTGCTGATGGCGCTGGTGGTAGCAACGTTGCTGTTGAACTGGATTATGATCTGCCTGGCGCATCTGCGTTTTCGCGCGGCGATGCGACGTCAGGGGCGTGAAACACAGTTTAAGGCGCTGCTCTATCCGTTCGGCAACTATCTTTGCATCGCCTTCCTCGGCATGATTTTGCTGCTGATGTGCACGATGGATGATATGCGCTTGTCAGCGATCCTGCTGCCGGTGTGGATTGTATTCCTGTTTGTGGCATTTAAAACGCTGCGTCGGAAATAAGGCATTCACGCTACATCCGACAAAACGATGTCCGCTCTCATCCATTCGATGAGAGCGGTTTTTTTAATTACTGCTTAAATGCACCCGCCAGAGAGCGAATATCATTGCCGGTTGGCGACTGATGAAGTCGCAGACCAAACTCTTCGACAATCGCAAATATGTGATCGAATATATCAGCCTGAATGCTTTCATATTCCAGCCACACCACGGTGTTAGTAAACGCGTAGATCTCGAGCGGTAAACCGTTATCACCTGGAGCCAGTTGGCGTACCATTAAGGTCATATCTTTACGAATCCGCGGATGGTTACGCAGATATTCGTTCAGATAGGCACGAAAGGTTCCAATATTGGTCATTCGGCGCAGGTTTAATACCGACTCCGTAGAACCTTGCTGGCGATTCCACTCATTAATTTCCTGATGGCGGCTGGTTAAATAAGGCTTTAACAAATGCGCTTTATTCAGACGTTGCATTTCGTCTTCATCAAGAAAACGAATACTGGTGACATCAATACTGATACTGCGCTTAATACGTCGCCCGCCAGATGCTGACATCCCGCTCCAGTTTTTAAAGGAGTCAGAAACCAGAGACCAGGTGGGAATAGTGGTAATGGTATTGTCCCAGTTACGCACTTTGACGGTGGTTAACCCAATATCGATCACCGCGCCATCCGCGCCGTATTTCGGCATTTCCAGCCAGTCGCCCAGTTTCAGCATATCGTTCGCGGAAAGCTGAATACCTGCCACCAGACCAAGAATCGGATCTTTAAATACCAACATCAGCACGGCAGCCATTGCACCAAGACCGCTGATTAGAATCGCTGGCGACTGACCAATCAGCAGCGAGATCATCAAAATGCCGACCAGGATTGCGCCGATCAGTTTAATCCCCTGAAATATCCCTTTCAGCGGTAACTGAGATGCCGCCGGGAATTTCTGCGCCAGATTCAAAATAACATCCAGCAACGAGAAGACTGAAAGCAGCGCATACATCATGATCCACAACTGCGCGCAGGTAGTCAGAATATCTGCCGCTTCGGTGCCTTTTTGCAGCCAGAATACCGCCTGAATATTGACGATAATCCCCTGCAGGGTAAAAGCTAAACGGTGGAAGAGTTTATTCTGGGTAATGATTTGCAACCAAAGCCGTGAACTGGCGATGGCACGTTTTTCGAAGGTCCGCAGTACCACCCAATGCAAAATAATATGCACCACGACGGCGGTCAGAAAAATAATACCGAAAATCATCACCATCGAGGTGGTGTGATCGATCTCAATACCCGCTAAATCTTCAACCTGGGATATTAAATCCTGCATAACGTCTCCTTTATACAACAGCAGCCTATGATGACGGCTGAAACAGGGTTATGCAAATCAGGAGAATCTGAGGGGAAATAGCCGGGCAGATGCCCGGCAAGAGAGAATTACACTTCGGTTAAGGTGGTGTTTTGCGGCAGACGAGATTTCGGCAGCGTAGCGTTAAAATCTTCAACGCTGTGATGACCTACCGGAACAACCACCAGACTGGTGTAGCCTTTCTCTTTCAGACCAAATTCTGCATCGAGGATTGCGGCGTCAAAACCTTCGATGGGCACCGCGTCCAGACCCAGCGCCGCCACGCCGAGCAGGAAGTTACCGACGTTGAGATAAACCTGTTTTGCCATCCACTCTGCATCATCATGCAGATCTTTACGGTGCATATAGGCGAAGAACTTGCGACCTTTATCGTTCGCGGCTTTCGCTTCCGGCGTGGCAAAGCGCTGAGAGATCCCCTCATAATTTCCCCAAAACGTAACCATGTGTGAATAGATTTTGAGTAAGCAGGGTTGCAGCCACGAGTGAGTCTTCCCTTGTTATTGTGTAGCCAGAATGCCGCAAAACTTCCATGCCTAAGCGAACTGTTGAGAGTACGTTTCGATTTCTGACTGTGTTAGCCTGGAAGTGCTTGTCCCAACCTTGTTTCTGAGCATGAACGCCCGCAAGCCAACATGTTAGTTGAAGCATCAGGGCGATTAGCAGCATGATATCAAAACGCTCTGAGCTGCTCGTTCGGCTATGGCGTAGGCCTAGTCCGTAGGCAGGACTTTTCAAGTCTCGGAAGGTTTCTTCAATCTGCATTCGCTTCGAATAGATATTAACAAGTTGTTCGGGTGTTCGAATTTCAACAGGTAAGTTAGTTGCTAGAATCCATGGCTCCTTTGCCGACGCTGAGTAGATTTTAGGTGACGGGTGGTGACAATGAGTCCGTGTCGAGCGCTGATTTTTTCGGCCTTTAGAGCGAGATTTATACAATAGAATTTGGCATGAGATTGGATTGCTTTTAGTCAGCCTCTTATAGCCTAAAGTCTTTGAGTGACTAGATGACATATCATGTAAGTTGCTGATAGGTTTCCAGTTTTCCGCTCCTAGGTCTGCATATTGTACTTTTCCTCTTACTCGACTTAACCAGTACCAACCCAGCTTCTCAACGGATTTATACCATGGCACTTTAAAGCCAGCATCACTGACAATGAGCGGTGTGGTGTTACTCGGTAGAATGCTCGCAAGGTCGGCTAGAAATTGGTCATGAGCTTTCTTTGAACATTGCTCTGAAAGCGGGAACGCTTTCTCATAAAGAGTAACAGAACGACCGTGTAGTGCGACTGAAGCTCGCAATACCATAAGCCGTTTTTGCTCACGGATATCAGACCAGTCAACAAGTACAATGGGCATCGTATTGCCCGAACAGATAAAGCTAGCATGCCAACGGTATACAGCGAGTCGCTCTTTGTGGAGGTGACGATTACCTAACAATCGGTCGATTCGTTTGATGTTATGTTTTGTTCTCGCTTTGGTTGGCAGGTTACGGCCAAGTTCGGTAAGAGTGAGAGTTTTACAGTCAAGTAAGGCGTGGCAAGCCAACGTTAAGCTGTTGAGTCGTTTTAAGTGTAATTCGGGGCAGAATTGGTAAAGAGAGTCGTGTAAAATATCGAGTTCGCACATTTTGTTGTCTGATTATTGATTTTTGGCGAAACCATTTGATCATATGACAAGATGTGTATCTACCTTAACTTAATGATTTTGATAAAAATCATTAGGGGATTCATCAGGGCAAAGCGGCCATCGGCATCTTCCTGGTCAACAACCAGCTTCAGCCAGGCATCGTCCATCGCGGTTTTTGCACAGAACACCACGACGTGCGAGGCATCAAGTATTTTACGTTTGTTGAACACATAATTACCGGCAGCGGATTTGGCAACACGCGCTTTACCTTCTTCCGTGCTGGCAACAATAAAATGCCACGGCTGGGAGTTGGTGCTGGATGGGCTGTATTGCAGTAGCGTTTTGATCTGCTCGGCCTGTTCCGGGGTAAGTTTTTTGCTGGCATCAAATGCCTTAGTGGAATGACGCTTTAAGGCGACAGAAATGATATCCATAAAGACTCCATGTGTAAGTAATTTTGCGTGCCAGCAGATTACAAGGTTCAACGAGAAATGGTAAGCGAGAAAAATGCGCTATAGATTCCCGCTTTAGCCTGGACGCACTCTTTTTTGATCGCGTTTAGCCAGACCATCAACCACCAGATTCCACGAATCGTTGATCAGATCGCGAAGTAACGCTTCGGAGATTTCCTCGCCGGAATACACCGAAATCCAGTGCTTTTTATTCATGTGATACCCTGGCTTAATGCTTGGGTATATTTGCTGATTTAACAGGGATTTTTGTGGATCGGACTTCAGATTGATAAAGGGGACGCCGCGTAGCTCCGACGACAGCATAAAAATCTTGCCGCCAATTTTAAAAACATCGAACTCCGGGCCAAAAGGCCAGCAAAGCTCGACAAAGGGTAACTCAAGAGCTAGGCGTTTCGCCGTTTCGTGCAGTGATTGCTTATCCATAAACGTTCCTTTAGGCGAAGGAGAATAAGCAAAGTATGCCGCGAAGTTCGGCGATAATCGACGTTTAATCCGCCAGCGAGAACCAGCGTCGCCAGATAAAGCGCAGAACAAAATACTCAATAGCGCTCAGCACTAAAAACCACAGACAAAACAATAAAGTGTAAAGCTGGCTAAGATCCATCAGATGGAACATGGTCACCAGTTTTTGTGCCAGCGTCAGCCCCAGTGCGGGGGCGGGCAGCAGCAGGCAAGAGAGGAAAGCCATCAGCAAAATGCCTGCTGCGGTGGTCAAGGTTTCTAAAGGGTGTTTCATAACATTGTTAAATGTAAGTTAAAACACCATTGTCAGGGATATTCTTCTGTAAGGCAATTCCCGGCTTAGTCACCGGCCCAGATCTCACAATGCTTTTTCACCAGCCCAATCAGCGAGCCGCCATCGGCGACGAAATCGCGCATCAGCTGCGCTTCATTCAGACCGCTGACGACCTGGCGATGCAGTGCTTCAATTGCGCTCGATGCGCCAATTTTATGTGCTGAAGGGGCGATTTTTTCCAGCAATCGCAAGGTATCTTCCGTTAGCGGTCGACGATCGCCAGTGTGCGGATCGGTAATGACGCCTTCCAGACCATAGCGACAGGCCTGGAAACGGTTGAATTTATACAGCAGGTAATCTTTCTCCTGATGTTTGAACGGGCGTTCCGTCAGTAACCAGTGGGCGGTGGCCTGAATTAATCCCGCCATATTTACCGCGTGGCTAAGGGTTAACGGGGTATCCATCACCCGAACCTCCACCGTGCCAAAATGAGGACTGGGGCGAATATCCCAGTGCAGATCTTTAATGCTGTCGATCATCGTGGTGTAACTCAGACAGCGAAACAGGGCTTCAAATTGTTGCCAGTTACTGACCCACGGCATCGGGCCATTATCAGGAAAGGCGGAAAAAATATTCGGTCGTGAGGGGGCAAAACGCGTATCCGTTCCCTGCATATATGGCGACGCGGCGGAAAGGGCAATAAAGTGCGGCACAAACCGTGACAAGCCGTGCAGCAAATAAATGGCGTCATCGCCACTGGCACAGCCAACATGGACATGCTGACCAAAAACGGTCGCCTGCTGGATGAGATAGCCAAAGTTTTCCAGCGTTCGTTGATAGCGTTCGTTGTCGCATACCTCCTGACGCTGCCATTTCTGAAACGGGGGCGTGCCACCGCCGCAAATTTCCAGATGATGGTCTGCGGCTGCCTGCAATACGACTTTCTGCATCGCTGAAAACTGCCCGGCAGCCTGGTTGATATCACGGCAAACATCCGTCGCCAGCTCCAGCATACTTTCGGTGATATCGTGCTTTACCTCTCCGGCCGTGATCTTATTTTTAACCGCGTCAATCAGCATTGAAGAGTCCTGGCTTAAGTCATAGCCCGGCGGATTAACCACCTGCATTTCCAGTTCAATACCGAGGGTAAAAGGTTCAGAAACATGAAAATCGGGTAATGGCATAGGTTTCTCTTAAGTTGACGTTTTCTATTCAGTATAGAAGTCGGAGCGGCTGGGCGAGATGCGGAAGTTCTGGAATGTTTCTTTTTTTTGGTGATGGTGAACTGATGGTGCCTGAAGCACTTTGGCTACTTTTTCAATGTGGCAAGTTATGGCAGAGCTGGCTGGTGGCGAAGAATTTTGACGATTGAGGCATGCAGAAAAAAACGGGTTCAGCTTCAGTTGATCAAATGGGGAGTGAGAAGTCCGAAACAGGATTTGCTGTATAAATAAACAGCTATTTTGTTGAGGAAGGGTAAGATAACTGCGGGTGCCTGAAGCTTTCCGATTTCAGGTTTACTCTGAGGTCTGGAAAGATGAAGCCCCAGGAGATATTTCTATCAACCCGTACTGCACCCATTTTGTTGGACGATGAAATGGAATAGCCCCTAATATGTCAAAGCCAAAATACCCTTTTGAAAAGCGCCTTGAAGTCGTGAATCACTACTTCACTACTGATGATGGTTACAGGATCATCTCGGCACGTTTTGGTGTCCCCCGAACCCAGGTCAGGACATGGGTTGCCCTCTATGAAAAACATGGAGAAAAAGGTTTAATTCCCAAACCTAAAGGCGTTAGTGCTGATCCAGAGTTGCGTATTAAGGTCGTGAAAGCTGTGATCGAGCAGCACATGTCCCTTAATCAGGCTGCTGCTCACTTTATGCTTGCTGGTAGTGGTTCTGTAGCCAGGTGGCTGAAGGTCTATGAAGAGCGCGGAGAAGCTGGTTTACGCGCGCTCAAGATTGGCACCAAAAGAAACATTGCAATATCAGTTGATCCAGAAAAAGCGGCATCAGCATTGGAGCTGTCAAAAGACCGACGCATTGAGGTGAGGTGTACTGGCAATAGCGGACACTACCATTTGTTCTTTTTTTAAGCAGTCATCTGATGATATTTTTCCCTGAAGGCTGCCGGGGAGATATTCCCCAGACGAGAGTGACGACGCTGACGATTGTAGAAAATCTCAATGTATTCCCGTATTACTGAGATGGCTTCATCCCGGTTATTAAAACGATAGTGGCTCAGGCTCTCATTTTTCAGCGTTCCCCAGAAGCTTTCCATCGGAGCGTTGTCGTAACAGTTACCTTTACGCGACATTGATGTTTTCAGACCAGACTGCTCCTGTATGACCCGGTAATCGTATGCGCAGTACTGTGAACCTCGATCAGAGTGGTGGATTAGCCCGGCAGGTGGGCGCTGGCTCCTGAGCGCCATAAACAGGGCTTTACCTGTCAGCTCTTTTGTCATGCGCTCTCCCATGGCGTAGCCGACAATTTCGCACGTATAAACATCTTTGATGCCAGCGAGGTACAACCATCCCTCCTGTGTGGCAACATACGTCAGGTCCGCCACCCAGACCTGATTTGGTGCTGTAGGAGCGAACGTCTGGTTCAGCAGATTTGGCGCAACTGGCAGATTGTGGTTCGGGTTCGTAGTCGCTCTGAACTTGCGTTTCTGCTTACAGCGTAGCCTCAGCTCCTTACGAAGACGTGCCAGTCGGTCACGACCAACGATGATGCCATTCTCTGCCAGCTCCGTCTGGAGCCGCCGGGTTCCATATGTTTCGCGAGTGCGGATATGTGCCACCTTAATCTCCAGCTTTAGCCGCTCATCACTTTGTTTTCTGTCTGAGGGTTCATGCTGTACCCAGTTGTAATAACCGCTCCTGGATACACCAAATACCTGACACATCGCTTCAATGGGAAATTGTTGTCGCCATTGTTCGATTAACGCGTATTTTTCAGCGACTCCTGTGCAAAATACGCTGTTGCTTTTTTTAATATATCTCGCTCAAGGCGAGCTTCATTTAACGCTGAACCGCCCCGGGTTTCCTGGAGAGTGTTTTATCTGTGAACTCAGGCTGCCAGATCATCGTTTCCGATGGAAGCATAATAAGCTTTTTCTGCTTCTGCCGGAGGGATGTGGCCCAGCCTTTCCAGCAATCGTCGATTATTATACCAGTCCACCCACGTGAGTGTGGCCAGTTCCACTTCTGCACGGTTTTTCCAGCTCTTACGGTGTATTACCTCCGCTTTGTAAAGACCATTGATGCTCTCCGCCATCGCGTTGTCATACGAGTCGCCTGTACTTCCTGTTGATGCCAGTAATCCGGCTTCCTTAAGCCGCTGTGTGTAGGCCAGCGATACATACTGAGAACCTTTATCACTGTGATGGACCGTGCCGGACGGTCGACGGGCCCATAACGCCTGCTCCAGTGCATCCAGCACGAATGTCGTTTCCATGGACGATGAGACCCGCCACCCCACGATGTATCCGGCAAACACATCAATGATGAACGCCACATAGACGAAGCCCTGCCATGTGCTGACGTAAGTAAAATCAGCCACCCACAGCTGGTCAGGTCGTTCTGCCACGAACTGACGGTTTACGCGGTCGCCTGCGGCAACGGCTTTCCGGCTGATGGTCATACGGACCTTTTTACCCCGGAGAACACCGGCAAGTCCCATAACCGCCATGAGACGTGCCACAGTGCATCTGGCCACTCTGATACCTTCCCGTAACAACTGACGCCAGACTTTACACCGTATACCTTGTGATTTTCATCGTATACGCGCTGTATCTCTTTCTTCAGCCAGTCATCGCGCTGCGCACGGGCACTGCGTTTATCCGGATGATGTCGCTGTTGCTGACAGTGGTAATACGTTGACGGGGCAATATGCAGTTCGCTGCATAGCGGTCCGCCCCCGTACTGCTCACGCAGCTTATCCAGCAGTGGCATCATTTTTTCCAGAGGCGGTCGAACTCCGCCTTCGCAAAATAAGCGGAAGCCTGGCGAAGGATATCGTTACTGCGGCGCAGTTCACGATTTTCACGCTCCGGCTCTTTCAGACGCTGACGTTCAGCGGTGGTGAGCCCTCCATCACCGCCCCCGGTATCCCGCTCATGCTGGCGAACCCAGACACGCAGAGTCTCCGGCGTACAGCCAATCTTTGGGGCAATGGAACAAATTGTCGCCCATTGTGAGTCATATTCTCCCTGACTTTCCAGAACCATACGGACTGCCCGTTGACGGACTTCGGGGGAAAAACGAGTATTTTTAGTCATCCTGTTTACCTCTTTCTCAGGAAGTTTAGTCTCCAGGATTCCCGGGGCGGTTCACGCCTTACGCAGTTGCAGAATTTCAGATTCCAGTTCAGCCACCGTGCGGGAACCAGGAGTACCGAGCCCTTTTCTGGCGGCGGTAACCCATTGTCCTAAAGTGCCTTCAGGAAGGGATAATCGGGAAGCGCCTTCACTGATCGAAAGTTGATTTTCAAGAACCGTTCTGACAGCTTCGGCTTTGAACTCTTTAGAGTAACGTTGGGTTTTTCTGCTCATTATTAGCTCCTTCTGATGCCATTCTATTTCAGGAAGGAGTGTCCGTTAAACTCAGGCTACCTCAAGGATCTTGAAAGGCAAGTTCGATTTCTTGAAACGCGGCTTATGTATCTAAAAAAGCTGAAAGCCTTAGCTCATCCCACGAAAAAGTGAAAGTACTCAACGAGCTAAGGCAGTTTTATCCTCTTGATGAGCTTCTCAGAGCTGCGGAGATACCGCGCAGTACGTTTTATTACCATCTAAAGGCTCTCAGCAAGCCTGACAAGTATGCGGACGTTAAAAAGCGTATTGGTGAGATTTATCACGAGAATAGAGGCCGATACGGATACCGTAGGGTAACGCTGTCTCTTCATCGAGAAGGGAAACAGATTAACCATAAAGCTGTTCAGCGCCTGATGGGAACCCTCTCACTTAAAGCAGCGATTAAGGTCAAGCGATACCGCTCTTACAGAGGAGAGGTAGGGCAAACCGCCCCTAATGTTCTCCAAAGAGATTTCAAGGCTACGCGGCCAAACGAGAAGTGGGTTACCGATGTTACTGAATTTGCAGTCAATGGGCGCAAGCTGTATTTGTCTCCAGTAATAGATCTCTTCAACAACGAAGTTATTTCTTACAGCCTTTCGGAAAGACCAGTGATGAACATGGTTGAGAATATGCTCGATCAGGCATTCAAAAAGCTTAATCCTCACGAGCATCCTGTTCTGCACTCTGACCAGGGATGGCAGTATCGTATGAGAAGATATCAAAATATCCTTAAAGAACATGGTATTAAACAAAGCATGTCCAGAAAAGGCAATTGTCTGGATAATGCTGTGGTGGAGTGTTTCTTTGGAACCTTAAAGTCGGAGTGTTTTTATCTTGATGAGTTCAGTAATATAAGCGAACTGAAGGATGCTGTTACGGAATATATTGAATACTATAACAGCAGAAGAATTAGCCTGAAATTAAAAGGTCTGACTCCAATTGAATATCGGAATCAGACCTATATGCCTCGTGTATAACTGTCCAACTTTTTGGGGTCAGTAACCCTGGGGCTGCCACTCCAAACCAGACAATTTGGATGGTAGTCCCTTCTTCGCATGGAGGTAATATAAACATGCTGACGAAATATGCCCTTGTGGCAGTCATAGTGCTGTGTTTGACGGTACTGGGATTTACGCTTCTGGCCGGAGACTCGCTGTGTGAGTTTACGGTGAAGGAACGTAATATTGAGTTCAGGGCTGTTCTCGCTTACGAACCGAAGAAGTAGCCGTTGTGCGGGGAGTAATCCCCGCATATCCGGTTGTCAGGTCAGGATGGTAAGGCACCTGCTTTACACTTTCGCCCGCGGTCAGTGATGGCTGCGGGCGATTTCGTTTTAAGAGCAATGATGAGTTTTGCCGACAGAAGTCCGAAACAGGACTCACTGTATAAATAAACAGCTATTTTGCTAAGGAAGGGTAAGATAACGGCGGGTGCCTGAAGCTTTCCGGTTTCAGGTTAACTCTGAGGTTTGGAAAGATGAAGCCCCAAGAGATATTTCTATCAATCCTGGGGCTGCCACTCCGAACCTCAACAACTCG
The DNA here is from genome assembly GCF_000006925.2 of Shigella flexneri 2a str. 301. NCBI lineage: Bacteria > Pseudomonadati > Pseudomonadota > Gammaproteobacteria > Enterobacterales > Enterobacteriaceae > Shigella > Shigella flexneri. Next base: position 511,873 of record NC_004337.2, read on the forward strand.
GATGGTAGTCCCTTCTTCGCATGGAGGCAATATAAACATGCTGACGAAATATGCCCTTGTGGCAGTCATAGTGCTGTGTTTGACGGTGCTGGGATTTACGCTTCTGGTCGGAGACTCGCTGTGTGAGTTCACCGTAAAGGAACGTAATATTGAGTTTAAGGCTGTTCTTGCTTACGAACCGAAGAAGTAGCCGTTGTGCGGGGAGTAATCCCCGCATATCCGGTTGTCAGGTCAGAGTGGTAAGGCACCTGCTTTACACTTTCGCCCGCAGTCAGTGATGGCTGCGGGCGAATCGTACCAGATGTTGTCAATTAATCGTGTTGGCACAGAGTTATGACTATTTTTTCTTTTATCTGCCAGTGCACAGCAAACATCTCATTCTCACGATGAATGATGACCTGCTGTTTATTCCAGCTAATTATCTGATAGTCCAGAAAACCTGCATCAGTTTGGATCTCACTTGCCTTAAATGCGCTCTCTTTGGCGGAAAATGCAAGTGTCAGCGCCAGAGAAAAGGCTAAACCGCAGTCTGCGAGTCGCTCGTGTTCTGCTGGTGTAATAATGTTGTCTGTCAATTCGGTCGCTGTTTGCGCAGAAAAAATTTCTTCGATATCAACGCCAATCGGTTGACGGGAAACCACGGCCAATGCCGTAGCCCCGCAGTGGCTAATACTGCCGTATACCTCCGCAGGCCACACCGGTTGGCGTAGCTCGCCGATTGCGGGCACACATTTATAGCCATATTCCCGCAAGGCATAAACAGCAGCGATCCGTCCGGCTAAATGCTCTGTTTTACGTTTACGTCCAGCGTGTTGCAGTTGTGCGTAGTGCGGCAGCCAGAGTAAATCCTGCTCACAAAAATTCGCCGGATCGAACTCAACAAAATGCAGCGTATGTCCGGCAAAGGGGAGGGAGGTATGCGTAGTTTTCATATCGACCATATTCGAGACTGATGACAAACGCAAAACTGCCTGATGCGCTACGCTTATCAGGCCTACGTGATCCTGCAATATATTGAATTGGCAAGATCTTTGTAGGCCGGATAAGGCGTTCACGCCGCATCCGGCGTGAACGACGCGCACTTTGTCAACAATCTGACGTTAGCATCAGAAGTGAGTATTAATGCTCATATACCACGTACGTCCCGGCTCGTTATAGGTATACGCGCCGGCACCGGCGATATAGTTGGCTCCTGCCAGATCGCCCGTGGTCTGGGCATTACCTGCACGCCACAAACGTTTGTCGAACAGGTTGTCCACGCCGCCGGTCAGACTGACATTCTTCGTCACATCCCAGGTCGCGCTCAGACCCACAATGCTGTAAGGACTGATTTCTTTGGTTTCCGGGCCAACCGCTGGCTGACCTTTATAGTTGTACTTCTTCGGCTGCTGCTTGCCGTACCAGGTGAAGGTCGTTTGCATCGACAAATCTTCCCGTGCCTGCCAGCTCAGCGTTGAGTTCAACGTGTACTCCGGGATGATCGACAAACGGTCGCCCGTGGTTTTGTTTTCACTCTTCAGCATATAAGTGATGTTATTGGTCCACATCACCGTTTCGCTAACTGGTACGTTTAACGATCCTTCCAGACCTTCAACCACTGCTTTCGGCACGTTATCCCACTGATAGAGATCAGTGCCGACTGCGTTTTGCCCTACAGCCACATAGCCCGCTTCAATCTTATTGCGATAATCGTTACGGAACCAGGTGACGCCCGCCAGCCAGCCGTCGCGTTTGAACTCCAGACCAATCTCTTTGTTGATGCTGGTTTCTACTTTCAGGTCATCGTTACCTTGCAGATAGCAGCCGCCCGCGCTGGCATAGCAGCCCTGACCTTTACTGTAGAGAATGTAGTTCGGGTTAGTCTGGTATAGGCTCGGCGCTTTATAGGCGCGGGCAATGCCTATTTTCAGCGTGAAGTCATCGCCTAAACCTTGCGATATGTTCAGCGCCGGGCTCCAGTTATTGCCGACAATACTGTGATGATCGAAACGCAGCCCCGGCGTTACGATGGTGCTGTCAGTCAGCTCCATGTTGTTTTCGGCAAACAGCGAGAAAATTTCTGCTTTTGAATACGGGCTACGGTCGGTGGCACTCACGCCATCAATAGCGCCACCGGTATTCGTTCCGGTCAGTGCTTGGGTGTTGGAACTTAAGTCCTTCATCCGTTGCTGATTCCACTCCGTACCCAGCGTCAGCGTCTGGTTAACGAGGAAATCAATCGGCAGGTTAACTTCGCTGTGCAGCATCACGTCATCGAGATCGATATCGACGAAATCCTGTGTCGCTTTTTCGTTAAATTTCCCTTCGGTACCGCCCGCCAGACCTTCCGGAATACGCGAGTTACGGGTGTGTTCATACTGCACCCAGTTGCTGGTGGTCACGCCGTTATCCCAGCCACCGTTCCAGGTCAGCGCGTAGTTCTGGCGATACAGGCGGTTGGTTTCATCGCCATATTTCGAGCGAGTGTAAGCGTCAGAGTTGGTGTTCTGGGTATCGCCCGCATACAGGTTACCCTGGCGGCTGTAACCCGCTTCCAGTTCCAGCGATTGCAATGGTGCGAAGTCCCAGCGCACCACGCCGTTAATATCTTTATTGATCACCCCTTCGCGCCCGGCTGGTAACGTCGTGGCATACGTTCCGGCACGCGCGGACTGATGGCCCTGGTTGATATCCCACGCGTCAGCCTGAGTTTTGTCGAGGTTGCCATACAAGCGGAAGCTGAATTCGTCGCCCAGCGGACCGGTCAGGCTAAAGTTAGTGCGTTTGGTGGCACCTTCCTCTTTATGTTCTGGCGCATTGAAATATGCGTCCCAGGAGCCGTGCCACTCGCCGCTGCCTTTTTTGGTAATGATGTTAACCACGCCGCCCGCCGCGCCGTTGCCATAACGCGCAGCTGCCGGACCACGCAGAACTTCAATACGTTCAATCATTTCAGGTGGCACCCAGGAGGTATCACCACGGGTATCGCGCTCGCCACGCCAGCCCTGACGCACCGAGTTACGGCTGCTTACCGGCTTGCCGTCAATCAAAATCAGCGTGTTTTCCGGACCCATACCGCGAATATCAATCTGTCGGTTATTCCCACGCTGACCACTGGTGGAGTTACCGGTCAGGTTAACGCCTGGCATGGTACGGATGATCTCCGACACATCGCGGGCAACCGGGTTTTTGCGGATTTCATCTGCGGTGATGGTCGAAACGCCAGGAGCCTGCAAGTTCTGCTCGGCGGCGGTAACGACAATGGTATCGTCATGTGAAACAGGTGTATCGGTCGGCTCTTGTGCCTGCGCTACCCCATAAATCCCCAGATTGACCAACAAGGCCAGGGAATGAATCTTCTTGTTCATTGTTTTATTCCTGCATTTTTGCCACGAATTGCAACTGTCGGGCATGGTCGTCATCAACACGACGCATCCCGTTACCGCGAAAACCTTTGATCCTGAAAGACACGCAGTGCAGTTGGTTAATTAATGTCCGCGCTTCCCACGGCGCGCCATTACGCTATTGCAAATGCAAATAGTTATTAATAACATTATCAATATATTTCTGCAATCAATGAAAAATTGCACAGTAAACATGGGGTTATGGTGTGACGGCGTTAAAAGTAGGAAGTGAGAGCTGGTGGCAGTCGAAACATGGCCCGGAATGGCAGCGTCTGAATGACGAAATGTTTGAGGTCACTTTCTGGTGGCGTGATCCCCAAGGTTCTGAAGAATACTCGACGATAAAGCGCGTATGGGTCTACATCACTGGTGTGACCGATCATCATCAGAACAGCCAGCCCCAGTCGATGCAGCGAATTGCAGGTACTGATGTCTGGCAGTGGACGACACAACTCAATGCCAACTGGCGCGGCAGCTACTGCTTTATTCCCACCGAACGCGATGACATTTTTTCTGCACCATCCCCCGATCGCCTCGAATTACGTGAAGGCTGGCGAAAACTATTACCCCAGGCAATAGCCGATCCGCTGAATCCACAAAGCTGGAAAGGCGGGCTAGGGCACGCTGTTTCTGCACTCGAAATGCCGCAAGCGCCTCTGCAACCGGGATGGGATTGTCCGCAAGCGCCAGAAATACCAGCCAAAGAAATTATCTGGAAAAGTGAACGGTTGAAAAATTCACGTCGTGTATGGATTTTTACCACCGGCGATGTAACAGCAGAAGAACGCCCGCTGGCAGTTTTGCTCGATGGCGAATTTTGGGCGCAAAGTATGCCCGTCTGGCCTGTGCTGACTTCGCTGACCCATCGTCAGCAACTTCCTCCCGCCGTGTATGTGTTGATCGACGCTATCGACACCACGCACCGCGCCCACGAACTGCCGTGTAATGCGGATTTCTGGCTGGCAGTACAGCAAGAGTTATTACCCCTGGTGAAAGTTATTGCCCCTTTTAGCGATCGCGCCGATCGCACCGTGGTCGCCGGGCAGAGTTTTGGTGGGCTGTCCGCGCTGTATGCCGGACTGCACTGGCCTGAACGCTTTGGCTGTGTATTAAGCCAGTCAGGATCGTACTGGTGGCCGCATCGGGGCGGGCAGCAAGAGGGCGTGTTACTTGAAAAGCTAAAAGCTGGTGAAGTTAGCGCCGAAGGTCTGCGCATTGTGCTGGAAGCGGGTATTCGCGAGCCGATGATCATGCGGGCCAATCAGGCGCTGTATGCGCAATTACACCCTATAAAAGAATCCATTTTCTGGCGTCAGGTTGACGGCGGACATGATGCGCTTTGTTGGCGCGGTGGCTTGATGCAGGGGTTAATCGACCTCTGGCAACCACTTTTCCATGACAGGAGTTGAATATGGCATTCAGTAATCCCTTCGATGATCCACAGGGAGCGTTTTACATTTTGCGCAATGCGCAGGGGCAATTCAGTCGTGGCCGCAACAATGCGCCTTACCGGCAGGCTGGGACATTGTGTGTCAGCCGCAGTCACAAGAGTCCTGCCAGCAGTGGCTTGAAGCCCACTGGCGTACTCTGACACCGGCGAATTTCACCCAGTTGCAGGAGGCACAATGAGCCAGCATTTACCTTTGGTCGCCGCACAGCCCGGCATCTGGATGGCAGAAAAACTGTCGGATTTACCCTCCGCCTGGAGCGTGGCGCATTACGTTGAGTTAACCGGAGAGGTTGATGCGCCATTACTGGCCCGCGCGGTGGTTGCCGGATTAGCGCAAGCAGATACTTTGCGGATGCGTTTTACGGAAGATAACGGCGAAGTCTGGCAATGGGTCGATGATGCGCTGATATTCGAACTGCCAGAAATTATCGACCTGCGAACCAATATTGATCCGCACGGTACTGCGCAGGCATTAATGCTGGCGGATTTGCAACAAGATTTGCGCGTCGATAGCGGTAAACCACTGGTCTTTCATCAACTGATACAGGTGGCAGATAACCGCTGGTACTGGTATCAGCGTTATCACCATTTACTGGTCGATGGCTTCAGTTTTCCGGCCATTACCCGCCAGATCGCCAACATTTACTGCGCATTGCTGCGTGGCGAACCAACGCCTGCTTCGCCGTTTACGCCTTTCGCTGATGTAGTGGAAGAGTACCAGCAATACCGCGAAAGCGAAGCCTGGCAGCGTGATGCGGCATTCTGGGTGGAACAGCGTCGCCAACTGCCACCGCCCGCGTCACTTTCTCCGGCACCTTTAGCGGGGCGCAGCGCCTCGGCAGATATTTTGCGTCTGAAAATGGAATTTACCGACGGGGAATTCCGCCAGCTGGCTACGCAACTTTCAGGTGTGCAGCGTACCGATTTAGCCCTTGCGCTGACGGCTTTGTGGCTGGGGCGATTGTGCAATCGCATGGACTACGCCGCCGGATTTATCTTTATGCGTCGACTGGGCTCGGCGGCGCTGACGGCTACCGGACCCGTGCTCAACGTTTTGCCGCTGGGTATTCATATTGCGGCGCAAGAAACGCTGCCGGAACTGGCAACCCGACTGGCAACCCGACTGGCAGCACAACTGAAAAAAATGCGTCGTCATCAACGTTACGATGCCGAACAAATTGTCCGTGACAGCGGGCGAGCGGCAGGTGATGAACCGCTGTTTGGTCCGGTACTCAATATTAAGGTATTTGATTACCAACTGGATATTCCTGGTGTTCAGGCGCAAACCCATACCCTGGCAACCGGTCCGGTTAATGACCTTGAACTGGCCCTGTTCCCGGATGAACACGGTGATTTGAGTATTGAGATCCTCGCCAATAAACAGCGTTACGATGAGCCAACGTTAATCCAGCATGCTGAACGCCTGAAAATGCTGATTGCCCAGTTCGCCGCGGATCCGGCGCTGTTGTGCGGCGATGTCGATATTATGCTGCCAGGTGAGTATGCGCAGCTGGCGCAGATCAACGCCACTCAGGTTGAGATTCCAGAAACCACGCTGAGCGCGCTGGTGGCAGAACAAGCGGCAAAAACACCGGATGCTCCGGCGCTGGCAGATGCGCGTTACCTGTTCAGCTATCGGGAAATGCACGAGCAGGTGGTGGCGCTGGCGAATCTGCTGCGTGAGCGCGGCGTTAAACCAGGGGACAGCGTGGCGGTGGCACTACCGCGCTCGGTCTTTTTGACCCTGGCACTCCATGCAATAGTTGAAGCTGGCGCGGCCTGGCTACCGCTGGATACCGGCTATCCGGACGATCGCCTGAAAATGATGCTGGAAGATGCGCGTCCGTCGCTGTTAATTACCACCGACGATCAACTGCCGCGCTTTAGCGATGTTCCCAATTTAACCAACCTTTGCTATAACGCCCCGCTTACCCCCCAGGGCAGTGCGCCGCTGCAACTTTCACAACCGCACCACACGGCTTATATCATCTTTACCTCTGGCTCCACCGGCAGGCCGAAAGGGGTAATGGTCGGGCAGACGGCTATCGTCAACCGCCTGTTGTGGATGCAAAATCATTATCCGCTCACAGGCGAAGATGTCGTTGCCCAAAAAACGCCGTGCAGTTTTGATGTCTCGGTGTGGGAGTTTTTCTGGCCGTTTATTGCCGGGGCTAAACTGGTGATGGCTGAACCGGAAGCGCACCGCGACCCGCTCGCTATGCAGCAATTCTTTGCCGAATATGGCGTAACGACCACGCACTTTGTGCCGTCGATGCTGGCAGCATTTGTTGCCTCGCTGACTCCGCAAACCGCTCGCCAGAGTTGCGTGACGTTGAAACAGGTTTTCTGTAGTGGTGAGGCCTTACCGGCTGATTTATGCCGCGAATGGCAACAGTTAACCGGCGCGCCGTTGCATAACCTGTATGGCCCGACGGAAGCGGCGGTAGATGTCAGCTGGTATCCGGCTTTTGGCGAGGAACTGGCACAGGTGCGCGGCAGCAGTGTGCCGATTGGTTATCCGGTATGGAATACGGGTCTGCGTATTCTTGATGCGATGATGCATCCGGTGCCGCCGGGTGTGGCGGGTGATCTCTATCTCACCGGTATTCAACTGGCGCAGGGGTATCTTGGACGACCCGATCTGACCGCCAGCCGCTTTATTGCCGATCCTTTTGCTCCTGGTGAACGGATGTATCGTACCGGAGACGTTGCCCGCTGGCTGGATAACGGCGCGGTGGAGTACCTCGGGCGCAGTGACGATCAGCTAAAAATTCGCGGGCAGCGTATCGAACTGGGCGAAATCGATCGCGTGATGCAGGCGCTGCCGGATGTCAAACAAGCCGTTACCCACGCCTGTGTGATTAACCAGGCGGCAGCCACTGGTGGTGATGCGCGTCAGTTGGTGGGCTATCTGGTATCGCAATCGGGCCTGCCGTTGGATACCAGCGCATTGCAGGCGCAGCTTCGCGAAACATTGCCGCCGCATATGGTGCCAGTCGTTCTGCTGCAACTGCCGCAGTTGCCACTTAGCGCCAACGGCAAGCTGGATCGCAAAGCCTTACCGTTGCCTGAACTGAAGGCACAAGCGCCAGGGCGTGCGCCGAAAGCGGGCAGTGAAACGATTATCGCCGCGGCATTCGCGTCGTTGCTGGGTTGTGACGTGCAGGATGCCGATGCTGATTTCTTTGCGCTGGGCGGTCATTCGCTACTGGCAATGAAACTGGCAGCGCAGTTAAGTCGACAGTTTGCTCGTCAGGTGACGCCGGGGCAGGTGATGGTCGCGTCAACCGTCGCCAAACTGGCAACGATTATTGATGGTGAAGAGGACAGCTCCCGGCGCATGGGATTCGAAACCATTCTGCCGTTGCGTGAAGGTAATGGCCCGACGCTGTTTTGTTTCCATCCGGCGTCCGGTTTTGCCTGGCAGTTTAGCGTGCTCTCGCGTTATCTCGATCCACAATGGTCGATTATTGGCATTCAGTCGCCGCGCCCTCATGGACCCATGCAGACAGCGACAAACCTGGATGAAGTCTGCGAAGCGCATCTGGCAACGCTACTTGAGCAACAACCGCACGGCATTGCGGCGCGGCTGCGTGCCCGTGGCGAACAGGTGGCATTTCTTGGTTTGCTGGATACCTGGCCGCCAGAGACGCAAAACTGGCAGGAAAAAGAGGCTAATGGTCTGGACCCGGAAGTGCTGGCGGAGATTAACCGCGAACGCGAGGCCTTCCTGGCGGCACAGCAGGGAAGTACTTCAACGGAGTTGTTTACCACCATTGAAGGCAACTACGCTGATGCTGTGCGCCTGCTGACGACTGCTCATAGCGTACCGTTTGATGGTAAAGCGACGCTGTTTGTTGCTGAACGCACGCTTCAGGAAGGTATGAGCCCCGAACGCGCCTGGTCGCCGTGGATTGCGGAGCTGGATATCTATCGTCAGGATTGTGCGCATGTGGATATTATCTCTCCAGGGGCGTTTGTAAAAATTGGGCCGATTATTCGCGCAACGCTAAACAGGTAAATTAATATTATCTATAAACCCATAATTCGGTAATGCTGCCAACTTACTGATTTAGTGTATGATGGTGATTTTAAGGTGCTTGCGTGGCTTCCATTTCCATCAGATGTCCTTCCTGCTCCGCTACTGAAGGCGTGGTGCGTAACGGCAAAAGCACTGCCGGACATCAGCGCTATCTCTGCTCTCATTGCCGTAAAACATGGCAACTACAGTTCACTTACACCGCCTCTCAGCCCGGTAAGCACCAGAAAATCATTGATATGGCCATGAATGGCGTCGGATGTCGCGCCAGTGCACGCATTATGGGCGTTGGCCTCAACACGGTTTTACGTCACTTAAAAAACTCAGGCCGCAGTCGGTAACCTCGCGCATACAACCGGGCAGTGATGTGATTGTCTGCGCTGAAATGGACGAACATTGGGGCTACGTCGGTGCTAAATCACGTCAGCGCTGGCTGTTTTACGCGTATGACAGGATACGGAGGACGGTTGTGGCGCACGTCTTCGGGGAACGCACTCTGGCCACACTGGAGCGTCTTCTGAGCCTGCTGTCGGCCTTTGAGGTCGTGGTATGGATGACGGATGGCTGGCCGCTGTATGAATCACGCCTGAAGGGAAAGCTGCACGTTATCAGCAAGCGTTACACTCAGCGCATTGAGCGACATAATCTGAATCTGAGACAACATCTGGCAAGGCTGGTACGGAAGTCACTGTCGTTCTCAAAATCGGTGGAGCTGCATGACAAGGTCATCGGGCATTATCTGAACATAAAACACTATCAGTAAGTTGGAGTCATTACCCATAATTACAGAAAATAATTATGGGTTTTTTATTTGTTTGATTTATAGGTTTGATGAATATTTCTCTTAAATAGAGTGAATGTTGCATTCAGTGGAAGGAATTTACAAACTTCAGCTTCGGATAATTCTCACCAACTGGTAAAGTGAGCGCCGTGGAGATTTTCCCCTATTGGACTCATTTTCAGGTTATACCCCATGTCATCATTGAATATTAAACAGGGAAGTGACGCTCATTTTTCTGAGTATCCTCTGGCGTCGCCCAGTAATAATGAAATTGATTTACTTAATCTAATCGAAGTTTTATGGCGGGCCAAAAAAACGGTCATGGCGGTCGTTTTTGCATTTGCCTGCGCAGGTTTACTGATCTCTTTCATCCTGCCGCAAAAATGGACCAGCTCAGCCGTTATTACTCCCGCCGAAGCCATTCAGTGGCAGGACCTGGAGAAAACCTTTACCAAACTCCGCGTTCTTGATCTCGATGTTAATATCGACCGTGGCGGTGCATTTAACCTGTTTATCAAGAAGTTTCAGTCTGTTAGCTTGCTGGAAGAGTACCTGCGTTCATCACCTTATGTGATGGACTAATTAAAAGAGGCGAAAATCGATGAACTGGATTTGCATCGCGCTATTGTTGCATTGAGCGAAAAAATGAAAGCGGTTGATGACAATGCTAGTAAGAAAAAAGATGAACCGTCACTGTATACATCCTGGACGCTAAGTTTTACCGCGCCAACCAGTAAAGAGGCGCAGACCGTTTTGAGCGGGTATATCGATTATATCTCTGCGTTGGTGGTGAAAGAGTCGATAGAAAACGTCCGTAATAAACTGGAGATCAAAACCCAGTTTGAAAAAGAAAAACTGGCTCAGGATCGCATTAAAACGAAAAATCAACTTGATGCAAACATTCAGCGCCTCAATTATTCACTCGACATTGCCAACGCGGCAGGAATTAAAAAGCCCGTATACAGTAATGGTCAGGCCGTTAAAGATGACCCCGATTTCTCTATTTCCCTCGGCGCAGACGGTATTGAACGCAAACTGGAAATTGAAAAAGCGGTTACTGACGTTGCGGAACTGAACGGTGAATTACGTAATCGGCAATATCTTGTCGAGCAATTAACAAAAGCAAATGTCAACGATGTGAATTTTACGCCGTTTAAATATCAGTTAAGCCCGTCATTGCCAGTGAAAAAAGACGGTCCGGGTAAGGCGATTATTGTGATCCTTTCCGCGCTGATCGGCGGGATGGTGGCTTGTGGTAGCGTGTTATTGCGCTATGCGATGGCATCCAGAAAACAGGATGCCATGATGGCAGACCACTTAGTTTAACTATTTGCGGTTGAAGGTGCCGTTCGTCCGAGCGGCACCACAAGCGGCATTCCGGCTACCGGATCGTCAATGATCATGCATCGCAGACCATAAATGCGCTCAATCAGTTCAGCAGTGACAATCTCCTTCGGCGCTCCCTGAGCAACAATTTTCCCTTCCCGCAATGCAATCAAATGGCTGGCGTAACGACAGGCCTGATTAAGATCGTGCAGCACCGCCGCCAGGGTATAGCCTTTCTCGCGGTTCAGTTCGCTTAACAGTTCCAGTAGATCAATCTGATGACTGATATCCAGCCAGGTCGTGGGTTCGTCGAGCAGCATAATTGCCGTTTCCTGGGCCAGCACCATCGCGATCCACGCTCGCTGGCGTTGTCCGCCAGAAAGGGTATCCACGCTTTGATCTGCCAGATGAGTTATTCCCGTGGCCTGCATCGCTTTCGTTACCGCTTCTTCATCCTCTTTGCGCCAGCGGGTAAACAGCGGTTGATGCGGATAACGTCCACGCGCCACCAGCTCCTGCACGGTGATATCGCCCGGCGTGGTAGCATTTTGCGCCAACAGACCAATCCGGCGTGCAACTTCTTTACTGGCGTAATGTTGAATGTGCTCGCCATCCAGCCAGACATGCCCGTGAGCAGGCGTCATCAGGCGGCTTAAGGTACGCAGTAACGTGGATTTACCACAGCCATTTGGTCCGATAATTGCCGTGAAGTGACCATCAGGAATTTCTACAGTCAGATTTTCCGCAACGGTATATTTGCCATATCCCAGGGTTAACTGTTCGCCGCGCAAACGGGCTACTGATTCGGTCATTTTTTGCGAGACTCCTGAATTAACAAGACGATAAGGTAAATACCGCCGAGGCTGACGGTAACGACGCCAACCGGAAGTTGATACGGCATAAACAGTTGTTGGGCGCAGAGAACGGCCGCCAGCAGTAACAGCGCTCCGCACAGCGCCGCCTGGGTCAGCCCCCAGCGAGCGGTGCCGCTAATGCGTCGGGCAATGTGCGGCGCGACTAAAGCAATAAAGGAAATCGGCCCGGCAAGCGCCGTTGCCGCAGCGGTAAGCACCACTGCAACCAGCATCATTAACAGACGCGAACGCTCGACGCTGACGCCCAGCGCGCAGGCGGTATCATCGCCCATCTCCAGCAAGCGCATTCGCCGCACCAGCAAGGTGGCGGCAATGAGCATCAATATAATGATGGGTGCGGAAGGCGAGGTTTTTGCCCACGTCAGGCCGTTGAGCGATCCGGCATTCCACAAACCTGCTGTTAGCGCCGTTTCTAAAGACGCTTTCAGCAACAGCCAGGTATTAAAGGCCACCAGCATGGCGCGAACGCCGATACCGATAATAATCAACCGAAAGGTGTCGATACCGTTACGCCAGGCGAGCAGCCAGACCAACAGCGAAGTGATAATGCCGCCCACCATTGCTGCCAGCGCGATAGCCGTCAGATCCTGACCAAACAGCACCATCGCCACCAGCACGCCGCTCCACGCCCCGGTGTTAAAGCCCATTACGTCAGGGCTGCCGAGCGGGTTACGCATCAGCGACTGAAAAATCGCGCCGCTGACGCCCAGCGCCGCGCCAATCAACAGCGCCATCAGCACGCGTGGTAAACGCCATTCGGTGACCACCATCGTCATACTGCGCGGCGCATCGCCCATCAACGCGGCGAATACCTGCGAGATTTCCAGCGTGACGGCACCGCTGCGTAATCCCCAGATACCTGCAACCACACAGGCGGAAATCAGCAGCAAACAGGTGATGAGTAATCGGCGAGAGACGTAAATCATGCACCACCTCGCGTTTTACGTCGCACGAGGAAGATCAGCACCGGTGCACCAATAAACGCACTGACCACAGAAACGCGCAGTTCGCCGGGCACAATCACCCGCCCGATGATATCGGCAAACAGCAGCAGGGCAGGGGTAGCAAGTAGCGTGACGGGCAGCGACCAGCGATGATCGGCACCTACCAGCCAGCGCGCCATGTGCGGCATCATCAGGCCGATAAAGGCAATCGGGCCAACTACCGCCGTCGCACTACCACAAAGCACGGTAATCGCCAGCAGACCAATCAACTGTGTGCGCGCCACGCGACTGCCCAGCGCCGTCGCGGTGTCACTGCCGAGGCTCAAACTGTTCAGCGCGCGACTCAGTAATAGCGCAGTTGCTCCGGCGATCAGAACCGGGATCAGCACCACTTTTAAGGTATGTAGATTGCGAATATCCAGCGAACCGGCTTGCCAGAAACGCAGTTGATCGTAGACGTCAGGATTAAGCAGGGCGATGCCGCTGGTCAGTCCTTCCAGCACCGCCGCCAGCGCCACGCCCGCCAGGGTTAAACGCACCGGACTTAACTGCCCTCCACCCTGACTGCCGGTAAAGGCAACAATCAATGAGGCCACCAGCGCCCCGGCGAAGGCCATCGCCAGTTGTTCCTGTGCGGATGAGTAACCAAACAGCGCCGCACCCAGCACAATGGCAAAGCTGGCTCCGGCGTTCACGCCAAGCAAGCCGGGGTCGGCAAGTGGGTTTCGGGTGAGGGTTTGCATTAACGCCCCGGCAAGGCCAAGCGCGCCGCCTGCCAGTAAACCGGCAAGGGTACGCGGCAGCCGCGCGTCGAGCACGATGGTGCAGTCGGCGCTCTGGCAGGTGCCGGAGAAGGCCTCCAGCACTACGGAAGCGGGGAGTGATTTTGCCCCAATGAGCAGGCTTAATGCCGTCGCGATAATCAGTAATAACAGCAATCCGGGCACGGCAATGGCGCGTGTCACGGCAACAGAACCAGATATACGAACTTCCATGATAATGAAATTAATTATCGTTATCGATCTTATTTGGATATGTTAACATGTGCAGCCTAAGAATAGGTATTTAAAATATTTGATGGCAAGGCATTGTAATGAATAAACAATCCTGGCTGCTTAACCTCAGCCTGTTGAAAACGCACCCGGCGTTTCGCGCAGTATTCCTCGCTCGTTTTATCTCAATTGTGTCTCTGGGTTTGCTCGGCGTCGCGGTGCCGGTGCAGATCCAGATGATGACCCATTCTACCTGGCAGGTGGGGCTTTCGGTGACGCTGACCGGCGGCGCGATGTTTGTTGGCCTGATGGTTGGCGGTGTGCTGGCGGATCGCTATGAACGCAAAAAAGTGATTTTGCTGGCGCGCGGCACCTGTGGCATTGGCTTCATTGGACTGTGCCTTAATGCACTGCTGCCGGAGCCGTCATTGCTGGCAATCTATTTACTTGGTTTATGGGATGGTTTTTTCGCATCACTTGGTGTTACGGCGCTACTGGCGGCAACATCTGCACTGGTAGGGCGTGAAAACTTAATGCAGGCCGGGGCGATCACCATGTTGACCGTGCGCCTGGGGTCGGTGATTTCGCCCATGATTGGCGGTTTATTGCTGGCGACCGGCGGCGTAGCCTGGAACTACGGGCTGGCGGCGGCGGGCACGTTTATTACCTTGTTACCGTTATTAAGCCTTCCGGAGTTGCCACCGCCACCGCAGCCGCTTGAGCATCCGTTGAAATCATTACTGGCAGGATTTCGTTTTCTGCTTGCCAGCCCGCTGCTGGGTGGTTTATTGACGATGGCGAGCGCGGTGCTGGTACTGTATCCGGCGCTGGCTGACAACTGGCAGATGTCAGCGGCACAGATTGGTTTTCTCTACGCGGCGATCCCGCTCGGCGCGGCTATTGGTGCGTTAACCAGCGGGAAGCTGGCACATAGTGCGCGACCAGGGTTATTGATGCTGCTCTCCACGCTGGGATCGTTCCTCGCCATTGGTCTGTTTGGCCTGATGCCGATGTGGATTTTAGGCGTGGTTTGTCTGGCGCTGTTCGGCTGGCTGAGCGCGGTTAGTTCGTTGCTGCAATATACAATGCTGCAAACGCAAACCCCGGAAGCGATGTTAGGGCGGATTAACGGTTTGTGGACGGCGCAGAACGTGACGGGCGATGCCATAGGCGCGGCGCTGCTGGGTGGTTTGGGCGCGATGATGACACCGGTTGCTTCCGCAAGCGCGAGCGGTTTTGGTTTGTTGATTATCGGCGTGTTGTTATTGCTGGTGCTGGTGGAGTTGCGACGTTTTCGCCAGACGCCGCCGCAGGTGACAGCGTCCGACAGTTAATGCTTAAAACAGCGCCTTAAGCCGTTCCAGCACTTGCATGGCGCTGTAGTAATCCAGGCGGAACGTCTCGGTTCCCAGCGCATAAACCTGCTTGTTTTGTACCGCAGGCAGGTGCGCGAGCAGTGGATTGGCATAAATCGCATCGGCATCTTTCTGATCACCAGCGAACAGGAATAGCGATTCACCGTTTAACCCCGCAGCCAGATTTTCCCCACCAAGCTGAATGATGTCATGGCGTTTGCCCTGGCTTTGGCTGGCGTTTAACCCTGCGGGCAATTTCGCCAGCGTAAAGCCGAGTTGTTCCAGCATCTGCCCTTGTGCTGATTCCGGCGTCCAGAGATTGGCACTGTGTGCAGCGGCGGTATAGACAATGGCAGTGACCGGCTGCGGCGGTAATTTGATTTGCTCTTTCGCCGCTGCCAGTTGCTTATCAAACTGTGCAATCCGCTCTGCCGCTTGTTTCTCATGCCCGGTAATTTCGCCAAGCTGCGTTAACAGCGACTGCCAGCTTTTGTCGTCGTAATTGATGATTAATGTCGGGGCGATGGTGGAAAGCTGATCATACAGCGCCAGCGCCGAATCCCCGCCGGTTGCGCTAATTAAAATCAGATCCGGCATTTGCGCGGCAACGGCTTCGGCGCTCGGTTCGCCGATATAGAGCCGTTGCAGTTTGCGTTCTTTCGCCACCTTGCTCCACTGGCGTAAAAAGCCCTGGTCATCTGCGACGCGGTTATTCGGCGTGGTCGCGCCGCTGGCGATCACCGGAGCATCAATCGCCAGCAGTGATCCGGTCAGGGTGACGCTGGTGGAAACAATACGCTGCGGCTGGCTTTCCAGGGTATGAGTGCCCCGGCTGTCAGTAATCTGACGCGGCCAGTCGGCGGCCTGAACTACGGCTATTCCTGAAAGCAAAAGTCCTGTTAATAGAAGGGCGTTGCGGTAGAGCGGGGCGAGTCTCACAAGTCAGCTTCCTGTTATTAATAAGGTTAAGGGCGTAATGACAAATTCGACAAAGCGCACAATCCGTCCCTTTGGGGAGAGGGGGCAAAACGGCGCAGGACATCACATTGCGCTTATGCGAATTCATCAATAATGCTTCTCATTTTCATTGTAACCACAACCAGATGCAACCCCGAGTTGCAGATTGCGTTACCTCAAGAGTTGACATAGTGCGCGTTTGCTTTTAGGTTAGCGGCCGAAAATATAAGTGATAATCATTATTAAAGCCTTTATCATTTTGTGGAGGATGATATGGATACGTCACTGGCTGAGGAAGTACAGCAGACCATGGCAACACTTGCGCCCAATCGCTTTTTCTTTATGTCGCCGTACCGCAGTTTTACGACGTCAGGATGTTTCGCCCGTTTCGATGAACCGGCTGTGAACGGGGATTCGCCCGACAGTCCCTTCCAGCAAAAACTCGCCGCGCTGTTTGCCGATGCCAAAGCGCAGGGCATCAAAAATCCGGTGATGGTCGGGGCGATTCCCTTCGATCCACGTCAGCCTTCGTCGCTGTATATTCCCGAATCCTAGCAGTCGTTCTCCCGTCAGGAAAAACAGACCTCAGCCCGCTGTTTTACCCGCAGCCAGTCGCTGAACGTGGTGGAACGCCAGGCAATTCCTGAACAAACCACGTTTGAACAGATGGGTGCCCGCGCCGCCGCACTTACCGCCACGCCGCAGGTCGACAAAGTGGTGTTGTCACGATTGATTGATATCACCACTGACGCCGCCATTGATAGTGGCGTATTGCTGGAACGGTTGATTGCGCAAAACCCGGTTAGTTACAACTTCCATGTCCCGCTGGCTGATGGTGGCGTCCTGCTGGGGGCCAGCCCGGAACTGCTGCTACGTAAAGACGGCGAGCGTTTTAGCTCCATTCCGTTAGCCGGTTCCGCGCGTCGTCAGCCGGATGAAGTGCTCGATCGCGAAGCGGGTAATCGTCTGCTGGCGTCAGAAAAAGATCGCCATGAACATGAACTGGGGACTCAGGCGATGAAAGAGGTACTGCGCGAACGCAGTAGTGAGTTACACGTTCCCTCCTCTCCACAATTGATTACCACGCCGACGCTGTGGCATCTCGCAACTCCCTTTGAAGGTAAAGCGAATTCGCAAGAAAACGCACTGACTCTGGCCTGTCTGCTGCATCCGACCCCCGCGCTGAGCGGTTTCCCGCATCAGGCCGCGACCCAGGTTATTGCTGAACTGGAGCCGTTCGACCGCGAACTGTTTGGCGGCATTGTGGGTTGGTGTGACAGCGAAGGTAACGGCGAATGGGTGGTGACCATCCGCTGCGCGAAGCTGCGGGAAAATCAGGTGCGTCTGTTTGCCGGAGCGGGGATTGTGCCTGCGTCGTCACCGTTGGGTGAGTGGCGCGAAACAGGCGTCAAACTTTCTACCATGTTGAACGTTTTTGGATTGCATTAAGGAGCGAGGATGAGCATTCCATTCACCCGCTGGCCGGAAGAGTTTGCCCGTCGCTATCGGGAAAAAGGCTACTGGCAGGATTTGCCACTGACCGACATTCTGACTCGCCACGCTGCGAGTGACAGCATCGCGGTTATCGACGGCGAGCGGCAGTTGAGTTATCGGGAGCTGAATCAGGCGGCGGATAACCTCGCCTGTAGTTTGCGCCGTCAGGGCATTAAACCTGGTGAAACCGCGCTGGTACAACTGGGTAACGTCGCTGAACTTTACATTACCTTTTTCGCGCTGCTGAAACTGGGCGTCGCGCCGGTGCTGGCGCTGTTCAGCCATCAGCGTAGTGAACTGAACGCCTACGCCAGCCAGATTGAACCGGCGTTACTGATTGCCGATCGCCAGCATGCGCTATTTAGCGGGGATGATTTCCTCAACACATTTGTTGCAGAGCATTCTTCCATTCGCGTGGTGCAACTGCACAACGACAGCGGTGAGCATAACTTGCAGGATGCGATTAACCATCCGGCAGAGGGTTTTACTGCCACGCCATCACCTGCTGATGAAGTGGCCTATTTCCAGCTTTCCGGCGGCACCACCGGCACACCGAAACTGATCCCGCGCACTCATAACGACTATTACTACAGCGTGCGTCGTAGCGCCGAGATTTGTCAGTTCACACAACAGACGCGCTACCTGTGCTCGATCCCGGCGGCTCATAACTACGCTATGAGTTCGCCAGGATCGCTGGGCGTCTTTCTTGCCGGAGGAACGGTTGTTCTGGCGGCCGATCCCAGCGCCACGCTTTGCTTCCCGTTGATTGCAAAACATCAGGTTAACGTTACCGCGCTGGTGCCGCCGGCAGTCAGCCTGTGGTTGCAGGCGCTGGCTGAAGGCGAAAGCCGGGCGCAGCTTGCCTCGCTGAAACTGTTACAGGTCGGCGGCGCACGTCTTTCTGCCACGCTTGCAGCGCGTATTCCCGCTGAGATTGGCTGCCAGTTGCAGCAGGTGTTTGGCATGGCGGAAGGGCTGGTGAACTACACCCGTCTTGATGATAGCGCGGAGAAAATTATCCATACCCAGGGTTACCCAATGTGTCCGGACGATGAAGTGTGGGTTGCCGATGCCGAAGGAAATCCACTGCCGCAAGGGGAAGTTGGACGCCTGATGACGCGCGGGCCGTACACCTTCCGTGGCTATTACAAAAGTCCGCAGCACAATGCCAGTGCCTTTGATGCCAACGGTTTTTACTGTTCCGGCGATCTGATCTCTATTGATCCAGAGGGTTACATCACCGTGCAGGGGCGCGAGAAAGATCAGATCAACCGTGGCGGCGAGAAGATCGCTGCCGAAGATATCGAAAACCTGCTGCTGAGCCATCCGGCAGTGATCTATGCCGCACTGGTGAGCATGGAAAATGAGCTGATGGGCGAAAAAAGCTGTGCTTATCTGGTGGTAAAAGAGCCGCTGCGCGCGGTGCAGGTGCGTCGTTTCCTGCGTGAACAGGGTATTGCCGAATTTAAATTACCGGATCGCGTGGAGTGTGTGGATTCACTTCCGCTGACGGCGGTCGGGAAAGTCGATAAAAAACAATTACGTCAGTGGCTGGCGTCACGCGCATCAGCCTGAAGGAGAGAACACGATGGCTATTCCAAAATTACAGGCTTACGCACTGCCGGAGTCTCACGATATTCCGCAGAATAAAGTTGACTGGGCCTTTGAACCGCAACGTGCCGCGTTGTTAATCCATGATATGCAGGACTATTTTGTCAGCTTCTGGGGCGAGAACTGCCCGATGATGGAGCAGGTGATCGCGAATATTGCTGCGCTGCGCGACTACTGCAAACAGCACAATATCCCGGTTTATTACACCGCCCAGCCGAAAGAGCAGAGCGATGAAGATCGGGCGCTGTTGAATGATATGTGGGGGCCGGGCCTGACCCGCTCGCCGGAACAGCAAAAGGTGGTGGATCGCCTGACGCCAGATGCCGACGACACGGTGCTGGTGAAGTGGCGCTACAGCGCGTTTCATCGTTCTCCGCTGGAGCAAATGCTCAAAGAGAGTGGACGTAACCAGCTGATTATTACAGGAGTATATGCCCACATTGGCTGTATGACCACCGCAACCGACGCATTTATGCGCGATATTAAACCGTTTATGGTGGCGGATGCGCTGGCTGATTTCAGCCGTGACGAGCATTTGATGTCGCTGAAATATGTGGCCGGACGTTCTGGCCGGGTGGTGATGACCGAAGAATTACTGCCAGCACCTATCCCCGCCAGCAAAGCGGCGCTGCGTGAGGTGATCCTGCCGTTGCTGGACGAGTCCGATGAACCGTTCGATGACGACAACCTGATCGACTACGGTCTGGATTCGGTGCGCATGATGGCGCTGGCGGCGCGCTGGCGCAAAGTGCATGGTGATATCGACTTTGTCATGCTGGCGAAAAACCCGACCATCGACGCCTGGTGGAAGCTACTCTCCCGCGAGGTGAAATAATGGATTTCAGCGGTAAAAATGTCTGGGTAACCGGCGCAGGTAAAGGTATCGGCTACGCCACGGCGCTGACGTTTGTTGAGGCGGGAGCGAAAGTTACAGGTTTTGATCAAGCGTTCACTCAGGAGCAATATCCCTTTGCGACCGAAGTAATGGATGTTGCCGACGCCGGGCAGGTGGCGCAGGTATGTCAGCGACTGTTAGCTGAAACGGAGCGACTGGACGTGCTGATCAATGCGGCGGGAATTTTGCGCATGGGCGCGACCGATCAGCTCAGTAAAGAGGACTGGCAGCAGACTTTTGCGGTTAACGTCGGCGGTGCGTTTAACCTGTTCCAGCAAACCATGAACCAGTTTCGCCGTCAGCGGGGCGGGGCGATTGTCACTGTGGCGTCCGACGCCGCACACACGGCGCGTATTGGTATGAGTGCTTATGGCGCATCGAAAGCGGCGCTGAAAAGCCTGGCGTTGAGCGTCGGGCTGGAACTGGCGGGTAGCGGCGTGCGCTGTAATGTGGTTTCGCCTGGCTCCACCGACACCGATATGCAACGCACGCTGTGGGTGAGCGATGACGCCGAAGAACAGCGTATTCGCGGCTTTGGCGAGCAGTTTAAACTCGGCATTCCGCTGGGGAAAATCGCCCGTCCACAAGAGATCGCCAACACGATTTTGTTCCTCGCCTCTGACCTCGCCAGCCATATCACCCTACAGGATATTGTGGTCGATGGCGGCTCAACGCTGGGGGCATAAGCATGATCTGGAAACGCCATTTAACGCTCGACGAACTGAACGCCACCAGCGATAACACAATGGTGGCGCATCTGGGAATTGTGTATACCCTTCTGGGAGATGATGTGCTGGAAGCCGAAATGCCGGTTGATACCCGTACTCATCAGCCGTTTGGCCTGCTGCATGGCGGCGCGTCGGCGGCGCTGGCTGAAACGCTGGGATCGATGGCCGGATTTATGATGACCCGTGACGGGCAGTGTGTGGTGGGCACGGAACTTAACGCCACCCATCATCGCCCGGTGTCTGAAGGCAAGGTACGCGGCGTCTGCCAGCCGCTGCATCTTGGGCGGCAAAATCAGAGTTGGGAAATCGTCGTTTTCGATGAACAGGGGCGGCGTTGCTGCACTTGTCGGCTGGGTACGGCAGTTTTGGGATGAGCCCGACAGAATTAAATGAGATTGCAGGAAAACTCGGTTAACGGAGTGATCGAGTTAACATTGTTAAGTTAAATATTGGTTTCAACTCCGATTTACATGGTTACCGTGTTGTTAAATCGTACAAAGATGTTATAGAAACAAAATGTAACATCTCTATGGACACGCACACGGATAACAACTATGAACAAATCAGGGAAATACCTCGTCTGGACAGTGCTCTCTGTAATGGGAGCATTTGCTCTGGGATACATTGCTTTAAATCGTGGGGAACAGATCAACGCGCTGTGGATTGTGGTGGCGTCGGTCTGTATCTATCTGATCGCTTACCGTTTTTATGGGCTGTATATCGCCAAAAATGTGCTGGCGGTTGACCCGACGCGTATGACGCCAGCGGTGCGCCATAACGACGGGCTGGACTATGTGCCGACGGACAAGAAAGTGCTGTTCGGTCACCATTTTGCGGCCATTGCCGGAGCAGGGCCGCTGGTGGGGCCGGTGCTGGCAGCGCAAATGGGCTACCTGCCGGGGATGATCTGGCTGCTCGCCGGGGTGGTTCTCGCCGGTGCGGTGCAGGATTTCATGGTGCTGTTTGTTTCTACGCGCCGTGACGGTCGCTCGCTGGGTGAGCTGGTCAAAGAAGAGATGGGGCCAACTGCCGGGGTGATTGCGCTGGTAGCCTGCTTTATGATCATGGTCATTATCCTTGCAGTACTGGCGATGATCGTGGTGAAAGCCCTGACTCATAGCCCGTGGGGAACGTATACCGTTGCGTTCACCATTCCGCTGGCGATTTTTATGGGAATCTACCTGCGCTATCTGCGTCCGGGCCGCATTGGCGAAGTGTCAGTGATTGGCCTGGTGTTCCTGATTTTCGCCATTATCTCTGGCGGCTGGGTGGCAGAAAGTCCGACCTGGGCACCGTACTTTGACTTTACCGGCGTGCAGCTGACCTGGATGCTGGTGGGCTACGGTTTTGTGGCGGCGGTGCTGCCGGTGTGGTTGCTGCTGGCCCCGCGTGACTATCTCTCGACCTTCCTGAAAATCGGGACTATCGTCGGTCTGGCGGTAGGCATTTTGATTATGCGCCCGACGCTGACCATGCCTGCGCTGACCAAATTTGTCGATGGCACTGGCCCGGTATGGACCGGTAACCTGTTCCCGTTCCTGTTTATCACCATCGCCTGTGGTGCGGTGTCTGGCTTCCATGCGCTGATCTCTTCCGGCACCACGCCGAAGATGCTGGCGAACGAAGGGCAGGCGTGCTTTATCGGCTACGGTGGGATGTTGATGGAATCCTTCGTGGCGATTATGGCGCTAGTTTCTGCCTGTATCATCGATCCGGGCGTGTATTTTGCCATGAACAGCCCAATGGCGGTGCTGGCTCCGGCAGGGACGGCGGATGTAGTCGCTTCTGCCGCGCAGGTGGTGAGTAGCTGGGGCTTTAGCATTACA
Organism: Shigella flexneri 2a str. 301; assembly: GCF_000006925.2. NCBI lineage: Bacteria > Pseudomonadati > Pseudomonadota > Gammaproteobacteria > Enterobacterales > Enterobacteriaceae > Shigella > Shigella flexneri. The sequence continues at coordinate 534,529 of NC_004337.2, forward strand.
CCAGATACGCTCAACCAGATTGCCAGCGAAGTGGGTGAACAGTCGATCATTTCCCGTGCGGGCGGTGCGCCGACGTTGGCGGTGGGGATGGCTTACATCCTGCACGGTGCGCTGGGTGGTATGATGGATGTGGCGTTCTGGTATCACTTCGCCATTCTGTTTGAAGCTCTGTTTATTCTGACGGCGGTAGATGCGGGTACGCGTGCTGCGCGCTTTATGTTGCAGGATCTGCTGGGCGTGGTGTCTCCTGGCCTGAAGCGGACCGATTCACTGCCTGCTAACCTGCTGGCAACAGCGCTGTGCGTACTGGCGTGGGGCTACTTCCTCCATCAGAGCGTGGTCGATCCGCTGGGCGGTATTAACACTCTGTGGCCGCTGTTTGGTATTGCCAACCAGATGCTGGCAGGGATGGCGCTGATGCTCTGTGCCGTGGTGTTGTTCAAGATGAAACGTCAACGTTACGCCTGGGTGGCGCTGGTACCAACGGCCTGGCTGCTGATTTGTACCCTGACCGCTGACTGGCTGAAAGCGTTTAGCCCGGATGCGAAAGTCGGCTTCCTGGTCATTGCTAACAAGTTCCAGGCAATGATCGACAGCGGCAATATTCCGTCGCAGTATACTGAGTCACAGCTGGCGCAACTGGTGTTCAACAACCGTCTGGATGCCGGGTTAACCATCTTCTTTATGGTGGTCGTGGTGGTCCTGGCACTGTTCTCGATTAAGACGGCACTTGCGGCATTGAAAGATCCGAAGCCAACGGCGAAAGAAACGCCGTATGAGCCGATGCCGGAAAATGTCGAGGAGATCGTAGCGCAGGCGAAAGGCGCGCACTAAAGTCAGAGTGAGGGGGGATGTTGGCGAATGTTGGCATAGTGCCGAGGGTTCCCCCTCACCCTAACCCTCTCCCCGATGGGGCGAGGGGACTGACCGAGTGCGTTGATAGCATTTGTAGGCCGGATAAAGCGTTCACGCCGCATCCGGCACTCTTTCAGCAACATGGTTAGCGGAGGCCAAGATGTTTGATTCACTGGCAAAAGCCGGAAAATATTTAGGTCAGGCGGCGAAGCTGATGATTGGTATGCCTGATTACGACAACTATGTCGAACATATGCGGGTTAATCATCCCGATCAAACGCCGATGACCTACGAGGAGTTTTTCCGTGAGCGGCAGGACGCGCGCTACGGTGGAAAAGGCGGCGCGCGCTGCTGCTAAATTTGCACGTCAGGCTTTAAACGATTCCACTTTTTCGAACGCTGCACGCAACGTATCTGGTGTCAGCGTGACTGGCAGGTAATGAATGGACTCCACCGGGCGCAAGGTGTGGGCAATCACTTTGTCGATCTCCGCCTGATTATTGATATCCACCTCCAGCTCCGCCAGCGTAGTCGGCAGATGAAAACGCTGATACGCCCCGGTTAATTGCGCCAGCACATCATCCTGACCCAGCAAGGCGCTTTGCACCAGAATTCCGTAAGCGACTTTGGTGCCGTGAAGAAACTTCTCGGTTTGCGGCAGGACAGTCAGACCGTTATGCACGGCATGAGCCGCCGCCACACGCGTAAAACGATCGCCCAGACCACCGACCATCCCACCACCAGCAATAATAGCATCCACCACATCGCAAAATGATTGCGTTAACTGCTGATTTTGCTGATCGGCAAGTGCCTGTTCGCTACTGTTTAACAAGACGTCGCGAATGGCCTGCGCATTATTGATCCCCAGCCGCACGGTTAGCGGCAACGTTTCTGGTTGCGGAGCCAGCACCACCGCTTCATACCATTTCGCCAGCGTGTCACCGATCCCCGCCAGCAGATATTGTTGCGGTGCATTGAGGATAATCTCCGGTTCCACCAGCACCATAAAATTGGCGTCGTCGAAAATCTCATAATGCAGCGCCTGTCCGGCATCGTTATACCAGACGGAGAGCGGTGTCCAGGCTGCGCAGGTGGCGGCGATCGTCGGAGCGGCAACAAATGGCAGACCGAGACGGCGGGCGAGGGCTTTCGCGGTGTCGAGCAGTGCGCCGCCGCCGACGCCAATCACCACGCTGCGATCGTCACCGGACTCAGCCGCCAGTTGCTGTACATCGCTTTCGCTGCAATGACCACGAAACAAAATATGCTTTGCCCCTGGAAGTCCAAACGCTGGCGGAAGTTTGGTTTGCGCCGCAGCAATGGCGCGTTTGCCGTAGATCCACACCGCGCGAGAAAGTTGTTCATCAGTGAAAAAATTGTGCAGGTGATTGAAACTTCCTGGATGTGAAAAGTAGTTAGCCGGGCCGACGACCACGCGGATAGGATTGTGAGGCATGTTGTGTTGTCCTTATTGTTTTATTTAGACATCTAAACGTCTTGATTGCCAAATACTGGCATCGTGTTATAGTGCCTTCAACACGCAACTTCGTCAGGTACAATAAAAATGACAAATAACCCTCTGATTCCACAAAGCAAACTTCCACAACTTGGCACCACTATTTTCACCCAGATGAGCGCGCTGGCGCAGCAACACCAGGCGATTAACCTGTCGCAAGGCTTTCCTGATTTTGATGGTCCGCGCTATTTACAGGAGCGGCTGGCGTACCACGTTGCCCAGGGGGCAAACCAATACGCGCCCATGACCGGCGTGCAGGCCTTGCGCGAGGCGATTGCTCAGAAAACGGAACGTTTGTATGGCTATCAACCAGATGCCGATAGCGATATCACCGTAACGGCAGGGGCGACGGAAGCGTTATACGCGGCGATTACCGCACTGGTGCGCAATGGCGATGAAGTGATTTGTTTTGATCCCAGCTATGACAGTTACGCCCCCGCCATCGCGCTTTCTGGGGGAATAGTGAAACGTATGGCACTGCAACCACCGCATTTTCGCGTTGACTGGCAGGAATTTGCCGCATTATTAAGCGAGCGCACCAGACTGGTGATCCTCAACACTCCGCATAACCCCAGTGCAACTGTCTGGCAGCAGGCTGATTTCGCCGCTTTGTGGCAGGCGATCGCCGGGCACGAGATTTTTGTCATTAGCGATGAAGTCTACGAGCACATCAACTTTTCACAACAGGGCCATGCCAGTGTGCTGGCGCATCCGCAGCTGCGTGAGCGGGCAGTGGCGGTTTCTTCATTTGGCAAGACCTATCATATGACCGGCTGGAAAGTGGGTTATTGTGTTGCGCCAGCGCCCATCAGCGCCGAAATTCGCAAGGTACATCAGTATCTGACCTTTTCGGTGAATACCCCGGCACAGCTGGCGCTTGCTGATATGCTACGTGCAGAACCTGAGCATTATCTTGCGTTACCGGACTTTTATCGCCAGAAGCGCGATATTCTGGTGAATGCTTTAAATGAAAGCCGGCTGGAGATTTTACCGTGTGAAGGTACATACTTTTTGCTGGTGGATTACAGCGCGGTTTCTACCCTGGATGATGTTGAGTTTTGCCAGTGGCTGACGCAGGAGCACGGCGTAGCGGCGATTCCGCTGTCGGTGTTTTGCGCCGATCCCTTCCCACATAAACTGATTCGTCTCTGTTTTGCCAAGAAGGAATCGACGTTGCTGGCAGCAGCTGAACGCCTGCGCCAGCTTTAGCTATTTAACCGTCCAGGCGCGGGAATATTGACGGTCGGCAAACAACTCTTGCAGGCCGTTAATTTGCTTCAGTCGCAGCACTTCGTCGCTGTCCATTCCCAGCTCTTTGCCAATTTTATTATCATCCCATCCCAACTGGCTAAGTTCACGGACGATTTCCGACATGGCGGTGATTTGATGGCGTCCACGAGCGCGATTATGACGAATAGTCGCGGCGATGCGTTGATTACGCGTACCTTCCAGACAGGTCACCGGCAAATAACCTTTTAAGCGTAATTTTAATGATGATGAGCCTTTACCAATTTCATGGCGGTGAAAACCATCCACGATTTCCATGGCATTTTTATCCGTATGTGTGACCACAATGGGTTGGGTAAAACCATCTATTTCAATGGATTTTTGCAGCAGTTTTTTTTCGGGTGGTGCCACGTTGTTTGGGTTGTAATCATTAGGCATAAGTTGGCTGTTTTTAACCCACAGAACGCAATCCACTGGCTTTTCACGAAAGGGGTGAAGTGGTCAACAAAAACTGGCCACCGAGTTAGAGTTTTTCCAGTATCGATTTTCCGATTCGTTTGGGGGTAACCCACCGTTATATTCGTGCGGTCTTAGTGCGCTGTAATATCCAACGATATAGTCCGTTATGGCGTGAGCTGCCTCGCTGAAGCTTACGTAACCCACCACCGGCATCCATTCGTTCTTCAGACTCCTGAAGAAGCGTTCCATTGGGCTGTTATCCCAGCAGTTTCCGCGCCGGCTCATACTCTGTCTGATCTGGTATCGCCACAATAACTGCCGGAACTGCCTGCTCGTATAATGACTGCCCTGATCGCTGTGGAACATCACCCCGCCGGGCTTACCACGGGTTTCCCATGCCATTTCCAGCGCTTTCATGGTGAGCCTGCTGTCCGGCGAGAACGACATGGCCCAGCCCACTGGTTTTCTTGCGAACAGGTCGAGAACAACGGCGAGGTACGCCCAGCGCTTACCCGTCCAGATATAGGTCACATCACCGCACCACACCTGATTTGGCTCGGTCACGGCGAACTGCCTTTCAAGGTAGTTAGGGATAGCAACATGTTCATGACCACCACGTTTATACCGGTGAGTCGGCTGCTGACAGCTGACCAGCCCCAGCTCTTTCATGAGCCTGCCAGCAAGCCAGCGTCCCATCTGGTAGCCTCTCCGGGTTGCCATTGTGGCGATGCTTCTTGCTCCGGCCGAACCGTGGCTGATGCCATGTAGCTCAAGTACCTGACTGCGTAATACAGCCCGTCTGCCGTCTGGTTTTTCAGGACGATTTTTCCAGTATCTGTAGCTGCTGCGATGAACCCCGAACACATGGCAGAGTGTGACCACAGGATAATGCGCTCTGAGTTTCCCGATTATCGAGAACTGTTCAGGGAGTCTGACATCAAGAGCGCGGTAGCCTTTTTTAATATTTCATTCTCCATTTCAATGCGTTGTAGCTTTTTCCTGAGCTCACGGATTTCAATTTGTTCCGGGGTAATGGGGGAGGCTTTTGGTGTTTTGCCCTGACGCTCATCACGCAGTTGTTTGACCCATCTTGTCATTGTGGAAAGGCCAACATCCATAGCTTTGGCGGCATCTGCCACCGTGTATTTCTGGTCAACAACCAGTTGAGCGGATTCGCGTTTAAACTCTGCGCTAAAATTTCTTTTTTTCATTGGAGCACCTGTGTTGTTCTGAGGTGAGCATATCACCTCTGTTCAGGTGGCCAAATTCAGTGTGCCACTTCAGGGCTAACCTGATGGATCGCCATGCGGATTTCATTAATCGCTTTGATGCGATCATCTTCCGGCAAGCTGGCGAGAAATTGCGTTAAATCCTGCGTTAATCGTTGTTGCATAGTATCCCCCATTCCTGACGTTTTCCTTTTATCCGTTCGTTATAACGCTGATAGTTCTTCGCTTTCGTAGGACTAAATGATAATGCCCGACACCAGTAATCGTTATTGAGTAAAACTTTGCATATCCGCCGCCAGGAGGGGATATCTTTCGCGCCAATGTCCCCTTGCTGGGTTTGTGGAACCTCGATGCCTTTTTTCTGATACCAGTGCAAATAAATGGCGATTTTATTGCGGTAATGCTCAGCTGTTTTTTCCGGCATGCTATTGAGCAGCAATAATGCATATTCTTGCCAGTCTAAATGTTCTGGTTTGAGGATTTTCCGATGCCCATAGAAATGATTGTCATGTCCGGCGTAAATGCCGCCACTTTTTACCCCGCTGACTCGTGCGCACATAGCAGCCCAGCGATCCGGTTCGATAACGTGACAGAGCCATAATCCTTGTCGTTGCTCCGGGCCAAAAGGTTCGCAAATTCGCATATGACGCAGAGGAACGCCTGCCTGATACATTAGGTTATACAGTGGGTTGCAGAGATTTTGATGATTTGCATATCAGGTCCAGATATCAGCCACTTTCCAGTCGTAAATGGGGTAAATGTACCAGCTATGACCGCCTGGTGCGGCCGTAGTCCATGGTTTATCGTCGGCAAAACGTTGTTTATTTAAACTGGCGATGGCGACAAAACGGTTGTAGGACTCATCCGCACGGATGCCGATCATCATCGCCGCCGGACGTTTTTGTGAAAACCATTCGGCAAACTCACGTACAAATTGTTCGAAGGTCATGCCTGGCTGGTAAAAGCAGAAAAAGTCAGGAGCGGTTATCGCATCTTGCGGGGGCTGACGCACCCATTCGACATCAGGTTCCCAGCACTGCCATTCGGGTTGGTATTGTGAAAGGGAATTTTGCGTCGTAAGCGGGAGCGCAACCCAGTAAAACTCTTCGATGACATCGGTGTACAACTCGCGCAGGGACTGAACATAGTTAATGGTGCAAGAGAATTGTGAATCGCCACGGGTTTAACAGACACCTCAGAGTCATTTAAGATGGTTTAAAGAGAGGTGCCCATGAGCGGTAAGCGTTATCCCGAAGAGTTTAAAACTGAAGCAGTCAAACAGGTTGTTGATCGCGGTTATTCTGTTGCCAGCGTTGCAACACGTCTCGATATCACCACCCACAGCCTTTATGCCTGGATAAAGAAGTACGGTCCGGATTCTTCCACTAATAAAGAACAGTCAGATGCTCAGGCCGAGATCCGCCGTCTCCAGAAAGAGCTGAAACGGGTTACCGACGAACGGGACATATTAAAAAAAGCCGCGGCGTACTTCGCAAAGCTGTCCGACTGAGGTACGCCTTTATCCGTGACAACTCCTGTTGCTGGCCTGTTCGCCTGCTCTGTCGGGTGCTGGATGTTCATCCCAGTGGTTTTTACGCCTGGCTTCAGCAGCCGCATTCACAACGCCATCAGGCAGACCTGAGACTGACAGGACAGATTAAACAGTTCTGGCTGGAATCGGGATGCGTCTATGGTTATCGCAAAATCCATCTGGATCTGCGTGACAGCGGACAACAGTGCGGAGTAAACAGAGTCTGGAGACTGATGAAACGTGTCGGAATAAAGGCTCAGGTCGGATACCGAAGCCCGCGGGCACGTAAAGGCGAGGCCAGTATCGTGTCACCCAACAGGCTCCAGCGACAGTTCAATCCGGATGCTCCTGATGAGCGTTGGGTAACGGACATAACCTACATCAGGACCCACGAAGGCTGGCTGTATCTTGCCGTTGTTGTTGATCTGTTCTCACGCAAAATTATCGGCTGGTCCATGCAATCCCGGATGACAAAGGACATTGTCCTGAACGCACTGCTGATGGCTGTATGGCGGCGTAATCCCGAAAAACAGGTGCTGGTTCATTCGGATCAGGGCAGTCAGTACACAAGCCATGAGTGGCAGTCGTTCCTGAAATCACACGGCCTGGAGGGTAGCATGAGCCGTCGCGGTAACTGCCATGATAATGCGGTTGCAGAAAGTTTTTTCCAGTTGTTGAAACGTGAACGGATAAAGAAAAAGATCTACGGAACGCGGGAAGAAGCCCGCAGTGATATTTTTGATTACATCGAAATGTTTTATAACAGTAAGCGTCGGCATGGTTCTAGCGAACAGATGTCACCGACAGAATATGAAAACCAGTATTATCAACGGCTCGGAAGTGTCTAGATTATCCGTGGCGATTCATTGCGCCTCCCAGTTGATAAACAAAACGCAGATTTTTTTGCCCATTTGTCGGGCAAGTTCGGCTGTCAGATGCAGCATTAAACCAGAGTCTTTGCCGCCAGAAAATGAGACACAAACGCGGGGTAGGGTGTTGAGTGTCTAGGTAATACGCTCTCGTGCAGCTTCCAGAATATTGAGCGGAAGAGGAATTTTATAAATAGACATCTGAAGACGCTCTCTGAACGTTACAGGGTGAACAGTGAGATAAGACTGTTAATTATAAAGTAAACACTGTAAAGCAGAGTGTTTTATTTTTCATTCGCGCTGTGAATAAATAGATGAAAGTTATAGTAGCTGTCTATAGTTATATATCAAAAACTCTCATTTAGACGGTCAATAAATCGGGAGAACACCAAATTATTTAAAGAAGATTTATTATAGGAAATGTAAAGCTTTATTGAAGGTAACGGATGTTCTAGTTTTATCTCTTTTAAATTAAGAAAGTCACGGTGGTAGTTATAAAGTTCATAGGGGACTATTCCCAGTAAATCTGTAACAGCAATGCTATTAATTATTGTCAGCAAAGAGGAACCACGAAATGAAATTTTGCGATTCATAAACTTCTCGTCTATTTCCATTTGAATATCATCAACTCCTGCTGATTTGGCTATTAATTGGGTGAACTCTTCTGCCATAATTTGTTCATAAGTGCTATTGTCAGTAATTCGCGGATGCTTATTACTACAAATTAGAGTATTGCGAATTGTATGCAATGGCATGCAAATGACGGAACGGCTGATCACTGGCATTTGGGTGATCACCAGATCGGCTTTGCGGTGAACCAACAGTTCTTCAGCATTCTCTGCTGACATGAGGATATCATGGCACTCAATCTCGACAGAGGCATCTTGCCGTAGGCAGCGGATCAGCATACTATTATTAGAGCAAGAAATGAGCTGAGGGCCGTAGATAATAAAGTTTTTCTTTAGTTCGGACTTATTGACTATATTAATTGTTTGTTCAAGGCCTTTGAGGTTTTTCTCAAGATGGTGATGCAGATTCAACCCTGTTGTCGTCGGCGCGATACCTTTTCCTGAGCGAATGAATAAAGGGTCATTAAATTGCGCACGTAAGCGTTGTAACGACTGGCTCACGGCTGATGGGGTGATATATAGTGATTCAGCAGCTTTGCTAATGCTTAAATGCTGGTAAATACACTCAAATATGACAAGAAGATTTAAGTCGAACTTTTTCAAGTCGTAGAGATTGGCCATACACTACTCCGGTTTATATTTTTCTTCCATGGTATATTCACTTAATCAATGTTTTTTGCGTATGTATTTTTATTGATTATGTTTTTTTGCTTAACTCAGGATTAAGTTTTTCTAAAATAGCACAGCCACTTAGGGTAGAGCGAGAAATTCATGCTTTTTTAGGATGGTTGAAAAGCAGGGATATAGTTCAACCATCCATGAATTACCTTTTATTTATTTCCCATAATGATATTAAGCGTTTTCTGATCGGGCAACCCCACGGCCTGTTGCAGCGTATTTTCCTTACTCATGTAATAGATAGCCGGCGTGACATTTGCCCCCAGATCGTCCATCAGTTTCTCATTGTCACTTAACACTTTCATTTGCTCTGTACTTACGTTTGCAGGCACGTTTAGCTTAAGCTTGCAACCAGAGGCTTCATATTGTTGCCAGGTTTTTGCGGGATCTTTGGAGGCAAGAATTGCCGCTGCTGTCGCCGGGCTTTCTGGCTTGATAACCCCAACCAACAATGTTCTTAATTGCACTTTGCCAGAATCTACCCACGGGCGCGCCTGCTGCCAGAACTGTTTACAATATGGGCAGAACGGATCGGAGAAGACGTAGACAATGACCGGCGCATCTTTTTTACCGTCGAGGAGCCAGTGGGATTGTTCCATCCGTTGCCACATTTCGCGTCCGGCTGGTGCGTAAATTTCTTTTTCGATAAGTGTGTTACTCAGGTTTTCACCTTTCTCGTTGTACATGTAACCAGAGATAGCGTGCTTACCATCGGGAGTCAGGTAGATGGTGACGCCCATATCCTGATACTTTCCGAGATAACCTTTCATTCCTCCGGGGGCATCGAACGTTTTGATGATTGTAATGCCCTGTTTTTCAATCGCTTTTACTGGGGAAGGAAGTTCCTCTGCGAAGGCGATTGCAGGAAGCAGAGCCAGTAAAAGTATCTTTTTTAACATTAATTTGTTCTTTTCAGTCAGTGCAAAAGTCGAGTAAAAGGCATAACCTATCACTGTCATAGGTAAGAGCTTAGATCAGGTGATTGCCCTTTGTTTATGAGGGTGTTGTAATCCATGTCGTTGTTGCATTTGTAAGGGCAACACCTCAGCCTGCAGGCAGGCGCTGAAGATACCAAAGGGTAGTTCAGATTACACGGTCACCTGGAAAGGGGGCCATTTTACTTTTTATCGCCGCTGGCGGTGCAAAGTTCACAAAGTTGTCTTACGAAGGTTGTAAGGTAAAACTTATCGATTTGATAATGGAAACGCATTAGCCGAATCGGCAAAAATTGGTTACCTTACATCTCATCGAAAACACGGAGGAAGTATAGATGTCCTTGATTAACACCAAAATTAAACCTTTTAAAAACCAGGCATTCAAAAACGGCGAATTCATCGAAATCACCGAAAAAGATACCGAAGGCCGCTGGAGCGTCTTCTTCTTCTACCCGGCTGACTTTACTTTCGTATGCCCGACCGAACTGGGTGACGTTGCTGACCACTACGAAGAACTGCAGAAACTGGGCGTAGACGTATACGCAGTATCTACCGATACTCACTTCACCCACAAAGCATGGCACAGCAGCTCTGAAACCATCGCTAAAATCAAATATGCGATGATCGGCGACCCGACTGGCGCCCTGACCCGTAACTTCGACAACATGCGTGAAGATGAAGGTCTGGCTGACCGTGCGACCTTCGTTGTTGACCCGCAGGGTATCATCCAGGCAATCGAAGTTACCGCTGAAGGCATTGGCCGTGACGCGTCTGATCTGCTGCGTAAAATCAAAGCAGCTCAGTACGTAGCTTCTCACCCAGGTGAAGTTTGCCCGGCTAAATGGAAAGAAGGTGAAGCAACTCTGGCTCCGTCTCTGGACCTGGTTGGTAAAATCTAAATTTCCTTCGTCTTTCACGCCATAGCGGCGTTGGCGTCGCCCGCTCACCCCGGTCACTTACTTGTGTAAGCTCCCGGGGATTCACAGGCTAGTCGCCTTGCTCTGACGCGAAATACTTCGGAAATTCACCTAATTCTTCGGGTGCTGCGGCACCCGATTTTCTTCCCCGCACCATGATGCAAGCTGCATCCAGGTAGCCGCAGAGGCCGCTTGCATGATGATGTTTAAAGCCCAGGAGATAAACATGCTCGACACAAATATGAAAACTCAACTCAAGGCTTACCTTGAGAAATTGACCAAGCCTGTTGAGTTAATTGCCACGCTGGATGACAGCGCTAAATCGGCAGAAATCAAGGAACTGTTGGCTGAAATCGCAGAACTGTCAGACAAAGTCACCTTTAAAGAAGATAACAGCTTGCCAGTGCGTAAGCCGTCTTTCCTGATCACCAACCCAGGTTCCAACCAGGGACCACGTTTTGCAGGCTCCCCGCTGGGCCACGAGTTCACCTCGCTGGTACTGGCGTTGCTGTGGACCGGTGGTCATCCGTCGAAAGAAGCGCAGTCTCTGCTGGAGCAGATTCGCCATATTGACGGTGATTTTGAATTCGAAACCTATTACTCGCTCTCTTGCCATAACTGCCCGGACGTGGTGCAGGCGCTGAACCTGATGAGCGTATTGAACCCGCGCATCAAGCACACTGCAATTGACGGCGGCACCTTCCAGAACGAAATCACCGATCGCAACGTGATGGGCGTTCCGGCAGTGTTCGTAAACGGGAAAGAGTTTGGTCAGGGCCGCATGACGTTGACTGAAATCGTTGCCAAAATTGATACTGGCGCGGAAAATCGTGCGGCAGAAGAGCTGAACAAGCGTGATGCTTATGACGTATTAATCGTTGGTTCCGGCCCGGCGGGTGCAGCGGCAGCAATTTACTCCGCACGTAAAGGCATCCGTACCGGTCTGATGGGCGAACGTTTTGGTGGTCAGATCCTCGATACCGTTGATATCGAAAACTACATTTCTGTACCGAAGACTGAAGGGCAGAAGTTGGCAGGCGCACTGAAAGTTCACGTTGATGAATACGACGTTGATGTGATCGACAGCCAGAGCGCCAGCAAACTGATCCCGGCAGCGGTTGAAGGTGGTCTACACCAGATTGAAACAGCTTCTGGCGCGGTACTGAAAGCACGCAGCATTATCGTGGCGACGGGTGCAAAATGGCGCAACATGAACGTTCCGGGCGAAGATCAGTATCGCACTAAAGGCGTGACCTACTGCCCGCACTGCGACGGCCCGCTGTTTAAAGGCAAACGCGTAGCGGTTATCGGCGGCGGTAACTCCGGCGTGGAAGCGGCAATCGACCTGGCGGGTATCGTTGAGCACGTAACGCTGCTGGAATTTGCGCCAGAAATGAAAGCCGACCAGGTTCTGCAGGACAAACTGCGCAGCCTGAAAAACGTCGACATTATTCTGAATGCGCAAACCACGGAAGTGAAAGGCGACGGCAGCAAAGTCGTTGGTCTGGAATATCGAGATCGTGTCAGCGGCAATATTCACAACATCGAACTGGCCGGTATTTTTGTCCAGATTGGTCTGCTGCCGAACACCAACTGGCTGGAAGGCGCAGTCGAACGTAACCGCATGGGCGAGATTATCATTGATGCGAAATGTGAAACCAACGTCAAAGGCGTGTTCGCAGCGGGTGACTGTACGACGGTTCCGTACAAGCAGATCATCATCGCCACTGGCGAAGGTGCCAAAGCCTCTCTGAGTGCTTTTGACTACCTGATTCGCACCAAAACTGCATAAGAAGAAGTAAGATTCACCTGCAATTGCTTAGCCGCCGGGGTCAAACCTGGCGGCTTTTTTATGGCATTAAAAAGCCCTGCCGGGATGTTCCAGGCAGGGCGGCATAAATACTTTTATCTGTTAGCGAACGACCAGTACAGGCAGATTGGCGTGGCGGATCACGCTCGAGGCGTTAGAACCTAACAGATGGGTCGAAATCGATGGGTTGCGAGAACCGATAACTACAACATCAGCCCCCAGTTCTTCTGCCAACTCATTGACTTCATCCCGCACGCTACCAAAACGGACATGTTGTTTAATGCGGGAAGGATCGATGGTGAAGTGGCTGACCATCGTTTGCAGACGTTCTTCTGCTTCATGTTGCAGATGCTCTTCAAAACGACGCACATCAGCGGCAAAACGGTGCAGGCTCAGGCTGGCTGACCCGGGTAGTACGTGAAGTAGATGAATAACTCCGTCATCCTGGGCGAGGAATTCAGCGTGGCGAACAGCTTTGTCGCTCAATTCCATTTCAAATACATCAACTGGCATAATGATTGCCTTATACATAACCCTTTCTCCCTGTTAATCATGAACAAATCATTCTCCATGATTATAATATTTATCCCTGATATTTGTCTGGTTCTTTTTCCTTACGAACGGTTTCTGTGATTAATATATTCTCACTGAACACTAGGAATTCTCCCAAAACCTGCGGTACCGCCCGTTTTCCCGCTGTGATAGCTACCCTTAAAGACTGACTCTTTTTTGAACTGTCTCTGGAGGTTGCATGAAAGCATTGACTTATCACGGCCCACATCACGTTCAGGTAGAAAATGTTCCCGATCCGGGCATTGAACAGGCAGATGATATTATTCTGCGTATTACGGTAACGGCGATCTGTGGCTCTGACCTCCATCTTTATCGAGGCAAAATACCCCAGGTTAAACATGGCGATATTTTTGGTCATGAATTTATGGGGGAAGTCGTTGAAACCGGGAAGGACGTAAAAAATTTGCAAAAAGGCGACCGGGTGGTAATTCCGTTCGTCATTGCTTGTGGCGACTGTTTTTTCTGTCGATTACAGCAATATGCCGCCTGCGAAAATACCAATGCGGGTAAAGGCGCTGCGCTCAATAAAAAACAGATACCTGCTCCCGCGGCATTGTTTGGTTATAGTCACCTGTATGGTGGCGTTCCTGGCGGGCAGGCGGAATATGTCCGCGTCCCGAAAGGGAATGTGGGGCCGTTTAAAGTACCGCCTTTGCTTTCAGATGATAAAGCCCTTTTCCTTTCTGATATTCTGCCAACGGCATGGCAGGCAGCAAAAAATGTGCAGATCCAACAAGGTTCAAGCGTTGCAGTCTATGGTGCTGGTCCTGTGGGATTGTTGACAATCGCCTGTGCACGGTTGCTCGGTGCGGAACAGATTTTTGTTGTTGATCATCATCCCTACCGCTTGCGTTTCGCCGCTGACCGCTACGGCGCGATCCCGATTAATTTCGATGAAGATAGCGATCCGGCACAGTCAATTATTGAACAAACGGCAGGTCACCGGGGCGTGGATGCAGTAATAGACGCCGTCGGTTTTGAAGCGAAAGGCAGCACCACGGAAACGGTGCTGACTAACCTGAAACTGGAGGGCAGCAGCGGTAAAGCGTTGCGCCAGTGTATTGCGGCGGTCAGGCGTGGCGGCATTGTTAGCGTACCGGGCGTCTACGCTGGATTTATTCACGGTTTCCTGTTTGGCGACGCCTTTGATAAAGGGTTGACGTTTAAAATGGGACAGACCCACGTTCACGCATGGCTGGGAGAATTATTACCGTTAATTGAGAAAGGATTACTGAAACCAGAAGAAATTGTTACCCACTATATGCCGTTTGAAGAGGCCGCCCGGGGATATGAGATTTTCGAAAAACGTGAAGAGGAGTGCCGTAAGGTGATTCTGGTACCCGGTGCACAAAGCGCAGAGGCGGCGCAGAAGGCGGTTTCAGGTCTGGTGAATGCGATGCCGGGGGGAACAATATGATCGTCAGGAGTGGTTTTCGAGGTAAAGGACAGCCATGACGATAATCGCCGCCATAATCAGAAATCCTATCAGGATGTAAAATGCTTCTGCCATGGTTATTCCCACAAACGAAACGGAATAATTTTGCAGCAAAAGTGAACAGTGAGAACCAGGAAAAATTGCTGATTTTGCGTAAAGAGGATGCGAGTGCATCCTCTGGGCAAAGCGAGTTATCGCTTGTGCAGATGGGATTAAAGCAGGTAGTCGCCAGCAGCTTCTGGCTGGTATTCGAGTTCCAGCACTTCAAGGTGGGTTGCAACGCCGCCCGGAAGTTCCCAGTGAATGGAATCGCCAACGCGCAGCCCCAGCAGTGCGGCACCTACCGGAGCCATAACGGAAAGCTGAGTATTGCTATCGGTCATTTTTGCCGGATACACCAGCGTGCGCACACGCACTTCGCCATCGCTAAGATTGCGGAATTTAACCCGGCTGTTCATTGTCACCACGTCGTGTGGCATCTCTTCTGGCGAACACATTTGGGCGCGATCCAACTCTGCGTTTAACGCGTCGGCGATTGGCAAACCAGCATAGGCGGGTTGCTCCAGCAGAATATCGATGCGTTCGGCATCCAGGTCGTTAATGATGATAGTTGGTCTGGACATTTTTACTCCATGTCGTCGGTACTGCGAGTGTCGCAGATAAACATACCCAAAAGAAAACCCTCACCGTCAGGCGGCGAGGGTTTAACTCACATGATGATACTGACTGTTGCTCACTCTTTGAAGTGATTTGCGTCACATTCAGGGAATTCCTCAATGCAGCGCATTATGTATAATTCTTAATCGGCATGGTTATGGAAGACGAATTAGCGTGTTTTGTAAATCAGAGGATTAATAACCCGCTTTATCAATCACAAAGGTTTTGCCACAGTTACCTGGGTGAGGTTGTGGCAAGAATGAGTTTGCAGAAAGCGGAGCGTTGATGGCGTCAGCTTTGATCGAGATCTGAATTTCAGTCAAATACGCAGGGTTACCCTGGCACGTTAGCTTAACTGCTTTCACGTTCTCTTTTCCCCAGCTTTTGGCAAAGGCGGCGTCAAAGTCACGGCGGCTCACTGTTTTACCGTAATTATCCGCAAGGAATTTTCCGGCTTCGCTCTCTTTAATTTCTTGATTCAGGCGTACCATCGTACCGAAGTATGCGTCCGGATCAAAACCAAAGCAGGCACCGTGTTTGGCATATTCGTAGCGTTCCAGGCAGGAACGTCCGCCAGCTCCTGGCATGACTTCACTTAGTTTAGCGGCCGTTTCCAGTGATAACCCGGTTTCCGGCGATGAACACATTCGGCTGGCGCGTGCTTCTGGTAGATTCGGGATTGGGCGAGTAGCGCAACCGAAGCGCATCCAGCGGCGTTCATCAACACCACGGGCAGCAACCGATTTAGGCAATCCTGGCCACAGACCATGTACGGTCAGAAAATCAGTTTTGTTGGTCGTTTCGGTTTGCAGGCGACATTCATCTCGTTCGTTACGATTTCGATCGTGTTGACTCTGGCAAAATCCGGTTTGCCAGGAGAGGGCCAGGACATAGCGATCAAAATCGCCATACTGTTTTGCCTGCAACGCTACGGCGTTGGCAGAAGATAAGGGAAGCAGAGAAACCGCGAGCAACGCGGCGTTACGGCAGAATGCTTTCATAATGGGTGTGGAACTCATACATACACTGAATACTATCTATTAAATCATAAAAAAGCCCGCCAGGTGGGCTTACCTGGCGGGCGTGATGATTTATTCAGCGTTTGGCGAACGTATTAGTTCCACATGGCGAGAATCGGCCAGCCAACCAACAGCAACATAGAGATGTAAATCACCCCGAAGATTGCGCCAAGACGCCAGTAATCTTTTGATTTCACATAGCCACAGCCGTAAATAATCACCCCAGGACCGGTTGCATACGGCGTCAGACAGCCCATGATACCGATAGACAGCACCAGCAGGATACACAGTTGTTCCATTGGTACGCCCGGAATACCTTTACCGACGGCCAGAATAACCGGCAGCATGGTTGCGGTGTGCGCAGACAGGCTGGCAAACAGGTAGTGTGCAAAGTAGAACACCAGAACCAGTACAATCACCGTTGCGTTTGGTGAGAATCCTTCCAGGTGCGTACTCATGGTACCGGCGAACCAGTCAATAAAACCAGAACGAGTCAGGCCGTTAGCCATCACAACCAGAGTTGCCAGGTTGACCAGCGTGTTCCATGCGCTGTTATAGCGGGTAATGTCTTTCCACGGCACAACGTGCAGAGCCAGCATTAGCGAAACTGCCAGCAGACCAACCGCAGTAGCATTAATGACTTCACTGCCAAATACCCACAAACCTAAGCTGAGCAATACAAGGCCAATCAGCGTCCACTCTCTGCGTGTCAGCGCACCCATGGTTTTTAGTTCATCACCCGCCCAGGTTGCCACTTCTTCACTGTGTGTGATTTCCGGTTTGTACAGCACGTAGGAAAGCCACGGCGCAATGATAAGCAAGATAACCCCAACCGGCAGGAAGCAGAGGAACCACTGCAACCAGCTAATCTGGATACCGGCAATTTTGCTGACGAACTCCAGACCCAGCACGTTTGGTCCGCACCGGTGACAAACATGGACGAACTCAGACTGGTACTAATGACCATCATCCACATCAAATAGCCGCCAATACGACGCGCGGACGGATCGTTCGGGAATGATTTAAACAACGGCGGCAGGTTTTTAATGACCGGAAAAACCGTACCCCCGGTACGCGCGGTGTTGGACGGTGTAAACGGTGCCAGCAGAATGTCGATAATGACAATCGCATAACCCAACGTCAGCGTGCGTTTGTCCATGAATTTCACCAGGAAAAGGGCAATGCGACGACCTAACCCGGAAACTTCATACCCTAATGCAAAAATAAATGCGCCAAATACCAGCCATACCGTGGTGCTGGAAAAACCAGCCAGGCCCCATTTCAGCGCCTGTTTTTGCGCATTAAACGCTGGGTCAGCTAATTCTTTGGCATCAAAGAGCAGGTAATTACTGCCAATAACGCAAATAGTAACCGCAATAAAACTGATCGCTGTTGCCGGAATTGGCTCGAGGATCATGCCGACAATCATTGCCACAAACACAGCGAAGTAATGCCATGCCTGCGGCGGCATACCGTCGGGGACAGGGATAAGAAACATGACACCCATCACCACCAGTGGGGCCAATAGTTTCCATATATTATCTTTTGCTAAAGACATACGGGTTCTCCGAAAATTAATATTTCCAAATTTATCAAGTGCTTAAATAATTAAATCTGTGCTAAAAAACAGGTAAGGATCAGCAGGTCGGCACTGCCGCCTGGACTGAGATTTCGTTCGATACACTCCCTGTCGAACTGCCGGAGATAATCGAGATCGGTGGGGGTTCGAATGCCCCCTTTTTGCAATAATGTTTGCGCCTCGCGCTGTAGCCAGCGCAGGCCCCCCTCGCCACCGCGCGATGCAACGTTGGTATCGCCGTTGGTAGCCATCAGTAGGAGCAAGGTATCGAGCAATGCCAGTTCAGGATCTAACCCCTGATCCAGCAGAGTGAGGTAATGCGGCAAGGCGTGGTTGATCACCAGTGGATAACCTGCTTCGGCTTCACCGCGTGCGCCGGTAAGGCCAAGCTGCTGGTACAACCGTTGACCTGCCGTCAGTCGTGAATTATTGGTACGCAGTTCGCGATCGGTCAGGCCACGGCAGAAACTTGCCGCCGTAGAACAAACGGTTGTTGGCGTAACCGGCTGGTTGAGCTGAAGCAAACGGCCAATTGCCGCACATAGCAGCCCTAAAGAAAAAATGCTGCCTTTATGCGTGTTTACGCCCGCAGTGGCGCGGAACATATCACCTTCGCAAGCCATACCAATTGGGCGTAATCCGTGGAGTACCGCTTCCGGTGCCATTTCTGCACTACAGGCACCAAATTCAATGAAACGGGGTAACCAGCCCTGAATCGCCAGCGCGCTGCGGTGGAAATCTTCCAGCGCCATATCTTTGTGCGCACCGCAGTTAATGCGATCCACGAGGCCTGGTTTCGGTGACAGATTGACTTCAGTCAGCATGGCGCGCCAGCCCAGCAGGGCGTACTCATCGATTAATGACGTCGCAAGCTTTGTGGTTTTAGTTGACGTTGCAGGCATCGACATCGTTCAGCAGTGCCTCCATGCGGTTGAGTAAATCGGTCAGTTGATGGGTTTTTCCACGCGCGCAGACGGCTGCGCTTTGCTCGCACAACAGGCAGCGGCGAGGCGCAGTGAATAGTCGCGGCGGGAGAGAATTTCGCCTTCGGGCGTCAGGACATCGATATCCCATAACCGCCCGAGAGGATGACTATGTTCAAGCTCAATGGTGGCGAGCTTGAGGTCGCGAGCCGGGGCGGCAATGCTCAACATGCCCTCCGGCCCGCTGGCGGAAACCAGTGCAGCCTGCTCCTGAATTTGCCAGCCCTGCTTTGTGGCTAAGGCACGCAAGGCTGTCACGCGATGATTAAAAATTCGGCGTGTGACCTCGCTGTCTTTAATCGGCCCAGGCGCAACCACGGTAAAGGAGACCAGTGGAACAGGATGGTGCTTGAGCCAGGCGTGTTGCCGTGCTTGCCTTTCATCCCGGCTGACGAGCAGCTCGGGAATTGACACCGCATGGTGGCTGGCGAGTTCAGGAAGCAGGTGCATGGCTTATTCCTTCACCTGATGCACAACATCGATCACCGAGCCATCGCGGTAACGCACAACGGCAACGACGCGGTCGGTGAATTCAATCGGCTGTGGTTCACCGGTCAGCAGACGCGCACGTTCGCGCAGCCACTCAATGGAAACCACTTTAATGCCCGCTTCCTGCAGACGTTCTGCTAGTTCCGGACGTGCCGGGTTAACTGCGATACCGTGGTCTGTGACCAGAATATCGACACTGGAGCCCGGGGTGATGCAGGTCAGCACGTTATCCACCAGAGTCGGAATACGACCGCGTACCAGTGGCGCGACGATGATGGAAAGCGCAGAGGCAATCGCGGTATCGCAGTGACCACCGGAAGCGCCACGCAGTACGCCGTCAGAACCGGTCAGCACGTTAACGTTGAACTGCCTGTCAATTTCCAGCGCGCTCAGTACCACCACGTCGAGACGATCAACCGATGCGCCTTTCGAACCCCAGTTAGCGTACTGGTTGGCGCTGATTTCGATGTGATTGGGGTTACGGGCCAGCGATTGCGCAGCATGGCTGTCAAAGCTCTGCACATCCAGCAGTTTGCGGATCAGACCTTTTTCGTGCAGATCAACCATCGTCGCGGTAATACCGCCGAGGGCGAAGTCGGCGCGAATATCGCGGCTACGCATTTTGTCTTCCAGGAAACGGGTTACCGCCAGCGAAGCGCCGCCGGTGCCGGTTTGCATGGAGAAACCTTCTTTGAAGTAGCCAGAGTTGACAATCACATCCGCAGCGCTACGGGCAATAAGCAGTTCGCGCGGGTTAGTGGTCATACGGGTAGTACCAGCGCCGATTTTTGCAGCATCGCCAACGCGATTAACTTTGACGATCAAATCAACCTGATCTTGCTCAATGCTTGCCGGATTATGCGGATAAGGCAGCAGTTCTTCGGTAAGCATCACGACCTGTTTTGCGTTGTCGGCATCAACCATTGCATAGCCGAGGGAGCCGCAGCAGGCTTTACCGGTGTAGCCGTTGGCATTACCGAATTCATCACAGGACGGGACGCCGAGGAAAGCCACGTCGATATTCAGTTCGCCGCTCTGTACCAGATGCACACGACCGCCGTGAGAGTGGATCTGCACCGGTTCCGCCAGCAGACCACGGGAGATCTCTTCCGCCAGTGGACCGCGTAGGCCAGAGGTATAAATGCGGGTAACCACGCCCTGGCGAATGTGTTCTACCAGCGGCGCATGGCAATCACTCAGGGAGCTGGACGCCAGGGTCAGGTTTTTAAAGCCCATCTTCGCGATGACGTCCATCACCATATTGACGGTCAGGTCACCGCCACGGAAAGCGTGATGGAAGGAAACCGTCATGCCGTCCTGTAAACCTGAGCGACGAATCGCTTCTTCCAGGTTGGCGCACAGTTTGCGATCGCGCGCTTTTTCAGCCTGGTAGGTTTGCTTTGGTGAGTTCTGGAAAGCGGCAAGATCGCATTCAGTGCGACGATTCCAGGCCGCTACCCGTTCTTGTCGTTGAGATTGTTCAATTTTCTGCGTCATTTTGATTGCCTTATTCTTCGCGGATGCCGGAAAGTTCTGCACGGGAGAGCACCAGACGGGCGCGATCGATAACCGGACCGTCCACCATCTTGCCGTTCAGGGAAACCACGCCGAGGCCTTCGCGAGCGGCGGCTTCAGCGGCTTCTACGACGCGGTGGGCGTGATCCACTTCTTTCTGGGTCGGTGCGTAGAGGTTGTGCAGCAGATCAATCTGACGCGGGTTGATCAGCGATTTGCCGTCAAAGCCCAGCTGTTTGATGTGGGCGGCTTCTTGCAGGAATCCGGCTTCGTTGTTAGCGTCGGAATAGACGGTATCGAACGCCTGAATACCCGCAGAGCGCGCGGCCTGCAAAATGGAACAGCGTGCGAACAGCAGTTCAGTTCCTTCCGGGGAGCGTTCTGTACGCAGGTTGCGCACATAGTCTTCTGCACCGAGGGCGATACCGATCAAACGCTCGGAAGCGTGAGCGATTTCCACTGCGCGGGTAATGCCCAGCGGAGATTCAATCGCCGCCAGCAGGCCGGTGCTGCCGGGTTCACGACCACAGGCTTTTTCTATACGCAGGATCTCTTTTTCAATATCCAGAACATCCTGAGCGGTATCGGTTTTCGGCAGACGCACAACGTCCGCACCACCGCGAACGACGGCTTCCAGGTCGTTAACACCCCATTCGGAATCCAGCGCGTTGACACGCACAATGGTTTCAATATCGCGATACAGCGGATGTTGCAGCGCGTGATAAACCATGCGGCGGGCGGTGTCTTTTTCACGTAATGCCACGGAGTCTTCGAGGTCAAACATCAGGGCATCAGCCGGGTAGATGAAGGAGTTGCTGACCATCGCGGCATTGGCACCAGGCACAAACAACATGCTGCGGCGGGTGCGAGTTTTACGTTGTTGCAGCGAAGCGGAAATCATTGGCAATCCTCCCATGGCAGAGCCGGGATACCGCTGGCGCGTGCCAGCAGGGCTTCCAGTCGTGCATGTAAAATGCAGTCCAGTGCGCCTTTGTCATCGACATTCAGCTGTACGCCGCGCACGTTGTAGCGGGCGAGAACGTCCAGAATGGTGGTGCGAATTGCATCGCCAAACTGTTTCTCAACGCTGCTATTGATTTGCAGGTCGATATCCTGCGTATCGAGTGGGGCGATGCGTATCATCACATCCCCAGACTCAAGGGTGCCTGCAACGGCGGGCTGGTTTATTTTCATTTTTCACCTGTTTCTCATGCGGGGGTCTTTTGACGAGCTGCCGCGTCCTGGCGGGAGTGCTCAAGCAGGTTCTGCAAATAATGCAGCGTGACTGCAGGGACCAGCGGCGCGATAGCCGTGAGATCGTTTTTCGCCAGCAGTTGACGTACCCGGGAAGCGGATATCGGCATCTCCTGGTAACGCAGCCGCTCAATTTCAACCAGTTCGATGGGCGCTGCGGAGATAGTCGGCGTTTCCAGCCAGTAGCGCATATCCTGGTTGTACTGGGCGGTAACGCGACAAAAGGGTTCAGTACCGACAAAGCGGTGAGTTACACCAAGCGCGGGAGCGAGGTACTGACGGAAAATCTTCAGATCAATTTCGGTGTAACAATGGTTAATGACGCTCTGTTCTTTAATGAAGTAGCAAGGGAACGTAGCGCGGGAGATGATGTATTCTGAGCCGCGATGCACAGTCAGGCGTGGAATATCGGCGGTGCCTTTTAACACCAGATCCAGCCGGTCTTCATAGGGGAAGCGTGAAGAATCTTCTTTGACTAAAAACAGATGCAACCAGTCGCACTGTGCCGCAGCTTGTTGAATCAGATAACGGTGACCATTCGTAAAGGGATTGGCGTTCATCACAATGCAGCCAATCTTGTTCCCTGGATGACGAAATTTTTTCAGCGATTCGGCATAGCGTTTCAGTCGCGTGGCGCTGTTTTCCATCAGCACCATCACGCCGGGTACGCAGGTCAGCGTGGAAAAACCGCACTGGCGGAACAGCGCCTCGTATTCGGTTTTGGTATAAATAAACAGATGCGTGCTGTGCCGCTCATAGGCGAGGTTTATCAGTTCAGTGGCTAATGTCAGCGCCAGTCCTTCACCGCGAACGGATTCACTGATAGCAACGCATTTAATAATATTTCCGGCAATTCCACCGCACGCGATAAGCTTTTCATCGCGGGTTACGGTAATAAATACTTCGACTGTGGTGTCAACGCTCAAATCATTTTCATGCAGGAATTGGGCGATTTCCGCCATTTTTTTATTTTCTGAACGTTTTACGCGGGTGAAAATATCATTGCCGAACATAATAAATAGTATCCTGAAGGTGCATGTTGTTATCGATTTGCAACGAATGTTGTTCAATGTTGCAAACTGATAACCTTTTATTTTCACTTGGGAGAAAGGGGGGTGATCGAGGTATATCTTTTTCTCCTTTCGCTATACATCCTAAGGAGTATTTCGGCGTGAAATTTTGATTTATTTCACATAGAGTTAGTGGTTTTTTATTTATTTAATGGTTTTAAGTTTTTTAATTAATGTAATTACGAAATGACTCGCAGGTTTAAGTGATTTAATTGATTTAATGAATAAAATTTGCCACGATCATAATTAATATCTATGTATTTTGATTCAACATTTTAATTACATCCGTCAAAGAGGCTCGGGACAACCCGCAAGGAAAACAATGTTGCAGCTTAACGAGAATAAACAGTTTGCATTTTTCCAAAGACTGGCATTTCCGCTGCGTATCTTTTTGGTAATGACTCCAACTTACTGATAGTGTTTTATGTTCAGATAATGCCCGATGACCTTGTCATGCAGCTCCACCGATTTTGAGAACGACAGTGACTTCCGTACCGGCCTTGCCAGATGTTGTCTCAGATTCAGATTATGTCGCTCAATGCGCTGAGTGTAACGCTTGCTGATAACGTGCAGCTTTCCCTTCAGGCGTGATTCATACAGCGGCCAGCCATCCGTCATCCATACCACGACCTCAAAGGCCGACAGCAGGCTCAGAAGACGCTCCAGTGTGGCCAGAGTGCGTTCACCGAAGACGTGCGCCACAACCGTCCTCCGTATCCTGTCATACGCGTAAAACAGCCAGCGCTGACGTGATTTAGCACCGACGTAGCCCCAATGTTCGTCCATTTCAGCGCAGACAATCACATCACTGCCCGGTTGTATGCGCGAGGTTACCGACTGCGGCCTGAGTTTTTTAAGTGACGTAAAACCGTGTTGAGGCCAACGCCCATAATGCGTGCACTGGCGCGACATCCGACGCCATTCATGGCCATATCAATGATTTTCTGGTGCGTACCGGGCTGAGAGGCGGTGTAAGTGAACTGTAGTTGCCATGTTTTACGGCAATGAGAGCAGAGATAGCGCTGATGTCCGGCAGTGCTTTTGCCGTTACGCACCACGCCTTCAGTAGCGGAGCAGGAAGGACATCTGATGGAAATGGAAGCCACGCAAGCACCTTAAAATCACCATCATACACTAAATCAGTAAGTTGGCAGCATTACCGTCTTGCCGAAGAAGATCCAGCTTCTGCAACCAGGCCATTCAGAACTGAAGTGAAGCGCAGTCGACTGTTAATTGACGAGTATCTGTTAATCAGGAAAATAGCAGACGTCCAGAACGAATGGTTCGGCCTTTGCATGGATCTTGCACTGGTAACAGGACAGCGCAAAGGAGATCTGGCGGCTATGAGATGGGAGGATATAAGAGATAGCAGGCTATACGTGGAACAACAAAAAACAGGGGCAAAAATTCGCATTTCTCTCCCCACCACGATTTCCAGATTGAATTTAACACTTGCCGATGTACTGGATAACTTGAAAAAAATAAACGGTAAAAACGAAAAGTTACTCGGAGGGAAGACAGCCAGGACAATTGCAGCACAGTTCAGGATTGCCCGAGACACATCCGGATTGAAATGGGAAGGTGACCCACCGCCATTTCATGAAATCCGAAGTTTATCCGGTCGCCTGCACTCAGCAGAAAAAGGCAGTGATTTCACTCAGGCGCTCCTTGGACATCGTTCATCCAGCATGACGGATAAATACCGTGACGGACGAGGGAGGGAATGGAAAGACATTTAGAATTAATTTCGAATGATTTCGAAATGCCACTTGTAATTAATTGATTATAAAGAATTAATTCCTAAAGAGCATTTGCTTCATGAATGCTCCTTTGCATTTAGCAACTGACTGTAACAGCTAAAATTAGTCGCTTTTGGCGGTGAATGCTGAATTAAAACGCAGAATTTTGTCCGATAGTGGTATCGGTGTACCATTCGCGCAGACGAAAATTCTTAACCTTAATCTGGAATACGCCATGACCACACGCGTGATTGCTCTCGACTTAGACGGCACCTTATTGACCCCGAAAAAGACCTTGCTTCCATCATCGATAGAAGCCCTGGCCCGCGCTCGCGAAGCAGGCTATCAATTAATCATCGTCACAGGTCGCCATCACGTCGCTATTCATCCTTTTTATCAGGCGCTGGCGCTGGATACACCTGCTATTTGCTGTAATGGCACCTATTTGTATGATTATCATGCAAAAACCGTGCTGGAAGCGGACCCAATGCCCGTTAATAAAGCCCTGCAACTCATTGAGATGCTGAATGAACACCACATTCACGGTCTGATGTATGTCGATGATGCAATGGTCTATGAGCACCCGACCGGGCATGTCATTCGCACGTCTAACTGGGCGCAAACCCTGCCGCCGGAACAGCGTCCGACTTTCACACAAGTCGCTTCTCTGGCTGAAACGACGCAACAAGTTAACGCCGTATGGAAGTTCGCCCTGACGCACGATGACCTGCCGCAATTGCAGCATTTTGGTAAGCATGTCGAACATGAACTGGGACTGGAGTGTGAATGGTCCTGGCACGATCAGGTTGATATTGCACACGGCGGCAACAGCAAAGGTAAACGTTTGACGAAATGGGTTGAGGCGCAAGGTTGGTCGATGGAAAACGTCGTGGCATTCGGCGATAACTTTAATGATATCAGTATGCTGGAAGCCGCTGGTACAGGCGTGGCGATGGGCAACGCCGATGACGCGGTAAAAGCGCGCGCCAACATTGTGATTGGTGATAACACCACCGACAGCATTGCCCAGTTCATTTATAGCCACCTGATTTAATCAGGCGGTTATCGACACACTTTTAATTTGCGCGTACAGCCACAGGCCAGGTTTGATCGCCAGTTCATCCCTGGCCCACGGGCTGATACGCGCCCACAGCGTTTTACCGCCGACTTCCAGCTCCACTTCCACCTGGCCGTTGTCGTCATAACTATTAACAACTTTTGCCCGCAATACGTTACGAATGCTGGTTTGCTGCGGCGGTTGTAAAACCAGAGAAACATCGGAAGCCTGAATGCGGATACGTAGCGCAGCTTGCAGCGGTTCGCCCAGCTTATTGACCCACAAATGCTGATCGCCCAGCGCCAGCGCGGTCATCGCGTAATGCGGATGATGCTCAAGCACCGTCACTTTCAGAATGCTACTTTGTTGCTCTTTCGGCAGCCACGGATTCATCACGCTACTGCCCCACACTTCCTCCAGCGCGCCAAAGGCTTTCACCTGACCGTTTTCCAGTACCATCACTCTGTCTGCCAGATGGAGGATCTCATCCAGCGAATGGCTGACATACAACATCGGAATGTTGATTTCCCGTGTCAGCCGTTGCAGATAAGGCAACAGTTCGCGTTTACGCGGAATATCCAGTGACGCCAGCGGTTCATCCAGCAACAGCAATTCCGGTGCTGTCAGCAAAGCCCGACCAATCGCCACGCGCTGTTTTTCGCCTCCGGACAGGCTGCCTGGTAAACGGTCAAGCAACGGTTCAATGCCTAAAAGCGCCACCAGCTTATCGAACTGATCGACCATACTTTTCGACATGCCGTAGCGCAGATTGCCACGCACTTTGTAATGCGGGAACAACCGCGCATCCTGAAAAACATAGCCAACACGACGCTTTTCCGGCGTCAGGCAGATACCTTTTTCGGCATCATTTAGTACCCGCCCATTGAGGACAATCCGCCCTTTTTGCGGGCGCGTCAGTCCACTGATGGCGTTAATCAGCGAAGTTTTTCCGGCACCGGAGACGCCAAAGATAGCAGTGATGCCATTGGCGGGCAGCGTTTCATTAATGGTCAGGCAATGGTTGCCCAACGTCTGGGAAAAATTCAGCTCCAGCATGATTAGCGCCCCGCCCGTTCACGGCTGATTCTGGCCAGCCATTCTGAAATCAACAGGGAGATCATCGCCAGCGCAATAGAAATAATGCACAGTCTCGCCGCGCCACTTTCCCCGCCGGGGGTCTGGATCAGGGTATACA
This sequence comes from Shigella flexneri 2a str. 301, assembly GCF_000006925.2. Classification (NCBI taxonomy): domain Bacteria; kingdom Pseudomonadati; phylum Pseudomonadota; class Gammaproteobacteria; order Enterobacterales; family Enterobacteriaceae; genus Shigella; species Shigella flexneri. Next base: position 561,749 of record NC_004337.2, read on the forward strand.
TGGCAGAAGGAATGGTTCGCGTTTCGCTAGGAATGTTCGACACAAAGGTGATGGTTGCACCAAACTCACCGAGAGAACGAGCAAAAGCCAGTACCGTACCAACAATAATTCCCGGTAAGGTCAGCGGTAACGTGATAGTAAAGAAAACGCGCCAGCGCCCGGCACCTAGTGTTCTTGCGGCCTGTTCCAGTTTGACATCAACCCCTTCCAGCGCCAGACGAATTGCCCGCACCATCAGCGGAAACGACATGACGGCGGCAGCGAGAACCGCGCCGCGCCAGCTAAAGGCGAAGGTAATACCAAACCAGTCATACAGACGTTCACCGATAAATCCGCGCCGTCCCATCGAAACTAATAATAAGTAACCGACGACCACGGGCGGTAACACCAGCGGTAGATGCAGTACGCTGTCGAGCAGAGCTTTGCCCGGAAACGTGCAACGCACCAGTAACCAGGCAAAAAAGATCCCAAACGGCAGGCTAAACAGCACAGCCAGGGAAGAAACTTTCAGGCTTAATAAAACTGCCTGCCATTCTGGATCGGTCAGTATCATTACTTGGTTGTAAATCCGTAACGTTTAAAGATTTCCGCTGCCTGCGGTCCCTTCAGATAATCATAAAATGCTTTCACTGTCGCATTGTTATGCCCTTCCACAACAGCAACCGGATATTCCACTTTTTTATGTGAATCTTCCGGGAAGGTGGCAACCACTTTTACCCCTTTGCTGGCAACTGCGTCAGAACCGTAGACAATGCCCAGAGGCGCTTCGTTACGTTCGACCAGCGCCAGCGCCCCACGAACATCTTCCGCTGGGGCCAGTTTCGGAGAGAGCGTATCCCATGCGCCCAGTTTTTGCAGTGCTTCTTTTGCATAAATGCCAGCGGGAACATGTTCCGGATCGCCAACCGCCAGGCGACCGCCATTCAGCAGCGAAGTCCAGTTAGTTTTGCTGTCGATGGTGAAATCTTTCTGCTCGCTGGCTTTCGGTGCTACAACGACCAGGCTATTGCCGAGCAGTGTCTGACGCGTAGCAGTATCGATCGCTTTTTTATCAACCGCATAATCCATCCATTTCTGATCGGCAGAAATAAACAGATCCGCAGGGGCACCCGCTTCAATCTGACGGGCGAGAGTAGATGACGAAGCGAAAGAAGAAACCACATCCACGCCTTTCTCTTTTTTATACTGCGTAGCAATGTCCTGCATTGCGTTAGTCAGTGATGCGGCGGCGAACACCGTGATTTTCCCTTCATCTGCCAGTGCATTGCCAGCAACTGCGAAAGAGAGTGCCGCCCCGGCAAACAAGTTCAACCATTTACGAGCCATTGGTAACCCCTTAATGTAACGTTATGTAGGCGACAATATAACGACTAACTCGGAATTTTCCCAGCAGTTATTGCTAACCTTTGTGAGGTAGATAAGAAAAAATATCGGCAGGAAAAGCAGGAAGTTGAGAAAAAGAAAATGCCCGACTAAGCGGGCACTCAGGGAATCAATGATTTTGTCCGGGCTGGTCTTTTTTACCAACACCAGAAAAGATGTTGAATACTTCACCAAGACCGTAAATCAGACCCAGGATGATGGCCATCACGACAGGTACCATGATTACGGCGAATACCAGACTTTTTAATAACTCTAACATGGTCAACTCCAGATATAGTCATGAGACTATTCTAACCGCTAAGCACAGAAAAGCACTCCCCTTTTGTGCGGTCAGCTTTGCGTGGCGTTCGTTTTCCGTCACAATAAGACTTTTGCCAGGACATTGTTATGCAGGCCGAAATCCTTCTCACCCTTAAGCTCCAACAAAAATTATTCGCCGACCCGCGCCGCATTTCGCTACTAAAACACATTGCGCTTTCCGGTTCCATTAGCCAGGGAGCGAAAGATGCCGGTATCAGCTATAAAAGCGCCTGGGATGCCATTAACGAGATGAATCAGTTAAGTGAGCATATTCTGGTCGAGCGCGCAACAGGCGGTAAAGGTGGCGGAGGCGCAGTACTGACCCGCTATGGTCAGCGACTGATTCAGCTCTATGACTTACTGGCGCAAATCCAGCAAAAAGCCTTTGATGTGTTAAGTGACGATGACGCCCTGCCGCTGAACAGCCTGCTGGCCGCGATCTCACGTTTTTCACTGCAAACCAGCGCCCGTAACCAGTGGTTCGGTACCATCACCGCCCGCGATCATGATGACGTTCAACAGCATGTTGATGTCTTACTGGCTGACGGAAAAACACGCCTGAAAGTCGCAATTACCGCACAAAGCGGCGCACGTCTGGGGCTGGATGAAGGCAAAGAAGTGTTGATATTGCTAAAAGCGCCGTGGGTAGGCATTACTCAGGACGAAGCGGTCGCACAAAACGCCGACAACCAATTACCGGGTATTATTAGTCATATTGAGCGCGGCGCAGAGCAGTGCGAAGTATTAATGGCGCTACCCGACGGGCAAACACTGTGCGCCACAGTGCCGGTAAATGAAGCGACTTCTCTTCAGCAAGGGCAGAATGTCACGGCCTACTTTAATGCCGACAGCGTGATTATCGCCACGCTGTGCTAAGCGTGTTGACAATTTGTTATGAAACACGTATCCCTGTCAGTAATCGCTGCACAAAATGGGATATAAAATGTCATCGTTGCAAATTTTGCAAGGCACGTTTCGTCTTAGCGACACAAAAACGCTGCAATTGCCTCAGCTAACGTTAAACGCGGGTGATAGTTGGGCGTTTGTCGGTTCGAATGGAAGTGGAAAGTCGGCGCTGGCCCGCGCGCTGGCGGGGGAACTTCCGCTTTTGAAAGGTGAACGGCAAAGCCAGTTTTCCCACATCACTCGTCTCTCCTTCGAGCAATTGCAAAAGCTCGTCAGCGACGAATGGCAACGGAATAACACCGATATGCTCGGCCCTAGCGAAGATTACACCGGACGCACTACGGCTGAGATTATTCAGGATGAAGTAAAGGATGCACCGCGTTGCATGCAACTGGCGCAGCAGTTCGGTATTACCGCCCTCCTCGACCGACGCTTTAAATACCTTTCCACTGGCGAGACGCGAAAAACCCTGCTGTGTCAGGCGCTGATGTCGGAGCCTGACTTGTTGATTCTTGATGAGCCGTTCGATGGCCTGGATGTTGCCTCACGTCAGCAGCTGGCTGAGCGACTCGCCTCGTTACATCAGTCCGGTATTACTTTGGTACTGGTGCTCAATCGCTTCGATAAGATCCCGGAATTTGTCCAGTTTGCTGGCGTGCTGGCGGATTGTACGTTAGCGGAAACTGGCGCTAAAGAGGAACTGCTCCAGCAAGCACTCGTCGCGCAACTTGCGCATAGTGAACAGCTTGAAGGTGTGCAACTGCCGGAGCCGGATGAACCTTCAGCACGTCACGCCTTACCCGCCAACGAATCGCGCATTGTGCTGAACAATGGCGTGGTTTCTTATAATGATCGCCCCATTCTTAATAACCTTAGCTGGCAGGTGAATCCAGGCGAACACTGGCAAATTGTCGGGCCAAATGGCGCGGGAAAATCGACGTTATTAAGCCTGATTACTGGCGATCATCCGCAAGGTTACAGCAACGATTTGACGCTTTTCGGCCGACGTCGCGGCAGCAGCGAAACCATCTGGGACATCAAAAAGCATATCGGTTACGTCAGCAGTAGTTTGCATCTGGATTACCGGGTCAGCACTACCGTGCGTAATGTGATTCTTTCTGGCTATTTTGATTCGATTGGCATTTATCAGGTCGTTTCGGATCGCCAGCAAAAACTGGTGCAGCAGTGGCTGGATATTCTCGGCATTGATAAACACACGGCTGACGCTCCGTTCCATAGTCTTTCCTGGGGACAGCAGCGTTTGGCGCTGATCGTCCGCGCACTGGTGAAACATCCGACGTTGCTTATTCTCGATGAACCACTACAGGGGCTTGATCCGCTCAATCGCCAACTTATCCGCCGTTTTGTTGATGTGCTGATTAGCGAAGGTGAAACGCAATTGTTGTTTGTTTCGCACCACGCTGAAGATGCGCCTGCCTGTATTACCCATCGCCTTGAGTTCGTGCCGGACGGTGGACTCTATCGCTATGTGCTGACAAAAATATATTGAGTCGGTAGTGCTGACCTTGCCGGAGGCGGCCTAAGCGCACTCTCCGGCCAACGGTTCGACGCATGCAGGCATGAAACCGCTTCTTTTTTCAGATAAAAAGCGCAATCATTCATAAACCCTCTGTTTTATAATCACTTAATCGCGCATAAAAAACGGCTAAATTCTTGTGTAAACGATTCCACTAATTTATTCCATGTCACACTTTTCGCATCTTTGTTATGCTATGGTTATTTCATACCATAAGCCTAATGGAGCGAATTATGAGAGTTCTGGTTACCGGTGGTAGCGGTTACATTGGAAGTCATACCTGCGTGCAATTACTGCAAAACGGTCATGATGTCATCATTCTTGATAACCTCTGTAACAGTAAGCGCAGCGTACTGCCTGTTATCGAGCGTTTAGGCGGCAAACATCCAACGTTTGTTGAAGGCGATATTCGTAACGAAGCGTTGATGACCGAGATCCTGCACGATCACGCTATCGACACCGTGATCCACTTCGCCGGGCTGAAAGCCGTCGCCGAATCGGTACAAAAACCGCTGGAATATTACGACAACAATGTCAACGGCACTCTGCGCCTGATTAGCGCCATGCGCGCCGCTAACGTCAAAAACTTTATTTTTAGCTCCTCCGCCACCGTTTATGGCGATCAGCCCCAAATTCCATACGTTGAAAGCTTCCCGACCGGCACACCGCAAAGCCCTTATGGCAAAAGCAAATTGATGGTGGAACAGATCCTCACCGACCTGCAAAAAGCCCAGCCGGACTGGAGCATTGCCCTGCTGCGCTACTTCAACCCGGTTGGCGCGCATCCGTCGGGCGATATGGGCGAAGATCCGCAAGGCATTCCGAATAACCTGATGCCATACATCGCCCAAGTTGCTGTAGGCCGTCGCGACTCGCTGGCGATTTTTGGTAACGATTATCCGACCGAAGATGGTACTGGCGTACGCGATTACATCCACGTAATGGATCTGGCGGACGGTCACGTCGTGGCGATGGAAAAACTGGCGAACAAGCCAGGCGTACACATCTACAACCTCGGTGCTGGCGTAGGCAGCAGCGTGCTGGACGTGGTTAATGCCTTCAGCAAAGCCTGCGGCAAACCGGTTAACTATCATTTTGCACCGCGTCGCGAAGGCGACCTTCCGGCCTACTGGGCGGACGCCAGCAAAGCCGACCGTGAACTGAACTGGCGCGTAACGCGCACACTCGATGAAATGGCGCAGGACACCTGGCACTGGCAGTCACGCCATCCACAGGGATATCCCGATTAAGGAACGACCATGACGCAATTTAATCCCGTTGATCATCCACATCGCCGCTACAACCCGCTCACCGGGCAATGGATTCTGGTTTCACCGCACCGCGCTAAGCGCCCCTGGCAGGGGGCGCAGGAAACGCCAGCCAAACAGGTGTTACCTGCGCACGATCCAGATTGCTTCCTCTGCGCAGGTAATGTGCGGGTGACAGGCGATAAAAACCCCGATTACACCGGGACTTACGTTTTCACTAATGACTTTGCGGCCTTGATGTCTGACACGCCAGATGCGCCAGAAAGCAACGATCCTTTGATGCGTTGCCAGAGCGCGCGCGGTACCAGCCGGGTGATCTGCTTTTCACCGGATCACAGTAAAACGTTGCCAGAACTGAGCGTTGCGGCATTGACGGAAATCGTCAAAACCTGGCAGGAGCAAACCGCAGAGCTGGGAAAAACGTACCCGTGGGTGCAGGTCTTTGAAAACAAAGGTGCGGCGATGGGCTGCTCTAACCCGCATCCGCACGGACAGATTTGGGCAAATAGCTTCCTGCCTAACGAAGCTGAGTGCGAAGACCGCCTGCAAAAAGAATATTTTGCCGAACAGAAATCACCAATGCTGGTGGATTATGTTCAGCGCGAGCTGGCAGACGGTAGCCGTACCGTTGTCGAAACCGAACACTGGTTAGCCGTTGTGCCTTACTGGGCTGCCTGGCCGTTCGAAACGCTACTGCTGCCCAAAGCCCACGTTTTGCGGATCACCGATTTGACCGACGCCCAGCGCAGCGATTTGGCGCTGGCGTTGAAAAAGCTGACCAGTCGTTATGACAACCTCTTCCAGTGCTCCTTCCCCTACTCTATGGGCTGGCACGGCGCACCATTTAATGGCGAAGAGAATCAACACTGGCAGCTGCACGCGCACTTTTATCCGCCTCTGCTGCGCTCCGCCACCGTACGTAAATTTATGGTTGGTTATGAAATGCTGGCAGAGACCCAGCGAGACCTGACCGCAGAACAGGCAGCAGAGCGTTTGCGCGCAGTCAGCGATATCCATTTTCGCGAATCCGGAGTGTAAGAAATGAGTCTGAAAGAAAAAACACAATCTCTGTTTGCCAACGCATTTGGCTACCCTGCCACTCACACCATTCAGGCGCCTGGCCGCGTGAATTTGATTGGTGAACACACCGACTACAACGACGGTTTCGTTCTGCCCTGCGCGATTGATTATCAAACCGTGATCAGCTGTGCACCACGCGATGACCGTAAAGTTCGCGTGATGGCAGCCGATTATGAAAATCAGCTCGACGAGTTTTCCCTCAATGCGCCCATTGTCGCGCATGAAAACTATCAATGGGCGAACTACGTTCGTGGCGTGGTGAAACATCTGCAACTGCGTAACAACAGCTTCGGCGGTGTGGACATGGTGATCAGCGGCAATGTGCCGCAGGGTGCCGGGTTAAGTTCTTCCGCTTCACTGGAAGTCGCGGTCGGAACCGTATTGCAGCAGCTTTATCATCTGCCGCTGGACGGCGCACAAATCGCGCTTAACGGTCAGGAAGCAGAAAACCAGTTTGTTGGCTGTAACTGCGGGATCATGGATCAGCTAATTTCCGCACTCGGCAAGAAAGATCATGCCTTGCTGATTGACTGCCGCTCACTGGGGACTAAAGCAGTTTCCATGCCGAAAGGTGTGGCTGTCGTCATCATCAACAGTAACTTCAAACGTACCCTGGTTGGCAGCGAATACAACACCCGTCGTGAACAGTGCGAAACCGGTGCGCGTTTCTTCCAGCAGCCAGCTCTGCGCGATGTCACCATTGAAGAGTTCAACGCTGTTGCACATGAGCTGGACCCAATCGTGGCGAAACGCGTGCGTCATATCCTGACTGAAAACGCCCGCACCGTTGAAGCTGCCAGCGCGCTGGAGCAAGGCGACCTGAAACGTATGGGCGAGTTGATGGCCGAGTCTCATGCCTCTATGCGCGATGATTTCGAAATCACCGTGCCGCAAATTGACACTCTGGTAGAAATCGTCAAAGCTGTGATTGGCGACAAAGGTGGCGTACGCATGACCGGCGGCGGATTTGGCGGCTGTATCGTCGCGCTGATCCCGGAAGAGCTGGTGCCTGCCGTACAGCAAGCTGTCGCTGAACAATATGAAGCAAAAACAGGTATTAAAGAGACTTTTTACGTTTGTAAACCATCACAAGGAGCAGGACAGTGCTGAACGAAACTCCCGCACTGGCACCCGATGGTCAGCCGTACCGACTGTTAACTTTGCGTAACAACGCAGGGATGGTAGTCACGCTGATGGACTGGGGTGCGACTTTACTTTCCGCCCGTATTCCGCTTTCCGATGGCAGCGTCCGCGAGGCGCTGCTCGGCTGTGCCAGTCCGGAATGCTATCAGGATCAGGCTGCGTTTCTGGGGGCCTCTATTGGTCGTTATGCCAACCGCATCGCCAATAGTCGCTATACCTTTGACGGTGAAACCGTGACGCTTTCGCCAAGCCAGGGCGTTAACCAGCTGCACGGCGGCCCGGAAGGGTTCGACAAACGTCGCTGGCAGATTGTGAACCAGAACGATCGTCAGGTGCTGTTTGCCCTGAGTTCAGATGATGGCGATCAGGGCTTCCCGGGTAATCTCGGCGCGACGGTGCAATATCGTCTGACCGACGATAACCGTATCTCCATTACTTATCGCGCCACAGTTGATAAACCTTGCCCGGTGAATATGACTAATCACGTCTATTTCAATCTTGACGGCGAGCAGTCTGACGTGCGCAATCACAAGTTGCAGATTCTGGCGGACGAATATCTTCCGGTTGATGAAGGCGGCATTCCGCACGACGGCTTGAAATCTGTCGCCGGAACGTCTTTTGATTTCCGCAGCGCCAAAATCATCGCCAGTGAGTTTCTTGCCGACGACGATCAGCGCAAAGTGAAAGGTTACGATCACGCATTCTTGTTACAGGCCAAAGGCGATGGCAAGAAAGTGGCGGCGCATGTCTGGTCAGCAGATGAAAAATTGCAGCTGAAGGTCTACACCACCGCTCCGGCTCTTCAATTCTACTCCGGCAACTTCCTCGGCGGCACACCGTCGCGGGGAACCGAACCTTACGCCGACTGGCAAGGGCTGGCGTTGGAAAGCGAGTTTCTGCCGGACAGCCCGAACCACCCTGAATGGCCGCAACCGGACTGCTTCCTGCGTCCTGGCGAAGAGTATTCCAGCCTGACGGAATATCAGTTTATTGCTGAGTAATGTTAAGCCCTCGTCATGAGGGCTTTATCTTCATATTGTTCAAATCACCAGCAAACACCGACATATTTGCAACTCAATATTCACAACAACCTTACACTGCGCCACTATTTTCGCTATGGTTATGCGTAAGCATTGCTGTTGCTTCGTCACGGCAATATAATGAGAATTATTATCATTAAAAAATGATTTGAGGAGTAAGCATATGGCTGTAACTAAGCTGGTTCTGGTTCGTCATGGCGAAAGTCAGTGGAACAAAGAAAACCGTTTCACCGGTTGGTACGACGTGGATCTGTCTGAGAAAGGCGTAAGCGAAGCAAAAGCAGCAGGTAAGCTGCTGAAAGAGGAAGGTTACAGCTTTGACTTTGCTTACACTTCTGTGCTGAAACGCGCTATCCATACCCTGTGGAATGTGCTGGACGAACTGGATCAGGCATGGCTGCCCGTTGAGAAATCCTGGAAACTGAACGAACGTCACTACGGTGCGTTGCAGGGTCTGAACAAAGCGGAAACTGCTGAAAAGTATGGCGACGAGCAGGTGAAACAGTGGCGTCGTGGTTTTGCAGTGACTCCGCCGGAACTGACTAAAGATGATGAGCGTTATCCGGGTCACGATCCGCGTTACGCGAAACTGAGCGAGAAAGAATTGCCGCTGACGGAAAGCCTGGCGCTGACCATTGACCGCGTGATCCCTTACTGGAATGAAACCATTCTGCCGCGTATGAAGAGCGGTGAGCGCGTAATCATCGCCGCACACGGTAACTCCCTGCGTGCGCTGGTGAAATATCTTGATAACATGAGCGAAGAAGAGATTCTTGAGCTGAATATCCCGACTGGCGTGCCGCTGGTGTATGAGTTCGACGAGAATTTCAAACCGCTGAAACGCTATTATCTGGGTAATGCTGACGAGATCGCGGCGAAAGCAGCAGCCGTTGCGAACCAGGGTAAAGCGAAGTAAACGTCATTCGTTTAAAAAATGAGAAAGCCGACTGCAAGTGAGTCGGCTTTTTTGTTTGTCGTTGCTAACAATGGAGCACATTGCCTGATGCGACGCTGCGCGTCTTATCAGGCCTGTGGTGATTCATCGGATACGCCACTCTGACGGCGCATCCGACAATTAAACCTTACCCGCGACGCGCTTTTACTGCATTCACCAGTTGACGTAACAGAGCATCGGTATCTTCCCAGCCAATGCAGGCATCGGTGATGCTCTTACCGTAGGCCAGCGGCTCCCCGCTATCGAGGCTCTGATTGCCTTCCACCAGATGGCTTTCCACCATCACGCCAATAATGGCCTTTTCGCCACCGGCAATCTGCTGGCAAACGTCAGCACAAACATCCATCTGCTTTTTGAATTGTTTGGACGAATTAGCATGGCTGAAATCGATCATCACCTGAGCTGGCAGACCTGCTTTGTTCAGCCCTTCTTTCACTTCAGCAACGTGCTTCGCGCTGTAGTTAGGCTCTTTACCGCCGCGCAGAATGATATGGCAATCGCCGTTACCACTGGTATTCACAATCGCCGAATGCCCCCATTTAGTTACGGACAGGAAGCAGTGCGGCGCACCGGCGGCATTAATGGCATCGATAGCCACTTTAATCGTACCGTCTGTGCCATTTTTAAAACCTACCGGACAAGAAAGACCAGACGCCAGTTCGCGGTGCACCTGCGATTCCGTGGTACGTGCACCAATTGCGCCCCAGCTCATCAGGTCAGCGAGATACTGAGGAGTGATCATATCGAGAAACTCACCCGCCGCTGGCAGACCGCTGTCGTTAATATCAAGCAGCAATTTACGGGCTATACGCAGACCGTCGTTGATCTGGAAGCTGTTATCCATATGCGGATCGTTAATCAACCCTTTCCAGCCCACCGTGGTACGCGGCTTTTCAAAATAGACGCGCATTACGATTTCCAGCTCATCTTTCAGCTCTTCACGCAGCGCCAGCAAGCGAGTGGCATACTCTTTAGCCGCGACAGGATCATGAATTGAGCACGGGCCAATCACCACCAACAGGCGATCATCATTACCTTTCAGGATCTTATGGATCGCTTTTCGGGCATGGGCAACCGTATTCGCGGCATTTTCAGTTGCGGGGAATTTTTCCAGCAATGCGACAGGAGGAAGTAACTCTTTGATTTCTTTGATGCGTAAATCGTCGTTCTGATAATTCATGTCTGTTCCAGTGTTGCCATACTTATCTTAGTGAATGCAATACTTCCAATCTATATCTTCCGTCAGAATGTGTAAACGGGGTTTTACACTATGAACGGATTAATCCTGGAATTAGCAAGAAAAACGCCAGATTGTCGCGAAAAACGAGATCTCTCCTACAATTTCTAACTGTAACTCCTTTGTTTGTTAATTATTTCAAGATTCTCTGCTGCGTTTCATAAACTGGCTGAAATCTTAAACCAATGCCTTATATTCACCTGCAAATGCACTGTTGGAAGAGGTTATCCGACATAACGACCATAACAGGAGCATCCTATGAAAATGACAAAACTGGCCACATTATTTCTGACTGCCACTCTAAGCCTTGCCAGCGGTGCCGCACTGGCTGCCGATAGCGGAGCGCAAACTAATAACGGCCAGGCAAACGCCGCAGCTGATGCGGGCCAGGTAGCCCCTGACGCCCGTGAAAATGTCGCGCCAAATAACGTCGACAATAACGGGGTAAATACCGGTTCTGGCGGCACAATGCTGCATTCGGATGGTTCTTCAATGAACAATGACGGAATGACCAAAGATGAAGAGCACAAGAACACCATGTGCAAAGATGGTCGATGTCCGGATATCAATAAAAAGGTACAAACCGGTGATGGCATCAATAATGATGTCGATACCAAAACCGACGGTACCACGCAGTAACCCTGCAAAATAGCCAATAATGGGAGAGCGGAGTCTCTCCCTTTTAATTTTTCACTTCTAAAAGCAGTATGATGTCATAAAGTTAAGTGAGAATAATTAAGGGATGACTCGTCATGGCGCACTCACACTCACACACGTCCTCACACCTGCCAGAAGATAATAATGCTCGTCGCTTGTTGTATGCTTTCGGCGTGACTGCCGGGTTTATGCTGGTAGAAGTCGTTGGTGGTTTTCTTTCTGGTTCTCTGGCATTGCTGGCCGATGCGGGTCATATGTTGACCGATACTGCCGCCCTGCTTTTCGCCCTACTCGCCGTGCAATTTTCACGTCGTCCTCCCACCATTCGCCACACTTTCGGTTGGCTAAGACTGACCACGCTCGCGGCGTTTGTGAATGCCATCGCCCTCGTGGTAATTACCATTTTGATTGTCTGGGAGGCGATAGAACGCTTCCGCACGCCGCGTCCGGTCGAGGGAGGCATGATGATGGCAATTGCCGTGGCTGGGTTGCTGGCAAATATACTTTCTTTCTGGTTACTTCATCACGGCAGCGAAGAGAAAAACCTCAACGTACGAGCAGCGGCACTGCATGTGCTCGGGGACCTGCTGGGTTCGGTTGGGGCTATTATTGCCGCGTTGATTATTATCTGGACTGGCTGGACACCTGCTGACCCCATTCTCTCGATACTGGTGTCGCTTCTGGTTCTGCGTAGCGCGTGGCGACTGTTGAAAGATAGCGTGAATGAATTACTTGAAGGTGCACCGGTATCGCTGGATATCGCTGAACTGAAGCGTCGTATGTGCCGGGAAATCCCGGAAGTCCGCAATGTGCACCATGTACATGTATGGATGGTAGGCGAGAAGCCGGTGATGACGTTGCATGTGCAGGTGATCCCGCCACACGATCACGATGCCTTGTTGGATCAGATCCAACACTACCTGATGGATCACTATCAGATTGAGCACACCACCATTCAGATGGAATATCAACCTTGTCATAGGCCAGACTGCCACCTGAATGAAGGGGTGTCTGGCCATTCACATCATCACCATTAATGGGACAGCGCGCGTGAGCCTCTTTCACGTGCGCTGTTGATCCACATCCGGCTGCCGTTGAGCGCAATAAAGGTCAGGATGATGTACTCCAGAGACATGGCGTAAACGCCCTGAAGTGCAAAAATAACGACGCTAATCACGTTAATAATCACCCACAACAGCCAGTTTTCCACATACTTACGCGTCATCAGAATCATTGCCACGATAGATAACACCATCATGCATGAATCCCAGAACGGGAAAGCGTCCGGTTGCAGTTCAGGCATCACAACCTGTAATCCTAATGCTTGCATGATCATGACTGCCACGCGGGTCAAAAATGCAAACACCGGATTGATAAATACCGTCATCAGACCAATCGAAACAACGCAAACCGCCAACCAGCTGAGTGCCTTCGGCAATGGCAACCAGCGAATTTTCAACTCCGCCTCGTTCTGACTGGTTTGTCGCGACCACGCATACCAGCCGTAAATATTCGCGGCAAAGAAAAACACCTGTAATAGCAGGCTGGCATACAGCTGAATCTGAAAGAAAATAATGCCAAACAAGGTAACGTTGATCAGGCCAAAGAAGTAGTTGCTGATCTTCTCCAGACTGGCAAGGCCAATACACAGCAACCCGGCGATCGTGCCTACCGCTTCGATCCATGAGAGATCATAACCGCCCGCCCCTATTGGTATATGTACCAGGATATTCTGCACACTAAAAAAATCCATCTTTCCCCCAAAGCGTAACGTTACGCCTTATTATTCGTTATCCACGTAGTGTAGCCGCAAAATCCAGCATACGATTGAGCGGCACCAGCGCCCTCTCTCGCAGCCTCTCATCGACATGAACCTCGTGATTACTTCCTTCCTGTTCTAATGCCTCTGCGATAGCCTGAAGGTCATTCATGGCCATCCACGGACAATGCGCGCAGCTGCGGCAGGTTGCGCCCTCACCCGCGGTTGGTGCTTCCAGTAACTCTTTATCTGGCACCGCCTGCTGCATTTTGTAGAAAATACCCCGATCGGTTGCCACAATAAGCCTCTGATGAGGCAATGCTTTTGCAGCAGCGATCAGTTGACTGGTGGAACCGACCGCATCCGCCATATCGACAATAGCTTGTGGTGATTCTGGATGCACCAGTATGGCAGCATCCGGGTATTCTTCTTGCAAGCGGGTTAACGCCTGAGTCTTAAATTCATCATGCACAATGCAGGCACCCTGCCAGCATAAAATGTCTCCACCCGTCTGTTTTTGCACGTAACGCCCCAGATGTTTGTCGGGTGCCCAGATGATTTTTTCACCCAAACTATCAAGATGATCAATAAGTTCGACGGCAATGCTTGAAGTTACCACCCAATCTGCGCGCGCTTTTACCGCAGCAGAAGTGTTGGCGTAGACGACGACAGTACGATCGGGATGGGCATCGTAAAATGCGTTAAATTCTTCAACAGGGCAGCCGAGATCCAGTGAACACTCAACCTGAAGTGTCGGCATCAGAATTGTTTTTTCCGGACTGAGAATTTTGGCGGTTTCTCCCATAAATCTCACCCCAGCGACTAACAAAGTAGAAGCGGGATGCTTTGCACCGAAGCGCGCCATTTCCAGAGAATCAGAAATACAGCCACCGGTTTCTTCTGCCAGTTGTTGAATTTCGGGATCGGTATAGTAGTGGGCAACCATCACCGCATTACGTTCTTTTAGCAGACGTTTTATCTTCTCGCGGTAATACGCTTTTTCATCAATGCTTAACGGCGTCGGCTTCGGGGGGAAAGGATAAATCGCCGTGTCTGGATCAAACATTACGCTCATCTTACCATCTCGTTTTACAGGCTTAACGTTAAAACCGACATTAGCGTAACATTCGCTGTTATCGGTGTAATTTGTTTTATATGCTAAACAAGATAGTCGAATGGTGGGGAAAAGTCACTCGAATTACGCCTAATTCCACCGACGTAGAGTTGCTTGCACAGTAAGCTCTGACGATGTCATCAGGTTTACAAAGTGAAATTGAGGATGCCTGAATAGCAAAAAAGCGCCTTTAGGGCGCTTTTTTGCATTGGTGGGTCGTGCAGGATTCGAACCTGCGACCAATTGATTAAAAGTCAACTGCTCTACCAACTGAGCTAACGACCCGAGTGGTGGGTGATGACGGGATCGAACCGCCGACCCCCTCCTTGTAAGGGAGGTGCTCTCCCAGCTGAGCTAATCACCCGATACTGCGCTGGATACTACAACTAACTATGTTAGTGGGGGTCGTGCAGGATGACTCGACTTCGTCTCGCCCTTCGGCGCCGTTGCTGATGCAACGTTATCCTTCACGTTTTACTACCGCTTCCACCTTAGCGATTGGTGGGTCGTGCAGGATTCGAACCTGCGACCAATTGATTAAAAGTCAACTGCTCTACCAACTGAGCTAACGACCCACTTTTTCGTTGCTTTCGGTTTGTTTGATATCCCGTGGCAACGGCGGCATATATTACTGATTTCAGACTTGAGCGCAACAAAAATTTCGATGCAGATCACTCAACTGCTTATGATTCGCACGACACGACCAGAAATAATGCGACTTCTGGTCGTGTGTTATGCATTACATCGCGTTCAGACGTTTTTGTGCCTGTTTAGCGCCATCAGTACCAGGGTATTTACTGATAACCTGCTGGTATACGGCTTTCGCTTTTGCGGTGTCACCTTTGTCCTGCATGATGACGCCGACTTTAAACATCGCATCAGCAGCCTTTGGTGACTTCGGATAGTTTTTCACTACCGAAGCAAAATAGTACGCCGCATCATCTTTTTTACCCTTGTTGTAGTTTAACTGACCCAGCCAATAATTGGCGTTTGGCAGGTAAGTTGAATCAGGGTAATTTTTGATGAAATTCTGAAATGCCACCATTGCGTCATCCTGGCGGGATTTATCCTGCACCAGCGCAATAGCTGCATTGTAATCCGTGTTTGCATCGCCGCTTTTCACCGGCGCGCCAGCATTCGCAGTACCAGCATCAGCTGTCGGCGTCGTTGATGCCGTCGCACCGCTTTGATCGCTGCTGGTTGATTGCGCCGCTGCACCACCGCTGCTGAGGCTGTCGATCTGCAACAGGATCTGCTTTTGCCGCTCCACGACCTGATTCAGTTGATACTGATTTTCCTGAATCTGACCACGCAGGGAATCAATATCGGATTGATTATCAGAAAGTTGTTGCTGGAGTTGGGTTAAAAGCTGGCTGTGAGCATTAGAAATACGCTCAAGTTGAGTGACGCGGTCTTCGACCGAGCCTGAGCTGACACTACTGATTGGTGCCTGAGCAAAAGCGGCCCAGTGGGCCGCTATACCAACCAGTAACGACAGACTCAATAGTTGATGTCTGAAGTTACTGCTCATGCAATTCTCTTAGTAAACCAGTACCGCACGACGGTTTTTGGAGTATGCCGCTTCGTCATGACCCAGTACTGCAGGTTTTTCTTTACCGTAAGAAACGATGGAGATCTGGTCTGCAGAAACGCCTTTACCCTGCAGGTACATCTTAACGGCGTTCGCACGACGTTCACCCAGGGAGATGTTGTATTCCGGAGTACCACGTTCGTCCGCGTGACCTTCTACGGTGACTTTGTAAGACGGGTTGCTACGCAGGAAGTTTGCATGTGCATCCAGCATTTGAGCGAAGTCAGAACGGATATCGTACTTGTCCAGATCGAAGTAAACGATGTTGTTCTGCTGCAGCTGTTGCATTTGCAGACGAGCCTGCTCTTCGGAAGACATGTTGCCGTTGCCGCCGTTCGCATCCATACCAGTGCCGGCACCCAGCATGCCTTCGCTGCCGTCATTGCTGGCGTTCTTGTTGGAAGAACATGCCGCAATTGCCATAACAGGCAGAGCAATCATCAGCCCTTTCAGCACTTTGTTCAGTTGCATTTCAATGATTCCTTTACTATTCAATTAATTATTATCACAGATACGGCGACCAGGCAGGGAATTTGACCTGTCCATCAGTTGCCGGAAGACGCGCTTTGAAACGCCCATCTGTAGAAACCAAATTCAGCACGGATCCCATCCCCTGAGAAGAGCTGTAGATTACCATAGTGCCGTTAGGTGCCAGACTTGGCGTTTCATCCAGGAACGTGGACGACAGAACTTGTACGCCTCCCGTTGCCAGATCTTGTTTGGCAATGTGCTGCTGCCCACCATTGGAGCTGACCATTACCATAAATTTACCGTCGCTGCTGACATCCGCATCCTGGTTCTGCGAACCTTCCCAGGTAATACGTTGTGGCGCACCGCCGTTGATATTCACTTTATAAACCTGCGGACGACCGGCCAGGTCAGAAGTAAATGCCAGGTTCTGGCTATCCGGGAACCAGGTCGGTTCGGTATTGTTACTGCGACCATCAGTCACCTGGCGGATCTGACCAGAAGCCAAATCCATTACGTACAGGTTCAGACTACCGGTTTTCGACAAGGCGAATGCCAGTTTGCTGCCGTCTGGCGAGAATGCAGGTGCACCGTTGTGACGCGGGAATGAAGCCACCTGACGTACAGCGCCATTTGCCAGCGTCTGAATAACCAGCGCGGAACGACCGCTTTCGAAGGTCACATAAGCCAGTTTAGAACCGTCTGGTGACCACGCCGGAGACATCAGCGGGTGCGGTGAACGGTGAACGACAAACTGGTTGTAACCGTCATAGTCAGATACGCGCAGTTCATACGGGAACTGACCGCCGTTGGTCTGAACAACGTAGGCAATACGGGTACGGAACGCACCTTTAATGCCGGTCAGTTTTTCAAACACTTCATCACTGGCGGTATGACCAGCATAACGCAGCCACTGCTTGTTCACTTTGTACGAGTTCTGAGCAAGTACAGTACCCGGTGCGCCGCCAGTGTCAACAAGTTGATAAGCAACATTGTAAGAACCATCCGGATTCGGAGTGACTTGACCGACAACTACAGCGTCAATGCCCAGTGCGGACCATGCAGCTGGTTGTACTTCCTGCGCACTACCCGGCTGCTGTGGCAGACGAGCGCGATCTAACGGATTAAATTTACCGCTGTTACGCAAGTCAGCAGCAACGATGCCGCCAATATCTTCAGGTGCCGCACCAGGCCCCGCCCACTGGAAAGGAACAACACCAATAGGACGACCGGAATCTACACCGCTGTCGATCACAATGCGGACTTCAGCATGCAGAACTGATGCCCACAGTATGAGAAAACCAAATGCTACTCGTAATGCCTGCTTCATCATATCTCCCTTATCTGGACCGATGGCCCACGATAATTTAGCAGAATGTTAACAAACTAAAATACACAAAACTACCAGAACCCCGTGGCAACCGGTGCCTGATGTTGACCGTCCGAACAGTCAACATCGCGATTACGGTTTGAAGTCCAATGGCGCGTTTTTGAACACTTCATATACTGCCTGGCTTGGTGGTTTCGGGATCTTCGCAAGTTTAGCTGCTGCCAACGCAGCCTGACAAAGTGCGGGATCGCCACCTTCAGGTTTGATATCCAGTAACATACCATCGGGTGCCAGTTTTATGCGCAGCGTACAGGTTTTGCCTGCATAGGACGATGCGTCATAGAACTTACTTTCGATAGCAGATTTAATCTGCCCGGCATAGTTATTGATATCGGCCCCTGATGCGCCATTGTTTTTAGTATTACCACTCCCGGCAGGCGAAGCATTGTTCCCTTTCGCCCCTCCCCCCGTTTTCGGTGCATTCTTACCAGAGCTTAGCTCACCGAAAATATCATCTGCCTCTGCGGCAGCTTTTGCTGCAGCGGCTTTTTCAGCTGCTGCTTTTGCCGCTGCCGCTTTTTTGTCTGCGGCGGCTTTTTCTGCCGCTGCTTTCTTATCAGCTGCTGCCTTATCAGCAGCCGCTTTTTCTGCTGCTTTTTTGTCGGCTGCAGCTTTCTCTGCTGCCGCTTTCTTATCAGCTGCAGCCTTTTCAGCAGCCGCTTTCTTCTCAGCTTCTGCCTTGGCTTTTTCAGCAGCTTCAGTTGCCGCTTTCTTTCTTGCTTCAGCTGCAGCTGCTTCTGCCGCTTCCGCTTTCTTCTTCAGTGCCGCAGCGGCTACCTCGGCTTTTTTCTGCGCTTCGGCTGCGGCTTTGGCGGCTTCTGCTTCTGCTTTTTTCTTCGCGTCTGCAGCCGCTTTCTTCGCTGCTTCTTCCGCAGCTTTAGCATCTGCCGCCGCTTTCGCTGCCGCCACTTCAGCTTGCTTCTGCTTTAACTCGGCCTGTTTTGCGGCTTCTTCAGCCTGCTTTTTCTGCTCCTGAGCCGCTAACCGCTCTTTCTCAAGTTGCTTCAGGCGTTCCTGTTCAGCCGCTTGTTTCTCACGCAGTTCTTCAGCAGCCTGCTGTTCCTTCATCTTGCGCTGTTCATCAGAACGCTTCGCGCTTGATTCCTGGCTTTGCATGCGTTTGTACTGCTCAACTACCGCACCTGAATCAACCATGACAGCGTCGATGGACGAACCACCGCCGCCTCCGGCTGAAGCTTCTATATTCTCATCGAACGAACTCCAGATCAGCGCCGCAAATAAGATGACATGCAGCACTGCTGAAATAATTATCGCCCGCTTGAGCTTGTCGTTTTGTTCGGTTGCCTTTGACACTCTCGGTTTCCAAAAACTGTTCGCCTGTTACCCGCTCTCTTTCAAGCAAGGGAAACGCAGATGTTTAGATAGGCTGCGTCATTAAACCAACCGATTTCACACCCGCACTATGTAACAAGTTCAGTGCTTTAATTATTTCATCGTAAGGCACATCTTTTGCGCCACCGATCAGAAAGACCGTTTTCGGGTTGGCCTTGAAACGGCTGGACACTTCCGCCACCACCTGCTCTGGTGGTAAACGCTCCAGGCGATCTTTCTCAACCACCACGGTGTACTGACCAATACCAGACACTTCAACAATCACTGGCGGATTATCGTTACTGCTCACCGCCTGTGATTCAGTAGCGTCTGGCAGATCGACCTCCACGCTCTGGGTGATGATGGGCGCTGTCGCCATAAAGATCAGCAACAGCACCAGCAGTACGTCCAGCAACGGAACAATGTTGATTTCGGACTTGAGATCGCGACGACCTCGTCCACGCGCTCTGGCCATGGCTTACCCCTTGTTGCTCTCGCTAACGGTAAACGCCTGGCGGTGCAGAATCGCGGTAAACTCTTCCATAAAGTTGTCGTAATTCAGTTCCAGTTTGTTTACGCGCTGGTTGAGACGGTTATAAGCCATTACCGCCGGAATTGCGGCGAACAGACCAATTGCCGTCGCAATCAACGCTTCTGCGATACCGGGCGCAACCATTTGCAGTGTTGCTTGTTTTACCGCCCCGAGGGCGATAAAGGCGTGCATGATCCCCCAGACCGTACCAAACAGACCAATATACGGGCTGATGGAGCCAACCGTACCGAGGAACGGAATGTGCGTTTCCAGATTTTCAAGTTCACGGTTCATGGAGATACGCATAGCACGCGACGCCCCTTCCACTACGGCTTCCGGCGCATGGCTATTGGCACGATGCAGGCGCACAAACTCTTTGAACCCGCTGTAAAAGATTTGTTCCGAACCAGTCAGATTATCCCGTTTCCCCTGACTCTCTTGATAGAGGCGAGAGAGTTCGATTCCAGACCAGAATTTATCTTCAAACGCTTCGGCTTCACGCGCCGCTGCGTTAAGAATACGGGTTCGCTGGATAATAATGGCCCAGGATGCGATTGAAAAACCAATCAAAATCAACATGATAAGTTTAACCAGAAGGCTAGCCTTCAGGAACAAATCAAGGATATTCATGTCAGTCACTGCTTAAACTCCGCGACAATAGACTTGGGAAGCGCACGAGGCTTCATTTTGAGTGGGTCAACGCAAACAACCAGAACCTCTGCTTCATTCAGCAAAGTATTCTCGGCGTTGACAATACGTTGCGTGAAAACCAAAGAGGTGCCACGCATTGATGTTATTTCAGTCTGTATTTCGAGCATATCGTCGAGCCGCGCAGGTGCGTAATATTCCACCGTCATTTTACGTACCACAAAGGCAACGCGTTCAGCCATCAGCGCCTGCTGACTGAAGTGATGATGACGCAGCATCTCTGTGCGTGCTCTTTCATAAAAAGCGACGTAACTGGCGTGGTACACCACACCACCGGCATCGGTATCTTCATAGTAGACGCGAACCGGCCATCGAAACAGCGTTGTATTCACTTTACATCCCGGTAATGCAACAAAAGTTAGAGCTTTTAAACGCTGCTACTATACGCGCGCGATTGAGGTTTGGGAATGAGGGCAAGTTAAGGGCGCGTAAAAATTTATGGGCCTGGAGCGGCCCATAATTTTTTAAAGAGAATTCTGATTTAAAAGAAGAAGAAAATCAGCCCGACAATGAGAACAATATCGGCAAGCAATGGGCAAAAAATCCCTTGCCAAAGAACCTTCTGCGGACGAAAGCCCACGCCGTGAATCACACCAGCACAGACGGCCCACATCAGCAATAAACCATGCCAGATTTCCAGTTCACTGGTCTTCGCGGCAAAACGAGATGGGTCCCAAAACATACATCCTGCTAACAGAAGCGCCATCACGAAGGAAAGCGCCCGCAGGGGGCGCTTGTCCATTACCGCATACAAGGTCGCGATAATCTTACTCATCAGATGTCTTCTTGACCGGCTTTGCCTGATTCGACGTGTTCAAGCGCCAGCGCGGTGATTACCCCAAACGAACAGGCAAGAAGCGTTCCCAGAATCCATGCGAAATACCACATTTTTAGCTCCTTACTTAGTACAGAGAGTGGGTGTTACGTTCAATATCTTCTTTGGTGATACGACCGAACATTTTCCAGTAACACCAGGCGGTGTAGAGCAGAATGATCGGTACCAGAACCACCGCAACCCAGGTCATGACGTTAAGCGTCAGCTGGCTGGAAGTTGCATCCCACATTGTCAGACTTGCGTTCATCATGGTGCTGGACGGCATCACAAACGGGAACATTGCGATACCGGCTGTCAGGATGATGCAGGCCAGCGTCAGGGAGGAGAACACAAACGCCCACGCGGCTTTATCCATACGTGCAGTCAGGATGGTCAGCAGCAGCAGAACCACACCCAGTGCCGGAATAGCCCACAGAATTGGCGTGTTGTTGAAGTTAACCAGCCATGCGCCAGCTTCACGAACCACTTCTTTATTCAGTGGGTTAGAGGCTGCGTAATGGTCCATTGTCGATTTCACGACATAACCATCGATACCGTACATCACCCATACGCCAGCCAGTGCGAAACAGACCAGTGTCACCAGCGCAGCCACCTGAGCCGTTGCACGGGTACGCAGGTGCAGTTCGCCCACGGTACGCATTTGCAGATAGGTTGCGCCCTGAGTAATGATCATCCCTACGCTCACCACGCCTGCCAGCAGGCCGAACGGGTTAAGCAACTGGAAGAAGTTACCGGTGTAGTACAGACGCAGATATTCATCAACGTTGAACGGTACGCCCTGCAACAGGTTACCGAACGCTACACCAATTACCAGCGGCGGAACGAAGCTACCAATGAAGATGCCCCAGTCCCACATGTTACGCCAGCGGGTTTCTTCAATCTTGGAGCGGTAGTCAAAACCGACCGGACGGAAGAACAAAGACGCCAGCACGAGGATCATCGCCACATAGAAGCCGGAGAACGCAGCGGCATAGACCATCGGCCAGGCAGCAAAGAGTGCGCCGCCCGCGGTGATCAGCCAAACCTGGTTACCGTCCCAGTGTGGTGCAATGGAGTTAATCATAATTCGACGCTCGGTGTCGTTACGACCGAGGAAACGGGTGAGCATGCCCACCCCCATGTCGAAACCGTCAGTGACTGCAAAACCAATCAGCAGAACGCCAACCAGCAGCCACCAGATAAAACGCAATACTTCATAATCGATCATTTGACGACTCCTGTCTTAGCGTGCCGGCTGAGTAGTCGTGGAAGACTGCTCAAAGTGATAGCGACCGGTTTTCAGGCTGCTTGGGCCGAGGCGTGCAAACTTGAACATTAAGAACAATTCTGCCACCAGGAACAGGGTATACAGGCCGCAAATCAGCACCATTGAGAAGATGAGATCGCCTGCGGTCAGTGACGAATTCGCCACAGCTGTCGGCAGCACTTCACCGATAGCCCACGGTTGGCGGCCATATTCAGCCACGAACCAGCCCGCTTCTACAGCAATCCACGGCAGCGGAATACCGTACAGCGCGGCGCGCAGAAGCCATTTTTTCTCGCCAATGCGGTTGCGGATGACACTCCAGAAAGAGAGCGCGATGATTGCCAGCAGCAGGAAGCCACACGCCACCATGATACGGAACGCAAAGTACAGCGGCGCTACACGCGGGATGGAGTCTTTGGTTGCCTGTTGAATCTGCGCTTCAGTCGCATCAGCCACGTTTGGCGTATAGCGTTTCAGCAGCAGACCGTAACCGAGGTCTTTCTTCATGCTATTGAACTGGTCACGAACCGCCTGGTCGGTAGAACCAGAACGCAGTTGTTCGAGCAGAGAGTACGCCTTCATCCCGTTACGAATGCGTTCTTCATGCTGCACCATCAGCTCTTTCAGGCCGATAACCGGGGTATCCACGGAACGCGTTGCAATGATGCCCAGTGCGTAAGGGATCTGAATCGCAAATTTGTTCGTCTCCTCTTCCTGATCAGGAATGCCGAACAAAGTAAAGGCAGCAGGCGCAGGTTGCGTTTCCCACTCGGCTTCAATAGCAGCCAGTTTGGTTTTCTGCACGTCGCCCATTTCGTAGCCGGATTCATCACCCAGAACAATAACAGACAGAACAGCAGCCATACCGAAGCTGGCAGCGATAGCAAAGGAGCGTTTAGCGAAGGCGAAGTCACGACCTTTCAGCATATACCATGCGCTGATACCGAGGATGAACATCGCGCCAGTCACATAACCAGACGCTACAGTGTGAACGAATTTCACCTGAGCAACCGGGTTAAGCACCAGCTCGGAGAAGCTCACCATCTCCATACGCATAGTTTCAAAGTTGAAATCGGACGCGATTGGGTTTTGCATCCAGCCGTTCGCAACCAGAATCCACAGTGCGGACAGGTTTGAACCGAGCGCCACCAGCCAGGTGACACACATATGCTGAACTTTACCCAGACGATCCCAACCGAAGAAGAACAGACCTACAAAGGTGGATTCGAGGAAGAAGGCCATCAGACCTTCGATTGCCAGCGGCGCACCGAAGATATCCCCTACATAGTGGGAATAGTAAGACCAGTTAGTCCCGAACTGGAACTCCATGGTCAGACCGGTAGCCACACCCAGAGCGAAGTTGATACCAAACAACTTGCCCCAGAACTTGGTCATATCTTTATAAATCTGTTTGCCGGAGAGGACGTAGACCGTTTCCATAATGGCCAGGAGGAACGCCATACCGAGCGTCAGTGGCACAAAAAGGAAGTGGTACATCGCGGTCAAGGCAAACTGTAAGCGCGACAGTTCGACTATATCTAACATCATGACTCCTTGCTCATCGCATGAAGACTCCGAGAGTGAACCCCGTTAGAAAGGGTCACACGCATGCCCCAATAGAAATTTGTTTGAACACTTTCATCATACCATGTGAATGCACACAAAAACGGCGTAAAGAAAGGTTGCAAACATGTTAATAAAAACTCAAATTGATCCCACGTATATATTACGCCGCAAAATCCTTACAATAAACAGGTTTTTGTTGAAGCAAATTTGCATTTTTCGACGGTGATCAATTTATAGCTAAATTGCCGCCTTTCAGCCAATTTGATCGAGAACAATTTATCTCTTTTTGATGCCCATTTCCAAGACTTATACATTGATAAATATCAATTTCTACAAATTATGTTAATCATGTTTCAACAAGGTAACTTTAGTGATATTTATGTTTAAAATGTGTGAATTATAAGACTGAAATTAGTTTCGGTTGGCAATTAAAGATAAAAAGAGACGAAGCAAAAACAGCACGGTTGACCTTAATTCTTTTTTTGGTCACTGGCTAATACGACGCAGAGTTTCAGGATTATTAATAAAGGCATAAATCTCCCCCCCGCCGATATTAACATTTAATTAACTTATAATTATATTATAATTAACTCACCCGTGGTTATTATTTTGTTAAAAATAAAGCCACATATACGTAGCTTGAGAGTGAAGATAAACACAAAATTACCTGATGCGCTACGCTTGCCAGTGTCTACATCATCTCTGCAATATATTGAATTTGCCTGCTTTTGTAGACCGAATAAAGCGTTCATGCCGTATCCGGCATGAACAAAGCGCCCTTTGTCAACAATCTGGCCGCGCATATGTGGCTTCGGTTTGATTGCTATTCAGGCAAGCCGGTAACTGAACGTCCGTGACTGGCCGGGTAAAAAAGGCCCCGATAGATTTGAACCTTGATTTTCCTCGGTGGTAATGTGTTCATCCATCATCGTTTCTGAGCAAGAAATCACCTCGCGACTGAAAGCAACAGTCGCATCACAGGTTGCTGATTCAGCCGGATTAAACAGCCGTAAAATCACTTCTTGTCGGTCTTCAGCTTTCTTAAGTGCGCTTATCAGGCATCCCACTGGGGGCATTTTCAACAAACTATAACTTTCCGGCACGTTGAATCCGGCTTTGTTGAGCTTCATCGCATCCCATGGGATTTTGTTGTAACACTGTACTGGAGTCAGCCATGCTCGCGCCTGCTGAGCTACACCAGCGGCGGTTGGCGTACCGGTATAACTCAATAAACTTAGGCGACAAGAAAGCAGACCACGTAGTTGTGAGTCCGGGACTGGCATTTTAATTCCCGAAGGCCGCCTAGGCCTTAAAAGCAGATCTTCTTTCCCCAGTAAGCCCACGCCGCGCAGCAACGTAATGGCAAAGGTTTTCTTCTCTTCACCGATGACTTCAAATTCACGTAGCCCTTCGCTAAAGACAGCCATGCCGTTACGCCCTTCCTGTAAGGCTGCATAGTTGAGCATATTCCATACCGGAACCGGCGCTTCTTTCCAGCTTTCTTGCTGCCAGTTGTTCATTGCACTGTCGTTCACGGGGCGCGTTAGCGAACCAAACTGGGTATCTGCCAGAACACTATCGGTGTTAAAAGATGTAGGGATCAGGACGCGAAGGCGATGATCGTCAGCCTGGTTATCAAGGTTGATATCCACATCAATGCGCCTGTTGTTATGACTAAGAGTGACAACCAACTCGACATCTACTCTGCCAGTGGATTGTCTTGCGCTGCGTTGTTGCAGATTACGCGGCAC
The DNA here is from genome assembly GCF_000006925.2 of Shigella flexneri 2a str. 301. Taxonomy (NCBI): domain Bacteria; kingdom Pseudomonadati; phylum Pseudomonadota; class Gammaproteobacteria; order Enterobacterales; family Enterobacteriaceae; genus Shigella; species Shigella flexneri. The sequence continues at coordinate 587,547 of NC_004337.2, forward strand.
CGCCATTTCATAGCGGATAACAGCCCTGCTCTGCCAGGCCTCATGAATAATCTCGCATTGCGGTTTCGCATTCGCCGAAGTAATTACCCACTCTTCTTTTGCGGGTGAATAGTCATATTCATCACCATCATCAGAGCTTTCTTCAATTTGCAACACCCGGTCATAGCGCACACCGCTATCTTTATCTACCAGTTGTAGCGTTCCATCCTCATTGAGCGCAATTTGCCAGAAAGCATTTTCCAGTATCCCTTCAGCGTCACTTTTTGCCGCAATCACGTTGCCAGGCTGATTCGCTTCGATATAAAGCGTGCGATAGCCCATAGAAGGGACAATCTGGTTGATCTGTATATCAAACTCCATAAAGGGATCGTAATTACCGTAATGAACTATTTGCCGATCGATTAGGCCTGGATCGATCTCACGGGCATGGCGAATAAAATACGGTACAGGCTGACCGCGATCGTCTCGTAGATTAAACTGGCTGGCGCGCAGCCGCACAGTGGTGTTGATCACTTCTTCCCGCGGCCAGGGCATCAGGTTAAACAGGACGAGTTTGTCGGCGTCGCTCTGCGGCATGTTGTCGGCGATTTTACGCATATAGAAACGCAGCAGATTATCCGCCATGTCTTCAGCCAGTTCGAAGCGGGCGACGATTTCGCGATGAACTTTGTCACGACAGCAGCAGCCGATGCTGTCGTGGGCATGATTTTTTAAGATCTCTTTCCACATTTTCTCCAGCAAGCCGTGGTGGTATCCAAAACCCAACGTCCTGGCCAGCGTTGCCAGCGGTTCCAGCAGATTAACAATCTTATTTTCAATACGTGCGTGGGCAACTTTGATATCCATGCGCGTGGAACCGATGGTGCGATGCACGCGCATATATTTGCCATCAATAAATTCCCCTTTCAGGGTTGCCAGATTATCTCGCTGCGCTTCGATCTTCTCAAATACCTCTTCAAAACGGCTCATCACAAACTTTCGTTGAGGATAAATTTCGCGCAGTTTCTCCATCACTTCGAAGATATTTTGCTGCAATGGCATCTGATCATGCCCATTCGGCAGCAAAATCTCTTTGGTTACAGACGCTTTTTCCAGCACGTCAAAATAACTGTCGAGGCGTTTGCGTAATCCGTTTTCGTCCGCAGGTAAGTACTTACCGATGGCATAACCCAACGGCATCACCTGCGCCGTCACTTCGCTACCGTCACTGCTTTGCCACAAAAACTCGGTTTTATCCGTACCGTGGCGCTCAGAACATCCACGCCAGAACATGGTGCAGGTAATGCCAAATCCATTGTAGATATGCGGCAGTTGCCCGGACATGCCAAAGGAATCGGGTAAATAACCTATTTTCATCGGCTCGCCAAACGCGAGGCAGTCACGCATTCCGTACATCAGATTACGGACGATGGATTCCGCAGAAACAATCGTGGTATCGGTCTGGGTATACCAGGGGCCGATAATCAACTTGCCGGCTTCTACCAGTTTCTTCAAGCGGTCTTTGTTTTCCGGTTTCACCGCGAAATAATCTTCGAGGATCGCCGTTTGCCCGTCGAGTACGTAATATTTGTATTCGTTGTCCTGTTCCAGTCGGCACAGGATCTCTTCCATATTATTGACCAGCAGAATGCGTGACTCTTCGGTGGTGAAATACCACTCCCGATCCCAGTGCATATGCGGGGTGATGTGAACGCGAGATACCGCTTTCATCGTCGTTTCCTTTTTGTTTATGGCATTACGCCATCAGTCAGATAGTTGCCATGCTTAACCGCGTGACGCCGCCAGATCAGGAGAATTGCAGTCGAGATTGCAGCCCCCACCAATGCCGCACCAAACCAGCCAATTGCCGCCATAACACCGCCCGCGCCATTATCATGAAGTAAAAAGAGCGAGAAAATGCCAGCACCGGGTGTCGAAAGGCCGATATTCATCGCACCGACAATAGCGCCCGTTACCATAGAGCCCAGCACAAACGAACCAATAACCCGCAGCGGATCTTCAATCGCCATCGGGATCGCCCCTTCGGTAATACCTGCCAGCCCTAACAGCCAGGTGGATTTCCCGGTCTCAATTTCAAACTCTTTAAACAGGCGCGGTGCGAGCATCGTGGAAGCGGTTACGGTAAATGCCGAAACCATTTTGACGGAGGCGAAAATGGCATACGGGCCGTAAACGCCGTTCGCCATTGCGCCCAGGCAGAATGCATAAGCGGCTTTATTCACTGGCCCTCCAAGGTCAAAGGAACACATAAAACCGAGAATGGCACCCAGCAACAGCGCGTTACTTCCTGACAGACCGTTCAGCCAGGCGGTAAGCGAGTTATTGATCCAGGCGACAGGTTCCCCCACCACAAACAGCATCAGACTGCCCGCTCCCAATGTACCGAGCACCGGGTAGAGATAAAAAGTCAGGAAGCCATTGAATTTACTGCTAAGACGCAAGTGATTTTTCATCCAGCGTATCAAGTAACCGGCTATCAATCCGCCAACGACCGCGCCGAGAAACCCGGAGCCGATCATGTTGGCGGCAAGTCCAGCCGCAAAGCCTGGCGCTAACGCCGGTTTATCTGCCAGCGAATAGGCGGTATAGGCTGCCAGCACCGGTACCATCAAAATTCCGAGCAGCCCGCCGCCCAGTTTGCGGTACATCCACAGCCAGGAGTTTTCTTCATTAAACAGATCTTGTAGCCCGAAGATTTGCGACAGTAATACCGCGACCGCCAGCACCGTCCCCCCCGCGACAATCAACGGTACGGCAAAAGAGATCCCGCTCAACAGTGCCTGTTTCAGCTCCGTTTTGACGCTTTTCACCGGTTGCGTATCTTGCTGTAAGGTACGCGTCTCATCGCCACGCTCGAGGGTAAGCGATTGTTGGATCAACGCTTCTGCATGGCGAATCGGCTCGGCAACAGGCACAGAAAGCGCAGGAATGCCGTTAAAACGCTCACTCTCCTTGATGGCGACTTCAGCCGCAAAAATACAGGCAGTTGCACTATTGAGTTGATCCGCCGTTAAACGCCCTTCAATACCGTTAGCACCTTGCTTTTCAACGTAGACATTCACGCCGAGTTTGCGTCCGGCTTTTTCCAGATACTCCGCAGCCATGTAGGTGTGAGCAATACCCGCCGGGCAGGCCGTTACGCAAACGATAGTTGGCGCGTTGGAAAAAGAGGCAGAAGGTTGCGTGCCTCCCTTGTCATCCAGCGCCGAGAGCAATTCATCAGGCGTCGTCGCCGACTGTATACGCGCCCGAATCTCATCATCCGCCAGGCGCGTGGTCAGCGCTGTCAGCAGTTGCATGTGCGTAGTACCCGCTTCATTGAGGGGAATCGCCAGCAACACCACTAAATCAACCGCTTCCGGGCCATCCACGCCTTCCCACTGAAGCGGCTCGCTGAGTGTGGCGACCGCAAACGCCGCTTCTTTTACCGCAGCAGTTTTGCCATGCGGCACAGCCAACCCTTCACTTAAGGCGGTCGGGCCAAGGCTTTCACGGCGATACACTTCTTTCAGAAATTGCTCAGTACTGGAAATTTTCCCCAGAGCAGCAAGACGTTGAGTCAACGCGTGAATGGCCTCTTCACGGCTGGTAAAGCGCGCATTCAGACACAACGCATCGCGGTGGGTCAGAGTCGTCAGGTTCATCATGATCCTCACTTGATCGTTTTTATAGTCGCGCCAGTGTGCCCGACAAAACAATACCATTGCGTAATCAATTTCACTTGATTGAAATTATTTGCATTTTATTTGTATTGTTTACAGGATGAGTTTATCGGGCATAATGGCTAAATTCGTATTAATGAGATGCTAAATAATGGGACACAAACCCTTATACCGACAGATTGCTGATCGCATTCGTGAGCAAATTGCGCGTGGCGAGCTTAAACCTGGCGATGCGTTACCTACCGAATCGGCATTACAAACAGAGTTTGGCGTCAGCCGGGTTACGGTGCGTCAGGCTTTGCGCCAGTTAGTCGAGCAACAGATCCTCGAAAGCATTCAGGGCAGCGGGACTTACGTCAAAGAAGAGCGGGTCAATTACGATATTTTTCAGTTAACCAGTTTTGATGAAAAACTGTCGGACCGTCACGTCGATACACACAGTGAAGTTCTGATATTTGAAGTGATTCCGGCTGACGATTTTCTTCAGCAACAGCTACAAATCACCGTGCAGGATCGTGTGTGGCATGTGAAGCGCGTGCGCTATCGCAAGCAAAAGCCAATGGCGCTGGAAGAAACCTGGATGCCGCTTGCGTTGTTCCCGGATCTCACCTGGCAGGTCATGGAAAATTCGAAATATCACTTTATTGAAGAAGTGAAGAAGATGGTTATCGATCGTAGCGAACAGGAAATCATTCCTCTGATGCCAACCGAAGAGATGAGCCGTCTGCTTAATATCAGCCAGACAAAGCCGATTCTTGAAAAAGTATCGCGTGGATATTTAGTTGATGGTCGGGTGTTTGAATATAGCCGCAACGCTTTTAATACCGATGACTATAAATTTACCCTGATAGCGCAGCGAAAATCATCGCGATAAGCACAAAAAGGCCATCATACGATGGCCAACCATGTCGAAACCGACAGCCCTTCGCCATTCCTGTAGAGGGAAGCGGCGAGGGCTATTTCTTATTACAGATATTTATTTCAGAACAGTTTTCAGTGCTTCACCGATATCCGCCAGGCTGCGAACGGTTTTCACGCCTGCGGCTTCCAGAGCAGCGAATTTCTCATCCGCAGTCCCTTTCCCACCGGCAATGATCGCACCCGCGTGGCCCATACGTTTGCCTTTCGGCGCAGTCACACCAGCGATGTAACCCACAACTGGCTTGGTAACATGCTCTTTGATGTACGCTGCCGCTTCTTCTTCAGCGCTACCGCCGATCTCACCGATCATCACGATCGCTTCGGTCTGCGGATCTTTTTCGAACATTTCGAGAATGTCGATAAAGTTAGAGCCAGGGATCGGGTCACCGCCGATACCGACACAGGTCGACTGACCGAAACCGTAATCCGTGGTCTGTTTAACCGCTTCATAGGTCAGTGTACCGGAACGGGAAACGATACCCACTTTACCCGGTTTGTGAATGTGACCCGGCTGGATACCAATTTTGCATTCACCCGGGGTGATAACGCCTGGGCAGTTCGGGCCGATCATACGAACGCCTGCTTCGTCCAGTTTCACTTTCACGGTCAGCATATCCAGCGTCGGGATGCCTTCAGTGATGGTGATAATCAGTTTGATGCCTGCATCGATAGCTTCCAGAATGGAGTCTTTGCAGAACGGTGCTGGTACGTAAATAACAGACGCGGAAGCGCCAGTAGCAGCAACAGCTTCACGCACGGTGTTGAACACCGGCAGGCCGAGGTGGGTAGTGCCGCCTTTACCTGGAGTTACGCCACCAACCATTTTAGTGCCGTATGCAATGGCCTGTTCTGAGTGGAAAGTCCCCTGGCTACCGGTAAAGCCCTGGCAGATAACCTTGGTGTTTTTATCAATTAAAATGGACATTATTTCCCCTCCACTGCGGCAACAACCTGCTGAGCTGCATCCGTCAGACCTTTTGCTGCAATAATATTCAGGCCGCTGTCAGCCAGTTTCTTCGCGCCGAGTTCGGCGTTGTTACCTTCCAGACGTACCACGACCGGTACGTTAACACCCACTTCCGCTACCGCGCCGATGATACCGTCAGCGATCAGGTCGCAACGAACGATACCGCCGAAGATGTTAACCAGAACGGCTTTCACTTTGTCGTCAGAGAGGATGATTTTGAACGCTTCGGTTACACGTTCTTTGGTTGCGCCGCCGCCAACGTCCAGGAAGTTAGCCGGTTCGCCGCCGTGCAGTTTAACTATGTCCATCGTACCCATCGCCAGACCTGCGCCGTTAACCATACAACCGATGTTACCGTCCAGCGCAACGTAGTTCAGTTCCCACTGTGCAGCCTGTGCTTCACGCGGATCTTCCTGCGACTGGTCACGCATTTCGCGCAGATCAGGCTGGCGGAACAGGGCGTTGCCATCAGCGCCCAGTTTGCCGTCGAGGCAAATCAGATCGCCCTGTTTGGTGATGACCAGCGGGTTGATTTCGATCAGCGCCAGGTCGCGCTCCAGGAAAATGGTCGCCAGGCCCATGAAGATTTTGGTGAACTGCTGAACCAGTTTACCTTCCAGACCCAGTTTGAACGCCAGCTCGCGTCCCTGATACGGCATCGGGCCAGTCAGCGGATCAAGCGCAACTTTATGGATCAGGTGCGGAGTTTCTTCCGCCACTTTTTCGATTTCCACGCCGCCTTCGGTGGAGGCCATAAAGACCACGCGACGGGAACTACGGTCTACAACGGCACCGAGATACAGCTCTTTAGCGATATCGGTCGCCGCTTCAACCAGAATCTGGTTAACCGGTTGGCCATTGGCATCTGTTTGATACGTTACCAGACGCTTGCCCAGCCAGTTTTCTGCAAAAGCACGGATGTCTTCTTTGCTGTTTACAACTTTCACACCGCCCGCTTTACCGCGGCCACCAGCGTGAACCTGACATTTCACTACCCACGGACCGGCACCGATTTTTGAAGCGGCTTCTTCTGCTTCGCGCGGAGTAGTACAGGCATAACCCACCGGTGCTGGTAAGCCATAGCGGGCAAACAGTTGTTTTGCCTGATATTCATGTAAGTTCATGTGTTCTGTCCATCCTTCAGTAATCGTTATCTTTTAAACCGTAGACCGACACCCTATCCACGTCGGTCTACAGTGCAGGTGAAGCTTAAACTACTACACGTCCAGCAGCAGACGCGTCGGCTCTTCCAGTAACTCTTTGATCGTTACCAGGAAGCCCACGGATTCGCGACCATCGATCAGACGGTGATCGTAGGACAGCGCCAGGTACATCATCGGCAGGATCTCAACCTGACCATTCACCGCCATCGGACGATCTTTGATAGCGTGCATACCCAGAATTGCGCTCTGCGGCGGGTTGATGATCGGCGTAGACATCAGGGAACCGAACACACCACCGTTGGTGATGGTGAAGTTACCACCGGTCAGATCTTCAACCGTCAGCTTGCCATCACGGCCTTTGACTGCCAGCTCTTTGATTTTCTTCTCGATGTCTGCCATGCCGAGGGTATCGACATCACGCAGAACCGGCGTCACCAGGCCGCGCGGCGTAGAAACCGCCATGCTGACGTCGAAATAGTTGTGGTAAACCACGTCATCGCCGTCGATAGACGCGTTCACTTCCGGGTAACGTTTCAGGGCTTCAACCACCGCTTTCACGTAGAAGGACATAAAGCCCAGACGGATGCCGTGGCGTTTTTCAAACGCTTCACCGTACTGCTTACGCAGATCCATAATCGGCTTCATGTTGACTTCGTTGAACGTGGTCAGCATGGCGGTGGAGTTTTTCGCTTCCAGCAGACGCTCTGCCACACGCTTACGCAGGCGAGTCATCGGGACACGTTTTTCACTACGTGCAGCCAGAGCCGGTTGCGCCGCCGGAGCAGCCGCTGCCGGAGCAGACTCTTTCGCCGGGGCTTTCGCCAGATGTTTTTCCACATCTTCACGAGTCAGACGACCACCCACACCGGTGCCTTTAATGGCGCTGGCGTCGAGATTGTGTTCAGCCAGCAGGCGACGGATCGCCGGGCTTAACGCATCGTTGTTTTGCTCTTCCAGAGACGCCTGCTGGCGTTGCGCCGGAGTGGACGCTTTCTCTTCAGATTTGGCGCTGGTTTCTTTACCGGCGCTGTTGCCTTCACGCAGGCGACCAAGGATCTGACGAGACGTTACCGTTGTACCTTCATCTTCCAGAACCGCATCCAGAATGCCGTCTGCTGATGCCGGTACTTCCAGTACCACTTTGTCAGTTTCGATTTCTACCAGCACTTCATCACGTACGACTGCGTCGCCGGGTTTTTTATGCCAGGTTGCGACGGTGGCATCGGCTACGGATTCAGGCAGGTCAGGGACCAGAATATCTACGCTACTCATTGTGTATCCTTTATTTATTCGACGTTCAGCGCGTCATTAACCAGATCTTGTTGCTGTTTCTGGTGAACGGACATATACCCTACCGCCGGAGAGGCGGAGGCCGGGCGGCCTGCATAACGCAGAGAAGCCCCAAACGGAATCACTTCACGGAAATGATGCTGGCTGCAGTACCATGCGCCCTGGTTGAGCGGCTCTTCCTGGCACCAGACAAAATCCTTGACGTGAGCAAACTGCTGCAACACTTCCTGCATCGCTTTATGCGGGAACGGGTAGAGTTGCTCGATACGCACAATGGCGACATCGTGTTGATTGTTCTTACGACGCTGTTCCAGCAGGTCGTAATAAACCTTACCAGAACACATCACTACGCGCTTCACGCCCTTCGGATCAAGCTCGTCGATTTCACCGATGGCTGGCAGGAAGGTGCCGTTCGCCAGTTCTTCGAGGCTGGAAACCGCCAGCGGATGACGCAGCAGGGATTTCGGCGACATCACGACCAGCGGACGACGCATCCCGCGCAGCGCCTGACGACGCAGCATGTGGTAAACCTGTGCCGGGGTAGACGGTACGCAAACCTGCATGTTTTGCTCAGCACAAAGTTGCAGATAACGTTCCAGACGCGCGGAGGAGTGCTCCGGCCCCTGCCCTTCGTAACCGTGCGGCAGCAACATCACCAGACCACACATCCGGCCCCATTTCTGCTCGCCAGAGGAGATGAACTGGTCGATAACCACCTGCGCACCGTTGGCGAAGTCACCGAACTGCGCTTCCCAGATGGTCAGGGTGCGTGGTTCTGCGGTGGCATAACCATATTCAAACGCCAGCACGGCTTCTTCTGACAGTACGGAGTCCCAGACACGGAACGCGCCCTGACCGTTATGGATGTGTTGCAGCGGCGTGTAAGTGGAACCGTTAGACTGGTTGTGGATCACCGCGTGGCGGTGGAAGAAGGTACCGCGACCGGAGTCTTCACCCGACAGGCGAACCGGAATGCCTTCATCAACCAGCGTGGCGTAAGCGAGGTTTTCCGCACCGCCCCAGTCGAACAGTTTCTCACCGGCTGCCATCGCCTGGCGATCGCCATAAATCTTGGCAACGCGAGACTGCATTTCAACTGCTTCTGGTACCGTACTGATACGTTTAGCCAGTTCCTGCAGGCGCTTCATCTCAACTTTGTTCGGGTACTCTTCGTCCCATTCGTGGTTGAGGTACGGCGACCAGGTGAAAGAGTGCATGTTCATCGGACGCCACTCTGCCACTACGCAATCGCCAGCATCCAGCGCATCGCGGTACAGGTTAACCATCTCGGTGGCATCTTCCAGCGTCGCCACTTTTTCCTGCTCCAGCTTGTCAGCGTAGATTTTGCGCGGTGTCGGATGTTTTTTGATTTTCTGATACATCAGTGGCTGGGTTGCGCTCGGCTCGTCGGCTTCGTTGTGGCCGTGACGGCGGTAGCATACCAGGTCGATGAAGACATCACGTTTAAAGGTGTTACGGAAATCGAGCGCCAGACGGGTCACAAAGGCAACGGCTTCCGGATCATCCGCGTTAACGTGGAAAATCGGTGCCTGAACCATCTTACCGATATCAGTACAGTACGGTGTAGAACGGGCATCCAGCGGGTTAGAGGTGGTGAAACCAACCTGGTTGTTGATAACGATACGTACCGTACCGCCAACTTCATAACCACGCGCTTTCGACATGTTCAGAGTTTCCTGAACCACGCCCTGCCCGGTCACTGCGGCGTCACCGTGGATGGTGATTGGCAGCACTTTGTTGCTGTTCGGCTCATCAAGTCTGTCCAGACGGGCACGAACAGAGCCGATAACGACCGGGCTTACAATCTCAAGGTGAGACGGGTTAAACGCCAGCGCCAGGTGCACCAGGCCGCCATCGGTCTGGAAGTCAGACGAGAAGCCCATGTGGTATTTCACGTCGCCTGTGCCGAGGTGTTCTTTATGTTTACCGGCGAACTCGTCGAACAAGTCTTGCGGTTTTTTACCCAGCACGTTCACCAGCACGTTCAGACGACCACGGTGCGCCATCCCGAGAACCACTTCGCGGGTGCCGCTGTTGCCAGCGTGGCGGATCATCTCTTTAAGCATCGGGATTAACGCGTCACCGCCTTCCAGCGAGAAGCGTTTTGCGCCAGGGAATTTTGCGCCGAGGTAACGCTCAAGGCCTTCAGCGGCGGTCAGTTCGCTTAAGAAGCGTTTTTTCTCTTCGCTATTGAAAGTCGCGCGACCAGACTCGATACGCTGTTGGATCCAGCGTTTTTCTTCGGTGCTGGTGATGTGCATATACTCGGCACCAATCGGGCCGCAGTAGGTTTGCTTGAGGGCGGAAATAAGCTCGCCGAGTTTCATGGTTTCTTTGCCGCTGGCAAATGAACCGACGTTGAAGGTTTCCTGGAAGTCTGCTTCGGTCAGATCGTGGAAAGACGGATCCAGATCGGCCACTTTATCTTGCTGCCACAGTCCCAGCGGATCTAGATTCGCATGCTGGTGACCACGGAAGCGGTATGCGTTAATGAGCTGCAGGACTTTAACCTGCTTCACATTGGTGTCAGGGTCGGAGATCGTTGAAGAGTAACGTGAAGCGTCTTTCGCCAGGCGGCGGAAATATTCACGCGTTTGAGAGTGGAATTGATCCGGTTTGACTCCCGTACCAGGTAACTGCTGGAACGTCGAACGCCAGTTAGCGTCAACCGAGTCAGGATCGGTTAAGAAGTCTTCATAGAGCTGTTCTATCCAGCTCTGGTTTGCGCCAGAGAGGTAAGAAGAGTCCAACCAGGCTTTCAAAGCGCTGTTCTGCATCGTGATCCCTTAAGCATCTTTTTTATGCTTACTTCGCCGTGGATACTACCACGCACAGTGATGTGCGTGCCGGGGTTCACTTGCGAGCTCTTGTCTACGTAGTGGCTCGCGAAGGAACCTTTAAAAACTGTCTTAGTGTCAGGGGCAGTTTTTAAAGATTTCCTGCATTTCTTTGTTACGCCTGATGCGCTGCGCTTATCAGGCCTGCGGGTAATGACTTGTAGGCCGGATAAGGCGTTCACGCCGCATCCGGCACTGGTTGCCTGATGCAACGCTTGCGCGTCTTATCAGGCCTACAGTTTACGCATTACGTTGCAACAACATCGACTTGATATGGCCGATGGCGCGCGTCGGGTTCAGCCCCTTCGGACATACACTGACGCAGTTCATGATGCTGTGACAGCGGAATACGCTGAATGCATCGCTCAAACCGTCGAGGCGGCTGTCAGTCTCGGTATCACGGCTATCGATCAGGAAACGATATGCCGCTAACAAGCCTGCCGGGCCGATAAACTTATCGGGATTCCACCAGAAAGACGGACAAGAGGTTGAACAACATGCGCAGAGAATACATTCATACAGCCCGTCGAGTTTTTCGCGCTGCTCTGGCATCTGTAAATGCTCGCGAGCTGGCGGATTTTGTCCATTATTCAACAGGTAAGGCTTAATTTTCTCATATTGCGCATAGAATTGTCCCATGTCTACCACCAAATCGCGGATCACCGGTAAACCTGGCAGCGGGCGAATCACAATCTTCTTGCCCGGCTGGTTGAGTGCCGAAATCGGGGTAATACAGGCCAGACCATTCTTGCCGTTCATGTTCAGACCGTCGGAACCGCACACACCTTCACGGCAGGAGCGGCGGAACGACAGGCTGGGATCTTTCTCTTTCAGCTGGATAAGCGCATCCAGCAGCATCATGTCGCGACCTTCTTCCGCTTCCAGGGTGTAATCCTGCATACGCGGAGCATCATCAACATCCGGGTTATAGCGATAAATTGAAAACTCGAGTCTCATTTTCCTGTCTCCGCATTAGTAAGTACGAATCTTCGGCGGGAATGCCGGGCGCAGTTTCGGTTCCATGTTGACGCTTCGGCGCGTCATGGATTCCGACTCAGGCAGATACAGGGAGTGGCACAGCCAGTTTTCATCATCACGATCCGGGAAGTCGAAGCGGCTATGTGCGCCACGGCTTTCGGTACGGAAGTTGGCAGAAACAGCCGTTGCATACGCCGTTTCCATCAGGTTATCCAGTTCCAGGCACTCAACGCGCTGGGTGTTGAACTCGCTGGAAGTGTCATCCAGACGGGCATTTTTCAGACGCTCGCGGATCACTTTCAACTGCTCAAGCCCTTTCGCCATCGCATCACCTTCACGGAAGACCGAGAAGTTATGCTGCATACATTCTTGCAGCGCTTTACGGATCGCCACCGGATCTTCACCGTTACGATTATTGTTCCACCGGTTCAGGCGATCCAGAGACGCTTCAACATCAGACTCGCTGGCATCGTGCAGTGCGCCCTGCTCGGCGATAGACTCTTGCAGATGCAGACCTGCCGCGCGACCAAAGACCACCAGGTCCAGCAGCGAGTTGCCGCCCAGACGGTTAGCGCCGTGTACCGATACACAAGCGATTTCACCAACGGCAAACAGTCCCGGAACAACCACATCTTCGCCTTTCTCATTCACAGTCAGCGCCTGACCGGTAACTTTGGTCGGAATACCGCCCATCATGTAGTGACAGGTTGGGATAACCGGAATCGGCTCTTTCACTGGATCGACGTGAGCGAAGGTACGGGAAAGCTCCAGGATACCCGGCAGACGGGATTCGAGAACTTCTTTACCCAGGTGATCGAGTTTCAGTTTCGCGTGTGGCCCCCACGGACCATCACAGCCGCGACCTTCACGGATTTCAATCATGATGGAACGCGCCACCACATCACGGCCCGCCAGGTCTTTGGCGTTCGGCGCATAACGCTCCATAAAGCGTTCGCCATGTTTGTTCAGCAGATAACCGCCTTCACCACGGCAACCTTCGGTGACCAGTACGCCCGCACCGGCAATGCCGGTCGGGTGGAATTGCCACATTTCCATATCCTGCACCGGTACGCCTGCGCGGATAGCCATGCCGACACCGTCGCCAGTGTTAATGTGGGCGTTAGTGGTGGACTGATAAATACGCCCTGCTCCGCCAGTCGCCAGCACGGTAGCGCGGGCTTTGAAATAAACCACTTCACCGGTTTCGATGCACAGTGCGGTACAACCCACCACCGCGCCATCCTGGTTTTTCACCAGATCCAGCGCATACCACTCGGAGAAAATGGTGGTGTGGTTTTTCAGGTTCTGCTGATAAAGCGTGTGCAACAGTGCGTGACCGGTACGGTCAGCAGCCGCCGCAGTGCGTGCCGCCTGCTCGCCGCCGAAGTTTTTCGACTGACCGCCAAACGGACGTTGATAGATACGACCATCATCGAGACGCGAGAACGGCAGGCCCATGTGTTCGAGTTCCAGAATCGCTTCCGGCCCGGTTTTACACATATATTCAATCGCGTCCTGGTCACCGATATAGTCCGACCCTTTTACGGTGTCGTACATATGCCATTCCCAGTTATCTTCATGGGTATTACCCAGCGCAACGGTAATGCCGCCTTGCGCAGAAACGGTATGGGAACGGGTCGGGAAGACTTTAGAGAGCAGGGCACAGGTCTGGCCGCTCTGGGAAATTTGCAGCGCCGCGCGCATACCTGCGCCACCGGCACCAATCACAACTGCATCAAATTCTCTGACTGGCAATTTCATCACACACCCCACACCACAACGAATCCATAAATCACGTAAACCACCAGTGCAACGACAATCACCAGTTGCAGCATCAGGCGCAAGGCCAGCGGTTTAACGTAGTCGGTCAACACCTGCCACATGCCGATCCAGGCATGAATCAAGATAGAAAACAGCGCCAGCAGGGTGAACACTTTGGTGAACGCAGAGGCGAAGAAACCGATCCAGACTTCATATGTCAGTTCGCCACTGGTGGCGAAAAAACCGACCATATAAATGATGTAGAGCGTCAGGACGATAGCGGTAGCGCGAACGAGGATGAAATCATGTACGCCATTGCGTCCTAATGCGGAGGCGTTGCTTACCATACGAGGACTCCTGCGAGAAGTGAAAGCACGACAGTAATAACAAAGGAGATTTTGGCGGAGCGTTTACCCGCTTCGAATGTTTCTTCCAGATAGCCAAAATCCATCATCATGTGGCGAATACCTACGACGACGTGATACGCCAGAGCGGTAAGGATGCCCCACATGATAAATTTGACGAAGAAGCTGCCCATAATCGCGGAAGCTTGCTCGAAACCTTCAGGGGAAGAGAGGCTGGTACCCAGAAGCCACTGCAGGATGCCCACTGCAACAAAGGTGATCACACCGGAAACGCGATGGAGAATGGACGCTATCGCCGTGATGGGGAACCGGATGGTCTGTAGGTCCAGATTAACAGGTCTTTGTTTTTTCACATTTCTTATCATGAATAACGCCCACATGCTGTTCTTATTATTCCCTGGGGACTACGGGCACAGAGGTTAACTTTCTGTTACCTGGAGACGTCGGGATTTCCTTCCTCCGGTCTGCTTGCGGGTCAGACAGCGTCCTTTCCATAACTGCGCGTCATGCAAAACACTGCTTCCAGATGCGAAAACGACACGTTACAACGCTGGGTGGCTCGGGATTGCAGGGTGTTCCGGAGACCTGGCGGCAGTATAGGCTGTTCACAAAATCATTACAATTAACCTACATATAGTTTGTCGGGTTTTATCCTGAACAGTGATCCAGGTCACGATAACAACATTTATTTAATTTTTAATCATCTAATTTGACAATCATTCAACAAAGTTGTTACAAACATTACCAGGAAAAGCATATAATGCGTAAAAGTTATGAAGTCGGTATTTCACCTAAGATTAACTTATGTAACAGTGTGGAAGTATTGACCAATTCATTCGGGACAGTTATTAGTGGTAGACAAGTTTAATAATTCGGATTGCTAAGTACTTGATTCGCCATTTATTCGTCATCAATGGATTCTTTACCTGCAAGCGCCCAGAGCTCTGTACCCAGGTTTTCCCCTCTTTCACAGAGCGGCGAGCCAAATAACAAACGGGTAAAGCCAGGTTGATGTGCGAAGGCAAATTTAAGTTCCGGCAGTCTTACGCAATAAGGCGCTAAGGAGACCTTAAATGGCTGATACAAAAGCAAAACTCAACCTCAACGGGGACACAGCTGTTGAACTGGATGTGCTGAAAGGCACGCTGGGTCAAGATGTTATTGATATCCGTACTCTCGGTTCAAAAGGTGTGTTCACCTTTGACCCAGGCTTCACTTCAACCGCATCCTGCGAATCTAAAATTACTTTTATTGATGGTGATGAAGGTATTTTGCTGCACCGCGGTTTCCCGATCGATCAGCTGGCGACCGATTCTAACTACCTAGAAGTTTGTTACATCCTGCTGAATGGTGAAAAACCGACTCAGGAACAGTATGACGAATTTAAAACTACGGTGACCCGTCATACCATGATCCACGAGCAGATTACCCGTCTGTTCCACGCTTTCCGTCGCGACTCACATCCAATGGCAGTCATGTGTGGTATTACCGGCGCGCTGGCGGCGTTCTATCACGACTCGCTGGATGTTAACAATCCTCGTCATCGTGAAATTGCCGCGTTCCGCCTGCTGTCGAAAATGCCGACCATGGCCGCGATGTGTTACAAGTATTCCATTGGTCAGCCATTTGTTTATCCGCGCAACGATCTCTCCTATGCCGGTAACTTCCTGAATATGATGTTCTCCACGCCGTGCGAACCGTATGAAGTTAATCCGATTCTGGAACGTGCTATGGACCGTATTCTGATCCTGCACGCTGACCATGAACAGAACGCCTCTACCTCCACCGTGCGTACCGCTGGCTCTTCGGGTGCGAACCCGTTTGCCTGTATCGCAGCAGGTATTGCTTCACTGTGGGGACCTGCGCACGGTGGTGCTAACGAAGCGGCGCTGAAAATGCTGGAAGAAATTAGCTCCGTTAAACACATTCCGGAATTTGTTCGTCGTGCGAAAGATAAAAATGATTCTTTCCGCCTGATGGGCTTCGGTCACCGCGTGTACAAAAATTACGACCCGCGCGCCACCGTAATGCGTGAAACCTGCCATGAAGTTCTGAAAGAGCTGGGCACCAAAGATGACCTGCTGGAAGTGGCTATGGAGCTGGAAAACATCGCGCTGAACGACCCGTACTTTATCGAGAAGAAACTGTACCCGAACGTCGATTTCTACTCTGGTATCATCCTGAAAGCGATGGGTATTCCGTCTTCCATGTTCACCGTCATTTTCGCAATGGCACGTACCGTTGGCTGGATCGCCCACTGGAGCGAAATGCACAGTTACGGTATGAAGATTGCCCGTCCGCGTCAGCTGTATACAGGATATGAAAAACGCGACTTTAAAAGCGATATCAAGCGTTAATGGTTGATTGCTAAGTTGTAAATATTTTAACCCGCCGTTCAAATGGCGGGTTAATTTTTATATGCCTAAACACAAAAAATTGTAAAAATAAAATCCACTATCGGACATTCATATATTCTAAAAAAAAATACATCGGTATAAATTATAAACAAATAGATGATTTTTAATCATCTATCTTCCTCTCAGTTACATGAATAAACCACCAAATATAGCGCACCCCTATAATTCCCAATACTTTATTCATCAAACATTTAATTCATACCATCAATTAATTACTTTTACATTTAATAAAATTAATAATATTTTTAAGAAAAACTAAAAACATTCGACAATCAAATAAGATATTCTTGCACCGATATACTTTTTTCTTTTCTGTTAAAGGACTCAGTTATGTTTAAAGGACAAAAAACATTGGCCGCACTGGCCGTATCTCTGCTGTTCACAGCACCTGTTTATGCGGCTGATGAAGGATCCGGTGAAATTCACTTTAAAGGTGAAGTTATTGAAGCACCGTGTGAAATACATCAGGATGATATTGATAAAGAGGTTGAACTCGGTCAGGTGACCACCAGCCACATTAATCAGTCACATCACAGCGATGCCGTTGCTGTCGACCTGCTCTTAGTCAACTGTGATCTGGAAAACTCCAGCAACGGTTCCGGTGGCAAGATTTCTAAAGTTGCAGTCACCTTTGATAGCTCAGCGAAAACCACCGGCGCAGATCCGATTCTCAACAACACCAGCACGGGTGAAGCCACCGGCGTCGGCGTACGTTTAATGAATAAAGATCAAAGCAATATCGTTTTAGGCACCGCTACTCCAGATATCGACCTGGCTCCGACCTCCAGCGAACAAACGCTGAATTTCTTTGCCTGGATGGAACAAATTGATCAGGCTACACCTGTAACGCCAGGCGCAGTTACGGCGAATGCAACCTACGTGCTGGATTATAAATAAGTATTACTTTGGCGGCGCTATCGCCGCCTTTCATAAAATATTTATCAGGTATGGACACCGTGAATATTTATCGACTCTCTTTTGTATCCTGCCTGGTCGTGGCGATGCCTTGCGCATTGGCGGTCGAATTCAATCTGAATGTTCTCGATAAATCAATGCGCGACCGCATTGATATTTCATTATTAAAGGAAAAAGGAGTCATTGCTCCCGGTGAGTATTTTGTTAGCGTTGCGGTAAATAATAACCAAATCAGTAACGAGCAAAAGATTAACTGGCACAAAAATGACGATAAAACCATTCCGTGCATCAATGATTTACTGGTCGATAAATTTGGCTTAAAACCTGAAGTCCGTCAGTCGTTACCATTGATAAATCAGTGCGTCGATTTTAGCTCCCGACCTGAAATGCTCTTCAATTTCGATCAAGCCAATCAGCAACTGAATATTAGTATTCCGCAAGCCTGGCTGGCGTGGCACTCAGAAAACTGGACCCCACCCTCCACATGGAAAGAAGGTGTCGCCGGTGTCCTGATGGATTACAACTTGTTTGCCAGCAGCTACCGCCCACAGGATGGCAGCAGCAGCACTAATCTTAACGCCTATGGAACAGCCGGAATCAACACGGGGGCATGGCGCTTACGCAGTGATTATCAGTTGAATCATACTGATAGCGATGATAACCATGAACAGTCAGGCGAAATATCACGTACCTATCTTTTTCGCCCGTTACCGCAATTAGGTTCAAAATTAACCCTCGGCGAAACGGATTTTAGTCCCAATATTTTCGACGGTTTTTCTTATACCGGCGCGGCACTGGCAAGTGACGATCGAATGTTGCCATGGGAACTACGCGGCTACGCCCCACAAATTAGCGGTATTGCACAGACCAATGCCACGGTGACGATCAGTCAATCAGGCCGCGTCATTTACCAGAAAAAAGTCCCACCAGGCCCATTTATCATTGACGACCTTAATCAGTCTGTTCAGGGCACACTGGATGTCAAAGTGACGGAAGAAGATGGTCGGGTGAACAATTTCCAGGTTTCAGCAGCATCGACGCCCTTCCTGACTCGTCAGGGACAGGTTCGCTATAAACTGGCCGCGGGTCAGCCACGGCCCTCCATGTCACATCAAACTGAAAATGAAACCTTTTTTAGCAATGAAGTTTCCTGGGGGATGCTGTCAAACACCTCGCTGTACAGCGGCCTGCTGCTTTCTGGTGATGACTACCATTCTGCCGCAATGGGT
Organism: Shigella flexneri 2a str. 301; assembly: GCF_000006925.2. Classification (NCBI taxonomy): domain Bacteria; kingdom Pseudomonadati; phylum Pseudomonadota; class Gammaproteobacteria; order Enterobacterales; family Enterobacteriaceae; genus Shigella; species Shigella flexneri. The sequence goes on from NC_004337.2 coordinate 606,073, forward strand.
ATTGGGCAAAATATGCTGTGGCTTGGTGCGCTGTCGTTTGATGTCACGTGGGCCAGTAGCCATTTTGATACTCAGCAGGACGAGCGGGGCTTAAGCTACCGTTTTAATTACAGCAAACAAGTGGATGCCACTAACAGCACGATTTCCCTCGCCGCTTATCGTTTCTCCGATCGTCATTTTCACAGCTACGCCAACTATCTGGATCACAAATACAACGACAGCGATGCGCAGGACGAAAAACAGACGATCAGCTTATCTGTGGGCCAACCGATTACCCCACTAAACCTCAATCTTTACGCCAACCTGCTACATCAAACCTGGTGGAATGCAGACGCCTCCACGACCGCCAACATCACGGCAGGTTTTAATGTTGATATTGGTGACTGGAGAGATATCTCTATTTCTACGTCATTCAATACAACCCATTACGAAGATAAAGATCGCGACAACCAGATTTACCTGTCGATTTCGCTCCCCTTCGGTAACGGTGGTCGGGTTGGCTATGACATGCAAAACAGTAGCCACAGCACCACACACCGCATGTCGTGGAACGATACGCTGGATGAACGTAATAGCTGGGGCATGTCTGCCGGACTGCAATCCGACCGTCCTGACAATGGAGCCCAGGTGAGCGGTAACTATCAGCACCTGAGTTCAGCGGGTGAGTGGGATATTTCTGGTACCTATGCCGCCAATGATTACAGTTCCGTCAGCAGCAGCTGGAGCGGTTCTTTCACCGCAACCCAATATGGTGCAGCGTTTCATCGCCGCAGCTCCACCAATGAACCACGCCTGATGGTCAGCACCGATGGCGTGGCAGATATTCCGGTTCAGGGCAATCTCGACTACACCAACCATTTTGGCATTGCGGTGGTGCCGTTGATTTCCAGTTACCAGCCTTCCACCGTGGCGGTGAACATGAATGACTTACCCGACGGCGTAACAGTTGCAGAAAACGTTATCAAAGAAACGTGGATTGAAGGCGCGATAGGTTACAAATCACTGGCTTCCCGTTCCGGTAAAGACGTTAACGTCATCATTCGCAACGCCAGCGGTCAGTTTCCTCCCCTCGGAGCGGATATCCGCCAGGATGACAGCGGCATTAGCGTGGGGATGGTTGGCGAGGAAGGACATGCCTGGTTAAGCGGAGTCGCTGAAAATCAAAAGTTTACCGTGGTCTGGGGTGATAGCCAGCATTGCTCGCTCCATCTTCCTGAACATATGGAAGACACCGCAAATCGCCTGATTTTACCTTGTCATTAATTAAGGAAATGAAAATGACATTTATGAAAGGACTACCCCTTTTGTTGTTGGTTGCCAGTCTGTGCAGCCACGCTGCACTACAACCCGATCGCACTCGTATTGTGTTTAACGCTAATGATAAAGCTACCAGTCTGCGGGTGGATAATCGTAGCGATAAACTCCCCTACCTCGCTTATTCCTGGCTCGAAAATGAAAAAGGGGAGAAAAGCGATGATCTTCTGGTCGCCCTGCCGCCGATACAACGTCTGGAACCGAAAGCAACAACACAGGTACGGATAGTAAAGCAAGCCTCGACCACAAAATTACCGGGCGATCGCGAAACGCTATTTTTCTACAATATGCGTGAAATTCCTCCCGCCCCGGAAAAAAACAGCGACCATGCCGTTCTGCAAGTCGCCATTCAGAGTCGTATCAAGGTGTTCTGGCGACCGGCTGCATTACGCAAGAAAGCAGGAGAAAAGGTCGAACTGCAGTTACAGGTCAGCCAGCAGGGCAACCAACTGACACTGAAAAATCCTACCGCGTATTATCTGACCATTGCCTACCTGGGACGAAATGAAAAAGGCGTTCTCCCCGGCTTCAAAACCGTGATGGTTGCGCCTTTTAGTACGGTCAACACAAACACCGGAAATTATAGCGGCAGCCAGTTTTATCTCGGTTATATGGATGATTACGGCGCGTTACGCATGACGACGCTCAACTGCAGCGGACAATGCCATTTACAAGCCGTGGAGGCGAAGAAATGAGTGCTGGCAAGGGAGTGTTGCTCGTCATCTGTCTGTTATTTCTGTCGTTGAAGTCTGCGCTTGCCCTGAACTGCTACTTTGGTTCATCCGGTGGCTCGGTAGAAAAATCAGAAGCGATTCAACCTTTTGCTGTACCAGGCAATGCCAAACTCGGCGATAAGATCTGGGAATCTGACGATATTAAAATAAGATCTGGGAATCTGACGATATTAAAATTCCCGTCTATTGTGACAACAATACCAACGGCAACTTTGAAAGCGAACATGTCTACGTATGGGTAAACCCCTACCCGGGGGTGCAGGATCGTTATTATCAACTCGGAGTAACTTACAATGGCGTTGATTATGACGCCAACCAGGGAAAAAGCCGCATCGACACTAACCAGTGTATCGACAGTAAGAACATTGACATTTATACCCCTGATGGGATGGCAGAACAAAATTTGCTCGGGTGATCCCGCTAATATTCACATGTCGCGAACCTTTCTCGCTCGCATGCGGTTATACGTCAAAATACGAGAAATGCCGCCGCATGATTATCAAAGTACGCTTAGCGACTATATCGTCGTGCAATTTGACGGTGCCGGTAGCGTTAACGAAGACCCTACTGCCCAAAACCTGAAATATCATATTACTGGTCTGGAAAACATTCGCGTGCTGGATTGCAGCGTCAATTTTTCCATTTCACCGGAAACACAGATGATTGATTTTGGTAAATTTAATTTGCTGGATATTCGTCGCCACACAATGTCGAAAACATTCAGTATTAAGACGACAAAATCACAAAATGACCAATGCACCGACGGATTTAAAGTCAGTTCCTCCTTTTATACCGAAGAAACGTTGGTTGAAGAAGATAAAGCATTGTTGATTGGTAATGGTCTGAAGCTACGTTTGCTGGATGAAAACGCCTCGCCTTATACCTTCAATAAATATGCTGAATACGCCGATTTCACCAGCGACATGTTGGTCTACGAAAAAACCTATACAGCTGAACTTTCGTCCATTGCAGGTACCCCCATCGAGGCTGGGCCCTTCGATACAGTGGTGCTTTTTAAAATTAACTATAACTGATTTGCCATGATGCCCTTTGCAGCCGGAAAGGGCATCTCTTTCAGAAAATTGCTGATTTTCCCCTTTTCCTTGATTGCTGTTATTTTTTCCTAGCCCGGCTTTCTTTATGCTGTATCGATACACCAAAGAGAAAATAATGAGGGAGCGAAGGATGCCAGTTTTGCAGTGGGGAATGTTATGTGTGCTATCACTTCTCCTTTCTATTGGTTTCCTCGCGGTACATCTCCCGGCGGCGCTATTACTTGGGCCGATGATCGCCGGGATCATCTTCAGTATGCGCGGAATTACTCTGCAACTTCCCCGCTCCGCTTTTCTCGCCGCGCAGGCCATTCTTGGCTGCATGATTGCGCAAAACCTCACTGGTTCGATTCTCACCACGCTGGCCGCCAACTGGCCGATCGTGCTTGCTATTTTACTGGTGACGCTGCTTTCCAGCGCCATCGTGGGTTGGTTATTGGTGCGCTATAGCTCACTGCCTGGAAATACCGGTGCCTGGGGTTCTTCTCCAGGCGGCGCAGCGGCAATGGTCGCTATGGCGCAAGATTACGGCGCAGATATTCGCCTGGTGGCGTTTATGCAATATCTGCGAGTGCTGTTCGTCGCGGGGGCCGCTGTTCTGGTCACCCGCATGATGCTGGGTGATAACGCTGAAGCGGTTAACCAGCAAATCGTCTGGTTCCCGCCAGTGAGCATTAATCTCCTGCTTACGATTTTGCTCGCAGTCGTTGCCGGTACGGCGGGATGCATGCTGCGTCTTCCTTCCGGCACGATGCTCATCCCGATGCTGGCGGGCGCAGTGCTCCAGTCTGGTCAGCTCATCACCATCGAACTACCGGAATGGCTGCTGGCGATGGCGTATATGGCAATTGGCTGGCGGATTGGTCTTGGTTTCGATAAACAAATCTTACTGCGGGCACTACGCCCGCTACCGCAAATCCTGCTGTCGATTTTTGCTCTGCTGGCTATTTGTGCAGGTATGGCGTGGGGACTGACCCGGTTTATGCATATTGATTTTATGACTGCCTACCTCGCCACCAGTCCCGGCGGGCTTGATACCGTGGCGGTCATCGCCGCAGGGAGCAATGCCGATATGGCGCTTATTATGGCGATGCAAACCCTGCGCCTGTTCAGTATTTTGCTGACGGGGCCAGCCATTGCGCGGTTTATTTCAACCTATGCGCCGAAGCGGTCGGCCTAGTGCTGGCAGCCTGGACACCAGTAAAACGGGCGCGAGGACAACGTGGTTTTCTCAATGATGCCGCCACAGCGTTCGCACAGTTCGCCATCACGATGAAAAACCTTAAAGCGAAACAGCGCCCCATGATGCTTATTCTCATCCACCTGCCCCCGCGTAGCGTAAGAAAACCGAGGAATCTCCAGTAACGCGTGTGCGAGTGCATCCAGTTGCGCCGCATTGAGATCTTTCGCTTTATGATTTCCAGTCAACCCAACCTGCCAGAGGATCTCCACCCGCAAATAATTGCCAAGCCCAGCCAGAAACGCCTGATCGAGCAGTAATCCTGCAAACTGACGGTTACGAAAGCGCGGCGACAATAACCGTTCCTTTACCACCTCCGGCGTCAGATTCGGATCCAGCACATCGGGACCAACGCGTTGTAAAAACGGATGCGTGGTCAGTTGTTCCGGCCTCAACATCTCAATATCCGAGGCGCTATAAAGCAGAATGGTTTTGTCAGCCGTTTGCAGTTTTACCCGCAATACTCGCGTGGTCTGCGGCTCTTCGCCGGTATCAACCACGCGCCAGACGCCGTAAAGCTGATTATGGCTGTAGAGCGTTAAACCGTTGGGAAAATGAGTTAACAACGCCTTACCACGCGTTTCCACATGGGTAACGTGTTGACCGATAAGTTGTGATTGATAAGTTTTTAACTGCGGGAAGGCAAACCAGACATCAGTTAGTGGTTTGCCTTTGATCGCCGCCTCCAGGTTATCCGCTGCACGGCGGATCTCCGGGCCTTCAGGCATGGTGATATCCTTTTTTCATTCTTTATTAAGCGGGGTTATGCTGCGACAACAATCCCCTTTTTGGCAAATGTAGCTCGTAATCGGCGGGCGAACGCCAGAGCGTGCTCGCCGTCGCCATGCAGGCAGACCGTTTGCGCCGCGACCGTTGCCCATTCGCCGGTGATACTTTTGACTCTGCCGTGTTGCACCATCTCCAGCGTTTGCGCCAACGCCTGTTCTTCGTTTTCAATCAACGCGCCTGGCTGACTTCGCGGCACCAGCGAGCCGTCAGCCTGATAACCGCGATCGGCAAACACTTCCTCGCGCGTTGTCAGGCCATATTGCTTGCCTGCACGAATCAGCTCGCTTCCTGCCAGCCCAACGAGAACCAATGCCGGATCGCAAGCGTATACCGCTCTGGCGATGGCGTCTGCCAGTTGTGCTTCTTTCGCCGCCTGGTTGTACAACATGCCGTGCGGTTTGACATGACGCATTACGCCGCCTTGCGCACGGGCAATCGTTGCCAGCGCGCCAATTTGATACAGCGTCTGGGCGTAAACGGTTTCCGGCGGCAGCTGCATGGCGCTGCGACCAAAATTTTCCCTGTCGGGAAAACTCGGGTGAGCGCCAATCGCGACACCATTTTTTATTGCTTCACGCACGCAAGCCTGCATGGTTTGCGCATCGCCTGCATGAAATCCACAAGCAATATTGGCAGAGGAAACCAGCGTTAATAGCTCTGCGTCGCTGGCGCAGCCTTCGCCCAGATCGGCGTTCAGGTCAATTTTCATTGTGCAGCCGCCACGCTAATTGTTCAAAATAACGTTGCTGATCTTGCCGCGCTTTCAGTGCCTCTTCCAGTGAACACTGGACAAAATGAATCGGCTGACCGAGCGGAATTTGCGCCAGATGGTACATATCAGCCTCAATGATACAGGCAATACGTGGATAACCACCGGTGGTCTGTGCGTCGTTCATCAACACAATCGGCTGCCCGTTATGCGGCACCTGCACCACGCCCGGTAACAAACCGTGAGATAACAGTTCGCGATCGGTGATGCGTTTTAAAATTTGCCCCTGTAAACGATAGCCCATTCGGTTACTTTGCGAGCTAAGCTGCCAGGGCGAACGCCAGAATGCATCCTGCGAGGCGCGATCGAACTCATGATATTCCGGCCCCGGCAAGGCGCGAATGCGGTTGCCCCACAGCAGCTGTTTAACGCCCTGCGCTTCCATAAAATCACGCTTCGATTTGCCAATCGGGAGTCAGTCACCATCCTTCAGTAAACGGCCTTCCAGCCCGCCAATCCCCACTTTGAGATCGGTGCTGCATGACCCCATTACCGGCGGAACATCAATACCACCCGCGACCGCCAGATAACTGCGCATCCCGTGCTGCGGGCGTTTAAGCGTTAAACGCTGGCCTGCTTTCATCGGCAATCGCCAGCCGGTCCAGACGGCGTTATCATCCAACCGCGCTTCGCAACCTGCACCCGTCAGGGCAAACCACCCATCAGTTTCGAACTCAACTGTTAACTGACCGAGCGTGATCTCCAGCGCGGGGGCATTGGCGTCATTACCCACCAGCAGGTTAGCAATGCGCAGCGCAGGCATATCCAGTGCGCCACAGTGGCTGATACCCGACTGGCAAAAACCGTGACGACCGCCATCCTGCACAGTGGTGTACATGCCCGCACGAATAATCTTCAGCATATTCCCTCCTTCTGCGGTACAAATCGCACGCTGTCTCCCGGACGTAATAAGATGGGTTCGTCACGCGCCGGATCAAACAGGCTGAGTGAGGTATGACCAATCAACTGCCAGCCACCCGGCGTTGCCAGCGGATAAACACCAGTCTGCGGCCCGCCGATCCCGACAGAACCTGCCGGAACGAGCAAGCGCGGTTCAGCGCGCCGTGGCGTGTGTAGTTGTTCCGGCAAACTCCCGAGATACGGGAAGCCCGGTTGAAAACCTAAAAACCAGACCACGTATTCCACGGAGGAGTGCAATTCAACAACCTGTTTTTCGCTCAACCCGCAATACGCCGCGACCACCGCCAAATCCGGTCCGCCTGCACCACCGTAAACCACCGGAATTTCAATAAAGCGAGACTCAGGTTCCAGGGCCTCGCTCTCCTCCCACCAGCGTTGCAAACGCTCTATGGCATCCAGCGCCAGCGACTCAGGATTACGCAAAATCACCGTGATATTGTTCATGCCGGGAATGGCTTCAACCACATTCGGCATATCCACCAGACGCTGCGCCAGTCGCCAGATCCGTTTCTGGCTAGCCAGCGTCACCGGCGGTTCCAGTTCCAGCACTACCGCCGTTTCACCTATCAGATAACAACGCGCTCGTTGCACTTTCGATCCCTCTGATTATTCGTTATGCAGGATTAGGAATATCAATAAAGGTCACATCAAGATCGGTATTTTCATTCAGCCACTCGCTCAATGCGCGAATACCACCGCGTTCAGTGGCATGGTGACCTGCAGCATAAAAATGCAATCCCTGCTCGCGGGCTGAATGAATGGTCTGTTCAGAAACTTCGCCAGTAATAAAAGCATCCACGCCAAAACGCGCGGCGCTATCGATAAAACTTTGCCCGCCGCCCGTGCACCAGGCGACGCGCTGGACCACCTCAGGTCCGGTATCGCCACACCATAACGGCTTACGTCCCAGACGCGCTTCAATCCAGGAGGCTAGTTCCATTCCCGGCACAGGCATGGTCAGCTCTCCCCACGGCACCAACGGCTCAATTTCGCCCATGACCGTGATCCCCAGTAACGCCGCCAGCTGTGCGTTATTGCCCAGCTCAGGATGTGCGTCAAGCGGCAAATGCCAGCCATACAGGTTGATATCATTCGCCAGCAACGTTTTTAAACGGTTACGCTTCATTCCGCGAATGACCGGAGACTCTCCTTTCCAGAAGTAGCCATGATGCACAATGACCGCATCCGCGCCCAGACGCACTGCCTCATCGAGCAAAGCCTGGCTGGCGGTGACACCGGTAACAATTTTTTGCACCGTCTCTTTGCCTTCCACCTGCAAACCATTCGGCGCGTAATCACTAATCGCCGCGCTGTTCAGTTTTTCGTTAATCAGTTGTTCCAGTTCGGTGTTTTTCATCTTCGCGCCTTCCGTATTCTGATAGCTACACCGTTAACATAGCGTTACATCGCCTGTTCGTCGATAGCCAATCTTTTGACATATTAAGAAACAAACCCGACGCCAAAAGACGCAAATTGTTTATATCATCACGCTTCAGCTAATGTATATTTATGCAATCAGACAGCATATTGCATAAATAATCAGATCTGTATCAAAGTTTTAACTTTAAGGAAACACAAGCACGCCGCGCAACTATTACGTGACGTTGCCGTCAATTGTGGAATTATTATGAATAAACACGCATCACAACCGCGCGCTATTTACTATGTCGTTGCGCTGCAAATCTGGGAATATTTTAGCTTTTACGGCATGCGTGCCCTGCTGATTCTCTATCTCACCAATCAACTAAAATACAACGATACTCACGCCTACGAGTTATTTAGCGCCTACTGTTCGCTGGTGTATGTCACGCCAATCCTCGGTGGCTTTTTGGCGGATAAAGTTCTCGGCAATCGCATGGCGGTGATGCTGGGGGCGTTGTTGATGGCGATCGGTCATGTGGTGCTGGGTGCCAGTGAGATCCATCCGTCATTCCTCTATCTGTCCCTGGCGATTATCGTCTGCGGCTATGGCCTGTTTAAATCTAACGTAAGCTGTCTGCTCGGCGAGCTGTATGAGCCAACCGATCCGCGTCGTGATGGCGGTTTCTCGCTGATGTATGCGGCGGGTAACGTGGGGTCTATTATCGCACCTATCGCCTGTGGTTACGCCCAGGAAGAGTACAGCTGGGCGATGGGCTTTGGCCTGGCGGCGGTTGGAATGATCGCGGGTCTGGTCATTTTCTTATGTGGCAATCGTCATTTCACTCATACCCGCGGCGTTAACAAAAAAGTACTGCGTGCGACAAACTTTCTCCTGCCGAACTGGGGATGGCTGCTGGTTCTGCTGGTGGCAACGCCTGCACTGATTACCGTGCTGTTCTGGAAAGAGTGGTCGGTATACGCCTTAATTGTCGCGACTATTATTGGCCTGGGTGTACTGGCAAAAATTTATCGCAAAGCAGAAAACCAGAAACAGCGGAAGGAGCTGGGGCTGATTGTGACGCTCACCTTCTTCAGTATGTTGTTCTGGGCCTTCGCACAACAGGGCGGTAGCTCGATTAGCCTTTATATCGACCGCTTCGTTAACCGCGATATGTTTGGTTATACCGTTCCGACCGCGATGTTCCAGTCGATTAATGCCTTCGCAGTTATGCTGTGCGGTGTGTTCCTGGCGTGGGTGGTTAAAGAAAGCGTCGCAGGTAATCGTACCGTGCGCATCTGGGGAAAATTTGCTCTTGGCCTTGGCCTGATGAGCGCCGGATTCTGCATTCTGACCTTAAGCGCCCGCTGGTCCGCAATGTATGGTCACTCTTCTCTGCCACTGATGGTGTTAGGCCTCGCGGTGATGGGCTTTGCGGAACTGTTTATCGACCCGGTTGCCATGTCGCAAATTACGCGCATTGAAATTCCGGGCGTGACCGGCGTATTAACCGGCATCTACATGCTGCTTTCTGGCGCGATCGCGAACTATCTGGCGGGCGTGATTGCCGATCAGACATCGCAGGCTTCGTTTGATGCTTCCGGGGCGATCAACTACTCCATCAATGCATATATTGAAGTATTTGATCAAATTACCTGGGGCGCACTGGCGTGTGTAGGACTGGTACTGATGATTTGGCTGTATCAGGCGCTGAAATTCAGAAACCGCGCGCTGGCGCTGGAGTCATAATAGGCCAGCACCGATGCCTGATGCGACGCTTGACGCGTCTTATCAGGCCTACGTATTTCCTGCAATTTATTGAATTTGCACAAATTTGTAGGCTGGATTAGGCGTTCACGCCGCATCCGGCATCTGGGCTCGATTGCCTGACGCGTCTGTTATTTCCCCTTCCGCGCCGCCTCATACGCTGCCAACGTTTGTACTCTCGCCTCTTTGTGCTCGACTATCGGTTGCGGATAATCCAGCTTCACACCTGCTTTCTGCGCCCACTTCCACGGCTCATGCACCGCTTTCCCTGGTACATCGCGCAGCTCCGGTAACCATCGACGAATAAACTCGCCCTCACGGTCAAATTTCTCGCCCTGAGTTATCGGATTGAAAATACGAAAATACGGCGCAGCATCAGTACCCGTAGAAGCCGCCCACTGCCAGCCACCGTTATTAGCTGCCAAATCACCATCAATCAGCTGCGACATGAAATATCGCTCGCCTTCGCGCCAGTCGATCAACAAATCTTTCACCAGAAAACTGGCTGTAATCATCCGTAGCCGGTTATGCATCCAGCCAGTGCTGTTAAGCTGACGCATAGCGGCATCAATAATCGGGTATCCCGTTTTGCCTTTCTGCCAGGCCTGTAAATGTGCGGGATTGCTTTGCCACTGCACACGATCCGTCCAGGCAATAAATGGACGATGTTTACACAACGAGGGGTAATACGTCATCAGATGACGGTAGAACTCGCGCCAGATCAGCTCACTAAGCCAGACACTACCGGCCCCACCGTCCAGCGCCTGCGGCTGTTCCGCCAACAAGCGATGCAAACACTGGCGAGGCGATAACCCGCCCGTTGCCAAGCTGGCGGACAAACGGCTGGTGCCTTCCACTGCCGGAAAATCTCGTTGTTGCTCATACTCTCCAGCACCGTTCTCGCAAAACTGGCGTAATTGCGCAATCGCCGCTTTTTCTTCCACCGGGAAATGCGCAGTATCGAAAGACTGACGAGGATAATTCAGCGTAATGGATGGCGCGGGCTTTATCGATCCGCTACTACGAACTTTTGGTGCAGCGACGCACTCCGGCATCCCTTCCCGCAGCCGTTTCAGCCAGGCATTCTTAAAAGGCGTAAAGACTTTGTACATCTCGTGATTGCCGGTCATCACCGCCCCCGGCGGCAGGATCACGCTGTCATCAAATCCTTCACACACCACGTTACGCAGCGCTCTTTCAACGTCCACATCCCGCGCTCGCTCATTCACCTCATACTGATAGTTATAAAAAAGATGAGTAACGCTGTTTTCCGCGCACACCTGTTTAACTATTTCGACACTGGCGACAAAGTCATCCACTTCACGGAACAATAAAGGAATACCTTTTTCCGCCAGCGCGATTTGTAGCCCATTCAGTTGAGCATTGATAAGTTCAGCCTGACGCGGCGACATGTTATGCGTCTCCCACTTGCGTGGTGTAGCGATATACAGCGCCAGCACGCGTGCAGACGAATTGCGGCAGGCGGCAGCCAGTGCGAGATTATCGTGCAGACGTAAATCCTGGCGAAACCAGGCCAGATGGGTAGTCATAAAACTCCTGAATGGCGCAAGTTAATCACACGCGGCCAAAGTTCGAAATAACGCTGCCCTGAAAGCCAGGCGTCAGGATAAAGCGCCATATAGTGTTTGATACGCATCAGCGGCGCAAGAAGTGGTTGCTCGCCACGGCGATAACTGTCGATAAGCGCAGCCAGCTGCTGGCGTTCTGTGGAATCAATATGCGGGCGAAAATAACCCTGAACGTGCATCAAAACGTTGGTGTGATCGCGCGGGTTGGCGGGATGAGAAAGCAAAACAATTACGCGTTGGCGGTACTGGTTGTAAAAATCATCCAGATTTTGCCACTGATGAATATCAGCCACAAACGGGCCAAGTTTGCGGTACTCGGGCTGAGAATGGGCCAGAAAGACGAGTTTATAGCGGCTGTGATAATCGAGAAGCGCCCCGCGCGTTAAGCCATGTTCTTTCAGTCGATGTAACTCATGAAGGGCGAAGATACGGATTAGGGTGCTGTCATCAAATCGTTGTAGATTCATTACTGCTCCTGAACGGTATACAGGAGTAAGTGTAGGCGTTGGTAAATGATGTTTGTGAAGTTAATCCGCTAGCAGGGCAAGATTACGAAAGCGCGCTCCCCGCAAGCAACTAATCAAGGTAGTTAATCATGGCTGAACACGATATTACGCCAGAAGTCACCATTTCCAAAACACAGCGCCGCTATAAAGTCGGCTATGTCAGAGCCCGCCACCAGGACCGCAAAACCGGTATAGCCCGGTATTATTCACAACATCCCAGTCTGCACCTTAAGGGCGACTGGCTGAAAGAGGCCGGATTTGATACCGGACGGGGTGTCACGGTGAAGATTTCGGAGGGGGGCCTGACCATCATCGCTGACAGTGACGAGGTGCAGGAACTGCGGGATGGGATGTTTAGTGTGCTGAACGAAAGTTAAATATTAAAAAAGCTGGGAAGATTTAAAACCTTCCTAGCTTTTTATTCTGTCTTATTATAATGGATACTCATCATCTTCCGATGAATTTATAAATTGCTCCAAGTTTACATGAAGAGTACTTAACCTAGTTTTTAACTCATTAAGTGAAGCGATAATTTCATATTTTCCAACATAATCATATGATGGATCGTATTCATTATCTATGTCAGAAGCTAAAAATGATGATATTCGTAGTTTAAATTTAGCTTCATCTTTATTACATTCATTGGCATAAGGTGAATGCCCTATCATAGCATATTCATCTAATCTAAAAGGATAAGATGGTTTTAATTCATCGATCAATGAAATTTCAATCCATGTTCTATATCCAGGCATTAATGGACTAATTTCTTTGAGCAAAACCTTTCCACTTAATAATGTATTGAGATTGTTCATTATTATGTCTCCCACGGGAAAAATATATGTCTAACACTTCCACCATGTTGATGAACTTGTAAATGTGGTAAATCACCATCAGGATTTCCTGGTCCATGACCTGACACTCTATATGAAGGTTTTGTTACAGAAGGATCTTTTATATCATCCCAATGATATGAACCTGCTTTTGTTTTATTTTCAGTAAGATATTCCATTAAGTTCTTAGTGCTGGGGCCTGACTCACCTGTCATATTTTTATAATTATGACCTAAATATCTATCCATAAACAATTGTTCAGCGTCACTTCTAGACCTAACAGTAACTTTGGTTTCACTACTATCTAATAAACGATTCGCTTTTTGGTTACTAACAGCACATGGAGTTAATCCAAGTGGATCAGCATATTTTAGAGGATTAGGTGCATAACTGTAGAGATTTAAACCGCCTCTCAACCCTATCGGGTCAGTTACCATGAACCGCCCGACATCCGGATCATAGTACCTGTGCAGATTGTAGTGCAGCCCCGTTTCCCTGTCGAGGTACTGTCCCTGGTAGCGCAGGTTCTGCTCCACCCCGCCGTGGTCCTTCTCCTGTATCGTGTTACCCCAGACCTGATACCCCGTCTCCCACACGATTTTCCCGTCGCTGTCCGTCATCTCTTACCGGCGCGCCGTTCACATCCGTGTGAAAATACAGTATCCGGTTCGGGCCCTCTTTGCCCGCCTTATCCACCCGCGCCAGCGGTTCATAACTCCCCTGGTCCCTGTAGATGTACAGGCTGCCTGTTCCCTCCGGCCTGCTCTCCTGCGCCAGCCGCATTCCGTCCCATAAAAATTTTGTCCGGTTGTACGGCTTACCGTCAGGGCTGATGTGCTGTTTTTCCGTCCGCCTCCCCAGTGCATCGTACACATACCGGTATGTCCCCCGCGCTGTCGTCACTTCCACCATCCGGTGTTCCGCATCATAACGGTAACTCTGCGTTCCGCTCCGGCCCTCCTTTTCCACCGCACGGCCAAATTCGTCATAACGGTAGTGCACACCACGGTAAGACATCAGCCGGTTGAACGGCACCACGCTGTTTTCTGCCGTGGCCCTTTCCCCCGCGCGCCTCCCCAGCAGGTTTCCCGCCGCGTCCACCTCCGTTTCCGGCTGGTGCCACACCGGGTGCCACTGCGCCTGCTCCACCCGCCCCAGCGGGTCGTGCGTCTCCGTGATATGCCCCTGCAGGTCATACACATAGCGCCATTTGCCGCCCTGAGGGTCGGTCATCCCCAGCAACAGTCGTTCTTCGTCGCTCCAGCGGAATGTCGTCACCTGTCCGGCTTCGTCCTGGTACGCCGTCACCTGATTCTGCGCATCCCACTGGTGATAACGTGTGCGCCCCAGTCCGTCCGTCACGCACAGCCTGCGCTGCGCCAGGTCCCACGCCAGCCGGTACTGTTCACCGCTGTCCGTGTGGTGCCCCGTCACCCGCCATGCCGCGTCATCCGGACCTTCATACCAGCCCCACTGGTAATAATACCCTTCGCCGCCCGGCTGGCGGTGCAGCGTCATGCAGTGGTTTTCGTCGTAAGCAAACTCACGCAGCAGGTGCCCCGTGCTGTCGTACACGCCGTTCAGGTGGCCGGCCTCGTCATAGCTGTAACGACGCAGCAGTAAAGGTGCAGTCTCAGGGAAATGCTGATAAATCTGTGTCACCCGCCGGGGATGCGCCGCCAGTTCGTAATACAGACGGATGCACGGACGCTGCTGTTCGCCGCTGATTTCCACAATGCGGCCCCGGTCGTCGTAGTACAGATTCAGACAGTTGCTGTTACGGTCGCCCAGCATTTTCAGCCGCTGGCGCTGCGGGTGGTGCGGGTCAGCCTCAAACAGAAAACACTGCCCGTCATCGCTGCTGATAAGCCAGTGCCCCTGCTCACCACGCCTTACCGCCAGCCCTTCACCGGGGCTGTAAAACCCGCCCCCCGGCAGTACGGCTTCCATATCCAAGCGTCGCCCCATGCCCGACACAAAGGTCATGCAGTTTTCGTCTGCGCTACCCGGTGTGCACACGAGGCTGACTTCATACATTACACTCCAGCCCTGACCAAACATTCCTTCCGTACGTTCGTCACGACTGCTGTACACGCGCTGCCAGTCCAGCGGAAAGTGGCCCGGCAGACTGAAATCGAAGTCATCGTCATCGGCCAGGTATTTGGCCCCGGTGGCGGCATTGACCGGATGCGGAAGGGCACTGGTGGCCTTCTGCGTCAGCATGCTCATCCCGACACTGGCAGCAAAACAGGCGATTTTAGAAAGCATTTTGCCCGGGCGAAGAAACATCAGCGCCACGGTTGCCACCAGGGTTATCTGCGACCTGCCGCTTCTGATATCCCTGACCACCAGTAACGGACCGCCAATGCGCACATCCGGTGACACAAACGCCCCGTTCCCCGGCTCATTCACCACCCTGGCCTCGCAGGTACAGCGTGCCCCGCTGCGTGTCGCCGGCTGGCTGTTGATACGCACATCCCGCGCGCCTTCCGCGATATATTCCGCTGCGGGCGGCTCGTCATCGCCTTTGAACAGATTACTGATGCTGCCAATAACCGCATTCACTCCCTGAAAGGCGGTTTCCAGCATACCGCCCGGATTCAGCAGGTTAAGGGCCGTTCCCAGGGGGTCATCCAGAAAGGCGGCTTTTTTTTGTGCGAGAAACTGCGTCAGTGAGGAAGGATGTTTATGGCAGTCGATTTTATCGTCAGGGGTCGGGGTGGATCCCGGGGCCGCACTGGCCACAGTGGGCTGCCATAGTTCCGACACAAAATGTGTCACGCCATCCACCATTTCAGAACGCCCTTCTTCCGTACTGAGCTGGTCGTGCAGAGCCCGGGACATCAGCACAGGCCCTGTCACCGGGTTAACCGCCAGGGCTATGGCCCCCGCCATTTCCAGATATTCCCCGGCCACATCCCGGAACGTTCTGGCATCCTCCTGACGCTGCGCTTCTTCCTGTTCTGCCTTCGCCTGCGCTTCCTGCGCCTCTATGTCCTGCCGCGATGCCGCAGTCGCCGCTGCCCGCGCGGCAGGTTTGCTGTTGATCCATGTGTCACCAGAGCCGGTGAGGATGTAACCTTCAATCTGAGGCGGGAAAAGCATATTTGCGAGGGCTGAACAGGCTTCGCTGACCTTTTCTGTCACGCCGGTGTACACCATCGCCACACCCGCCACAAAACCGGTCAGCACGACGGCCGTGCACCCCATCGTGATCCCCACTGACGTCGCCAGTAACGAGGTTGTGCCGACAATGAGGGCATCAATAACGACATTTGCGGCCACCTCCAGCACCGCCCCCAGCACATCTGCCATAAACGACGTATGCAGCAGGGCATCACCCTGTCTTGCCGCCCAGAATGCCTCTTCCATGTCCCGTTCCCTGTATGATTAATTCGTCCTGACTTCCTGCCGCATCCTGAAGCGCAGATTCTTTTTAATTTCAGCCCAGCGCGTCATATCTGCCGGGGTCAGCGGTGTGGTTCTGGCGTAGGTGAAGGCCATCATGACCCGCTCACCCGGCAATACAAATGCCACCTGACACTGGTACACCTGCTCGTTACCCCGGAGAAACTGGCTCTGTATTTCCAAACCGCCTCGTTGAGATAATATTCCGTCATAATGTAAATAGTCCGTTTTAATAAAGGAATTATTTATTGACAGGTTCTGTTTTTTTAATCATGAATGTAATACCCATCACCGCTTTACAGCACACTTTATCTTTCCAGTCATAATCACTAATAATATTAAGCAATTAGCAATATTTACAACGACCAGAGCGGATACATAGTTATGTATTTAACAATCCCAATATATTCACTATGCAAATAAAACCACTAGTAACAGACACGCTACCGCCTCCATATAAAAATGGACACCTTATAAAATTGTATCTTGCATAGAAAAAGCTGAAATATCGGATGCGTTTTAATTATCAACTATAAATCTATAAGCTTTTTATTAACAACAAAAGGTAATGACTCCAACTTACTGATAGTGTTTTATGTTCAGATAATGCCCGATGACCTTGTCATGCAGCTCCACCGATTTTGAGAACGACAGTGACTTCCGTACCAGCCTTGCCAGATGTTGTCTCAGCTTCAGATTATGTCGCTCAATGCGCTGAGTGTAACGCTTGCTGATAACGTGCAGCTTTCCCTTCAGGCGTGATTCATACAGCGGCCAGCCATCCGTCATCCATACCACGACCTCAAAGGCCGACAGCAGGCTCAGAAGACGCTCCAGTGTGGCCAGAGTGCGTTCACCGAAGACGTGCGCCACAACCGTCCTCCGTATCCTGTCATACGCGTAAAACAGCCAGCGCTGACGTGATTTAGCACCGACGTAGCCCCAATGTTCGTCCATTTCAGCGCAGACAATCACATCACTGCCCGGTTGTATGCGCGAGGTTACCGACTGCGGCCTGAGTTTTTTAAGTGACGTAAAACCGTGTTGAGGCCAACGCCCATAATGCGTGCACTGGCGCGACATCCGACGCCATTCATGGCCATATCAATGATTTTCTGGTGCGTACCGGGCTGAGAGGCGGTGTAAGTGAACTGTAGTTGCCATGTTTTACGGCAATGAGAGCAGAGATAGCGCTGATGTCCGGCAGTGCTTTTGCCGTTACGCACCACGCCTTCAGTAGCGGAGCAGGAAGGACATCTGATGGAAATGGAAGCCACGCAAGCACCTTAAAATCACCATCATACACTAAATACAACATAACATCTTATTGGATTAGATATGTTAACAATTAATTATTCTTAATATATCAATAAAGTATATATTACTCTCTTTACTATCTGTTTTTATTGCGGTAGCGATACTAATAACAAAATTCGGAATTTATTTAGATGCTGGAATTAGAAAAAGGGATGACGGCTTTCTCACCTTACCCTGAAGTTTCACGAAAGTGTGTAAGGAAGTATGCAATCTAACTGGAGATTTCTGATGATCTAGTCGCTTAGAGCGACAATGAAGGTGACCGCATCCTGGGTAGCCCTATGAAAGGATACTATTGAAACGTGATGCTAAAACAGTGATGAAATGAATAATACGATGGAAACGTCTTCCATGTTAATTATCATGGAAGACGTTGATGTTGAACACCTAAACCAGCCCCCTGATACGAGGCTGGCTTAAGCGCGCAGGCAATCAGTAAAAATCACCGGTTGCCTTTTCGGCCTGATCCATCCACACCGGTTTATCGCTGGTTTTCGACCAGACGCGGTGCAGGTAGCTGTAAAAGCGGGCGCGGTCTTTCCAGAAAAGCATGAAAGGCAGCGCCAGAACGCCCGCTGCAACCGCATATGTACGGCGTAAAAAGATAAGCCATGCAGGATATTCTCTGTAGAGTTCCATACTTTTCTCCCCCTTTTGTATCTACCCGGTGAATAGCACCGGAAAAATGAATTTGTTTATCTGATGAAAATAGTACCGCCTTTTGTGTAATTTTACTACTCATCCGACCACTTATTTTTGCTTATTGATGGTTTATTTACATTCACACTGTAATTAAATTACACAAAAGTTAAATTAATACTAACCATCAGTTAAATCATGGCCTTTGCCATTTTTATACTTTTTTTACACCCCGTCCGCAGATTTTTGCGAAATCTTTGCAGCCAGAATTCTACTCTTCCGGTATCACTTTTAGGCCACTGGAGGTGCACTGTGAGTGCAGGCGTGATAGCCGGCGTGTTGCTGGTGTTTTTATTACTGGGCTATTTGGTTTATGCCCTGATCAATGCGGAGGCGTTCTGATGGCTGCGCAAGGGTTCTTACTGATTGCCACGTTTTTACTGGTATTAATGGTGCTGGCGCGTCCTTTAGGCAGCGGGCTGGCGCGGCTGATTAATGACATTCCTCTTCCAGGTACAGCGGGCGTTGAACGTATACTCTTTCGTTTACCTGGCGTCTCTGACCATGAGATGAACTGGAAGCAATATCTTTGTGCCATTCTCGGCCTGAACATGCTGGGGCTGGCGGTGCTGTTTTTTATGTTGCTCGGTCAGCACTATCTGCCGCTTAATCCACAGCAGTTGCCGGGGCTGTCGTGGGATCTGGCGCTGAATACCGCCGTCAGCTTTGTCACGAATACCAACTGGCAATCTTATAGCGGTGAAACCACGTTGAGCTATTTCAGCCAGATGGCAGGCTTAACGGTACAAAACTTTCTTTCTGCCGCCAGCGGGATTGCGGTGATTTTTGCCTTCATCCGTGCGTTTACTCGCCAGAGCATGAGCACACTCGGGAATGCCTGGGTCGATCTGCTACGCATCACGTTATGGGTGCTAGTCCCTGTGGCGTTGTTGATCGCACTGTTTTTTATTCAACAAGGTGCGCAGCAAAACTTTCTGCCCTATCAGGCAGTGAATACCGTTGAAGGAGCGCAACAGCTGTTACCCATGGGACCAGTAGCTTCTCAGGAAGCGATCAAGATGCTCGGTACTAACGGCGGTGGCTTCTTTAATGCCAACTCGTCGCATCCGTTTGAAAACCCAACCGCACTGACCAACTTCGTGCAGATGCTGGCGATCTTCTTGATCCCAACAGCGCTGTGCTTTGCCTTTGGTGAAGTGACGGGCGATCGCCGCCAGGGGCGCATGTTGCTGTGGGCGATGTCAGTGATTTTTGTCATCTGCGTAGGCGTGGTTATGTGGGCAGAAGTTCAGGGTAATCCTCATCTGCTGGCGCTCGGCGCAGACAGCAGCATCAATATGGAAGGTAAAGAGAGCCGTTTCGGCGTGCTGGTCAGTAGCCTGTTTGCGGTCGTGACTACGGCGGCGTCCTGTGGCGCGGTGATTGCGATGCATGATTCGTTTACCGCTCTCGGCGGCATGGTGCCGATGTGGCTAATGCAAATTGGTGAAGTGGTGTTCGGCGGTGTCGGTTCTGGTCTTTACGGCATGATGCTGTTTGTCCTGCTGGCGGTGTTTATTGCCGGGCTGATGATTGGTCGTACACCGGAATATCTGGGTAAAAAAATAGACGTACGCGAGATGAAACTGACTGCACTGGCGATTCTGGTTACTCCAACACTGGTACTGATGGGCGCGGCGTTGGCGATGATGACCGACGCCGGACGTAGCGCCATGCTTAACCCTAGCCCGCATGGTTTTAGCGAAGTGCTGTACGCCGTGTCGTCCGCCGCTAACAACAACGGCAGCGCCTTTGCCGGATTAAGCGCCAACTCTCCGTTCTGGAACTGTTTACTGGCGTTCTGCATGTTTGTCGGTCGCTTCGGGGTGATTATCCCGGTGATGGCAATTGCCGGTTCGCTGGTGAGTAAAAAGAGCCAACCCGCCAGCTCCGGCACGCTGCCAACGCACGGCCCGCTGTTTGTTGGCCTGTTAATCGGCACCGTGTTGCTGGTTGGCGCACTGACCTTTATCCCTGCCCTGGCGCTTGGTCCGGTGGCGGAATATCTCTCCTGATGATATTGAGTGAGCACTGAATATGAGTCGTAAACAACTGGCGCTATTCGAACCAACACTTGTCGTTCAGGCGCTGAAAGAAGCGGTGAAAAAATTAAACCCGCAGGCGCAATGGCGCAATCCGGTGATGTTTATCGTCTGGATCGGCAGTCTGCTGACCACCTGTATTAGCATCGCGATGGCAAGCGGTGCGATGCCTGGCAATGCGCTGTTTAGCGCGGCAATTAGCGGCTGGCTGTGGGTCACCGTACTGTTCGCTAATTTCGCCGAGGCGCTGGCAGAAGGCCGCAGTAAAGCGCAGGCCAACAGTCTTAAAGGGGTGAAAAAAACTGCCTTTGCCCGCAAGCTGCGTGAGCCGAAATATGGCTCTGCGGCGGACAAAGTTCCTGCCGATCAACTGCGTAAAGGTGACATCGTGCTGGTAGAAGCTGGCGATATTATCCCCTGCGATGGTGAAGTCATTGAAGGCGGCGCATCGGTCGATGAAAGCGCCATCACCGGGGAATCGGCACCGGTGATCCGTGAATCCGGCGGCGATTTTGCCTCCGTCACCGGCGGCACGCGTATTCTTTCTGACTGGCTGGTGATTGAGTGTAGCGTTAACCCCGGTGAGACATTTCTGGATCGGATGATCGCGATGGTGGAAGGCGCACAGCGACGCAAAACACCGAACGAGATTGCCCTGACTATCCTGCTGATTGCTCTGACCATCGTCTTTTTACTGGCAACCGCCACGCTGTGGCCGTTTTCCGCGTGGGGCGGTAATGCCGTGAGTGTAACGGTACTGGTGGCGCTGCTGGTCTGTCTGATCCCAACCACTATTGGTGGCCTGTTGTCAGCGATCGGCGTCGCCGGGATGAGTCGGATGCTGGGCGCGAATGTGATTGCCACCAGCGGACGTGCAGTTGAAGCGGCAGGTGACGTTGACGTTCTGCTACTGGATAAAACCGGCACCATCACACTCGGTAACCGTCAGGCGTCGGAGTTTATCCCCGCGCAGGGCGTGGATGAAAAAACGCTGGCTGACGCCGCACAACTGGCTTCGCTGGCTGATGAAACGCCGGAAGGTCGCAGTATTGTGATCCTCGCCAAGCAACGTTTTAACCTGCGCGAGCGCGATGTGCAGTCGCTCCATGCCACCTTTGTACCGTTTACTGCGCAAAGCCGGATGAGCGGGATCAACATCGACAACCGCATGATCCGTAAAGGTTCTGTCGATGCCATTCGCCGCCATATTGAGGCTAACGGCGGTCACTTCCCTGCCGATGTTGATCAAAAAGTCGATCAGGTTGCGCGTCAAGGAGCCACGCTGCTGGTGGTGGTGGAAGGTTCTCGTGTGCTGGGCGTTATTGCGCTGAAAGATATCGTCAAAGGCGGTATTAAAGAGCGCTTCGCCCAGCTGCGCAAATGGGCATTAAAACGGTGATGATTACCGGCGATAACCGTCTGACTGCCGCCGCGATAGCTGCGGAAGCGGGTGTCGATGATTTTCTCGCCGAAGCGACACCGGAGGCCAAGCTGGCATTGATCCGTCAGTATCAGGCGGAAGGTCGTTTGGTAGCGATGACCGGCGACAGCACCAACGATGCTACGGCGCTGGCGCAGGCAGATGTCGCGGTGGCGATGAACTCCGGCACCCAGGCGGCTAAAGAGGCGGGCAATATGGTGGATCTCGACTCTAACCCGACCAAGTTGATCGAGGTGGTGCACATTGGCAAACAGATGCTGATGACCCGTGGCTCGCTGACCACCTTCAGCATTGCCAACGATGTGGCGAAATACTTCGCCATTATTCCGGCGGCGTTCGCGGCAACATATCCGCAGTTAAATGCGCTGAACATCATGCGCCTGCATTCGCCCGACTCCGCCATTCTCAGTGCGGTCATTTTCAACGCCTTGATTATCGTCTTTTTGATTCCTCTGGCGTTAAAAGGCGTGAGTTATAAACCGCTTACCGCTTCTGCCATGTTGCGCCGTAACTTATGGATTTACGGTCTGGGTGGGCTGCTGGTGCCGTTTATTGGTATCAAAGTCATTGATTTACTGCTAACCGTTTGTAGTCTGGTGTGAGGTTTACCATGAGTGGATTACGTCCGGCATTATCGACATTTCTCTTTCTGTTATTGATTACTGGCGGCGTTTACCCGCTGCTGACCACCGCACTGGGGCAATGGTGGTATCCCTGGCAGGCCAACGGTTCGTTGATTCGTGAAGGTGATACGGTGCGCGGTTCGGCATTAATCGGGCAAAATTTTACCGGCAACGGCTATTTTCATGGTCGCCCGTCGGCAACAGCAGAAATGCCCTATAATCCACAGGCTTCTGGCGGGAGCAATCTGGCAGTCAGTAACCCGGAGCTGGATAAACAGATAGCCGCACGCGTTGCCGCATTACGGGCCGCTAACCCGGACGCCAGCACGAACGTTCCGGTTGAACTGGTGACGGCGTCGGCAAGCGGACTGGACAATAACATCACCCCGCAAGCGGCGGCCTGGCAGATCCCACGCATCGCAAAAGCGCGTAATCTCAGCGTTGAACAGCTCACGCAGCTGATCGCAAAATACAGCCAACAACCGCTGGTGAAATATATCGGCCAGCCGGTCGTCAACATTGTCGAACTCAATCTGGCACTGGATAAGCTTGATGAATAACGAACCCTTACGTCCCGACCCCGACCGTCTGCTGGAACAAACTGCCGCGCCGCATCGGGGGAAGCTGAAAGTTTTCTTCAGTGCCTGTGCAGGCGTCGGGAAGACCTGGGCGATGCTGGCAGAAGCCCAGCGACTGCGGGCGCAAGGGCTGGATATTGTGGTTGGTGTGGTAGAAACCCATGGGCGGAAAGATACCGCCGCCATGCTTGAAGGGCTGGCTGTTCTGCCTCTGAAACGCCAGGCGTACCGTGGGCGGCATATCAGCGAGTTTGATCTCGATGCCGCCCTCGCCCGCCGTCCGGCGCTGATCTTAATGGACGAACTGGCGCACAGTAATGCGCCAGGTTCTCGTCATCCTAAACGCTGGCAGGATATCGAAGAACTGCTGGAAGCTGGCATTGATGTTTTCACAACCGTCAACGTTCAGCATCTGGAAAGTCTGAATGATGTGGTCAGCGGCGTCACCGGAATTCAGGTACGGGAAACCGTGCCCGATCCTTTTTTCGATGCCGCCGACGACGTGGTGCTGGTGGACTTGCCCCCGGACGATCTGCGCCAGCGGCTGAAAGAAGGCAAAGTCTATATTGCCGGGCAGGCGGAGCGCGCCATTGAACATTTTTTCCGCAAAGGCAATCTGATCGCCCTGCGCGAACTGGCACTGCGCCGTACTGCCGATCGCGTTGATGAGCAAATGCGCGCCTGGCGGGGGCATCCTGGCGAAGAGAAAGTCTGGCACACGCGCGACGCGATCCTTTTATGCATCGGCCATAACACCGGCAGCGAAAACTGGTCCGCGCGGCGGCGCGGCTGACGTCACGGCTGGGGAGCGTCTGGCACGCGGTGTATGTTGAAACCCCTGCCCTGCATCGCTTACCGGAGAAAAAACGTCGGGCAATTCTCAGCGCCTTACGTCTGGCGCAGGAGCTGGGCGCGGAGACGGCAACACTTTCTGATCCAGCGGAAGAGAAAGCGGTAGTGCGTTATGCCCGTGAACATAATCTCGGCAAGATTATTCTCGGTCGCCCAGCCTCGCGCCGCTGGTGGCGTCGGGAAACATTTGCTGACCGACTGGCGCGCATCGCCCCCGATCTCGATCAGGTGCTGGTCGCGCTTGATGAACCACCCGCCCGCACGATTAACAACGCGCCGGATAGCCGCTCATTTAAAGACAAGTGGCGGGTACAGATTCAGGGATGCGTGGTTGCCGCCGCGTTATGCGCCGTTATCACCTTAATTGCCATGCAGTGGCTGATGGCGTTTGATGCCGCCAACCTGGTGATGCTGTATCTGCTTGGCGTGGTGGTGGCGCTATTTTATGGACGCTGGCCTTCGGTGGTTGCCACCGTCATTAATGTGGTGAGTTTCGATCTCTTTTTTATCGCCCCACGCGGCACGCTCGCCGTCTCTGATGTGCAATATCTGCTGACCTTCGCGGTGATGTTAACCGTCGGGCTGGTGATCGGGAACCTTACTGCTGGTGTGCGTTATCAGGCGCGGGTAGCCCGTTACCGCGAGCAACGCACACGGCACTTATATGAAATGTCGAAAGCTCTGGCGGTGGGCCGCAGTCCGCAGGACATCGCCGCCACCAGCGAACAATTTATTGCCTCCACGTTTCATGCCCGCAGTCAGGTGTTGTTGCCCGATGACAACGGTAAATTGCAGCCGTTAACACATCCGCAAGGAATTACGCCATGGGACGATGCCATCGCGCAGTGGAGTTTTGATAAAGGCCTGCCTGCGGGCGCGGGCACCGACACGTTACCCGGTGTACCGTACCAGATTTTGCCGCTAAAAAGCGGCGAGAAAACCTACGGGCTGGTGGTGGTGGAGCCGGGGAATCTGCGCCAGTTGATGATCCCGGAACAGCAGCGCCTGCTGGAGACTTTTACGCTGTTAGTCGCCAATGCCCTTGAGCGGCTGACGCTAACCGCCAGCGAAGAACAGGCGCGGATGGCAAGCGAACGTGAACAGATCCGCAACGCCCTGCTGGCAGCGCTTTCGCATGATTTACGCACGCCGCTTACGGTGCTGTTTGGTCAGGCAGAAATCTTAACGCTCGATCTGGCAAGCGAAGGATCACCCCACGCCCGCCAGGCCAGCGAGATTCGTCAGCATGTGCTGAACACTACCCGACTGGTGAATAATCTACTGGATATGGCGCGAATTCAGTCCGGCGGCTTTAATTTGAAGAAAGAGTGGTTAACGCTGGAAGAAGTAGTCGGCAGCGCGCTGCAAATGCCGGAACCGGGTTTATCGTCGCCCATCAATCTTTCTCTGCCAGAACCGCTGACCTTAATCCACGTTGACGGGCCACTCTTTGAACGGGTGCTGATTAATCTGCTGGAGAACGCGGTGAAATATGCGGGTGCGCAGGCCGAAATTGGTATCGATGCCCACGTTGAGGGCGAAAATCTACAACTGGATGTCTGGGATAACGGCCCCGGTCTTCCGCCAGGCCAGGAGCAGACGATATTTGATAAGTTTGCTCGCGGGAATAAAGAGTCGGCGGTGCCGGGTGTCGGGCTTGGGTTGGCAATTTGTCGGGCGATTGTGGATGTACACGGCGGCACCATTACCGCGTTCAACCGACCGGAAGGTGGTGCCTGTTTTCGTGTTACACTTCCCCAGCAAACCGCTCCTGAACTTGAAGACTTTCATGAGGATATGTGACAAACGTTCTGATTGTTGAAGATGAACAGGCTATTCGTCGCTTTCTGCGCACGGCGCTGGAGGGCGACGGGATGCGCGTCTTTGAGGCCGAAACTCTGCAACGCGGCTTGCTGGAAGCGGCAACCCGTAAGCCAGATTTGATTATTCTCGATCTCGGCCTGCCCGATGGTGATGGGATTGAGTTTATCCGCGACCTGCGCCAGTGGAGCCCGGTGCCGGTGATTGTGCTTTCCGCACGCAGCGAAGAGAGCGACAAGATCGCCGCGCTGGATGCCGGAGCGGATGATTATCTGAGTAAGCCGTTTGGTATTGGCGAATTGCAGGCCCGTCTGCGCGTCGCTTTACGCCGCCACTCCGCCACTCCGCCACCGCCGCGTCCGATCCGCTGGTGAAATTTTCCGGTGTTACCGTCGATTTAGCCGCCCGCGTGATTCACCGGGGTGAGGAAGAGGTGCATCTCACACCAATTGAGTTCCGCCTGCTGGCGGTGCTGCTCAACAATGCCGGAAAAGTACTCACCCAGCGCCAGCTCCTTAACCAGGTGTGGGGGCCAAACGCGGTCGAACACAGTCACTATTTGCGTATTTATATGGGACATCTGCGACAAAAACTGGAACAGGATCCGGCCCGGCCTCGCCACTTCATTACTGAAACCGGTATTGGGTATCGGTTTATGCTTTGAATTGTTATTCAATAAATTCGCTTAAATAGTGATTAATTTATTATTAAACCTGCGCCGAATATTATTATTTGGCAGGTTTAATTTCTTAACGCAAATATAAAACACGAAATTACAACATTTAAGTAACAAAACAGCATCTAATATGGCGATATTCATAATTAATGATTTATTATCTGGGGTATGATCGTTTTTTGTTGATCTTCTTCACAGATTATAGCCATTTCATGGATAGAATAACTCTACCTTCAACTGACACAGCAAGCGGTAAAGGTAAATGGAAAATAATAACCGCTTAATGCCTCATATAAGGCGGACAACCCATATCATGAAGTTTGCCCATCGTAATAGTTTTGACTTTCATTTCTTTAATGCCCGCTAGTCTTCTGACTAAAGGGCACCCCAACGTACAGGTCTCCCTGACTTTAAGCATTACAGGTTAATACCTGTATTCCTCGGTGCTCATATACTGCTAACCCTTTTAAACTCTAAATAATTCGAGTCGCAGCACTTGCAACTTGAGGTATGACGAGTATAGCCAGTTACCGGGCTGGTCTGGGTTATTGCATCTGCAAAAAGCAAACTACTGATTTATTTATCAGCGGTGGAGCTTTGCTTTTTTTCCGACGTGATCGATTTCTCCTTTGAGAAATTGAGGACCTGCTATTACCTGAAATAAAGAGATGAATAAAATGTCAGAATTAAAAATTGCCGTTAGCCGTTCTTGCCCGGATTGTTTTTCCACTCATCGTGCATGCGTGAATATTGACGAAAGTAATTATATTGACGTTGCCGCCATTATTTTATCAGTCAATGATGTTGAACGTGGAAAACTCGATAAAATAGACGCTACTGGCTATGGCATTCCTGTTTTTATTGCAACGGAAAATGAAGAACGTGTACCAGCAGAATATCTGCCACGTATTTCTGGTGTCTTCGAGCATTGCGAATCACGGAAAGAGTTTTATGGACGTCAGTTAGAAACCGCTGCTAGCCATTATGAAACGCAACTGCGCCCGCCCTTCTTCCGCGCACTGGTCGATTATGTCAATCAGGGCAATAGCGCTTTTGACTGCCCGGGTCATCAGGGAGGTGAGTTTTTCCGTCGTCATCCGGCAGGGAATCAGTTCGTGGAGTACTTCGGAGAAACGCTGTTCCGTTCCGACTTATGCAACGCAGACGTAGCAATGGGCGATCTGCTGATTCACGAAGGCGCGCCATGCATTGCACAGCAACATGCGGCAAAAGTGTTTAATGCCGATAAAACATACTTCGTTCTAAATGGCACTTCATCTTCTAACAAAGTGGTTTTAAACGCCCTGCTAACACCGGGTGATCTGGTGCTGTTTGATCGCAATAACCACAAATCTAACCACCACGGAGCGTTGCTACAGGCTGGTGCAACACCGGTTTATCTGGAAACGGCACGTAACCCGTATGGCTTTATCGGTGGCATTGATGCGCACTGTTTTGAAGAAAGTTACCTGCGTGAGCTGATCGCGGAAGTCGCACCGCAGCGGGCAAAAGAGGCTCGTCCTTTCCGCCTCGCTGTGATTCAGTTAGGCACCTACGACGGTACGATTTATAACGCCCGCCAGGTGGTGGATAAAATTGGTCATCTGTGTGACTACATTCTGTTTGACTCCGCATGGGTTGGCTATGAGCAATTTATCCCGATGATGGCTGACTGTTCGCCGCTGTTGCTGGATCTTAATGAGAACGATCCGGGTATTCTAGTTACGCAATCCGTACATAAACAGCAGGCTGGTTTTTCTCAAACTTCACAAATCCATAAAAAAGACAGCCACATCAAAGGGCAACAGCGTTATGTACCGCACAAACGCATGAACAACGCCTTTATGATGCACGCCTCCACCAGCCCGTTCTATCCGCTGTTTGCCGCACTGGATATCAACGCCAAAATGCATGAAGGTGTCAGCGGTCGTAATATGTGGATGGATTGTGTGGTAAATGGCATTAATGCCCGCAAACTGATCCTCGATAACTGTCAGCATATTCGTCCGTTCGTACCTGAACTGGTGGATGGTAAACCCTGGCAGTCGTATGAAACAGCGCAAATTGCGGTTGATCTGCGCTTCTTCCAGTTTGTACCAGGGGAACACTGGCATTCTTTTGAAGGCTATGCAGAGAATCAATACTTTGTCGATCCTTGCAAACTGTTGCTGACAACCCCAGGTATTGATGCACGTAACGGCGAATATGAAGCGTTCGGTGTACCCGCGACGATTCTTGCTAACTTCCTGCGCGAAAATGGCGTAGTGCCGGAAAAATGCGATCTTAACGCCATCCTCTTCCTGCTGACTCCGGCAGAAGATATGGCCAAACTTCAGCAACTTGTGCCCTGCTGGTACGCTTCGAAAAACTGCTTGAGTCCGACGCGCCATTAGCAGAAGTGCTGCCTTCCATCTACAAACAGCATGAAGAGCGCTACGCCGGTTATACCCTGCGTCAGTTGTGCCAGGAAATGCATGATTTGTATGCCCGCCACAACGTGAAACAACTGCAAAAAGAGATGTTCCGCAAAGCGCACTTCCCACACGTCAGCATGAATCCGCAAGAAGCCAACTACGCCTATTTACGCGGTGAAGTGGAGCTGGTTCGTCTACCGGATGCCGAAGGTCGTATCGCTGCCGAAGGGGCGCTTCCTTATCCTCCGGGTGTGCTGTGTGTTGTTCCGGGTGAAATCTGGGGTGGTGCTGTTTTGCGTTACTTCAGCGCTCTGGAAGAAGGGATCAACCTGCTGCCAGGTTTTGCACCGGAGCTGCAGGGTGTCTATATCGAAGAACATGATGGTCGTAAGCAAGTTTGGTGCTATGTCATCAAGCCTCGTGATGCGCAAAGCACCCTGTTGAAAGGGGAAAAATTATGAGTCAGGCTAAATCGAACAAAATGGGCGTCGTTCAGTTAACCATACTGACGATGGTCAACATGATGGGCTCCGGTATCATCATGCTGCCGACAAAGCTTGCCGAAGTTGGGACAATTTCAATTATCTCCTGGCTGGTGACAGCCGTAGGCTCAATGGCACTGGCATGGGCATTCGCAAAATGCGGTATGTTCAGCCGTAAATCAGGTGGTATGGGCGGTTATGCCGAGTATGCTTTCGGTAAATCCGGTAACTTTATTGCGAACTATACCTACGGCGTCTCACTGCTGATTGCTAACGTCGCGATTGCTATTTCGGCGGTTGGTTACGGCACCGAACTGCTCGGCGCGAGTTTGTCGCCAGTGCAGATTGGTCTTGCGACCATCGGGGTGCTGTGGATTTGTACCGTGGCTAACTTTGGTGGTGCGCGCATTACCGGGCAAATCAGTAGCATTACCGTGTGGGGGGGCATTATTCCGGTGGTAGGCCTGTGCATTATCGGCTGGTTCTGGTTTAGCCCGACGCTTTACGTTGATTCCTGGAATCCGCATCATGCACCGTTCTTCAGTGCAGTAGGTTCTTCCATCGCTATGACGCTGTGGGCTTTTCTTGGTCTGGAGTCTGCGTGTGCGAATACTGATGTAGTGGAAAACCCGGAACGTAATGTGCCAATCGCGGTACTCGGCGGTACGTTAGGTGCGGCGGTGATTTATATCGTCTCCACCAACGTGATTGCAGGGATTGTGCCTAATATGGAGCTGGCAAATTCAACGGCACCATTTGGCCTGGCCTTCGCACAGATGTTTACACCAGAAGTGGGTAAAGTCATTATGGCGCTGATGGTGATGTCCTGCTGCGGTTCGCTGCTTGGCTGGCAGTTCACCATTGCCCAGGTGTTTAAATCTTCATCTGATGAAGGCTACTTCCCTAAAATTTTCTCCCGTGTAACCAAAGTGGATGCACCGGTGCAGGGAATGTTGACCATTGTGATTATCCAGAGCGGGTTGGCGCTGATGACGATTAGCCCGTCGCTAAACAGTCAGTTCAACGTGCTGGTTAACCTGGCCGTGGTGACCAATATCATTCCGTATATTCTGTCAATGGCGGCATTAGTCATTATTCAGAAGGTCGCTAATGTGCCCCCCTCAAAAGCGAAAGTTGCAAACTTTGTTGCTTTTGTTGGCGCGATGTATAGCTTTTATGCGCTGTACTCATCCGGGGAAGAAGCCATGCTGTACGGTTCCATCGTGACCTTCCTTGGTTGGACACTGTATGGTCTGGTATCACCACGCTTTGAACTGAAAAATAAACACGGTTAAAAAAGCAAAGTAAAAAAGGGCGATCTTGCGACCGCTCTTTTTTTATTAAATGTGTTTACGCGTTTTTCAGAACTTCGCTAACAATCTCAACCGCTTCTTTCTCAATCTGCTTGCGATGTTCTTCACCGAGGAAGCTTTCGCAGTAGATCTTATATGCGTCTTCCGTGCCTGACGGACGCGCGGCGAACCAGCCGTTGTCAGTCATCACTTTCAGACCGCCAATAGAAGCACCGTTGCCCGGAGCAGCAGTCAGGCGCGCGGTGATCGGGTCACCTGCCAGGGTGCTGGCGCTCACCATTTCCGGAGACAGCTTAGACAGCGCCGCTTTTTGTGCGGAAGTCGCAGCTGCCTGCAAACGGTTGTAGCTCGGCGCACCAAAGCGTTTTGCCAGTTCGTTGTAGTGTTCCTGCGGGTTCTTACCGGTGACAGCGGTGATTTCCGCCGCCAGCAGACACATAATGATGCCGTCTTTGTCGGTGGACCACGGCGTGCCGTCGAAACGCAGGAAGGAAGCCCCTGCGCTCTCTTCGCCGCCAAAGCCGAAGCTGCCGTCGAACAGACCATCAACAAACCATTTGAAACCTACCGGTACTTCTACCAGCTTACGGCCCAAGTCATTGACCACACGGTCGATCATCGCAGAAGAAACCAGCGTTTTACCGACAGCAACATCTTTGCCCCACTGCGGACGATGCTGGAACAGGTAGTTGATCGCCACCGCCAGGTAGTGGTTCGGATTCATCAAACCTGCCGGAGTGACGATACCGTGACGGTCATAATCCGGGTCGTTAGCAAACGCCAGATCGAACTTATCACGCAGTGCCAGCAGACCCGCCATCGCACACTCGGAGGAGCAGTCCATACGGATCGCACCGTCTTTATCGAGGTGCATAAAGCGGAAGGTTTGATCGACCTGATCGTTAACGATGGTCAGGTTGAGGTTGTAATACTCGCCAATGCGCTTCCAGTATTCGATACCGGAACCGCCCAACGGATCAACGCCCAGCGTCAGGCCCGCTTTCTGAATCGCCGCCATATCAACGATATCGGCCAGCCCTTCCACGAACGGCTGCACCAGATCCTGCTCTTTCACATAGCCGGATGCCATCGCTTCGTCGAGGGAGATACGCTTCACGCCTTTCAGGCCATCGGCCATCAGTGCGTTGGCCTTGTCTTCCACCACTTTGGTGACGTTAGTATCAGCCGGGCCACCATTTGGCGGATTGTACTTGATACCACCATCTTCCGGCGGGTTATGGGACGGTGTAATCACGATACCGTCTGCCAGCGGGCCACCTTTTTTATTGTGAACCAGGATGGCATTGGAAACGGCAGGCGTCGGAGTGAAGCCATTGTTTTCCTGCACAATGACATCAACGCCGTTCGCTGCCAGCACTTCCAGTACGGAAATGAACGCAGGCTCGGACAGGGCGTGAGTATCTTTACCCACATAGCAAGGGCCAGTGATGCCGTTTTTCGCACGTTCTTCAGCAATTGCCTGAGCGATCGCCAGAATGTGCGGCTCGTT
This sequence comes from Shigella flexneri 2a str. 301, assembly GCF_000006925.2. Lineage (NCBI taxonomy): Bacteria > Pseudomonadati > Pseudomonadota > Gammaproteobacteria > Enterobacterales > Enterobacteriaceae > Shigella > Shigella flexneri. The sequence continues at coordinate 638,120 of NC_004337.2, forward strand.
AAAGCTGTGGCGCGCTGCACTGCCACGGTGACCGGAAGTACCGAATTTCACCGCGTGCTCCGCATTCCCTGCTTCTGGTTTCAGTACATAATATTGCGCCGTCAGTTGGGCGACGTTAATCAAATCACTCTGTTGTGCAGGTTGGCCTGCACGATTGTGGATTGCCATTGCTTTGTCCTTTGTCTGCAACGTTTTAGATAGTTCCGCAAACCTTCTCAATCAATTCCGCCGGGAATTGCATCGACTGCATGATGTGTTCGATCATGCTGCATTTACGGCCGGTGTTGGTGTTGGTGATCACCCAATACGGCGTGCCTGGCACATGTTTCGGCTTGGTCTGATTACCATTTTTCAGCAGCGTTTGTTCATCTGCCGCAAAGTACACGCGTGTACGACCGTGCAACGATTCCGTTGCTTCGGCAAACGCCTGGGCGTCAAGAGAATATAGTGTAGACAACAGCAGCATAAAGCGATTGACCGCTCGCTTTTGCTCTGCGTATTCGTCCGAAAGCAGAAGTTCACGCATTGCGCGAACCTTGTCTTTAATCGTTTTGACCGGCTTCGCTTCGACGATAGCAGGTGACGCAACGCGAACCTCTTTCGTCACCGGAGCAGCAGGCTGTGATGCGGCGGAAAATTTCAACATACGCCGTAAAATGTCGGATGCGCTCTCGCCGATATGCTTAGTGTGGCTGGCAATATAGCTGTAGAGTTCATCATCAACTTCAATCGTTTTCATCTTAATCCAGTGCAGTGTCTTAGCTGAATACAAGTCGCCTAGAGTATATGACATAAATCCCGGCAGCGGATAGCGTCAAGCCTGGCTTGCAGAAAAACTCGGAATAAACCTTATTTGTTGCAGCCCTGTGGCACAATGGTCAACATAATACCCTAACCCGACAACGCGAAAAAAAGAACTTTGCCATGAAATTAAATATCCGCGCGCAAACTGCACAAAACCAGCACAATAATTCTCCCATCGTTCTTGTCCATGGTCTGTTTGGTAGCCTCGACAACCTTGGCGTACTGGCTCGCGATCTGGTAAACGATCACAATATCATCCAGGTTGATATGCGTAACCACGGTCTTTCACCGAGAGAGCCGGTAATGAATTACCCGGCGATGGCGCAGGATCTTGTTGATACCCTGGATGCACTGCAGATCGACAAAGCAACATTTATCGGTCACTCCATGGGCGGTAAAGCGGTAATGGCACTTACTGCACTGGCCCCCGATCGCATCGATAAACTGGTGGCGATCGATATCGCACCGGTCGACTATCACGTACGCCGTCATGATGAGATTTTCGCAGCTATCAACGCGGTCAGTGAATCGGACGCACAAACTCGCCAGCAAGCAGCAGCAATAATGCGCCAGCATCTTAATGAAGAAGGGGTGATTCAGTTTCTGTTGAAATCTTTTGTTGACGGGGAGTGGCGCTTTAACGTGCCGGTATTGTGGGATCAGTATCCGCATATTGTGGGTTGGGAGAAAATCCCGGCATGGGATCACCCTGCCCTGTTTATCCCTGGCGGCAATTCTCCGTATGTTAGCGAGCAGTACCGTGATGATTTACTGGCACAATTTCCACAGGCACGGGCGCATGTGATTGCAGGCGCGGGTCACTGGGTCCATGCTGAAAAACCGGATGCGGTATTACGCGCTATCCGTCGCTATCTCAATGATTAACGCAACTGATTAAAAACCCAGCGTCCGCGTCGCTTTCCGCGCGTGGGCGTTGGCGTGACTCATCGCGCTGATGTATTATGGCGCGCTATCCATCCGGGCAGAGGCCTGGCTGATTGTTTCCCCCGAAGTCACCAAGATCATGGCCAAAGAACAAACGGACCGTACGACATTAGATCTGTTCGCGCACGAGCGTCGACCGGGACGACCGAAAACTAATCCGCTTTCGCGCGATGAACAGCTGCGTATTAATAAACGCAACCAGCTAAAACGCGACAAAGTACGTGGCCTTAAGCGTGTCGAACTGAAGCTGAACGCGGAAGCTGTCGAGGCGCTGAACGAGCTGGCGGAATCGCGTAATATGAGCCGTAGCGAACTGATCGAAGAGATGTTAATGCAGCAACTGGCGGCGCTGCGTAGTCAGGGCATCGTTTAAATTTCCACTTTCATGTAGCACAGTGTGCAGTCCTGCTCGTTTGCTGATTCCGCAAGACTGCCTGTTCTGCTATGATTGCCTTTATCCGTGGGCAATTTTCCACCCCCATTTCAATAAGTTTCAAGAGGTTATTTCACTCATGGCTATCCATGGCATCTTTTTCGGCAGCGACACCGGTAATACCGAAAATATCGCAAAAATGATTCAAAAACAGCTTGGTAAAGACGTTGCCGATGTCCATGACATTGCAAAAAGCAGCAAAGAAGATCTGGAAGCTTACGACATTCTGCTGCTGGGCATCCCAACCTGGTATTACGGCGAAGCGCAGTGTGACTGGGATGACTTCTTCCCGACTCTCGAAGAGATTGATTTCAATGGTAAACTGGTTGCGCTGTTTGGTTGTGGTGACCAGGAAGATTACGCCGAATATTTCTGCGACGCATTGGGCACCATCCGCGACATCATTGAACCGCGCGGCGCAACCATCGATGCTGACTGGCCAACTGCGGGCTATCATTTCCAAGCATCAAAAGGTCTGGCGGATGACGACCACTTTGTCGGTCTGGCTATCGACGAAGACCGTCACCCGGAACTGACCGCTGATCGTGTAGAAAAATGGGTTAAACAGATTTCTGAAGAGTTGCATCTCGACGAAATTCTTAATGCCTGATGTGATGCGGCGTAGACTCATGTCTACGCCGTATTAATAGATAATGCCAATCAAAATAATTGCTACAAATTTGTAACTTTTGCTGTTGTACCTATACAATGTCCCAGTGTTCAAGTGGCCTTGCCGTTGTAAATGTAAGCTGTGCCACGTTTTTATTAACAATATTTGCCAGGGACTTGTGGTTTTCATTTAGGCGTGGCAATTCTATAATGATACACATTCCCTCAGGAGCAAATTCTGTCACTTCTTCTAATGAAGTGAACCGCTTAGTAACAGGACAGATTCCGCATGACTGATAACAATACCGCCCTAAAGAAAGCTGGCCTGAGAGTAACGCTTCCTCGTTTAAAAATCCTGGAAGTTCTTCAGGAGCCGGACAACCATCACGTCAGTGCGGAAGATTTATACAAACGTCTGATCGATATGGGTGAAGAAATTGGTCTGGCTACGGTATATCGCGTACTGAACCAGTTTGACGACGCTGGTATCGTCACCCGCCACAATTTTGAAGGCGGTAAATCCGTATTTGAACTGACACAGCAACATCACCACGATCACCTGATTTGCCTCGACTGCGGCAAGGTTATCGAATTTAGTGATGATTCCATCGAAGCGCGTCAGGGGGAAATTGCCGCAAAACATGGCATTCGCCTGACTAACCACAGTCTCTATCTTTACGGTCACTGTGCCGAAGGCGATTGCCGCGAAGATGAGCACGCGCACGAAGGCAAATAAGCCAGCCTGAACGAGAAAAGCCAACCTGCGGGTTGGCTTTTTTATACAAGGGAAATAAGAAAAGCGAGAGTTACAGCTCTCACTTATTTGTTATTACTGCGTATTTCCTGCCAGACCTTATCACAATCGGCTTTCACCGCCTGATCATTTCCGGTTTGCGTTGCACGCAGACACTGCTGATAATCCAGTACGCGTACACTTTCCTGGTCGGCAAACTGCTGATGTTGTTTCTCTTTCTTCAGCACGTTTAACACGCTCTGGCAGGCTTCAATTTTTTCTGGCGAACCTTGCGCGGTGTTGATACAGGCGCTGTATGCCTCTTTCAGACGGCTGTCTTCCTGTGGTGCGGTTGATTGCGCACAAGCTACCAGCCCCGATGCCATCATGGCGATGAGAATCAGTTTTTTCATTGAATGCGGCAGGCACAAAACCTGCCGCGTCGGGCATCAGAAGATGGTGAATGGTGCGATTACCATAAATTTCACGTCACGCTCATCCTGGAAGATGTTACCGTAACCGCCGCCCCAGCTTGGGATGTCGGAGTGGTTGTCGTATTCGGTGAAGTGCAGTTTGAACATCGTGCCTTTGGCGCGACCGTCCTGAATGGTGTAGACCGCATCCAGGCTGTAGGCAGACTCTTCAATAGTCCGGTTTTTGTCGTAGTACGCATCCGGATTGCTCTGCCAGGTCGCAGGTTTAGCATCCCATGCGTAAACGTAGGAAGCGCCGATGGCGAAGCCTGGAAGATTCCAGTTTTTCAGGTCATACATCGCACTGAAGAAGACCGCTTTTTCGCCGTTAGCGTTGAAGTCGGAACGGTTATCCCACCAGATATCCAGGCGGCCGTTGGAGGAAGCGTAGGTTGGGGTCATACGTTGCAGGAAGTATCCCTGCTGACTGTCAGCCTTAATCCAGGTGCCTTCGAGGCGCAAATCCACTACGTCAGCCGCCCGGTAACCAAAGGTCAACGCTTGCAGCCAGGCGGTGCCGTCATAAAGATCGTTGACGCTGCGATCGTCAACTTTATCGCGGGTACCATAGAACTGGTAGCTGGTGGTTAACGGGCTACCGGCGATATCAAATTTGTAGCTGGCTTTGGCAAAATATTGATCGATATACCCTTCCGCCTGACCAAATGCCGCTTCCAGTACGAAGTTATTTTTGAAGTCGTATTTCGCACCGATGGAGTGCAGATAATCAACTTTGGTGGTTTTATCGTTCTGATAAAACTCATCCATTTCCAGATGCCACGGCGCTTTGTATTCGTTGGTCCACATGTAGGAGAAACTCAAGGCACCAGCATCGCCGTAATCAAAATTCGCCCCGGCTTCCGCCCCCTGATAAGTACCCGGCATAAAGCTCCAGTGCGGCGCTAACAGCGTTTGACCGGTTGGCTGAATGTAACCTGCCCTCGCCCAAACCGGACCGTATTTAAATTTGGCCGCAGCTTTATACAGGCTTATACCGCTTTTGTCGCCGGACCAGTCTTCGTCATAGGCTTTATTACTTTTTGAAAACGCGATTTCGTTCGGGTGGGAGCTGTCGCCGTTTTCCGCCATTTCAATCGCCGTAAACGCAGCAATATCAAGGCCGAACATATCAGCAGCATAACCGGACTGAAAATCGAGGTTGGCATTCCAGGTGGAGTGAGAAAGGTTGGTTTTGTATTTGTCGCCGTCGGTAACATCTTTACGGTCGCGTTCACGCTGCCAGTAATAGATACCGCCGGTTAAGGTTGAATCGTCGATGAATCCTTCGGCGCGAGCCTCCGGCATTGCCATAAAGCCCGACATTGCTGTAACACCGGCAATAGCCAGCGCCAGCGTACTACGTTTGCCACTAAACGTACGCATGGGTTAATCCTCTTTGACGTATAAATTGCTGCACCAAAGGTGAACAGCGAAAAAAAATAAAAATTAAAAAAGTAGCGTTGAGAAAAGTCTCGCTGACTACAGGAACAGACTATTTTTCGCGACGCGAATTATCAATCTCTTTCTGTAACCAGAATGTAAGAACATGAGCAACCGCACATATTTTGATGATTTTTGTTACAAGGCTTAAGTTTGCGGTTGAAAGGCTTGCAGAAGAATAAAAACGTGAAATTCCAGCAAGATGAAAGCGGTTACATTTTATTTAATTATGTTTTGTGATTTTAAATTTATTTTATGGATAAATTGCGAAGCGGAATTAATTCGCGAAGAAAAGCAGAAAAAACGCCGCAGAGCGCGGCGTTTGGGATTGTTTGCTATTTCTTGCCGGATGCGGCGTGAACGCCTTATCCGGCCTACAAAAGCACGCAAATTCAATATATTGCAGAGATCATGTAGGCCTGATAAGCGAAGCGCATCAGGCAATTTAGCGTTTGAAATTTATTGTCTATTTATTGCCGGATGCGACGTAAATGCCTCACCCGGCTTGGTAGAACTTAAAATTACTCGCCTACTTTCGCCCAGGTATCACGCAGCCCAACGGTGCGGTTAAATACCGGTTTTTCGGCCGTGGAATGGCGGCTGTCGAGGCAGAAGTAACCTTCACGCTCAAACTGGAATGCTTTACCCGCAACCGCATCTTTCAGCGACGGTTCAGCAAAGCCCTGTTTGATCACCAGCGATTCCGGGTTAATCACCGACAGGAAATCATCCGCAGCACCTGGGTTAGGCACGCTGAACAGACGATCATACAAACGGATTTCAACCGGCAGCGCATGTGCCGCGCTCACCCAGTGAATAACACCTTTGACTTTACGACCATCTGCCGGATCTTTGCTTAAGGTGTCGGCGTCATAAGTACAGAAGATGGTGGTGATATTACCTTCGGCATCTTTCTCCACGCGTTCAGCCTTAATGACGTAAGCATTACGCAGACGCACTTCTTTACCCAGCACCAGACGTTTGTACTGCTTGTTAGCTTCTTCGCGGAAATCGGCGCGATCGATCCAAATTTCACCGCTAAACGGCACCTGACGGCTCCCCATTTCCGGTTTGTTCGGATGGTTCGGCATGGTGACCATTTCGCCTTCGCCCTGATAGTTTTCGATAACCAGTTTCACCGGATCGATAACCGCCATTGCGCGCGGCGCATTTTCGTTGAGATCTTCACGGATGCAGGATTCCAGCGACGCCATCTCAATGGTGTTGTCCTGCTTGGTCACGCCGATGCGTTTGCAGAACTCACGAATAGAAGCCGCAGTGTAACCACGACGACGCAGACCGGAAATGGTCGGCATACGCGGGTCATCCCAGCCTTCAACGTGCTTGTCGGTCACCAGCAGGTTCAGCTTACGCTTGGACATCACAGTGTATTCCAGATTCAGGCGCGAGAATTCGTACTGGCGCGGATGAACAGGAATGGTGATGTTATCCAGTACCCAGTCGTACAGACGACGGTTGTCCTGGAACTCAAGCGTACACAGAGAGTGCGTAATACCTTCCAGCGCATCGCTGATGCAATGGGTGAAGTCGTACATCGGGTAGATGCACCACTTGTTGCCAGTCTGGTGGTGTTCAGCAAATTTAATGCGGTACAGCACCGGATCGCGCATTACGATAAATGGCGACGCCATGTCGATTTTCGCACGCAGGCAGGCTTTACCTTCTTCAAAACCACCGGCACGCATTTTTTCGAACAGCGCCAAGTTCTCTTCAACGCTGCGGTCGCGGTACGGGCTGTTTTTACCCGGCTGCGTCAGGGTACCGCGGTATTCGCGGATCTGTTCCGGTGTCAGTTCATCAACGTACGCCAGGCCTTTATTGATCAGTTCGATCGCATAGGCGTGGAGCTGATCAAAATAATCGGAGGAGTAACGGACGTTACCAGACCAGTGAAAACCTAACCACTCTACGTCGTTTTTGATCGAATCGACATACTCGATATCTTCTTTTACCGGGTTAGTGTCGTCGAAACGCAGGTTGCACTGGCCTTTATAGTCCTGGGCGATCCCGAAGTTCAGGCAGATAGATTTCGCATGGCCAATATGCAGATAGCCATTCGGCTCCGGCGGGAAACGGGTGTGTACTGTGATGTGCTTACCACTGGCCAGATCTTCATCGATGATCTGACGGATAAAGTTAGTCGGGCGGGCTTCTGCCTCACTCATCGTGGATTCCTCAAAGCGTAAACAACGTATAACGGCGTATGATCTTATAAGCGGGACAGGCTGACAACTGTTAGTTTTTTAAAATTGATAATCTAACAAGGATTATGGGGATGATTGATGAAAAAAAAAGCGGCAGAGAAGATCTCCACCGCTTGTCATTGTTGGATGCGACGCTGCCGTGTCGCATCAGGCATAAAGCAGATTACTTTTTGATTTCATACAGCGGTGTTTGACCCGCCACAACATGGCCCTGAGCTTTAATGAGCAAGCCACTGAAATCGTCGATATTGCTGCAAACCACCGGGCTAATCATCGAGCGGGCGTTAGCGTTCAGGTAATCCAGATCCATTTCCAGAATCGGTTGCCCTGCGCTTACCTGCGCACCCTCTTCCACCAGACGTTTAAAGCCTTTACCTTCCAGCGCTACGGTGTCGATACCCATATGGACGACGATCTCCGCGCCTTTTTCGGTTTCCAGGCAGAACGCGTGGTTGGTGTTGAAGATTTTCACGATTGTCCCTGCGGCTGGTGATACGACGATTTTATCTGTCGGTTTCACCGCCACACCGTCACCCACCGCTTTGCTGGCGAATGCTTCGTCAGGAACCTGATCCAGTGCCACGACATCACCGGTAATCGGCGATACCAGCTCCGCGATAGATACCGCGTTTGGTACAGCCTGCGGTTTTGCTACAGGCGCGGCAGTTGCCGGAGTTGCTTCAGCTGACGCAGCGGCTACCGGACCACGGGCAACGACTTTCTTCATCGCATCGCCGATGGATTCTGCTTTCGCGCCAACAATCACCTGAATAGTCTGTTTGTTCAGTTTCACTACACCAGAAGCACCCAGACGTTTACACATCGTATCGTTGACGCGGGCAGAGTCAGCCACGGTCAGGCGCAGACGGGTAATACAGGCATCAATCGCTTTCAGGTTGTCAGTACCGCCAACCGCAGCAATATAGTTGGTTGCCAGTTGAGTCAGACATGAATCAGTATTGCTGTTGGCTTCTTCAGTAACGATCTCGTCTTCTTTATCTTCACGACCCGGCGTTTTCAGGTTGAACATGCGGATAACCAAACTGAACACCACGAAGTAGATAGCGAAGAAGATAACGCCCATCACCAGCAGCATCCAGACGTTCTGGCTGGCGGCAGGCAGGTTATACATCAACGCGTAGTCGATAGCACCCGCAGAGAAAGAGAAGCCGGCATGGATACCCAGCAGCGTTGCCACAAACAGGCTGATACCGGTCAGCAGTGCGTGCAGGAGGTACAGCAGCGGCGCAAGGAACATGAACAGGAATTCCAGCGGCTCAGTCACACCGGTCAGGAACGCAGTAACAGCAACAGAAAGCAGCATCCCGCCAACCATCGGACGACGCTCTTTCGGTGCTGCGAAGTACATCGCCAGCGCCGCACCCGGCAGACCGAACATCATGATCGGGAAGAAGCCGGACATGAACATCCCCGCGGTGCCGTCACCAGCGTAGAAACGGTTGATGTCGCCGTGGAAAACCGTACCCGCCGCGTTGGTGAATTCACCAATCTGGAACCAGGCGATGGTGTTCAGCACCTGATGCAGACCGGTTGGGATCAGCAGACGGTTGATGAAACCAAAGATACCGGAACCCAGCGCGCCCGCAGAAACGATCCACTCGCCGCCTGCATGGATAGCGTGCTGTACCGGCGGCCAGACGTAACCAAAAATGGCCGCCAGCACCAGACAGAAGAAGCCGGTGGCGATCGGCACAAAGCGTTTGCCGCCGAAGAAGCTCAGGAAGTCCGGCAGTTTAATATCGGACCAACGGTTATAGGCTGCGCCACCAACCAGACCGGTAATGATACCCGCCAGTACACCCATGTTAATTTCTGGGTTGATGGTCACCATCGCTTTGGTTAACACAAAGTAACCTACCGCACCCGCCAGCGCCGCCGCACCTGCGCTGTCTTTCGACCAGCTGGATGCCACACCGATGGCGAAGATTAATGCGAGGTTATCAAAAATTGCACCGCCCGCCTGGGCAATAAACGCAACGTTAAGTAAATCTGGCTGACCGAATCGCAGCAACAGCGCCGCCACCGGCAGCACCGCGATAGGGAGCTGTAACGCCCTACCGAGTCGCTGGAAAAAACCTAAAATATTCATCTTATTCCCCCTACGAGAACCCTATTTGGCTCGTTTAAAGCCGTATTTTTATTTTGCTGCAAATTTTACTGCCGATGTTCTGTAATCAGATTGTTAGATCATCTGCTACAGAGTGTGTGAAAATTTAATTCGCATCGCAAATTAAACGCGTGTCTTTTGTGAGTTTTGTCACCAAATATCGTTATCATCACTCCCTTTTACTGGCTAAACCAGAAAACTTATTTTATCATTCAAAAAATCAAGTCGGATTGACGCCTGTCTGCGCAAATCCAGGTTACGCTTAAAGATGTCTAATCCGCCAACGGCTTACATTTTACTTATTGAGGTGAATAATGAGACTGATCCCCCTGACTACCGCTGAACAGGTCGGCAAATGGGCTGCTCGCCATATCGTCAATCGTATCAATGCGTTCAAACCAACTGCCGATCGTCCGTTTGTACTGGGCCTGCCGACTGGCGGCACGCCGATGACCACCTATAAAGCGTTAGTCGAAATGCATAAAGCAGGCCAGGTCAGCTTTAAGCACGTTGTCACCTTCAACATGGACGAATATGTCGGTCTGCCGAAAGAGCATCCGGAAAGCTACTACAGCTTTATGCACCGTAATTTCTTCGATCACGTTGATATTCCAGCAGAAAACATCAACCTTCTCAACGGCAATGCCCCGGATATCGATGCCGAGTGCCGCCAGTATGAAGAAAAAATCCGTTCTTACGGAAAAATTCATCTGTTTATGGGCGGTGTAGGTAACGACGGTCATATTGCATTTAACGAACCGGCGTCTTCTCTGGCTTCTCGTACTCGTATCAAAACCCTGACTCATGACACTCGCGTCGCGAACTCTCGTTTCTTTGATAACGATGTCAATCAGGTGCCAAAATATGCCCTGACTGTCGGTGTTGGTACACTGCTGGATGCCGAAGAAGTGATGATTATGGTGCTGGGTAGCCAGAAAGCACTGGCGCTGCAGGCCGCCGTTGAAGGTTGCGTGAACCATATGTGGACCATCAGCTGTCTGCAACTGCATCCGAAAGCGATCATGGTGTGCGATGAACCTTCCACCATGGAGCTGAAAGTTAAGACTTTAAGATATTTCAATGAATTAGAAGCAGAAAATATCAAAGGTCTGTAATTGTTATCCCTGCCCTGGTTCCTTGCTCAGGGCAATATTTTTTAAAATCGGGGGGCAGAATGTATGCATTAACCCAGGGCCGGATCTTTACCGGCCACGAATTTCTTGATGACCACGCGGTTGTTATCGCTGATGGCCTGATTAAAAGCGTCTGTCCGGTAGCGGAACTGCCGCCAGAGATCGAACAACGTTCACTGAACGGGGCCATTCTCTCCCCCGGTTTTATCGATGTGCAGTTAAACGGCTGCGGCGGCGTACAGTTTAACGACACCGCTGAAGCGGTCAGCGTGGAAACGCTGGAAATCATGCAGAAAGCCAATGAGAAATCAGGCTGTACTAACTATCTGCCGACGCTTATCACCACCAGCGATGAGCTGATGAAACAGGGCGTGCGCGTTATGCGTGAGTACCTGGCAAAACATCCGAATCAGGCGTTAGGTCTGCATCTGGAAGGTCCGTGGCTGAATCTGGTAAAAAAAGGCACCCATAATCCGAATTTTGTGCGTAAGCCTGATGCCGCGCTGGTCGATTTCCTGTGTGAAAACGCCGACGTCATTACCAAAGTGACCCTGGCACCGGAAATGGTTCCTGCGGAAGTCATCAGCAAACTGGCAAATGCCGGGATTGTGGTTTCTGCCGGTCACTCCAACGCGACGTTGAAAGAAGCAAAAGCCGGTTTCCGCGCGGGGATTACCTTTGCCACCCATCTGTACAACGCGATGCCGTATATTACCGGTCGTGAACCGGGCCTGGCGGGCGCGATCCTCGACGAAGCTGACATTTATTGCGGTATTATCGCTGATGGCCTGCATGTTGATTACGCCAACATTCGTAACGCTAAACGCCTTAAAGGCGACAAACTGTGTCTGGTTACCGACGCCACCGCGCCAGCAGGTGCCAACATTGAACAGTTCATTTTTGCGGGTAAAACAATATACTACCGTAACGGACTTTGTGTGGATGAGAACGGTACGTTAAGCGGTTCATCCTTAACCATGATTGAAGGCGTGCGTAATCTGGTCGAACATTGCGGTATCGCACTGGATGAAGTGCTGCGTATGGCGACGCTCTATCCGGCGCGTGCGATTGACGTTGAAAAACGTCTCGGCACGCTCGCCGCAGGTAAAGTAGCCAACCTGACCGCATTCACACCTGATTTTAAAATCACCAAGACCATCGTTAACGGTAACGAGGTCGTAACTCAATAAGAGAAAGTATGACACCAGGCGGACAAGCTCAGATAGGTAATGTTGATCTCGTAAAACAGCTTAACAGCGCGGCGGTTTATCGCCTGATTGACCAGTACGGGCCAATCTCGCGGATTCAGATTGCCGAGCAAAGCCAGCTTGCCCCCGCCAGCGTAACCAAAATTACGCGTCAGCTTATCGAACGCGGGCTGATCAAAGAAGTTGATCAGCAGGCCTCCACCGGGGGCCGCCGCGCTATCTCCATCGTCACCGAAACCCGCAATTTCCACGCAATCGGCGTACGGCTTGGTCGTCATGACGCCACCATCACTCTGTTTGATCTCAGCAGCAAAGTGCTGGCAGAAGAACATTACCCGCTGCCGGAACGTACCCAGCAGACGCTGGAACATGCCCTGCTGAATGCCATTGCTCAGTTTATTGATAGCTACCAGCGCAAGCTGCGCGAGCTAATCGCCATTTCGGTGATCCTGCCAGGGCTTGTTGACCCGGACAGCGGCAAAATTCATTACATGCCGCATATTCAGGTAGAAAACTGGGGGCTGGTAGAAGCACTGGAAGAACGTTTTAAAGTGACCTGTTTCGTTGGTCACGATATCCGTAGTCTGGCGCTGGCGGAGCACTACTTCGGTGCAAGTCAGGATTGCGAAGACTCCATTCTGGTGCGTGTCCATCGCGGAACCGGGGCCGGGATTATCTCTAACGGGCGCATTTTTATTGGCCGCAACGGTAACGTCGGTGAAATTGGCCATATTCAGGTCGAACCGCTGGGTGAACGCTGCCACTGCGGCAACTTTGGCTGCCTGGAAACTATCGCCGCCAACGCTGCCATTGAACAACGGGTGTTGAATCTGTTAAAGCAGGGCTACCAGAGCCGTGTGCCACTGGACGACTGCACCATCAAAACTATCTGCAAAGCCGCGAACAAAGGCGATAGCCTGGCCTCGGAAGTGATTGAGTATGTCGGTCGTCATCTGGGTAAAACCATCGCCATTGCTATCAACTTATTTAATCCGCAAAAAATTGTTATTGCTGGTGAAATCACCGAAGCCGATAAAGTGCTGCTCCCTGCTATTGAAAGCTGCATTAATACCCAAGCGCTGAAGGCGTTTCGTACTAATCTGCCGGTGGTACGTTCTGAGCTGGATCACCGCTCGGCAATCGGCGCTTTTGCGCTGGTAAAACGCGCCATGCTCAACGGTATTTTGCTCCAGCATTTGCTGGAAAATTAATGTGCTTTTATAGTGGCGCTTATTGTTGTCAATATTCTGGGTAGTCCATGACCATTAAAAATGTAATTTGCGATATCGACGGCGTGCTGATGCACGATAACGTCGCCGTACCGGGTGCAGCGGAATTTTTGCACGGGATTATGGATAAAGGCCTGCCGCTGGTGTTGCTGACCAACTATCCTTCGCAGACTGGGCAAGATCTGGCGAACCGCTTTGCCACTGCCGGTGTCGATGTGCCGGATAGCGTGTTTTATACCTCTGCGATGGCGACCGCCGATTTCCTGCGTCGCTAGGAAGGCAAGAAAGCGTATGTGGTGGGCGAAGGCGCACTGATTCATGAACTGTACAAAGCCGGTTTCACTATTACCGATGTGAACCCTGATTTCGTGATTGTTGGCGAAACACGTTCCTACAACTGGGACATGATTCATAAAGCAGCCTATTTCGTCGCTAACGGTGCACGCTTTATCGCCACCAACCCGGACACCCACGGGCGCGGTTTTTATCCCGCTTGTGGCGCGTTGTGTGCAGGGATTGAGAAAATCTCCGGGCGCAAACCGTTCTATGTTGGTAAGCCCAGCCCGTGGATCATCCGCGCGGCATTAAACAAAATGCAGGCGCATTCGGAAGAAACAGTGATTGTCGGCGATAACCTGCGTACCGATATTCTGGCGGGCTTCCAGGCCGGTCTGGAGACGATTCTGGTGCTTTCTGGTGTTTCATCGCTCGACGATATCGACAGTATGCCGTTCCGCCCAAGCTGGATTTACCCGTCAGTCGCTGAAATCGACGTTATCTGAATACCACCCACGTCTGCGGACGTGGTTGGCTCTGATGACAAACGCCAAACTGCCTGATGCGCTACGCTTATCAGGCCTACGCAGCTCCTGCAATATATTGAATTTTCATGCTTTTGTAGGCCGGATAAGGCGTTCACGCCGCATCCGGCATGAACAAATCGCACTTTATCAGCAATTTGGCCCCCGTAAAATATAACCATTCAATAAAACCCGCTAAAAATTATCGATTCATCAATAAATACATCCTCACACCAGACCCTTTTTCACCAATCGACAATCACCATTACGTTTTTTATTTTTGCACTGCCAAATAGCTTGCGCACAGTGCTGCTTTGCGGCATTTTTTTAAACAAGCAAACACAACAAGCAACAAATACCAGGTTAACGGAGAAGGTTATGTGTTCAATTTTTGGCGTATTCGATATCAAAACAGACGCAGTTGAGCTGCGTAAGAAAGCACTCGAGCTGTCACGCCTGATGCGTCATCGTGGCCCGGACTGGTCCGGTATTTATGCCAGCGATAACGCCATTCTCGCTCACGAACGTCTGTCAATTGTTGACGTTAACGCGGGGGCGCAACCTCTCTACAACCAACAAAAAAACCACGTACTGGCGGTAAACGGTGAAATCTACAACCACCAGGCATTGCGCGCTGAATATGGCGATCGTTATCAGTTCCAGACAGGGTCTGACTGTGAAGTGATCCTCGCGCTGTATCAGGAAAAAGGGCCGGAATTTCTCGACGACTTGCAGGGCATGTTTGCCTTTGCCCTGTACGACAGCGAAAAAGATGCCTACCTGATTGGTCGCGACCATCTGGGGATCATCCCACTGTATATGGGGTATGACGAACACGGTCAGCTGTATGTGGCCTCAGAAATGAAATCGCTGGTGCCAGTTTGCCGCACGATTAAAGAGTTCCCGGCGGGGAGCTATTTGTGGAGTCAGGACGGCGAAATCCGTTCTTATTATCATCGCGACTGGTTCGACTTTGATGCAGTGAAAGATAACGTGACCGACAAAAACGAGCTGCGTCAGGCACTGGAAGATTCCGTTAAAAGCCATCTGATGTCTGATGTGCCTTACGGTGTGCTACTTTCTGGTGGTCTGGATTCCTCAATTATTTCCGCTATCACCAAGAAATACGCAGCCCGTCGCGTGCATCACGAAATTCACTTCACTGTACAGGAAGGTCTGGATGCCATCCGCGACGTGATTTACCACATCGAAACTTATGATGTGACCACTATTCGCGCTTCAACACCGATGTATTTAATGTCGCGTAAGATCAAGGCGATGGGCATTAAAATGGTGCTGTCCGGTGAAGGTTCTGATGAAGTGTTTGGCGGTTATCTTTACTTCCATAAAGCGCCCAACGTTAAAGAACTGCATGAAGAGACGGTGCGTAAACTGCTGGCCTTGCATATGTATGACTGCGCGCGCGCCAACAAAGCGATGTCAGCCTGGGGCGTGGAAGCACGCGTTCCGTTCCTCGACAAAAAATTCCTTGATGTGGCGATGCGCATTAACCCGCAGGATAAAATGTGCGGTAACGGCAAAATGGAAAAACACATCCTGCGTGAATGTTTTGAGTCATACCTGCCCGCAAGCGTGGCCTGGCGGCAGAAAGAGCAGTTCTCCGATGGCGTCGGTTACAGTTGGATCGACACCCTGAAAGAAGTGGCGGCGCAGCAGGTTTCTGATCAGCAACTGGAAACTGCCCGCTTCCGCTTCCCGTACAACACGCCGACCTCAAAAGAAGCGTATCTGTACCGCGAGATCTTTGAAGAACTGTTCCCACTTCCGAGTGCCGCTGAGTGCGTGCCGGGCGGTCCTTCCGTCGCGTGTTCTTCAGCTAAAGCGATCGAATGGGATGAAGCGTTCAAAAAAATGGACGATCCGTCTGGTCGTGCGGTTGGCGTTCACCAGTCGGCGTATAAGTAAGAAATGCGGTACTGCCCCGGAGAAATCCGGGGCTGTTTTAGTTATTGCGCTGCTTGTTGATTCTGATATGCAGTAAGGAAATGTTCCGGGTTTGCCACATCACTGTTTGACAACTCATCACTGTAGGCCAGTATTTCATAGATTAATTTCCCACCACTATTGTTGAATTCCGAATTTCATCCTGTACGACAAAAGAATGGCTGTAGGGTGGGGAAAAACACAAAGTAAACAATAATTGACGAATATAGCGCCACGCTGTTCGCAACCTAAACCAAACAGTCACTTTCGAGCAATTTTCCTTGAAAAAGAGGTTGACGCTGCAAGGCTCTATACGCATAATGCGCCCCGCAACGCCGATAAGGTATCGCGAAAAAAAAGATGGCTACGTAGCTCAGTTGGTTAGAGCACATCACTCATAATGATGGGGTCACAGGTTCGAATCCCGTCGTAGCCACCATCTTTTTTTGCGGGAGTGGCGAAATTGGTAGACGCACCAGATTTAGGTTCTGGCGCCGCAAGGTGTGCGAGTTCAAGTCTCGCCTCCCGCACCATTCACCAGAAAGCGTTGTACGGATGGGGTATCGCCAAGCGGTAAGGCACCGGTTTTTGATACCGGCATTCCCTGGTTCGAATCCAGGTACCCCAGCCATCTTCTTCGAGTAAGCGGTTCACCGCCCGGTTATTGGGGTATCGCCAAGCGGTAAGGCACCGGTTTTTGATACCGGCATTCCCTGGTTCGAATCCAGGTACCCCAGCCATCGAAGAAACAATCTGGCTACGTAGCTCAGTTGGTTAGAGCACATCACTCATAATGATGGGGTCACAGGTTCGAATCCCGTCGTAGCCACCAAATTCTGAATGTATCGAATATGTTCGGCAAATTCAAAACCAATTTGTTGGGGTATCGCCAAGCGGTAAGGCACCGGATTCTGATTCCGGCATTCCGAGGTTCGAATCCTCGTACCCCAGCCAATTTATTCAAGACGCTTACCTTGTAAGTGCACCCAGTTGGGGTATCGCCAAGCGGTAAGGCACCGGATTCTGATTCCGGCATTCCGAGGTTCGAATCCTCGTACCCCAGCCACATTAAAAAAGCTCGCTTCGGCGAGCTTTTTGCTTTTCTGCGTTCATTCAATGTCGAATGCGATGTTGACACGTCTTATCCTTCAATGTCGGATGCGACGCTGCCGCGTCTTATCCGACCTACGGCTGGCACGCATCCGGCAATGTTGTAAGGCTACAACCCTAACGCATATTTCAGCGCCTGACGTTTCAACACGCCAGCACGCTCTGCCGCCATTAACCCGAGATTACGCACAAAACGCAGCGGCGGCAGATTATTACTGAATCCGGCATAAAACAGATCCATACCACTTTGCATAATGAAGTTATCCGCCATGCGCCGCATCTGGTAACGCTTGAGGACAGGATAACTGGCCCACGCTTCACCGTAGCTGCGGGCATTCACCAGAACATCAATCAGGGCATCGACATCACGATAACCAAGATTCACCCCCTGCCCCGCCAGCGGATGGATGGTATGCGCGGCATCGCCCACCAGCGCAAGCCCCGGCTGCACATACTGCAACGCATGTCGGCGCGTCAGCGGAAACGCACCAGCGGCAAGCGGTGTAACGTAACCCAGACGCGACGGGAAATGCTTCGCGATTTCCGCCTGGAGTTGCGCCATATTCATATTCTGCAACTGGCGAATACGCGTCGGAGAGTCATACCACACCAGCGATGCCCAGTTATCAAACAACGGCAGAAACGCACGCGGTCCGTCCGGGGTAAATTGCTGCCAGGTGCTGTCGCCGGGATCGTTCTCACACTGTACGCTAATCAACATGCACGACTGCGCATACTGCCAGGCATGAACGCCAATTCCCGCCATCTGCCGCACCTGAGAATTTGCGCCGTCGGCACCAATCACCAGTTTCGCGCGGATCGTTTCACCGCCCTTCAGTTCCAGCTCCTGAAGATCATTATCTCGATGTAATGCAATCAGCGAGGTTGGCACACGTAACGTTACTTTCGGATGCGCTTCCAGCGCCTGCCACAACGCCTGTTGCAGGACTGTGTTTTCCACCATGTAGCCAAGCAACGGCAACTTTAATTCGGCTGCGTCAAATACCACATGTGCCGTTTCCCACTCCCAGGTTTCCAGTCTGCGGTAAGGATGGCAACGCATAGCCTGTACTGCATCCCAGACCCCTAACCCTTTAAGCAATGATACCGAAGCCGCGCTGATCGCCGAGATCCGCACGTCCGGTTGGCTGTCAGCGACAAACGGTGCAGGTTCTGCGTGCTCGATCACCGTTACCGAAAATCCGTGCTGTGCCAGCCCCAGCGCCAGTGCGCCGCCGACCATTCCTCCGCCGACAATGGCAATTTCCGTTGGTTGATTTGTCATGGTCAATCATCCTGTTAGCAATATGCTTTAAGTTTACAGGATTTTTACCCCCAAGGGCTGATAACGCTCATACTGGTCACAACGGCAGCAAAGCATTACACTATGCGCCCTGCATTCCTGGCTACTATTTCGCAAGAGCAAGTCGATGACCAAAAAACTCCATATTAAAACCTGGGGCTGTCAGATGAACGAGTACGATTCATCGAAGATGGCCGATCTGCTGGATGCCACCCACGGCTATCAACTGACCGACGTGGCGGAAGAAGCGGATGTGCTACTGCTGAACACCTGCTCAATCCGCGAGAAGGCTCAGGAAAAAGTCTTCCATCAGTTGGGTCGCTGGAAACTGTTAAAAGAGAAGAATCCAGACCTGATTATCGGCGTCGGTGGCTGCGTGGCATCGCAAGAAGGCGAGCACATTCGCCAGCGCGCCCACTATGTCGATATTATTTTTGGGCCGCAAACGCTGCACCGTCTGCCGGAGATGATCAACTCCGTGCGCGGCGACCGCAGCCCGGTTGTAGATATCAGCTTCCCGGAAATCGAGAAGTTTGACCGTCTGCCGGAACCGCGCGCCGAAGGGCCGACCGCGTTTGTCTCCATCATGGAAGGCTGCAATAAATATTGCACCTACTGCGTGGTGCCTTACACCCGTGGTGAAGAGGTAAGCCGTCCGTCTGACGATATTCTGTTTGAGATTGCCCAGCTTGCGGCTCAGGGCGTGCGTGAAGTCAACCTGCTCGGTCAGAATGTGAATGCCTGGCGTGGTGAGAACTACGACGGCACCACCGGATCGTTTGCCGATCTGTTGCGTCTGGTTGCTGCGATCGACGGGATCGATCGTATTCGCTTTACCACCAGCCATCCGATCGAATTCACCGACGATATCATCGAAGTGTACCGCGACACGCCTGAGCTGGTGAGCTTCCTGCATCTGCCGGTACAGAGCGGTTCCGATCGCATTCTGAACCTGATGGGACGTACCCATACGGCGCTGGAGTACAAAGCGATCATCCGTAAACTGCGTGCGGCGCGTCCGGATATTCAGATCAGTTCTGACTTCATTGTTGGCTTCCCTGGCGAAACCACCGAAGACTTCGAGAAAACGATGAAGCTGATTGCCGACGTCAATTTCGACATGAGCTACAGCTTTATCTTCTCTGCACGTCCAGGAACGCCTGCCGCCGATATGGTTGATGATGTTCCGGAAGAAGAGAAGAAGCAGCGTCTGTATATTCTGCAAGAACGTATCAATCAGCAAGCGATGGCATGGAGCCGTCGGATGCTCGGCACCACCCAGCGTATTCTGGTAGAAGGGACTTCGCGTAAGAGCATCATGGAGCTTTCCGGGCGTACCGAAAATAACCGCGTGGTCAACTTCGAGGGCACACCGGATATGATCGGTAAATTCGTCGATGTAGAAATTACCGACGTCTACCCGAACTCTCTGCGCGGTAAAGTGGTGCGAACTGAAGATGAAATGGGTCTGCGCATGGCAGAAACACCGGAGTCGGTGATTGCCCGCACCCGCAAAGAAAACGACCTTGGCGTGGGTTATTATCAGCCGTAATTCTCAGGCCTGCCGTTCCGGTGGGCCTTGTTTTTTCTCTCTTTATCCCCATCTTTATCGCAATGCTTGCGCCTTTTTCCTGTGGCGTGAATAATTTCCTTATAGGCCGGTGAATGTTCAGCTTCCGGCGGCATACAGATAAGAGGAACGGTTTGAACATAGACACTCGCGAAATCACCCTGGAGCCAGCAGACAATGCGCGTCTGTTGAGCCTGTGCGGCCCGTTTGATGACAACATCAAGCAGCTCGAACGCCGTCTCGGCATCGAGATCAATCGCCGCGATAACCACTTTAAACTGACCGGCCGTCCGATTTGCGTCACCGCTGCGGCAGACATTCTGCGTAGCCTGTATGTCGATACTGCCCCGATGCGCGGTCAGATTCAGGATATCGAACCGGAACAGATCCACCTTGCGATTAAAGAAGCGCGGGTACTGGAGCAAAGCGCGGAGAGCGTGCCGGAGTACGGCAAAGCGGTCAATATCAAAACTAAACGCGGCGTAATTAAGCCGCGCACGCCAAACCAGGCGCAGTACATCGCCAATATTCTCGACCATGACATTACCTTCGGCGTTGGCCCGGCGGGTACGGGTAAAACCTACCTGGCAGTGGCTGCGGCAGTTGATGCCCTGGAGCGTCAGGAAATTCGCCGTATTCTGCTGACTCGTCCGGCGGTCGAAGCCGGTGAGAAACTGGGCTTCCTGCCTGGCGATTTAAGCCAGAAAGTAGACCCGTATCTGCGCCCACTGTACGACGCGCTGTTTGAAATGCTGGGCTTTGAGAAAGTCGAGAAACTGATTGAGCGCAACGTTATTGAAGTCGCGCCGCTGGCCTATATGCGTGGTCGTACGCTGAACGACGCGTTTATCATTCTCGATGAGAGCCAGAACACTACCATCGAACAGATGAAGATGTTCCTGACCCGTATCGGTTTTAACTCAAAAGCGGTTATCACCGGCGACGTCACACAGATCGACCTGCCGCGTAATACTAAATCAGGCTTACGTCATGCCATTGAAGTGCTGGCCGATGTCGAAGAGATCAGCTTTAACTTCTTCCACAGCGAAGACGTGGTTCGTCACCCGGTGGTGGCGCGTATCGTTAACGCTTATGAAGCCTGGGAAGAAGCAGAACAAAAACGTAAAGCGGCGCTGGCAGCAGAACGCAAGCGCGAAGAACAGGAACAAAAATGAGTCAGGTGATCCTCGATTTACAACTGGCATGTGAAGATAATTCCGGGTTACCGGAAGAGAGCCAGTTTCAAACATGGCTGAATGCGGTGATCCCGCAGTTTCAGGAAGAGTCGGAAGTGACTATTCGCGTGGTCGATACCGCCGAAAGCCACAGTCTGAATCTGACCTATCGCGGTAAGGATAAGCCGACCAACGTGCTCTCCTTCCCGTTTGAAGTGCCGCCTGGCATGGAGATGTCGCTACTGGGCGATCTGGTTATCTGCCGTCAGGTGGTTGAGAAGGAAGCTCAGGAGCAAGGCAAACCACTGGAGGCGCACTGGGCGCATATGGTGGTGCACGGCAGTCTGCATTTGTTAGGTTACGATCACATTGAAGATGACGAAGCAGAAGAAATGGAAGCCCTCGAAACAGAGATTATGCTTGCTCTGGGCTATGAGGATCCGTACATTGCCGAGAAAGAATAATTTGCCAGGCATTTGACTGGCAGACGTCCCCGCCGTTGGTGATTAACGACGGCGTTTTGATTAACTAACATGAGAACCCATACGACGCCATGAGCGACGACAATTCACACAGTAGTGACACGATAAGCAACAAGAAGGGATTTTTCTCCCTGTTACTCAGCCAACTTTTCCACGGTGAACCGAAAAACCGTGACGAACTGCTGGCGCTGATCCGTGATTCCGGGCAGAACGACCTTATCGACGAAGATACGCGCGATATGCTCGAAGGGGTGATGGACATCGCAGACCAACGCGTTCGCGACATCATGATCCCCCGCTCCCAGATGATTACCCTGAAACGCAACCAGACGCTGGACGAATGCCTTGATGTCATCATCGAGTCCGCCCACTCACGTTTCCCGGTGATTAGCGAAGACAAAGATCACATTGAAGGGATTCTGATGGCGAAAGACTTGCTGCCGTTTATGCGCAGCGATGCTGAAGCCTTCAGCATGGACAAAGTGTTACGTCAGGCGGTTGTCGTTCCTGAAAGTAAGCGCGTAGACCGGATGCTGAAAGAGTTTCGCTCTCAGCGTTACCACATGGCGATCGTTATTGACGAATTCGGTGGGGTTTCCGGTCTGGTGACCATTGAAGACATCCTGGAACTGATTGTTGGTGAGATTGAAGACGAGTATGACGAAGAAGATGATATCGACTTCCGTCAGCTGAGTCGTCATACCTGGACCGTGCGCGCACTGGCTTCCATTGAAGACTTCAACGAAGCGTTCGGCACCCACTTTAGCGATGAAGAAGTCGACACTATCGGTGGTCTGGTGATGCAGGCGTTTGGGCATCTTCCGGCGCGTGGCGAAACTATCGACATCGACGGTTACCAGTTCAAAGTGGCGATGGCCGATAGTCGGCGTATTATTCAGGTTCATGTCAAAATCCCGGATGACTCACCCCAGCCAAAGCTGGATGAATAAAACCGAAACTGGATAGATAACTACATGGATTTTGCCTCATTAATTGAACGCCAGCGCATTCGCCTGCTGCTGGCGTTATTATTCGGTGCCTGCGGAACGCTGGCCTTCTCTCCTTACGACGTCTGGCCTGCGGCGATTATTTCGCTGATGGGGCTTCAGGCGTTGACCTTTAACCGTCGCCCACTCCAGTCTGCCGCTATTGGCTTTTGCTGGGGATTTGGCCTCTTTGGCAGCGGTATTAACTGGGTCTATGTCAGCATCGCGACCTTTGGCGGGATGCCTGGCCCGGTTAACATCTTCCTGGTGGTGCTGCTGGCGGCGTATTTGTCGCTGTATACCGGACTGTTTGCTGGCGTGCTGTCGCGTCTGTGGCCGAAAACCACCTGGCTGCGCGTGGCGATTGCCACCCCTGCTCTCTGGCAAGTGACCGAGTTTCTGCGCGGTTGGGTGCTGACTGGCTTCCCGTGGTTACAGTTCGGCTATAGCCAGATTGATGGCCCGTTAAAAGGGCTGGCACCGCTAATGGGCGTGGAAGCCATTAACTTCCTGCTGATGATGGTTAGTGGCCTGCTGGCACTGGCGTTGGTCAAACGCAACTGGCGTCCGCTGGTGGTGGCCGTCGTGCTGTTTGCCCTACCCTTCCCGCTGCGTTACATCCAATGGTTTACCCCGCAACCGGAGAAAACCATTCAGGTTTCGATGGTTCAGGGCGATATTCCGCAATCGCTGAAATGGGACGAAGGCCAGCTTCTTAATACGCTAAAGATTTACTACAACGCAACGGCACCGCTGATGGGCAAATCATCGTTGATTATCTGGCCGGAGTCGGCGATAACCGATCTGGAAATTAATCAGCAACCGTTCCTCAAAGCACTGGACGGTGAGTTGCGTGATAAAGGTAGCTCGCTGGTAACCGGGATTGTCGACGCGCGTCTCAATAAGCAGAACCGCTACGATACCTACAACACCATCATCACGCTGGGTAAAGGTGCACCGTACAGCTACGAATCAGCCGATCGCTATAACAAAAACCATCTGGTGCCGTTTGGCGAGTTTGTCCCGCTGGAGTCGATTCTGCGTCCGTTAGCACCGTTCTTTGATCTGCCGATGTCGTCGTTCAGCCGTGGGCCATATATCCAGCCGCCGCTGTCGGCAAATGGTATTGAGCTTACTGCGGCTATTTGCTACGAGATTATTCTCGCCGAGCAAGTGCGCGATAACTTCCGCCCGGATACCGACTACCTGCTGACTATCTCCAACGATGCGTGGTTTGGTAAATCTATTGGTCCATGGCAACACTTCCAGATGGCGCGAATGCGTGCGCTGGAGCTGGCGCGCCCACTGTTGCGCAGCACCAACAACGGCATTACGGCGGTGATTGGCCCGCAGGGTGAGATTCAGGCGATGATCCCGCAGTTCGCCCGCGAGGTGTTAACCACTAACGTGACGCCGACCACCGGACTCACACCATACGCACGTACCGGCAACTGGCCGCTGTGGGTGCTGACGGCACTGTTTGGTTTTGCTGCTGTGTTGATGAGTCTGCGTCAGCGACGTAAATAATCCCTTCTTATCGTGCCGGAATACATCCCATATTTCGGCACGCTCACCGGATGCGGCATCAGTGCATTATCCGGATAACAATATTCTCCTATCCAACTTTGGCACATCTATTGCTTTGTTATACAAGGCAAAGCTTGAACCAGCATCAGTACAACCCGGTTGCACCACAGCAATCCACCGGTAGCACCAAAAGAGTGCATTTTAAGAATTTTGCTTCAGAATGGTGCGGTGCACCTCGCAAAAACAAACAATAAAACATCAATATCTTTACATTTAGCCAAACTAAATGTTACCTAACAGGCACAACACTGCACAATAAAGTTGCAGACGATAACAACACAAACACTCACAACGGGTATCCATGCGTTCTTAACGCAGAAGATAAAGGTGTTGGATATGCAATTACGTAAACCTGCCACAGCAATCCTCGCCCTGGCGCTTTCCGCAGGACTGGCACAGGCAGATGACGCCGCCCCGGCAGCAGGCAGTACGCTGGACAAAATCGCCAAAAACGGTGTGATTGTCGTCGGTCACCGTGAATCTTCAGTACCTTTCTCTTATTACGACAATCAGCAAAAAGTGGTGGGTTACTCGCAGGATTACTCCAACGCCATTGTTGAAGCAGTGAAAAAGAAACTCAACAAACCGGACTTGCAGGTAAAACTGATTCCGATTACCTCACAAAATCGTATTCCACTGCTGCAAAACGGCACTTTCGATTTTGAATGTGGTTCTACCACCAACAACGTCGAACGCCAAAAACAGGCGGCTTTCTCTGACACTATTTTCGTGGTCGGTACGCGCCTGTTGACCAAAAAGGGCGGCGATATCAAAGATTTTGCCGACCTGAAAGGCAAAGCCGTAGTCGTCACTTCCGGCACTACCTCTGAAGTTTTGCTCAACAAACTGAATGAAGAGCAAAAAATGAATATGCGCATCATCAGCGCCAAAGATCACGGTGACTCTTTCCGCACCCTGGAAAGCGGTCGTGCCGTTGCCTTTATGATGGATGACGCTCTGCTGGCCGGTGAACGTGCGAAAGCGAAGAAACCAGACAACTGGGATATCGTCGGCAAGCCGCAGTCTCAGGAAGCCTACGGTTGCATGTTGCGTAAAGACGATCCGCAGTTCAAAAAGCTGATGGATGACACTATCGCTCAGGTGCAGACCTCCGGTGAAGCGGAAAAATGGTTTGATAAATGGTTCAAAAATCCAATTCCGCCGAAAAACCTGAACATGAATTTCGAACTGTCAGACGAAATGAAAGCACTGTTCAAAGAACCGAATGACAAGGCACTGAACTAATTACAAGAACCAGGGGCGGAAATTCCAGCCCTCTCGATTGTTACGTAGCACGGACAGACTATACGCCTGATGGTCGTTCCCCATCGGGCCTGAAAACCGCAATACGCTGGGTAACAATCTTCGAGGGTAGCAGTTAACGCTGCTACCCTCTTTTTTCTGGAGTAGATTTATGTCTATAGACTGGAACTGGGGTATTTTTTTACAACAAGCCCCGTTCGGCAATACCACCTATCTTGGTTGGGTCTGGAGTGGTTTTCAGGTGACGATCGCTTTGTCGATCTGCGCCTGGATTATCGCTTTCCTCGTCGGTTCATTTTTCGGCATTTTACGTACCGTTCCAAACCGTTTTCTCTCCGGTCTGGGTACGTTGTATGTCGAACTGTTCCGCAACGTGCCGTTGATTGTGCAATTCTTTACCTGGTATCTGGTGATCCCGGAGCTGCTGCCGGAGAAAATCGGCATGTGGTTTAAGGCCGAGCTGGATCCCAATATTCAGTTTTTCCTTTCATCCATGCTCTGCCTGGGGCTGTTTACCGCCGCCCGTGTTTGCGAACAGGTACGCGCCGCTATTCAGTCGCTACCGCGTGGGCAGAAGAATGCCGCGCTGGCGATGGGCCTGACGCTACCGCAGACTTATCGATACGTACTGCTGCCTAATGCTTATCGCGTTATCGTCCCGCCGATGACTTCCGAGATGATGAACCTGGTGAAAAACTCCGCCATCGCCTCGACCATCGGTCTGGTGGATATGGCGGCGCAGGCGGGTAAATTGCTCGACTACTCGGCTCACGCCTGGGAGTCGTTTACCGCCATCACGCTTGCGTATGTGTTGATTAACGCTTTTATCATGCTGGTGATGACGCTGGTTGAACGTAAAGTTCGCCTGCCCGGCAACATGGGGGGCAAATAATGTACGAGTTTGACTGGAGTTCCATTGTTCCTTCCCTGCCATATCTGCTCGACGGGCTGGTGATCACCCTGAAAATCACCGTCACGGCAGTCGTGATTGGTATTTTGTGGGGTACCATGCTGGCGGTGATGCGCTTGTCCAGCTTCGCGCCTGTTTCGTGGTTTGCCAAAGCCTACGTTAACGTATTCCGCTCGATTCCTTTAGTCATGGTTTTGCTGTGGTTTTACTTGATTGTGCCGGGATTTCTGCAAAATGTGCTGGGATTATCGCCAAAAAATGATATTCGTTTAATTTCGGCGATGGTGGCGTTTTCGATGTTTGAAGCGGCCTACTATTCAGAGATTATCCGTGCCGGTATTCAAAGTATTTCCCGTGGTCAGTCGAGCGCCGCGCTGGCGTTGGGGATGACTCACTGGCAGTCGATGAAACTGATTATTCTGCCGCAGGCTTTCCGCGCGATGGTGCCGCTGCTGCTCACTCAGGGCATCGTACTGTTCCAGGATACCTCGCTGGTGTATGTGTTATCTCTGGCCGATTTCTTCCGTACCGCCTCAACCATTGGTGAGCGTGATGGTACGCAGGTCGAGATGATCCTGTTTGCCGGATTTGTTTATTTCGTTATTAGCCTTAGCGCGTCGTTGTTGGTCAGCTACTTGAAAAGAAGGACAGCATAATGATTACCCTGAAAAATGTTTCAAAATGGTATGGTCACTTTCAGGTGCTGACCGACTGCTCAACCGAAGTGAAAAAAGGCGAAGTGGTGGTGGTTTGCGGCCCGTCTGGTTCCGGCAAATCAACGCTGATTAAAACCGTCAACGGCCTCGAACCAGTGCAGCAAGGTGAAATCACCGTCGATGGTATCGTGGTTAACGACAAGAAAACCGATCTGGCAAAGCTGCGCTCCCGCGTCGGGATGGTATTCCAGCATTTCGAGCTGTTCCCTCATCTGTCGATTATCGAAAACCTGACCCTGGCGCAGGTGAAAGTGCTTAAACGCGATAAAGCGCCCGCTCGTGAAAAAGCATTGAAATTGCTGGAGCGCGTGGGACTTTCCGCACATGCCAATAAATTTCCGGCGCAGCTTTCCGGCGGTCAGCAGCAGCGCGTGGCAATCGCTCGCGCATTGTGTATGGCTCCTATTGCGATGCTGTTCGACGAACCGACATCGGCGCTGGATCCGGAGATGATCAACGAAGTGCTGGACGTGATGGTGGAACTGGCGAACGAAGGAATGACCATGATGGTGGTGACCCACGAAATGGGCTTTGCCCGCAAAGTGGCGAATCGGGTGATCTTTATGGACGAGGGTAAAATTGTCGAAGACTCGCCGAAAGACGCTTTCTTCGATGATCCGAAATCGGACCGCGCAAAAGACTTCCTCGCGAAAATCCTGCATTAATCACTCTGGCGCACATACCCAATTGCGCGCCATCTCACGCTTTATCGTTTCGCCCCTCGTATCTGTTACATCCTGGCGTTACCCTTGTCGCAAAGAAGCACACAACAAGGAGCAACAATGGCACTGCCAATTCTGTTAGATTGCGACCCAGGTCATGATGACGCTATCGCAATAGTTCTCGCACTCGCCTCACCAGAGCTTGATGTCAAAGCAATTACGTCTTCCGCCGGAAACCAGACACCAGAAAAAACCTTACGCAATGTTCTGCGTATGCTGACCTTGCTTAATCGCACCGATATTCCGGTGGCAGGCGGCGCGGTAAAACCGTTAATGCGTGAGTTGATTATCGCGGACAATGTGCACGGCGAAAGCGGTCTCGACGGCCCGGCATTACCGGAACCGACGTTCGCACCGCAAAACTGTACGGCGGTGGAGCTGATGGCGAAAACGCTGCGCGAAAGTGCGGAACCTGTCACGATTGTTTCTACCGGACCGCAAACTAACGTTGCCTTGCTGCTCAATAGCCATCCGGAACTGCATAGCAAAATTGCCCGTATCGTGATTATGGGCGGCGCAATGGGGCTTGGTAACTGGACGCCTGCGGCTGAATTTAATATTTACGTTGACCCGGAAGCGGCAGAAATTGTCTTCCAGTCAGGGATCCCGGTGGTGATGGCCGGTCTGGATGTTACTCATAAAGCGCAAATCCACGTTGAAGACACCGAGCGTTTCCGCGCGATTGGCAACCCTGTTTCAACCATTGTTGCCGAACTGCTGGATTTCTTCCTCGAATATCATAAAGACGAAAAATGGGGCTTTGTCGGCGCACCGCTGCATGACCCATGCACCATCGCCTGGCTGTTGAAACCCGAGTTGTTTACCACTGTTGAGCGCTGGGTTGGCGTGGAAACACAGGGGAAATATACCCAGGGTATGACGGTTGTTGATTATTATTATCTGACTGGCAATAAACCGAATGCCACTGTAATTGTCGATGTTGATCGTCAGGGCTTTGTTGATTTACTGGCTGATCGTCTGAAATTTTACGCTTAACACTCGTCATTGATTAAGATCACCACGCGTTACCTGGGTGGTCTTAATCTATTTATCTCTTTTTCTTTCAAGATATAAATGCAATGGATAATGCAGAACTCGCCATAGGTATCGATCTCGGCACTACCAATAGTTTAATTGCCGTCTGGAAAGACGGTGCCGCGCAATTAATTCCAAATAAGTTCGGTGAATATTTAACACCATCCATAATTAGCATGGATGAAAATAATCATATTTTAGTCGGAAAACCGGCTGTATCACGGCGTACTTCGCATCCGGATAAAACGGCAGCGTTATTTAAACGTGCAATGGGCAGTAATACCAACTGGCGGTTAGGCAGCGACACATTTAACGCGCCAGAACTGTCCTCTTTGGTATTACGCTCATTAAAAGAAGATGCCGAAGAATTTCTGCAACGTCCGATTAAAGATGTGGTGATCTCCGTTCTGGCTTATTTCAGCGATGAACAACGCAAGCATACCCGTTTAGCAGCGGACTTAGCCGGGTTAAATGCGGTACGCTTAATTAATGAACCCACAGCAGCTGCGATGGCGTATGGCCTGCATACCCAACAAAATACCCGTTCGCTGGTGTTTGATCTCGGTGGCGGCACGTTTGACGTTACGGTGCTTGAGTACGCCACGCCGGTGATTGAAGTTCACGCCTCCGCTGGCGACAACTTCCTCGGTGGCGAAGATTTTACCCATATGTTGGTCGATGACGTTTTAAAGCGCGCGGATGTCACAAGGACCACGCTTAACGAGAGTGAACTGGCAGCCTTGTACGCCTGTGTGGAAGCGGCAAAATGTAGCAATCAATCGCCAATGCACATTCGCTGGTAGTACCAGGATGAAACGCGGGAATGCGAATTTTACGAGAACGAACTGGAAGATTTGTGGTTGCCGCTGCTCAATCGCTTGCGAGTGCCGATTGAACAGGCGTTGCGCGATGCGCGTCTGAAGCCGAGTCAAATCGACAGTCTGGTGCTGGTTGGCGGCGCGTCACAAATGCCGCTGGTGCAGCGAATCGCCGTGCGTCTGTTTGGCAAATTACCGTATCAAAGTTACGATCCGAGCACCATTGTCGCGCTGGGCGCAGCAATCCAGGCCGCCTGCCGCTTACGCAGTGAAGATATTGAAGAAGTGATCCTCACTGATATTTGCCCTTACTCGTTGGGCGTTGAGGTTAACCGCCAGGGCGT
Organism: Shigella flexneri 2a str. 301; assembly: GCF_000006925.2. NCBI lineage: Bacteria > Pseudomonadati > Pseudomonadota > Gammaproteobacteria > Enterobacterales > Enterobacteriaceae > Shigella > Shigella flexneri. The sequence goes on from NC_004337.2 coordinate 668,245, forward strand.
TTCCGGCATTTTCTCGCCGATTATTGAACGAAACACCACTGTGCCCGTGTCGCGTGTAGAAACTTATTCAACCATGCACCCGGAACAGGATTCAATTACGGTTAACGTCTATCAGGGAGAAAACCACAAAGTTAAAAACAACATTCTGGTGGAATCCTTCGATGTGCCGTTGAAGAAAACCGGGGCTTATCAGTCGATTGATATTCGCTTTAGTTATGATATCAACGGGTTGCTTGAAGTTGACGTGCTTCTGGAAGACGGCAGCGTTAAGTCCAGAGTGATTAACCACAGCCCGGTAACATTGAGCGCGCAGCAGATTGAAGAGAGTCGGACGCGGTTATCCGCATTGAAAATTTATCCGCGCGATATGCTCATCAATCGCACCTTTAAAGCCAAACTGGAAGAGTTGTGGGCGCGGGCGCTGGGTGACGAGCGAGAAGAGATTGGCCGGGTGATCACCGATTTTGATGCGGCGCTGCAGTCAAACGATATGGCCCGCGTCGATGAGGTCAGGCGGCGGGCGAGCGTTTATTTAGCCATTGAGACCTCATAATCACGGCTGCCGGATGCGGCGTAAATGCTGCATCCGGCATCGGCGCAAAAAACACATCGTCAACTAAACAACATCGCGATTTTGCCGAGAGCATAACCTATAACCAGCACCGTTAAACTGATTTTGATAATGCTGGTAATGCTCTGTGGTTTTTCACCCTCATCATTTTTTTCTTCATGGTTTTCAGGTGTTGGCTCATCGACATCTTCATCCTCCGGCTCGAGTTTTACTTTCGTCAACAGCATCCGGGTGATAATGGCCTCTAATGGATGAGCATCTCCGCCTTCCAGCCTTGTATTAAGACGGGCCAGCATCTCTTGTTTCGGAAACGCTTCAAGTACTACCTGTTCCGCTACCCGATACAAATCCAGTAACGGTGAATCTTCTTCTGTCTCGCTACCGACTCTCGATTTCCACCACGCCCATGCTTTGCGTTTGAAGAATAACGACTCAATAAACGATTGACCTAACGGCGATAATTTTCCGCTATGTAAAATTTCCGCCCATAACAGCCGCGTCCGGGCGCTCTCACCAGGAACATATTTCAGCGGTTGACCTTGCGCATCTACCATGCTCCGCGCTTCGATAACCATCACTAATAACGCGAAATAATCCGGGCAATGACGCTTGCTCCACTGCAACAACAAATTATCAGCTTGTGTAGATGGGTAACTTTCCCAGTACGCGCCGAGATCAGCAAGCAGGCTTTCCCCCTCGCCGCAGTACAAACGTTGTGCACACTGGTAATACCGGGCATCTTCGCTTTCTGGTTCTTCCGCTTGCCACTGTTTGGCTACAGGAATGAGTTCCACCATACCTGTTTGCACCGAGCTGTACCAGCGCAACAGTTTGCGATGTAACTTTGCATCATCAGGAATGAACCACGGTCCTTCCATCGCCAAAAACGCAGTGACATAGTCAGGATGGTAACGGCAGCAACGTTCCAGCGCGAAGTAATATTCAACAGTCTGGTTCTGTAACGCGACGGGATATTCCAGAAGGCTAAGGAAATCGAAACAATCACCAGCCTGAATGGCCTCAAGAAAAGCCTCCCTTTCTTCCTCATCCATTCCTTCGCTGTCATTAAACGAATGCCAGTTCAAACGCTCTGCCAACAAAGAAGCACAATTTAATGACAGATATCGCGCTTCTATAGCGATTGCACACAGCGGCCAGCGTAATTGATCGACATCCTCCATGTTCCAGGTATTTAATTGCTGAATAAATTTCTGCCAGGCGGAGGGCTGAAAACGATCACTTTCTGAATCCAGTAATGTCCTGAATGCACGTAGTATTTCATGTTCAGCGGTGGCATCTTTTTCTTCATCATCTGCTTCCTCGACAGGATTTACCGCCAGTCGCAGCGCCTCTTCATAGGCCTGGCGTAATGCTTTAAACCCCTGCGGATCGGTTTCGGGATGACACAACGGTAAGCGAGCAAGATAAGCCTGGCGGATAATGTCTATTTGCGTCGTGCTTTCAATTTCGAGGATTTGCCAACATGTTTTCATAGGTCGCTCACATCCTTAAGCGTTACCGGGCATTCAGGCTGGACAGTTAATGGCTGCCAGGGAAGCGTGGCATAGAAACGGTCGCTTCCCGCTGCCAGCTCTTCGAACATCCGACTCCCGGCGCTATCGTATTTGTACAGGGTTAGCGCCTCGCGTAGCGAAGCGTTGTCTTCGCACTGAGAAGATTGCCAGTAGAGACGCCCTAGTGAATAGGCAGAAAAATAGTGCATCCAGCTGTGATAGTAATGGTGAGCTCGTGCATAGACGCGCGATTGCAGCCATAAACTCTCTTCTTCCGTCAGCCAGTTGTTGAGCACACCGGCCCGTGACAGAAATCCCATTCGAACATAATCCCAGGCTTTGATTCCCCCTTCTCCACAGCACATAGCGGTTTGGGCAACGAATTGGGTATAAATCAACCCTCTCTCCGAGCCACCAGCAATTAATGCTTTCCACTCTTCAGGGGAAGAGCGTTGCCATGTCAGATATAAGCCAGCTAAATCATTGGCATGACCATCATCAGTCATCTGATAAATAGTCTGAATTAAATCATCACGATTATTTATTCCCCAGGATGATGAGAGATCGAATTCTTTTATCCCGGTATACATTTTTGGCGAGTCATGCGCGGGTTTGCAACTCTGATTAAGTATTTCCATGGGCGCAGAAAGCGCAAAAAGAAGATATTGTTCTTCCTTATTCATTTTTTAATAATCCCTTAAGTGCATTAACTGACTACTTTTTTATTATTGATGAGTATAAACTTGACGCTTTCAAAATAAAAAGAAAATCGAAGCATTCACACATGAATAAAAAATTAATGTATATATTCGCAATTTTTATAGTTGCAGCAATTACCTGTATTAGCCAACCCAAGAAAACGATGTTGCGTGATAAAGCCATGGTGAATTATGCCTTTGATTATTTAAGATCACCAGGCAGTCTACCGTTAACCACGGCAGCCACGGAGCTTTCCGCGATTCATGGTCACTCAACATCGCAATATCGCCTTGGCGAATTTTATCTTCATGGTAGCGACGGTAAACCACTGGATTATACACAGGCGAGATACTGGTATGAGCAATCAGCAGAACAGGAAAATCCGCGCGCACAAAGCAAACTGGGGTGGATCTACCTGAAAGGCCTGGGAGTCAAACCCGATACCCGTAAAGCAATTCTCTGGTATAAGGAAGCAGCTGAACAAGGGTATGCTCATGCTCAATATACTTTGGGTTTGATCTACAGAAATGGCACTGGTATTAATGTTAACCATTATGAATCTCAAAAATGGTTAAAACTGGCCGCCAAACAACATTACAAAAATGCGGAAAGATTACTTGCCGGACTTCCCGCACATTAACGTCGACTGTCACCCGAAGAGATGGAGTATTTTCCCTATCAAACCGGCAAAGATAAAAATGTAGAAAATAATTTTGATGACGCCCAGACAGCCCAGCCCGCCATCATCAACGGGCATTGGCTGCGGTTGCGGCTCCGGCTCGACGGTTTCCTGACCGGTAAAATTCGCCGCCTGAATTAATAATCGACGAATAATTAATGCTTCCAGTGGACAACGATCTTCTGCATCAAGGCGGCTCACAATCGGCATTAATGATTCTTCTGTCGGTTGGCTGGCCTGCACTAATTGTTTGGCAACTAAATATAATGGCCATAAGGGATGTTCTGTATCACGCGTGAGTGAGATCCGCGGCTTACGTCCTTTGTGCAAAACCATCTCGACCAGTGAACGCCCCAGCGCAGAGAGTTTTTCATCGCTGAGTATTTCGTATAAATGAAAACGCGTACGGGCGCTGTCGCCGGGGACATAAAGTAGCGGTTTTCCCTGATCGTTAACCAGATCACGCGCTTCAATCATCATCACCACTAATGGGTAATAATAGACCCGATGCTGACGGCACCATTGCAACATTAAAGCATCCGCCTGGGTGGAGGGATACTCGCGCCAGTAGTAACAAAGTTCTGCCAGCAGGCTTTCGCCTTCTCCACAATAGACGCGTTGTGCGTATTCATAATAACGCGCATCTTCATTATCAGGTTCAGCTTCCCGCCACGACCGGGCGTAATCCAGGAGTTCGGGGATTCCCAGGCGGCTTGCGCTATACCAGCGGAGTAAATTTCTGTGCAGTTTTGCATCATCGGGGATAATCACTGCGCGATGTTGCGCTAAATACAATGTCAGCCATTCTGGATGCGATGACCAAATCCGAGCGAACATTTGGTAAAAATCGATGGTGTCATTTTGCACGGCAACTGGCAGATGCAGAATGGTCTGGAAGTTAAAAACATTCCCCTTCGCAATGGCATATAAAAAGGATTCCAGTTCTTCTTCGTCTATTTCCCCGACGTTTTCCTCCTGCAACCACCGCAATCTTTCTGCTAATAACACCACGCACTCGAAGGATAAATGGGCAGTGTTCATGGCGATTGTGCACAGCGACCAGCGTAATTCATCAATCTCTTCCATCGAGCAATAATTTAATTGCTGAATGAATCGCTGCCAGGCGGAGGGCAGAAAACGTTCGCTATCAGAGGCAAGTAACGCGCGAAAGGCGAGCAGAATTTCATGTTCTGCTACCTCATATTCTTCTGGTTGCCAAACAGATTTAGCAGGCGACTGCGCAATCCGTAGCGCCTCCTCATACGCCTGACGAAGTTGTTTAAAACCCTGCGGATCGGTTTCTGGATGAAAGGACGGTAACAGCGCCAGATAAGCGCGGCGGATAATATCGACGTCAGTCGTTTCCTCTATATCGAGGATCTTCCAGCAATTTTTCATAAGTCGCTCATATCCTTAAGCGTTTCCGGGCATGTGGGGTAGTCAGCCAGTGGTTGCCAGGACAAGGTAGGGTAATACGCATCATCACTGGCAAATAATTGATAAAACATATCATTGCCGGAATCGTCGTATTCTTTACGCGCTAAGAATTCGCGTAATAAAGGCAGATGATCATCTTCGGGAGACTGCCAATATTGCCGACCAAAGGTATAACCGGCAAAGTATTGCCGCCAGTTACTATAATAACGTAGAGCCCGTAGATGAATACGCGACTGGATCCATAGACTTTCTTCTTCACTCAACCAGTTATTAAGTACGCCCATTCGACTTAAAAAACCCATCCGGACATAATCCCATGCTTTAATTCCTCCCTCACCACAGCATTCGGCTGTGCTGGCGACAAATTGCGCATAAGCCTGACCTTGCTCATTTAATTCAGCAAGATAGTCACGCCATTCACATGGAGAATAACGAAACCAGCGGTGATAAAACCCTGCCAACCGATCGGCATGACCGTTCTCGATCATTCGGTGAATTATGCGCAGCAGGTCATCACGGTCATCAATTCCCCATGAGGAAGAAAGGTCAAAAAAGCATGTACCTAAATACATTTTGGGGGATGAATGCGAAGGTAAACAGCATTCATTGCGTATTTCCATCGGAGTGGAAAGTGCAAACAATATTTTTTGCGACCCCATGTCCATATAATTTATCCTTAAACATTCATTTAATGAATGTAAACTACATTTCGAGGCTCAGTTATTTATACTTTTCTGACGCAACATAATACGCATAAAATAAGGCTTACGCAAAAATGGAACACATAAAAATATAATATATTTTATCTACAACCATAAGGAAATGATAATGATTTTTACGTCAAGTTGCTGCGATAATTTATCAATAGATGAGATTATCGAACGTGCTGAAAAAGGCGATTGCGAGGCTCAATATATTGTTGGGTTTTATTATAATCGCGATAGCGCAATTGACTCTCCGGACGACGAAAAGGCCTTTTACTGGCTGAAGCTGGCCGCTGAGCAAGGTCATTGTGAAGCACAGTATTCCTTAGGGCAAAAGTATACCGAGGATAAAAGCCGTCATAAAGATAATGAGCAAGCCATCTTCTGGCTGAAAAAAGCTGCCCTACAAGGCCATACTTTCGCTTCCAACGCCCTTGGCTGGATACTGGATCGTGGAGAAGACCCCAACTATAAAGAAGCGGTTACCTGGTATCAGATAGCCGCGGAGAGCGGAATGTCTTATGCGCAAAATAATCTTGGATGGATGTACAGAAATGGCAACGGAGTCGCACAAGACTATACGCTGGCATTTTTCTGGTACAAACAAGCTGCATTACAAGGCCATAGTTACGCACAAGACAATCTGGCCGATCTTTATAAAGACGGAGAAGGCGTTGCTCAAAACAAGACACTCGCCGCATTCTGGTATTTGAAAAGCGCACAGCAGGGTAATCGGCACGCCCAGTTTCAAATTGCATGGGATTATAACGCTGGCGAAGGGGTGGACCAGGACTATAAGCAAGCGATGTACTGGTATCTGAAGGCTGCCGCTCAGGAAAGCGTCGGCGCTTACGTCAACATCGGTTATATGTATAAACACGGACAAGGCGTTGAGAAAGATTATCAGGCTGCCTTTGAATGGTTTACGAAAGCCGCTGAATGCAATGACGCCACTGCCTGGTATAACCTGGCCATTATGTATCACTACGGAGAAGGAAGACCTGTCGATCTCCGACAGGCTCTCGACCTGTATCGTAAAGTTCAGTCATCCGGAACCAGAGATGTCAGTCAGGAAATTCGTGAGACTGAAGCTTTACTGTAGAAATAAAAACAAGGGCCGGGGAATTTCATTCTGCCCATATTCTCTTTATTGCTGTGCGAAATCAGACTATTACGGCTCAAACGGGCGTCTCTGGAACTGGTCATAACCACATTTCGGGCATAGCGTCAGCACTTCCGGTGTGTAGATCGGGAGATGGAAGTGACATTTCTCGCAGACCAGATTTCCCAGCCCGACCACTTCTCCGCTGTGATAAACCCCATGATGATTGAGGTCCTGGAAAATTTCGCGCCATTCAAGCTGCGTTTTATCGGTGATGTCTGCCAGCTCCTGCCACAAGCTTTCTTTAATCACCCGCATAAAGACGCTGTCAGATTCTTCTTTCAGGCTCTCTTCATAGCTCATGGCGAACTCTTCCAGGTCACGTCTGACAGCTCGCGTCAGCTCATCGATCTCGGTTCGCGTTAACTCCCCTGTTTTTATTACGCGCTCGCGCGCCTGTTCCACCAGTGCGTCGATATCACGTTCGCCATTGCGCAGGCGTTCGTTCAGTGACGCGACCAGTTCACGGTAATATTGAGCAACCTTGTTCATCGTTTCATCTCCCGGGTCGTTAACTGACTATAATAATAGACGTTCTTTGTTCCTTGCTTTGCTAATACGCCCACAAACTCTGTAAATTAATGTACGAATAATCCGGGCATCATTTCAACGTCGAGTGCGCGAAAGGCTGTTTTGACGCGGACGTTTGGGCTATGCTATGCGGATCTGAAAAACCACCTCAACGCTACATTTGTAGCCGTATTGAAAACAGGACCACTGGCTGCCATGCAAGAGCAATACCGCCCGGAAGAGATAGAATCCAAAGTACAGCTTCATTGGGATGAGAAGCGCACATTTGAAGTAACCGAAGACGAGAGCAAAGAGAAGTATTACTGCCTGTCTATGCTTCCCTATCCTTCTGGTCGACTACACATGGGCCACGTACGTAACTACACCATCGGTGACGTGATCGCCCGTTACCAGCGCATGCTGGGCAAAAACGTTCTGCAGCCGATCGGCTGGGACGCGTTTGGTCTGCCTGCGGAAGGCGCGGCGGTGAAAAACAACACCGCTCCGGCACCGTGGACGTACGACAACATCGCGTATATGAAAAACCAGCTCAAAATGCTGGGCTTTGGTTATGACTGGAGCCGCGAGCTGGCAACCTGTACGCCGGAATACTACCGTTGGGAACAGAAATTCTTCACCGAGCTGTATAAAAAAGGCCTGGTATATAAAAAGACTTCTGCGGTCAACTGGTGCCCGAACGACCAGACCGTACTGGCGAACGAACAAGTTATCGACGGCTGCTGCTGGCGCTGCGATACCAAAGTTGAACGTAAAGAGATCCCGCAGTGGTTTATCAAAATCACTGCTTACGCTGACGAGCTGCTCAACGATCTGGATAAACTGGATCACTGGCCAGACACCGTTAAAACCATGCAGCGTAACTGGATCGGTCGTTCCGAAGGCGTGGAGATCACCTTCAACGTTAACGACTATGACAACACGCTGACCGTTTACACTACCCGCCCGGACACCTTTATGGGTTGTACCTACCTGGCGGTAGCTGCGGGTCATCCGCTGGCGCAGAAAGCGGCGGAAAATAATCCTGAACTGGCGGCCTTTATTGACGAATGCCGTAACACCAAAGTTGCCGAAGCTGAAATGGCGACGATGGAGAAAAAAGGCGTCGATACTGGCTTTAAAGCTGTTCACCCATTAACGGGCGAAGAAATTCCCGTTTGGGCAGCAAACTTCGTATTGATGGAGTACGGCACGGGCGCAGTTATGGCGGTTCCGGGTCACGACCAGCGCGACTACGAGTTTGCCTCTAAATACGGCCTGAACATCAAACCGGTTATCCTGGCGGCTGACGGCTCTGAGCCAGATCTTTCTCAGCAAGCCCTGACTGAAAAAGGCGTGCTGTTCAACTCTGGCGAGTTCAACGGTCTTGACCATGAAGCGGCCTTCAACGCCATCGCCGATAAACTGACTGCGATGGGCGTTGGCGAGCGTAAAGTGAACTACCGCCTGCGCGACTGGGGTGTTTCTCGCCAGCGTTACTGGGGCGCGCCGATTCCGATGGTGACGCTGGAAGACGGTACCGTAATGCCAACCCCGGACGACCAGCTGCCGGTGATCCTGCCGGAAGATGTGGTGATGGACGGCATTACCAGCCCGATTAAAGCAGATCCGGAGTGGGCAAAAACTACCGTTAACGGTATGCCAGCGCTGCGTGAAACCGACACTTTCGACACCTTTATGGAGTCCTCCTGGTACTATGCGCGCTACACTTGCCCAGAGTACAAAGAAGGTATGCTGGATTCCGAAGCGGCTAACTACTGGCTGCCGGTGGATATCTACATTGGTGGTATCGAACACGCCATTATGCACCTGCTCTACTTCCGCTTCTTCCACAAACTGATGCGTGATGCAGGCATGGTGAACTCTGACGAACCAGCGAAACAGTTGCTGTGTCAGGGTATGGTGCTGGCAGATGCCTTCTACTATGTTGGCGAAAACGGCGAACGTAACTGGGTTTCCCCGGTTGATGCTATCGTTGAACGTGACGAGAAAGGCCGTATCGTGAAAGCGAAAGATGCGGCAGGCCATGAACTGGTTTATACCGGCATGAGCAAAATGTCCAAGTCGAAGAACAACGGTATCGACCCGCAGGTGATGGTTGAACGTTACGGCGCGGACACCGTTCGTCTGTTTATGATGTTTGCTTCTCCGGCTGATATGACTCTCGAATGGCAGGAATCCGGTGTGGAAGGGGCTAACCGCTTCCTGAAACGTGTCTGGAAACTGGTGTACGAGCACACAGCAAAAGGTGATGTTGCGGCACTGAACGTTGATGCGCTGACTGAAGATCAGAAAGCGCTGCGTCGCGATGTGCATAAAACTATCGCTAAAGTGACCGATGATATCGGCCGTCGTCAGACCTTCAACACCGCAATTGCGGCGATTATGGAGCTGATGAACAAACTGGCGAAAGCACCGACCGATGGCGAGCAGGATCGCGCTCTGATGCAGGAAGCACTGCAGGCCGTTGTCCGTATGCTCAACCCGTTCACCCCGCACATCTGCTTCACGCTGTGGCAGGAACTCAAAGGCGAAGGCGATATCGACAACGCGCCGTGGCCGGTTGCTGACGAAAAAGCGATGGTGGAAGACTCCACGCTGGTCGTGGTGCAGGTTAACGGTAAAGTCCGTGCCAAAATCACCGTCCCGGTGGACGCAACGGAAGAACAGGTTCGCGAACGTGCTGGCCAGGAACATCTGGTAGCAAAATATCTTGATGGCGTTACTGTACGTAAAGTGATTTACGTACCAGGTAAACTCCTCAATCTGGTCGTTGGCTAAGCGCGGGAGGAAGCGTGCGATATCTGGCAACACTGTTGTTATCTCTGGCGGTGTTAATCACCGCCGGGTGTGGCTGGCATCTGCGTGACACCACGCAGGTTCCTTCCACTATGAAGGTCATGATCCTGGACTCAGGCGATCCGAACGGGCCATTAAGCCGTGCGGTGCGTAACCAGTTACGTCTGAATGGTGTCGAGTTGCTTGATAAAGAAACCACGCGTAAGGACGTTCCATCCCTGCGTTTGGGTAAAGTGAGCATCGCGAAAGATACCGCATCGGTATTCCGTAACGGTCAAACAGCAGAGTATCAGATGATCATGACGGTGAATGCGACCGTGTTGATCCCCGGCCGTGATATCTACCCGATTAGCGCCAAAGTCTTCCGTTCATTCTTCGATAACCCGCAAATGGCGTTAGCGAAAGATAACGAACAAGACATGATCGTAAAAGAGATGTACGACCGTGCTGCCGAACAGCTGATTCGTAAGCTGCCAAGCATCCGTGCTGCGGATATTCGTTCCGACGAAGAACAGACGTCGACCACAACGGATACTCCGGCAACGCCTGCACGCGTCTCCACCATGCTGGGTAACTGATGATTCGGTTGTACCCGGAACAACTCCGCGCGCAGCTCAATGAAGGGCTGCGCGCGGCGTATCTTTTACTTGGTAACGATCCTCTGTTATTGCAGGAAAGCCAGGACGCTGTTCGCCAGGTAGCTGCGGCACAAGGATTCGAAGAACACCACACTTTTTCCATTGATCCCAACACTGACTGGAATGCGATCTTTTCGTTATGCCAGGCTATGAGTCTGTTTGCCAGTCGACAAACGCTATTGCTGTTGTTACCAGAAAACGGACCGAATGCGGCGATCAATGAACAACTTCTCACACTCACCGGACTTCTGCATGACGACCTGCTATTGATCGTCCGCGGTAATAAATTAAGCAAAGCGCAAGAAAATGCCGCCTGGTTTACTGCTCTTGCGAATCGCAGCGTGCAGGTGACCTGTCAGACACCGGAGCAGGCTCAGCTTCCCCGCTGGGTTGCTGTGCGCGCAAAACAGCTCAACTTAGAACTGGATGACGCGGCGAATCAGGTGCTCTGCTACTGTTATGAAGGTAACCTGCTGGCGCTGGCTCAGGCACTGGAGCGTTTATCGCTGCTCTGGCCAGACGGCAAACTGACATTACCGCGCGTTGAACAGGCGGTGAATGATGCCGCGCATTTCACCCCTTTTCATTGGGTTGATGCTTTGTTGATGGGAAAAAGTAAGCGCGCGTTGCATATTCTTCAGCAACTGCGTCTGGAAGGCAGCGAGCCGGTTATTTTGTTGCGCACATTACAACGTGAACTGTTGTTACTGGTTAACCTGAAACGCCAGTCTGCCCATACGCCACTGCGTGCGTTGTTTGATAAGCATCGGGTATGGCAGAACCGCCGGGGCATGATGGGCGAGGCGTTAAATCGCTTAAGTCAGCCGCAGTTACGTCAGGCCGTGCAACTCCTGACACGAACGGAACTCACCCTCAAACAAGATTACGGTCAGTCAGTGTGGGCAGAGCTGGAAGGGTTATCTCTTCTGTTGTGCCATAAACCCCTGGCGGACGTATTTATCGACGGTTGATATGAAATCTTTACAGGCTCTGTTTGGCGGCACCTTTGATCCGGTGCACTATGGTCATCTAAAACCCGTGGAAACGCTGGCGAATTTGATTGGTCTGACGCGGGTCACAATCATCCCTAATAATGTTCCTCCGCATCGTCCCCAGCCGGAAGCGAACAGCGTGCAGCGTAAACACATGCTTGAACTGGCGATTGCCGACAAGCCATTATTTACTCTTGATGAACGCGAGCTAAAGCGCAATGCCCCCTCTTACACTGCGCAAACACTGAAAGAGTGGCGGCAGGAACAAGGACCGGACGTGCCGCTGGCGTTTATTATTGGTCAGGATTCATTGCTGACCTTTCCGACCTGGTACGAATACGAAACGATACTCGACAATGCACATTTGATCGTCTGTCGGCGTCCAGGTTACCCACTTGAAATGGCGCAACCGCAATACCAGCAATGGCTGGAAGATCATTTGACACATAACCCGGAAGATCTTCACCTTCAGCCTGCCGGTAAAATTTATCTGGCTGAAACGCCGTGGTTTAACATCTCGGCGACCATCATCCGCGAACGTTTGCAAAACGGTGAATCGTGTGAGGATTTATTGCCGGAACCGGTATTGACTTACATTAACCAACAAGGCTTGTATCGCTGATACCTGTCGTTACGGAGGGCATGATGCGACTGTGGTTAATTCGTCATGGCGAAACACAAGCGAATGTCGATGGTCTGTACAGCGGTCATGCGCCCACACCCCTGACCGCACGCGGTATTGAGCAAGCGCAAAATCTGCATACACTGCTAGATGATGTTTCCTTTGACTTGGTTTTATGCAGTGAACTGGAACGGGCACAGCATACCGCGCGACTGGTTCTCAGTGACCGCCAGCTCCCCGTTCATATCATCCCTGAACTCAACGAAATGTTTTTTGGCGACTGGGAGATGCGACATCATCGCGACCTCATGCAAGAAGATGCCGAAAACTATAGCGCGTGGTGCAATGACTGGCAGCATGCTATCCCCACGAACGGTGAAGGATTTCAGGCATTTTCGCAACGTGTGGAACGCTTTATCGCAAGGCTTAGTGAATATCAGCACTATCAGAATATTTTAATCGTCAGCCATCAGGGCGTACTGAGTCTGTTAATTGCTCGTTTAATTGGCATGCCTGCCGAGTCTATGTGGCATTTTCGCGTTGACCAGGGGTGTTGGAGCGCCATTGATATCAACCAAAAATTCGCGACGCTACGCGTCCTCAATAGCCGTGCCATCGGGGTCGAGAACGCATGACTTTTCTGTTTTTTTACGGGTAAGCCGCAACGACCATTGACAGCCCCGGGCAGGCTGATATTCTCCGCAGCCAGACTTTTTCCGCCAGACACGACTTTGTAGAAATTGTTTTACAAAAATGGCGATGCAATCTGCGGCGCGGGGTGGGATGATAGCCCACTTTCGAAAGCCGATTCGGCGACAATTGTCCCGAAATCGCCTCTGGTTCAGGTATACTGACAGACCATTTTTATCTATTTGATTCACCCAGGGGGAAAACTTGCAGGGTAAAGCACTCCAGGATTTTGTTATCGACAAAATTGATGACCTCAAAGGTCAGGACATCATCGCCTTAGACGTTCAAGGCAAATCCAGCATCACCGACTGCATGATCATCTGTACGGGTACGTCCAGCCGTCATGTTATGTCCATTGCTGACCACGTTGTGCAGGAGTCTCGCGCAGCGGGCCTGTTACCGCTCGGCGTAGAAGGTGAAAACAGCGCCGACTGGATTGTCGTGGATTTGGGCGATGTGATTGTCCATGTCATGCAGGAAGAGAGCCGTCGCCTGTATGAACTGGAAAAACTCTGGAGTTAATGCGTGAAGCTGCAACTTGTCGCCGTGGGAACGAAAATGCCGGACTGGGTACAAACCGGTTTTACCGAGTACCTGCGTCGTTTTCCGAAAGATATGCCCTTCGAGCTGATTGAAATTCCGGCCGGCAAACGCGGCAAGAATGCGGACATCAAGCGCATACTCGACAAAGAGGGTGAGCAGATGTTGGCGGCCGCAGGCAAAAACCGCATTGTCACCCTCGATATTCCAGGCAAGCCCTGGGATACGCCGCAGTTAGCCGCTGAGCTGGAACGCTGGAAGCTGGATGGTCGCGACGTAAGTCTACTGATTGGCGGGCCTGAAGGGTTGTCGCCTGCCTGTAAAGCGGCGGCTGAGCAGAGCTGGTCGCTGTCGGCGCTTACCCTCCCCCATCCGCTGGTTCGCGTGCTGGTCGCAGAGAGTCTGTACCGGGCGTGGAGCATCACCACCAACCATCCTTATCACCGTGAGTGATAAGGGAGCTTTGAGTAGAAAACGCAGCGGATGAAACTACAGAACTCTTTTCGCGACTATACGGCAGAGTCCGCGCTGTTTGTGCGCCGGGCGCTGGTCGCCTTTTTGGGGATTTTGCTGCTGACCGGCGTGCTTATCGCCAACCTGTATAATCTGCAAATTGTTCGCTTTACCGACTACCAGACCCGCTCTAATGAAAACCGCATTAAGCTGGTGCCTATCGCGCCCAGCCGCGGCATTATCTACGACCGTAACGGTATCCCTCTGGCCCTCAACCGCACTATCTACCAGATAGAAATGATGCCGGAGAAAGTCGATAACGTGCAGCAAACGCTGGACGCTTTGCGCAGCGTGGTAGATCTGACCGATGACGATATTGCTGCATTCCGAAAAGAGCGCGCACGTTCACACCGTTTCACCTCTATTCCGGTGAAAACTAACCTAACCGAAGTACAAGTAGCTCGCTTTGCCGTCAATCAGTACCGTTTTCCGGGTGTCGAAGTTAAAGGCTATAAACGTCGTTACTATCCTTACGGTTCGGCGTTGACCCACGTCATCGGCTATGTGTCGAAAATCAACGATAAAGACGTCGAACGCCTGAATAATGACGGCAAACTGGCCAACTATGCGGCAACGCATGATATTGGTAAGCTGGGCATTGAGCGTTACTATGAAGACGTGCTGCACGGTCAGACCGGTTATGAAGAGGTTGAAGTTAACAACCGTGGGCGTGTTATCCGCCAGTTAAAAGAAGTACCACCGCAAGCCGGACACGATATTTACCTGACGCTGGATCTCAAACTCCAGCAATATATTGAAACGCTGCTGGCGGGTAGCCGCGCAGCTGTGGTTGTTACCGAACCGCGTACAGGTGGGGTGCTGGCGCTGGTTTCCACGCCTAGTTATGACCCAAACCTGTTTGTTGACGGTATCTCCAGCAAAGATTATTCCGCCTTGCTGAACGACCCGAATACACCGCTGGTGAACCGCGCCACACAGGGGGTTTATCCTCCCGCGTCTACAGTTAAACCCTATGTGGCGGTTTCGGCATTAAGCGCCGGGGTGATCACGCGCAATACGACGCTGTTTGACCCAGGCTGGTGGCAACTACCAGGGTCGGAAAAACGTTATCGTGACTGGAAAAAATGGGGCCACGGGCGTCTGAATGTCACAAGATCGCTGGAAGAATCTGCGGATACCTTCTTCTATCAGGTGGCCTACGATATGGGGATCGATCGCCTCTCCGAATGGATGGGTAAATTCGGTTATGGTCATTACACCGGTATCGACCTGGCGGAAGAACGTTCCGGCAACATGCCTACCCGCGAATGGAAACAGAAACGCTTTAAAAAACCGTGGTATCAGGGTGACACCATTCCGGTTGGTATCGGCCAGGGTTACTGGACAGCGACCCCAATCCAGATGAGTAAGGCACTGATGATCCTGATTAATGACGGTATCGTGAAGGTTCCGCATTTGCTGATGAGCACCGCCGAAGACGGCAAACAGGTGCCATGGGTACAACCGCATGAACCGCCCGTCGGCGATATTCATTCCGGTTACTGGGAGCTGGCGAAAGACGGTATGTACGGTGTTGCTAACCGCCCTAATGGTACGGCGAATAAATACTTTGCCAGCGCACCGTACAAAATTGCGGCGAAATCTGGTACCGCTCAGGTCTTCGGTCTGAAAGCGAACGAAACCTATAATGCGCACAAAATTGCCGAGCGTTTACGTGACCACAAACTGATGACCGCCTTTGCGCCATACAACAATCCGCAAGTGGCTGTCGCCATGATTCTGGAGAACGGCGGCGCGGGTCCGGCGGTTGGTACGCTGATGCGCCAGATCCTCGACCACATTATGCTGGGTGATAACAACACCGATCTGCCTGCGGAAAATCCAGCGGTTGCCGCAGCGGAGGACCATTAATCATGACGGATAATCCGAATAAAAAAACATTCTGGGATAAAGTCCATCTCGATCCCACAATGCTGCTGATTTTACTGGCATTGCTGGTTTACAGCGCCCTGGTTATCTGGAGCGCCAGCGGTCAGGATATTGGCATGATGGAGCGTAAAATCGGCCAAATCGCGATGGGTCTGGTCATCATGGTGGTGATGGCGCAAATTCCTCCACGCGTTTATGAAGGCTGGGCCCCCTATCTCTATATCATCTGTATTATTTTGCTGGTGGCGGTAGATGCTTTCGGAGCCATCTCTAAAGGCGCTCAACGCTGGCTGGACCTCGGTATTGTTCGTTTTCAGCCGTCGGAAATTGCCAAAATAGCCGTACCACTGATGGTTGCGCGCTTTATCAACCGCGACGTTTGCCCGCCATCGTTGAAGAATACTGGCATCGCGCTGGTGCTGATATTTATGCCCACGCTGCTGGTGGCTGCACAGCCTGACCTGGGAACATCAATCCTCGTTGCGCTTTCCGGTCTGTTTGTACTGTTCCTCTCTGGCCTTAGCTGGCGTCTGATTGGCGTCGCAGTAGTGCTGGTAGCGGCGTTCATTCCGATTCTGTGGTTCTTCCTGATGCATGATTACCAGCGCCAGCGCGTAATGATGCTCCTGGACCCGGAATCAGACCCACTCGGCGCGGGCTATCACATTATTCAGTCTAAAATTGCTATTGGCTCCGGCGGATTACGCGGCAAAGGCTGGCTGCACGGCACTCAGTCACAGCTTGAATTTCTCCCCGAACGCCATACTGACTTTATCTTCGCGGTACTGGCGGAAGAGCTGGGATTAGTGGGCATTCTGATTCTGCTCGCTCTCTACATTCTGCTGATCATGCGCGGGCTGTGGATAGCCGCCAGAGCGCAAACCACCTTTGGTCGCGTCATGGCTGGTGGCTTAATGCTGATATTATTCGTTTATGTCTTCGTAAATATTGGTATGGTAAGCGGTATTCTGCCGGTTGTAGGGGTTCCGCTCCCACTGGTCAGTTATGGAGGATCGGCGCTAATTGTGCTGATGGCTGGGTTCGGGATTGTAATGTCAATCCACACCCACAGGAAAATGTTGTCGAAAAGCGTGTAACCGGTGCGCAATGCGTAAGCAGTGGCTCGGGATCTGCATCGCGGCAGGAATGCTCGCGGCATGTACAAGCGATGATGGTCAGCAACAGACGGTAAGTGTACCGCAGCCTGCGGTATGTAACGGCCCCATAGTTGAAATTAGCGGGGCGGACCCGCGTTTCGAACCACTGAACGCGACGGCAAATCAGGATTACCAGCGCGACGGTAAAAGCTACAAAATCGTGCAGGATCCGTCTCGATTTAGCCAGGCGGGACTGGCGGCAATCTATGATGCCGAACCAGGCAGTAACCTGACGGCCTCTGGCGAAGCTTTCGATCCGACAAAGCTGACGGCGGCCCATCCAACGCTTCCGATCCCCAGCTACGCCAGAATCACTAACCTGGCTAACGGGCGAATGATCGTGGTGCGCATTAATGATCGCGGCCCTTACGGCAACGACCGCGTTATTTCGCTTTCTCGCGCGGCAGCTGACCGTCTTAACACGTCAAACAACACCAAAGTTCGTATCGATCCGATTATTGTCGCCCAGGATGGTTCGCTTTCTGGTCCTGGTATGGCTTGTACCACAGTCGCCAAACAGACTTACGCCCTGCCTGCACCTCCCGATTTAAGCGGTGGCGCGGGAACAAGTTCAGTGTCTGGCCCGCAGGGTGACATTCTTCCGGTCAGTAATTCGACGCTAAAAAGCGAAGATCCGACCGGCGCGCCGGTAACCAGTAGCGGTTTCCTCGGCGCTCCAACGACCTTAGCGCCTGGTGTACTGGAAGGCAGCGAACCGACGCCTGCGCCACAGCCCGTTGTTACAGCTTCGTCGACAACGCCTGCAACCTCGCCTGCAATGGTGACACCGCAAGCCGCCTCGCAAAGCGCCAGCGGCAACTTTATGGTGCAAGTCGGGGCCGTAAGCGATCAGGCTCGTGCGCAACAGTACCAACAGCAACTGGGACAGAAGTTCGGCGTCCCCGGTCGCGTAACTCAAAATGGCGCGGTCTGGCGGATCCAGCTTGGCCCATTCGCCAGCAAAGCCGAAGCCAGTACCTTGCAGCAACGTTTGCAAACCGAAGCCCAATTACAGTCATTTATTACTACCGCGCAGTAGCGTAAAGCAGGCATCTGATGTGTCAATTTCTGTAAATGACGTTAACAAAGTCACGCGGAAAGTCAGATGCCTGCCGGTAGTGCATTTGCTATAGTAGGGCACTTTTTTAATTCCATCACGGATGTCGTAGTTCAGACCATGAATACCATTTTTTCCGCTCGTATCATGAAGCGCCTGGCGCTCACCACGGCTCTTTGCACAGCCTTTATCTCTGCTGCACATGCCGATGACCTGAATATCAAAACTATGATCCCGGGTGTACCGCAGATCGATGCGGAGTCCTACATCCTGATTGACTATAACTCCGGCAAAGTGCTCGCCGAACAGAACGCAGATGTCCGCCGCGATCCTGCCAGCCTGACCAAAATGATGACCAGTTACGTTATCGGCCAGGCAATGAAAGCCGGTAAATTTAAAGAAACTGATTTAGTCACTATCGGCAACGACGCATGGGCCACCGGTAACCCGGTGTTTAAAGGTTCTTCGCTGATGTTCCTCAAACCGGGCATGCAGGTTCCGGTTTCTCAGCTGATCCGCGGTATTAACCTGCAATCGGGTAACGATGCTTGTGTCGCCATGGCCGATTTTGCCGCTGGTAGCCAGGACGCTTTTGTTGGCTTGATGAACAGCTACGTTAACGCACTGGGCCTGAAAAATACCCACTTCCAGACGGTACATGGTCTGGATGCTGATGGTCAGTACAGCTCCGCGCGAGATATGGCGCTGATCGGCCAGGCATTGATCCGTGACGTACCGAATGAATACTCGATCTATAAAGAAAAAGAATTTACGTTTAACGGTATTCGCCAGCTGAACCGTAACGGCCTGTTATGGGATAACAGCCTGAATGTCGACGGCATCAAAACCGGACACACTGACAAAGCAGGTTACAATCTTGTTGCTTCTGCGACTGAAGGCCAGATGCGCTTGATTTCTGCGGTGATGGGTGGACGTACTTTTAAAGGCCGTGAAGCCGAAAGTAAAAAACTGCTAACCTGGGGCTTCCGTTTCTTCGAAACCGTTAACCCACTGAAAGTAGGTAAAGAGTTCGCCTCTGAACCGGTTTGGTTTAGTGATTCTGATCGCGCTTCGTTAGGGGTTGATAAAGACGTGTACCTGACCATTCCGCGTGGTCGCATGAAAGATCTGAAAGCCAGCTATGTGCTGAACAGCAGTGAATTGCATGCGCCGCTGCAAAAGAATCAGGTCGTCGGAACTATCAACTTCCAGCTTGATGGCAAAACGATCGAGCAACGCCCGCTGGTTGTGTTGCAAGAAATCCCGGAAGGTAACTTCTTCGGCAAAATCATTGATTACATTAAATTAATGTTCCATCACTGGTTTGGTTAAAAATTGAACACTTGAAAGTGTAATTTCCGTCCCCATATACTAAGCATCAGTAAAAAAACTCCCGCCTTCTGGCGGGAGTTGCTATTTAATTACGTTACGCCGGAGCTGACATGAAAACCAAACTTAACGAACTGCTTGAATTCCCTACTCCTTTTACTTACAAAGTTATGGGGCAGGCGTTACCTGAGCTGGTTGATCAGGTGGTTGAAGTGGTACAGCGCCATGCGCCAGGTGACTACACCCCAACGGTAAAACCAAGCAGCAAAGGCAACTACCACTCGGTATCTATCACTATCAACGCCACTCATATCGAGCAGGTTGAAACACTGTATGAAGAACTGGGCAAAATCGATATTGTCCGCATGGTTCTGTAACTCGCTTCTCCGTTACCCGGCTCCTGGTCGGGTAACTCCCCTCTCCTCGCTGTGATATACTTTTCCCCCACTTTTACTCATTCTCCACGGAGATGCCGTTTTGTATCAGGATAAAATTCTTGTCCGCCAGCTCGGTCTTCAGCCTTACGAGCCAATCTCCCGGGCTATGCATGAATTCACCGATACCCGCGATAATAGTACCCTTGATGAAATCTGGCTGGTCGAGCACTATCCGGTATTCACCCAAGGTCAGGCAGGAAAAGCGGAGCACATTTTAATGCCGGGTGATATTCCGGTGATCCAGAGCGATCGCGGTGGGCAGGTGACTTATCACGGGCCGGGACAACAGGTGATGTATGTGTTGCTTAACCTGAAACGCCGTAAACTCGGTGTGCGTGAACTGGTGACCTTGCTTGAGCAAACAGTGGTGAATACCCTGGCTGAACTGGGTATAGAAGCGCATCCTCGGGCTGACGCGCCTGGTGTCTATGTCGGGGAAAAGAAAATTTGCTCACTGGGTTTACGAATTCGACGCGGTTGTTCATTCCACGGTCTGGCATTAAACGTCAATATGGATCTTTCACCATTTTTACGTATTAATCCTTGTGGGTATGCCGGAATGGAAATGGCTAAAATATCACAATGGAAACCCGAAGCGACGACTAATAATATTGCTCCACGTTTACTGGAAAATATTTTAGCGCTACTAAACAATCCGGACTTCGAATATATTACCGCTTAATTCCATACATCAATGGCCCAATTTACACTGGGTCATTACTCATAATACCTGCTAATGCTTTACATCTCCTTCGCGTTTGTATATTTTCTTTATCACTTGCAGAAATGCGGTGCCACGCCTTGCTCCGTAACTCACCCCATTGATTAACCTATTGAAATAGTTGATTATGGTGAGCAAAAGCGTTCCGTTCCAATTAGACATAAGATTATTGTAATTTTTTAAATATTATTTTTCCATGAATAAAATTGGAGTAAGTGCGTGGATAGTAATAATCAAATTGAACCCTGTTTAAGCAGAAAGTCGTCAGAAGGTAAACCACAAATATTTACAACCTTACGAAATATTGATCTTAACCTTCTGACTATTTTTGAAGCTGTATATGTACATAAAGGGATCGTTAATGCAGCGAAAGTGCTTAATCTGACCCCCTCGGCAATCAGTCAGTCTATTCAGAAACTGCGCGTTATATTCCCTGACCCATTGTTTATTCGCAAAGGCCAGGGTGTCACTCCTACCGCATTTGCGATGCATCTACATGAGTATATCAGTCAGGGCCTTGAGTCCATTCTTGGCGCGCTGGATATCGAAGGAAGCTATGATAAGCAACGAACGATAACTATTGCGACCACTCCCTCGGTCGGAGCCCTGGTCCTTCCTGTCATCTATCGGGCGATTAAAACTCACTATCCGCAGCTTTTACTGCGCAACCCGCCCATCAGCGACGCGGAAAACCAACTCAGTCAGTTTCAAACCGATCTCATCATCGATAACATGTTTTGCACCAATCGTACGGTGCAACATCATGTTCTGTTCACCGACAATATGGTGTTAATTTGCCGCAAGGGAAATCCACTACTCTCTTTAGAAGATGACAGAGAGACTATCGACAACGCTGCGCATGTACTTCTGTTACCGGAAGGGCAAAATTTCAGCGGTCTGCGGCAGAGAGTTCAAGAGATGTTTCCGGACCGGCAAATCAATTTCACCAGCTACAACATTTTGACAATCGCTGCACTGGTTGCCAACAGTGACATGTTAGCGATTATTCCCAGCCGTTTTTATAACCTGTTTAGTCGTTGCTGGCCGCTGGAAAAACTGCCTTTTCCGTCCTTAAATGAGGAGCAAATAGATTTCTCTATCCACTACAACAAATTCATCCTGCGTGATCCCATCCTGCACGGAGTAATAGATGTTATCCGTAATGCATTTTGAAAAAGTATTGTTACAGCCAGATCACAGCGCAGAACGATAAAATGGCACAATCCAACAACAATTTTACATTTTCGCGACCGCTTTGGCTGCTTTCAGGTCCGTTTCAATGATATACTGCCAGTCGTTAATTCAAAAATAGTTGATAATTACAACAATCTATTGAATTGAAACGCTTTCCTTCGTAATTCGCAACTGGAACACGCACGCTATGAGTAAACCCATTGTGATGGAACGCGGTGTTAAATACCGCGATGCCGATAAGATGGCCCTTATCCCGGTTAAAAACGTGGCAACAGAGCGCGAAGCCCTGCTGCGCAAGCCGGAATGGATGAAAATCAAGCTTCCAGCGGACTCTACACGTATCCAGGGCATCAAAGCCGCAATGCGCAAAAATGGCCTGCATTCTGTCTGCGAGGAAGCCTCCTGCCCTAACCTGGCGGAATGCTTCAACCACGGCACAGCAACGTTTATGATCCTCGGCGCTATTTGTACCCGCCGTTGTCCGTTCTGTGATGTTGCCCACGGTCGCCCGGTAGCTCCTGATGCCAATGAACCAGTGAAACTGGCGCAGACCATTGCCGATATGGCGCTGCGTTATGTGGTTATCACCTCCGTTGACCGTGATGACCTGCGCGATGGCGGTGCCCAACACTTTGCGGATTGTATTACTGCCATTCGGGAAAAAAGCCCGCAAATCAAAATTGAAACTCTGGTGCCGGATTTCCGCGGTCGAATGGATCGTGCTCTGGATATTCTGACTGCAACGCCCCCAGATGTGTTCAACCATAACCTGGAAAACGTACCGCGTATTTACCGGCAGGTACGGCCTGGCGCAGATTACAACTGGTCGCTGAAGCTGCTGGAACGCTTTAAAGAAGCGCATCCGGAAATCCCGACCAAGTCTGGTCTGATGGTGGGTCTGGGTGAAACCAATGAAGAAATTATTGAGGTAATGCGCGACCTGCGCCGTCATGGTGTGACGATGTTAACGCTGGGGCAATATTTGCAGCCAAGCCGCCATCACCTGCCGGTTCAACGTTACGTTAGCCCGGATGAGTTCGACGAAATGAAAGCCGAAGCGCTGGCGATGGGCTTTACCCATGCTGCATGCGGTCCGTTTGTCCGCTCTTCTTACCACGCCGATTTGCAGGCGAAAGGAATGGAAGTTAAGTAATCCTGTAATAATTACTTACATCTGTCTGATAAAAAACCCGCTTTTTGAAGCGGGTTTTTTGTATCGAACAAGATATTGAGGGAGCGTCCTGCTCGCCACGTCACTCTTTATGAGAGAGCTTTTCAGCCTGAAGATCAACGTCTGCGCCTTTTTTCGCCGCAGCATCGTCATCATTCATCGCCTTCTTGAACCCTTTAATGGCCGCTCCAAGGTCTCCGCCCAGCGTACGTAACTTCTTAGTCCCAAACAGCAGAACGACCAGCGCCGCAACTACCAGCAGTTTGGTAATACTAATCTCACCCATAGATACCTTCTTGACATATAACCGGCAACAGAACGCGCCTTAAAAACCAGAGAATATTAACGGTCATTCGACGCGCGCACACAATAGCAATCTGTAACAAGGTGAATCAAGCGCCGAGTAAAAAAACATCATAATAATTGCGGCGGCGCAAAGCGACGGTTGTTTAAGATGGGCAGTTGCGCGCGCACCTGACGCACACGTTCGGGCGTCACTTCCGCCATAATGAGTGCAGGCATTTCTGACGCTGCCGCAATGGTGACGCCAAAGGGATCTATAATCCGGCTTTGCCCGATATTTTTGTTCCCGCACTCCCCCGCCGCCACCATATAACAGGTGGTATCCAGCGCACGAGCGGCAAGCAACGTTGACCAGTGATGCTCTTTGAGCGGCCCACGAACCCAGGCGGCAGGAAGTACCAGGATTTCAGCTCCCTGTAAAGCCTGTGCCAGCGCCAGCTCTGGAAAGCGTAAGTCATAACAGGTCATCAGACCGACCTTCATCCCTTCCACCTCCAGTAACGGAGCTATTTCATTACCAGCATCAACATGGCGTGATTCCTGAATGGCAAATGCATCATAGAGATGCAGTTTGGCATAACGGGCGACGATGTTTCCTGCCTGAAGTGCCACCAGCATATTCCATGCGCGCCCCGGCGTTGAAGGAAGATGAATCGTCAGAATTGTCGTCATCATGTTACGTTTACTTTCTCGCCGTAAACGTCCGAGGAATTCGCCTTCCAGCAGCTGTGCTGATTTAACCGATAGATCTGCATCATGATCATCGCGCGCCAGCAATGCTTCCGGCAGGACAAACAGCGATACGTCGTTTTCCGCCGCCTGCGCCATCAACGAGGCACAAATCTCAGCGTTCTTTTCCCACACAGATGTAACAGCAAACTGTCCTGCAGCAACCAGCATTGCCACCTCCTGTCAGAGTCGTAAAATTCGCCAACGACGATTATTCGGCGTTACACTTATCACTCATACAAATCAAATAGCAGGATTTTGCAGTGTTACAACTTCTTTTAGCAGTTTTTATTGGCGGTGGTACGGGAAGCGTAGCGAGATGGCTGTTAAGTATGCGATTTAACCCGCTGCATCAGGCGATTCCGTTGGGGACGCTGGCAGCAAACCTGATTGGGGCATTCATCATAGGAATGGGATTCGCCTGGTTCAGCAGGATGACGAACATTGATCCAGTGTGGAAAGTATTAATCACCACCGGATTTTGTGGCGGTCTAACAACCTTCTCAACATTTTCGGCAGAAGTGGTGTTTTTGTTACAAGAGGGCCGCTTTGGCTGGGCATTACTGAACGTTTTCGTCAACCTTCTGGGGTCTTTTGCCATGACCGCACTGGCATTCTGGCTGTTTTCGGCCTCAACCGTACACTAAAGACCAAAAAAAACCCGCTGATTAAGCGGGTTTTGAATTCTTGCTGACGTATCTTACAGAGCGATTACGTTTGCAGCAGAAGGGCCTTTGGCACCGTTAGTGATTTCGAACTCTACGCGCTGACCTTCAGCAAGAGTTTTAAAACCATTAGTCTGGATTGCAGAGAAGTGTACGAACACGTCTTTGCTGCCGTCTTCCGGAGTAATGAAACCGAATCCTTTGGACTCATTAAACCACTTAACGTTACCTTTAATCTTAGACATCAAAATTACCTTTACATGAAAAATAGACACAAATGCTGTGTCGGTTATCAGTACACCAATTGTGGTACGCTTTGTCCAGTGCAACTTTACTAAAAAGTGATAAAAGTCGCGTTATTTTTGATGTTGCTTATTTTAGTTGTTGATTTTAAAGAAGTTACTAAAACTTCATTTGTCTCAAAACTGAAAGCGCATCCAGGCAAAGTACACATTGCCATTGTTGTAGGTACCCGGAATGTAGGTCATCTGAAAAGTCACTGGGCCATAACCCACGGAGGCCAATGGCAGTAGAACCGGGAGAGGGATGTAATTCCAGTTATCGCGTGCCGTTACGCCAGCGGTGAATCCCAGACCTAAATGAAAATTTTCATCCGCCAGCGGTCGCCAGGTACTTTCCCATCCGTATCCGGCAATCGGTTCCCATTTGTTCCACGAGTCCTTAAATGCCATGGCATACAGGCCATGCCAGTTTCCTTTTTCATCCCAACGCGACAGGCCAAAACCGCCACCCCACGGTCGCTCGTTATAGCGATCGGTTTTTTCTTTGTCGTAAGCGAAACGTGCATGCCAGGTGATGGCAGGAATATATAAATCATAATGTTCAGGCTGTTGCCAGGTTTGTGCAATATTTTCTCTAAACGTTGTCATCCTCTCATCTGCGTTAGCAAAAACTTTACCAACGCTGATTAACTGAATAAAAACAAAGGAAAAGATAGCGACATATTTACTCACGTTCATTTGTGACCATAAAACATTTATCAAAAATCTACTACTAGCATAGCAAAGCTACAATTAACATAACCTTAATAGACCCAACATAAAGAATAATCTGAATAGCTGCTCTATTTATTTCCGCTTGTTCAAGTTAAATATTTCCGCGCATCGATTAAAGATGATGCGTCGTTTTCTGCGATGGGAATAGTCAAAAAAGAAAAACCAAGTCTTTTTTGATGACAAAATGCAATCAAGGAAAAATTATTTTATTTTTTTTACGAGATACAACAATCATCTTAACGAAGTATATAATATATATCGTCAACCCATGCTCATATTAGATTATTTTTTGAGCGCACAGCCGCAGCTAACACCATTGCAATTAACAAATTTGCATCAATCCACCATCAATTTACACACATTATTATGTGATAATTGCCAACCGCTAAATATGCGTTTTGTTATCTATGTATAAAAACAGCAACTTCAATGTCTTAATGGCAGTTTTTCTTGATTTTAATCAGCATTCATCGCCAATTTATTGGGCATATTTTTTCCTTAAGCTTTAGGAAGTTTTTATTATTTACTTTGGGCCTGGAGACAGGAAAAATTATGCTGACATTCATTGAACTCCTTATTGGGGTTGTGGTTATTGTGGGTGTGGCTCGCTACATCATTAAAGGGTATTCCGCCACTGGTGTGTTATTTGTCGGTGGCCTGTTATTGCTGATTATCAGTGCCATTATGGGGCACAAAGTGTTACCGTCCAGCCAGGCTTCAACAGGCTACAGCGCCACGGATATCGTTGAATACGTTAAAATATTACTAATGAGCCGCGGCGGCGACCTCGGCATGATGATTATGATGCTGTGTGGCTTTGCCGCTTACATGACCCATATCGGCGCGAATGATATGGTGGTCAAGCTGGCGTCAAAACCATTGCAGTATATTAACTCCCCTTACCTGCTGATGATTGCCGCCTATTTTGTTGCTTGTCTGATGTCACTGGCCGTCTCTTCCGCAACCGGTCTGGGTGTTTTGCTGATGGCAACCCTGTTTCCGGTGATGGTAAACGTTGGTATCAGTCGTGGCGCAGCAGCTGCCATTTGTGCCTCCCCGGCGGCGATTATTCTCGCACCGACTTCAGGGGATGTGGTGCTGGCGGCGCAGGCTTCCGAAATGTCGCTGATTGACTTCGCCTTCAAAACGACGCTGCCTATCTCAATTGCTGCAATTATCGGCATGGCGATCGCCCACTTCTTCTGGCAACGTTATCTGGATAAAAAAGAGCACATCTCTCATGAAATGTTAGATGTCAGTGAAATCACCACCACTGCCCCCGCGTTTTATGCCATTTTGCCGTTCACGCCGATCATCGGTGTACTGATTTTTGACGGTAAATGGGGTCCGCAATTACACATCATCACTATTCTGGTGATTTGTATGCTGATTGCCTCCATTCTGGAGTTCCTCCGCAGCTTTAATACCCAGAAAGTTTTCTCTGGTCTGGAAGTGGCTTATCGCGGGATGGCAGATGCGTTTGCTAACGTGGTGATGCTGCTGGTTGCCGCTGGGGTATTCGCTCAGGGGCTTAGCACCATCGGCTTTATTCAAAGTCTGATTTCTATCGCTACCTCGTTTGGTTCGGCGAGTATCATCCTGATGCTGGTATTGGTGATTCTGACCATGCTGGCGGCAGTCACGACCGGTTCAGGCAATGCGCCGTTTTATGCGTTTGTTGAGATGATCCCGAAACTGGCGCACTCTTCCGGCATTAACCCGGCGTATTTGACTATCCCGATGCTGCAGGCGTCAAACCTGGGTCGTACCCTATCACCCGTTTCTGGCGTAGTCGTTGCGGTTGCCGGGATGGCGAAAATCTCACCATTTGAAGTCGTAAAACGCACCTCGGTGCCGGTGCTTGTTGGGCTAGTGATTGTTATCGTTGCTACAGAGCTGATGGTGCCAGGAACGGCAGCAGCGGTCACAGGCAAGTAAATAGTAATGCCGGAGGCAAGTTTCCTCCGGCTTTATCATGTCACCCACTGTGGTATATGCGTTGTGGTCTGCCAACTTTGCCGTGAACAATTTCAGCAATAATCAGATGGCGGCTGGCGCAATATTCAAGATAACGCCTGGCAGTGGTGCGGCTGATGGTCAGTGCCTGCGCCACCGTTTCTGCCGTATGTTGCACACCAGGCTCTTTAAACAGTTTTCGCACCGCGTTTAGCGTCAAGGGGTCAATGCCGGTCGGCAGTTCGTCTTTGGGTTCACCGCGAGCATAGGCATTAAACATCTCATCAATTTGCTTCTGGCTGGCGCTATCAATACTTTCCAGCATATGTTTACGCTGGCGGAAACGGGTTAGCGTTTGCCCCAGTGTATTGATTCACTTGAAGTACGAAAAAACCGGGAGAACATTGGATTATTCGGGATCTGATGGGATTAGATTTGGTGGGGCTTGCAAGCCTGTAGTACAAATTTTAGGCGTTAACCAATGAAACGCGAAAGATAGTAAAAAATTGCTTTTGTTTCATTGAAAAAACGAAAAACAAAAACACTATAAATCATTTCAATCATAGCTTCAAAAAACGTTCAAAACCGATAACAACCAGGCTGTCACCAAATGACTCATATCACAAATCAGCTCATGCCGTTTAGGTATGTTACATGTGTGATTATGTGAGGTGAAGTATGTTTTAGCTGGCTCATGGTTGTTATACGGCTTTTTTCGCATCTTGTGGTTCCAACAAAGGAGCTACAGGCTCTTCCTGTTTATGAACACCATACATTGACAAAATCTCTTGGCGAGTTTCTGGAGGTAATTTATGCAGCGCCAAAGCTGTTTGTAGTGTTTGGCGATCAATACCCAGCGTTGCCAATAGGGTGTCAACGGAGATGGAGGGGCGTTCTTGCATTAATCCGGAAAGCCCATATTTAGCCATGTTTAGCTCTATCTCTCGGACTTCATTTTCTCCTAGTTTATTGATTAACAGGGAGAACATTTTCAATGTATCAGCATTCATTTCTTCGATAGCAATTTTTTGCATAGCCGGTATTGCCGGGATATATTCAACCCCAGGCCCGCGACGCCCTTCTTGTGAACGCTTCGGCCATCCTTCTTTCTTTGCTCGTTTATGCACCCCCTGTATTGTCCCAGGCATTCCATCCAGTTCAGTAATTTGTTTGGGTGTCATCCACTGGTTTATCTCATTTGCGCTTTTCATAAACTAAGTTTACCAGATTTATCTATATAAAAATCAATGGATTACAAAATAAACCACATTAACTGATATAAACCGGTTTGGTTTATTTGGTAATGTATAAAACAGATAATCAAGACGAATTATTTGTTTTGGTAACCCTTTATCATACGCAATATGGTTGGTGTGCGAAAGATGAGTAACGATTGGCATCGGGCCGACGTGATTGCGGCCCTCAAAAAAACAGGAACCCCTCTGGCAAAATTGTCCAGACGTTCAGGTTATTCAACCGGGACGCTTGCAAATGCATTAGTCAGGCCATGGCCTAAAGGTGAACGCATTATTGCTGACGCCTTAAACATGAAACCTGAGGAAATTTGGCCTAGTAGATATCTAAGGGATCACAATGAGAGAGTGGATATCAGCAATTGAATGCATGGGTTTATCTGGTTTACCTGGTTCATTAATGGGGGTTCACAAAAGAGCTCAGAGAGAAGGATGGCTCAAGAGAAGAAGAGAAGGAATTAGAGGGGTTGCTTACGAATACCATATATCTTCTCTTCCTAACATTGCTCGAGCTGAAGTTTTGCTCCAACAAGGAAAATTTAAAACCAGTCAGGGATGTTTTGAAATCGCCCGCCCCACGCTGGAAGCTCATGATTATGATCGTGAGGCACTATGGAGCAAATGGGATAAAGCCAGCGATTCCCAGCGCAGCCTGGCTGAAAAATGGTTGCCCTCAATTCAGGCCACAGACGAAATGCTGAACCAGGGGATTTCAACGAAAACGGCTTTTGCGACCGTTGCAGGGCATTACCAGGTCAGCGCATCCACTTTGCGGGACAAGTATTACCAGGTACAGAAGTTTGCGAAGCCTGACTGGGCGGCTGCACTTGTTGATGGACGTGGAGCATCCCGTCGCAATGTTCACAAAAGTGAATTTGACGAGGATGCCTGGCAGTTTCTGATTGCAGATTATCTGCGACCGGAAAAACCCGCCTTCCGCAAATGTTATGAGCGTCTGGAACTGGCAGCCCGCGAGCATGGCTGGAGTATTCCCTCCCGTGCCACGGCCTTTCGCCGGATTCAGCAACTGGACGAGGCAATGGTTGTTGCCTGTCGTGAAGGTGAACATGCACTGATGCATCTGATACCGGCACAGCAGCGAACTGTGGAACACCTGGACGCCATGCAGTGGATCAACGGCGACGGTTATCTGCATAACGTCTTTGTACGCTGGTTTAACGGTGATGTGATCCGTCCGAAAACATGGTTCTGGCAGGATGTGAAAACCCGAAAAATTCTGGGCTGGCGCTGCGATGTGAGCGAGAACATTGATTCAATTCGCCTCTCGTTCATGGATGTTGTGACTCGCTACAGTATCCCGGAGGATTTTCACATCACCATTGATAACACCCGTGGTGCTGCGAATAAATGGCTGACGGGAGGCGCGCCCAATCGCTACCGCTTTAAGGTAAAAGAGGACGATCCAAAAGGACTGTTTTTACTGATGGGTGCGAAAATGCACTGGACAAGCGTTGTTGCCGGTAAAGGCTGGGGCCAGGCAAAACCTGTTGAACGTGCTTTCGGTGTTGGTGGGCTTGAGGAATACGTTGATAAGCATCCGGCACTGGCTGGCGCATATACGGGGCCAAATCCGCAGGCAAAACCTGATAACTATGGCGACCACGCTGTTGATGCAGAGCTGTTTCTGAAAACCTTTGCCGAAGGTGTGGCGATGTTCAATGCCAGAACAGGCCGTGAAACAGAAATGTGCGGGGGCAAACTCTCGTTTGATGATGTTTTCGAGCGTGAATACGCCAGAACGATTGTGCGTAAGCCAACCGAAGAACAAAAACGGATGCTGTTACTGCCTGCCGAGGCGGTGAACGTTTCACGCAAAGGCGAGTTTACGCTTAAAGTTGGCGGCTCCCTTAAAGGCGCGAAAAACGTTTATTACAACATGGCATTAATGAATGCCGGAGTGAAAAAAGTTGTGGTCAGATTTGATCCACAGCAGTTACACAGCACGGTTTATTGAGATAGCCTGAGTTTAACGGACACTCCTTCCTGAAATAGAATGGCATCAGAAGGAGCTAATAATGAGCAGAAAAACCCAACGTTACTCTAAAGAGTTCAAAGCCGAAGCTGTCAGAACGGTTCTTGAAAATCAACTTTCGATCAGTGAAGGCGCTTCCCGATTATCCCTTCCTGAAGGCACTTTAGGACAATGGGTTACCGCCGCCAGAAAAGGGCTCGGTACTCCTGGTTCCCGCACGGTGGCTGAACTGGAATCTGAAATTCTGCAACTGCGTAAGGCGTTAAATGAAGCTCGCCTTGAGCGCGATATATTAAAAAAAGCAACAGCGTATTTTGCACAGGAGTCGCTGAAAAATACGCGTTAATCGAACAATGGCGACAACAATTTCCCATTGAAGCGATGTGTCAGGTATTTGGTGTATCCAGGAGCGGTTATTACAACTGGGTACAGCATGAACCCTCAGACAGAAAACAAAGTGATGAGCGGCTAAAACTGGAGATTAAGGTGGCACATATCCGCACTCGCGAAACATATGGAACCCGGCGGCTCCAGACGGAGCTGGCAGAGAATGGCATCATCGTTGGTCGTGACCGACTGGCATGTCTTCGTAAGGAGCTGAGGCTACGCTGTAAGCAGAAACGCAAGTTCAGAGCGACTACGAACCCGAACCACAATCTGCCAGTTGCGCCAAATCTGCTGAACCAGACGTTCGCTCCTACAGCACCAAATCAGGTCTGGGTGGCGGACCTGACGTATGTTGCCACACAGGAGGGATGGTTGTACCTCGCTGGCATCAAAGATGTTTATACGTGCGAAATTGTCGGCTACGCCATGGGAGAGCGCATGACAAAAGAGCTGACAGGTAAAGCCCTGTTTATGGCGCTCAGGAGCCAGCGCCCACCTGCCGGGCTAATCCACCACTCTGATCGAGGTTCACAGTACTGCGCATACGATTACCGGGTCATACAGGAGCAGTCTGGTCTGAAAACATCAATGTCGCGTAAAGGTAACTGTTACGACAACGCTCCGATGGAAAGCTTCTGGGGAACGCTGAAAAATGAGAGCCTGAGCCACTATCGTTTTAATAACCGGGATGAAGCCATCTCAGTAATACGGGAATACATTGAGATTTTCTACAATCGTCAGCGTCGTCACTCTCGTCTGGGGAATATCTCCCCGGCAGCCTTCAGGGAAAAATATCATCAGATGGCTGCTTAAAAAAAGAACAAATGGTAGTGTCCGCTATTGCCAGTACACCTCAATTCTTTGGCATTTTTTACCTCGTTACGCGCGTCTGTGGCTTTGCCAACGGATACTTCCGCGTGCGCACGAGTGAACCAGTGCGTGGCAACGTCTTCCTCCACAACATGACGGCCTTTAACAAACTCGCGCCGAGAACCGTCGGGAAGCGTGAGCACAAACGGGGTATGTACGTGTATTACTGCATCATTTTTTGCCATCGGGTCATCCTTAATGGCCCCGCCAGGGGGCCATGTGGCTGTTAAATGCCATCAACGTACGAAATGGTTTCTTTGTACACTGGCTCGACTGCACCCAGCTTGCCGTAGTAAGTGACGATCTGATACAGACCGCGATACTGCACCGGCACGCTCTGAAGCGGAACCAGCGGGTAGCGGACGTATTTTTTATCGTTGGTGTACGCAACTATGCGATCCTTATTCCCCACACCACGGCCTTTCAGCCATTTAACCGCGCGGATATTCAGCGGAACACCGTTCTGGTGATAGCTGATGGTGTTGGTCTGAAGGTTCGTCAACAGGGACTGGTTACCTGCAGATGAAACGATGATGCTGGACAACAGAGCAAACTGCTCAGGCGGGATCAGCAAATCACGCGGAACCACAGAGTAACCAGAAGCGGCCCACGCATCAGACAGCACCTGGTTAATGCTTGCGCGGATTTCGTCCGGTGTTGAGGTTGCCCACGTTTTGGCAGCGTTGTTGACAGGCACGCCGTCCAGGGTAACAAGGCCTTTCAGGTTTAATGCGGAATCGCCAACATATACCTGTTCATCGTTATCCATCTGCCATTTCAGTTGCATACCGTCATACTTCTGCGTATCAATCGGGCGGCCGACCTGCTGAGCAGCCTGCAATTCTATGACCGTCCAGCCAAGTTCCATCCCCCACAGGTTCAGCGGGTTACCGGATTTGCCGATATCCACGTTCACGCCAGCAATAGCGGTTGAGTCTTTGCCTACCCAGTTTTTTCCATTCGGATTTGCGCCAGTACCCGCAGCGGCGAAGCTGGTATTCGTCCAGCTGGAAATGTCATCTGCGATGGAGGCGTCTTCACGCAGTTGAATATCGCGGCTCCAGGTGTACCCCACCAGTGGCAGGTTCAGCGTCTGGTCGAGTCTCTCCAGCTCCCCGATGAGAAAGGCACCAGAGCTGTCAACGGTTGCCTGATCAAAAGTAATCATTCGTCTGTTCCTTAAATCTTCCAGGAAATTTCTGCATTGCCGTCAGCATCACCGGCACCTGTGAATTCAGCGTTGGTCAGCACCACGTTTTTGCCACTGACTGACGTGGACATGAATCCACCCAGAGGCACTTTGATGGATTCATCAGTGGAGATCGCCTTTTTTGATAGTGCTGGCATCAAAATCAGAACCGAGATTAACGGTCACGTAGCCACGCTTCATGGCGTCGCCCGGGAAGTTCTTGCCTGTTCCCACCTGGCGAACCATGTCCGGCTGCGACGTGGTCGGATAAGGGCGCACGTAGATCCCCTTCACCTTGTCTGCGGTATCACCATCTGCCAGCGGCACGAAAAAACCGTCATCATCGTATTTACCAGCCAGGCCATAGGCAGCGAAGGCGTTATCGGATTTAAGGACCACCGGTTCGACGGTTAAGTCCTGCGGGCGAGAGACAGCCCCGGCAATGCCAACAGGCATCCGGTACAGAAATACATTATTCATTTTTTACCCTTTACGGTTTGCCCAGAATTCAGCGTTTTGTTTGTTCAGGGAAGCGATACTGGTCATGCCCATGTTTAGGCGCTGTGCATCGCCGGTGGTGGCGCGGGTGTTTCGCCCTTTGGCAACCTCAGACACGGCATTAAACGCCATGTCGACCGATTGTTTCGGTAATTTGCGGATATCCGCATCACCGACTATCTGGCGAACCAGCGTTTTGTCAGCAGAAGCCAGAACCTCGCGTTTGAACGCGGTCGGTTTCATCTTACGGCTCAGATCGATACCCGGAACGATAACTTCGGCACGCCAGGCTGAGTCACCAGTAATCGTGGTTTCCTCTTCATCGTCCTCGCCGTCACCGGTCGGATTATCGTCAGGCTTATTATCGTTATCGCCCGTGGCATTTCTTTCCAGCTTAGCCAGCAGGGCTTTCAGTAATGTTTTGAGGTCATCATCACTGTCGCCGGTTGGATCTCCGCCCATCTCTGGTGCTTTGTCCGGTAGTGGTTGCTGCGGGGACAGGTTGATGTTGAGATTAACGCCCTGCGGCAAATCCCCCTCATCTCCTGTAACCGATGCGGGAGCCGACTCCACCAGTTCGTTCATGGTGTCGGCATCTCCTGTCTTGATGGCCGCACGCATGCGGTTCCACCAGTTTTTCTTTTGATTTGCCATTGTGTCTCTGTCTCCAATTGCACAACGATTTCCGGCTCTGCCTTTAGGGACAAGAGCCACATGGTTTCCGGTAATATCGACCTGCTCGGCTTTACCTGGCTCGGTCTGCTCGTACTCCGCGTCATAGCCGCACGACACTTCGCGCAGGCCATCTTCGATAAGCTGAATGGCGCTTTCGTCTTTGACGATAAGGTCAGCCAGCATCAAATCAGACTGCTCACCCGTCCCGCGCCGGACATTCTGGAGGTGCCCGACAGCAAGCACTTTCCAGTTCTCGGGATTTACCAGCCGCACATTCCCGTTTTCATCTTCAGGATGCAGGATCGTGATGCTCATCCCTTCGAATGAGGCAAGCGTGGCCGGATGGAATACCTGCTCAGGAGAACGCGTGACGACTATTTCAACGAACTTATCGGGTTTCAGTTTTGGCAGGTCATCAGCACCATAGAGCTGCTTACCTGTTCGTCCTATCGGCACGTCTTTGCACAGCAACGAGCCGTCAGCCAGGCGGTATCGGGTTTCCCCGAGCCTGGTCTCAAAAAAGTATTTCATGGGTTATGCTGCCCTTTTCATTGCGAATGGAACGCGAACAAACACGATCTCTTTATAGCAGCGGCAGTTTGGCAGCTCGCCCGCGTGGCCGGTCATGCCGTCCAAAGTTGGAGGTGAATCCCAGCGGACGAATTTACCTTTCATGTGATCGTGGGAATCTCGGACATCGCCATCATCGGCTGTACGCCAAATATAACCATCCGAGCCAATAGCTATCGCTCGGGCCATATCCAGCGCGCCCGTTGCTCTTCCCAGTTCCGTTCGGGCAATCAGATCGGCCCTAGACTTAGCAACATCGCCGGTAGATGCAATCTCTTTAGCAAACTGCTCCGCCCGACCACCGGTGACAACAGCCTCTATCGCTTTGTTCTGGATGTCGTACACCCTGTCTGCGGCCTCGAGAGGCAGAGATTTGATGTACTTGACCTGTTCGGCGATGATGGATTGCATCACCTGGCCCACAGGAGCGCTTTCCACAAGATTGCGGAGCTCGCGACTGATGTTCTTGCTGTGTTGCCGCCAAACTTTCTCGTTCTGCCGGGTTAGGTCCGCAGTAAAGTTTTCCGCGACCTTTGTCGCCCAGGGGGTGATGATTTCACTGTAACGCTCCAGCGCCGCAATAATTTCCGTGATACTGTCATTTGAACCATCGTAGCGACCATTTACGATGTCTCCGACCGCCCTCGCTATCCTGCGTAGGCTGGTTCGATACCGGATTTCCGCCTGACGGCTCCTGCGGTTCGTCATCAGGTTCGCCGATGCCGGGCGGCGCTTCATCTTCGGCATTCTCGATGTCCTCGTTGGTAATGGATGCCCCTATGCCGGTTACGTCAGAATTTTCTCGCAAATCAGTCATAGCGGCTTTCAGTGTCATCAGACCATCACCCAGCGCCGTACTGATTGCGTTGGTGGTGTTTAACGCCACCGTTGAGCGATCGACATCAGACATTTGCCAGAGCGGGTTAAACTCAAACGTGAAATCGTCCGGCAGCGGCTTGCCAAGTTCCGAACGATGCATGATGTCCAGTATCCGCCGCACCGGAAGACGTAAACGCCTCTCCTGCAACGAACTGATGCGATCGTAATAGTTGGCAAGGTCTGCATCACCGGTAGAAAATCCTTTCGGGGACTGTCCGAACAACCGCACCAGTGGGATACCAACAGCGCCACTAATCTGTTCTGCAAACTGCGAAAGGATGTCATCCAGACCACTGAAGCTGTACTGATGGGTTTCAAACTTATCCCGCGAGTCCATGAGCGTCATGCCTTCATTACTCTGGAACTGTCGAATCAGGTCGATATTCTTCAGCAACGCTTCATACGCAGGACCACCAAGTGCGATAAGCTCGCGTAGCTTCTCCACGCTGTAGGTACGCAAATGCGCCTTGTAGACCAGCTGCGCCGCGCCGACAGTAGCGCTGTCGAACGCGGTAAGACGATCCCAGATACGCTCTACAACCGACATTCCCCATTCGTTCTCGGTCATCTTCTGCTGAAATGGCAACGTGACGCCATCAAAGCGAATCAGGCGACTGTGATGAATGCGCCAGGCAGGAATTCCCGTTGCTGTGGTCACCACATCGTAAAACTCAGGTTTACCCAGGTCCGGCCCCATATCTTTAATGCGGCGGGTCAGTGCCGGGTCGACCATCCAGCGGTCGAGCGGGAGAATCCCCTTAAACTTGCCCTTACCGATGGTTTCGGGTCGCAGCGGGGTCATTGGTGCCTGCCCCTCAATCATGATGAAACCCACCGCGCCGCCGTAGAGGCGCGACCATTTCAGCACGTCATTCAGCGCATCCCAGATTTGCAACTCATCCAGTTGTGATTCGAGAATGCCACGATCTTTTGCATCAATTTCCGAAGTGATGCGAATGCCTTTGCGGGTCATATCATCCGGGATAGCATCGACTGCTTCGCCGATGATCCAGGATGAACGATAGGACCATTCCACCAGCATGCGGTTACGACTGGTGAAATTAGCCCGGTAGGTGGATGCTGAGTGCTGGTTAGGTGTCTGCATCCCTACTCGGGCAATAAAATTCTCATAACCATCAGCTGTGGCCTGCACAGTTCGCCGCAGGGCTTGTTTGTTTCGTGCCATCAGGCCTGTCTCCCCAGCTGTTCCCAGATATCCAGCGATGTATCGATTGGCGCGAAGGCCATAATGAATGCATCAGCAACGTTTGGTGACGGTATCTCGCGTTTTGCGAGGTCTTTTTTACTTTCGACCATCACACGTCCGTTACGGTCGAAATCACGATGAGGTGTTGTCAGTTCCAGTTTCAGCTTTTCAAGCAACGGACAACGAGAATCTATGCTGATCAGCTCATCCACAGGATACTGTTCTCCGTTGTTAATGGCGTTAAACGTATTTCTGAAACGGTCAGCCACCATGCCTGAGCCTTAAGATTTGCGAAAAAGTCTTTGTTGGGGATGCCGTTGTACTCGTCATCTGGCTCATGCACACCAGCACCGGCGTTAAACCTCTGGTAATTCACACGTCGCGCGTATGCGTTCTCGCTCTTCCGGTCAGCGTTAATTTCAGAGAATTTAGCACCGGCAGACGCACCAACACCGATAGAGTCGTAAACAATATCTGCTTCACGCTCCAGCGCCGCCTGATAAGTACGCTGGCAGCTCTTCAGTAATTCATCTTCTTTGGCCTTCCATTCGTCGGCCCAGAAAACAACGGATCCGTGACGGTAAACGTTAGCGCACTTATCTGTACCACTGTCAGCCACGTCAAAGCCAATACGCTTTCTTCCACTGGGTTCGAAATTTAACGTTTTGTGCGCATCCACTGCGGCTTCTATCCAAGACAGTTTGATGATTGCTGGATTTGCCCCTATATTTCCAGACATCTGTTATCACTTAACCCATTACAAGCCCGCTGCCGCAGATATTCCCGTGGCGAGCGATAACCCAGCGCACTATGCGGATGCCATTCGTTATAATGCTCGAACGCCTCTGCAAGGTTCTTTGCTGCCGTTAACCCGTCTGGTTTGGGCATGATACTGATGTAGTCACGCTTTATCGTTTTCACGAAGCTCTCTGCTATTCCGTTACTCTCCGGACTCCGCACCGCCGTGTTCTTCGGTTCAAGTCCCAACATCCGGGCGAACTGGCGTGTTTCATTAGCCCGGTAGCATGAACCATTATCCGTCAGCCACTCCACTGGAGACGACGGAAGATCGTTGCCGAAGCGGCGTTCCACCGCTCCCAGCATGACGTCCTGTACTGTTTCACTGTTGAAGCCGCCGGTAGTCCCCGCCCAGTGCAGTGCCTCACGATCACAGCAGTCCAGCGCGAACGTGACACGCAGTCTCTCTCCGTTATCACAGCAGAACTCGAACCCGTCAGAGCACCATCGCTGATTGCTTTCTTTCACGGCCACTCTGCCTGTATGTGCCCGTTTCGATGGCGGTACAGCAGGTTTTCGCTCAAGCAACAGCGCATTCTGGCGCATGAGCCGGTAAACACGTTTGGCATTGATCGCAGGCATACCATCAAGTTCTGCCTGTCTGCGAAGCAGCGCCCATACCCGACGATAACCATACGTGGGCAGCTCTCCGATAACATGGTGTATACGGAGAAGCACATCCGTATCATCAGTGTGACGACTGCGGCGGCCATCCATCCAGTCATCGGTTCGTCTGAGAATGACGTGCAACTGCGCACGCGACACCCGGAGACAACGGCTGACTAAGCTTACTCCCCATCCCCGGGCAATAAGGGCGCGTGCGCTATCCACTTTTTTGCCCGTCCATATTCAACGGCTTCTTTGAGGAGTTCATTTTTCATCGTTTTCTTGCCGAGCAGGCGCTGGAGTTCTTTAATCTGCTTCATGGCGGCAGCAAGTTCAGAGGCAGGAACAACCTGTTCTCCGGCGGCCACAGCAGTAAGACTTCCTTCCTGGTATTGCTTACGCCAGAGAAATAACTGGCTGGCTGCTACACCATGTTGCCGGGCAACGAGGGAGACCGTCATCCCCGGTTCAAAGCTCTGCTGAACAATTGCGATCTTTTCCTGTGTGGTACGCCGTCTGCGTTTCTCCGGCCCTAAGACATCAATCATCTGTACTCCAATGACTAGTCTAAAAACTAGTATTAAGACTATCACTTAAATAAGTGATACTGGTTGTCTGGAGATTCAGGGGGCCAGTCTAATTGCCGCATCATCATCAGACTCCGGAACGCCCTCATACACATGTTTAAAACCATCCGGATCACGGCGTCGCGCCGCGTCGATAACCTTAAGCATGGTGTCAGACAGAAACGGATTTTCGTCATAGTTAATTTTGCGGATGAGAGTGCCTTCGGGCGGATCAACAACGAAGTTGCGCCAGACGAAATCAGTAACAAGTCCGGGGTTGAATATGAACCAGCATTCCGAACCCTCTTTACGGATCGTTGGCTCCAGAATTTTCCACTGGTATTCCGTCAGTGCGTGGGCTTCTTCCAGCCACAACATATCGATCCCCTCCAGTGACTTAATTTCTTCGATGTTGCGCCATAATCCATAAAAAACAAATTCCGAGCCAGTAACCCGGTTAATGATTTTGTTGTTCAGAATACGGAAACGGTGCCGCAGACCAAACCTGTCTATCTGAATTTTGAGCAGGGTATACACCGACTCTTCGATTTTATTCTGGATCTGACGGGCACAACAAAAACGCAGGGTGTATTTATTCGACAGAAATATGGCAATGCCAGCGGCATCCCATGATTTTGACGATGACCGACCACCATAAAGCACTTTGTTACGTGCCCGCATAGTCCAGAAACTACGTAAAGCCGGATTCAGCGTCGGTTTGGATGTCAGAGTAGAAGTCATTGAGGTCACGCTCTCCATTGCCATCATCAATACCTGCATCACGGCGAAGACGATCAGCCTCCAGAGACACCTTATCAGTGGCGGCCTTGCGGTAGGCTGTATCAGCAAATATTTTTCCTACCGTCGCAAGCGTGCCAACGATGGACTCAATACGAACTGTATTGCGCATCATTGCTTTCTCGGCGGCGCTGATATTTTCAATCAGCATCTTCCTTTCCTGGTCCCCATTAGCATCTTCCAGCGACACCAACCACCGACCAATATTCTCTGCAGCGACAAGGTTGTTAGCACGAAGGCGAAATAATTCGTCCTCGAGCGTCAACGCTTTAGCGTCCTCTATCACCTCATCTTTGAGCAGAAGGCGACGGGCATAACCACCGTGTTTTAATGCCTGCTGGTTACCGGGTTGGAATGGGTTAGTCGGGGGATCGGTACGCATTCCGCGTATCGGTTTCGTATCCGGTGTAGATTCTGTTTTTAGTTGCGTACTTTTTTGTGTAAGGCCAGTAATGGCAGGCTTTCTGCTGGTACGCACTTTCCTTTTTTGCGTACCATTTTTGCAAACCTGCGTACCGCCACTGCGTGCCCAATCAAGCTTTTTGGCCCTCTTCCTGATAGCCCCTTCTGTAACGCCGTATTTCTCGCCTATATCACGGAGGCTAAGGACTCCGGCCCGGTATGCCGATTCGATGGCCTCCCAGTCCGGTTTTGCCATGATTATGCTTCCTGTGATTTACTGTTATCGCTGCCTGTCACAATAGGTTGCTTTAATTCTTCCTCATCACTCACTCCTGCGACGCTCCGTGGCAGGGCCCCCCACAGGAGTACCTTGTAAATGTAAGGTGTTTAAGCCTAAATTAAGTCGTATCACGGTTAAATAGCAAAGAAAAATTCACAGAAGGAAAGACATTGATGGAGTGGATAAATGCTTTGATGAACTATTTTGTACTTCATCCATATCGCCTATGGGGGCTTCTTTTTATAATAGCGTTCACAAAATCCACTTTACTCATTTCGGCGATATTGCCACCAGCATCAATTATGATGGCCACTGTAATTACAGTCAGCAAGACGACTCTTTCACCATGGGAAGCTGGAATCACGGTCATGAGTGGCGCATGGTGCGGTACTATCGTTAATTACCATCTTGGTATAATAATTGGGCATATCCCTCAACTTGCATGTATAATATCGAGCCGTTCCAATACAATAGAACGGGTTCGCCTTCAGTTGCAAAATAACTCTGTGTCAATACTTTTCACTTCGCGCTTTATCGCCGTGCTGCGTTACATTGCTCCTTTGGTGGCAGGAATGTTGCAACTTCATCCAGTGAAAGTGTATACAGTGAGTCTGATTTCAGCTGCTAGCTGGTCAGCACTTTATGTTGGTAGTTTTAGCTTCGTGTTGCCTTTTTTTAGCTAAACTGCCCATAAAAAGCTCTTGCGAATCCAGCTTCCCCCATTCCTCTGACAACAGAATCTGATTTGAAGGATAATGAGTAAAATTACCGCTACCCCCCAAGGCATTGGATCCTGATGTACTCCTGAAGCATTCTCAATGCTGTCTGGTCGCTGATGATTCCGTCCCGGATACCGAGAACGTTTCGTCCAGCAACTGGAGAGAGTTCGACGGTGGCATCATTGCCCATGCCGGAGGCGCTGGAGGTTTCGGCTGAGGATGGCACAGGGCATTTTCCTTTGACGAGCACCCGACCACCATTATCAAGCTTGCGCCGAAGAGCATCATTTTCAGCTTTTGAAGTGGCACACTGAATTTGGCCACCTGAACAGAGGTGATATGCTCACCTCAGAACAACACAGGTGCTCCAATGAAAAAAAGAAATTTTAGCGCAGAGTTTAAACGCGAATCCGCTCAACTGGTTGTTGACCAGAAATACACGGTGGCAGATGCCGCCAAAGCTATGGATGTTGGCCTTTCCACAATGACAAGATGGGTCAAACAACTGCGTGATGAGCGTCAGGGCAAAACACCAAAAGCCTCCCCCATTACCCCGGAACAAATTGAAATCCGTGAGCTCAGGAAAAAGCTACAACGCATTGAAATGGAGAATGAAATATTAAAAAAGGCTACCGCGCTCTTGATGTCAGACTCCCTGAACAGTTCTCGATAATCGGGAAACTCAGAGCGCATTATCCTGTGGTCACACTCTGCCATGTGTTCGGGGTTCATCGCAGCAGCTACAGATACTGGAAAAACCGTCCTGAAAAACCAGACGGCAGACGGGCTGTATTACGCAGTCAGGTACTTGAGCTACATGGCATCAGCCACGGTTCGGCCGGAGCAAGAAGCATCGCCACAATGGCAACCCGGAGAGGCTACCAGATGGGACGCTGGCTTGCTGGCAGGCTCATGAAAGAGCTGGGGCTGGTCAGCTGTCAGCAGCCGACTCACCGGTATAAACGTGGTGGTCATGAACATGTTGCTATCCCTAACTACCTTGAAAGGCAGTTCGCCGTGACCGAGCCAAATCAGGTGTGGTGCGGTGATGTGACCTATATCTGGACGGGTAAGCGCTGGGCGTACCTCGCCGTTGTTCTCGACCTGTTCGCAAGAAAACCAGTGGGCTGGGCCATGTCGTTCTCGCCGGACAGCAGGCTCACCATGAAAGCGCTGGAAATGGCATGGGAAACCCGTGGTAAGCCCGGCGGGGTGATGTTCCACAGCGATCAGGGCAGTCATTATACGAGCAGGCAGTTCCGGCAGTTATTGTGGCGATACCAGATCAGACAGAGTATGAGCCGGCGCGGAAACTGCTGGGATAACAGCCCAATGGAACGCTTCTTCAGGAGTCTGAAGAACGAATGGATGCCGGTGGTGGGTTACGTAAGCTTCAGCGAGGCAGCTCACGCCATAACGGACTATATCGTTGGATATTACAGTGCACTAAGACCGCACGAATATAACGGTGGGTTACCCCCAAACGAATCGGAAAATCGATACTGGAAAAACTCTAACTCGGTGGCCAGTTTTTGTTGACCACTTCAGTGGCGGTAAGACGGGGAATATGTTTAACCTGATGTTGACCTCTAAAAAGCTGACAAAAACGGCAATTAACGAGGCGCTCCGGAGGATGAAAAAAGCAGGTCTGAACAAGTCTGAACTTGAGGCTTTTTTGCGGGATATGATTAACGGTAAGCAAAAGAGCTGGCTGGCGCATTGTACTGATGCAGAGGCGTTATGTATTGATCGGGTCATAAGTGAGGTGCTGGCAGAGCATCCAGGATTGATTAGCGTCCTTCGGCAACGGTATGAGGGGCGGGGGATGACCAAATGCAAAATGGCTGA
Organism: Shigella flexneri 2a str. 301; assembly: GCF_000006925.2. Lineage (NCBI taxonomy): Bacteria > Pseudomonadati > Pseudomonadota > Gammaproteobacteria > Enterobacterales > Enterobacteriaceae > Shigella > Shigella flexneri. The sequence continues at coordinate 711,496 of NC_004337.2, forward strand.
ACTGCTGAATGATGCACACCCGAAATGGAGTTTAAGAACCTGTGAAAGACGCATTGAGCATTGGCTAAAGGTGGCAGAATTTATTTTGTACAAACCAATGGTTATGGCTTTTGGTATAGAGAAAAAAGTTATTGCTTTTTGACGTAAAAACTGCTTCAATTCTTGTACGCTTCGCAAAGCTGTACCGCGAGGCGAATAGCAGACATGGACATTTGAAAGAGCCCGCTTTATGCGGTTTTTTTTATACCTGAAAAACGGCACAGGACGTTAAACGTGCTGGTGATCAGATGAGTTTGCAGATGTGATGACATATGGTTATTATTCTGCCTCCGGCCCTTTAGCTCAGTTGGTCAGAGCGAGCGACTCATAATCGCCAGGTCGCTGGTTCAAGTCCAGCAAGGGCCACCAACCACCACTAGCTCATCCGGATAGAGCATCAACCTTCTAAGTTGACGGTGCGAGGTTCGAGTCCTCGGTGGTGGGCCAGCGCCGACTTAGCTCAGCAGGCAGAGCAACTGACTTGTAATCAGTAGGTCACCAGTTCGATTCCGGTAGTCGCACCATATGCGGGCATCGTATAATGGCTATTACCTCAGCCTTCCAAGCTGATGATGCGGGTTCGATTCCCGCTGCCCGCTCCAGCGAGATTTGAGACGAAGGTTGTTATTTGCACTGACACAATATTGTGTGGGAATGTCTGACTCCTTACCATCTCCTGTTCTGTGATGTTGTTTTGTTGCAGTTCCAGTGCTCTTTTTTCAGCACCAGAATGGTGCATTGTCGGTCAGGTTACGTAGTGAACCTCTGGCAGGGGACTGATAATGCATCATTCTGGTGTTGTAAATATCTCTTCGGACAACTTACAAAATATTCTAAGCAAACCCCGGGAACACACTCTTAACTGCCTTGGCTGGCGGTTTTTTGTACAGTGCTCGGTATGTGTGAGCTGGAAATCAGATTTTGCATGGACTGGAATCATGCTGTTATTTAGGGGCGAAGAACTGGCTTTTTCTTCCGCCTTCTCACCAGTAACGATTAGAAAAATAATGAAATGCCCCCTCCGGGGAGGAGGACCGTAGAAAAAAGGACCCGCCAGCAAAAACATTGGGGATGAACAGCTTTCGCTACTCAGATTGCTGGCGGGTAAAGTTCCTCATGAATTAAGAATGCTACGCGATCTTTTTTAATGGAAATGAAAATTATTGTCAATTAGTCGTGCGTGTTTTTTCATACAATATTGGTAAAGGTGATTCAGGCCATCAGAGTTTTGCTGATGGCCTTTTTTCTTTCCGATAGCACAGGTCTGTCGGGGGGGCGGGATATGTATCAGATGGAAAAAATATCAACAGGCATTGCCTACGGCACCTCCGCCGGCAGTGCCGGCTACTGGTTTTTGCAGTGGTTGGATCAGTGAGGTGTACTGGCAATAGCGGACACTACCATTTGTTCTTTTTTTAAGCAGCCATCTGATGATATTTTTCCCTGAAGGCTGCCGGGGAGATATTCCCCAGACGAGAGTGACGACGCTGACGATTGTAGAAAATCTCAATGTATTCCCGTATTACTGAGATGGCTTCATCCCGGTTATTAAAACGATAGTGGCTCAGGCTCTCATTTTTCAGCGTTCCCCAGAAGCTTTCCATCGGAGCGTTGTCGTAACAGTTACCTTTACGCGACATTGATGTTTTCAGACCAGACTGCTCCTGTATGACCCGGTAATCGTATGCGCAGTACTGTGAACCTCGATCAGAGTGGTGGATTAGCCCGGCAGGTGGGCGCTGGCTCCTGAGCGCCATAAACAGGGCTTTACCTGTCAGCTCTTTTGTCATGCGCTCTCCCATGGCGTAGCCGACAATTTCGCACGTATAAACATCTTTGATGCCAGCGAGGTACAACCATCCCTCCTGTGTGGCAACATACGTCAGGTCCGCCACCCAGACCTGATTTGGTGCTGTAGGAGCGAACGTCTGGTTCAGCAGATTTGGCGCAACTGGCAGATTGTGGTTCGGGTTCGTAGTCGCTCTGAACTTGCGTTTCTGCTTACAGCGTAGCCTCAGCTCCTTACGAAGACGTGCCAGTCGGTCACGACCAACGATGATGCCATTCTCTGCCAGCTCCGTCTGGAGCCGCCGGGTTCCATATGTTTCGCGAGTGCGGATATGTGCCACCTTAATCTCCAGCTTTAGCCGCTCATCACTTTGTTTTCTGTCTGAGGGTTCATGCTGTACCCAGTTGTAATAACCGCTCCTGGATACACCAAATACCTGACACATCGCTTCAATGGGAAATTGTTGTCGCCATTGTTCGATTAACGCGTATTTTTCAGCGACTCCTGTGCAAAATACGCTGTTGCTTTTTTTAATATATCGCGCTCAAGGCGAGCTTCATTTAACGCCTTACGCAGTTGCAGAATTTCAGATTCCAGTTCAGCCACCGTGCGGGAACCAGGAGTACCGAGCCCTTTTCTGGCGGCGGTAACCCATTGTCCTAAAGTGCCTTCAGGAAGGGATAATCGGGAAGCGCCTTCACTGATCGAAAGTTGATTTTCAAGAACCGTTCTGACAGCTTCGGCTTTGAACTCTTTAGAGTAACGTTGGGTTTTTCTGCTCATTATTAGCTCCTTCTGATGCCATTCTATTTCAGGAAGGAGTGTCCGTTAAACTCAGGCTACCTCAGTCAGCGCTGGAACGACGAGAAGCCAGAAACCATTCAACCACAATCCAGACCATCATCCGCAATCACCGTATCGAAAACTGGCTATGTGTTTTTCGACAGGTGAACCATGAAATCAAAAATCAAATCGCTACTGGTCGCTGGTTATAACCACGGCTGGTTAAGTATTTCGTTTGTCGATTTCTGGTTTAAAAATCTCAATCTGAGGGAATCATGAGGCCAAGTGAACTTAGCGACCTGCTTTGGGCGCAGGTTGACAGGGTGGCTCCGCACCTGTTGCCAAACGGCAAGATAGAGGGGCATGAGTGGGTTGCCGGTAACGTCAACGGTGACAAGGGAAACAGCCTTAAGGTCAACCTTATCGGCAAGAAAAAATGGGCTGATTTCGCTGAGGGAGACGGCGGTGACATGCTTGATTTGTGGATGGCATGTCGTGGAATTAACCTGCATCAGGCTATGCAGGAAGCGAAAGCATTTCTCGGTATCAAGGATGACGATCACCATTTCGATGCCAGACGTGAGAAGAAATTCTCCAGACCTGATCGTAAGAAAATCGCCCGCTACGTTACCAGAACAGAATCCCATCTTGAGTACCTGCAATCGCGTGGCATATCGCCAGAAGTCGTAAAGCGCTACGAGGTTGTCAGCGGCAAGGTGTGGAATGGAGAACGAGAACTGGATGCTCTGGTGCTTCCGTACAAACGCGATGGTGAGTTGTTGCAGGTCAAGCGAATCAGCACTGAGCGCCCGGACGGGAAGAAAGTCATTATGGCAGAAGGTGATTGCGAACCTTGCCTGTTCGGATGGCAGGCTCTGGACGCTGGCGTGAGGGTGGTTGTGCTTTGCGAAGGCGAAATTGATTGTATGAGCTATGCGCAATACGGCATCTCGGCGTTATCCGTGCCGTTTGGTGGCGGGAAAGGCGCTAAGCAACAGTGGATTGAGTTTGAGTATCACAACCTCGACAGGTTTGAGGAAATATTCATCTCGATGGACGTTGATGATGTTGGTCGTGAAGCCGCAAGGGAAATCGTAAGCCGACTCGGTGAACATCGTTGCCGTCTTGTTACTCTGCCGTACAAAGACATCAACGAATGCCTGATGAACGGTGTTACCGAGGATGAAATCTGGCAGTACATCGGCACGGCATCCTACTTCGATCCTGAAGAACTCTACAGTGCGCGAGAGTTTTACCAGGACACTATCAACGCTTTCTACGGCAAGCAGCAGTATCTGTTTAATCCACCGTGGGAATCTCTGGCAGATAAATTCCAGTTCCGTGAGGCAGAGTTGACGCTGGTCAATGGTGTGCACGGTCACGGAAAGGCATGCCCACTGAATGAGCCTATTCTTTTAGCTGATGGGACATGGACTACTCACGGGAATGTAAAAATTGGCGATCAGGTGGCGTCAGTAGACGGCAATCCGTCAACTGTCACTGGGATATTCCCGCAGGGTGTTAGAGATGTTTACCGAGTCACATTTGAAGATGGTCGTTATGTTGATTGCGCAGGCGATCACCTATGGGAGGTCACTAGTCGTGGATTCACGAAAGGCGAGAAACGCCGCGTGATAGATACCTTCGGGTTGAAGCGGTTGAGTGAAACGAAGAGGCACAAAAATGGCGTTAGGATTCCTGAAATAACTGGTGACTTTGGCGACCACTCAGAGCCATTAGCATGGGTTATCGGCTCCCTTCTCGGGGATGGTAGTCTTAGCAATGGGAGCGTGAAGTTTTCAAACGTCGAGCCATACATGATCGAGCGTATGAAGGCTGAACTGCCTGATTACAACTTCTCTGGAGATGGTAAGGACTGGCTGATATCAACGGCGCGTGGTCAGGTAAATCCACTCATGGAGACCCTGCGAGGTTATGGACTAATGGGGTGCACAGCAAAAAACAAATTCATCCCTCGTGTGTTTTTTTCCGCAAATAAATCAACGCGTATAGGCATGCTGTGTGGTCTGCTTGAAACGGATGGGTATGTCGAGAAGGATGGAACGCTTGTTTTTTCCTCAGCAAGTGAAGAACTGCGCAATGAAGTGGTCAACAAAAACTGGCCACCGAGTTAGAGTTTTTCCAGTATCGATTTTCCGATTCGTTTGGGGGTAACCCACCGTTATATTCGTGCGGTCTTAGTGCGCTGTAATATCCAACGATATAGTCCGTTATGGCGTGAGCTGCCTCGCTGAAGCTTACGTAACCCACCACCGGCATCCATTCGTTCTTCAGACTCCTGAAGAAGCGTTCCATTGGGCTGTTATCCCAGCAGTTTCCGCGCCGGCTCATACTCTGTCTGATCTGGTATCGCCACAATAACTGCCGGAACTGCCTGCTCGTATAATGACTGCCCTGATCGCTGTGGAACATCACCCCGCCGGGCTTACCACGGGTTTCCCATGCCATTTCCAGCGCTTTCATGGTGAGCCTGCTGTCCGGCGAGAACGACATGGCCCAGCCCACTGGTTTTCTTGCGAACAGGTCGAGAACAACGGCGAGGTACGCCCAGCGCTTACCCGTCCAGATATAGGTCACATCACCGCACCACACCTGATTTGGCTCGGTCACGGCGAACTGCCTTTCAAGGTAGTTAGGGATAGCAACATGTTCATGACCACCACGTTTATACCGGTGAGTCGGCTGCTGACAGCTGACCAGCCCCAGCTCTTTCATGAGCCTGCCAGCAAGCCAGCGTCCCATCTGGTAGCCTCTCCGGGTTGCCATTGTGGCGATGCTTCTTGCTCCGGCCGAACCGTGGCTGATGCCATGTAGCTCAAGTACCTGACTGCGTAATACAGCCCGTCTGCCGTCTGGTTTTTCAGGACGGTTTTTCCAGTATCTGTAGCTGCTGCGATGAACCCCGAACACATGGCAGAGTGTGACCACAGGATAATGCGCTCTGAGTTTCCCGATTATCGAGAACTGTTCAGGGAGTCTGACATCAAGAGCGCGGTAGCCTTTTTTAATATTTCATTCTCCATTTCAATGCGTTGTAGCTTTTTCCTGAGCTCACGGATTTCAATTTGTTCCGGGGTAATGGGGGAGGCTTTTGGTGTTTTGCCCTGACGCTCATCACGCAGTTGTTTGACCCATCTTGTCATTGTGGAAAGGCCAACATCCATAGCTTTGGCGGCATCTGCCACCGTGTATTTCTGGTCAACAACCAGTTGAGCGGATTCGCGTTTAAACTCTGCGCTAAAATTTCTTTTTTTCATTGGAGCACCTGTGTTGTTCTGAGGTGAGCATATCACCTCTGTTCAGGTGGCCAAATTCAGTGTGCCACTTCAGACATTCTGAGGTGACAGCGATGATGACGTTTAACCTGCGTGAACAACAAAAAAGACTACAGGCGCGAATGGATGAGTTACGGGCAGAGATTGCATTTGCTCAGAAGGGCGAAAAGCCATGGCCTTATCGTTCCTGCCTGATGCGTGAAGGTCGCGGATATTGCGAAAAACATGGCGAATATCACACGCATATACTGGTGTGGAGCGATCGTAATGGCGAGGACAGAGAAGAAATTTCATGCTGCCCTGACTGCTTAATCGCTGAGGCCAACGATTTGACCATGGAGCTGTCGTCCATCAAGGCGGAAGAGCTGACTGATAACGCCGGAATTGCCCTGCGTTTTCGGGACTGCGAGTTTGATAATTATCTGGAGGTTAATCCTGGCGCAGCCAGAAATCTTGCGGCCTGTCGCCGCTATGCGGAGAACTGGCCAGATATGCTGGAGAACGGTACCAGTCTTGTTATGACCGGCAGTTGTGGTACCGGAAAAAATCATCTGGCTGTGGCTATGGCAAAACACATCATCCGTAACTATCTGGCCAGTGTGGAGATCACCGACGTGATGCGCCTTACCCGTGCTGTGAAAAATTGCTGGCGGAATGACAGCGAAAAAACAGCGGATGAAGTTATTGAGCGTTATGCGTCAATGGATTTGCTGATCATCGACGAAGTTGGCGTTCAGTTTGGCAGCGCGGCTGAAATGGCTATTTTGCAGGAAATTATCAACGCCAGGTACGAAAGTATCTTGCCCACCATTCTGATCAGTAACCTCTCACCGGAAGAGTTGTGGGCGTTCATCAGTCCCCGAATTGCCGACAGGATCACAGACGGGGGACGCAACTGGTTGTCGTTTAACTGGCCCAGTTACCGTTCTCGTATCAGAGGTGTGGCTGCATGACAACTCCAGTATGGCGTAACGATGACCTTGAAGGCGCTGTCATCGGCGCGTTCTTTCTGCGCGGAGCAGATCCTGAAGTGATGGATATTCTGGCCACACTGCCAGCGGACGTTTTTTCTGTACGAGCGTATCAGGATATCTATACAGGCATCTGCAGACAGGCCCGTGTTTCAGGAGTGATTGACCCCGTGCTGTTGTGTAATGAGATGCCGGAACTTGCCCCGGTGATTACTGATACCGGGCGTAAAACCTGGGTGAAGTCTTCACTGGAGCACTATGTTGCAGCGTTGCGGCGCAATGCCGCACTGCGCGATGCAGAAAAAACACTGAATGAGGCGCTGCAGAAATTACGTGATGCGCATACCTGTGAAGCAGCTGAAGATGCCCTGAAGGATGCGCAGAACATGATGGTCACACTGTCGACAGGAAAGGGCGTCATTCAGCCGGTACATATTGATGATGTGCTTCCGGAAGTGGTTGAGCGTGTTGAATGCCGGAATCAGGGGCTGGAGAAATCCAGGACGTTGATGACCGGTATTGATGAACTGGACGCAAAAACAGGCGGTATGGAGCCCGGAGACCTGGTATTCATTGCCGCCCGTCCTTCGATGGGGAAAACCGAACTTGCGCTGGACATCATCGACAAGGTGACTGAGCAGGGGCATGGTGTGCTTCTGTTCACCATGGAGATGGCGAACATCCAGATTGGTGAACGTATGGTGTCTGCGGCTGGAGGGATGCCAGTATCACGCCTGAAATCTGTGGCTCACTTTGAAGATGAAGACTGGACGCGTTTCTCACAAGGGGTGGGGCGGATGACCGGGCGCAATATCTGGATGGTGGACCAGGCGAACCTGGCCATTGATGAGATATGCGCAACAACGAAACACCACCTGATTAAATATCCGGAAACGGCGCTGGTGGTGGTTGATTATCTCGGGCTGATAAAAACCCGAACCACGGGGCGTCATGACCTTGCCGTGGGTGAAATCTCAAAGGGGCTTAAAGGCCTGGCAAAATCCGGTGGTTTTCCGTTGATTGCGCTGAGCCAGCTCTCCCGCGGTGTGGAGTCCAGACCCAATAAACGTCCCATGAACTCAGACCTGAAAAATTCCGGAGAAATAGAGGCGGATGCAGACATCATTCTGATGCTTTACAGGGATGAAGTGTACAACCCGGATACGCAGGCCAGGGGCATCGCAGAAATCAATATCACGAAACAACGTAACGGTTCTCTGGGAACGATTTACCGGCGTTTTTATAACGGACATTTTCTGCCTGTGGACCAGGAAAGTGCACGGGTGCTTTCCACTCCCATGAAGCCCGGCAATCCGCGCAGATACAGTAATAAACGAACTGACAGCAGTAAGATGGAGCGTTTCTTTTGAACAACCAGACAATGACTTTTACCCCTGAACAATTGCGTAAACACGCGCAGGAAATGCTGCGTCATGCTGAACAACTCGAAAAAACGGGCATAACAAAAGATGCTATCCGTAAAGATATGGTACCCGCGCTTCGGGAACTGATGCAGGCGAAGCATCGCGCACAGAAAGCAGTAGATGAGCTGGTGGACTGTGTGGCAGAGCTGGAAACCAGAGTCGGAAAGTTTGAAAAACTGGTGCAGGAGGCGCTGCGCTGATGCGCCATGAGTTTGTTTTGCCCTGGCTTGTGCGCGATCATTATGTCCCTGGTGGAAAGCCCGGGATAAAAATCACCGAACCGGAGAGTATTTGATGAGCGTCAAAATTCAAACGATACCGGAACTGCTTATCCAGACACGAGGTAATATGACCGAAGTTTCACGAATGCTGAACTGTAATCGCGCCACGGTAAGAAAATATGCTGAAGATAAAGAGGGCAAAGGGCACGCCATTGTTGATGGTGTTCTGATTGTTCATCGTGGATGGGACAGGGGTAAAGACAGTGATGCGTGATATTCAGCAGGTTCTTGAGCGCTGGGGCGCGTGGGTGGCTAATAATCATGAGGATGTGACCTGGTCGTCCATTGCTGCCGGTTTTAAGGGATTAATCCCTTCAAAAGTAAAATCCCGCCCGCAATGCTGTGACGATGACGCGATGGTTATATGTGGGTGTATGGCCCGCCTTAACCGGAACAACAACGATCTACATGACTTGCTGGTTGACTACTACGTGTTTGGGATGACATTCATGACGCTGGCGCGGAAGCATGGATGCTCAGATGGTTATATAGGAAAGAAGCTACAAAAAGCCGAGGGGGTGGTGGAAGGAATGTTGATGATGTTGGGTGTCCGGTTAGAAATGGACAAATATATTGAACATCCCTGATGGTAAGGGGCGACTTTCTAGAAAATATTTTACGTACGTAAAAAACGGGATATTCTGTTAAGAGTGGTTGCTTCGCCACACAGCTTAAACCCGCCTCCGGGCGGGTTTTTTATGCCTGAAAAACGGTACAGGACGTTAAACACGCTGGTGGTCAGATGAGTTTGCAGATGTGATGACATATGGTTATTATTCTGCCTCCGGCCCTTTAGCTCAGTTGGTCAGAGCGAGCGACTCATAATCGCCAGGTCGCTGGTTCAAGTCCAGCAAGGGCCACCAACCACCACTAGCTCATCCGGATAGAGCATCAACCTTCTAAGTTGACGGTGCGAGGTTCGAGTCCTCGGTGGTGGGCCAGCGCCGACTTAGCTCAGCAGGCAGAGCAACTGACTTGTAATCAGTAGGTCACCAGTTCGATTCCGGTAGTCGGCACCATATGCGGGCATCGTATAATGGCTATTACCTCAGCCTTCCAAGCTGATGATGCGGGTTCGATTCCCGCTGCCCGCTCCAGTCAGAGTCTTTCAGTCTGCGATGATGGGAAATCCCGGAGTGACTGAAAGACGTTTAAGTTATGAATGATCGCCTTTTTTTGCAAAATTGCTGTGCAGAAATACTAACCTTCGGGCGTGCGATCATTCATAAGCACTCTGCTTTTATTCCGATTAACTGTGGGTGGTTTGTTGGATAGAGTGCTTTCCTTACTGTATATATCGTTTCGCCCGCTTTTGCGTTTTTTTCTTTTCAAATCCCTTTCATTTCTCAGTGTAAAACTACGCCATCCGTTATTTGCGGAGGTGAGGCTATGAAATCCATGGACAAAATTTCAACGGGCATTGCCTACGGCACCTCCGCCGGCAGTGCCGGCTACTGGTTTTTGCAGTGGTTGGATCAGGTCAGGCCATCACAGTGGGCTGCGATTGGTGTGCTGGGAAGTCTGCTTCTGGGGCTTCTGACTTATCTGACGAATCTGTATTTCAAAATAAGAGAAGACAAGCGTAAGGCTGCACGGGGAGAGTAAATAATGAAGCATGAAGAAATGAATCAGCGATTCAATCACCTGGAAAATGAAATCACTGAGCTTAATAAAAAATTGTCGGCGTTGGTGAGTTCTGAAGATGAAAACAAACGCCGCGATGAGCATTATGCGGCGATTTACGATTACTGCCACAAAGTCGCTCACGAGACTTTTATGAAGTTTTTGCAGGAAAAGTTTTTACCGGCCGCATTGTCAGAAAAAGAGGCGGCTTACCTGCGGCCTGAGTACGTCATTACGGTTAACAGTGCCGGAGAGGAAGAGCATAAAAGTGATTTTATTGCGTCTGCACCGGATAAAGACCAGGAACCCCATCGGCCTTTCAGGGTTTCCTGTGAAGAGGGTGAGTTCGTCGTTTATGAGAACGGAAAACCTGTCCGGGCATCGCATCATCACTGCCTGAAAATTATTAATCTCGCTATCAGATGCCTGAAAGACGAAAACACCAGAGTTATGAAACGCATTGGCCGTTGCATGGGGTATTTGCAGGTGGCGGCAGAGATTGAAGCACTTGCCAGTGGTGCAGACATGGATGCTGCGGTGCGGGAGGCTCTTCTTCGTGATTTCAATACTCCCCCTTTAAGAAAGAGCCTGATGACTGGATCCAGCCGGGGCTGACTTATCTTAAAAGGCGTATATAAGTTGGCTCGTTATTTGTTGCCGATAAATCCTGATAAATATCCATGAGCGCAAAAATCAAATACGGCCTGTCGGCTGCTGTTCTGGCGCTGATTGCCGCAGGCGCGTCTGCTCCCCAGATACTTGACCAGTTTCTGAACGAAAAAGAGGGTAATCACACAACGGCATACCGTGATGGTTCTGGCATATGGACCATCTGTCGTGGTGCCACAATGGTGGATGGTAAGCCTGTCATACCGGGAATGAAGCTGTCGAAGGAAAAATGTGACCAGGTTAACGCTATTGAACGTGATAAGGCGCTGGCATGGGTGGAGCGCAATATTAAAGTACCTCTGACCGAACCCCAGAAAGCGGGTATAGCGTCATTTTGCCCCTATAACATTGGCCCCGGTAAGTGTTTCCCGTCGACGTTTTATAAGCGGCTGAATGCCGGTGATCGTAAGGGCGCATGCGAGGCGATTCGCTGGTGGATAAAAGATGTTGGGCGCGATTGCCGCATACGTTCAAATAACTGCTATGGACAGGTTATTCGTCGTGACCAGGAAAGCGCATTAGCCTGTTGGGGGATAGATCAATGAGCAGAGTCACCGCGATTATCTCCGCTCTGGTTATCTGCATCATCGTCTGCCTGTCATGGGCTGTTAATCATTACCGTGATAACGCCATTACCTACAAAGAGCAGCGCGACAAAAACGCCGGAGAACTGAAGCTGGCGAACGCAACCATTACTGACATGCAGCAGCGCCAGCGTGATGCTGATGCACTCGATGCTAAATACACGAAGGAGTTAGCTGATGCGAAAGCTGAAAATGATGCTCTTCGGCGCAAGCTTGATAATGGTGGTCGGGTGCTCGTCAAAGGAAAATGCCCTGTGCCATCCTCAGCCGAAACCTCCAGCGCCTCCGGCATGGGCAATGATGCCACCGTCGAACTCTCTCCAGTTGCTGGACGAAACGTTCTCGGTATCCGGGACGGGTGAGGTAGCCTGAGTTTAACGGACACTCCTTCCTGAAATAGAATGGCATCAGAAGGAGCTAATAATGAGCAGAAAAACCCAACGTTACTCTAAAGAGTTCAAAGCCGAAGCTGTCAGAACGGTTCTTGAAAATCAACTTTCGATCAGTGAAGGCGCTTCCCGATTATCTCTTCCTGAAGGCACTTTAGGACAATGGGTTACCGCCGCCAGAAAAGGGCTCGGTACTCCTGGTTCCCGCACGGTGGCTGAACTGGAATCTGAAATTCTGCAACTGCGTAAGGCGTTAAATGAAGCTCGCCTTGAGCGAGATATTTTAAAAAAAGCAACAGCGTATTTTGCACAGGAGTCGCTGAAAAATACGCGTTAATCGAACAATGAACCGCCCCGGGTTTCCTGGAGAGTGTTTTATCTGTGAACTCAGGCTGCCAGATCATCGTTTCCGATGGAAGCATAATAAGCTTTTTCTGCTTCTGCCGGAGGGATGTGGCCCAGCCTTTCCAGCAATCGTCGATTGTTATACCAGTCCACCCACGTTAGTGTGGCCAGTTCCACTTCTGCACGGTTTTTCCAGCTCTTACGGTGTATTACCTCCGCTTTGTAAAGACCATTGATGCTCTCCGCCATCGCGTTGTCATACGAGTCGCCTGTACTTCCTGTTGATGCCAGTAATCCGGCTTCCTTAAGCCGCTGTGTGTAGGCCAGCGATACATACTGAGAACCTTTATCACTGTGATGGACCGTGCCGGACGGTCGACGGGCCCATAACGCCTGCTCCAGTGCATCCAGCACGAATGTCGTTTCCATGGCACCCCACGATGTATCCGGCAAACACATCAATGATGAACGCCACATAGACGAAGCCCCGCCATGTGCTGACGTAAGTAAAATCAGCCACCCACAGCTGGTCAGGTCGTTCTGCCACGAACTGACGGTTTACGCGGTCGCCTGCGGCAACGGCTTTCCGGCTGATGGTCGTACGGACCTTTTTACCCCGGAGAACACCGGCAAGTCCCATAACCGCCATGAGACGTGCCACAGTGCATCTGGCCACTCTGATACCTTCCCGTAACAACTGACGCCAGACTTTACACCGTATACCTTGTGATTTTCATCGTATACGCGCTGTATCTCTTTCTTCAGCCAGTCATCGCGCTGCGCACGGGCACTGCGTTTATCCGGATGATGTCGCTGTTGCTGACAGTGGTAATACGTTGACGGGGCAATATGCAGTTCACTGCATACCGGTCCGACCCCGTACTGCTCACGCAGCTTATCCAGCAGTGGCATTATTTTTTCCAGAGGCGGTCGAACTCCGCCTTTGCAAAATAAGCGGAAGCCAGGCGAAGGATATTGTTACTGCGGCGCAGTTCACGATTTTCACGTTCCGGCTCTTTCAGACGCTGACGTTCAGCGGTGGTGAGCCCTCCATCACCGCCCCCGGTATCCCGCTCATGCTGGCGACCCCAGACACGCAGAGTCTCCGGCGTACAGCCAATCTTTGGAGCAATGGAACAAATTGTCGCCCATTGTGAGTCATATTCGCCCTGACTTTCCAGAACCATACGGACTGCCCGTTGACGGACTTCGGGGGAAAAACGAGTATTTTTAGTCATCCTGTTTACCTCTTTCTCAGGAAGTTTAGTCTCCAGGATTCCCGGGGCGGTTCACAATGGCGACAACAATTTCCCATTGAAGCGATGTGTCAGGTATTTGGTGTATCCAGGAGCGGTTATTACAACTGGGTACAGCATGAACCCTCAGACAGAAAACAAAGTGATGAGCGGCTAAAACTGGAGATTAAGGTGGCACATATCCGCACTCGCGAAACATATGGAACCCGGCGGCTCCAGACGGAGCTGGCAGAGAATGGCATCATCGTTGGTCGTGACCGACTGGCACGTCTTCGTAAGGAGCTGAGGCTACGCTGTAAGCAGAAACACAAGTTCAGAGCGACTACGAACTCGAACCACAATCTGCCAGTTGCGCCAAATCTGCTGAACCAGACGTTCGCTCCTACAGCACCAAATCAGGTCTGGGTGGCGGACCTGACGTATGTTGCCACACAGGAGGGATGGTTGTACCTCGCTGGCATCAAAGATGTTTATACGTGCGAAATTGTCGGCTACGCCATGGGAGAGCGCATGACAAAAGAGCTGACAGGTAAAGCCCTGTTTATGGCGCTCAGGAGCCAGCGCCCACCTGCCGGGCTAATCCACCACTCTGATCGAGGTTCACAGTACTGCGCATACGATTACCGGGTCATACAGGAGCAGTTTGGTCTGAAAACATCAATGTCGCGTAAAGGTAACTGTTACGACAATGCTCCGATGGAAAGCTTCTGGGGAACGCTGAAAAATGAGAGCCTGAGCCACTATCGTTTTAATAACCGGGATGAAGCCATCTCAGTAATACGGGAATACATTGAGATTTTCTACAATCGTCAGCGTCGTCACTCTCGTCTGGGGAATATCTCCCCGGCAGCCTTCAGGGAAAAATATCATCAGATGGCTGCTTAAAAAAAGAACAAATGGTAGTGTCCGCTATTGCCAGTACACCTCAAACTACTCATTGCCAGATGGGAACTGACCGCAGAACAGGCTGTCGCACAGCAGTTAAAAAATCAGGTGTCAAAAGGAAATCTTATCGATACCGGATTTTGTATTTTTGCCCTTAGTAAGCTGGCGATGGCTTTATCCAGTACGCTTGACTCCATTCCTTTGTCCATGCAACGACAGTTCCCGGATTTAACGCCGCGTCATATTGATCATCTGAAAATCCTTATTGCTAAGGGAGCGAATCAGTGCGCGCGTGCGGGGGATAAATTACCGGATTTACTCGATGAATATATCAGAACAACAACTGAGTAATATGATGGTGGCAGTCACTATCGCACTGCAGCCACTGGTCAGGGTATTGCCGGTGACGGCTGTAGAATGGGCCGATCAAAATTATTACCTGCCTAAAGAATCGTCATACGGTGAGGGGGAATGGAAAACGCTGCAGTTTCAGGTCGCCATCATGAACTGCATGGGCAATGACGAGATTCGTACAGTTAACCTGATTAAATCTGCCCGTGTTGGTTATACAAAAATGGTGCTTGGTGTGATCGGGTATTTTATTGAGCACAAATCCCGCAACACTCTTCTTTTTCAGCCGACGGACTCAGCTGCTGAAGATTTTATGAAGTCTCACGTGGAAGCAACAATTCGTGATGTTCCTTGCCTGAAAAAACTTTCTCCCTGGCTGGGCCGGAAACACCGGGATAATACGCTCACACTGAAGCGTTTTTCCTCTGGTGTGGGGTTCTGGTGTTTGGGTGGTGCTGCTGCCAAAAACTACCGTGAAAAATCTGTCGATGTGGTCTGCTATGACGAACTCTCCTCGTTTGAACCGGATGTGGAAAAAGAAGGTTCGCCAACACTGCTTGGCGATAAACAGTATTGAAGGTTCGGTATGGCCAAAATCCATACGCGGTTCAACGCCAAAAATTAAAGGCTCCTGTCAGATTGAAAAAGCTGCGAATGAATCTGCGCATTTCATGCGGTTTTATGTCCCTTGCCCTCATGCGGGGAGGAGCAGTATCTGAAGTTTGGCGATGATGCGACGTCGTTTGGCCTGAAATGGGAGAAGGGTAAACCGGAAACGGTGTATTACCTGTGTGAACATAATGGCTGCGTGATCCGTCAGTCTGAACTTGATCAGACCGGGGGGCGCTGGATTTGTGACAATACCGGGATGTGGACGTGTGACGGTCTGACGTTTTTCAGTGCTTCGGGTAATGAAATTCCGCCGCCGCGCTCCATCACTTTCCATATATGGACGGCGTACAGTCCGTTCACCACCAGGGTACAGATAGTCTGTGACTGGCTGGATGCACTGAAAGATCCCAACGGCGTGAAAACTTTTGTGAACACCACGCTGGGCGAGACCTGGGAAGAGGCCGTGGGCGAAAAACTCGATCACCAGGTACTGATGGATAAGGTTGTGCCTTACACGGCAACGGTGCCTGTCCGGGTGGTTTATCTGACGGCGGGCATTGACTCGCAGCGAAACCGTTTTGAGATGTATGTCTGGGGGTGGGCTCCGGGAGAGGAAGCCTTTCTGGTGGATAAAATCATCATCATGGGACGTCCTGATGAGGAAGAGACGCTGTTACGTGTGGATGCGGCGATCAATAAAAAATACCGCCATGCAGACGGTACCGAAATGACCATTTCCCGTGTCTGCTGGGATATCGGGGGGATCGATGGCGAAATCGTGTATCAGAGGTCAAAAAAACACGGTATTTTCCGGGTACTGCCGGTAAAAGGTGCCTCTGTCTATGGCAAGCCGGTGATCACCATGCCGAAAACCCGCAATCAGCGGGGTGTGTATCTGTGTGAGGTGGGGACGGATACCGCAAAAGAAATTCTCTATGCCCGAATGAAGGCCGATCCCACCCCTGTGAATGAGGCCACATCGTATGCCATCCGCTTTCCTGATAATCCGGAGATTTTTTCGCAGACAGAGGCACAACAACTGGTGGCGGAGGAACTGGTGGAAAAGTGGGAAAAAGGAAAGATGCGTCTGTTGTGGGATAACAAAAAGCGGCGTAACGAAGCGCTGGACTGCCTGGTGTATGCCTATGCGGCATTACGTGTGTCCGTGCAACGCTGGCAACTTGATCTGGCTGTGCAGTTGCATCCCGCAAGGATGCAACTGCACAACCGACCCTTGAAGAACTGGCAGCGAAGCTGTCCGGAGGAGTGAATGGTTACAGTCGCTGAACTGCAGGCGCTGCGTCAGGCGCGCCTTGATTTATTAACCGGTAAACGGGTTGTGTCGGTACAGAAAGACGGTCGCAGGATCGAATATACGGCAGCGTCCCTGAATGAGCTTAACCGTGCGATCAACGATGCGGAGTCGGTTCTGGGTACGACCCGACGCCGCCGACCGCTGGGAGTGAGGTTATGAAACGAACGCCTGTCCTGATTGATGTGAACGGCGTTCCGCTTCGTGAGAGTCTCAGCTACAACGGAGGCGGCGCAGGATTTGGCGGGCAAATGGCAGAGTGGTTACCACCGGCGCAGAGTGCCGATGCGGCCCTGTTGCCTGCATTGCGTCTGGGGAATGCCCGGGCAGATGATCTGGTGCGCAATAACGGTATCGCGGCTAATGCGGTGGCCCTGCATAAGGATCATATCGTCGGGCACATGTTTCTTATCAGCTACCGTCTGAACTGGCGTTGGCTGGGGATGCGGGAGACCACGGCAAAAAGTTTTGTCGGGGAGGTGGAAGCAGCCTGGTCGGAATACGCAGAAGGAATGTTTGGCGAGATCGACGTGGAAGGGAAACGCACGTTTACGGAATTTATCCGTGAAGGGGTGGGCGTGCATGCCTTTAACGGCGAAATCTTTGTGCAGCCGGTCTGGGATACGGAAACCACGCAGTTATTCCGTACGCGTTTTAAAGCCGTGAGTCCGAAACGGGTGGACACGCCAGGACACGGTATGGGGAACCACTTTCTGCGGGCCGGGGTTGAGGTCGATCGGTATGGGCGGGCGATTGCGTACCATATCTGTGAGGATGATTTTCCGTTCTCTGGTGCCGGACGCTGGGAGCGGATCCCGCGTGAGCTTCCCACCGGGCGTCCGGCCATGCTGCATATTTTTGAGCCGGTGGAGGACGGGCAGACCCGTGGGGCTAATCAGTTTTACAGCGTAATGGAGCGGATGAAGATGCTGGACTCCCTGCAGGCCACGCAGCTTCAGTCGGCCATTGTGAAGGCGATGTATGCAGCCACAATCGAAAGTGAACTTGATACCGAAAAGGCATTTGAATATATCGCGGGGGCACCGCAAGGTCAGCAGGATAATCCGCTTATTAATATTCTGGAGAAGTTCACCCGCTGGTATGACACGAATAACGTGACGCTGGGCGGTGTTAAAATTCCGCACCTTTTTTCCTGGCGATGCGCTGAACCTGCAGACAGCGCAGGATTCAGACAATGGATTTTCGGCGCTTGAACAGGCGCTGCTGCGGTATATTGCAGCCGGTCTTGGCGTTTCCTACGAACAGTTGTCCCGTGATTACTCGAAGGTCAGTTACTCAAGTGCCCGCGCCTCCGCCAATGAGTCGTGGCGCTATTTTATGGGGCGGCGAAAATTTATTGCGGCCCGGCTGGCCACGCAGATGTTTTCCTGCTGGCTGGAAGAGGCGCTTCTTCGGGGGATTATTCGTCCGCCACGGGCGCGTTTTGATTTTTACCAGGCGCGTTCAGCCTGGTCACGGGCAGAGTGGATTAGCTCCGGAAGAATGGCCATTGACGGGCTCAAGGAGGTCCAGGAATCGGTGATGCGCATTGAGGCCGGACTGAGCACGTATGAGAAAGAACTGGCACTGATGGGCGAAGATTATCAGGACATTTTCCGCCAGCAGGTCAGGGAATCCGCAGAGCGCGAAAAAGCCGGACTCTCACGTCCGGTGTGGATAGCCCAGGCGTATCAGCAGCAGATAGCGGAGAGTCGCAGGCCGGAAGAGGAGACAACATCACGTGAGACGTAATCTTTCACATATTATCGCTGCGGCATTCAATGAGCCGCTGCTTCTGGAGCCCGCCTATGCGCGGGTTTTCTTTTGCGCGCTCGGGCGTGAGATGGGCGCAGCAAGCCTTTCGGTACCGCAACAGCAGGTACAGCTTGACGCTCCCGGGATGCTGGCTGAAACGGACGAGTACATGGCCGGAGGCAAACGACCTGCCCGTGTTTACCGGGTGGTGAACGGTATTGCTGTACTGCCGGTGACCGGCACGCTGGTACACCGGCTGGGTGGCATGCGGCCATTTTCCGGAATGACTGGCTATGACGGCATTGTCGCCTGTCTTCAGCAGGCAATGGCGGACACTCAGGTACGGGGCGTACTGCTGGACATTGACAGTTCTGGCGGGCAGGCCACCGGCGCGTTTGACTGCGCTGACATGATTTACCGTCTCCGGCAGCTGAAGCCTGTCTGGGCACTGTGCAATGACACGGCCTGTTCAGCCGCCATGTTACTGGCATCGGCCTGCTCCCGACGGCTGGTTACCCAGACATCCCGTATCGGCTCCATTGGGGTGATGATGGGCCATGTCAGCTATGCCGGTCATCTGGCACAGGCCGGTGTGGATATCACGCTGATTTACGCCGGATCGCACAAGGTGGATGGCAATCAGTTTGAATCCCTGCCAGCAAAGGTTCGCCAGGACATGCAGCAGCGCATTGATGCGGCGCGCCGGATGTTTGCTGAAAAAGTGGCGATGTATACCGGTTTATCTGTGGATGCGGTTATGGGAACAGAGGCCGCCGTTTTTGAAGGTCAGTCCGGTATTGAGGCCGAACTGGCGGATGAATTAATCAATGCGTCGGACGCCATCAGCGTGATGGCTGCGACGCTGAACACACACGATACAGGAGGCACTATGCCGCAATTAACTGCAACGGAGGCTGCCGCGCAGGAGAACCAGCGAGTGATGGGGATCCTGACGTGTCAGGAAGCGAAAGGACGTGAACAACTGGCCACGATGCTGGCAGGGCAACAGGGTATGAGCGTTGAGCAGGCCCGGGCGATTCTGGCCGTGGCGGCACCGCAACAATCTGGTGTATCTGCGCAGAGTGAAGCCGATCGCATTATGGCATGTGAAGAGGCGAAAGGACGTGAACAACTGGCGGCAACGCTGGCGGCGATGCCGGAGATGACGGTGGAAAAAGCCCGTCCGATTCTGGCTGCTTCACCGCAGGCGAATGCCGGACCCTCACTTCGTGATCAGATTATGGCCCTGGATGAGGCAAAAGGGGCAGAGGCGCAGGCTGAAAAACTGGCGGCCTGTCCGGGGATGACCGTGGAGAATGCCCGGGCTGTACTGGCGGCAGCCTCAGGCAGGGCAGAACCGGTTTCTGCATCCACAACCGCCATGTTTGAACATTTCATGGCGAACCATTCACCGGCAGCGGTACAGGGTGGCGTGCCACAGACGTCAGCAGACGGTGATGCGGACGTGAAAATGCTCATGGCCATGCCATGAAGTCAGTGCTGACCATCAATATGAGGTTTTTACAATATGGTAACGAAAACCATCACTGAACAGCGTGCGGAAGTACGTATTTTTGCCGGTAATGATCCGGCCCATACCGCCACAGGCAGCAGCGGGATTTCCTCGGCAACACCGGCTCTGACGCCCCTGATGCTGGATGAGGATACCGGGAAACTGGTGGTCTGGGACGGACAGAAGGCAGGCCATGTGGTTGGCATACTGGTACTGCCGCTTGAAGGTACAGAGACGGTGCTGACGTATTACAAGTCGGGGACCTTTGCGACGGAGGCCATCCACTGGCCTGAGAGAGTGGATACACACAAAAAGGCGAATGCCTTTGCCGGCAGTGCCCTGAGTCACGCAGCGCTGCCGTAACATTTTATCAGGTCACTGCGGTAGCCTGACTGATTTCTGAATGAAAGGAACTGATTTATGGGATTGTTTACGACCCGCCAGTTACTCGGTTATACCGAACAAAAAGTTAAATTTCGTGCGCTGTTTCTGGAGCTGTTTTTCCGCCGTACGGTGAATTTCCATACCGAAGAGGTAATGCTGGACAAAATTACCGGAAAAACGCCGGTGGCGGCCTATGTCTCCCCGGTTGTTGAAGGAAAGGTGTTGCGTCACCGTGGCGGTGAAACTCGTGTACTGCGCCCGGGCTACGTTAAGCCGAAACACGAATTTAATTACCAGCAGGCGGTGGAGCGTCTTCCCGGTGAAGATCCGGCCCAGCTGAACGGCCCGGCTTACCGTCGCCTGCGTATCATCACCGATAACCTCAAACAGGAAGAGCACGCCATTGTCCAGGTGGAAGAGATGCAGGCGGTGAATGCCGTGCTGTATGGCAAATACACCATGGAAGGAGAGCAGTTTGAAACTGTTGAGGTCGATTTTGGCCGGTCGGTGGGAAATAACATTACGCAGGCAGGAGGGACGGAGTGGAGCGCTCAGGACCGCGATACCTTTGATCCGACGCATGATCTGGATGCGTACTGTGATTTTGCTTCCGGCACCATCAATATTGCCATTATGGATGGTAAGGTCTGGCGTCTGCTGAATGGCTTTAAGCTGTTCCGCGAAAAACTGGATACCCGTCGTGGCTCAAATTCACAGCTGGAAACGGCAGTGAAAGACCTGGGGGCGGTGGTGTCCTTCAAAGGGTATTATGGTGATCTGGCAATCGTGGTGGCAAAAACGTCCTATGTGGCAGAGGACGGTACCGAAAAACGTTATCTGCCGGACGGCACACTGGTACTGGGAAATACGGCCGCAGAGGGTATTCGTTGCTACGGTGCCATTCAGGATGCGCAGGCATTGTCTGAAGGCGTGGTGGCGTCTTCCCGTTATCCGAAACACTGGCTGACCGTGGGTGATCCGGCGCGTGAATTCACCATGACGCAGTCCGCGCCGCTGATGGTGCTGCCGGATCCGGATGAGTTTGTGGTGGTGCAGGTGAAATAATCCGTGAGCGGGAGCTAAATGCTCCCGTTTTTCATTCAATCAGGAGCGGGTATGGCTACGAAAGAAGAAAACCTGAAACGTCTTTGTGAGCTGGCTGAGAGGCTGGGGCGTGAACCGGATGTCTCCGGTAGTGCGGCAGATATTGCGCAGCGAGTGGCGGAACTGGAGGAAGAGCTTGGAGATGCGGGGGAGGTCGCAGAGCCGGATACGTACTCACCATCGAAAGATGATCCGACCGCGCATAAAGGCGAGTCAGTTCCTGAACAGCCAGGCATTGTTACCGGAGACGAAACGGGGCAGGTTACGGTGGTGGCACTGGCGACACTGCATACAAAATGTAATGGTTCAGTGATATTTGTTTCACCGGGAACGTCGTTTCGTGTTTCTGCTGAGGTGGCTGCCAGCATGGCGGCAGGTGGTCTGGCAAAAAGGCAGTAACAGGAGATGTCGTGGACGGTTTCGATAATCTGTTTGATGCTGCGCTTGCCGGTGTCAATGAAGTCATTCTCCGTGATATGGGGATCAGCGCCGTCATTACGTCCGGAGAACTTGAGGGGACACACCTGACAGGGGTTTTTGATGATCCCGAAAGTATTTCTTTTGTTGCCGGGGGGATCCGGCTTGAGGATTCCTCACCGTGCCTGTTTGTGAAAACGGCAGATATATCGCAGTTACGCCGTCAGGATACGTTAACTATCGGGGATGATTCTTTCTTTGTGGATCGTATTACTCCGGATGACGGGGGATGCTGTTATATCCGGTTAAGGCGGGGCAGTCCTGCCCCACAGAATAATGCCAGAATGAGGCGATATGATGAAGGGACTTGAGAATGCCATCCGCAATCTGAACAGCCTCGATACCCGCATGGTGCCACAGACCAGCGCATGGGCGGTAAACCGTGTGGCGGCAAAGATTGTTTCTGTCGCCACACGGCAGGTTGCGCAGAATACCGTTGCCGGGGATAACCAGGTGAAAGGTATTCCCCTGAAAACGGTCAGGGAGCGTGTCAGGCTGCTTAAAGCCAGCCCCTCAGGAAAAATGTATGCCCGCATGCGTGTTAACCGGGGTAACCTGCCCGCCATTAAGCTGGGTACCGCACAGGTCAGACTGGCCCGCTCCCGGCATGGCAGCAACTCACGTCATCGTGGCAGCGTACTGAAAGTGGGGAAATACCTTTTCCGGGATGCGTTTATTCAGCAACTGGCGAATGGTCGCTGGCATGTGATGCGGCGTATTGACGGCAAAAATCGTTACCCCATTGATGTGGTGAAAATCCCGATGTCCGGACCGCTGACACAGGCATTTGAAGATGCCCGCGACCGCATCATTGCTGCGGAAATGCCGAAACAGCTGGGGTATGCCCTGAAACAACAACTGAGGTTACATCTGAGTAAATGAACCGACACACACAAATCCGTCAGAGCGTGCTGGCACGCCTTCGGGAACAGTGTGGAGACAGCGCCACGTTTTTTGACGGGCTTCCGGCATTTATTGATGCGCAGGAACTGCCCGCCGTGGCGGTGTGGCTGAGTGATGCGCAGTACACCGGAAAAATGACGGATGAGGACGACTGGCAGGCTGTTCTGCATATTGCCGTTTTCGTCCGTGCACAGGCGCCGGATTCTGAGCTGGATACGTGGATGGAGAACACCATATTTCCGGCCATGAAGGATATTCCGGTGCTTTCCGGACTCATCGACACCATGATCCCACTCGGTTTTAACTATCAACGTGATAATGAGATGGCCACCTGGGCGATGGCGGAAATCACGTACCAGATCACGTACACGAATTAAGGAGGTGGTAATGACCACACCAAATCCACTGGCAAAGACGAAAGGTGCGGGGACGACGTTCTGGATGTATACCGGCAACGGCGATGCGTTTGCGAACCCTTTGTCGGACACTGACTGGCTGCGTCTTGCGATGGTGAAGGATCTGCAACCTGGCGAAATGACCGCTGATGCAGAAGATGACACTTATCTCGATGATAAAGATGCAGACTGGAAAACGACAACCCAGGGGCAGAAATCCGTTGGTGATACTTCGGCGACGCTGGCCTGGCGTCCGGGTGACAGCGGGCAGAAAAAACTGGTTCAGTTGTTCGACTCCGGTGAAGTCTGCGCGTTTCGTATCAAATATCCCAACGGCACTGTTGATGTTTTCCGCGGCTGGCTGAGCTCACTGGGTAAAACCATTGCCTCAAAAGACGTGATGACCCGCACTGTGAAAATCAGCGGTGTGGGGCGTCCGTATCTGGCAGAGGAAGGCACTGAAACCGTGGGTGTTACCGGACTGACGGTGGCACCGGCATCTGTCAGTGTCAAAGCGGGAGCAACCACCACACTGACCTTTACAGTAAAACCTGACGGGGCCAGTGACAAAGCGATCAGTGTGCATTCGTCAGATCCTCAGACTGCTTCGGTGACCCTGAGCGGGCTTGTGGCCACGGTGAAAGGCGTGAAGCAGGGCAGTGTCAGCATCGTGGGCATGACCTCTGACGGAGAGTTTGTGGCAGTGGCTGCGGTGACCGTCAGCGCACCATAACAGGACGATACTCATCATTGCCCCGGTTATCCGGGGCTTTTTGCATCCGGAGAACATGATGTTTCTGAAACAGGATACGTTTAATTATGAAAAACAGTCCGTGGTGCTCAGTGAGCTGTCCGGGCTGCAGAGAATTGAATATCTGACGTTTGTTCAGCAGCGAACGGCAAAGTTTGATGCACAGGAGGGAGAACTGCCGGAGGCTGAACGACAGATTGCTTTTCTGCGTATGGGAATGGATATCAATGCCTGGCTGGTTTCCCGCTCACTGTGGAATGCTGAGCAGTCTCAGGATGTTGAGACGCTTTGCGCATCCATTATGACAACATGGTCGTATGATGCGCTGGGCGCGGGGGCGGAGAGGGTTCTGTCGCTGAGCGGTATGGGGACCATTGAGAATGCCGGGGATGATGATCATGAGGCGCTGACGCCGGAAAAGTCCTGACGCGGGAAATGCAGTTTGTCATGCGGCTTGCCCGGGAGTTCCGGCGGGCAGACTGGCGGCGGATGCTGTCGGATATGTCGGCCACTGAGCTTGGTGAGTGGGGCGATTATTTCCGGATGCAGAGCTTCAGTGATGTGTGGATGGATGCGCAGTTTGCCTCGCTGAAGGCATTGATCGTGAGAATGGTGTCCGGCAGCAGCGATGCTGCGGTGGCTGATTTCAGCCTTTTACCGGAAGAGAACGGGATACCGGAGCGAACGGACGAAGAACTGATGCATCTTGGGGAAGGTATTTCCGGAGGTGTGCGTTATGGACCAGATAGCCAACCTGGTCATTGATTTGGGGATTGATGCGGCAGAGTTTAAAAATGAAATTCCCCGTATCAAAAACCTTCTGAATGGTGCAGCCAGCGATGCAGAACGGTCTTCTGCCCGTATGCAGCGTTTTATGGAGCGTCAGACTCAGGCGGCCCGGCAGACAATGCAGGCGGCTTCTTCGGCTGCAACAGCAGCATCAGCCCATGCGCAGACGGTGGAGAAGAATGCACGGGCTCATGAACGCATGGCCCGTGAGGTGGAACAAACCCGTCTGCGCGTGGATGCCCTGAATCAGAAAATGCGCGAGGAACAGGCGCAGGCCAGGGCACTGGCGGAGGCGCAGGATAAAGCGGCTGCCGCCTTTTATCGCCAGATTGACAGTGTGAAACAGGCCGGTGCGGGGCTTCAGGAATTACAGCGTATTCAGCAGCAGATCCGACAGGCCAGAAACAGTGGCGGGGTTGGTCAGCAGGATTATCTGGCGCTGATTTCGGAGATCACGGCGAAAACCCGTGCCCTGACGCAGGCAGAGGAACAGGCCACCCGGCAGAAAGCGGCGTTTATCCGCCAGCTTAAAGAGCAGGCAACCCGCCAGAATCTGTCGTCTTCTGAGTTGCTTCGCGCCAGGGCGGCTCAGCTGGGGGTAAGCAGTGCTGCAGAAGTGTATATCCGCAAAATGGAGCGGGCAGGAAAAGCCACACATTCGCTGGGGCTGAAAAGTGCGGCAGCCCGGCGGGAGCTGGGGGTGTTAATCAGTCAGATGGCGCGAGGCAATTTTGGTGCGCTGAGGGGATCCGGGATAACGCTGGCTAACCGTGCCGGATGGACAGGCGCACTGATGTCGCCGAAAGGCATGATGACTGGCGGCGTTATTGGCGGACTTGTCGCGGCGGTCCTGGGTCTGGGTAAAGCCTGGCATGACGGCCGGAAGGAGGGCGAGAAATTTAACCGTCAGCTGGCGCTGACGGGACATTATGCCGGTGTCACTGTCGGGCAGTTGTGGAAACTCAGCCGGGCCATATCCGGGAATGGTATCACGCAACATGCGGCAGCCGGTGCGCTGGCACAGGTGGTGGGCAGTGGGGCATTTCATGGAAACGATATTGGTATGGTGGCGAAAGCTGCCGCACAGATGGAGCGATCGGTTGGCCAGTCGGTCAGCGATACCATAAATCAGTTTAAGCGGCTGAAGGATGATCCTGTAAATGCCGCGAAGGCGCTGGACAATGCGCTGCATTTTTTGAATGCCACTCAGCTTGAGCAGATACGCGTCCTTGGGGAGCAGGGGCGGTCCAGTGATGCGGCCCGGATCGCCATGTCTGCGCTGGCAGAGGAAACCGGTAAACGCACATCTGATATTGATAATAATCTCAATGCGCTGGGTAGTACGCTGCAAACCTTGTCTGACTGGTGGAAGCAGTTCTGGGATGCGGCCATGAATATTGGTCGTGAAGACTCGCTGGATGCGCAGATTGATGCGTTACAGGAAAAAATTCAGCGCGCGAAAAAATATCCGTGGACAAACGCCTCCACACAGGTGGAGTACGATCAGCAGCGTCTTAACGATCTTCAGGAGAAAAAACGCCGGAAGGATTTGCAGGATGCAAAAGCGCAGGCAGAACGGAATTACCAGGAGCAACAGAAACGCCGGAATGCTGAAAATGCCGCGCTGAACCGGATGAATGAAACGGAAGCTGCACGACATCAGCGGGAAATTGCGCGTATTAATGCCATGCAGTACGCCGACCAGGCTGTCAGGGATGCGGCGATACAGCGTGAAAATGAACGTTACGAAAAAGCCATTAAGAAAAATACACGGGCAACCCGTAATGATGAGGCCACCCGGTTATTGCTGCAGTACAGTCAGCAGCAGGCACAGGTGGAAGGGCAGATTGCTGCTGCCAGACAGTCAGCAGGCATTGCCACTGAAAGGATGACTGAAGCGCATAAACAGCTTCTGGCCCTGCAGCAGCGCATCAGCGACCTGGACGGGAAAAAGCTGACGGCAGATGAAAAGAGTGTGCTGGCCCGTAAGAATGAGCTGATTCAGGCGCTGACGCTGCTGGATGTGAAACAGCAGGAGCTGCAGAAACAGACAGCGCTTAACGACCTGAGAAAAAAAACGGTTCAGCTGACCAGCCAGCTGGCAGACAAAGAACGTGCACTGCGTGAGCAGCACAATCTGGATATTGCCACTGCAGGTATGGGGGATAAGCAGCGGCAGCGCTACCAGGCACAGTTGCGCATCCGGCAGGAATACCGGCAACAGTTGCAACAGCTTGAGAATGACAGTCGCCAGAAAGGCACTTACGGGACGGAGGACTACCGGAGGGCTGAGGAGGTGCTGAAGGGGAGCCTGAAGCGACAACTGAATGAAAACAAACGCTACTGGCAGGAACTGGAAGTGGCGCAGGGCGACTGGAAAAACGGTGCCATGCGGGCGTTTCAGAATTTTACGGCGGATGCGGATAATGCGGCGGGAACGGCAGAACAGATGTTTACAGTGGCATTCAGCAGTGCCGGTAATGCACTGGCGACATTCTGTACCACCGGTAAGCTGAATTTTAAATCCTTCACCTCTTCCCTGTTGTCAGATATGGCCAGAATTATGGCACAGATGGCCATGATGCAGGCGGTAAAGGGCGTCGGTTCTTTATTCGGCTTCACGACTAATGCTGATGGCGGTGTTTACCAGTCTGCTGATTTGAGTCGCTACAGTGGCACGGTGGTTAACCGTCCGACGTTTTTTGCTTTTGCAAAAGGCGCGGGTGTGATGGGGGAAGCGGGACCTGAAGCCATTCTGCCACTGCGTCGCGGTGCTGATGGTAAGCTGGGGGTTGTGGCGGATACTGGTGGTTCAGGCATGGTGATGTTTGCCCCGCAGTACAACATTGAGATCAATAACGACGGCACGAACGGGCAGATAGGTCCGGCTGCCCTGAAGGTGGTTTATGACCTCGGGAAAAAAGCGGCCGCGGACTTTATGCAACAGCAGGCCCGTGATGGTGGCCGGTTAAGTGGAGCATACCGGTAATGGAGACGTTTCACTGGAAAGTGCGCCCGGATATGAATGTGGTATCAGAGCCGAAAGTGGTGACAGTGAAGCTGGGCGATGGTTATGAACAGCGTCGTGCGGCGGGACTGAATAACCAGTTGTCGACTTACAGCGTGACGATACGTGTTCGTAAAGGTGAACACCCATCTTTAAAAGCCTTTCTGGAACGGCACGGTGGCGTCCGCGCATTTCAGTGGACGCCACCTTATGACTGGAAACTGATCAGGGTGGTTTGTCGTAAATGGTCGGCAAGCGTGGGGGCGTTATGGGTGACTGTAACGGCCGATTTTGAACAGGTGGTGAACTGATGCAGGATATCCGGCAGGAAACACTGAATGAATGCACCCGTGCGGAGCAGTCAGCCCGGGTGGAGCTCTGGGAAATCGATCTGACAGAGGTCGGTGGTGAGCGTTATTTTTTCTGTAATGAGCAGAACGAAAAAGGTGAGCCGGTCACCTGGCAGGGGCGGCAGTATCAGGCATACCCCATTCAGGGGTCGGGGTTTGAACTGAACGGCAGGGGCTGTGCTGCCCGTCCGACACTGACGGTCTCTAACCTGCACGGCATGGTCACCGGGATGGCGGAAGATCTGCAGAGTCTGGTCGGCGGAACGGTGGTCCGGCGTAAGGTTTACGCCCGTTTTCTGGATGCGGTGAACTTCGTCAACGGAAACAGCGACGCCGATCCGGAACAGGAGGTGATCAGCCGCTGGCGCATCGAGCAGTGCAGCGAACTGAGCGCGGTCAGTGCCTCTTTTGTGCTGGCCACACCAACGGAGACGGATGGCGCGGTTTTCCCGGGGCGTATCATGCTGGCGAATACCTGTATGTGGACTTACCGTTCTGATGAGTGTGGTTACACGGGCAGGGCAGTGGCTGACGAGTTCGACAAACCAACAACGGATATCCGGAAGGACAAATGCAGCAAGTGTATGCGCGGGTGTGAGTTGCGCAACAATACCGGTAATTTCGGCGGTTTCCTTTCCATCAATAAACTTTCTCAGTAAATCCATGACACAGACAGAATCAGCGATTCTGGCGCACGCCCGGCGATGTGCGCCAGCGGAGTCGTGTGGCTTCGTGGTGAGAACGCCGGAGGGAGACAGGTATCTTCCCAGCGAGAATATCTCCGGTGAGCCGGAGGAACGGTTCCGGATGGCTCCGGAGGACTGGCTGCGGGCACAAATGCAGGGTGAGATTGTGGCACTGGTCCACAGTCATCCCGGTGGTCTGCCCTGGCTGAGTGAGGCTGACCGGCGGCTGCAGGTGCAGAGTGATTTGCCGTGGTGGCTGGTCTGCCGGGGGACGATTCACAAGTTCCGCTGTGTGCCGCATCTCACCGGGCGGCGCTTTGAGCACGGGGTGACGGACTGTTACACGCTGTTCCGGGATGCTTATCATCTGGCGGGGATTGAGATGCCGGATTTTCATCGCGGGGATGACTGGTGGCGTCACGGTCAGAATCTCTATCTGGATAATCTGGAGGCCACAGGGCTGTATCAGGTGCCGTTGTCATCAGCACAACCGGGCGATGTGCTGCTGTGCTGTTTTGGTTCATCGGTGCCGAATCATGCCGCCATTTACTGCGGCGATGGTGAGCTGCTGCACCATATTCCTGAACAACTGAGTAAACGAGAGAGGTATACCGACAAATGGCAGCGACGCACACACTCCCTCTGGCGTCACCGGGAATGGCACGCATCTGCCTTTACGGGGATTTGCAACGATTTGGCCGCCGCATCGACCTTCGTGTGAAAACGGGGGCTGAAGCCATCCGCGCACTGGCCACACAGCTCCCGGCGTTTCGTCAGAAACTGAGTGACGGCTGGTATCAGGTGCGCATTGCCGGGCGTGATGCAGGTGAAACCGAATTGTCTGCCCGTCTTAATGAGCCGCTGGCAAATGGTGCAGTGATCCACATAGTACCGCGTCTGGTGGGAGCTAAAAGTGGCGGTGTGTTTCAGGCGGTGCTGGGGGCAGCTGTTATGGCGGTTGCTATATGGATGCCGGGGGTAGGAATTATGGCGAGTAATCTGCTGTTTTCTCTCGGTGCCAGTATGACGCTTGGCGGTGTTGCACAGATGCTGGCACCGAAAGCCAGAACTCCCCGTACACAGACAACGGATAACGGCAAACAGAACACCTGTTTCTCCTCACTGGATAACATGGTTGCCCAGGGCAATGTTCTGCCTGTTCTGTACGGTGAAATGCGCGTGGGGTCGCGGGTGGTATCTCAGGAGATCAGCACGGCAGACGAAGGGGATGGTGGTCAGGTTGTGGTGATTGGTCGCTGATGCAAAATGTTTCATGTGAAACCGCCTGCGGGCGGTTTTGTCGTTTATGGAGCGTGAGGAATGGGTAAAGGCAGCAGTAAGGGGCATACCCCGCGCGAAGCGAAGGACAACCTGAAATCCACGCAGTTGCTGAGTGTGATTGATGCCATCAGCGAAGGGCCGGTTGACGGTCCGGTGGATGGATTAAAAAGCGTGCTGCTGAACGGTACGCCGGTCCTGGATAGCGAGGGGAAGACAAACTTTTCCGGTGTTACGGTGGTGTTCCGCGCCGGCGAGCAGGAGCAGACACCGCCGGAGGGGTTTGAATCTTCCGGCTCAGAGACTGTGCTGGGTACGGAAGTGAAATACGACACGCCGATCACCCGGACCATCACGTCGGCAAACATTGATCGTCTGCGCCTGACCTTCGGTGTGCAGGCACTGGTGGAAACCACCTCAAAGGGGGACCGGAATCCGTCGGAAGTCCGCCTGCTGGTTCAGATACAGCGTAACGGTGGCTGGGTGACGGAAAAAGACATCACCATTAAGGGCAAAACCACTTCGCAGTATCTGGCCTCGGTGGTGGTGGGTAACCTGCCGCCGCGCCCGTTTAATATCCGGATGCGCAGGATGACACCGGACAGCACCACAGACCAGCTGCAGAACAAAACGCTCTGGTCGTCGTACACCGAAATCATCGATGTGAAACAGTGCTACCCGAACACGGCGCTGGTCGGCGTGCAGGTGGATTCAGAGCAGTTCGGTAACCAGCAGGTGAGTCGCAATTATCATCTTCGCGGGCGCATTCTGCAGGTGCCGTCGAACTATAACCCGCAGACGCGGCAATACAGCGGTATCTGGGACGGAACGCTTAAGCCAGCATACAGCAACAACATGGCCTGGTGTCTGTGGGACATGCTCACTCATCCGCGCTACGGCATGGGGAAACGTCTTGGTGCGGCAGATGTGGACAAATGGGCGCTGTATGTCATCGGCCAGTACTGCGACCAGTCAGTGCCGGACGGATTTGGCGGCACGGAGCCGCGCATCACCTGTAACGCTTACCTGACCACACAGCGTAAGGCGTGGGATGTTCTCAGTGATTTCTGCTCGGCGATGCGCTGTATGCCGGTATGGAACGGGCAGACGCTGACGTTCGTGCAGGACCGACCGTCGGATAAAGTGTGGACCTATAACCGCAGTAATGTGGTGATGCCGGATGATGGCGCGCCGTTCCGCTACAGCTTCAGCGCCCTGAAGGACCGCCATAATGTCGTTGAGGTGAACTGGATTGATCCGGACAACGGTCATGAGACGGCGACAGAGCTTGTGGAGGACACGCAGGCCATTGTCCGTTACGGTCGTAACGTCACGAAGATGGATGCCTTTGGCTGTACCAGCCGGGGACAGGCGCACCGCGCCGGGCTGTGGCTGATTAAAACGGAACTGCTGGAAACGCAGACCGTGGACTTCAGCGTCGGCGCAGAAGGGCTTCGCCATGTACCGGGTGATGTCATTGAAATCTGCGATGATGATTATGCCGGTATCAGCACCGGTGGTCGCGTACTGGCGGTGAACAGCCAGACCCGGACGCTGACGCTCGACCGTGAAATCACGCTGCCGTCCTCCGGTACCACGCTGATAAGCCTGGTTGACGGAAATGGCAATCCGGTCAGCGTGGAGGTTCAGTCCGTCACCGACGGCGTGAAGGTGAAAGTGAGCCGGGTTCCTGACGGCGTTGCAGAATACAGCGTGTGGGGGCTGAAGCTGCCGACGCTGCGCCAGCGCCTGTTCCGCTGCGTGAGTATCCGTGAGAACGACGACGGCACGTATGCCATCACCGCCGTGCAGCATGTGCCGGAAAAAGAGGCCATCGTGGATAACGGGGCACACTTTGACGGTGACCGGCGCGGCACGGTGAATGGTGTCACGCCGCCAGCGGTGCAGCATCTGACCGCCGAAGTCACCGCAGACAGCGGGGAATATCAGGTGCTGGCGCGATGGGACACGCCGAAGGTGGTGAAGGGTGTGAGCTTCCTGCTTCGCCTGACCGTGGCAGCGGACGACGGCAGTGAGCGGCTGGTCAGCACAGCCAGGACGACGGAAACCACATACCGCTTCAGGCAGCTGGCGCTGGGGAATTACAGTCTGACAGTCCGGGCGGTAAATGCCCGGGGGCAGCAGGGCGATCCGGCGTCGGTATCGTTCCGGATTGCGGCACCGGCAGCGCCTGTCACTATTGAACTGATACCGGGGTATTTTCAGATAACGGTGGTCCCGAAACTGGCTGTATATGACCCGACGGTGCAGTTTGAGTTCTGGTTTTCGGAAAAGCGGATTGCGGATATCA
Source organism: Shigella flexneri 2a str. 301 (assembly GCF_000006925.2). Taxonomy (NCBI): domain Bacteria; kingdom Pseudomonadati; phylum Pseudomonadota; class Gammaproteobacteria; order Enterobacterales; family Enterobacteriaceae; genus Shigella; species Shigella flexneri. Next base: position 743,808 of record NC_004337.2, read on the forward strand.
GGCAGGTTGAAACCAGCGCCCGCTATCTTGGCACGGCGCTGTACTGGATAGCCGCCAGTATCAATATCAGGCCGGGCCATGATTATTATTTTTACGTTCGCAGTGTGAACACCGTTGGCAAATCGGCATTTGTGGAGGCCGTCGGTCGGGCGAGCGATGATGCGGAAGGTTATCTGAGTTTTTATAAAGGGTTGATCAATAAAACGCATCTCGGCAAGGAGTTGTGGACGCAGATTGATAACGGTCAGCTTGCGCCGGACCTGACTGAAATCAGGACGTCCATTACGAATGTCAGCAATGAAATCACGCAAACCGTCAATAAAAAACTGGAAAATCAGAGTGCTGCAATCCAGCAGATACAGAAAGTTCAGGTTGATACAAATAATAACCTGAACAGCATGTGGGCTGTGAAGCTGCAACAGATGAAGGACGGACGCCTTTATATTGCGGGTATCGGTGCCGGTATTGAGAATACGCCAGCAGGAATGCAGAGTCAGGTGCTGCTGGCGGCAGACAGGATTGCGATGATTAATCCTGCGAATGGCAACACAAAGCCGATGTTTGTTGGTCAGGGCGATCAGATATTCATGAACGACGTGTTCCTGAAACGCCTGACGGCTCCGACCATTACCAGCGGCGGTAATCCTCCGGCATTTTCCCTGACACCTGGCGGACGGCTGACGGCGAAAAATGCCGATATCAGCGGTAACGTGAACGCGAACTCCGGGACGCTCAACAACGTCACGATTAATAAGAACTGTCGGGTTCTGGGAAAATTGTCCGCGAACCAGATTGAAGGCGATCTCGTTAAAACAGTGGGCAAACCTTTCCCACGGGACTCCCGGGCACCGGAGAGGTGGCCATCAGGGACCATTACCGTCAGGGTTTATGACGATCAGCCGTTTGATCGGCAAATTGTTATTCCCGCGGTGGCGTTTCGCGGTGCTAAACATGAGCGGAAGAATAACAATATTTATTCGTCATGCCGCCTGATAGTGAAGAAAAACGGTGCTGAAATTTATAACCGAACGACCCTGGATAATACGCTGATATATACGGGTGTTATTGATATGCCTGCCGGTCACGGTCACATGACGCTGGAGTTTTCTGTATCGGCATGGCTGGTAAATGGCTGGTATCCCACAGCAAGTATCAGCGATTTGCTGGTTGTTGTGATGAAGAAATCCACAGCAGGTATCAGTATCAGCTGAATTTTATAACCCAGATACGGGCACCAGAAATGGTGCCTTTTTTATTGCAGAAAAGCGAGAGGTAATTATGCGTAAACTTTATGCTGCCATTTTGTCCGCAGCCATCTGTCTGGCTGTATCCGGTGCGCCTGCATGGGCGTCTGAACATCGGTCCACGCTGAGCGCGGGGTATCTTCATGCCTCGACGAACGCTCCCGGCAGTGATGATCTGAACGGGATTAACGTGAAATACCGTTATGAGTTTACGGACACGCTGGGGCTGGTGACGTCATTCAGCTATGCCAACGCTGAAGATGAGCAAAAAACGCATTACAGTGATACCCGCTGGCATGAGGATTCCGTGCGTAACCGCTGGTTCAGCGTGATGGCGGGGCTGTCTGTGCGCGTGAATGAATGGTTCAGCGCGTATGCGATGGCGGGCGTGGCTTACAGCCGTGTGTCGACCTTCTCCGGGGATTATCTCCGCGTAACTGACAACAAGGGGAAAACGCACGATGTGCTGACCGGGAGTGATGACAACCGCCACAGCAACACGTCTCTGGCGTGGGGGGCTGGCGTGCAGTTTAACCCGACCGAATCCGTGGCCATTGACCTTGCTTATGAAGGTTCCGGCAGTGGCGACTGGCGCACTGACGGTTTCATCGTGGGTGTCGGTTATAAGTTCTGATTAGCCAGGTAACACAGTGTTATGACAGCCCGCTGGTTCAGGCGGGCTTTTTGTGGGGTGAATATGGCAGTAAAGATTTCAGGTGTACTGAAAGATGGGGCGGGTAAACCTGTCGTAAATTGTGCGATTGAACTGCGGGCCAGAAGAACCAGTCCGACCGTTGTGGCACACGTTGTTGCCACTTGCGTGACGGACAATAACGGTGCTTATGTGATTGAGGCTGAGCCGGGGTATTACGAGGTTGCGCTTCACTGTAACGGCTGGCAGCCAACCCGTGTCGGGGATATTGATGTGGCACCGACTGATGCACCGGGGACACTGAACGCGTTTCTGAATGCACCAAAGGATGGTGATTTACGTCCGGAGGTGATGAAGCGCTTTGAGGAAATGGTGGCGCAGGCGCAGCAGAGTGCCGGGGCTGCAGCCGGAAACGCACAGCAGACGGCGCAGGATGTGGCGGCAGCCGCAACGGCCCGTGATGATGCACAACGTTTTGCGGAGAAAGCCCGACAGGATGCAACCGTCACAGCTGAGGACAGAAAGGCCACTGCGGAAGATGTGACAAGCACAGGAGCAAATGCAGCCGCAGCCGGACAGAGCGCACAGGATGCCGCAGGTTATGCCCGCGCAGCAGAACAGGCCAAAAATGACATTGATGCTGCGCTGACCGGCACTCTGAAAATGGCTAACCATCTGTCAGAAATCGCAGCAGCAGGCGAAAAGGCACAACAGAAGTCCCGGGATAATCTGGGGCTGAAAAGTGCGGCCACGATGGAAGCACAGAGCGACATTTACGACCGGACAAAAGGCCGTCTGGCGATACCCGGCGCATTCGGCTTTGGGTGTGCTTTTCTGCCTGAAGATGTTATCCGTTTTGACACTAAGAGTGATTTCCTGGCCTGGGTAAGGAATGCGCTGCCAGGTGAATATTCCGTTGCTGGCCCCTACGGCATCATCATACCCGACACACGGTTTGAAGGGGTGCTCAGCATCCGGTGGACTGATGCACGCCCTGAGACAACAGAACCGCGGTACAGAGCCAAATCCCTTACTTTTTACGGCATTAACGGCCCCATTTATCACACCCGCTACCGCTACTGGCCCATATCCAGACTGACTGGGTGAAAATAAATATAACCACAGAAGATATTATTTACAGAATCGTGGCGAGCTCTGTCCGCAACAGATGGGGAGACCCTGACATTGGCGGGCTGATTATTGCTGCGTACCAGGGAGAAGCTGACGGTGATAAAGTCATCAGACTTGTCAGGGGGCAGTCATACAGAGGCTCACGACTGGGACCGGTGGGGATTTCAGTGCCCGGTACTCCCACCGGAACGTATATAGCATCCCCACAATTTTTCATTACGGGATGTTCAGAGCATTCATTACCGGGGTCATATTGCGCCCTGTCCGGGGTGCCGGATGCACATGTCTCTGGCGCAATGCCCGGGCTTTTTATTCGCACATCGTGAGGAATGCACCGTGGAAATTAAAAAAATCATTAATCCCCGTTATACCGAAAGTGGCGCAGTAGACTGTGACGTTTTTTTTGACGACAGGGACCAGGCAGTTCCCTACACAGCCACCGCTGATGATGTTGCACCGACGGGTCAGCAAATCTGGCAGGAACTGCAAAGTGGCAAATGGGGTGAGATAGCCCCATTCACTGTGACACCAGAAATGCTGGAAGCGGCCAGAGAGGCCAGACGTCAGGAAATTGAAGCATGGCGCACAGAACAGGAGGCGAAGCCGTTCACGTTTGAATGGAACGGCCGCACGTGGAACGCTGACGCCTCGTCAGTGGCCCGCCTGTCCCCGGTGGTCATGCTGGCAAAATCTGTCGCGGCACAAACACATATGGTGTGGAGTGATGCGGATAATCAGCAGGTGAAACTGTCGATGCCGGAACTGGAAGAACTGGCGGCAGCAATGGTGCAGGCGCAGGTCGATCGCAACGATGAGATTTATCGCCGTCAGCGGGAGATGAAAGAGGAGCTGAGCAGTCTGGATGATTTGGCTTCAATTCGGGCGTTTGACGTTAAGTAATGAATAAGCCGCAACTGGCGGAATCACAGAAGACCGCTTTGCTTACCGAGGCGGAGTCTGTCATCCGGCCGCCGGGGTGTGCGGTCAGGCTGAACAGAGAAACGGATGAATCCGGGGAGGCCCGGGGGCGGGCCTCTGTTTTTCCGGAGTCAGTCCGGTCTGTGGTTTATGCGATGTGATTATGAATGGTGCAGTTGTGAGCCGTTTTCAGGCAATCGCAGGGCCAGTACCTCGTCAGTCAGCTGACGGTAAATCTGCTGTTCAGTCTCACGCATCACCTGTGCACCGGCTTCCCTCTCCGCATCCGCATCACCGCTCAGACCTGATGCTTTCAGCCGGTCAGCCACCCTCTGAGGGTACTCATTCTCCAGCATCTCATATTTCTGCTCTTCTGCCAGCGCCCAGCGGTCAGCTTCCGTACGCTTCAGTACAGCATGCCATGGTCCCCAGAGGGAGAACCAGTCCGTAAATTCATTCTCTTCACGGCTTCTGACCATGGCTTCGGCAGTGCGGAGGTCATTTGCTGTCACTCCCGACACGCCATAGAAACGCATTTCCTTCACGGCAGTAGAGAGCTGAAGTTTCTCTGCGAGCATGGTCTGGAAGGCCAGGTAGACTTCTATCTCATCCACAAAATGGAGAGTTCTGACTTTATCCCGGGCAATGTCCTCCAGAATTTCGAGGCGGAACATTTCCCTGCCCAGGGAGAGCAGAGCGCCGGTATCATTATCGAAAAGGCCTTCTGATGCCTGATGGACCAGGAGGGTTTTCCGGAGATTGTTCCATGTGAGCGCGACACGGTCCTCACAGCTCTCAGTGGCATCAGCAGCAACAGCGAAAGACTGCTGTCGAAGCTCCGCAGAGGCACTGAGTTTTTCCAGCCATGCAGCGACCTGTTCACGGAATCCGGAGGTATTGCGTGCAGAGACGGTATCGGAAAGGCGGTCAAGGAACGCGGAAAAGGTGTTGGCATGCTCTTCATGTTCAAAAGCATGCCATATCTGTGATACATCAGATTGTTTGTTTTCCGGGAACCATGCTGTCACGGCATCAGCCAGGGGGCGATGGAGTGTATTCTGTTGTCCGTCACTCATGGAGAAGTAAATCCGTGGGCCGTGGTAGTCCGGCGAAGAGGTTAATCTTTGCAGGGCTTGCAGAGTGCGAGTCGACAATGGATTGTTATAAATATTAACATCTGCATAAATGTGCAGATTCATGATACTGTCTGGCAATGTGTTCAGCTGATTGTTAGGGATATATAGTGATTGCAGACGTTGTGGAAGTTCGGGCAGTCTGTGTAGTTGGTTTTCCCCAACGTTTAAAAGCCTCAGATTTTGAGGAAGGGGCGGTAGCTCTTGTAATCTGTTATCAAAAGCACTTAGTTCCTGTAGTTCACATGGTAATTCTGGTAAGGCAGTAAGCTGGTTGTTGCCAACAGAAAGTTTTTGTAGAGCCGGGGGAAGATCAGGTAGCGTCTCCAGGCTATTGAGAAGGGCTGAGAGTGACTGCAAGGAAGATGGAAGAGAAGGCAAACATGTTAAAACTCTGTTAAGTGAAACATCAAGAGCGACCAGGTGAGGCGGAAGAGCCGGGAGCCTGCTCAGTCTGTTATCGCTGGCTTTAAGTACAGTTAAGGACGGAGGGAGTTCTGGCAGAGAGCGTAGCTCATTGCTAGAGATGTTAAGTTCTTGTATGTGCGGGGGCAGGTATGGGAGAGAGCGTAATCTGAGTAAACTTAAATTGAGGGCTGGCTCTTGAAAAGCCAGACATATTTTCAGTAATCGAACTGCCTGTGTTCGGTCTTCTGTTGCAGCACCTTCCTTGGCCCAGTTATCCCAGATGCGGTGATAATCCGTGATATTTTGCTCTTCTACGGATAAACGGGATATACATCCTAAACCACAAAAGGAGCGGAAAAAAGAAGGATTGTGGGCAGGTTTCATTTATTATTGATCCTCATTGTTTATATATTAATATATTCGTGCAAATGGAGTGAGGATTCTTTAAAAAAACGCGCCTGTAAATAGTTAAGAACAGGAAGAACTGTTGGGGATGTGGCTGGCCGAAAATGAAGGGGTGAAGTTCTGGCTCAATGTGCTGACTGAACTGAAAAAACGCGGTTGGTCGCCCTACCTTTTCATCAAGCCAGTAGTCTGCCCACCACAGCATCATTTCTCTGCGCTTATCGAGATACTGAGCATGGTTGTAAATTCAGCTAACCCAGTGCGTTGACAAAAAATTAGCGCAAGAGGACAAAAAATCACCTTGCGCTAATGCTCTGTATCAGGTCACTAATACCATCTAAGTGGTTGATTCATAGTGACTGGATATGTTGTGTTTTGCAGTATTATGCAGTCTATTTTTTAAGCTAAATGTATTATAATGCATTGATATTAATGATTTTTACTGTTTCTCGGTCAGCTTTTTTATACTAACTTGAGCGAAACGGGAAGGTAAAAAGACAAAAAGTTGTTTTTAATACCTTTAAGTGATACCAGATGGCATTGCGCCATCTGGCAGAGTGATTAACTAAACATCGCGGTAATCGATGCGCTTGCCAGAGAGTGGAAATGAACGTTAAACCCGACCATCGCGCCGCTGGCTCCTTCATCGACATCAATACGCTCTACATCCAGCGCGTGAACGGTAAAAATGTAGCGATGGGTTTCGCCTTTCGGCGGCGCTGCGCCATCGTATCCGGTTTTACCAAAATCGGTACGCGTCTGCAAAACGCCGTCTGGCATTGCTACCAGACCAGAGCCAAACCCTTGCGGTAATACGCGGGTATCAGCGGGTAAATTAACAACTACCCAGTGCCACCAGCCGGAGCCGGTTGGCGCATCCGGGTCGTAGCAGGTGACAACAAAACTTTTCGTTCCCGCAGGAACATCATCCCACGCCAGATGCGGTGAAATATTATCGCCATCGTAACCCATGCCGTTAAAGACATGACGATGCGGCAACTTATCGCCATCGCGCAGATCGTTACTGATGAGTTTCATGAACCCTCCTTTCTTGTTTGCAGAAAGTGTAGCCAGAAACCCTCACGCTGACTTCCCGTTATTGGCAAAAAAATGTTTCATCCTGTACCGCGCGGTTAACCGCTGCGGTCAGACGCTGCAACTGTTGCGGGAGAATAATATAGGGCGGCATCAGGTAAATCAGTTTGCCAAAAGGCCGGATCCATACCCCCTGTTCGACAAAGAATTTTTGCAGCGCCGCCATATTCACCGGACGAGTGGTTTCGACCACACCGATTGCCCCCAGTACGCGCACATCGGCAACCATTTCGGCATCACGGGCTGGTGCCAGTTGCTCGCGCAGCTGCACTTCAATAGCCGCCACCTGCTGCTGCCATTCGCCGGATTCGATAATCGCTAGGCTGGCGTTTGCTGCCGCGCAGGCCAGCGGATTGCCCATAAAAGTTGGCCCATGCATAAAGCAGCCGGCTTCGCCGTTACTGATGGTTTCTGCAACCTCGCGCGTGGTAAGTGTGGCGGAAAGGGTCATTGTGCCGCCGGTTAAGGCTTTACCGAGGCACAAAATGTCCGGCGCGATTTCTGCATATTCACAGGCAAACAGTTTGCCGGTACGACCAAATCCGGTGGCGATCTCGTCGGCAATCAGCAAGATACCTTCGCGATCGCACATTTTGCGGATTCGTTTTAACCATTCCGGATGGTACATGCGCATCCCGCCTGCGCCCTGGACAATCGGCTCAATGATCACCGCTGCGATTTCATGACGATGCGCCGCCATCAGGCGGGCAAAACCAACCATATCGCGTTCATCCCATTCACCATCCATGCGGCTTTGCGGGGCGGGAGCAAACAAGTTTTCTGGCAGATAGCCTTTCCACAGGCTGTGCATTGAGTTGTCCGGATCGCACACCGACATCGCGCCAAAGGTATCGCCATGATAACCATTGCGGAAGGTCAGAAAACGCTGGCGCGCTTCGCCTTTGGCTTGCCAGTACTGCAACGCCATTTTCATCGCCACTTCCACCGCTACGGAACCGGAGTCCGCGAGAAAAACGCACTCCAGCGGTTGCGGCGTCATTGCCACCAGTTTGCGGCATAGCTCGATGGCGGGCGCATGGGTGATACCGCCAAACATCACATGCGACATGGCATCAATTTGCGTCTTCATCGCCGCATTAAGCTGCGGGTGATTGTAGCCGTGGATCGCCGCCCACCAGGACGACATACCGTCAACCAGGCGTCTGCCGTCAGACAAAATTAGCTCGCAACCTTCGGCGCTCGCCACCGGATAAACCGGCAGAGGGGAGGTCATGGATGTGTATGGGTGCCAGATATGGCGTTGGTCAAAGGCAAGATCGTCCGTTGTCATAATCGACTTGTAAACCAAATTGAAAAGATTTAGGTTTACAAGCCTACACCGAATTAACAACAAAAAACACGTTTTGGAGAAGCCCCATGGCTCACCGCCCACGCTGGACATTGTCGCAAGTCACAGAATTATTTGAAAAACCGTTGCTGGATCTGCTGTTTGAAGCGCAGCAGGTGCATCGCCAGCATTTCGAACCTCGTCAGGTGCAGGTCAGCACGTTGCTGTCGATTAAGACCGGAGCTTGTCCGGAAGATTGCAAATACTGCCCGCAAAGCTCGCGCTACAAAACCGGGCTGGAAGCCGAGCGGTTGATGGAAGTTGAACAGGTGCTGGAGTCGGCGCGCAAAGCGAAAGCGGCAGGATCGACGCGCTTCTGTATGGGCGCGGCATGGAAGAATCCCCACGAACGCGATATGCCGTACCTGGAACAAATGGTGCAGGGGGTAAAAGCGATGGGGCTGGAGGCGTGTATGACGCTGGGCACGTTGAGTGAATCTCAGGCGCAGCGCCTCGCGAACGCCGGGCTGGATTACTACAACCACAACCTGGACACCTCGCCGGAGTTTTACGGCAATATCATCACCACACGCACTTATCAGGAACGCCTCGATACGCTGGAAAAAGTGCGCGATGCCGGGATCAAAGTCTGCTCAGGTGGCATTGTGGGCTTAGGCGAAACGGTAAAAGATCGCGCCGGATTATTGCTGCAACTGGCAAACCTGCCGACGCCGCCGGAAAGCGTACCAATCAACATGCTGGTGAAGGTGAAAGGCACGCCGCTTGCCGATAACGATGACGTTGATGCCTTTGATTTTATTCGCACCATTGCCGTAGCGCGGATCATGATGCCGACCTCTTACGTGCGCCTTTCTGCCGGACGCGAGCAGATGAACGAACAGACTCAGGCGATGTGCTTTATGGCAGGCGCAAACTCGATTTTCTACGGTTGCAAACTGCTGACCACGCCGAATCCGGAAGAAGATAAAGACCTGCAACTGTTCCGCAAACTGGGGCTAAATCCGCAGCAAACTGCCGTGCTGGCAGGGGATAACGAACAACAGCAACGTCTTGGACAGGCGCTGATGACCCCGGACACCGACGAATATTACAACGCGGCAGCATTATGAGCTGGCAGGAGAAAATCAACGCGGCGCTCGATGCGCGGCGTGCTGCCGATGCCCTGCGTCGCCGTTATCCGGTGGCGCAAGGAGCCGGACGCTGGCTGGTGGCGGATGATCGCCAGTATCTGAACTTTTCCAGTAACGATTATTTAGGTTTAAGCCATCATCCGCAAATTATCCGTGCCTGGAAGCAGGGGGCGGAGCAATTTGGCATCGGTAGCGGCGGCTCCGGTCACGTCAGCGGTTATAGCGTGGTGCATCAGGCGCTGGAAGAAGAACTGGCCGAGTGGCTTGGCTATTCGCGGGCGCTGCTGTTTATCTCTGGTTTTGCCGCGAATCAGGCAGTCATTGCCGCGATGATGGCGAAAGAGGACCGTATTGTTGCCGACCGGCTTAGCCATGCCTCATTGCTGGAGGCTGCCAGTTTAAGCCCGTCGCAGCTTCGCCGTTTTACTCATAACGATGTCGCTCATCTGGCGCGACTGCTTGCTTCCCCCTGTCCGGGGCAGCAACTGGTGGTGACAGAAGGCGTGTTCAGCATGGACGGCGATAGCGCGCCACTGGCGGAAATCCAGCAGGTAACGCAACAGCACAATGGCTGGTTGATGGTCGATGATGCCCACGGCACGGGCGTTATCGGGGAGCAGGGGCGCGGCAGCTGCTGGCTGCAAAAGGTAAAACCAGAATTGCTGGTAGTGACTTTTGGCAAAGGATTTGGCGTCAGTGGGGCTGCGGTGCTTTGCTCAAGTACGGTGGCGGATTATCTGCTGCAATTCGCCCGCCACCTTATCTACAGCACCAGTATGCCGCCCGCTCAGGCGCAGGCATTACGTGCGTCGCTGGCGGTCATTCGCCGTGATGAGGGGGATGCACGGCGCGAAAAACTGGTGTCACTCATTGCGCGTTTTCGTGCCGGAGTACAGGATTTGCCGTTTACGCTGGCTGATTCATGCAGCGCCATCCAGCCATTGATCGTCGGTGATAACAGCCGTGCGTTACAACTGGCAGAAAAACTGCGCCAGCAAGGCTGCTGGGTCACGGCGATTCGCCCGCCAACCGTACCCGCTGGTACTGCGCGACTGCGCTTAACGCTAACCGCTGCGCATGAAATGCAGGATATCGACCGTCTGCTGGAGGTGCTGCATGGCAACGGTTAATAAACAAGCCATTGCAGCGGCATTTGGTCGGGCAGCCGCACACTATGAGCAACATGCAGATCTACAGCGCCAGAGTGCTGACGCCTTACTGGCAATGCTTCCACAGCGTAAATACACCCACGTACTGGACGCGGGTTGTGGACCTGGCTGGATGAGCCGCCACTGGCGGGAACGTCACGCGCAGGTGACGGCGTTAGATCTCTCGCCGCCAATGCTTGCGCAAGCCCGCCATAAAGATGCCGCAGATCATTATCTGGCAGGAGATATCGAATCCCTGCCGTTAGCGACTGCGACGTTCGATCTTGCATGGAGCAATCTCGCGGTGCAGTGGTGCGGTAATTTATCCACGGCACTCCGCGAGCTGTATCGGGTGGTGCGCCCCGGAGGCGTGGTCGCGTTTACCACGCTGGTGCAGGGATCGTTACCCGAACTGCATCAGGCGCGGCAGGCGGTGGACGAGCGTCCGCATGCTAATCGCTTTTTACCGCCAGATGAAATCGAAGAGTCGCTGAACGGCGTGCGTTATCAACATCATATTCAGCTCATCACACTATGGTTTGATGATGCGCTCAGTGCCATGCGTTCGCTGAAAGGCATCGGTGCTACGCATCTTCATGAAGGGCGCGACCCGCGAATATTAACGCGTTCGCAGTTGCAGCGATTGCAACTGGCCTGGCCGCAACAACAGGGGCGATATCCTCTGACGTATCATCTTTTTTTGGGAGTGATTGCTCGTGAGTAAACGTTATTTTGTCACCGGAACGGATACCGAAGTGGGGAAAACCGTCGCCAGTTGTGCACTTTTACAAGCCGCGAAGGCAGTAGGTTATCGGACGGCAGGTTATAAACCGGTCGCCTCTGGCAGCGAAAAGACCCCGGAAGGCTTACGTAATAGTGACGCGCTGGCGTTACAGCACAACAGCAGCCTGCAGCTGGATTACGCAACGGTAAATCCTTACACCTTCGCAGAATCCACCTCGCCGCACATCATCAGCGCCCAAGAGGGCAGGCCGATAGAATCATTGGTAATGAGCGCCGGATTACGCGCGCTTGAACAACAGGCTGACTGGGTGTTAGTGGAAGGTGCTGGCGGCTGGTTTACGCCGCTTTCTGACACTTTCACTTTTGCAGATTGGGTAACACAGGAACAACTGCCGGTGATACTGGTAGTTGGTGTGAAACTCGGCTGTATTAATCACGCGATGTTGACTGCGCAGGCAATACAACACGCCGGACTGACTCTGGCGGGTTGGGTGGCGAACGATGTTACGCCTCCGGGAAAACGTCACGCTGAATATATGACCACGCTCACCCGCATGATTCCCGCGCCGCTGCTGGGAGAGATCCCCTGGCTTGCAGAAAATCCAGAAAATGCGGCAACCGGAAAGTACATAAACCTTGCCTTGTTGTAGCCATTCTGTATTTGGTTAAATTGCGAGCGAGATCGCGTCTTCGATTGACTGCAATTTAACCAATTAAATTCTAAAATAATCACGAAAAAAATTTTACTTCCGCCTCATGCGGCGAATGTGGGAATTGCCCAGGCGGCGGGGGATAGGGGCTGGAGACAGTTATCCACTATTCCTGTGGATAACCATGTGTATTAGAGTTAGAAAACACGAGGCAAGCGAGAGAATACGCGGCTTGCACGCGAATTGGCGTTAAAGACGGCTCAAAGAAATATCTTTTATTTTTTAACTGGTTAGATAAATGCAATGGCAGTCACTGAACAGGCATCTCTTGCCATAAAACTGTCATCACTCATCTTGACAAATGTTAAAAAAGCCGTTGCTTTGGGGATAACCCGGTAAGGCTGGAGTTTTATCTCGCCACAGAGTAAATTTTGCTCATGATTGACAGCGGAGTTTACGCTGTATCAGAAATATTATGGTGATGAACTGTTTTTTTATCCAGTATAATTTGTTGGCATAATTAAGTACGACGAGTAAAATTACATACCTGCCCGCCCAACTCCTTCAGGTAGCGACTCATGAGTAAACCGTTCAAACTGAATTCCGCTTTTAAACCTTCTGGCGATCAGCCAGAGGCGATTCGACGTCTCGAAGAGGGGCTGGAAGATGGCCTGGCGCACCAGACGTTACTTGGCGTGACTGGCTCCGGGAAAACCTTCACCATTGCCAATGTCATTGCTGACCTTCAGCGCCCAACCATGGTACTTGCGCCCAACAAAACGCTGGCGGCCCAGCTGTATGGCGAAATGAAAGAGTTCTTCCCGGAAAACGCGGTGGAGTATTTCGTCTCCTACTACGACTACTATCAGCCGGAAGCCTATGTACCGAGTTCCGACACCTTCATTGAGAAAGATGCCTCGGTTAACGAACATATTGAGCAGATGCGTTTGTCCGCCACCAAAGCGATGCTGGAGCGGCGTGATGTGATTGTAGTGGCGTCTGTTTCCGCGATTTATGGTCTGGGCGATCCTGATTTATATCTCAAGATGATGCTCCATCTCACGGTCGGTATGATTATCGATCAGCGCGCGATTCTGCGCCGACTGGCGGAGCTGCAATACGCTCGTAATGATCAAGCATTCCAGCGTGGTACTTTCCGCGTTCGTGGCGAGGTGATAGATATCTTCCCGGCAGAATCGGATGACATTGCACTTCGCGTGGAACTGTTTGACGAGGAAGTGGAACGATTGTCGTTATTTGACCCGCTGACCGGGCAGATTGTTTCCACTATTCCACGTTTTACCATCTACCCGAAAACGCACTACGTCACACCGCGCGAGCGCATCGTACAGGCGATGGAGGAGATCAAAGAAGAACTGGCCGCCAGACGCAAAGTGCTGTTGGAAAACAACAAACTGCTGGAAGAGCAGCGGCTGACCCAGCGTACCCAGTTTGATCTGGAGATGATGGACGAGCTGGGCTACTGTTCGGGGATTGAAAACTACTCGCGCTTCCTCTCCGGTCGTGGACCGGGTGAGCCACCGCCGACGCTGTTTGATTACCTGCCTGCCGATGGGCTGCTGGTCGTCGATGAATCTCACGTCACCATTCCACAAATTGGCGGCATGTATCGCGGTGACCGGGCGCGTAAAGAGACACTGGTGGAGTACGGCTTCCGCCTGCCATCAGCGCTGGATAACCGTCCGCTTAAGTTTGAAGAGTTCGAAGCATTAGCGCCGCAAACCATCTATGTTTCGGCGACGCCGGGTAATTACGAGCTGGAAAAATCCGGCGGCGATGTGGTGGATCAGGTGGTGCGTCCAACCGGATTGCTTGACCCGATTATCGAAGTGCGGCCGGTGGCGACACAGGTTGATGATCTTCTTTCGGAGATTCGTCAGCGAGCGGCAATTAACGAACGCGTGCTGGTCACCACACTGACCAAGCGAATGGCGGAAGATCTTACCGAATATCTCGAAGAACACGGTGAGCGCGTGCGTTATCTTCACTCAGATATCGACACCGTCGAGCGTATGGAGATTATCCGCGACTTGCGTCTGGGTGAGTTCGACGTATTGGTAGGGATCAACTTACTGCGTGAAGGTCTGGATATGCCGGAAGTGTCGCTGGTGGCGATCCTCGACGCTGACAAAGAAGGCTTCCTGCGTTCCGAACGTTCGTTGATCCAGACCATTGGTCGTGCGGCACGTAACGTTAACGGTAAAGCGATTCTCTACGGCGATAGGAGCACTCCATCAATGGCGAAAGCGATTGGCGAAACCGAACGTCGCCGTGAGAAACAGCAGAAGTACAACGAGGAACACGGCATTACGCCGCAAGGCTTGAACAAGAAAGTGGTCGATATCCTGGCGCTGGGGCAGAACATTGCCAAAACCAAAGCGAAGGGCAGAGGAAAATCGCGCCCGATTGTTGAGCCGGATAATGTGCCGATGGATATGTTGCCGAAAGCGTTGCAGCAGAAAATCCATGAACTGGAAGGGCTGATGATGCAACACGCGCAGAATCTGGAGTTCGAAGAAGCGGCACAAATTCGTGACCAGTTGCATCAGTTGCGTGAGTTGTTTATTGCCGCATCGTAACAGGATAGCGAAGAAGACTGATGACAAACGGAAAACAGTCTGATGCGCTACGCTTATCAGGCCTACATTTTCTCCGCAATATATTGAATTTGCGCGGTTTGTAGGCCGGATAAGGCGTTCACGCCGCATCCGGCATAAACAACGCGCACTTTGTCTTCAATAGGAAGCCGGAATTTTCCTTCGGATTTCCGTTAACCTAAAGCCTGTAACGCCTTTTCCAGCGCGTTATGTAACAACTGGCGGTCATGACGATACGGAATATCGCTGGCCTCCAGTACCTCCTGGATCACAATCCGCTCTTTCACCGCCGAGACATCCACTTTTGGCCCGACGATGACCGCATCAATGACCTTTTTACCAACATACTGCTCCATAATTGCCAGCTTGCTTTCCAGCTTCAAATTAGCCGCAGGTAAACTCAACTCACGCCCCAGATTGCCGATATAAACCATCGGCGCTGGCGTGCGGCGTAATGCCTGGGCGATTTCCTTCAGCAGCAGAATTGGCATCAGGCTGGTATAAAAACTGCCAGGCCCAATAATGATGAGATCCGCTTCATTGATAGCGTGAACCGCCTCACGCGTTGCGGGTACATTAGGCGTTAACAATAACTCTTGAATCGGCGTAGTTAACTGGTCGATATTGACCTCGCCGTAAACTTCATGCCCCTGATCGTCAATCGCCATCAGATCAACAGGATGCTCTGACATTGGAATCAAATGCGTATCCACTTTCAGCAGATTACGAATTAAATTGATGGCTTCCAGAGGCCGCACGCTAAGGTGATCCAGCGCCTTTAACATCAAGTTTCCGAGATTATGACCGGAAAGTTCGCCATTGCCGCCAAAACGGTATTCAAACATCGCGGAGGCGACGTTCGGTTCCGTTATCAGCTGGTTGAGGCAGTTGCGCATATCGCCCCAAGCAATGCCGCCTTCTGAACGGCGAATACGCCCCGTCGAGCCACCATTATCCGTGGTGGTGACGATACCCGTTAAACGAGAACCCAAAGACGAAAGTGATGAGAGAACGCGTCCCAGTCCATGCCCTCCGCCGAGAGCAACGACACGATCAAGATCAGCCAGCGTACGATTGCGCATATAGTTTCCTGGAGTCAGATTATCCGCGCTACAGTAGCGCAAATTGCGGGGAAACAGCAATTAACCTGCCAATATTGAGGATACAAACTATTTTCTTCTATCTCTAAAGGACGATGCACGCTATGCCTCCCTGATGATGTATATCAAAGTAAAACCGCCATTTTCCCTTATTCTGTAGCGAAATAGCACGATCATGACGCTATATACATGATTACATAGCGAAAGTGTGGATGGTAAAAATCTCATTTACACGCTAGTATCGGCTTAACCACTAAACACTCTAGCCTCTGCACCTGGGTCAACTGATACGGTGCTTTGGCCGTGACAATGCTCGTAAAGATTGCCACCAGGGCGAAGGAAGAAATGACTTCGCCTCCCGTATCTGGAAAGGTGTACATGGCTTCACAACTGACTGATGTATTTGCGCGTAAGTTTTACTACTTGCGCCTGTCGATTACCGATGTGTGTAACTTTCGTTGCACCTACTGCCTGCCGGATGGCTACAAACCGAGCGGCGTCACCAATAAAGGCTTTCTTACCGTCGATGAAATTCGCCGGGTTACGCGCGCCTTCGCCAGTCTGGGCACCGAAAAAGTGCGCCTGACAGGAGGAGAGCCGTCTTTACGCCGCGACTTTACCGATATCATCGCCGCTGTGCGGGAAAACGACGCTATCCGCCAGATTGCGGTCACCACCAATGGTTACCGTCTGGAACGCGATGTGGCGAACTGGCGCGATGCGGGACTTACTGGCATTAACGTCAGTGTCGACAGTTTGGACGCCCGCCAGTTTCACGCTATTACCGGGCAGGATAAATTCAACCAGGTCATGGCAGGGATTGATGCTGCATTTGAGGCCGGTTTTGAGAAGGTCAAAGTCAATACCGTGCTGATGCGTGATGTTAATCATCACCAGCTCGACACCTTTCTGAACTGGATCCAGCATCGCCCTATCCAGCTGCGTTTCATCGAACTGATGGAAACGGGCGAGGGCAGCGAGCTCTTCCGTAAGCATCACATCTCTGGTCAGGTTCTGCGTGACGAGCTACTGCGTCGCGGCTGGATCCACCAATTACGTCAACGCAGCGACGGTCCCGCGCAAGTCTTTTGCCATCCAGATTACGCCGGAGAGATTGGCCTTATCATGCCGTATGAAAAAGACTTCTGCGCCACTTGCAACCGCCTGCGCGTTTCCTCCATTGGTAAACTCCATCTCTGCCTGTTTGGTGAAGGCGGCGTTAACCTGCGCGATCTGCTGGAAGGCGATACCCAGCAACAGGCGCTGGAAGCGCGTATTTCAGCGGCGCTGCGGGAGAAGAAACAGACCCATTTCCTGCATCAAAACAACACCGGTATTACGCAAAACTTATCGTACATTGGCGGCTAAAACGTCAAAAGGAGAGATCAGATGAGTCAGGTAAGCACTGAATTTATCCCGACCCGTATTGCTATTCTTACGGTTTCTAATCGTCGCGGTGAAGAAGACGATACCTCCGGTCACTATCTGCGCGATTCGGCGCAAGAAGCGGGCCATCACGTTGTCGATGAAGCCATTGTGAAAGAAAACCGCTACGCTATTCGCGCTCAGGTATCTGCGTGGATCGCCAGCGACGATGTACAAGTGGTATTGATTACGGGTGGTACTGGCCTGACGGAAGGTGATCAGGCTCCCGAAGCGCTGCTGCCGTTGTTCGACCGTGAGGTTGAAGGTTTTGGTGAAGTGTTCCGTATGTTGTCGTTTGAAGAGATTGGCACTTCCACGTTGCAATCTCGTGCGGTAGCGGGCGTCGCTAACAAAACGCTGATTTTCGCCATGCCGGGTTCGACCAAAGCGTGCCGTACCGCATGGGAAAATATCATCGCGCCGCAGCTGGATGCCCGTACGCGTCCGTGTAATTTCCATCCACATTTGAAGAAATAAGTATGTCGCAACTGACCCATATCAACGCCGCTGGCGAAGCGCACATGGTGGATGTCTCCGCCAAAGCGGAAACCGTGCGTGAAGCGCGGGCGGAAGCCTTTGTCACCATGCGCAGCGAGACGCTGGCGATGATTATTGATGGTCGCCACCACAAAGGCGACGTATTTGCCACTGCGCGTATTGCCGGTATTCAGGCGGCAAAACGCACTTGGGATCTGATCCCGCTGTGTCACCCGCTGATGCTCAGCAAAGTTGAAGTCAATTTACAGGCCGAGCCGGAGCACAATCGGGTGCGTATAGAAACCTTATGCCGCCTGACCGGGAAAACCGGTGTCGAAATGGAAGCGTTAACCGCGGCCTCCGTGGCGGCGCTGACCATTTATGACATGTGCAAAGCGGTGCAAAAAGATATGGTGATTGGTCCGGTACGTTTGCTGGCGAAGAGCGGCGGCAAGTCGGGTGACTTTAAGGTGGAAGCGGATGATTAAAGTTCTTTTTTTCGCCCAGGTGCGCGAGTTGGTGGGAACAGATGCAACCGAAGTGGCTGCGGATTACCCAACCGTTGAAGCGTTACGCCAGCACCTGGCTGCGCAGAGCGATCGCTGGGCGCTGGCGCTGGAAGATGGCAAATTGCTGGCTGCCGTCAACCAGACGCTGGTGAGTTTTGACCATCCGCTGACTGACGGCGACGAAGTAGCTTTCTTCCCGCCGGTAACCGGAGGTTAAGATGGCAGAAACCAAAATTGTTGTCGGCCCGCAGCCGTTCAGCGTAGGAGAAGAGTACCCGTGGCTGGCGGAGCGTGACGAAGACGGTGCGGTAGTCACCTTCACCGGAAAGGTGCGCAACCATAACCTGGGCGACAGCGTCAAAGCATTAACCCTCGAACACTATCCGGGGATGACTGAAAAAGCACTGGCAGAAATTGTTGATGAAGCGCGTAACCGCTGGCCGCTGGGGCGCGTCACGGTGATTCACCGCATCGGGGAATTATGGCCGGGCGATGAAATCGTTTTTGTCGGTGTCACCAGTGCGCATCGCAGCAGTGCGTTTGAAGCCGGGCAGTTTATTATGGATTATCTCAAAACCCGCGCACCGTTCTGGAAGCGCGAAGCCACGCCGGAAGGCGACCGCTGGGTTGAAGCCCGGGAGAGCGATCTGCAGGCGGCAAAACGCTGGTAGTTTTTTGTTAGCCGGATAAGGCACCGCTGCGTCCGGCAATTTCACCGCTCAGTACATGCGTTTACGCTGCGTCGATGCACAGCCTCATCATTTTGCAGTATCCTTAAGATATTCCTTATATCTTCAGGAGATCGTCATGGACAGATTCCCACGTTCTGATTCAATCGTACAACCCTGGGCTGGCTTGCAAACTTATATGGCGCAAGTCTATGGCTGGATGACCGTTGGCTTGTTGCTGACCGCATTTGTTGCCTGGTATGCGGCTAATTCCGCGGCCGTGATGGAGCTGTTGTTCACTAACCGTGTCTTTTTAATCGGTCTGATCATCGCGCAATTAGCATTGGTTATTGTGTTATCAGCGATGATTCAAAAGCTGAGCGCAGGTGTAACGACGATGCTCTTTATGCTTTATTCGGCGCTGACGGGTCTTACGCTTTCCAGTATATTCATTGTCTATACCGCTGCTTCTATCGCCAGTACTTTCGTCGTTACTGCCGGGATGTTCGGCGCAATGAGCCTGTACGGTTACACCACGAAGCGCGATTTAAGTGGCTTTGGCAATATGCTGTTTATGGCGTTAATCGGCATTGTGCTGGCATCGCTGGTCAACTTCTGGCTGAAAAGCGAAGCATTGATGTGGGCAGTTACCTACATCGGCGTGATTGTCTTTGTCGGATTGACGGCGTATGACACTCAGAAATTGAAAAATATGGGTGAGCAGATTGATACCCGCGACACGTCGAACCTGCGCAAATATTCCATTCTTGGTGCGTTAACCTTGTATCTGGACTTCATCAACCTGTTCCTGATGTTGTTACGGATCTTCGGCAACCGCCGTTAATTCTTTTTCACCATCACTATCCCGGCCATGTGTCGGGATTTTTTTCTTACTAAAAACGACACTTAACAAGTACCAGGTATAAAATATGCCTTATGAGCGAGCGGAATCGTTTTCCGTATCCATAAATACAAAAGTATTTTGTATGCGTGGTTTTAAATTTATTGATGGTGAATATTAATGTTTTTTCTAAGGACAACTAAAAGAATGGAATCATACTCGCAAAACAGCAATAAATTAGATTTTCAGCACGAGGCCAGGATATTAAACGGTATATGGCTCATTACCGCTTTAGGTTTGGTGGCAACCGCAGGACTAGCCTGGGGAGCTAAGTATCTCGAAATTACGGCAACCAAATATGATTCACCACCAATGTATGTCGCCATAGGGTTATTATTACTTTGTATGTATGGCTTAAGTAAGGATATCAACAAGATAAATGCCGCCATCGCGGGCGTAATATATCTGTTTTTACTCTCTTTGGTGGCGATTGTCGTTGCAAGTTTAGTTCCTGTATATGCCATTATCATCGTGTTCAGCACTGCGGGCGCGATGTTTTTAATCAGTATGCTGGCCGGTTTATTATTTAATGTTGATCCTGGTTCTCACCGTTTTATCATTATGATGACGTTGACAGGGTTGGCCCTGGTAATCATCGTGAATGCGGCATTAATGAGTGAACGGCCCATTTGGGTAATAAGTTGCTTAATGATTGTGTTATGGCCAGGCATTATCTCGCATGGACGAAATAAGCTCCTTGAACTGGCAGGAAAATGCCATAGTGAAGAGTTGTGGAGTCCGGTTCGTTGCGCTTTTACAGGTGCATTAACACTCTATTACTATTTTATCGGCTTCTTTGGGATACTTGCCGCGATAGCTATAACGCTTGTCTGGCAAAGGCATACGCGTTTTTTTCATTAGTCGTAAATGCAGATACTAAAGAACTTAACTAAACTTCACATCGCCGCTTCATTTTTCGCCCGTAGCTTCTTCGCTTGGCTTTCCAGTAGCAGGTAACAGATCAGCGCCAGCAGCAGCGGGATAAAGTAATACAGGACGCGATAAGCGAGCAGGGCGGCGATAATGCTCCCTTTCGAGGTATGCTCCCCAGCCAGTAGTGCGATAAACACCGCTTCCAGCACACCGATCCCCGCCGGAATATGCACGATGACGCCAGCAATACTACTAACCAGTAACACGCCCAGTACAAAGAAATAGTTCACGCTTTGACCAAGTAACAGCCAGATAATCGCCCCCATTACCATCCAGTTAACGCTGGAAATCAGCATCTGAGCGAGGGCGAATTTCCATGAAGGCAGCACCAGCTTTTGCCCTTTGATGGTCATATGGCGGTGCTTCGCGAAAGCGCAAAACCACAAATAAACCGCGATAATCATCAGTAAGCCAATGCCGAGAATACGCAGCGTAGTTTGATCGACATACCAGTAATCCGGCAACTCCACCACGCCTGCGGTAAAGATAATCCCTGCCAGTAAAATATAGCCCAGCCAGTTGGTGGTAATACTGAGCGAGGAAATCCGCGTAATAGTGCTGCCCGGTAACCCTAGTCGGGAGTACAAACGATAGCGCATACCAATGCCGCCGACCCAGGTACTGAGCGTCAGGTTGAAGGCGTAGCAGATAAACGACACCAGCATCACCTGGCGCTTCGCCAGTTTGTGACCGCAGTAAAAGCGGGCGAGCAGGTCATAGCAGCCGTAAATCAGATAGCTGACGACCACCAGCCCGACCGCACTAAGCAGCGCAACGCGATTGTAGTCGCGGATGACCTTCCAGACCTCTTCCCAGTCCACTTTTTTGGCGTAGACCACCAGCAACACAATCACCGCGATAAAAAACAGCCAGGTGAGGATCTTCTTTGCTAAGCGCCAGCGCGGGTGTGATTTACTCATCAGGGGTTTACCCCCGTGTTTTCAGTTTCTACCCGATCCTGCGTTTCCATTGTCGGTTGTGCGGGGGGATCAACCTGCGTCAGACGTGGTGTGTGTGCCGGAAGCCAGCCAACCAGCGCCGGGAAGTGGCGTAAAAAGTGGAACGCCAGCACGCTTTTGGTCAGGTTCCACCAGGTGCGTTTGGGCAGCATGGTTTCATCCACCTGCTGACAATCTGCGGCAATAATGCCGTTCAGATTATCGCGCAGCGTCTGGTTAAAATGACGATCGTGGATGATGACATTTGCTTCGAGATTCAGTGACAAACTGAGCGGATCGAGATTACTGGACCCTACTGTCGCCCAGTGATCGTCCATCAATGCCACTTTGCCGTGGAGCGGGCGGCGGCGGTACTCAAAAACCTGAACGCCGCCTTTAACCAGATAGTTATACAGCAAGCGCGCACCGACTCTGACAATCGGCATATCCGGTTCGCCCTGAATGATCAGTTTGATCCGCACCCCGCGCCGTGCCGCTTTACGCAAGGCGTGTAAAAATCGATAGCCGGGGAAGAAGTAGGCGTTGGCGATAATCACTTCCCGCTGCGCCTGAGTGAGCATTTTCAGATAATGGCGTTCAATATCATCGCGATGTTCTTCGTTATCGCGCCAGACCAGCAATACCTGCGCTTCTCCCGGCTGGCGGTTCTCTTCCGCTTTGTGATGACGTCGCCACCAGCGTCGTGCCGCGCTCTGTCCAGGCAGGTTTTCCAGCTCAAACTGGAGAATATCTTCGACAATCGGCCCTTCAAGGCGTACCGCGTAATCCTGTTTAGCCTCTGGACCGTAGCTGGACATATGCTCGGAGGAGTAATTCAGCCCGCCAATAAAGGCGATACGCGCGTCGATCACCACAATTTTGCGATGCATCCGGCGAAACACATTGGTGCGCATACCAAAAAGGCGAGGGCGGGGATCGTAGTAGCGGAACACTACGCCAGCTGCCGTCAGTTCATTGACAAACTCATCGCTGAGATCCGGCGAACCGTAGCCATCCAGCAAGACTTCCGCTTTAACCCCGCGTTGCGCTGCTGCCAGTAGTGCCGCATGCAGCTGTTTGCCGACGTTATCCTCAAACCAGATAAACGTTTCAAGAATGATGCGTTCTTGTGCCTCGCCAATCGCCTTAAACACCGCGGGATAATATTGCTCGCCGTTTTCCAGCAACTGGATCTTATTGCCTTCGCGCCAGCTACATTTCATAAATGAATCTCCGCACTTAAAGGGGCATGATCAGAAAGGTGTCGCCATGTCCGCAGCGGCAACGCGGTTGGCGCGCTGGCGCTGGCATTTTTGACGTAGATCCTGTCCAGTCGTAGTAGAGGAAATTGCACCGGAAACGTGCGCGCCGGGCGTCCGTGGGCGCGGGTAAAAATCTCATCCAGTCCGGCCTGCACTTTTAACGGATGATTAGCTTTTTGCCGCCAGTCATTGAAATCACCCGCCACCAATACCGGTTCGCCGTCCGGTAGCTCATTCACCCATTCGGCGAGCATCGCAAGCTGCGCCTGACGGTGCGCCTCACGCAGGCCCAGATGTACGCACATCACATGAATCGCTTTTCCGGTCATCGGCGGCACAATGCGGCAGTAGAGCACGCCGCGCTTTTCCGCACCATCGACCGAAACATCGCGATTCTCATAATGTTCAATGGGATAACGCGACAGTACGGCGTTGCCGTGATGCCCTTCCGGGTATACGGCATTGCGACCGTAGGCAAAATCGCTCCACATAGTGTCGGCGAGAAACTCGTAGTGCGAGGTATCGGGCCAGTTTTCCACATGCAGCGGATGAACTTCGTGCGCGCCCATCACTTCCTGCAGGCAAACAATATCGGCGCTGACGGTACGCACGGCATCGCGAAGTTCCGGCAAAATGAAGCGTCGGTTAAACGCGGTAAAGCCTTTGTGAATGTTGATGGTGAGCACCTTGAACGAAAATTGTTGTGTTTGATCGGGCATAATTTTCCTGTCTTTGCCTCTTATCTCATTGAAATAGTGTAGTCGGCGTCACAAAAAGGTGCGGTCTTACGGAATTTTCCGTAAAGTTCGGTACTCTGAGTAAGTAGAGATAAATTCTTCAGGAGAGAAGCCATGAAGTGGCAACAACGTGTTCGTGTCGCAACGGGTCTAAGTTGCTGGCAGATTATGTTGCATTTACTGGTAGTGGCGCTGCTGGTGGTGGGCTGGATGAGTAAGACTCTGGTTCACGTCGGCGTGGGATTATGCGCACTGTATTGTGTCACGGTAGTGATGATGCTGGTGTTTCAGCGCCACCCCGAGCAACGCTGGCGTGAGGTGGCAGACGTGCTGGAAGAGCTGACCACGACCTGGTATTTTGGCGCAGCGCTGATTGTGCTGTGGCTGTTGTCCCGCGTACTGGAAAACAACTTTTTGCTGGCAATTGCAGGGCTGGCGATCCTTGCTGGCCCGGCGGTAGTGTCTTTGCTGGCGAAAGATAAGAAGTTACATCACCTTACGTCTAAACATCGCGTACGCCGCTGACCCTGTCGTGGCCGTTATCACCAGTAGCGGCCACAAACTATTCCACACAATATCCAGACTCGCATCCTTCAAATAAATCTGCTTGGTAATGTCCGTAAAGTGGCGAATAGGGTTAATCCACGTCAGATTTTGCAGCCACACTGGCATGTTTTCCACCGGCGAAACGTAACCGGAAAGGAGAATGGCGGGCATCATAAAAACAAACACGCCGATAAACGCCTGCTGTTGTGTCGAGCAGAGTGATGAAATCAACAGACCGAATCCCACCAGCGATAAACCGTAAATCACCATCGTAAAGTAGAACAGCGCTAGCGATCCGGCGAAGGGGATTTGATACGCCCAGATACCAATCGCCAGCACAATGGTGGCCTGGAAGGTGGCGACAATTAACGCCGGTACGGCTTTGCCGATGAAGATCTGCCAGGTGGTGAGCGGCGAAACCAGTAGCTGATCGAGCGTACCTTGTTCACGTTCGCGGGCGACGGAAAGTGAAGTGACGATCATTACGCCGATAGTGGTGATCATGGCGATCAGCGACGGCACCACAAACCATTTGTAGTCGAGATTCGGGTTATACCAGTTGCGTACCACCAGCTCGCTGTTGTTGGGTTTCGGTTTTCCTTCCAGCAGCTCCTGCTGATAATTTTTGACGATCTGTTGCAGGTAGTTGGCGGCAATTTGCGCACTGTTGGAGTTACGCCCGTCGAGGATCAACTGCAACGGCGCGGTCTGGAAGGTATCCAGTTTGCGCGAGAAGTCAGCCGGGAAACGCACCAGTAGTAACGCCTTTTGTGTGTCGATGGTCGGGCGGATCTCCTGTGGGCTTTTCAGCAGCAGCACATGTGTAAAGGCGCTGGCGCGGGCAAAACGTTGAGTAAGTTCCACCGAATGCTCGCCGTTATCTTCATCGTAGATGGCGATGGTGGCGTTAGTCACTTCCAGCGTGGCGGCGAACGGGAACAGGATCACCTGAATTAGCACGGGTAAAATCAGAATCGCGCGGGTTTGTGGTTCGCGCAGCAACGACTGCAACTCTTTGCGGATTAACGTCCATAAGCGATGAAACATGCTCTTCTCCCTAATCCAGCCGACGTTTGGTTTTCAGCCACGTCAGGCCGATAAACATCACCGCCGAAGCGATCAAAAACAGCACGTTTACCACCAGCACCACTGGAATATTCCCGGCGAGGAACAGGCTTTGCAGGGTGCTGACGAAATAACGAGCGGGAATAATGTACGTCACCGCGCGGATCACCGCGGGCATACTGTCGATCTGAAAAATAAAGCCGGAAAGCATAATCGACGGCAGAAAAGCGGCGTTCAGGGCGACCTGAGCGGCATTGAACTGGTTGCGGGTAATCGTGGAAATCAGCAGCCCCATTCCCAGGGTACTGAGTAAAAACAGGCTGGAGATAAAAAACAGAATCAGCAGCGAACCGCGATACGGCACGCCGAGAATAAACACTGACACCAGCATACACAGCAACATCGCCAGCATCCCGAGAAAGTAATAAGGGATCAGCTTACACAGCAGCAGTTCCGTGCGGGTAATCTCCGTAGAGAGCAGAGCCTCCATGGTGCCGCGTTCCCATTCTCGCGCCACCACCAGCGAGGTGAGAATCGCGCCGATGACCGTCATGATAATGGTCACCGCACCCGGGATAATAAAGTGCTGGCTTATCGCCGCCGGGTTAAACCAGTAGCGGGTTTGTACATCAATAAGCGGTTCAAAAGTCTGCCCGTTGTCCTCCGCTCGCTGCATTTGCCAGATCTGCCAGATCCCTTCGACATACCCCTGCACAAAGTTAGCGGTATTCGGCTCACTGCCGTCGGTGATCACCTGAATCGGTGCGGTGGCGTTGGCGCGCTCCATCTGTTCGGCGAAATCCACGGGAATAACCACCAGACCGCGAATTTTCCCCGACTGCATTTTGGCGATCAGTTCCTGACGGTTATCGCTGATGGTGGCGTCGATGTAGGGCGAACCGGTCATGGTGTGGGTGAAATCCAGCGCCGCTTCGCTACGCTGTTCCAGCAAAATCCCGACCCGCAGCTTGCTGGAGTCGAGGTTAATGCCGTAACCAAAAATAAACAGCAGTAGCAGTGGGATCACTACCGCAATCAGCCAGCTACTCGGATCGCGAACGATCTGCCGCGTCTCTTTGACGCACAGCGCCCGCACGCGATGCCAGGAAAGGATCGGGTTACTCATTGCTATGCTCCTTATCCCAGTCGTGGATCAACTGAATAAAGGCTTGCTCCATGGTGGGATCGGGTTGCTCATCGTTAGCTGACTGTGCTTTCAAATCGTCCGGCGTACCGCTGGCGATTAATTTCCCACGGTACACCAGGCCGATGCGGTCGCAATATTCCGCTTCATCCATAAAGTGGGTGGTGACCATCACCGTGACGCCTTTCTCTACCATGCTGTTGATGTGCAGCCAAAATTCACGGCGGGTGAGGGGGTCAACGCCGGAAGTCGGTTCGTCGAGAAAGAGAATATCCGGTTCATGCATCAGCGAACAGGCCAGCGCCAGCCGCTGTTTAAAACCTAATGGCAGTTCATCGGTGGCGTGTGAGGCAATACTTTTCAGGCCAAATGCCTCGCTCATACGGGAGATTTTTTCGTTCTGCGCCCGACCGCGTAAGCCATACACACCAGAGAAAAAGCGTAAATTCTGTTCGACCGTCAGGTTGCCGTAGAGCGAAAATTTTTGCGCCATATAGCCGAGATGCTGGCGCGCTTTACCGGAACTCTCTTTCAGATCCATCCCCAGCACCAGCGCCTGGCCGGAAGTCGGCACCAGCAAACCGCACATCATCTTAAAGGTGGTCGATTTACCCGCGCCGTTTGGCCCCAGCAAACCAAAAATCTCCCCACGTTTAACGGCAAAGTTGACGTGATCGGTGGCGGCAAAATCACCAAATTTCTTGGTCAGTTCTTTCGCTTCGATCACCGTCTCGCCGGGTGTGCCTTCTACCGTATGCAATATTGCACCCAGCGGCGATTCTGAGGTTCCGGCACCGCCCAGCAAATCAATAAACGCATCTTCAAAACGCGGCGTAGTTTCGTTGATGTTGATTTCCGGCATCCCGTCGGCATGGCGAATATCGTCTGGTGTGGCCTCTTTTTTGAGGATCAGACGTACCGATTTCCCCTGAATCATGCCATCGCTGACCTGCGGCAGTTTCAAGGCGCGTTGCAACAGTTTGCGGTTGCCCTCGTGTGGACTGGTCATCAGAAAGCTGCGTCCGGCCATGGTTTGTGTCAGGGCTTTTGGTTCTCCCTGATACAGCAACTCGCCTTCGTTCATCAGTAACACGTCACGGCACTGCTCGGCTTCGTCGAGATACGAGGTACTCCAGAGGATTAACATCCCTTCGCCCGCCAGCTCATGCACCATCTGCCACAGTTCGCGCCGTGAGATAGGGTCAACGCCGACGCCGGGTTCATCGAGCAGCAACACTTTCGGTTCGCCCACCAGGGTACAGGCCAGGCCGAGTTTTTGTTTCATCCCACCGGAGAGCTTGCCCGCCAGGCGTCCGGTAAACGGCCCAAGAGACGTAAACTCCAGCAGGCGAGCAAAAGTTTGCTTACGTGCCTCGCCGGTGACGCTGCGCAAATCCGCGTACAGATTGAGGTTCTCCATCACCGTGAGATCTTCATACAGACCAAATTTCTGCGGCATATAGCCGAGCACGGCGTGCAGCGCGCCGTCGTTTTTGATCGGATCAAAGCCAATCACCGTGGCACTGCCGCTGTCGGGTTTCAGTAATCCCGCCAACATCCGCATCAGTGTGGTTTTACCTGCACCGTCCGGCCCCACCAACCCCGTCACATAACCGGCGTGAATGGTACAATCGAGCGGCGCGACGGCGGGCTTGTCCATGCCCGGAAAGCGTTTTTCCAGGCCGTTCAGCGTGATAACGGCATCATTCATGTCCTGCCTCGTCACCGAATTGTACCGTCACTGGCATTCCCTGGCGTAACGCATCATCGGCGTCGGTCACCACAATACGCAGGCGATAGACGAGGTCGGTACGCAGATCCGGTGTTTCGACGGTTTTCGGGGTAAATTCAGCAGTCGGCGAAACGAAACCAATCTGCCCGTGATACGGCTTGTCCGGGCGACCATCGGTATAAAGCAGCACTTTGCGCCCCGGCTGGGCCTGGTCAAGATTCCGTTCATCAACATAAGCGCGCACCCACACCGGACGCGTTAGTGAAACGGTAAACACCGTGCCACCTTCATTGAGAACCGTGCCTGGCTCTACCGCGCGCGTTAACAGCGTGCCATCAGACGGTGCTATCAACGTTGAGTCCTGTAAATTCAGCTCCGCCTGCGCCAGTTGCGCCTGCGCCTGTTCGAGGCTGGCTTTCGCCTGAGCGATGTCCTGTTCACGGTTACCGGAACGGTACTGACGCAATTTATCCTGTGCTGATTTCAGCGTTGCCTGTGCCTGGTCGCGCGAGGAGCGGGCATTTTCCAGGTCATTTGCCGAAATGGTGCGGCTTTTCCACAGTCCTTGCTGGCGGTTATAGAAGTTCTGCTCATAGTCATAGGCGGCTTGCGCCTGTTTCACCGCTGCGGCGGCCTGAGCGATTTCTTCATCGCGATACCCGGCAAGCATCAGATCATACTGCGCCTGTGCCACCGAGACGCCCGCTTTCGCCTGCATCAGGGCAATCTCATACGGCTTGTGATCCAGTTCGCCCAGCACCTGGCCCGCTTTGATAGCATCACCTTCGTCCACCGCCAGCGATTCAACGCGCCCCCCAACACGGAAACTAAGATTCACCGTACGAATATCCACGTTGCCATACAGCGTCAGGCCGTTATCCTGGCGGCTTTGATACCACCAGTAGCCTCCGGCAACCACGGCGGCAAGTACCACTACCGCCAGTCCGATCACGACAGGTTTTTTCATCACTACAAACTCCTTTGCGATAATCCTTGCAAAATCAGGTCGATATGACAGGTCACCGTCTGGTTGATCAGTTCGGTCTTTTCTTCATCGAACGCGGTCCAGCCGGTACGTAACAGAATTGTTTCTTTGCCAAGACGGAACGCCAGAATCTCACCAATCAACGCATGGGTATGAAGGATCATGCGGGTGTCATTAGCGTCGCAGCCGGTCCAGGCGGCAATCAGGCGTGTCAGGTGGCTGTGTAGCGGACTAATCACCTGTTCGTGCACCAGGTGGTAGGCTGCCGTGGGAGAGAGCTGCTCACGGGAGATAAACTTGCTGAGGTTGACGGTGTCATCCTGGGTGAGCAGCTTAATCATGTTCCTGCAGGCGCGAAGGATCAGTTCACGGATGGCAGCCCGATCAGGCTGTGGTTGGGCGAACAAGCGTTCGGCTTCCTCGGCATGCGGACGGAACTGCTCGCCAATAAAATCGGCAATCCACTGGGCGCAGGCGAGGTACAAATCTTCTTTCGAACCGAAGTAGTAGGTGATGGCAGCGATATTCTGCCCGGCCTGGGCGGCTATCTCGCGGGTGGTGGCGTTCATTCCATATTCACCAAACTGCGCCAGTGCGGCAGCAATCAGCTGTTTTTTCGCCTGTTCACCCTTGATTGTCATGGCAGGATTATTCATCGCACAGTCCATTCTTAATCAAATGATTGATTAAGATTATGACTCCATATGGGAGTTGTCCAGTATGGCTAAGAATTTTAGCTACGCCAGTCACAGG
Source organism: Shigella flexneri 2a str. 301 (assembly GCF_000006925.2). Classification (NCBI taxonomy): domain Bacteria; kingdom Pseudomonadati; phylum Pseudomonadota; class Gammaproteobacteria; order Enterobacterales; family Enterobacteriaceae; genus Shigella; species Shigella flexneri. The sequence continues at coordinate 773,568 of NC_004337.2, forward strand.
GATAATTTATGCGCTGCGTCACAAAAACTGCTACACTCCGCTCCCTCATGACATTGTGGTTTTTGTCATTTTCCTTTTCAGTATCTCCCTGAAAACTACACCGGTAACGGTCGGGGCGGTTCGGAGTAGTTATGTCTTTCGATTCTTTGGGTTTAAGCCCTGATATCCTGCGCGCCGTTGCCGAGCAGGGTTACCGTGAACCCACCCCTATTCAGCAGCAGGCGATCCCTGCTGTGCTGGAAGGCCGCGACCTGATGGCTAGCGCCCAGACCGGCACCGGCAAAACAGCGGGCTTTACGCTGCCGCTGTTGCAACACCTGATCACTCGCCAGCCGCACGCCAAAGGGCGTCGTCCGGTACGTGCGCTCATTCTTACCCCGACCCGTGAACTGGCGGCACAGATTGGCGAAAACGTCCGTGATTACAGCAAATACCTGAACATTCGTTCGCTGGTGGTGTTTGGCGGTGTCAGCATTAACCCACAAATGATGAAGTTGCGCGGCGGCGTTGATGTGCTGGTGGCAACGCCGGGACGTTTGCTGGACCTGGAACATCAAAATGCAGTGAAGCTGGATCAGGTTGAAATCCTCGTCCTCGATGAAGCTGACCGCATGCTCGACATGGGCTTTATCCACGATATCCGTCGCGTGTTAACAAAACTGCCAGCGAAACGCCAGAACCTGCTGTTCTCTGCGACCTTCTCTGACGATATTAAAGCCCTGGCGGAAAAACTGTTGCACAACCCGCTGGAAATCGAAGTGGCACGCCGCAATACCGCGTCTGATCAGGTGACCCAGCACGTTCACTTTGTCGATAAGAAACGCAAACGCGAATTGCTGTCGCACATGATTGGTAAAGGGAACTGGCAGCAGGTGCTGGTGTTTACCCGTACCAAACACGGCGCTAACCATCTGGCTGAGCAGCTCAATAAAGATGGCATCCGTAGTGTGGCGATCCACGGGAATAAATCGCAAGGTGCGCGTACCCGTGCGCTGGCTGATTTTAAATCGGGTGACATTCGCGTACTGGTGGCGACCGATATCGCTGCGCGCGGTCTGGATATCGAAGAGTTGCCGCACGTCGTCAACTATGAACTGCCAAACGTACCGGAAGATTATGTCCACCGTATCGGGCGTACCGGTCGTGCGGCTGCTACCGGTGAAGCGTTGTCGCTGGTGTGTGTTGATGAACACAAACTGCTGCGTGATATCGAAAAACTGCTGAAAAAAGAGATCCCGCGCATTGCGATTCCGGGCTATGAGCCGGACCCGTCAATCAAAGCCGAACCGATCCAGAACGGTCGCCAGCAACGTGGCGGCATCAGGCTGATGAACAAACGCAAAACTGCCTGATGCGCTACGCTTATCAGGCCTACGTGAACTCTGCAATATATTGAATTTGCATGCTTTTGTAGGCCGGATAAGGCGTTTACGCCGCATCCGGCATTTCACAACAAGCACTTGTCAGCAATTTGAGAACACGGGAAAAAATTTATCTGTTTTACCGCCCATAAGCCACCGAGACGTTACTTCTCTATAGCCAATTGTTCGCGCAACTCCATTAAAAGGTAGCCCAGTCGATTCTTGCCCTTACCATTACCACCGTCTCCCCAGTAAGCATCGTTTTCCGTATGCTCAACCAGTTTTGCGGGCGCGGTTGCCAGCAAGAGCACACGCAGTTCTGCATGCTGTTCGAATTTAGCGCGAAGTGCTTTACGCATCACCTGTTCTTTAACCGACTCCCAGTTTTTACGAAGTGGCTTGGAACGATTACGCCCCATGCGAGCGGCGACCATGGGGGAAGAAACCCGACGGATCTCTTCGCGGTATTTTTCATCAAGGAATTTTTGTGCCTGAAAATAGTGTTCGGAGGTGGGCCAGGTATTCCCGTCAACCTTGATGGGCCTGGCGGCAAAGTTAGAAAAATCACCGTAGTCATCGCTGGTGCTGTAGAAATTTATGATGGTGTCTTGCATGACGTGTTGGATCCTTTGTGCTCGAACGGGCATTAAACCGCATTATGTTGGTGGTTATTGCGAGCCGCTTTCCAGAAACAGAAAAACCATTACCCCTGAAAACCGAAAAATGCCACAATATTGGCTGTTTATACAGTATTTCAGGTTTTCTCATGGCATTAACCGCCGCGCTTAAAGCGCAAATTGCCGCCTGGTATAAGGCGCTTCAGGAACAGATCCCCGACTTTATTCCCCGTGCGCCGCAGCGGCAGATGATTGCGGACGTCGCCAAAACGCTGGCCGGAGAAGAAGGGCGGCATCTGGCGATTGAAGCCCCCACCGGCGTTGGGAAAACGCTCTCCTATTTGATCCCCGGCATCGCCATTGCCCGCGAAGAGCAAAAAACGCTGGTGGTGAGTACCGCCAACGTGGCGTTGCAGGATCAGATTTACAGCAAAGATTTACCGCTGCTGAAAAAGATCATTCCCGATCTTAAATTCACTGCCGCTTTCGGGCGTGGGCGCTACGTTTGTCCACGTAATCTGACGGCGCTCGCCAGCACTGAACCCACGCAACAGGATCTGCTGGCGTTTCTTGACGACGAACTGACGCCAAATAATCAGGAAGAGCAAAAACGTTGTGCGAAGCTGAAGGGCGATCTCGACACTTATAAATGGGATGGTCTGCGCGATCATACGGATATCGCTATAGATGATGATCTCTGGCGTCGTTTGAGTACCGACAAAGCCAGCTGCCTCAACCGTAACTGTTACTACTATCGTGAATGCCCGTTTTTTGTTACTCGTCGGGAGATTCAGGAAGCGGAAGTGGTGGTGGCAAACCATGCGCTGGTGATGGCGGCGATGGAAAGCGAAGCCGTACTGCCTGACCCGAAAAATCTGCTGCTGGTGCTGGACGAAGGTCATCACCTGCCAGATGTGGCCCGGGATGCGCTGGAGATGAGCGCTGAAATCACCGTGCCCTGGTATCGACTACAGCTGGACTTGTTCACGAAACTGGTCGCTACCTGCATGGAGCAGTTTCGCCCGAAGACCATCCCACCGCTGGCGATCCCTGAACGTTTGAATGCGCATTGTGAAGAGTTGTATGAGCTTATCGCCTCGTTAAACAACATTCTCAATCTCTACATGCCTGCCGGGCAGGAGGCAGAGCACCGTTTTGCGATGGGCGAACTGCCTGATGAATTGCTGGAGATCTGCCAGCGGCTGGCAAAACTCACCGAGATGCTGCGTGGTCTGGCGGAGTTATTTCTTAACGATTTAAGTGAGAAAACCGGCAGCCACGATATTGTGCGTCTGCATCGGTTGATTTTACAGATGAACCGCGCGCTGGGGATGTTTGAGGTGCAAAGCAAACTCTGGCGGCTGGCGTCTCTGGCGCAATCTTCCGGTGCGCCGGTGACCAAATGGGCGACGCGGGAAGAGCGCGAAGGGCAGCTACACCTCTGGTTTCACTGCGTGGGAATACGTGTCAGCGATCAGCTGGAAAGGCTGCTGTGGCGCAGTATTCCGCACATTATTGTCACCTCCGCAACCTTGCGTTCGCTGAATAGTTTTTCGCGTTTGCAGGAGATGAGTGGTCTGAAAGAGAAAGCGGGCGACCGTTTTGTGGCGCTGGATTCCCCCTTTAACCACTGCGAACAGGGCAAAATTGTTATTCCCCGGATGCGCTTTGAGCCTTCCATCGACAACGAAGAGCAACACATTGCCGAAATGGCGGCCTTTTTCCGTGAACAGGTGGAGAGCAAAAAATATCTCGGTATGTTGGTACTGTTTGCCAGCGGACGGGCGATGCAGCGCTTTCTCGACTATGTGACGGATTTACGCCTGATGTTGCTGGTGCAGGGCGATCAGCCGCGTTATCGCTTAGTTGAACTGCACCGCAAACGCGTTGCCAACGGTGAGCGTAGCGTGCTGGTGGGCTTACAGTCATTTGCCGAAGGGCTTGATTTGAAAGGTGATCTGCTCAGCCAGGTGCATATCCACAAAATCGCTTTTCCGCCCATCGACAGCCCGGTGGTGATCACCGAAGGGGAATGGCTGAAAAGCCTCAACCGCTATCCGTTTGAGGTGCAAAGCCTGCCGAGCGCCTCGTTTAACCTGATTCAGCAGGTTGGGCGACTGATTCGAAGCCACGGTTGCTGGGGCGAAGTGGTTATCTACGACAAACGCTTGCTGACAAAAAATTATGGCAAGCGACTACTGGATGCATTACCGGTATTTCCGATAGAGCAACCGGAAGTCCCTGAAGGTATAGTTAAAAAGAAAGAAAAAACGAAATCCCCACGCCGTCGGCGGCGTTAATGATGTGAGTCAGGTAAGGAGTCGTAAATGGACTATCGCAAAATCATTAAAGAGATCGGGCGCGGGAAAAACCACGCGCGCGATTTAGACCGGGATACTGCGCGCGGTCTGTATGCTCATATGCTCAATGGTGAAGTCCCTGACCTTGAGTTGGGCGGCGTATTGATTGCGCTGCGTATCAAAGGGGAAGGGGAAGCAGAGATGCTCGGCTTTTACGAAGCCATGCAAAATCACACCATCAAGCTGACGCCGCCTGCAGGCAAGCCGATGCCGATTGTCATCCCCAGTTACAACGGCGCGCGTAAACAGGCTAACCTGACGCCATTATTGGCGATTCTGCTGCATAAACTCGGTTTTCCTGTGGTGGTTCACGGAGTTAGCGAAGATCCAACTCGCGTGCTGACAGAAACCATTTTCGAACTGATGGGTATTACACCAACGTTGCACGGCGGGCAGGCGCAGGCGAAGCTCGACGAACATCAACCGGTGTTTATGCCTGTCGGCGCGTTTTGCCCGCCGCTGGAAAAACAACTGGCGATGCGCTGGCGGATGGGCGTGCGTAACAGTGCACATACCCTGGCGAAACTGGCGACGCCATTTGCCGAAGGTGAGGCACTGTGTCTTTCCAGCGTTTCGCATCCGGAATACATTGGACGCGTCGCGAAGTTCTTTAGCGATATCGGCGGGTGGGCGTTACTAATGCATGGTACTGAAGGCGAAGTGTATGCTAATCCGCAGCGCTGCCCGCAGATCAATCTCATTGACCGTGAAGGGATGCGGGTGCTGTATGAAAAACAGGACCCTGCTGGTAGCGAGTTACTGCCACAAGCAAAAGATCCGGAAACCACGGCGCAGTGGACTGAGCGTTGCCTGGCTGGCAGCGAAGCGATTCCCGAATCGCTGAAAATCCAGATGGCTTGCTGCCTGGTGGCTACGGGTGAAGCGGCAACTATCAGCGATGGCTTGGCGCGCGTTAATCAGGCATTTTAATTTTTATCTCAGCCGGATGAGCCACGTCATCCGGCTTTTACCCCACCGCAATATGAAATTCCTGCATCTTTATTGACCTTCCCGCGCCCGGCGTGCAGCATAAAAAAACAACAAACACATAACATAAACAGGAGTTAACCATGGAAAGTGGTCATCGCTTTGATGCTCAGACGCTGCACAGTTTTATTCAGGCTGTATTTCGTCAGATGGGTAGCGAGGAACAAGAAGCGAAATTAGTTGCCGATCATTTAATCGCGGCAAACCTGGCAGGGCATGATTCTCATGGTATTGGCATGATCCCAAGCTATGTGCGTTCCTGGAGTCAGGGGCATCTGCAAATTAACCATCATGCCAAAATCGTTAAAGAGGCGGGGGCGGCAGTCACGCTCGATGGCGATCGCGCATTCGGTCAGGTCGCGGCACACGAAGCGATGGCGCTGGGGATTGAGAAAGCGCATCAGCACGGTATTGCTGCCGTGGCGCTACATAACTCGCATCATATCGGCCGTATCGGTTACTGGGCGGAGCAGTGTTCAGCGGCGGGGTTTGTCTCTATCCACTTTGTTAGCGTGGTCGGTATTCCAATGGTCGCGCCGTTCCACGGTCGCGACAGCCGCTTTGGCACCAATCCCTTCTGTGTGGTTTTCCCTCGTAAAGATAATTTCCCGCTGTTGCTTGATTACGCCACCAGCGCCATTGCATTTGGCAAAACCCGCGTCGCCTGGCATAAAGGCGTCCCCGTGCCGCCAGGTTGCCTGATTGACGTTAACGGCGTGCCGACGACCAATCCGGCGGTAATGCAGGAGTCGCCGTTGGGGTCGCTGTTGACCTTTGCCGAACATAAAGGCTACGCCCTTGCAGCGATGTGTGAAATTCTTGGCGGGGCGCTTTCTGGCGGTAAAACGACGCATCAGGAAACGTTGCAAACCAGCCCCGATGCCATTCTTAACTGCATGACCACTATCATCATCAACCCGGAACTGTTCGGCGCGCCGGATTGTAACGCGCAGACCGAAGCCTTTGCCGAGTGGGTGAAAGCCTCGCCGCATGATGACGATAAGCCGATTTTGCTACCGGGCGAGTGGGAAGTGAACACGCGTCGCGAACGGCAGGAGCAGGGGATTCCATTGGATGCGGGAAGCTGGCAGGCCATTTGTGATGCGGCGCGGCAGATTGGTATGTCGGAAGAGACGTTGCAGGCTTTCTGTCAGCAGTTAGCCAGCTAAAAAAAAGCCCGTCCAGTGGCGGACGGGCAAACAAGGGTAACATAGGATCAATGAGGGTTAGAGCATATGCGTCTGTCGGCAAACAGACAGGGAAATACTTGTGCTGGACGTAGCGTAAACGCCTGATCCGTCCAACGGTTCGGATTTTGTAGGCCTGATAAGACGCGGTAGCGTCGCATCAGGCATCTGTTGCCGGATGCGGCATAAACGCCTTATCCGTCCTACGAATTACTTATAAATTACCGCAGTACCGCTTAATTTATTGTTGTTGGTGGCGGAAGTGATGCTGTATCCACTGGCACCGGCTGCCGCCGCTTTCTCAGCCAGTTTCGCTTCCAGGGCATCGAGGGTGGATGCGCCATCGGCAGAAACCACGCCGATTTTATTCATGTTCTGTGCCTGGGATGCCGTTACCGGTTCCGCCGCGAACACGCCAAATGACAGAGTTGAAAGAGCCATAGCAGCAACAACAGTATTGATAGTTTTCATAATTAATCTCTCGCAGGTGATTTTTGTATAAGTGACGTTGTTTCGTCGATGTGATGAGTATCACGTTTTTTTACGAGAGATAAAATCGAAGAGAATTGACCGCCTTGTTCAAATAAATTGATTGATATCTAACATACTGATAAACCATTTATTTGTTGTACTTATGGACTTGTTTTATGCCGCGTGGCAGTCACAGCAGCGTTAAAGGCACGGAATGCCACGCAAAATACAAATTATACTCGCTATGCATCTCGCCAGTTGTAGTTAACGTAACTGTCTGTCTTTCGAACCTCTGCGATTATATCCTGTATACGCTGGTTTTTGTAAATCTTTCTCCTGCTGACAATGAATACATAAGCGCACGCCAGGAATGGCTTCCCGACGGGCTTGCGGGATGGGGGCACCGCACTCTTCACATTCATACAGGCTTTCGCCACGCGGAATTTCACCCCGAGCGCGGGCAATCGCATCTTCAATTGTACTGTTGATCTGTTCGTTGACGGCGTCATCGTTAGCCCAAGCGGATGCCATATCGTCCTCCCCATATCAATGCTTGTACAGTTAAGTGTAGCTAATATAGGGACGAACCTGGGCAGTTCAAGCGTCAGATCTCCGACCATTCCCGCAGCAGATTATGATAAAGATTGAGCAGCGACAGGATCTCTTCATTTTCACCATAGCGGCTTTTCAGCGACTGAATATTTTTGTCCAGTTCAAACAGCATGGCGCGCTTTTTATCATCGCGGATCATCGACTGGATCCACATAAATGATGCCACTCGTACGCCGCGGGTTACGGGTGTCACGCAATGCAGGCTGCTGGAGGGATACAACACCAGATCACCTGCCGGGAGTTTTACCCGATGTTGTCCAAAGGTGTCATTAACGACCAGTTCGCCGCCGTCGTAGCTTTGTGGATCGCTTAAAAACAGCGTGGCAGAAAGGTCAGTGCGCATCCAGCCGTTTTGTGGATGGCTGCGTACTGCGCCATCCACATGGAAACCATAGGTTTCATTGTTCTGATAGCGATTAAACAGCGGCGTGGAAAGGGTACGCGGCAAGGCAGCGGCAAAGAACAATGCATGTTGGTTAACCGCGTTCAGCACCTCATTTTGCAGTGCGGCGTATAACGCGCTGCGGGTGTCTACTTGCTGATTGTTCTTAACTTGTGCACCTTGTGCTCCGGTGGTGACGCGTCCATCCACCCATTCGGCTTGTTCCAGTTGTTCGCGAAAATGGGCGACGTCCTGTGGCGATAACACGCCGGGAATGTGGTACATCATACAAGTTCTCCAAAAAGTGGGGCCTGCGCCCCACATCTGAATCAGAAATGCATATTGGCTGTGAGCAAGAAGGTTCTTGGCTCGCCCGGGTGATAACGGTAGCCGCTCTTGTTGATTGAGGCGACGTAATCGGTATCAAACAGGTTGTAAACGTTTAGCTGGAAGTCGAGATTGCGATTAACCCGATACCCCAGTTTGGCATCGGCGACCCAGTAACCTTCTGTAAATGCTGGCGTTCCCACCGCGCCGTCTGAACCTTTATGTATACTGCCGATATAGCGTGCGCCCGCGCCAACAGAGATATCATCGGTTGCCTGATATTGGCTCCATAAGGTGAAGGCGTGCTCCGGGGTATACGGCAGCGATGAGGAACCATCCTGGGCAACATCTTTGCCGTTTTTGATGGTTGCTTTTTGCTGGGTATAGCCGCCAATCACCTGCCACGCGGGAGTGATATTCCCTGCCACGGATATCTCATAGCCTTCGACGCGTTTCTTACCGTATTGCGAGTAAGTCCCGTCATCATTTTGCTCAACTTCATTTTCGATATCAGTACGGAACAGCGCGGCGGTGAGCAACAGGCGTTTATCCAGAACCTGCCATTTGGTGCCAATCTCGCTGGTGTTGGCTTTTTGCGGTTTAAAATCGGTGCGGTTGGCACTGTTACCACTGCCAGACTGCGCAAGGGCGAAGTTGTTGCCGCCCGGAGGCTGCTGGGAAACGGCATAGTTAATATAGACATTGCCGTTTTCCGTCAGGTGGTACAGCGCCCCGGCTTTCCAGTTCACCAGATTGCCCGACTTGGCGGTGTCGACGGTGGTGACTGGAGAACCTTTTGCCACACCAGCTGGGCAGGTGATGGCACCGCGTCCGCTGCCGCCGCAGGCGGTGGCACTGTCATATTCAGTATGATAATTATCCAGACGGATCCCGCCGTTCAGCTCAAAATCACGGGTGATTTGCAGCGTATCGAAGGCGTAAATTGCGAAGGTATCCGTCTGACCATTGGCGTTTGCGCCGTTGCGCGTCAGGCCGCCGGGATGAATTCTGCTGTCAGGATGATAAATATTTACCGCCGGTAACGTCACCGGATTAACGCCATAGTTAGTCTGCGTTTCACGGGTAAATTCCACGCCGGTACTGACATCATGACCGATAGAACCGGTATAGAACGTCGAGGTCAGGTTGGTCTGGTTGGTGAGAATTTTATTACTCACATCTTTGGTATTCGCCGTGCGTGACTAGGTCCAGCTATTCACATCGCTGGTGGGCTGAGTAATATTCGACGCCCCGCCCATAATCGCCGTCATCAGGTAATCCTGCTTTACGCGCGACCAACGGGTAGTATTGCGAATGGTGGTGTTATCGTTGATGTCGTGCTCAAAACGCATGGTGGCGGTGTCGGTGGTCGAATCGTCGTAATCGGAATCCGTGCCGTAAAAGTTATGAGTATCAACTTTTCCGGAATGATTCAGGGCCGCCGCTCCCGCAGATGGGGCAGAATAGCCCGGCAAACCGATGGTCGGAATGCCGCCGTCTGGCGTGTTGTGCTGAGTGACATGCAGATAATTAAGATACAAACGATTTGCTGTACCAAGGCCAAAAGCGACAGAAGGGGCGACGCCGTAACGCTCATTTTTGACTTTGTCGCGTCCGGCATCGTGGGTTTTTTCGCCCATCACATTCAGGCGCACCGCGGTAGTATCACCAATGACCTGATTGACGTCCAGCGTGCCGCGGCGGAACCAGGCGCTGCCAATACTGGCGGAGGCGTCAATGCCGGAATCATTGCGCGGCTGCTTGCTGATCATATTGATCGAGCCTGTCGGTGCGCTGCGCCCGTAGTCGGTGCCGGACGGCCCTTTAATCACTTCGACCTGCTCGGTATTGAAGGTGTCGCGCGAGACGCTGCCGATATCGCGAATACCATCAATATAAATACTGTTAGAGGTATCGGCACCACGCATATAAATGGCGTCGCCAGTGGTGGAGTTACCGTTCTCACCCGCAAAAAACGCACCCACGCCGGGGTAATGCCGATCAGTTAAGGATCAGTTGACCGATCCAGTGGCTGTGTAAGAATCCGGAAACGCTCACTTGTTTCCGGATTTTTTTATGCACATTGGACAGGCTCTTGATCTGGTATCCCGTTACGATTCTCTGCGTAACCCACTGACTTCTCTGGGAGATTACCTCGACCCCGAACTCATCTCTCGTTGCCTTGCCGAATCAGGTACTGTAACGCTACGCAAGCGCCGTCTTCCCCTCGAAATGATGGTCTGGTGTATTGTTGGCATGGCGCTTGAGCGTAAAGAACCTCTTCACCAGATTGTGAATCGCCTGGACATCATGCTGCCGGGCAATCGCCCCTTCGTTGCCCCCAGTGCCGTTATTCAGGCCCGCCAGCGCCTGGGAAGTGAGGCTGTCCGCCGCGTGTTCACGAAAACAGCGCAGCTCTGGCATAACGCCACGCCGCATCCGCACTGGTGCGGCCTGACCCTGCTGGCCATCGATGGTGTGTTCTGGCGCACACCGGATACACCAGAGAACGATGCAGCCTTCCCCCGCCAGACACATGCCGGGAACCCGGCGCTCTACCCGCAGGTCAAAATGGTCTGCCAGATGGAACTGACCAGCCATCTGCTGACGGCTGCAGCCTTCGGCACGATGAAGAACAGCGAAAATGAGCTTGCTGAGCAACTTATAGGACAAACCGGCGATAACACTCTGACGTTAATGGATAAAGGTTATTACTCACTGGGACTGTTAAATGGCTGGAGCCTGGCGGGAGAACACCGCCACTGGATGATACCTCTCAGAAAGGGAGCGCAATATGAAGAGCTCAGAAAACTGAGTAAAGGCGATCATCTGGTGAAGCTGAAAACCAGCCCGCAGGCACGAAAAAAGTGGCCGGGACTGGGAAATGAAGTGACAGCCCGCCTGCTGACCGTGACGCGCAAAGGAAAAGTCTGCCATCTGCTGACGTCGATGACGGACGCCATGCGCTTCCCCGGAGGAGAAATGGCGGATCTGTACAGTCATCGCTGGGAAATCGAACTGGGATACAGGGAGATAAAACAGACGATGCAACTGAGCAGGCTGACGCTGAGAAGTAAAAAGCCGGAGCTTGTGGAGCAAGAGCTGTGGGGTGTCTTACTGGCTTATAATCTGGTGAGATATCAGATGATTAAAATGGCGGAACATCTGAAAGGTTACTGGCCGAATCAACTGAGTTTCTCAGAATCATGCGGAATGGTGATGAGAATGCTGATGACATTGCAGGGCGCTTCACCGGGACGTATACCGGAGCTGATGCGCGATCTTGCAAGTATGGGACAACTTGTGAAATTACCGACGAGAAGGGGAAGGGCCTTCCCGAGAGTGGTAAAGGAGAGGCCCTGGAAATACCCCACAGCCCCGAAAAAGAGCCAGTCAGTTGCTTAACTGACTGGCATTACCCACGCCGGGGACGTTTTTGAGCGCGTCGGTAAGGTTGGTTGCGCCCTGATCTTTAATCACTTGTTCAGAAATCACCGTCATCGTGCGGGTAGTATCCGCTACCGGACGCGAGAATTTCGGATCGGCAGATTGTTGTGGCGCATAAAGCGAAGGCGTTGATGCTTCGACAACCAGCGTGTCATCCGCGTTAGCTTGCCCTTCGGCGGCGAGTGCCTGTGCCACAGGCGTAATACCAATACAAAGACCGGCAAAGAACGTGAGCGAATGAAATTGTCTGGCAGGGAAATTGCGATTGTTTTCCATTTTGCAGGTGACTTTTTCTTATATGTTGAAATTTTCACTGCCACGAGAAAGCATCTCTGCGGATGCGATGCCACTGTTAATCCCGTGATAGTGTTCGTGCAAGTGATAATAATTTTGATAAGCATTATCACTTGATGCGATTTTCTATCACCCATTGCGCGAAAAAGAAATACATTTATTTACATTGCGTTCATATTTGATGTTTTTTGATTACAAAACAGGCGAAAACTGCATCCAGAGGCGAATGCAGTTACGTTGGTGGGGTTATTTGTAGATGGTTGCAGTACCTAACATCTGGTCATTTCCGCCTGCGGAATTAATGACATAACCTTTCGCGCCTTGTTCGCGCGCTTTTTCTGCCAGTTTATCCTCCAGATCGCTTAGGTTTGATGCGCCAGTTGCCGAAACGGTACCGGCGGGCCGTAGCTGACCGCTGTCCAGGTTACTCATCGGTTGCGCGGCATAAGCCGTGAGAGAGATTCCGCTCAGGACGGTGGCAATCAGTAGTGTGAGGCACTTTTTCATAATGACATCCTCATAAATACAACGGGTAGTGCCTGATAAGTGTAGGTCGCCTGCGCGATGCAAATGACGCAAAAAATTGACAGAGAAATGCTTATTTTTTGAACGATATATTTTTACAAAATAAGACAAATCAATGACATGCATAATGCTGATTTTTATGATGAATTGCCATAAACCATAGCCATGTTAAGGTTTTGGGGAATGATAAACGCAGCCAGATATTTACCCTGTCGCGTTATGCGGGTATCTTACGCCGCTGCTTAAAGGAGAATGCTATGTCCGCCCAGAAACCGGGGTTGCATCCGCGCAACCGTCATCACAGCCGCTACGATCTCGCCACGCTTTGTCAGGTCAATCCTGAACTCAGGCAATTCCTCACGCTTACACCCGCAGGGGAGCAAAGCGTAGACTTTGCCAATCCGCTGGCGGTGAAGGCGCTCAATAAGGCGTTGCTGGCCCATTTTTACGCCGTAGCGAACTGGGATATCCCCGACGGTTTTCTCTGCCCACCAGTACCGGGCCGGGCGGATTATATTCATCACCTTGCCGATTTACTGGCTGAAGCAAGCGGAACAATTCCAGCGAATGCCAGCATTCTGGATATCGGCGTTGGTGCGAACTGTATTTATCCGCTGATTGGCGTACATGAATATGGCTGGCGTTTTACCGGTAGTGAAACCAGCAGCCAGGCGTTAAGCAGTGCGCAGGCGATTATCAGTGCTAATCCGGGGCTTAACCGCGCCATTCGTCTGCGTCGGCAAAAAGAGAGTGGGGCGATTTTTAACGGCATCATCCACAAAAACGAGCAATACGACGCGACCTTGTGTAACCCGCCATTCCACGATTCCGCCGCTGCGGCGCGGGCAGGTAGTGAGCGTAAACGCCGTAACCTGGGGCTGAACAAAGACGATGCACTGAACTTTGGTGGTCAGCAACAGGAGTTGTGGTGTGAAGGCGGTGAAGTCAACTTTATCAAAAAGATGATTGAAGAGAGCAAAGGCTTCGCGAAGCAGGTGATGTGGTTTACCTCGCTGGTATCTCGTGGTGAAAACTTACCGCCGTTGTATCGTGCTCTGACCGACGTGGGCGCGGTGAAGGTGGTAAAAAAAGAGATGGCCCAGGGGCAAAAGCAGAGTCGCTTTATTGCCTGGACCTTTATGAACGACGAGCAGCGCCGCCGTTTTGTTAATCGCCAACGTTAAAGCGTTGGCTCCCCCGGCGGCAGCGGTTCAGCCGGGGTCGCGCCCGGAGCAGGCAGCACCTGATAAGTCTGCACTGGCGCGCGAACGCCCGCCAGGTCGAAATGTTTTTTCACCTGGCTGTCGAGGGCAAAGCGTACCGTCCACTGTTTGAGTGGCAGCGTGGTGAACGAAACACGCAGTGTAAACGCGGTATTGCTTAAGCCGACAATCCCGGCAAAGTTCGGTTCACCAATAATCAGCCCGCGAATTTCTTCGTTTTCCATCAATTCCGTTACCGCATCTTTCAGTGCCTGATTGGCTTTATCAGCATCTTCATGGCGATCAACATCGTAGTTTGCCACTACCGAACCAATACCGCGGACGAAGTTAGCAAAGGTGGTTATCGAAGACCACGGAATGATGTGATACGCCCCGGTATCCTGGCGCACGCCCACGGAGCGAATCGACATCCGTTCCACTGTGCCGGTCAACGGCCCGATAGTCACCAAATCTCCAGTGTTCATGCCGTTTTCAAACTGAATAAATACCCCGGTGATAATATCTTTTACCAGCGTTTGCGAACCAAACGAGATAGCCAGACCTAATGCCCCGGCACCTGCCAGCAATGGCGCGATATTGACGCCGATTTCCGACAACACAATCATGATGGTGATGGTACTGATAATCACCGCCAGCGCGTTACGGAACAGCGTCAGCAGGGTACGCGTACGGGCGCTGGGTAGCGGGCGGCCATGAATATCCGAAGCCAGCCGGTTTTCGATCAAACTGGCGAGCACCGTCCAGCCAACCGCCGAGAAGAAAAGAATGAGTGCGATGCGGATCAGGATATCTACGGTTTTCTGCCCCGCGCCGTTTTGCAGCCAGTTCCAGAAATCGAACAATCCCCATGCGCTCAACAGCAACATTACTGCCACGCAGACGGTCAGAATACGCGCCGTTTTCAGCGCCGCCGAAAGCCAGCCATTCAGCCGTTTTTGTAGCTCCGGATAGTTACGCTGAGTATGTGGCGAGAGGGTGATGGTTTTCGCCAGCCAGCGGGAAAACATACCGGAAACAAACGCTGCGATACCAATAATCGCCAGGCTGCGCACCGTTGCACCCATCATAAATTTCAGACTGTTGCCCGGATCGAACAACGAAAAGAAAAACAGCATGATAAAATAGGCGCTTGCCAGCCAGTGCCACACCAGCGCAAAGGCGCGGATAAACAGGCTGAAAAAAGCCAGCGAATGCTCCGCAAAGTTGAGCATATGCTGGGTAATCTCTTTTTTATTTCGGAAGATCAGGTACAACGCCCAGACGGTCATGCACAGCATAATGATGACGTTCGCCAGCGCACCTATCTGTACATTCACCTGATTAGAGATAATCGGCACGGCCACAATCAGGCCATAGCCAATCAGGCTGCTTAACCAGCTCAGGCGACGACCCCAGTAACGGGCGCTCTCGTCCTGAATCGTGAACGGGCGCAGCTCCGCCACGTTTGGGCAAAAAATCAGGCGTAGTACGGCTTTGAAAAATTCAATCAGGGCAAAGGCGTTGAGAAACAAACTTTGTTGGAAAGCGATGGTGCGACTGCCTGCATTCAGGTTGTCGCTTAATACCTGGCCGACAAATAATGTCAGGGCCAGTAACAGCAGGTCGATAATAAACGCCCCAATAATCATCGCCGGAAGCTGCAACCAGTTGCTGCGCTCACGATTTTTTTGCCTCGCCCACTGACCCATTTTGCGATATAGCGGCAGTGCGCACAGGCGAATCAGCCAGTAAAAACCAAACACTAATACCGCTAACATTGAAAAATGGCTCAGCGCATTGCTGAAGGTTTGTGGATTAAATGGCTTATGCGGGGAGCCGGTGATATTGCGATAAAGTTGCCCGAAGCGGGCGGAAAGGGCTTCACCATAATGGCGGCTGACTTCGGTGACCTTTTGCAGCACGGTTTGCTCTTCAACCAGCGTCGGCGGCACGATCTTCGGGACCGGTTCCGCAGGGGGCGTCGCGGCGACAGTACGCAACTGGTCGATCAACTCTTTACGCGAGGTGTCGTTATCCAGCACATCCGCCAGTGCGCCATAGGCCGCTTTTTTTGTTCGATATCCGGTTCCGGGGCCGGTTCAGTCGTTGAGTCCGTTGTCGTTGTGGTTGTAACGCCGGGTATGGATACCGCGTGGGCAGGTGCGCCCAGCAGGCAGAAGAGGATGAACAGGATCCACCGCATGACTCCTCCAGTGAGAAAACAGAGCAAAAAGATAAGTATAGATGCTGGGGGAGGGGCGATTTTAAATGAGAGGAATCTGGTGTGCCTCCCTTTCGGGTGAAAGGGAGGAAGGGATATTAAGCAGGTTGCTGACAACGTGCGGGCTTTTTTGCCGGATGCGGCGTGAACGCCTTATCCGTCCTACAAGTTCATGCAATTTTAATAAGTTGCCAGATATCCTGTAGGCCTGATAAGCGTAGCGCATCAGGCAATGTGTCTTATTAAGAGACGTGCTGCAAAAATTCCTGCAAGCGCTGGCTCGGCGGGTTCTTGATCAACACCTGCGGATTGCCATCTTCCGCAATCCGGCCTTTGTCTATAAAGATCAGCCGCGAAGCTACTTTCTCGGCAAAACCGATTTCGTGGGTCACGATCACCATCGTCATCCCTTCTTCAGCCAGATCCTGCATAACCTTCAGCACTTCATGGCGCAGTTCCGGGTCAAGAGCGGAAGTCGGTTCATCAAACAGCATCATTTTCGGCTTCACCGCCAGCGCGCGGGCAATCGCCACACGCTGCTGTTGACCACCAGAAAGTTCGGAAGGGTAGTGATGTGCACGTTCTGCCAGACCGACTTTCGCCAGCAGCTCACGCGCCAGTTTTTCCGCCTCTTCTTTGTTCGCGCCACGCACGCGTAGCGGACCAAACATGACGTTTCCCAGCGCCGTCAGATGCGGGAAGAGGTAAAACTGCTGGAACACCATACCTGCTTCCTGGCGAATCAGGCGCTCGTCAACTTTCGGATCGTTGACCTTCAGGCCATCGACAATCAGATCGCCGGAGGTGATTTCTTCCAGTTTGTTGATGCAGCGCAGCAGGGTCGATTTACCGGAACCGGACGGCCCGATAATCACCACGACTTCGCCCTGGGCAATGTTCAAATCGATATTGTGCAGCACCTGGGTTGGGCCAAAGTGCTTGGAGACGTTTTTAAATTCAATCACAGGATTTTCATCCTTCTTTCCAGACGACGCAGAATAAAGCTCAGCACCAGGGTAATAATCAGATAGAACACCGCCACGGCGCTCCAGATCTCAAGGGCGCGGAAGTTACCGGCAATAATTTCTTGCCCCTGACGGGTCAGTTCCGCCACGCCGATAACAATAAACAGCGAGGTGTCTTTAATGCTGATGATCCACTGGTTACCCAGCGGCGGCAGCATACGACGCAGTGCCAGCGGTAAAATGACGTAGCGAATGGTTTCCCAACGTGAAAGACCGAGCGCCAGTCCTGCTTCACGAAAACCTTTGTGGATAGACAGCACCGCACCACGCGTGATTTCCGCAATGTACGCGCCGGAGTTGATCATGATGGTGACCACCGCCGCAGTAAATGGGTCGATGCGTAAGTCGTTAAACGCCATCGGCAGGGCGAAATAGATAAACATCACCTGGACGACGATAGGTGTGCCGCGGATCACTTCAATAAAGACCAGCGCGACGTGGTTGGCTATCCAACCACCGAAGGTGCGTGCAAAACCTGCCAGCAATCCGATTACCAGACCGCCAGCCAGACCGAGGACCGAAATCCACAGGGTCATTTTGGCACCTTCAATCAGAAGCGGAATGGCAGGCCAGATGGCACTCCAGTCAAACTGCATATGTTGTTCCTGTTACCGTGGTGTAAATAATCAAATTCAGGGTAATTAATGGCCCCGGAGCGGGTTTGCGCCCCTCACCCTAATCCTCTCCCCAGGGGGGAGAGGGAACTGCCAGTGCGCTTTACAGGTGTAGCGTTATTATTTCGGTTCAGTACTGAACCATTTTTTGTAGATTTCGTTGTAAGTTCCGTTCTCGCGCAGGGTTTTCAACGCGCCGTTGACTTTGTCACGCAGCTCGTCGCTACCTTTCGGGAACGCAATACCGTATTGCTGCGCTTCCAGAGAGTCACCTACCGCTTTGAACTGACCGTTACCGGCGGTTTTGATGAAGTACAGAATGTTTGGCGTATCGTGCAGAACGGCGTCTGCGCGGTTGGTGCCCAGTTCCATATAGGCGTTATCGATGTTCGGGAACTGACGCAGATCTTTAGTTTTGATGTTTGCTTTCGCGTAATCAACGGAGCCAGTACCGCTCTTCACAGCAACCACTTTCCCGTCGAGATCTTTCACGCTTTTCACATCGTTATTGTTAGCTTTCACCATCACTAACAGGCCGCTTTTGTAGTAGCCGTCAGAGAAATCGATCGCTTTTTTACGCTCGTCGGTGATGGTAATGCCCGCCAGCGCCAGATCGACGTTTTTGGTTTGCAGTGCCGGAATGATCCCACTGAAATCCATCGGCTTCAGTTCGTAATCCAGCTTCAGCTCTTTAGCGATGGCAGCCCACAGATCAACGTCAAAGCCCACATATTTATCGCCCTGTTTAAATTCAAACGGAACGAAGGCGGTATCCGTCGCGACAACTAATTTTTTATCCGCGGCATGAGAAGAAACCGCAAAAGCCAGGGTCAGTGCAGCCAGTGAAACTTTTAATACAGACTTCATAGCATTTCCTTTTTTCTATCCACGGGACGATCCCCTGCGTGACATTCACATATATGAAAAAATCGTGCCAATTTTGCAACTCATTGATTTTTCGAGATGCGGCAAAAACGTGATGCACGATTTATAGGGCAATACCCTGAAGATGCACCATTCTGGGGCACCAATCTGGTGCGCTAAAATTGTGCACTCAACACAGTGATTATTTAGCGTAAAACCTGATGAAAAAACAATCTTTATGTAACGATTGTGTGATGATGTGGATACAAAAAATTTACTTAATCAGCTGGGGATAGCAGATGGATGCACTAAATAAGTGCGTTGAGGTGGGCTGCAAAACAAAACGGCCTCCTGTCAGGAAGCCGCTTTTATCGGGTACTAAAGTTCTGCACCATCAGCGATGGATTTATTCGATGTTAGACTCGATAAACCACAGGAATTTATCCAGGTCGCGAGACGCGGCGGTCAGGATATCTGCGGTGTCGTCATCTTTCGCTTCGCCAATCGCTTTGCGTACGTCATTAGCGACGATTGCGTAACGGTCAGCCAGTTCTTTCAGGTGATCCTGAACGTTGTGGATGTCCAGCGGGTAACTTTTCAGCGGGGTTTTGCTGTTGATAACTTGAGTGGTCCCCAGAGCTACACCGCCCAGCTGCACGGCACGTTCTGCCATGGTATCCAGATGATCGATCAGTGCGGTGCGGAAGCCATCCAGCATTTCATGTACGGCAATGAAGTTAGCGCCGCGCATGTTCCAGTGCGCTTGTTTGGTAATCAAAGAAAGATCAATAAACTGGATAACCTGGCGATTCAGCAACTCTACTGTTGCTTTTTTCTCGCTGTCGGAGACATCGTTGCGGGTATAAAGCAGATTGGTCGCTTTTGATTTAACTAATTTAGCGGTACTCATAATTTCATATCCTCTTGATGTTATGTCCCAGTAATTAACGAGACTAAGTATAGCACCGGCTATGTGTTCCGCTATTCTGGCTGTTCCTATCACACTAATAGTGGTAACAAGCATGAAAAACAAAACTAATAAAGATTCAATGAGTTAGATATATTGATAAGAACAATTCTTATTTATCTGCTCGCCAGGAATTTTCGGAATAAATATGCTTTTGCATAATTCGATATATAAATACGGTGTAGAGGAAAAGTAGCGAGAAATTCTGCATGGTTATGCATAACCATACAGAAATGTAAATTTAATTAATGTCTAATTCTTTTATTTTGCTCTCTTTGCGTACTGTCAGCGTAGACCCCATTGAAGCGGCGATGATAGCGCCGAGCGCCAGCAGCTGTATGGGTGTCAGTGTTTCTCCGAGGAAAATCATCCCGGAAACGGCAGCCAGCGCCGGTTCCATGCTCATCAGCGTACCAAATGTCCGTGTTGGCAAACGGGTGAGGGCAATCATTTCCAGCGAATAAGGCAGAGCGGTCGAGAGAATAACGACAGCCAGACCCAATGGAATAACCGACCAGTGCCAGAGTGCTTCACCAGCCTGAAGCGCTCCAATTGGCACGAAAATTAACGCTGCAATCAACGAACCAATTGCTACCGTCGCAGGGCCATGTTCCGCTCCTGCGCGTTGCCCACTTAAAATGTAAATAGCCCAACAAGCCCCGGCCCCCAGTGCCAGCGCACAGCCGGTTAAATCGACATGGGAAACGTCTTGCCCCAGCGGTAGCAGGAACCACAGACCAAGAACCGCCAGCACAACCCAGACGAAATCTACCGGGCGACGAGAAGAGAACAGCGCCACCGCCAGTGGTCCGGTGAACTCCAGCGCCACCGCAATACCCAGCGGTACTGTCTGAATAGAAAGATAAAAAAGATAATTCATCCCACCCAGCGAAACGCCGTAAAACAACAGCGGTAACCGTTGCTCTTTGGCAAAGCGCAGTCGCCATGGCTTAAAGAACGCGATGAGGATCAGCGTTCCTAATGCCAGACGCAGCGCAGTGACACCCGGTGCGCTCACCAGAGGAAAAAGTGACTTAGCTAACGAGGCTCCACCCTGAATAGACGCCATGGCAACGAGCAATATGACTATTGGTAACCAGACCGGCATTTTACGTAATGAACCAGGCATCCTTTCTCCCACAAATATCTAGACTTAAGTAAAGCGTGGAGTGTACTGGATATACCCAATGCTGGTTGAGCATTTGTTGAAAAAATTTTCCCCCGTTTTGACTAAAATGCGCCAGGATTGATGGAATCATTAGTCTGGTGATTAGGAATAATCTGGATGAATGACAGGGAAAACATGCGTAATACTTACGCAGTTCTCTGAAAAAGTGATTTAAATTTAGATGGATAGCGGTGTATGGAAACGTTCTGTTACATGAAATGGCCCGTTAGACATCACAAATCGCGAAGAGTTTCCCATTAATTTTTGATATATTTAAAACTTAGGACTTATTTGAATCACATTTGAGGTGGTTATGAAAAAAATTGCATGTCTTTCAGCACTGGCCGCAGTTCTGGCTTTCACCGCAGGTACTTCCGTAGCTGCGACTTCTACCGTAACTGGCGGTTACGCACAGAGCGACGCTCAGGGCCAAATGAACAAAATGGGCGGTTTCAACCTGAAATACCGCTATGAAGAAGACAACAGCCCGCTGGGTGTGATCGGTTCTTTCACTTACACCGAGAAAAGCCGTACTGCAAGCTCTGGTGACTACAACAAAAACCAGTACTACGGCATCACTGCTGGTCCGGCTTACCGCATTAACGACTGGGCAAGCATCTACGGTGTAGTGGGTGTGGGTTATGGTAAATTCCAGACCACTGAATACCCGACCTACAAACACGACACCAGCGACTACGGTTTCTCCTACGGTGCTGGTCTGCAGTTCAACCCGATGGAAAACGTTGCTCTGGACTTCTCTTACGAGCAGAGCCGTATTCGTAGCGTTGACGTAGGCACCTGGATTGCCGGTGTTGGTTACCGCTTCTAATCACTTTGGTGATATAAAAATCCGCCTCTCGGGGCGGATTTTTGTTTTTAAGGTTTCGGGTCGAAAATATCGGTTCCGAGATGGTTGTAATCCACCTTCTGTAACTGGAAGTTGGTGATGTATATCGGCCCGGCTTTCTTCTCAGATATAAACGGGTATTTGATATTTATTTCCTTCGCTTTAATTCCCGTCCACTGCGAGAAAAAGCCTAAGAAGTCATTGGCTGAGCGGCGGGCTTTAATCACCCGATGCGCTTTATCGCCGCTGGAAATGACCATAAAAGGCACCTGGAAATTTTGCTGATATTTATCATCATGGGCAAGGTATTGCACGTCTTTGCCGCGCTCTTTAAAGGCCAGACCGTGGTCAGAAAAGTAAACCAGAGAGAAGCTGCTGCCGCTGTTGCGTAACTGATCGTACAGCTTGCGCAGTAAATCGTCCGTTTGCGTCATGGTATAGAGATAGCACGACGTTTCTTTCGATTGCACAAAGGTTTCGTATTTGCCTTGTGTCCTGTCGCAGGCCTGCGGATGCGAGCCCATCAGATGCAGAACAATCAGCTGCGGTTGCGAGTGCTCTTGCGCCAGCACTTGAGCGGTCATATCCAGTAACGCTTCGTCTTTCGTGTTTTTATCTGCTTCAAAATTACCTTCTTTCAGGAAGTACACTTCATCTGCACGTTTGGCGATGCTGGCGATAGCAGTATCGTATTCGCCGATTTGGCCCTGGTTGGAAAACCACCATGTCTGGAAGCCCGCGCGATTTGCCAGGGTGACAAAGTTATCCTGAAACTGTGGTTTGCCATCGACTACGCGATTGAGCGTTAAGCCAAGCGATTTCTGCGTGGAGCCACTGGCAGCAATGTAGTCAGCAAATATCAAACCGTTAACGCTGCTGGCAAACGGGGTATTGTCCCAGTGACCGCCAAAGGCACCGAGGGCATCGCGACGCGCGCTTTCACCGATCACTACCACATAGGTCTGATACTTCGGCTTAACGGCAGTGACCGTCCAGGTATCTTTCATTCCGGAAAGTTTTGCCATCCGTTCTTGCTCTTCAATCACCTCGTTATTATTGACGATGACATCCTTAGCAAAACGAAATACCGGATAGCCAGTATCTTTCAGTTTAAATACGCCACCCCAGGCCAGGTTTTGCACGGGAGCAACAAAAAATGTCGCCACACTGAATACCAGACACAGGCTGTCGAAGGTATTCCAGCGCGCTTTTTCATTCTCTTTTTTTCGCCTGATTGCTATTACGCCGAGCGCAAAAATAAATAAGCCGACCAGGTAGCTGTACCACGGAAAAATCGTCAGGATTTCGGTCGACTCTTCCATATTGGTGGAGTGCAATGCCAGCAATGTATTGAAATTAGGCGCGCCGTAGGCCTGAGCAAAAGGGAAATAACAAGCCGCCACCAGCGAACTGACACCGACCAGAACTTTTTGTACGCGAGGCAATGTTCGCCATAGCAAAAGCAAAATAGCCGTAAACGCAGCGGTGTAGAGCAAACTGAAGGGGTAACCTAAGCCGAGGTTAATTAATAGCGACTGTAAAAAGTAGAACGCAGTCCACGGGCTAAATACCCGGCTACGGGTAACAAGCGATTCTTTGAGGGTTAAATTCATATGCCACTATCGTAACAAACGCCATGTGCTTACCCTGGCGTCAAGGGTCAATACCTGCAAGAGTGCGTGAAGAGGGGAAAGGGGTCCGCATCCGCGAGCCGCAATATACGCAGGGCTGCAAGAAGATAGAGCGAGCCGCCGTTCAGGTCAACTACTGACGAACAAATCTTTTGCGAAGGGGATTGCAAATCCGACAAAAAGTGGTTTTTTTCAGACCAAAACGCGTTATGCCTGCATAAAAGCAGGAGTGAAGCGGCGTACCGCGACGCCGCTATTTATCTGAAGGTTTATCTTGCTGCGGTTTGTTGTTGACCATATCGCACAACATAGAGAGCAGCATTAACCGTACTTTAAAGGGAGAATGACTAAACACGCGCATACACCTCTTGAACTCATTCATAAGACCTCCTGACTTGCTAATCCCGTCGATCCTTGAGGGATGATTGCATTACATACAGATATAGCACAGGCTATATTATATAGCTATTGCTAAAACGTTAATTTTTTGTACCTTCGCAACTCTGGTTTACAATGTGCGCACGAAATGAGAACGCTATGTATGCGTCACCATAATGAGGAAGCACAATGAGTCGTCGCGCAGGTACGCCAATAGCAAAAAAAGTGACGCAGTTAGTGAACGTGGAAGAGCACGTTGAAGGGTTCCGCCAGGTCAGAGAGGCGCATCGGCGCGAGCTTATTGATGATTACGTTGAGCTGATTTCTGACTTGATCAGGGAAGTGGGGGAAGCTCGTCAGGTGGACATGGCTGCTCGTCTGGGAGTTTCGCAACCGACGGTGGCTAAAATGCTTAAGCGGCTGGCAACCATGGGGCTGATTGAAATGATCCCCTGGCGTGGCGTGTTTTTAACGGCAGAAGGAGAGAAGCTGGCGCAGGAAAGCCGCGAGCGACATCAGATAGTCGAAAATTTCTTGTTGGTGTTGGGCGTCAGTCCGGAAATCGCCCGTCGCGACGCGGAAGGCATGGAGCACCATGTTAGTGAAGAGACGCTCGACGCTTTTCGTTTGTTTACCCAGAAACACGGTGCCAAATGAGCCTGCCTTTTTTACGCACGCTGCAAGGCGATCGTTTTTTTCAGTTATTAATTCTTGTTGGTATCGGATTAAGCTTTTTCGTGCCCTTTGCACCGAAATCCTGGCCTGCTGCTATCGACTGGCACACCATCATCACCTTAAGCGGCCTGATGCTGCTGACCAAAGGTGTGGAGTTAAGCGGTTATTTTGATGTGCTGGGGCGCAAAATGGTGCGCCGCTTTGCTACGGAGCGTCGGCTGGCGATGTTTATGGTGCTGGCGGCGGCGCTGCTTTCTACCTTTCTGACCAACGATGTCGCGCTGTTTATTGTTGTTCCGCTGACTATCACGCTAAAAAGACTGTGTGAGATCCCGGTTAATCGGCTGATTATTTTTGAGGCGCTGGCAGTCAACGCTGGTTCGCTACTGACGCCAATTGGCAACCCGCAAAATATTCTTATCTGGGGACGTTCTGGTCTTTCGTTTGCCGGATTTATTGCCCAAATGGCACCGATGGCTGGCGCAATGATGCTGACACTCCTGCTGTTGTGCTGGTGTTGTTTCCCTGGAAAGGCGCTGCAATACCATACGGGGGTGCAAACACCGGAGTGGAAACCGCGGCTGGTGTGGAATTGTCTGGGGCTGTATATCGTCTTTCTGACGGCGCTGGAGTTCAAACAAGAGCTGTGGGGACTGGTGATTGTGGCGGCGGGCTTTGTGCTGCTGGCGCGTCGCGTGGTGTTGAGTGTGGACTGGACGTTGCTGCTGGTGTTTATGGCGATGTTTATCGACGTCCATTTACTGACCCAGCTTCCAGCGTTGCAAGGCGTGTTGGGTAACGTGAGTCATTTATCTGAACCCGGGTTATGGTTAACGGCAGTCGGTTTATCGCAGGTGATCAGTAACGTGCCGAGTACCATTTTGCTGCTCAATTATGTACCTCCGTCTTTATTACTGGCATGGGCGGTAAACGTGGGGGGCTTTGGTTTATTACCAGGATCGCTGGCAAATTTGATTGCGCTACGTATGGCGAACGATCGCCGCATCTGGTGGCGTTTCCATCTCTATTCAATACCGATGCTGTTGTGGGCGGCGCTGGTGGGATACGTTTTGTTAGTTATGATCCCGGCCTGGTAAGGTCTGGCAAATAAAAAAGGCGGATTATGAGTCCGCCTTTGTTTTACGTTTTGACGATTAATTCAGGCGAACCGGCATCCCGGAACGATTTTTGATCGCTTCATCAAGAACAACCTGGTCAACATCTGGCTGACCGGTCACTGTCTGCACGCTCTTCGTCAGGGTAATTGGCACGATTTCCTGACCTTCAAACTGGGCTTCGGTGGTAGACAGCGGGTTATGGACTTCAATATAACGACTGCCGTCTGGCTCGGTGGTCGCTTTTACCGGCTCATCAATAAACTGTACGCGGGTACCGACCGGTACTTTCTCGAACAGGAATTTGATGTCTTCGTTACGCAGACGCACACAACCATGACTTACACGCAGGCCGATACCGAAGTTGGCGTTGGTGCCATGGATAGCATACAGGCGACCGATGTAGAGTGCATACAGACCCATCGGGTTATCCGGACCTGCCGGAACGACAGCCGGTAGCGGTTCGCCCGCAGCGCGGTACTCTGCGTGCATTTTGGCGGTCGGCGTCCAGGTCGGGCCTGCTTTCTTATGCTCAACTTTGGTGGTCCAGTTGATAGGCGTATCTTTGCCTAACTGACCAATGCCGATCGGCAGCACGATAACGGTGTTGGTCCCTTTCGGATAGTAATACAGACGCATCTCTGCACTGTTAATGACGATGCCTTCATGAACGGTATCCGGCAGGATCAGCTGCTGCGGAATGTTCAGTACAGTACCGCCTTTCGGCAGGAAGGTATCCACACCCGGGTTCGCTTCCATCATATTGGAAAGCCCCATCTGGTACTCCGCGGCAAAATACTCCAGCGGCTGAGTGTTACCTTCAGGAATGGTGATCACCTGATTCTGACCAACCAGGCGACTCCCGTCGGTTGGCAGAGGATAAGTTACCGCAGAGGCGGTACTGCAAAAGCCGACAACAGCGAAGGCCGCTGCGAATAATGTTTTCAATTTCATATTCATGTTAAGCGAGATTTTGTGCCTGGCAGGCCATTGGGTTGAGAATATTAGAGTATTGGAAGCGCATTATAAGTTCATTCCAGCTCACAGTGAAATCAGATGTGTACGAAATCACATTTTTTGCCTTTGGCTTGAGTGTAGACCTTAAGCGAGGAGCAGGATCTTCTTTCAGACTTATGGCATAATGCGCGGTTTGTCATATCTCTTTTCAGGATACGCCTGTGTTAGTTTCCAGTAACGTCACCATGCAGTTCGGCAGTAAGCCGTTGTTTGAAAACATTTCCGTCAAATTCGGCGGCGGCAACCGTTACGGCCTGATTGGCGCGAACGGTAGTGGTAAATCCACCTTTATGAAGATTCTCGGCGGCGACCTTGAGCCGACGCTGGGTAACGTTTCCCTCGATCCCAACGAGCGCATTGGTAAGCTGCGTCAGGATCAGTTTGCCTTTGAAGAGTTCACTGTGCTGGATACGGTGATCATGGGGCATAAAGAGTTGTGGGAAGTGAAGCAGGAGCGCGACCGCATCTATGCTTTGCCGGAAATGAGTGAAGAAGACGGCTATAAAGTGGCCGATCTGGAAGTGAAATACGGCGAAATGGACGGTTACTCTGCGGAAGCTCGCGCCGGTGAACTGTTGCTTGGCGTGGGAATTCCAGTGGAACAGCACTACGGCCCGATGAGTGAAGTTGCTCCTGGCTGGAAGCTGCGTGTGCTTCTGGCGCAGGCGCTGTTTGCTGAGCCGGATATTCTCCTGCTCGACGAACCGACCAACAACCTCGACATCGACACCATTCGCTGGCTGGAACAGGTGCTGAACGAGCGTGACAGCACCATGATCATCATCTCGCACGACCGTCACTTCCTTAACATGGTCTGTACCCACATGGCGGATCTGGATTACGGCGAGCTGCGCGTTTATCCGGGTAACTACGATGAGTACATGACGGCGGCGACCCAGGCGCGTGAACGTCTGCTGGCCGATAACGCCAAGAAGAAAGCGCAGATTGCTGAGTTGCAATCTTTCGTTAGCCGCTTTAGCGCCAACGCCTCGAAATCTCGCCAGGCAACTTCGCGCGCGCGCCAGATTGATAAAATCAAACTGGAAGAGGTGAAAGCCTCCAGCCGTCAGAACCCGTTTATCCGTTTTGAACAGGATAAGAAACTGTTCCGTAACGCGCTGGAAGTGGAAGGTCTGACCAAAGGGTTTGATAACGGTCCACTGTTTAAAAATCTCAACCTGCTGCTGGAGGTCGGTGAAAAACTTGCGGTACTGGGTACCAACGGCGTCGGTAAATCAACGCTGCTGAAAACGCTGGTGGGCGATCTGCAACCGGACAGCGGCACCGTAAAATGGTCTGAAAACGCGCGCATTGGTTACTACGCCCAGGACCACGAATATGAGTTTGAAAATGATCTGACCGTGTTCGAATGGATGAGTCAGTGGAAGCAGGAAGGCGATGACGAGCAGGCGGTACGCAGCATTCTCGGTCGTTTGCTGTTCAGCCAGGACGACATCAAAAAGCCAGCTAAAGTGCTTTCCGGTGGGGAAAAAGGGCGGATGCTGTTTGGTAAGTTAATGATGCAGAAGCCGAACATTCTGATCATGGACGAACCGACCAACCACCTGGATATGGAATCCATCGAGTCACTGAACATGGCGCTGGAACTGTATCAGGGCACGCTGATCTTTGTTTCACACGACCGTGAGTTCGTAAGCTCCCTGGCGACCCGCATTCTGGAAATCACCCCGGAACGCGTGATCGA
Source organism: Shigella flexneri 2a str. 301 (assembly GCF_000006925.2). Taxonomy (NCBI): domain Bacteria; kingdom Pseudomonadati; phylum Pseudomonadota; class Gammaproteobacteria; order Enterobacterales; family Enterobacteriaceae; genus Shigella; species Shigella flexneri. The sequence continues at coordinate 801,567 of NC_004337.2, forward strand.
CTTTAGCGGTAATTACGAAGATTACCTGCGTAGTAAAGGGATCGAGTAAGTGATTATCCGTCACCCCGATACTGTCGGGGTGACGACGGCTGATGACAAATGCAAAATAGCCTGATGCGCTACGCTTATCAGGCCTACGCAGTACCTGTAATATATTGAATCTGCAGGACTTTGTAGGCCGGATAAGGCGTTAACGCCGCATCAGGCATTAAGAAAGCGCACTTGTCAGCAATCTGAGTAACGTCGAATCGATTTTCTTAATCCCACATCAATTCACTTCCATTAACTCTCAAACATCCATGCCCAACGCTCGCTTACCGTGAATGTTGAGGTCGGCAAGCGTAAAGCGTCCTTCCCAGTTTGTTTCATAGTCCTCGCGCGGGAAGTCGCCCGGCGATGCGCCTTTTTCCAGTGCGGCCTTCACCTTGTGCGCGTAGGCAAGATTTTTCTCGCACATCGGTGCCGCAGGAATGTACATCACGTTGCCCCAACCCTGTTGATTTTCAACGGGGGCAACGGAATGGATGACGTCGCAGTGCCACCAGACGGAGTCTCCGGCCTCGAGTTTTGGAATGCTGGTTAACGCCTCAATTAACAGTGGATGCCATTGCTCTGATACCGGCAACACTCTTCCGGGCGCTACGCCGCACAGTTCATCCTCCGGCACATCATCAAGCAGCGGACGTAACAGTACGTACGCCATGGCTTCAGGAATGGGCACGACGTGCAGCAACCCCTGACCAGGCAGCATATCCGAGAGCGCAGTCCAGCCCTGGAATGTCCGAAACACGGAACATTTGGTGGTGTTGTCCACCGTGTACTCTTCAACTTCCGTACGATGTGCCGCATGCCAGGGATCGTATTTCGCCAGATTGCCATTAAAGACGTTGGCGAAAACGTGCTGATACGCTGGAAGCAGCCAGCGTTCCAGCGCCCCGGAGTCGGTATGCGCTCCAAGACCTTTGGAGGTCGTTCCGGGCGGAAGGCGGCGGATACGGTCAGGGTAGATGACGCTCACATCCGGGTTAAACCATTGCTTTCCATCACTTTCAAATGTCCACAGACGATTGAGAAACGACTGCGCATTCGCCATTTCTTCACTCTGGCGGGCCTGCATTTGCGCCTGCGACCAGTAGATGGGGTAAATCTCGGGACGTGAAGCGCTGAGCGTCCCGAAGAAATTATCGCCGGGGCCTTTGTAGACCTCGTCAAAGCGGTTGCGGTTCAGATAGTCCAGCATCGACTGATCCCAGCCTAGCGCTTGTTCGCGGGGGAAATGGCCTTTTATCACCGCACAACCGCGACGTTTAATCTGTTCGCGCTGCTCTGCAGTAACATGACCTGCTTTGATATCGGCATAAGACAGCACCGGCCAGACGGCATCGCCCTGTGCTTTGAGTGCGTTGATTTCAGCCACTCGCGTGGCAATGTCATCGCTTAGCTGATTAAAGATCTGCTGGACATCGCCAAGCTGCGCCCGCAGCGCGTGCTTCATCTGACGGATAGCTGCTTTGTGATCGGCAGGCAATGTGTCGCTGGTAAAAGTAGAAGCCATAACCACCTTGCATTAACTTTCATTCGAAACTATGCTAATTTGCATGTGACAATACAAGTTATAAATAAGTTAATGCAAGTTTAATGATTTGATGTGATGTACAGGATGTAAAAAGAAGGGAAAACCGGAGCGCATGGCTCCGGTAGAGAGGTCAGCTGTTAAAAGGGGATGTGTTATCCAGCACAGCCTGAATCACATTCAGCGCGCCTTCATGATTATTATCATCGGTAGCGTAACGGGCGATTTGTTTAATGTTTTCCGCAGCATTGCCCATCGCAAAGGAATAACGCGCCATTTTCAGCATCTCCGCATCGTTACCGCTGTCGCCAATCGCTACCACATTTTGCGGTGACAGATCCCAGCGTTTCAGTAACCGCGAAATACCGTTTGCTTTATGTAGACCGGGAATAATCAGGTCGATAAAGCCAAAACCACTGGTGACGGGTTTCATAATGCCATCCAGCGCTATGTGTAGTTTGTCGATCACTAACGGGATTTGTTCATCCGGCAGGTTGAGCGAAAACTTGAACAGTACGTCGTCAATCTCCTGATAATCTTTTACAGGTTTCAGGCGATGGTAGTGTTTTGCCATCAGTGCGACAAATGCTTCGGGGGCATTTTCGCTGACATATGCACTTTGCAGACCGCAGGCGACAAAATTGAGTTGCTTATCTTTTAGCAACTCGCCAATAACAATCCGCGATTCATGTCGGGTCAGTTCGCCGTGGAACAGTTGCTTGCCATGTTCGTAAACCAGTGCGCCGTTTTCCGCGACAAAAGAGATCTCATCCTTTAGCTCAGGAAAGAACGAAATAAGCTGGTAATACTGATTACCGCTGGCGACAACGAACTTAATGCCGCGCTTTTTCAGTTCCTGATATTGCGCCATAAAACGTGGTTGGTTGTACGTTTTGGCGTCGTTAAGAAAAGTACCGTCCATATCTGTGACGATAACTTTTACGCTCATAGGTGTGCTCCTGGCTCGAAAATGAAACCGTAACAGTGTAATAACAATGTGACGCAGAGCACAAATTATATTTCGAATGAAAGTAAGGATGAAATTGATGATGTGAATGATTTAGCCCGGCGACGCCGCAGCCGGGCCGAAGAGATTACAGCATATGTTCAGTACGGGCGATGATATCGTCCTGAGCGTCTGGAGAGAGCGCGGTGAAGAAGGCGGAATAACCCGCGACACGCACTACCAGATCGCGGTACTGATCCGGATGTTTTTTCGCCTCCAGCAGCGTTTCGCGGGAAACGATGTTGTACTGAATATGCCAGCCTTTATGCACTTCAAAGAAGGTACGCAGCAGGATCATCAGTTTCTGCTTGTCAGATTCGTTCTCCAGCGTTGCCGGATTCAGTTTCTGGTTGAGCAACACGCCGCCGAGAATCGCTGCCGTAGGCAGTTTACCCACTGAGCCAATGACCGCAGTAGGGCCGAGATGGTCAGTACCAGAGGCCGGACTAGCGCCTTCTGCCAGCGGGGTGTGGGCTTTACGCCCGTCCGGCGTTGCCATAGTTTGCGCGCCAAACGGTACGTTAGCGGAGATAGACGACGTACCCGCGTAATAGTTGCCGCCAACCGGACCACGACCGTAGCGTGGGTTATGGTACTGTTTCAGTTCGTCGATATAGGTCTGATAAGCGCGAGCCAGCAGCGTATCGACGGTATCATCGTCGTTGCCGTACTTCGGCGCACCGTTAATCAGCCGCTGACGCAGTTGCTCATGAGTCAGGCCATCGAAGTCATCCGCCAGTGCGGCAGCCAGCTGTTGCTGACCAATCGCGCCCTGTTCAAACACCAGTTTCTTCACTGCCGCCAGGCTGTTGCCGAGGTTGGCAATACCGACCTGCAGGCCAGAAACCCAGTCATATTTCGCGCCGCCTTGCTTGATACTTTTCGCTCGCTCAATACAGTCATCCACCAGCGCCGAGCAGAGAATATCGTGCACGTTCTCTTCCAGCATGGTGTCGACGACATATTCGATTTCGATTGATTTACGCGTGTAGTAACGGATTTGCGTATCCCACGCGTCCATCACTTCATCGAAGTTGTTGAAGTTACCTGCCGACAACGCTTTTTCTTGTGGCAGGAACACTTTGCCGCTGGTGGCATCACGCCCGCCTTCCAGCGCCGCCAGCATCACGCGGGCGAAGTTGATAAAGCTCATGCCGGTACAGCGATAGCCCCATTTGCCACCGACGGCGGTTTCTATACAACCAATCGCTGCGTAGTCATAAGCGTCCTGCGGTTCAATACCGAGTTTAATAAATTCCGGGATCACGATTTCGTCGTTGTTGAATGCCGGCATCCCGAAGCCGCAGCGGATCACATGTACGCAGGCGTCGAGGAAATCGTTACTCATTCCTGCATGGTAACGCACGCTGAGGTTAGGCTGAGTGGAACGCAGGCGACCGCAGGATTCGAGGATCGCGTAAGAGAGTGGATTCACCGCGTCCATTGGTTGACCATCAACCAGATTTTGTCCGCCAATGGTGACGTTCTGATACAGCGGACTTCCCGCAGAGGCTTTTGAGTGGGAGCCGGAGCGGATTTTGTTCACTTCCAGCAATTTCAACCAGCAGCTATGCAGCAATTCGATGGCGTGTTCGCGATCCAGCGTCTGGTTCAGTTCAACGTCGCGGCGATAGTACGGGTAGAGATACTGATCCATACGACCAAACGACACCGAGTGACCGTTAGATTCAATCTGCAAAATCAACTGGATGAAGTAACACAGTTGCAGCGCCTGCCAGAAAGTCTGCGGCGGCTGGTGGGCGATAAGATCGCAGTTTTCTGCCATCGCCAGCAGTTCATCGCGACGGCTTTCGCGGGTTTCGGTCGCGGCCATTGCACGCGCCAGGGCAGCGAAACGTTCAATGTGTTCACTGACTGCCACCAGCATGATATCAATCGCTTTCAGGAACTGTTCGCCGTGCAAATCTTCCAGCACCGTCAGATTGATGCGCGAGCGACGTTCCGCTACTTTCTCACGCAGACCATCAAGCCCTTTTTCCAGCAGCAGCGGGAAATTGACCGCCAGGTGCGCATCGCCGGAGGTCATATTGCCTTCCGCTTTAATGATGCCGGTCGCCAGCAGACCTTTTTGCTCATCGGTAAACATGCCATAGCAGCGATCCTGTACCGTCTGACCGCGCCACCACGGGCACACTTCATGCAGAACACGTTTGTTCTCTTCGCTCACCGCAAAGCCAGCACCGGGACGATCTGCCAGATCATCAATCTCTTTTTCGATCCACGAGACAGTATATTCCGGGAAGATCGGCGCGGCGCGAACTTCGCTTGCCTGGTTGCCAATGATCAACTCATCGTGTTTGATCCAGATGGTGCGATTCGCCAGGTGATGCGCCAGTGCCAGCGCGCGACGTACCGGGATCGGCTTATCGAGATGTTGTTGATACATCTCGGTATAGTGCTGCGCGCGCTCGGTACAGACTGGCGGCTTCACAATATGCACCAGCGCATTTTTGTGCGCTTTAATGCGGTCGCTGAGCGTGTCCAGTTTCAGTGTGGTCATGGTTGTTATCCTCGTAAGGTCGCGGTTAACCCTTTCTGGCAGGCATACTGCTGGGCAAAATCGAGCAGCTCTGGCGCATCAAGCGGTTTTTCCGGGGCGTCATAGGGCAGATTAAGTAAGTGATATTTGTTGATGCCCAGCGTGTGGTAGGGCAGAAAATGAATTTCGCCAACGTGCAGCTCGTCGGCGGCAAAATCGGTAATGGCTTTTACAGAGGTTTCGTCGGCATTAAAGCCCTGAATCAGCGGCACGCGGATAATGATTTTTTTGCCCGCTGCGGCGAGTTTTTTCAGGTTATCCAGCACCCTGGCGGCGTTACCGTCGGTCCACTGTTTAAACGGCGCGTCGGCAACGTGTTTTAAATCGGCAAGAAACAGATCGATATAGGGCAGAGAAGGGGCGATATATTTCCACGGCACATGCAGACAGGTTTCTACCGCAGTATGAATGCCTGCCTCGTGGCAGGCTTGCAGCAGCGCCGTCGCCATTTCCGGCTGCATGAAGGGTTCACCACCCGAAAGCGTTAAGCCGCCGCCGCTGCGATCGTAAAACGGTTTATCGCGCAGAACGGTCGCCATGATCTCCTCAACGCTTTTCACTTCACCACACACGGTTAACGCCTGTGTCGGACAGCAGTCGGTTAACGCCGTCAGATGCTCCGGGGTTAACTTTTCCCGATGAATAAGCAAACCATTCAGCGCGCGCTCAATCACTTCCGGCGCGGCCTTAGCGCACAGCTCGCAGCCTTCCAGACACAGTCGTGCGTCATACAGCAGATCCTGCGTACGGGCGCGGCTTTCCGGGTTCTGACACCAGCGGCAGCCCAGCGAACAGCCTTTAAGAAATACGACCGTGCGGATACCGGGGCCATCATGGGTCGAGTAGCGCTGAATATTGAAAATCATAGTTGCCTCTCTGTTTCGTTCAAACATTAAAATACTTTCGAATGAAAGTTAGATTGATGTGCGTCAACTGTTCAGAGAGTTTTCCCGTGATAGTCTACATTCAGACAAAAAGTACATTTTGAGGATGGTTATGGAACTGTATCTGGATACTTCAGACGTTGTTGCGGTGAAGGCGCTGTCACGTATTTTTCCGCTGGCGGGTGTGACCACTAACCCAAGCATTATCGCCGCGGGTAAAAAACCGCTGGATGTTGTGCTTCCGCAACTTCATGAAGCGATGGGCGGTCAGGGGCGTCTGTTTGCCCAGGTAATGGCTACCACTGCTGAAGGGATGGTGAATGACGCGCTTAAGCTGCGTTCTATTATTGCGGATATCGTGGTGAAAGTTCCGGTGACAGCCGAGGGGCTGGCAGCGATTAAGATGTTAAAAGCGGAAGGGATTCCGACGCTGGGAACCGCGGTATATGGCGCGGCACAAGGGCTGCTGTCGGCGCTGGCAGGTGCGGAATATGTTGCGCCTTACGTTAATCGTATTGATGCTCAGGGCGGTAGCGGCATTCAGACTGTGACCGACTTACACCAGTTATTGAAAATGCATGCGCCGCAGGCGAAAGTGCTGGCAGCGAGTTTCAAAACCCCGCGTCAGGCGCTGGACTGCTTACTGGCCGGATGTGAATCAATTACTCTGCCACTGGATGTGGCACAACAGATGATTAGCTATCCGGCGGTGGAAGCCGCTGTGACGAAGTTTGAGCAGGACTGGCAGGGAGCGTTTGGCAGAACGTCGATTTAACCGGACGTTCTGCATCCTCATAAATTGCTGATGACGTGGCGGAGTGCACCGATGCCTGCCGCGCTTGGAAATCTGTGCCCGAACCGTAGGCCAGATAAGGCGTTCACGCCGCATCTGGCGTCTGGAGCAAATGCCTGATGCGACGCTTGTCGCGTCTTATCAGGCTTGGAGGTGGCAATTACTGCCCGCACACCTCACACCCCGGATTGCGCATCAGTTTCATTTCGCGAAACTGACAGGTCATCGCATCGTACATGACGATTTTCCCGCTGGCCGGTTTGCCATAACCTGCCAGCAGTTTGATCGCTTCCATTGCCTGCAACGAACCAATTACGCCTATCAACGGTGCCATCACGCCTGCTTCTACGCAGGTTAACGCGTTCTCGCCAAACAAACGGCTAAGGCAGCGATAGCACGGTTCGCCGTCCTGATAAGTGAAGACCGTGATTTGCCCTTCCATACGAATTGCCGCGCCGGAAACCAGCGGCACCTTCGCGGCAAAACAGCCTGCGTTCAGTTGATTACGTACCGCAACGTTATCCGTACAGTCGAGCACCAGATCGTGTTCAGCAATCAATGCTGCAAGTTCTGCGTCATCTAGCAGTGCATTGACTGGCGTAATCGCGATATGTGGGTTGATCCGCGTCAGGGCGTCACGGGCGGATTCCACCTTCGGTTGCCCGACCGTGGCATCACTGTGCAGTGTCTGGCGTTGCAGATTCGAGAGCGAAACCGTGTCGAAGTCGAGCAGCGTCAGGTTGCCGACACCGGCGCTTGCCAGATACTGCGAAGCTGCGCAGCCGAGTCCACCGAGGCCGACTACCAGCACACGAGAATCTTTTAGCGCCTCCTGACCGTCAAAATCAAAACCGCGCAGAATGATTTGCCGGTTGTAGCGCAGCATCTCCTGATCGCTGAGTTCCGCCATTACAGGCCTCCGAACAACGCGTTAAACGGTTCTACTTCCACCCATTCGCGCACGTCCACATTGCCGCGATCGCGTTCCAGCACGATAAAGCAGTTGCCGAGACTAAAGGAGCTAAATATATGTGAACCCTGATGTCCGGTGGTCGTCACTTCAAGTTCACCGTCGGCGTTGCGTTGCAGCACGCCGCGCTGGAAATCAAGACGTCCTGGCGTTTTTTTCAGGCGGGACGCTGTGCGTACGCGCTGGCGCGCGGGCAGGCCGCTGGCGGTGTTGCCGCTTAGTTTTGCCAGCAAAGGCTGTACCAGTTGATAGAAGGTCAGCGTCGCTGAAACCGGGTTGCCCGGCAGGCCGCAGAACCAGCTATTGCTGAGTTTACCGAACGCGAACGGTTTACCTGGTTTAATCGCCAGCTTCCAGAAGGCGATCTCCCCCAGCTCTTCAAGAATCATTTTGGTGTAATCCGCTTCACCCACTGAAACACCGCCGGAACTGATCACTACATCCGCCTGGCTGTCGGCTTCAATAAATGCGGCGCGCAGGGCATGTGGATCGTCGCGGATAATCCCTAAGTTGATTACCTCGCAACCCAGCTGTTCTAACATCAGGTGTACGGCGAGACGGTTGGTGTCGTAGATTTGGCCGTCGCCCAGCGGCTGACCGGGCAACTGGAGTTCATCACCGGTAGAAAAAAGCGCTACACGCACTTTACGAATCACCGGAACTTCGGCAATCCCCAGTGAAGCAATTACTGGCAGCTCTGCGGTAGTCAGGCGAGTTCCCGCCGGGAAAACAACCGCACCTGCAGAGATATCTTCACCGCGACGGCGAATATTTTGCCCGCTACGCACTTCAGCAGTAAAACGCACGCCATTGTCCGTTTGTTCAGTCTGCTCCTGCATCACCACCGCTTCGCAGCCTTCCGGCACCGGCGCACCGGTCATAATACGAATGCAGGTACCCGCAGGCCATTCACCATGGTATGGCTGACCGGCAAAGGATTTACCGGCAACGGGCAGCGGTTGCCCGGAGGCAATATCGGCTAAACGCACCGCGTAGCCGTCCATAGCGGAGTTATCAAACCCCGGGACATCCAGTGGCGAAACGACATCGCTCGCCAGAATACGACCAAAACACTGAACCAGTGGCAGCGTTTCCTGGGTGGTCAGTGGGGTAACGCGAGAAAGCATCTCATTAAGCGCGGTGTCGAGCGACATCAATCCGGTGGTAAATTCCATGAAAACACTCCTGCGGAGGCAAAATCGAATTTGCCTATTATGTCAGAAAAACGCCATAGACTGTATGCCACCTCGGGCGTAGCGTTGGCTCCTGCCTTTACATGCCATATCCATCTTTCTATATTCAAAAATTGAATGAGTAATTCATAAAAATTCTGATATTTATAGCAAAAGTGGCGAGCCACCCTTAATGGACGAATACTATGGGCAAAGCAGTCATTGCAATTCATGGTGGCGCAGGTGCAATTAGCCGCGCGCAGATGAGTCTGCAACAGGAATTACGCTACATCGAGGCGTTGTCTGCCATTGTTGAAACCGGGCAGAAAATGCTGGAAGCCGGCGAAAGTGCGCTGGATGTGGTGACGGAAGCGGTGCGTCTGCTGGAAGAGTGTCCACTGTTTAACGCCGGAATTGGCGCTGTCTTTACGCGTGATGAAACCCATGAACTGGACGCCTGTGTGATGGATGGTAACACCCTGAAAGCCGGTGCGGTGGCGGGCGTTAGTCATCTGCGTAATCCGGTTCTTGCCGCCCGGCTGGTGATGGAGCAAAGCCCGCATGTGATGATGATTGGCGAAGGGGCAGAAAATTTTGCGTTTGCTCATGGCATGGAGCGCGTCTCACCGGAGATTTTCTCCACGCCTTTGCGTTATGAACAACTACTGGCAGCGCGCGAGGAAGGGGCAACAGTCCTCGACCATAGCGGTGCGCCACTGGATGAAAAACAGAAAATGGGCACCGTGGGGGCCGTGGCGTTGGATTTAGACGGCAATCTGGCGGCAGCCACGTCCACAGGCGGAATGACCAATAAATTACCCGGACGAGTTGGCGATAGTCCCTTAGTGGGTGCCGGATGCTACGCCAATAACGCCAGTGTGGCGGTTTCTTGTACCGGCACAGGCGAAGTCTTCATCCGCGCGCTGGCGGCATATGACATCGCCGCGTTAATGGATTACGGCGGATTAAGTCTCGCGGAAGCCTGCGAGCGGGTAGTAATGGAAAAACTCCCTGCGCTTGGCGGTAGCGGTGGCTTAATCGCTATCGACCATGAAGGGAATGTCGCGCTACCGTTTAACACCGAAGGAATGTATCGCGCCTGGGGCTACGCAGGCGATACGCCAACCACCGGTATCTACCGTGAAAAAGGGGACACCGTTGCCACACAGTGATGAACTTGATGCCGGTAATGTGCTGGCGGTTGAAAATCTTAATATTGCCTTTATGCAGGACCAGCAGAAAATAGCTGCGGTCCGCAATCTCTCTTTTAGTCTGCAACGCGGTGAGACGCTGGCAATTGTAGGCGAATCCGGCTCCGGTAAGTCAGTGACTGCGCTGGCATTGATGCGTCTGTTGGAACAGGCGGGCGGTTTAGTACAGTGCGATAAAATGCTGTTGCGGCGGCGCAGTCGTGATGTGATTGAACTTAGCGAGCAGAGCGCTGCACAAATGCGCCATGTGCGCGGTGCGGATATGGCGATGATATTTCAGGAGCCGATGACATCGCTGAACCCAGTATTTACTGTGGGTGAACAGATTGCCGAATCAATTCGTCTGCATCAGAACGCCAGTCGTGAAGAAGCGATGGTCGAGGCGAAGCGGATGCTGGATCAGGTACGCATTCCGGAGGCACAAACCATTCTTTCACGTTATTCGCATCAACTCTCTGGCGGGATGCGCCAGCGAGTGATGATTGCGATGGCGCTGTCATGCCGCCCGGCGGTGCTGATTGCCGATGAGCCAACCACCGCGCTGGATGTCACTATTCAGGCGCAGATCCTGCAATTAATCAAAGTATTGCAAAAAGAGATGTCGATGGGCGTTATCTTTATCACTCACGATATGGGCGTGGTGGCAGAGATTGCCGATCGGGTACTGGTGATGTATCAGGGCGAGGCGGTGGAAACGGGTACCGTCGAACAGATTTTTCATGCACCGCAACATCCTTACACCCGTGCGCTGTTAGCTGCTGTTCCGCAACTTGGTGCGATGAAAGGGTTAGATTATCCCCGACGTTTCCCATTGATATCGCTTGAACATCCAGCGAAACAGGAACCCCCCATCGAGCAGAAAACGGTGGTGGATGGCGAACCTGTTTTACGGGTGCGTAATCTTGTCACCCGTTTCCCTTTGCGCAGCGGTTTGTTGAATCGCGTAACGCGGGAAGTGCATGCCGTTGAGAAAGTCAGTTTTGATCTCTGGCCTGGCGAAACGCTATCGCTGGTGGGCGAGTCTGGCAGCGGTAAATCCACTACCGGGCGGGCGTTGCTGCGCCTGGTCGAATCGCAGGGCGGCGAAATTATCTTTAACGGTCAGCGAATCGATACCTTGTCACCTGGCAAACTTCAGGCATTGCGCCGGGATATTCAGTTTATTTTTCAGGACCCTTACGCTTCGCTGGACCCACGTCAGACCATCGGTGATTCGATTATCGAACCGCTGCGTGTACACGGTTTATTGCCAGGTAAAGACGCGGCTGCACGCGTTGCGTGGTTGCTGGAGCGCGTGGGCCTGTTACCTGAACATGCCTGGCGTTACCCGCATGAGTTTTCCGGCGGTCAGCGCCAGCGCATCTGCATTGCTCGCGCGTTGGCATTGAATCCAAAAGTGATCATTGCCGACGAAGCCGTTTCGGCGCTGGATGTTTCTATTCGCGGGCAGATTATCAACTTGTTGCTCGATCTCCAGCGTGATTTCGGCATTGCGTATCTGTTTATCTCCCACGATATGGCTGTGGTAGAGCGGATTAGTCATCGTGTGGCGGTGATGTATCTCGGGCAAATTGTTGAAATTGGTTCACGGTGCGCGGTCTTCGAAAACCCGCAGCATCCTTATACGCGTAAATTACTGGCGGCAGTTCCGGTCGCTGAACCGTCCCGACAACGACCGCAGCGTGTACTGCTGTCGGACGATCTTCCCAGCAATATTCATCTGCGTGGCGAAGAGGTGGCAGCCGTCTCGTTGCAATGCGTCGGGCCGGGGCATTACGTCGCACAACCACAATCAGAATACGCATTCATGCGTAGATAACATTCAGGCGGAGAATAAAATGGCAAGAGCTGTACACCGTAGTGGGTTAGTGGCGCTGGGCATTGCGACAGCGTTGATGGCATCTTGTGCATTCGCTGCCAAAGATGTGGTGGTGGCGGTAGGATCGAATTTCACCACGCTCGATCCGTATGACGCGAATGACACGTTATCTCAGGCCGTAGCGAAATCGTTTTACCAGGGGCTGTTCGGTCTGGATAAAGAGATGAAACTGAAAAACGTGCTGGCGGAGAGTTATACCGTTTCCGATGACGGCATTACTTACACCGTGAAATTGCGGGAAGGAATTAAATTCCAGGATGGCACCGATTTCAACGCAGTGGCGGTAAAAGCGAATCTGGACCGGGCCAGCGATCCGGCGAATCATCTTAAACGCTATAACCTGTATAAGAATATTGCCAAAACGGAGGCGATCGATCCGACAACGGTAAAGATTACCCTCAAACAGCCGTTCTCAGCGTTTATTAATATTCTTGCCCATCCGGCGACCGCGATGATTTCACCGACAGCGCTGGAAAAATATGGCAAGGAGATTGGTTTTCATCCGGTGGGAACCGGACCGTATGAACTGGATACCTGGAATCAGACCGATTTTGTGAAGGTGAAAAAATTCGCGGGTTACTGGCAGCCAGGATTGCCCAAACTGGACAGCATAACCTGGCGTCCGGTGGCGGATAACAACACCCGCGCGGCAATGCTGCAAACCGGTGAAGCGCAGTTTGCTTTCCCCATTCCCTACGAGCAGGCCACACTGCTGGAGAAAAACAAAAATATCGAGTTGATGGCCAGTCCGTCAATTATGCAGCGTTATATCAGTATGAACGTGACGCAAAAGCCGTTCGATAACCCGAAGGTCCGTGAGGCGCTGAATTACGCCATTAACCGTCCGGCGCTGGTGAAAGTTGCCTTTGCGGGCTATGCAACTCCAGCTACTGGTGTGGTACCGCCAAGTATCGCCTACGCGCAAAGTTATAAACCGTGGCCTTACGATCCAGTGAAAGCGCGCGAATTACTGAAAGAGGCGGGATATCCCAACGGTTTCAGTACCACGCTGTGGTCGTCACATAACCACAGCACCGCGCAGAAAGTGCTGCAATTTACCCAGCAGCAGTTAGCGCAGGTCGGGATTAAAGCCCAGGTGACCGCGATGGATGCCGGACAGCGGGCGGCAGAAGTTGAAGGTAAAGGGCAAAAAGAGAGTGGCGTGCGGATGTTCTACACTGGCTGGTCGGCTTCAACCGGCGAAGCCGACTGGGCACTATCGCCGCTGTTTGCCTCGCAAAACTGGCCACCGACGCTGTTTAATACCGCGTTTTACAGCAATAAACAGGTGGATGACTTCCTGGCTCAGGCACTGAAAACGAATGATCCGGCGGAAAAGACCCGCTTATATAAGGCGGCGCAGGATATCATCTGGCAAGAATCGCCGTGGATCCCGCTGGTGGTAGAAAAACTGGTGTCGGCACACAGTAAAAACCTGACCGGTTTTTGGATCATGCCAGATACCGGCTTCAGCTTTGAAGACGCGGATTTGCAATAAGCAACGCAGGGAGTGGAATGCTTTATTACGTTATCAAACGATTACTGGGGTTGATTCCGACGCTGTTTATCGTCTCGGTGCTGGTGTTTTTATTTGTCCACATGCTGCCCGGCGATCCGGCGCGATTGATTGCCGGGCCCGAAGCTGATGCGCAGGTTATAGAACTGGTGCGTCAGCAGCTGGGGTTGGATCAGCCGCTGTATCACCAGTTCTGGCACTATATCAGCAATGCTGTGCAGGGGGATTTTGGCCTGTCGATGGTGTCGCGTCGTCCGGTTGCCGATGAGATTGCCAGCCGCTTTATGCCAACGCTATGGCTGACCATAACCAGTATGGTCTGGGCGGTGATATTTGGTATGGCGGCGGGAATTATCGCCGCCGTCTGGCGTAATCGTTGGCCGGATCGATTGAGTATGACCATTGCGGTGTCGGGGATCTCGTTTCCGGCATTTGCGCTGGGGATGTTTTTAATTCAGGTATTCTCCGTTGAACTGGGCTGGCTGCCTACTGTGGGAGCAGACAGTTGGCAGCACTACATTTTACCCTCCCTGACGCTCGGCGCGGCAGTGGCCGCCGTGATGGCGCGCTTTACCCGTGCGTCATTTGTCGACGTTTTAAGCGAAGATTATATGCGTACCGCGAGGGCGAAAGGGGTGAGCGAAACCTGGGTTGTCCTCAAACACGGGCTACGCAACGCGATGATCCCGGTAGTGACCATGATGGGCTTACAGTTTGGCTTTTTGCTCGGTGGTTCTATCGTGGTGGAGAAAGTTTTCAACTGGCCCGGACTTGGACGCTTACTCGTTGACTCTGTAGAAATGCGCGATTACCCGGTGATTCAGGCGGAAATTCTGCTTTTCTCGCTGGAATTTATTCTTATCAACTTAGTGGTGGATGTGCTTTACGCCGCCATTAACCCGGCTATCAGGTACAAGTAAGGATGCGACTATTTAACTGGCGACGTCAGGCGGTGTTAAACGCCATGCCACTGGTCAAACCTGACCAGGTACGTACACCGTGGCATGAATTCTGGCGACGATTTCGCCGTCAGCATATGGCGATGACCGCCGCATTATTCGTTATTTTATTGATTGTGGTGGCCATTTTTGCACGCTGGATCGCTCCCTATGACGCCGAAAATTATTTTGATTATGACAATCTGAATAACGGACCTTCTTTGCAGCACTGGTTTGGCGTCGATTCACTGGGGCGCGACATTTTCAGCCGTGTCCTGGTTGGTGCGCAAATCTCGCTGGCGGCGGGCGTGTTTGCCGTGTTTATCGGTGTGGCGATAGGGACGTTGCTGGGCTTGTTGGCTGGATATTATGAAGGCTGGTGGGATCGGCTGATCATGCGCATTTGCGATGTGCTGTTTGCCTTCCCGGGTATTTTACTGGCGATCGCTGTTGTTGCGGTGTTGGGAAGCGGCATTGCTAACGTGATTATCGCAGTCGCCATTTTTTCCATCCCCGCGTTTGCCCGCCTGGTGCGCGGCAACACGCTGGTGTTGAAACAGCAAACCTTTATTGAGTCAGCACGCAGTATTGGTGCCAGCGATATGACCATTTTATTGCGTCATATCCTGCCTGGGACCGTCTCTTCTATCGTGGTGTTTTTCACCATGCGCATTGGCACCTCGATTATCTCTGCCGCCAGCCTGTCATTTCTCGGCCTCGGTGCGCAGCCGCCGACACCAGAGTGGGGAGCAATGCTCAATGAGGCACGAGCGGATATGGTTATCGCGCCGCATGTCGCTGTTTTTCCGGCCCTGGCTATTTTTCTGACCGTACTGGCGTTCAATTTGTTGGGCGATGGTTTACGCGATGCGCTGGATCCGAAAATTAAAGGATAGTTACGTTTGAATATTGCTTGAAAGGGTAATCACCTCACAGGAAATTATTGCCCTAAGCAAGTGTTGTAACTTTCTGCTGATTTTGTAGAATCGGGTAATTTGGTTAAAAAGCCGCAGCAAGGGACTATTTTTGCAGCGGCACAGCGTTCAGATAGTTATTTTGTTAAATGTATTAACATGCTGAGTTTATACGAAAAGATAAGGCTGATAATTTTATTTTTATTGGCAGCACTGTCATTTATTGGTCTTTTTTTCATGATTAACTATCAACTGGTATCGGAACGCGCGGTAAAACGTGCCGATAGCCGCTTTGAACTTATTCAGAAAAACGTTGGCTATTTCTTTAAAGATATTGAACGTTCGGCCCTGACATTAAAGGACTCACTGTATTTATTAAAAAATACAGAGGAGATTCAACGCGCCGTGATTCTGAAAATGGAAATGATGCCATTTTTAGACTCGGTGGGACTGGTACTTGATGATAATAAATATTATCTCTTTTCGCGGAGGGCGAATGATAAAATCGTTGTTTATCATCAGGAACAAGTAAATGGACCGCTTGTCGACGAGTCAGGGCGGGTTATTTTTGCCGATTTTAACCCATCGAAACGACCGTGGTCGGTGGCTTCAGATGACTCTAACAACAGCTGGAATCCGGCATACAATTGCTTTGATCGTCCGGGTAAAAAATGTATCTCTTTTACGCTACGTATCAACGGCAAAGATCACGATTTGTTAGCGGTAGATAAAATTCATGTCGATTTAAACTGGCGGTATCTGAACGAGTATCTTGATCAAATCAGCGCTAATGATGAAGTTCTATTTTTGAAACAAGGTCATGAGATCATTGCCAAGAATCAACTCGCTCGTGAAAAACTGATTATTTATAATAGCGAAGGTAATTATAATATTATTGATTCTGTCGATACGGAGTATATTGCAAAGACATCAGCAGTGCCAAATAATGCATTGTTCGAAATCTATTTTTATTATCCTGGCGGTAATTTATTGAACGCATCAGATAAACTTTTTTATCTACCGTTTGCGTTCATTATTATCGTGTTGCTGGTGGTATATTTCATGACCACTCGTGTGTTCCGTCGGCAATTTTCTGAAATGACCGAGCTGGTTAATACGCTGGCGTTTTTGCCCGACTCAACGGATCAGATCGAGGCTCTGAAAATTCGCGAAGGCGATGCGAAAGAGATTATCAGCATCAAAAATTCGATCGCGGAAATGAAAGATGCCGAAATTGAACGGTCAAATAAATTGCTCTCACTGATCTCTTACGATCAGGAAAGCGGTTTTATTAAAAATATGGCGATTATTGAGTCCAACAATAATCAGTATCTGGCTGTGGGGATCATCAAACTGTGTGGTCTGGAAGCCGTGGAGGCGGTGTTTGGTGTTGATGAACGCAATAAAATCGTCAGGAAATTGTGTCAGCGAATTGCCGAGAAATATGCGCAATGCTGCGATATCGTGACATTCAATGCCGATCTCTATTTACTTCTGTGTCGGGAAAATGTACAGACATTTACCCGTAAAATAGCGATGGTAAACGATTTTGACAGCAGCTTTGGCTACCGCAATCTGCGCATCCATAAGTCTGCCATTTGTGAACCTTTGCAGGGGGAAAACGCCTGGAGTTACGCAGAAAAACTGAAACTGGCGATTTCCAGTATCCGTGACCATATGTTCTCCGAGTTTATTTTCTGTGATGACGCGAAACTCAACGAAATAGAAGAGAATATCTGGATTGCGCGTAATATTCGCCATGCAATGGAAATTGGCGAACTATTCCTCGTCTATCAACCGATCGTTGATATTAACACCCGCGCCATTCTGAGCGCGGAGGCGTTGTGCCGTTGGGTTTCTGCGGAGCGGGGGATCATTTCACCGCTGAAGTTCATTACCATTGCTGAAGATATCGGGTTTATCAATGAGCTGGGTTATCAGATTATTAAAACGGCAATGGGTTAATTCAGACATTTTAGTCAACGTGCGTCGCTGAAGGATGATTTCTTACTGCATATTAATGTTTCGCCCTGGCAGTTAAACGAACCGCACTTTCATGAGCGTTTTACCACCATCATGAAAGAAAATGGCCTGAAGGCGAACAGCCTCTGTGTTGAGATCACTGAAACCGTGATCGAGCGAATTAATGAACATTTTTATCTCAATATTGAACAACTGCGTAAACAAGGGGTACGGATATCGATTGATGACTTTGGCACCGGTTTGTCAAACCTGAAACGTTTTTATGAAATTAATCCAGACAGCATAAAGGTGGACTCGCAATTTACCGGCGATATTTTCGGTACTGCGGGAAAAATTGTGCGCATTATTTTCGATCTGGCACGCTATAACCGGATCCCGGTGATTGCGGAAGGCGTAGAGAGCGAAGACGTTGCGCGCGAATTAATTAAATTAGGATGTGTTCAGGCTCAGGGGTATCTGTACCAGAAACCCATGCCATTCTCCGCTTGGGATAAAAGTGGAAAATTAGTAAAAGAGTAGTTTACGTATGTCCAGAATCAATAAGTTCGTACTTACAGTCAGTCTGCTGATTTTTATCATGATTTCAGCAGTTGCCTGCGGGATCTACACTCAAATGGTAAAGGAACGGGTGTATAGCCTGAAACAGTCCGTTATTGATACTGCTTTTGCGGTGGCAAATATTGCTGAATATCGGCGTAGCGTGGCAATTGATCTTATCAACACGCTAAATCCCACGGAGGAACAGCTGTTGGTTGGTTTGCGCACAGCTTACGCCGACTCGGTTTCCCCCTCTTATTTGTACGATGTCGGTCCTTATCTGATTTCCAGTGACGAATGTATTCAGGTAAAGGAGTTCGAGAAAAATTATTGTGCAGATATTATGCAGGTTGTGAAGTATCGACATGTCAAAAATACAGGGTTTATCTCTTTTGACGGTAAAACCTTCGTCTATTACCTCTATCCGGTAACTCACAATCGTAGTCTGATATTTTTGCTTGGTCTGGAGCGTTTTTCTTTACTGTCAAAATCGCTGGTGATGGACAGCGAGAACCTGATGTTCTCTCTATTTAAGAACGGTAAACCGGTGACCGGTGATGAATATAATGCTAAAAACGCCATCTTCACCGTTTCGGAAGCGATGGAGCACTTCGCCTATTTGCCGACCGGATTGTACGTATTTGCGTATAAAAAAGATGTTTATTTGCGGGTTTGTACATTGATTATTTTCTTTGCCGCATTGGTGGCAGTGATATTGGGTGCCAGTTGCCTCTATCTGGTACGCAGAGTGATTAATCGTGGTATTGTGGAGAAAGAAGCCATCATTAATAACCATTTTGAACGCGTACTGGATGGCGGGCTTTTCTTTTCGGCTGCCGATGTCAAAAAACTCTACAGTATGTATAACTCGGCGTTCCTGGACGACCTGACCAAAGCAATGGGCAGAAAATCCTTTGATGAAGATTTAAAAGCGCTGCCGGAAAAAGGCGGTTATTTGTGTCTGTTTGACGTCGATAAATTCAAAAACATTAACGACACCTTCGGTCATTTGCTGGGCGATGAAGTGTTGATGAAAGTGGTGAAAATCCTTAAATCACAGATCCCGGTAGATAAAGGTAAAGTCTACCGCTTCGGAGGTGACGAATTTGCGGTGATTTATACTGGCGGCACGCTGGAAGAGTTGCTATCGATACTAAAAGAAATCGTTCATTTCCAGGTGGGAAGCATTAATTTAAGCACCAGTATCGGTGTAGCGCATTCAAATGAATGTACTACCGTCGAACGCTTGAAAATGCTGGCGGATGAGCGGCTGTATAAGAGTAAGAAAAACGGCAGGGCACAGATTAGCTGGCAGTAATCATTATTCGCAGGCCGGACAAATGATTTTGCCCGGCCTGAATTAATTAAACCCGGCTACCCCACAAATCGTACTCATCGGCGTGCTCGACTTTCACACGCAGGATATCACCCGGCTTAACGTTGGTTTCACCATTGAGATAAACCGCGCCGTCGATTTCCGGTGCATCTGCCATGCTGCGACCAATCGCGCCTTCTTCGTCCACTTCGTCGATAATCACCAGAATTTCACGGCCCACTTTCTCTTGCAGGCGCTCGGCGGAAATCTGCTGCTGCAGCTGCATGAAACGGTTCCAGCGTTCTTCTTTCACTTCTTCCGGAACCTGGTCAGGCAGGGCATTGGCGTCTGCACCTTCAACCGGGCTGTATTTAAAGCAGCCAACGCGATCCAGACGTGCTTCTTTCAGGAAGTCGAGTAGCATCTGGAAATCTTCTTCCGTCTCGCCAGGGAAGCCGACAATAAAGGTTGAGCGTAGGGTCAGTTCCGGGCAGATTTCGCGCCACTGTTTGATGCGCGCCAGTTGGCGATCTACAGAACCCGGACGCTTCATCAGTTTGAGAATGCGCGGGCTGGCGTGCTGCAACGGAATGTCCAGATACGGCAGGATTTTGCCTTCTGCCATCAGTGGGATGACGTCGTCCACATGCGGATAAGGGTAAACGTAGTGCAGACGTGTCCAGATCCCCAGTTTCGATAACTGTTCGCACAGGCTGACCATGCTGGTTTTTACCGGCTCGCCGTTGTGGAAGCCAGTACGATGTTTAACATCAACGCCATAGGCGGAAGTATCCTGCGAGATCACCAGAATCTCTTTAACGCCCGCATCTACCAGACGTTTCGCTTCACTTAACACTTCGCCAATCGGACGGCTCACCAGGTCGCCGCGCATAGACGGAATAATGCAGAAGGTGCAGCGGTGATTACAGCCTTCCGAAATTTTCAGATAGGCATAATGACGCGGCGTCAGTTTCACACCTTGTTCTGGCACCAGGCTCAGGAATGGGTTGTGTTTCGGTTTTGGCACGTAGTGATGAACGTGCTCCAGAACCTGCTCATAGCTATGAGGCCCGGTGATTTCCAGCACTTTCGGGTGGACTTCGCGGATCTGATCTTCTTTTGCCCCCAGACAACCGGTCACAATTACCTTGCCGTTTTCATTCAACGCTTCACCAATGGCTTCCAGTGATTCTTGTACCGCGCTGTCAATAAAGCCGCAGGTGTTGACGATCACCATGTTCGCATCGTCATAGCTCGGTACCACGTCATAACCTTCAGTGCGGAGTTCGGTGAGAATACGCTCTGAATCGACAAGGTTTTTCGGACAGCCAAGGGAAACAAAGCCGATTTTCGGCTGGGGAGTTACTTTGCTCATAGCTTAAAAAATATTCAGTTACAGGAAAGGTCAGGGCAGGGATTCTACAGAGTTCTGGATAAAATTTGTATCGCAATCTCATTCGCTGGCGGAGGCGAAGGAAATGTAAATTTTGTTAATTCGGCGTGAAGAATTGATCCTGGACAGCATTTTGCTCAAAAAATAGCCATACTATTTAATTGCAACAAGGCTGGAAAGAGGAGGATCGAAGTATGTTCGTTGACAGACAGCGAATCGATCTGCTGAACCGGTTGATCGACGCACGCGTTGACCTCGCTGCATACGTGCAACTGAGGAAGGCAAAAGGATACATGTCCGTCAGCGAAAGCAATCATCTACGAGATAACTTTTTTAAACTGAATCGCGAACTGCACGATAAATCGCTGCGGTTGAATCTTCATCTGGATCAGGAAGAGTGGAGTGCTCTTCATCATGCTGAAGAAGCATTAGCGACAGCCGCAGTATGTTTGATGAGTGGGCACCATGATTGCCCGACTGTTATTACCGTCAACGCCGATAAGCTTGAAAATTGTCTGATGAGCTTAACGCTGAGTATCCAGAGCCTGCAGAAGCACGCCATGCTTGAGAAGGCCTGAAAACTAAGGGGGAGAAAGCGTCTCCCCCTTCATGTTTAAGTTTTTGTAAAAATGAATTTGTTATCTCCTCCACTGACTACGCTTTAAGCCAGAGTCAATCCGGAGGCGTTATGCATCGACAATCCTTTTTCCTTGTGCCCCTTATTTGTCTTTCTTCCGCTCTCTGGGCGGCTCCTGCAACGGTAAATGTCGAAGTACTGCAAGACAAACTCGACCATCCCTGGGCACTGGCCTTTTTACCCGATAATCACGGTATGTTAATCACTCTGCGCGGCGGCGAGTTGCGTCACTGGCAAGCAGGAAAAGGATTATCTGCGCCGCTTTCCGGAGTTCCGGACGTTTGGGCGCACGGGCAGGGCGGCCTGCTGGACGTGGTTTTAGCGCCTGATTTTGCTCAGTCTCGCCGCATCTGGTTAAGTTATTCCGAAGTTGGCGATGATGGCAAAGCCGGAACTGCTGTGGGTTATGGCCGCTTAAGTGATGATCTCTCAAAAGTGACCGACTTCCGCACCGTCTTCCGCCAGATGCCAAAACTGTCTACCGGCAACCATTTTGGCGGGCGGCTGGTATTCGACGGTAAAGGTTATCTTTTTATTGCTCTGGGCGAAAACAATCAGCGCCCGACGGCGCAGGATCTGGATAAATTACAGGGCAAACTGGTGCGTCTGACCGACCAGGGCGAAATCCCGGATGATAATCCTTTTATAAAGGAATCCGGTGCGCGCGCCGAGATCTGGTCTTATGGCATTCGTAATCCGCAAGGAATGGCGATGAATCCGTGGAGTAATGCACTGTGGCTGAATGAACATGGCCCGCGCGGTGGTGATGAAATTAATATCCCGCAAAAAGGCAAAAACTACGGCTGGCCGCTGGCAACCTGGGGAATCAACTATTCAGGCTTTAAGATACCGGAAGCGAAAGGGGAGATCGTCGCCGGGACCGAGCAACCTGTTTTTTACTGGAAAGATTCGCCCGCTGTGAGCGGCATGGCCTTCTATAACAGCGATAAATTCCCCCAGTGGCAGCAAAAATTATTTATTGGGAGCTGAAAGATAAAGATGTCATTGTGATGAGCGTCAACGGCGACAAAGTGACAGAAGATGGCCGTATTTTAACGGACAGAGGGCAGCGAATTCGTGATGTTCGCACTGGACCCGACGGTTATTTATACGTTCTCACCGACGAGTCCAGTGGGGAATTACTTAAAGTTAGCCCACGCAATTAGCTAACGGGAATCATCACCACTTTGCGCACTGCGGGGCGTTCAGTGAGTTGCTGATACCAGCGTTGCAGATTTGGACGCGGTGTCCAGGTCAGGCCAACGTTAAACAAATTGTAGATGAACGGTGCGATAGCGATATCGCCCACACCAAACTCGTCGCCAGAGAACCATTTTACTTTTGCCAGTTCCGCATCGAGCAGGGCAAACAGGGCGTCGCACTCTTTGCAACTGGCATCAATGGCGGCCTGATCGCGCTCTTCCGGTGGTGTTCTGACTAATCCCATCAGGATCCCGCGATGAGCATTACTGAGCGTCTGGTTTGCCCAGTCCATCCATTTTTCCGCTTCCGCACGACGTGCCGGTGAGTCGATCCACAGGCGTTTTTGCCCGTACTGTGCCGCCAGATAGCGGACAATGGCGTTTGATTCCCAAAGAATGAGATCACTTTCGTCGTCACGCAACAACGGCACCAGCCCGTTAGGGTTCATCGCCAGAAAATCAGCATCGTGATTTATCCCAAACTCACGGCCCGCGAGAATTTGCTCATAAGGTAGTTCCAGTTCTTCGAGCGTCAGCAATACTTTTTTTACGTTAGTTGAATTATTCCGACCCCACAGCGTAATCATACTCACCCCTTTTCCGACAGGCAGCCACAGACTGAACAGGACTCCGATGGTGAAGTAAAGTTAACTTTTAAGCAACAGCTGGCAAAAAAATGACACCAGAAGCAGCGAAGCGGCAGGATATTGCATAAACTTTAAAAACTTTACCAACTTACGGTTTCTTTAAGTTTGTGTGTGCGTTATTAATCACCGAACTTATCATACGGCGATATAACGTATTTTTTTGAATGGATACTCGGGTGGCATTTATGACGCAATACTCCTCTCTCCTTCGTGGTCTTGCAGCGGGTTCTGCATTTTTATTCCTTTTTGCCCCAACGGCATTCGCGGCCGAACAAACCGTTGAAGCGCCGAGCGTGGATGCGCGTGCATGGATTTTAATGGATTACGCCAGCGGTAAAGTGCTGGCAGAAGGCAATGCGGATGAGAAACTGGATCCTGCGAGCCTGACTAAAATCATGACCAGCTATGTGGTTGGGCAGGCGCTTAAGGCCGATAAGATTAAACTCACCGATATGGTGACGGTCGGTAAAGATGCCTGGGCGACGGGAAATCCGGCACTGCGTGGTTCATCGGTAATGTTCCTCAAACCGGGCGATCAGGTTTCGGTGGCAGACTTGAACAAAGGTGTGATTATCCAGTCCGGTAATGACGCCTGTATTGCGCTGGCAGATTACGTTGCCGGGAGCCAGGAGTCCTTTATTGGTCTGATGAATGGTTATGCCAAAAAACTGGGGCTGACCAACACTACCTTCCAGACGGTGCACGGCCTGGATGCGCCGGGGCAGTTCAGTACCGCGCGCGATATGGCATTGCTGGGTAAAGCATTGATCCACGATGTGCCGGAAGAGTACGCCATTCATAAAGAGAAAGAGTTCACCTTCAACAAAATTCGTCAGCCTAACCGTAACCGTCTGCTGTGGAGCAGCAATCTGAATGTTGATGGCATGAAGACAGGAACCACGGCAGGTGCGGGATATAATCTGGTTGCTTCGGCTACCCAGGGTGATATGCGTTTAATCTCCGTAGTGCTGGGGGCGAAAACTGACCGTATCCGTTTTAATGAGTCTGAGAAATTATTGACCTGGGGTTTCCGCTTCTTTGAAACTGTGACGCCAATTAAACCTGATGCCACCTTTGTGACTCAGCGCGTCTGGTTTGGTGATAAGATCGAAGTGAATCTCGGGGCAGGCGAAGCGGGCTCCGTGAGAGGTAGCCTGAGTTTAACGGACACTCCTTCCTGAAATAGAATGGCATCAGAAGGAGCTAATAATGAGCAGAAAAACCCAACGTTACTCTAAAGAGTTCAAAGCCGAAGCTGTCAGAACGGTTCTTGAAAATCAACTTTCGATCAGTGAAGGCGCTTCCCGATTATCTCTTCCTGAAGGCACTTTAGGACAATGGGTTACCGCCGCCAGAAAAGGGCTCGGTACTCCTGGTTCCCGCACGGTGGCTGAACTGGAATCTGAAATTCTGCAACTGCGTAAGGCGTTAAATGAAGCTCGCCTTGAGCGCGATATATTAAAAAAAGCAACAGCGTATTTTGCACAGGAGTCGCTGAAAAATACGCGTTAATCGAACAATGGCGACAACAATTTCCCATTGAAGCGATGTGTCAGGTATTTGGTGTATCCAGGAGCGGTTATTACAACTGGGTACAGCATGAACCCTCAGACAGAAAACAAAGTGATGAGCGGCTAAAACTGGAGATTAAGGTGGCACATATCCGCACTCGCGAAACATATGGAACCCGGCGGCTCCAGACGGAGCTGGCAGAGAATGGCATCATCGTTGGTCGTGACCGACTGGCACGTCTTCGTAAGGAGCTGAGGCTACGCTGTAAGCAGAAACGCAAGTTCAGAGCAACTACGAACCCGAACCACAATCTGCCAGTTGCGCCAAATCTGCTGAACCAGACGTTCGCTCCTACAGCACCAAATCAGGTCTGGGTGGCGGACCTGACGTATGTTGCCACCCGGGAAGGATGGCTGTATCTCGCCGGCATCAAAGATGTTTATACGTGTGAAATTGTCGGCTACGCCATGGGAGAGCGCATGACAAAAGAGCTGACAGGTAAAGCCCTGTTTATGGCGCTCAGGAGCCAGCGCCCACCTGCCGGGCTAATCCACCACTCTGATCGAGGTTCACAGTACTGCGCATACGATTACCGGGTCATACAGGAGCAGTCTGGTCTGAAAACATCAATGTCGCGTAAAGGTAACTGTTACGACAACGCTCCGATGGAAAGCTTCTGGGGAACGCTGAAAAATGAGAGCCTGAGCCACTATCGTTTTAATAACCGGGATGAAGCCATCTCAGTAATACGGGAATACATTGAGATTTTCTACAATCGTCAGCGTCGTCACTCTCGTCTGGGGAATATCTCCCCGGCAGCCTTCAGGGAAAAATATCATCAGATGGCTGCTTAAAAAAGAACAAATGGTAGTGTCCGCTATTGCCAGTACACCTCACCGTGACCATACCGCGTGGGCAGCTGAAAAACCTGAAGGCGAGCTACACGTTAACGGAACCGCAGCTTACCGCACCGCTGAAAAAAGGTCAGGTTGTCGGGACCATTGATTTCCAGCTTAACGGTAAATCCATTGAGCAGCGTCCGCTGATCGTGATGGAAAATGTGGAAGAGGGCGGATTCTTTGGTAGGATGTGGGATTTCGTGATGATGAAATTCCATCAGTGGTTCGGCAGCTGGTTCTCTTAATCTTCTGATAACCGGATGGCGCGAAACGTCATCCGGTTATACGTCATTAATACATCAACTTAATACGGTGCGTCTGCGCGTACTTCACATACTCATCTTCCGGGCAACAATCACTCACCACAATATCAAAGCGTTTCAGGTCACCCATGCGCGCCGGACGCACCTTGCCAAATTTACTGTGGTCGACAACCAGCACATGCTTTTGCGCCATCGACATGGCCCAGTGTTTTACCGGCAACTCTTCAAGATTAAAACAGGTAGCGCCTTTACTGACATGCACGCCCGCCGCGGAATAAAAAGCGATATCCGGGCAAAAATTATTCAACGTTTGCTGAAAATCGATGGGTTTGAAAATGGCGTTGCTGGCGTGAAATTCACCACCGCACAGAAATGCGCGGCAATGGGGTTTCTCTTTCAGCGCCAGAAAGGTATTTAGCGAATAACAAACGGCGGTAAAAGGGATTTCATTATCAATCGCTTCAATAATCCACGGCGTGGTGGTGCCACAGTCAAAAAAGAGGGTCTGATCGGGTTCTACCAGTGTCGCAGCCAGTTTTGCCGCCCGGCGTTTTTCTTCCACCAGGCGGGATTTTTGATCGCTTAACAGGTAATGGCTGGCACTGCGCGGTTCCAGAACAATATAGCCGCCGAGCAAAACGACGGGCGCACTGTGGTTGTTCAGATCGCGACGAATCGTCATCTCCGAAACCCCAAGCAGGGCGGCGGCGTCTTTAAGATGTAACTTATCGCTGCGTTTTAATTCTTGCAGCAGCTGCCCGATACGCTCTTCGCGACGTGTTTCCATAATCCCTCTGAATAGTTATTGAAGCGAGCCGCTCAATACTACACTTTTTAGCAGAGATCAGTCACGCACCCAGCCTTTGCGGATCGGTAATGCAAAACAGACGCGATACCACGATTGCAGACGTTGATAGAGTTTATGCCCCATCGCTTGCCAGATAATCTGGGCACTAAGGCAGCCAATCATACCTGCCAGCAATCCACCGAGCATATCCAGCGGCCAGTGGACGCCAAGATAAACGCGCGACCAGGCAATGACGACGGCCAGCACCATTAAAAGTGAGCCGGACCACAGGCGATGCCAGCATAAAAATGCCAGTGCAAAGGTGAAAATCACCGTACCGTGATCGCTCGGGAATGAGTCATCCGCCGCATGATGCAGGAAGTTATAGCCGATATTTTCGACAAAGGGTCGGTCGTGCGGAAAAAGATGTCCCATCGTCCAGGACACAAACAGGCTGACCGCCAGCGCGATAGCGATTTTTATCACCAGTTGCCGTTGTGCTGTAAGCCCCCACAACCAAAGTACCGCGGCCAGCAACGGCACCACGGTAATCAAATCTTTAGCAATAAAAATCGCCAACGAGATCATCCACGGAGCCGAGTCTGGCGTCGCGTTAATAAGAGAGAATAGAGAGAGATTCAAATTTTCCAGCATAACTTCCCGACGCAAAGTGATTAAAAGGGAGCCAATACAGGCAAGTCGTTGAGAATAAAGTGCAGGTTAAACTGGGTAAAGCGGCATCGTCTTATTTCCCTCAAGCGGCCTGTTTACGGTGGGTGATTGTAACGGGCATAGGTTAAATAAAACTTAAAGAAAGCGTAGCTATACTCGCAATAATGTAAGAATGTGCTTAACCGTGGTTTCAGCTACAAAATTCGCTTTCTCGTTAGCTGCGCTTTTATTAAACTCTGCGCGATTATTATTGGCGAAGAAATTGCATGCAAAATAAATTAGCTTCCGGTGCCAGGCTTGGACGTCAGGCGTTACTTTTCCCTCTCTGTCTGGTGCTTTACGAATTTTCAACCTATATCGGCAACGATATGATCCAACCCGGTATGTTGGCCGTGGTGGAACAATATCAGGCGGGCATTGATTGGGTTCCTACTTCGATGACCGCGTATCTGGCGGGCGGGATGTTTTTACAATGGCTCCTGGGGCCGCTGTCGGATCGTATTGGTCGCCGTCCGGTGATGCTGGCGGGTGTGGTGTGGTTTATCGTCACCTGTCTGGCAATATTACTGGCGCAAAACATTGAACAATTCACCCTGTTGCGCTTCTTGCAGGGCATAAGCTTCTGTTTCATTGGCGCTGTGGGATACGCCGCAATTCAGGAATCCTTCGAAGAGGCGGTTTGTATCAAGATCACCGCGCTGATGGCGAACGTGGCGCTGATTGCTCCGCTACTTGGTCCGCTGGTGGGCGCGGCGTGGATCCATGTGCTGCCTTGGGAGGGGATGTTTGTTTTGTTTGCCGCATTGGCAGCGATCTCCTTTTTCGGTCTGCAACGAGCTATGCCTGAAACCGCCATGCGTATAGGCGAGAAACTGTCACTGAAAGAACTCGGTCGTGACTATAAGCTGGTGCTGAAGAACGGCCGCTTTGTGGCGGGGGCGCTGGGATTCGTTAGCCTGCCATTGCTGGCGTGGATCGCCCAGTCGCCGATTATCATCATTACCGGGGAGCAGTTGAGCAGCTATGAATATGGCTTGCTGCAAGTGCCTATTTTCGGGGCGTTAATTGCGGGTAACTTGCTGTTAGCGCGTCTGACCTCGCGCCGCACCGTACGTTCGCTGATTATTATGGGCGGCTGGCCGATTATGATTGGTCTGTTGGTCGCTGCTGCGGCAACGGTTATCTCATCGCACGCGTATTTATGGATGACCGCCGGGTTAAGTATTTATGCTTTCGGTATTGGTCTGGCGAATGCGGGACTGGTGCGATTAACCCTGTTTGCCAGCGATATGAGTAAAGGTACGGTTTCTGCGGCGATGGGAATGCTGCAAATGCTGATCTTTACCGTCGGTATTGAAATCAGCAAACATGCCTGGCTGAACGGGGGCAACGGACTGTTTAATCTCTTCAACCTTGTCAACGGAATTTTGTGGCTGTCGCTGATGGTTATCTTTTTAAAAGATAAACAGATGGGAAATTCTCACGAAGGGTAAAAAAATGCCTGATTGATTTGTGCGATCAGGCATTCTCGAATTAATGGTGATGGTCGTCAATCTGGTGTTCGATAACCATCCCTTCACCTACGCTGGCAAGATGGCGAACATAAGGATGCGGGCGGTAAGCCGGAGCTGGCGCAGGAGCCACATAGACGGTTTGCGGCACAGTCGCGACGCTGACCGCTTGTGGAACGCTGACTGAATCAGGAACCACAACCACTTTGTATCCACTCGGCACATCGACGGTGACACTTTGCGCCATCGCCACACCAGTAAAGCCCATTAAAAGCGCGCCCAACAGTAGACAATTTTTCATAATCATTTCGCCTGAAATAATGCAGCGGGTTAATTTCCGCGAATTATGCAGCCTTCATTCAGGCATTGTGTTGCCGGGCGTGCTGCCGTTTTTATTGGTCAAATGGCGCTTCGTGTTTAAGAACTTTATCGATCACATCCAGTACGCCTTCACGGTTATTGTAGCCTGCCCGGTATTTTGCCGCTGCGACGACTGCGCTGCCGGCATTTTCCATTGCAAAACTAAAGCCTGCCTGACGCAGCATCTCAATATCGTTACCGCCATCGCCAAAGACCACCACTTCGCTGTCGTCTATTCCCCATAATTTCTGCAGTTGGCGAAGGCCATTGGCTTTATGTACGCCGGGGATAATCAGATCGATGCTGCCGTTGCCGGTGTGGACTGGCACCATAATATCGCCGATGGCCTCATGTAATGCTTTTTGTACTTGTGGAATCAGTTCATCGGAAAGATTCAGGCCAAACTTAAAGAAAATATCTTCTAAGTTGTCAAAGTTATCGACGTATTCCAGACGGTGATAATACATTTCCGCCACCGTTTTCATGGCATCGTCATATTTTTTGAGTGTATAGGCGCTATTTTTTCCGCAGGCAATAATTTCCACTTCCGGGCGCGTCAGCAAATGTTCCACGACAGTAGCAAACGCATCCTTCGACAGCTCGCCATTAAAAACATCTTTGCCTTCACTCATTACCCAGCCGCCGTTTTCAGCCACAAAGGCAATTTCATTCGCAATTTCAGGGAAGAAAGAGATCAACTGATAATATTGATTCCCGCTGGCGACCACAAAGCGAATGCCTTGTGCTTTCATTTGCTGATACTGAGCCATAAACCGCTCACGGTTATAGGTTTTTTGATCGCTTAAGAAAGTACCATCCATGTCTACCGCAATTAATTTAATGCTCATCAACTATTCTCCATCGCCGTCTGCGTTTTGGTATCGGGTTTGGCGACGGCTTTCGCGACAATAGCCGCGAGAATAACCAGCGCCAGTACAACCAGCATTGCACTACGTAATCCATAATGTTCGCCGAGATAGCCCAGCAGCGGCGGCCCGACGAGGAAAGCCAGATAACCGGTCGTTGCTACCACACTGACGCGGGTTGGTGCATCGGGGCCGGTATCGCTGGCGGCAGAAATGGTCAGCGGGAAGCCCAGCGAGGCACCCAGTCCCCAAAGTACAACAGACACTCCTGCGACCCAGGCGCTATCGACAAAAATAATCAGCCCAATACCCAACGCCCCCATTAGTGCACTGGCCCGAACCACGGCAACGCGACTGTAACTGTCGATGAACCAACCGCCGGTGAAGCGTCCAACGGTCATCCCCAGGGTAAAACCGGCATAAATCAGTGAGCCGGAAGTGGGGCTAAAACCGTGACCATCAACCATTAATAAGGGTAACCAGTCGTTGGCAGAACCTTCGGCAAAGGCCATCGCCAGCACTACAACACCAATCAACAGCAACTGGATATCGCGATAAAAAGGAATGCCTTTTTCGCCATGCTGGGTGCCATCGGCAGCATTTTTGCCCGTACCGTCAGGGATTGCCTGAATGGCGATATAAATAGGCGCGATACCTACCAGCGCCGCCAATAAAATGTGCACCGTTGCCGGAACGCCAAAGGCCGTCAGTGCCATCCCGACACCAGCGCCTGCCAGCGTGCCCAGGCTATAAAAACCGTGCATCATCGGCAAAACCGTTTTATTCATTTCTCGCTCAACGGCGGCACCTTCAACGTTTATCGCCACTTCCGCAGAACCAAAACTTGCCCCAAAGACGCCGAGACCAACGGCAAAGAGCAGGGGCGATGTCAGCCAGAGTGCCAGACTTAATATCATCATCCCGATCAATGCGCAGGACATCGTGACCAGGATGACATTACGTGTCCCAAAGCGTTTCACTAACCACGCCGAGCAGAGAATACCGCTCATCGAACCGATCGACAGACCAAAGAGAACACCGCCCATTTCAGCGATCGAGACAGAGAGAATATCGCGGATAGCAGGCGTACGGGTTGCCCAGGACGCCATTAACAGGCCTGGCAAAAAGAAGAACATAAACAGCGCCCAGGTTCGGCGTTTCAATGCATTACGTGAAGAATTTACGGTCATAGATCACGTCAAAATAAGAAGAGGGAAGACAACATTAGCAAGGTTGTGTACATTTGTACACAATTGCAGACAGAGGAAATGACATGCGTCGCGCTAACGATCCGCAACGGCGAGGAAAGATGATCCAGGCCACGCTGGAGGCGGTGAAACTTTACGGAATACATGCTGTTACGCACCGCAAAATTGCTACCCTTGCCGGGGTACCGTTGGGATCGATGACCTACTATTTTTCAGGAATTGATGAGTTGTTGCTGGAGGCGTTCAGCAGTTTTACTGAGATTATGTCCCGGCAATATCAGGCATTTTTTAGCGATGTTAGTGATGCTCAAGGCGCATGCCAGGCTATCACCGATATGATCTACAGCTCACAGGTTGCAACGCCGGATAATATGGAGCTGATGTACCAGCTCTACGCGCTGGCTAGCCGAAAACCGCTATTAAAAACGGTAATGCAAAACTGGATGCAGCGCAGTCAGCAAACGCTCGAACAATGGTTTGAACCCGGAACCGCCCGCGCGCTTGATGCGTTTATTGAGGGGATGACGCTGCATTTTGTCACCGACCGTAAGCCGCTATCGCGCGAGGAGATTTTGAGGATGGTTGAGAGGGTTGCAGGGTAGTAGATAAATTTTAGATAACAAAAAACCCATCAACCTTGAACCGAAATGGCGGGGTTGATGGGCTCCACAAAATGGGGACATCAAAGAAAAGCAGTGGCACTAATTAAGACTGATGCCCTGCGGAAAAGTTCTGCGGTTGTGCAAAAAAATTTCATTTTCAGGGCAACTTCAGTTTTATCCTAATCCTGGCCATACCATGACGATGATTGTCCCTGCCAGCGTCAGCAGGACGTTGGCGATTGCGTAGGTGCCCGCATAGCCCAGCGCAGGGATGTTACTGCGAGCTGTATCACTGATGATCTCCATTGCCGGCGCGCAGGTGCGTGCGCCCATCATTGCGCCGAACAACAGTGCGCGGTTCATTCGCAATACATAAGCACCGAACAAGAAACAGATAACCACGGGCACAAGACTGACAATTAATCCGGCAATCAACATCTGACCGCCAATCGCGCCCAGGCCGTTATTAATACCGCTACCGGCGCTCAGACCAACGCCTGCCATAAACACCATCAAGCCGAACTCTTTCACCATGCTTAATGCACCTTGCGGAATGTAACCGAAGGTCGGGTGGTTAGCACGCATAAAGCCCAGCATAATTCCGGCGAATAACAACCCGGCAGCGTTCCCCATGCCGAAACTGAATGTGCTGAACTGGAAGGTGATCATCCCGATCATCAGCCCAATAACAAAGAAGGCGCAAAATGCCAGCAGGTCAGTGACCTGGCTGTGAATCGAGATAAAGCCGATGCGATCGGCGATGGTTTTTACGCGACGGGCATCACCGCTGACTTGTAAAACGTCACCTTTGTTAAGCACGACGTTGTCATCTATCGGCATCTCAATCTGGCTACGAATGACGCGGTTAAGGAAGCAACCGTGATCGGTCAACTTCAGTTGTGCGAGACGTTTACCTACAGCGTTATGGTTTTTAACGACCACTTCTTCAGTGACGATACGCATGTCGAGAAGGTCACGATCGAAAACTTCTTTACCGTTACGGAAGCTGGGATCGAGTCGGGCATGGGCGTCGGGATAGCCTACCAACGCTATTTCATCGCCCATTTGTAGCACGGCATCACCGTCTGGATTTGCCAGAATCCCGTTACGTCGAATACGTTCAATGTAGCAGCCGGTTTGTCGATAAATACCCAGTTCACGCAGATTTTTGCCGTCGGTCCAGGCCACCAGCTCCGGGCCGACGCGATAGGCGCGGATCACCGGTAAATAAACCTTACGGTTGGCATCAGTGTCCAGGCCACGTTCGCGGGCGATTTGCTGGGCGCTGGTCTGTAAGTCCTGATGCTGCAATTTCGGCAAGTAACGCGCACCAACAATCAAACTCACCAGACCGATTAAATAGGTTAAGGCATACCCGAGGCTCAGATTATCCAGTGCCAGTGAGAGCTGCCTGCTTTCCATGCCGGAATGATGCAGTGTATCGCCAGCACCGACCAGAACCGGTGTCGACGTCATAGAGCCTGCTAACATACCGGCCGTCAGGCCAATATCCCAGCCAAACAGCTTACCTAACCCTAAGGCGATCACCAGCGCACTGCCAACCATCACCAGTGCTAACATTAGGTAATTTTTCCCATCGCGAAAAAAAATGGAAAAAAAGTTCGGTCCGGCTTCGACCCCGACGCAGAAAATAAACAGCATAAAGCCAAGATTAAGCGCATCGGTGTTAATGCTGAAATGTTGTTGGCCTAATAACAGCGATACGACTAAAACGCCAATGGAATTACCCAGTTGGATCGAACCAAGTCGTAACTTTCCGAGACATAGCCCAAGCGCGAGGACCACAAATAATAACAGAATGTAATTCCCATTTAACAATTCGGCGACGTTTATATTCACGGAGGCTAACTTCTTGTTTACTAGTAAGCTGTTGAAAGAAATGGTAATTTACGATAATGTGTTTTACCAGAATTCAGGGCGCAGATTCATTCAGCGCACCTAAACGATAGTAAAGTAACAATATATTTTACTAGTGTAATCACATTAGGTATCAACGGCTATATGAATTGCGTTGGCCTATATTAGCATGGAATGCGAAGCGGCTTTATCTTACTGAACGCCACACTGGCGAAAAATGTGTTCGATAGACGCAGTGTCAGGAGGAACGAGTGAAACATAAACAACGTTGGGCGGGGGCAATCTGCTGTTTTGTCCTCTTCATTGTGGTGTGCCTTTTTCTGGCGACGCACATGAAAGGCGCTTTTCGGGCTGCCGGGCATCCTGAAATCGGCTTGCTGTTTTTCATTCTTCCTGGAGCAGTTGCCAGTTTCTTTTCACAGCGTAGAGAAGTCCTGAAACCTCTATTTGGCGCAATGCTGGCGGCACCCTGTTCAATGCTCATTATGCGGCTGTTTTTTTCACCGACGCGCTCATTCTGGCAAGAGCTGGCATGGTTACTAAGCGCGGTGTTCTGGTGTGCGCTGGGGGCACTGTGTTTCTTATTTATCAGTAGTTTGTTTAAACCACAGCACAGAAAAAATCAGTAAAGCCCTCAACGCGAGGGCTTGTCAGACGATCAGGCGTCCAGATTTTCTTTCACCCATGCAGCAAAATCGGTATAGCCGCCGATATGTTGCTGATCGACAAAAATCTGCGGCACGGTTTCTACGGGTTTACCTGCCTTTTGTTGTAGATCTTCTTTAGTGATCCCTTCCGCACGAATATCTACATACTGATACTGAAAATCATCGCGTTCATTGCTCAATTTCTCAGCCAGATCTTTTGCACGCACACAGTAAGGGCAACCCGAACGACCAAAAATAACGGTTTGCATTATTTCTCTCCTCATAGATTTATGCCTGTAATGATCACGCTAAAATGTATTCGCTGAAAGTAGGTTTAACCTGTTGCATTAATTGCTAAAAGCTATAACTGTTAAACACAATACAGTGAAAAGTTTTAGACTGAAGGCTCACTTTGCAGAGGGAAGCGTATGCGCGCGATCGGTAAATTGCCTAAAGGCGTGTTGATACTGGAATTTATCGGAATGATGCTACTGGCGGTGGCGCTGCTGTCGGTAAGCGACTCCCTGTCGCTGCCTGAGCCATTTTCTCGGCCAGAAGTGCAGATTCTGATGATTTTTCTCGGTGTTTTGCTCATGCTTCCCGCTGCGGTGGTGGTTATTCTTCAGGTGGCAAAACGTCTTGCCCCACAGCTGATGAACTGTCCACCGCAATATTCACGTTCAGAAAGAGAAAAAGATAATGACGCCAACCATTGAACTTATTTGTGGCCATCGCTCCATTCGCCATTTCACTGATGAACCCATTTCCGAAGCGCAGTGCTGAGAGATCCCCTCATAATTTCCCCAAAACGTAACCATGTGTGAATAGATTTTGAGTAAGCAGGGTTGCAGCCACGAGTGAGTCTTCCCTTGTTATTGTGTAGCCAGAATGCCGCAAAACTTCCATGCCTAAGCGAACTGTTGAGAGTACGTTTCGATTTCTGACTGTGTTAGCCTGGAAGTGCTTGTCCCAACCTTGTTTCTGAGCATGAACGCCCGCAAGCCAACATGTTAGTTGAAGCATCAGGGCGATTAGCAGCATGATATCAAAACGCTCTGAGCTGCTCGTTCGGCTATGGCGTAGGCCTAGTCCGTAGGCAGGACTTTTCAAGTCTCGGAAGGTTTCTTCAATCTGCATTCGCTTCGAATAGATATTAACAAGTTGTTTGGGTGTTCGAATTTCAACAGGTAAGTTAGTTGCTAGAATCCATGGCTCCTTTGCCGACGCTGAGTAGATTTTAGGTGACGGGTGGTGACAATGAGTCCGTGTCGAGCGCTGATTTTTTCGGCCTTTAGAGCGAGATTTATACAATAGAATTTGGCATGAGATTGGATTGCTTTTAGTCAGCCTCTTATAGCCTAAAGTCTTTGAGTGACTAGATGACATATCATGTAAGTTGCTGATAGGTTTCCAGTTTTCCGCTCCTAGGTCTGCATATTGTACTTTTCCTCTTACTCGACTTAACCAGTACCAACCCAGCTTCTCAACGGATTTATACCATGGCACTTTAAAGCCAGCATCACTGACAATGAGCGGTGTGGTGTTACTCGGTAGAATGCTCGCAAGGTCGGCTAGAAATTGGTCATGAGCTTTCTTTGAACATTGCTCTGAAAGCGGGAACGCTTTCTCATAAAGAGTAACAGAACGACCGTGTAGTGCGACTGAAGCTCGCAATACCATAAGCCGTTTTTGCTCACGGATATCAGACCAGTCAACAAGTACAATGGGCATCGTATTGCCCGAACAGATAAAGCTAGCATGCCAACGGTATACAGCGAGTCGCTCTTTGTGGAGGTGACGATTACCTAACAATCGGTCGATTCGTTTGATGTTATGTTTTGTTCTCGCTTTGGTTGGCAGGTTACGGCCAAGTTCGGTAAGAGTGAGAGTTTTACAGTCAAGTAAGGCGTGGCAAGCCAACGTTAAGCTGTTGAGTCGTTTTAAGTGTAATTCGGGGCAGAATTGGTAAAGAGAGTCGTGTAAAATATCGAGTTCGCACATTTTGTTGTCTGATTATTGATTTTTGGCGAAACCATTTGATCATATGACAAGATGTGTATCTACCTTAACTTAATGATTTTGATAAAAATCATTAGGGGATTCATCAGTGCGCAGTGTGAGGCGATTATTAACAGCGCCCGTGCGACGTCCAGTTCCAGTTTTTTGCAGTGTAGTAGCATTATTCGCATTACCGACAAAGCATTACGTGAAGAACTGGTGACGCTGACCGGCGGGCAAAAACACGTAGCGCAAGCGGCGGAGTTCTGGGTGTTCTGTGCCGACTTTAACCGCCATTTACAGATCTGTCCGGATGCTCAGCTCGGCCTGGCGGAACAACTGTTGCTCGGTGTCGTTGATACGGCAATGATGGCGCAGAATGCATTAACCGCAGCGGAATCGCTGGGATTGGGCGGGGTATATATCGGCGGCCTGCGCAATAATATTGAAGCGGTGACGAAACTGCTGAAATTACCGCAGCATGTTCTGCCGCTGTTTGGGCTGTGCCTTGGCTGGCCTGCGGATAATCCGGATCTCAAGCCGCGTTTACCGGCCTCCATTTTGGTGCATGAAAACAGCTATCAACCGCTGGATAAAGACGCACTGGCGCAGTATGACGAGCAACTGGCGGAATATTACCTCACCCGTGGCAGCAATAATCGCTGGGATACCTGGAGCGATCATATCCGCCGAACAATCATTAAAGAAAGCCGCCCATTTATTCTGGATTATTTGCACAAACAGGGTTGGGCGACGCGCTAAAACCGCCACGTCGATGTATGATACGCGGGCTTTTGACCAGGTCTGACAGAGAGGTGCAGGGTGAAAATTGCCATATTGTCCCGGGATGGAACGCTCTATTCGTGTAAGCGGCTGCGTGAAGCCGCTATACAGCGCGGTCACCTGGTTGAAATTCTTGATCCGCTTTCTTGCTACATGAACATAAATCCTGCGGCGTCTTCTATTTACTACAAAGGCCGCAAGTTACCCCATTTTGACGCAGTGATCCCGCGTATTGGCACCGCCATTACCTTTTATGGGACGGCGGCACTGCGCCAGTTCGAGATGCTGGGGAGCTATCCGCTCAATGAGTCGGTCGCCATTGCCCGGGCGCGTGACAAATTGCGTTCCATGCAACTGCTGGCGCGTCAGGGCATCGACCTGCCTGTCACGGGCATTGCGCATTCGCCGGATGATACCAGCGATTTAATCGACATGGTCGGTGGTGCGCCGCTGGTGGTCAAGTTGGTTGAAGGCACGCAGGGAATTGGCGTCGTGCTGGCGGAGACTCGTCAGGCGGCGGAAAGCGTGATTGACGCTTTCCGCGGTCTGAACGCGCATATTCTGGTGCAGGAATATATCAAAGAGGCGCAAGGGTGCGATATCCGCTGTCTGGTTGTTGGTGATGAAGTGGTCGCTGCGATTGAACGGCGGGCGAAAGAGGGCTATTTTCGTTCCAATTTGCATCGTGGCGGCGCGGCAAGCGTCGCCAGTATCACACTACAGGAGCGTGAAATCGCGATAAAAGCCGCGCGAACGATGGCGCTGGACGTTGCTGGTGTGGATATTCTGCGTGCTAATCGCGGGCCGTTGGTGATGGAAGTGAATGCGTCGCCGGGGCTGGAAGGAATAGAAAAAACCACCGGTATCGATATCGCGGGTAAAATGATCCGCTGGATCGAACGCCACGCTACGACAGAATATTGCCTGAAAACGGGTGGTTAGTCGCAATCACATTACTGATCATGGTTTTGCCTGCGCTTTTTGCGTAAGCTGTGCCGGTCTTTTTATCGAAAGAGGTTGTACAAAATTATGACATCGCTGGTCGTTCCTGGTCTGGATACGCTGCGTCAATGGCTCGATGACCTGGGGATGAGTTTTTTTGAATGTGATAACTGTCAGGCTCTGCATCTGCCCCATATGCAGAATTTCGACGGTGTCTTTGATGCCAAAATCGATCTGATCGATAACACGATCCTGTTTTCTGCCATGGCGGAAGTCCGACCTTCAGCCGTATTGCCGCTGGCGGCGGATTTATCTGCCATCAATGCCAGTTCGCTGACCGTGAAAGCATTTCTTGATATGCAGGATGATAATCTGCCAAAGCTGGTGGTTTGCCAGTCTTTATCCGTTATGCAGGGCGTAACCTATGAGCAGTTTGCATGGTTCGTGCGTCAGAGCGAAGAGCAGATTTCGATGGTCATTCTTGAAGCTAATGCCCATCAACTGCTGTTACCGACTGACGATGAAGGGCAAAACAACGTTACCGAAAACTATTTTCTCCACTGATAATTCCTTTCGAGCACGCAGTCGCTGCCGCAGTGACTGCGCGCTGCAAAATTATCTGCTGTTTTTAACCTTTTCTTAAAGATTATTTCACTTCTCTTGTGTCGATTTGGCTTTATCACATAGAGCAAATACGCATAAAAATT
The DNA here is from genome assembly GCF_000006925.2 of Shigella flexneri 2a str. 301. Taxonomy (NCBI): domain Bacteria; kingdom Pseudomonadati; phylum Pseudomonadota; class Gammaproteobacteria; order Enterobacterales; family Enterobacteriaceae; genus Shigella; species Shigella flexneri. The sequence continues at coordinate 840,332 of NC_004337.2, forward strand.
TGTTAAATACCGTTTTTTAATCCGAGCTATAGTCTCAAACCCTGGCTAAAGTTATTCTTGCGATGCTTCTATATAGCGAGCAGTGCTGGCCGGGAGAGAGTTCTCTTTTCTTACACCGCGCCGATAAAAAAATATGCACGTTTATTGCATATCTTTCAGTGTGACAACTTTTGTTCGTTTGTTAACGAACTTTCAGAAGGAAAGAGATGTGACCGCCTTAAATAAAAAATGGCTATCGGGTCTGGTTGCGGGTGCTCTGATGGCCGTCTCTGTCGGCACGCTCGCGGCTGAACAAAAAACACTCCACATTTATAACTGGTCTGATTATATCGCCCCTGACACGGTGGCCAATTTTGAAAAAGAAACCGGTATTAAAGTCGTCTACGATGTTTTCGACTCTAACGAAGTACTGGAAGGCAAATTAATGGCGGGTAGCACCGGCTTTGACTTGGTGGTTCCATCTGCCAGCTTTCTAGAACGCCAGTTGACTGCGGGAGTTTTCCAGCCGCTGGACAAAAGCAAATTGCCGGAGTGGAAGAATCTCGACCCGGAGCTGCTGAAGCTGGTCGCCAAACACGATCCCGACAATAAATTTGCTATGCCCTATATGTGGGCGACGACCGGGATTGGCTATAACGTTGATAAAGTTAAAGCTGTGCTGGGCGAAAACGCGCCCGTCGATAGCTGGGACTTGATCCTCAAACCTGAAAATCTGGAAAAACTGAAAAGCTGCGGTGTCTCTTTCCTGGATGCGCCAGAAGAAGTTTTTGCTACCGTGTTGAATTATCTCGGCAAAGATCCCAACAGCACTAAAGCGGATGATTACACCGGACCGGCAACCGATCTGCTGTTAAAGCTGCGCCCGAACATTCGTTATTTCCATTCATCTCAATACATTAACGACCTGGCAAACGGCGATATTTGCGTCGCTATCGGCTGGGCAGGTGATGTCTGGCAGGCGTCAAACCGCGCGAAGGAAGCGAAGAATGGAGTGAATGTCTCGTTCTCGATTCCAAAAGAAGGGGCGATGGCGTTCTTTGATGTATTCGCCATGCCAGCGGATGCCAAAAACAAAGACGAAGCCTATCAGTTCCTGAATTACCTGCTGCGCCCGGATGTAGTAGCGCATATTTCCGACCATGTGTTCTATGTCAACGCCAATAAAGCAGCCACGCCGCTGGTGAGTGCGGAAGTCCGTGAGAACCCGGGTATTTATCCGCCTGCGGATGTTCGTGCGAAGCTGTTCACTCTGAAAGTGCAGGACCCGAAAATCGACCGTGTGCGCACCCGCGCGTGGACCAAAGTGAAGAGCGGAAAATAATCCGCAGCCTTAGATGCCGGGCGGGCGCACCACACCCGCCGGCAATTCGCACCATCATGGTGCGCTTGCACACATTCAATGCCGGAGAGCAGCCGTGAATGACGCTATCCCTCGCCCGCAGGCGAAAACCCGTAAGGCGCTGACGCCGCTATTAGAAATCCGCAACCTCACCAAATCCTACGATGGTCAACATGCGGTGGATGATGTCAGCCTGACCATCTACAAAGGTGAAATCTTCGCGCTGCTGGGCGCATCCGGCTGTGGCAAGTCCACGCTGCTGCGTATGCTGGCAGGTTTCGAACAACCTTCTGCCGGACAGATAATGCTTGATGGCGTCGATTTGTCACAGGTTCCGCCTTACCTGCGCCCCATCAATATGATGTTTCAGTCTTACGCGCTGTTTCCGCATATGACCGTGGAACAGAACATCGCTTTTGGCCTGAAACAGGACAAACTACCGAAAGCGGAAATTTCCAGTCGGGTCAATGAGATGCTCGGCCTGGTGCACATGCAGGAGTTCGCCAAACGTAAACCGCATCAGCTTTCTGGTGGTCAGCGACAGCGTGTGGCCCTGGCCCGAAGCCTTGCCAAGCGCCCGAAACTATTACTGCTCGACGAGCCGATGGGCGCGCTGGATAAAAAGCTGCGTGACCGGATGCAGCTTGAAGTGGTGGATATTCTGGAGCGCGTCGGTGTGACTTGTGTGATGGTCACCCACGATCAGGAAGAGGCGATGACCATGGCGGGGCGCATCGCCATTATGAATCGTGGGAAATTTGTCCAGATTGGCGAACCGGAAGAGATCTACGAGCATCCGACTACCCGCTATAGCGCCGAATTTATTGGCTCGGTAAACGTCTTTGAAGGCGTACTCAAAGAGCGTCAGGAAGATGGCTTGGTGCTTGATTCGCCGGGGCTGGTGCATCCACTGAAAGTCGACGCGGATGCCTCGGTGGTCGATAACGTGCCGGTACATGTGGCGCTGCGCCCGGAAAAAATCATGCTTTGCGAAGAGCCGCCCGCCAATGGTTGTAACTTCGCGGTGGGGGAGGTGATACACATTGCCTATCTCGGCGATCTTTCGGTGTATCACGTTCGTCTGAAAAGTGGGCAGATGATTAGTGCCCAGCTACAAAACGCCCATCGTCATCGTAAAGGGTTACCGACCTGGGGCGACGAAGTGCGTTTGTGCTGGGAAGTGGACAGCTGTGTGGTGCTGACGGTTTAAGGAGCAAAGATGAATACACTTGAACCTGCTGCCCAGTCGAAACCGCCGGGCGGATTTAAGCTGTGGTTGTCGCAGCTGCAAATGAAGCATGGGCGCAAACTGGTCATTGCGTTGCCATATATCTGGTTGATCTTGCTGTTTCTGCTGCCATTTCTGATTGTCTTTAAAATAAGCCTGGCGGAGATGGCGCGCGCTATTCCACCTTATACCGAACTGATGGAGTGGGCTGACGGGCAACTGTCCATCACTCTTAATCTCGGTAATTTTCTGCAACTGACCGACGATCCGCTCTATTTCGATGCTTATCTCCAGTCGCTACAGGTGGCTGCGATTTCGACATTTTGCTGTTTACTGATCGGCTATCCGCTGGCGTGGGCGGTGGCGCACAGTAAGCCTTCGACCCGTAATATTTTATTACTACTGGTGATCCTGCCGTCGTGGACCTCGTTTCTGATCCGCGTTTATGCTTGGATGGGAATATTAAAAAACAACGGTGTGCTGAATAATTTTCTGCTGTGGCTGGGGGTTATCGATCAACCGCTGACCATTCTTCATACCAATCTGGCAGTTTATATTGGCATTGTTTACGCCTACGTGCCGTTTATGGTGCTGCCGATTTATACCGCGTTGATTCGTATTGATTATTCGCTGGTGGAAGCAGCGCTGGATCTCGGTGCACGACCGCTGAAAACGTTCTTTACTGTGATCGTGCCGCTGACTAAAGGTGGGATTATTGCCGGATCGATGCTGGTGTTTATCCCGGCTGTGGGCGAGTTTGTGATCCCGGAACTGCTCGGTGGCCCGGACAGCATCATGATCGGGCGCGTGCTATGGCAAGAGTTTTTCAATAACCGCGACTGGCCGGTGGCCTCGGCGGTAGCGATCATCATGTTGCTGCTGCTAATTGTGCCGATAATGTGGTTCCACAAACACCAGCAAAAAAGCGTGGGAGAACACGGATGAATAATTTACCGGTAGTTCGTTCGCCCTGGCGGATTGTGATTTTGCTGCTGGGCTTTACCTTTCTCTACGCGCCAATGCTGATGCTGGTTATCTATTCGTTTAACAGCTCGAAGCTGGTGACGGTGTGGGGCGGCTGGTCAACGCGCTGGTATGGTGAGTTATTGCGCGATGACGCGATGATGAGTGCGGTTGGTTCAAGCCTGACAATTGCTGCCTGTGCGGCAACGGCGGCGGCGATCCTCGGGACTATTGCGGCGGTGGTGCTGGTGCGCTTTGGCAGGTTTCGCGGATCAAATGGCTTTGCCTTTATGATCACCGCGCCGCTAGTAATGCCAGATGTCATCACGGGCTTGTCGCTGTTGTTATTATTCGTCGCGCTTGCTCATGCCATTGGCTGGCCTGCGGACCGCGGTATGCTTACCATCTGGCTGGCGCATGTCACTTTCTGTACGGCTTATGTGGCGGTCGTTATTTCGTCGCGTCTGCGGGAACTGGATCGCTCGATAGAAGAAGCCGCGATGGATCTCGGTGCGACGCCGCTGAAAGTGTTTTTCGTCATTACGCTACCGATGATCATGCCCGCGATCATTTCTGGCTGGTTACTGGCTTTTACTTTGTCGCTTGATGATCTGGTGATCGCCAGCTTTGTTTCCGGGCCGGGAGCCACCACGTTACCGATGCTGGTCTTTTCCAGCGTGCGGATGGGGGTGAATCCGGAAATCAACGCCCTGGCAACATTGATCCTCGGCGCGGTCGGAATTGTCGGATTTATCGCCTGGTATCTGATGGCGCGCGCAGAAAAACAGCGGATACGCGACATCCAACGTGCAAGACGTGGCTGAAGACACTAAAATTTGCCAACCTGGCTACATAATGCCGCGCATGTCGCGGCATTGTTTTCATGGAAGACGAAACGTTGGGATTTTTTAAGAAAACATCTTCATCTCATGCTCGCCTGAATGTGCCTGCGCTGGTGCAGGTGGCGGCGCTCGCCATTATTATGATCCGTGGCCTCGACGTGCTGATGATTTTCAATACGCTGGGCGTGCGCGGTATTGGCGAGTTCATTCATCGCAGCGTACAAACCTGGAGTTTAACGCTGGTCTTTTTAAGCAGTCTGGTGCTGGTTTTCATTGAGATCTGGTGTGCGTTTTCACTGGTGAAAGGGCGTCGCTGGGCGCGCTGGCTATATCTGCTGACACAAATCACCGCCGCAAGTTACTTGTGGGCGGCTTCGCTGGGGTACGGTTATCCGGAGCTGTTCAGCATTCCCGGTGAATCAAAACGTGAAATCTTCCATAGCCTGATGCTGCAGAAGCTGCCGGATATGCTCATCCTGATGCTGCTGTTCGTTCCCTCGACCAGTCGGCGGTTCTTCCAGTTGCAATAATGTGTATAATCGTCGCCCCTGATGATGTGAAGGTCAATGTATGCAGTGCGCACTTTACGACGCGGGTCGCTGTCGTTCCTGTCAGTGGATAACGCAGCCGATTCCAGAGCAACTCTCCGCTAAAACCGCCGATCTTAAAAATCTGCTCGCCGATTTTCCGGTTGAGGAATGGTGCGCGCCGGTGTCAGGCCCGGAACAAGGGTTTCGTAATAAAGCCAAAATGGTGGTGAGTGGTAGCGTTGAAAAAACACTGCTCGGTATGCTGCATCGCGATGGCACGCCGGAAGACCTTTGTGACTGCCCGCTTTATCCAGCCTCATTTGCGCCCGTTTTTGCGGCGCTAAAACCGTTTATCGCCCGAGCGGGGTTAACGCCCTACAACGTGGCGCGTAAGCGTGGCGAACTGAAATACATTCTGCTGACTGAAAGCCAGAGTGATGGCGGCATGATGCTGCGCTTTGTACTGCGTTCTGATACCAAGCTGGCGCAACTGCGTAAGGCGCTGCCGTGGTTACACGAACAACTACCGCAGCTGAAAGTTATTACCGTCAATATTCAGCCGGTACATATGGCGATTATGGAAGGGGAGACGGAGATCTACCTGACCGAACAACAGGCACTGGCGGAGCGTTTTAATGACGTACCGCTGTGGATCCGTCCGCAAAGTTTCTTCCAGACTAATCCGGCGGTCGCCAGCCAGTTGTACGCCACCGCGCGCGACTGGGTACGACAGCTGCCGGTTAAACATATGTGGGATCTGTTCTGCGGTGTGGGGGGCTTTGGTTTACACTGCGCGACGCCTGACATGCAGTTAACCGGGATCGAAATTGCGCCAGAGGCCATTGCCTGTGCAAAGCAGTCAGCCGCTGAACTGGGCTTAACTCGTTTACAATTTCAGGCGCTGGACTCCACTCAGTTTGCCACTGCTCAGGGGGAGGTGCCGGAGCTGGTGCTGGTTAACCCGCCGCGCCGCGGCATTGGTAAACCGCTGTGTGATTATCTTTCAACGATGGCACCGCGTTTTATTATCTACTCCAGCTGTAACGCCCAAACCATGGCGAAAGATATCCGCGAACTGCCAGGTTACCGCATCGAACGGGTACAGCTTTTTGATATGTTCCCGCACACCGCGCACTATGAAGTGTTGACGCTGCTGGTGAAGCAATAAAAAAGCCACAGGTGCGGCTTCAGATTGCTGATCAGGTGCGCTTTGTTCATGCCGGATGCGGCGTGAACGCCTTATCCGGCCTACAAAATCATGCTAAATCAATACATTGCAGAGTTGATGTGGGCCGGATAAGCGCAGCGCATCAGGCAATCTTACTTTTGTCATCAGTCTCAATTACTGCGGAAACCACTGGTCATTGATTTTCTGATATGTACCGTCAGCTTTAATTGCTGCCAGCGCGTTATTCAGTTTTTCCAGCAGAGCTTTGTTATCCGGACGTACAGCGATACCCAGGCCGGTGCCGAAGTATTGCGGATCGGTCACTTTTTCAGTCGCAACGCCCAGTTGCGGATTGGTTTTCAGCCATTCGTTTACCACCGCGGTGTCACCAAATACCCCATCAATACGACCATTTTTCAGATCGATAAAGGCATTCTGATAACTGTCATAGGAGACAGTTTTCACTTCCGGGTGCTGATCCTGAATATATTTCTGGTGCGTCGTACCGTTTTCCATCCCAATGCGTTTGCCTTTCAGGTCGGCAAACGTTTTGTAGGTATCTTTTTTGGAAATCACGACGGCTGAGTTTTCATAGTAGGGTGTGGTAAACGAAACCTGCTTGCTACGCTCCGGGGTGATATCCATACCGGAGATTACGGCGTCATATTTTCTGAATTTCAGTGACGGGATCAGGCTGTCGAACGCGTGATTAGTAAAAGTACATTCTGCCTGCATTTGTTTGCACAAGGCTTTTGCCAGATCGATATCAAAGCCGACAATCTCATTATTAGCACCTATAGATTCAAAGGGTGGATAGGTGGCTGAAACGCCAAAATTGATTTTCTCTGCGGCAGAAGCACCGAAAGTAAAGGAAGCAAGTAAAGCGGCAAGAACTAACTTTTTCATGATGGAACTCCCGTCTGTCAATCTTATGATTTTTGGCCGTGTCTGCGGCATGGGATAACAATGCCATCAAGTGAATTTATATGCAATAAACATGATTAAATAATTTAAATGAAATAAAAAAAGACGGATAACTTAGTGAGTTGTCCGTCTTCATTATAAGAATTTATGCACTATGTAGGCCGGATAAGGCGTCCACGCCGCATCCGGCACAGGCACCGTGCTGATGTCTGATGCGACGCTGGCGCGTCTTATCAGACCTACAAACCCCCCCGGCGAATGTACGCAGCTACATTAATTCCGCCGTTCGAATGCCAGTGCTTTGCGCTCGATCAGACGCATCATCAGCGTCAGCAGGCCGTTGACGACCAGGTAAATAATCCCTGCCGCACCGAACACCATTACATCGTAGGTGCGTCCGTACAACAACTGGCTGTATCCCATCACTTCCATCAGCGTAATGGTGTAAGCCAGAGAGGTACTTTTGAACACCAGCACCACTTCGTTGGAATAAGAAGAGAGCGAGCGTTTAAAGGCATACGGCAGCAGGATCGCCAGCGTATCTTTTTTGCTCATTCCCAGGGCGCTACAGGACTGCCACTGACCTTCTGGGATCGCACGAATTGCACCGTAAAACAGCTGCGTGGTATACGCCGCACTGTTCAGCGATAACGCAATCAGCGCACATAACCACGGTTCTGACAACAAATGCCACAGTGCCGGATACTCCTGCAACGTCGGAAACTGGCCCGGCCCGTAATAAATCAGGAAGATCTGCACCAGCAGCGGCGTACCGGTAAACAGCGTGATATAACCCCGCACCAGCCACACCAGCACCGGCGTTTTCAGCGTCAGGATGATGGTAAAAATCAATGCCAGAATCAGTGCCACAATCAGCGAGGCAACGGTTAGCGTCAGGCTGGTGTGCAGCCCTTTCATCAGCTCGGGTAAATACTCAAACATTAGCTGGGCCTCCGCTCAAAACGTGTCGCGCGCAGGTCAATGCGTTTGAGAATGTACTGACTGAGCAGGGTGATCACCAGGTAAATCGCCGCCGCCACAATGTACCAGGTAAATGGTTCCTGGGTACGAGTAGCAATGCTTTTGGTTTGTAACATTAAATCATTCACACTAATCAAACTGACCAGCGCGGTATCTTTCAGCAGCACCAGCCACTGGTTACCGAGGCCAGGCAGCGCATGACGCCACATCTGCGGCATCACCAGACGGAAAAAGATAGCCGATTTCGACAGCCCCAGCGCCTGACCAGATTCCCACTGGCCCACCGGTACAGCTTTCAACGCGCCGCGCAGCGTTTGCGAGGCATAGGCGGCATACAGCAGTGACAGAGCGATGACACCACAAAGGAACGGACTCACGTCGAAGTTCTCAATGTCCATCTGCACCGGGATCTGCACGAACCCAAGATTGATAGTGAAGCCATCCGAAAGCGTCAGCAGTAACTGCGAGGAGCCAAAATAGATAAACAGCACTACCAGAATTTCTGGCAGGCCACGCAGAATGGTTACCAGCGCTGAACCTGCCCACGCGACAGGACGCCATTTCGCTGACTCCCATACCGCAAAGAACATCGCCAGCGCCAGCCCGACAATCAATGCACAAACGGCAAGGCCGACGGTCATCCCGGCGGCGCTTGCTAAAGGAAAAAATTCATTCATCAGGAATTACTTCTGGAACCATTTGTTGTAGATGGTTTCGTAAGTGCCATCTTTCTTCACTTTTTCCAGCGCAGTGTTGAGTTTCTGCTGCAGTTCAGTGTTTCCCTGACGTACCGCGATGCCGAGGCCAGTACCGAAATAATCTTTATCGGTCACTTTATCGCCCACTGCCGCCAGTTTTGGGTTATCTTTCAGCCACTCAGTGACCACTGCGGTGTCACCAAATACGCTGTCGATACGCCCGTTTTGCAGATCCAGTTTTGCGTTCTGGTAGCTGTCATACGGAACGGTGGTGATTTCCGGGTGCTTATCCATAATGAACTTCTGGTGTGTCGTCCCGTTCTGAACGCCGACTTTTTTGCCTTTCAGCTGATCAACACTGGTGTATTTGCCTTGCTGACCCACAAACAGGGCAGAGTTGTCATAGTACGGGGTAGTAAACAGTACCTGCTTTTCACGCTCCGGAGTGATATCCATGCCCGCCATCACTGCTTCTACGCGACGGAATTTCAGGCTTGGGATCAGGCTGTCAAACGCCTGGTTAGAGAAAGTACAGGTTGCATCAATCTCTTTACACAGTGCCTGCGCCAGGTCGACGTCAAAACCAACGATCTGGTTGTTTGCATCAATCGATTCAAACGGAGGATAGGGGGCTTCGGTAGCAAAACGAATGGTTTCGGCAGCTGTGGCGGAAAGACTAAAACCTGCAATTAACGCGGCAATCAGAACTTTTTTCATTGTTGTTATCCCGAATCTTAGTGAGAGAGATAGTTTTTAAATGCTTCGGTTTGCGGCTCGGTAAAGCAGCTCGCGTCGCCTTGTTCTACGATATGACCATTTTCCATATACACCACTCGGCTGGCGGTTTTACGCGCCACTTCAACTTCGTGGGTGACGATCACCTGGGTAATATTCGTTTCTGCCAGCTCACGAATGATGCTGACGATTTGTGCCGTAATTTCCGGGTCCAGTGCGGCGGTCGGTTCATCGAACAGCAGTACCTGCGGTTCCATCATCAACGCACGGGCAATAGCAACACGCTGCTGCTGACCACCAGAAAGATGCAGCGGGTAACGATCGCTATAAGGTTTGAGACGCAGACGTTCCAGCAGTTTTTCTGCACGGGCCAGCGCCTGATCTTTACTCAACCCCAGTACACGGCAGGGCGCTTCAATCAGGTTTTGCTGCACGGTCAGATGCGGCCACAGGTTGTATTGCTGAAACACCATGCCAACGTTACGACGCAAATCGCGAATCGCTTTGTCAGAGGGTGTTTTGGTGAAATCGAAATGGTTGCCTGCAATGTTGAGCGTACCGGAGCGCGGCATCTCAAGCAGATTGAGTACACGCAGCAGCGAGCTTTTACCCGCGCCGCTGGGGCCAAGTAACACCAGCGTTTCGCCCTGTGGGCAATCCAGCGTGATATCGAACAGCGCCTGATGCGCGCCGTAGAAGCAATTAATGCCGTTTAATTGAATACTCATTGACACTCGTATACTGGCAGTCTGATAGCTATTGAGGTCGAAGATAGTACCTTTGACAGAATAATTATGCAATATTTATGCTTTAAAAGTTAAAAGCAAAGCGCATTATTCAATAAACATAGCACAAAATAACGGGGGCGGTGGTCGGTGAGCATAAATGTCGGCATTCCTCACGAAATGCCGGATAATTTACGGGGTTTATTGGTTGATCAAGGCGTTAGCGATTCTCGATGGACTGACGGAGCGTACCCGCCGTGGCATGAACGCTACCGCCTAAGTAGCGCACATCGTCGATGACCCAACACTGGCCTTCCTGAATCATTAACACTTCATCCTGCCAGCCCTGGTCACCCTGTTTGAGATCCACCCGCAATGGAATGTTACGGGCATCACGATTAGGGATAGTCGATGCACTGGCAACGTGGGCGCTGTCTGGCAAGGTGGTTCGACTGGAGAACGGATCGCTGCTTAACAATTCACGATGACTATTATCGCGGCTGGCATCGCTAAGTTGGGTTGCCAGTTTGTCACTCAAATAGGGGCGCAGGGCGGTAATGTCATTGCTGCGATGTTGAATGCGGTAGTCGTAGAATTGTTGAGCCACACTGTCAGGCCCTCCCTGGACACAGGAACCGGTGCGGGGGCCGTTATCTTTATAAGCTGGCGTGACGGTGGTACAGGCACTCAGCAGCAGTGCACATGGAATAAGTAGAGATAGTGAACGGTAGCGCATAATCATTTCCTTATTAGCTTGCTGTCTGCGTCACACTACGACCAAACGCTATCAGATTATTTAATACATTGTTTTTAATACAATTCTGAAACAATCTGAACACCTGATTGGGTTTGAGTCCATTGCTGGCGACCCACTCAAGGTTGCTCGTAGCTGACTTACTTAAATTACCCAAACAATAGACAGTGTAAACCATTTGTGAGGTTGAGCGTGTTATATGGCTGAAATGATCATTTAAGGTAAATATGATAGTTCTGAAATGGTGGTATAAATCCTCCTGTAGAGGTTAAGAGCATCTGCAAGAAGCCAGTTTCACATTTATAACGCGTGATAAATGAATGCGGTTATTGTCTAATCATTACAAAATTTTTCACATGCGATAAGAGATCCTGCGATTAAGATGATTGCCAAAATTACGTTGTATTTTTGAAAATGAGCGAAATTTGATAGTCCCAGCTTTGACTCTCGATAATATTATTTATGCTACAATTGTGGGTAAAGAATTTAAGCTAATGAATTTGAGTGAAGAATAAATTAAATTGCTTCAGTATTTCGTTAATTAATATAAATACAAAAGGCGTTGTGCTTTTATAATTATAAAGCGCGAGGAGTTCGGTGGATTATCGTTTTTCTTGGGTGATTTTTAATATGATAAACAATATATCTGATCAAGCATCATCATTTCCAGGCACACAACTAAATCAAAGTGATAATTTCCTGGATTCACTGAGGGAATTTTTCGCGATATTAAATCCCAGTCGTAAGGGTGAGTTGTCTACATGGGATACCATCTACTTGCATCTGATATTAGCAATAAATGCTGACAGTGATCTCATAAAAAATGATGTGTTGCTCGCGGAAAATATTCCATCAGCGAATTACCAATTTAATACATTTTTTAGCAATACTTTCGAGATTGATGTTAAAAAATATCTGGGTAAATCAGAAGATAACGAAGTTGAAATAAAAGCGGGTAATGAAAGAATCTCTATTGGAATACGTAATGTATCGAATGGAAAACTTGAAAGACAACAGTTTCTTTTCCCACTGGACTATGAGAATAAATTACAAGAACAATTAGATAAGTATTTTACGATTGAATCGCACCCATTATTATACAGGTATACCATTGGTAGTAAGATTGCGAATGTGATTTTTGAAAAGTTATACAGTCGTATTGACTTTAACAAAGAACAATATATATCCTTTATAAAGGACGCATTTATTCATTTTTATGATTATAGCAGGCGATATGCTATTAGTGAGAATATCGATAAAGACGCTGTAACAAACAATATCGCATTGATGAGCACTTTTTATGACAGTGATAATACGTCAGGTGAGGTTTTAAATAATGATTTTACAGAAGAAGAGTCATTTGAAACTGCGTTAGATGTAGAGCATGCAATAGTGCTTGGATTTGCTGATGATAATTTTGAAACAAAACCTGTTCATTATCAGGATTTATTAACACGATTTAGTGCCTTTCAAGATACCGTGTTTAATCTGTTTCCTGAAATGCACTCTTCGCATTACCACGATATTTGTAGCGTAAGTGTGGATATGACAAAGGGAACGCAATGCATGATTCACTTGATGGTGAATGAAGAAGTTTTCATGTCTCTGCCTGTTCCAGTTGCCACGATGGTACGTGAAGATGCAAGTAATTTAGTCAATCTTAAAACACTACTCAATGATGGTTGTTTCATTAAATATAGTCATTTTAATGACGTGGCATTAATAAAGCAAAACATAAGTAATCTCTATTTATCACACACTGTTGTGAATGAAAGCATATTGAAAAAATGTTGTTTTGAAAACGGCAGTTTAGGTGATGTTAAAATAACAAATAGCAATGTAATAAACAGTGCATTCAAAAATATTTCGTTTAGATCTGTTAAAATTAATAACGTAAATACTCATTCTTTAAAATTTATTAACTGCAATTTTTTCAATGTTGATATGATAAGAGTTAATCTCAGCAAATGTCTTTTTCATGAATGTAGTATGCATGGTGTCAAGATAAAACCCTGGTTGCCTGTAAAATGGACAAAAGAATTAATAAGTGATTATTTGTATGGCTGTTTACTATCTCTGTACTCTATCTGTGCAAGGGATATATATAATATGAACGCCGGGAATAACGTGAAGGTTGCTGCGGATGCTTTCCTTGAAATTATTTTCTCTCTTAAAAATAAATATTGTATTAAACTATTAAGCGCTCAGGATCGGGCGTTTATATACGAGTTTGCAAGAATGATCTTCGCTTATATTAATGACAAAAGCATTGAGATCTTATTACTTTCTTGTTTTGCGGCGGCTGACCAAAAAGCAATCCAGCGGTATAGACCTCAGTCACAAGATGGGGAAGACTTTAGGAGTCATTTACAATATAAGTTGCCTCTTTCCGCTCATTAATGTTGTTGGTGCAACATAATAAGACAGGTAAGCGGTACCCTATAATGAAACCAATATCGGGTTATGCAACGGATAATCGTAAAGACTTAAGTGGGTGTTTTTGACACAATGAGATGATTTCCTAAACTGATCAAAACCTTCTTCCCAACATGGCATATCAGTCCGATAATGCTTTAGAGATCGAAGGCTTAACAAACAAGGAGATCGATCATGCAATTTTCTACAACCCCAACTCTGGAAGGCCTGACCATCGTTGAATATTGCGGTGTGGTGACCGGCGAAGCGATTTTAGGTGCCAATATTTTCCGTGATTTCTTTGCCGGTATCCGCGATATCGTTGGCGGACGTTCCGGTGCGTATGAAAAAGAACTGCGTAAAGCACGGGAGATCGCCTTTGAGGAATTAGGCTCCCAGGCGCGGGCGCTGGGGGCCGATGCCGTAGTTGGTATTGATATCGACTACGAAACGGTCGGGCAAAACGGCAGTATGCTGATGGTTAGCGTCAGCGGTACGGCGGTGAAAACGCGTCGATGAGAAGAGTCTTCTGGCTGGTCGCTGCCGCTCTGTTACTGGCAGGGTGTGCAGGCGAAAAAGGCATTGTCGAGAAAGAGGGATATCAGCTTGATACCCGACACCAGGCGCAGGCGGCGTATCCGCGCATTAAAGTGCTGGTGATCCACTACACCGCAGATGATTTTGATAGCTCGCTGGCGACACTGACTGATAAGCAGGTCAGCTCGCATTATCTGATCCCTGCGGTGCCACCGCGATACAACGGTAAACCGCGCATCTGGCAACTGGTGCCGGAACAAGAACTGGCCTGGCATGCGGGGATTAGCGCCTGGCGCGGGGCAACGCGCCTTAACGACACCTCTATTGGCATTGAGCTGGAAAACCGTGGCTGGCAAAAATCATCCGGAGTGAAATATTTTGCCCCGTTTGAACAGGCACAGATTCAGGCGCTTATTCCGCTGGCGAAAGATATTATTGCCCGTTATCACATCAAGCCGGAAAACGTAGTGGCACATGCGGATATCGCACCGCAGCGCAAAGACGATCCGGGGCCATTATTTCCCTGGCAGCAACTGGCGCAGCAGGGGATTGGTGCCTGGCCGGATGCGCAGCGGGTGAACTTTTACCTTGCCGGGCGCGCGCCGCACACACCGGTAGATACCGCGTCATTGCTGGAGCTTTTGGCGCGCTACGGTTATGACGTAAAACCTGATATGACACCGCGCGAGCAGCGGCGCGTGATTATGGCATTCCAGATGCATTTCCGCCCGACGTTATATAACGGCGAAGCGGATGCAGAAACTCAGGCGATTGCCGAAGCATTGCTGGATAAATACGGGCAGGATTAGCGCGGCAGTTTTCCGTGGTCGCGTAGCCAGGCGGCAGTTTTCTCGATGCCTTCATCCAGGGTGATGACCGGCTGATAACCTAACTCTTCCTGCGCACGCGTAATATCCAGCGTAAAGTCAAAATTCAACTTGGAGGCGCCGTAGTGGGTCAGCGGCGGCTCTTTTGCTGACTTGCGGCCTAAACGCTCCATGCTGCGGGCGATCATATCCAGCATCGGGTAAGGGACGGAACGAATACGACAGTCAATATTCAACTCGTCGATCAGCTTCTGCACGATGCTGCGCAGTGTGCGATGCTCGCCGTTGGTGATGTTGTACACACGCCCGGAAGGTAGCTTATCGCAGGCTTCCTGGCTTGCCAGCCACATTGCGTGCACGGCATTTTCATAGTAGGTCATATCGACCAGCGCACTGCCGCCATGCGGTAACAGAATACTGCCGTAGTGGTGCATCATATGCGCCAGACGGGGAATAAAGACTTTATCGTGCGGTCCGAACAGACTTTGTGGGCGCAGAATAGTAAAGCGCGTTTGTGGATTCGCCTGCGAAAGCATATTGATCACTTCTTCGCTGGCTGCTTTGCTGCGGGCAAACTCGTTGGCGAAGCGGTGAGGGCGAAAATCTTCTTTAATATTGCGATGGTGGTGATAATCGAAGTACAGGGAGGGGGAAGAGATATGAATAAAGTTACGCACACCCCAGGCGACAGCCCATTCACCCAGGCGGCGAGTGGCGCGAACGTTAGCCAGATCGAAAGCCTGTTGTGTCCCCCAGGGTGAGGTAAAGCTGGAGCAGTGCCACAGCGTATCAATGCCCGCGAGCATCACTTTAGCTTGTGATGAAACCAGCTCGGTCAGATCCGTCGGAACAAACTCTGCGCCCATTTTTTCCAGCAATTTACCCATTGCTTCGTTGCGACCGCTCGCACGCACGCTGATGCCTTTCTGGCATAAAAACTCTACCGCGTTTCGACCTAAGCCGCTGGTGGCGCCGGTAACCAGTACCTTCATATCAATCCACTGTTGTTGAGAAAATGACGTGCGCATTCTTCCGTGATTTCCCCCATGATGCAATGGGAAACATGAAAGAATAACGCAGGTTTTGTCGATTAATCTGTGCTTTGTTCTGCCAGTCTGGCGATTTGTTTTGCCATTCCGCGAAAAATAAACAGATGCGCGGGGATCATCAATAACCAGTAAAACAGCCCCGGCATACCGTGCGGATGCCAGAAAGCGCGGACATCGATAGTACGATAGTCACCTTTATCTTCCAGGGTAAAACACAGTCGTCCCAGCCCCGGCGCTTTCATGCCAAATAACAACGTAAGTTGCTTTTTCGGTTCAACGACAATCACTTTCCAGCTATCCACCGCATCGCCGGTCTGTAAATATTCGCGCTCCGGGCGGCCTTTCGCCAGATTATGACCGATCGCGCGGTCCATCAACGCCCGTGTCTGCCACAAAATATTGCCAAAGAAATAACGCTCTTTACCGCCGATTTGGTTCACCACCAGCCATAAAGCCGCAAGGCTGGCGGACGTTTTAACGGTAAACCCCGCCTGTTTGGCGAAATAACCGTACTCCGGTCGCCAGCGGGCAAAGGCCTGAGCGTCGTAGCCCCAGTCGCTGGAGTTGACCAGTTTTTCTTCCTCTTTCAACGTGCTACGTACCGCGTCATCGAAAGCGATCAGCCGTTGTGGGATGAGTGCACGTAGCGCGGTATCATCTGCCAGCAGATCGTGTTTCAGCCCCTGAATCAACGCCCTGGCGGTGGTGGGCGGTACGGAAGTAATCACATTGAGAAACCACACCGAAATCCAGCGGGTGGGGAGGGGGATGGGGATCAACCAGCGGCGCTTACCGCTCACCGCCATAAAATGTTCAAACTGTTGCTGATAACTGAGCACCTCTGGTCCGGCGGCTTCGAAGATGCGGTGTTCGTTGGCTGGATGGTCTAACAGCGCCACCAGATAGTGCAGCAAGTTTTCCAGCGCGATGGGCGTGGTGCGTGAACGTACCCAGCGTGGCGGCGTTAACACTGGCAGGTTGTAGACCATATCGCGCATGACTTCGAACGCCGCTGAACCTGCGCCAACGATAATTCCGGCCCGAAGTTCGGTCACTGGTACATTCGCTTCACGAAGAATGTCCGCCGTAGCCTGACGAGCTCGCAGATGATCCGACTGCTCATGTGGCGGGGCCTGCAACGAACTGAGAAAGATTAATTGCTTAACTGGTACTTCACGTAGCGCATCGCGGACGTTGAGAGCCAGCTGGCGCTCCTGAGCGATAAAATCGCCGCCTTCGCCCATGCTGTGCACCAGAAAATAGACGGTATCGATATCCTGCAACAGGGCCGGAAGGTTATCCGGCCAGCTGAGATCGACTTTATGGCAACTGACGTTTGCCAGTTGCAGCTTTGCAAGCCTGTCGACATGACGTGCCGCCGCTAGGATCTGATGCCCTTGCTGGCTGAGTGTGCGCACCAGATGCTGACCAATGTAGCCACTGGCACCGAGAACTAAAATGCGTTGCGGCACGTCTCTCTCCTTAACGCGCCAGGAATGCGCGCCAGTGGGCGGCGACTTCCGCCAGTTGTTCGCGCGAGACGTCAAGATGCGTCACCAGGCGGACAATCGGCGAGGCGTTAATCAGCACGTTTCTCGCTTTCATGTATTCGCCTAACGCGGCAGCATTTTCTTCCCCGACGCGAACAAACAGCATATTAGTGTCCTGACGCATCACATCCGCGCCTGCTTCACGCAGTTGCTCCGCCATCCAGGCGGCGTTGTCGTGATCTTCCTGCAACCGTGCGACGTTATTTTCCAGGGCATACATCCCGGCGGCAGCCAGAATCCCGGACTGACGCATCCCGCCACCGGCCATTTTCCGCCAGCGGATGGCACGTTTAATGTAATCACGATTACCGACGAGTAATGAACCGACTGGCGTCCCAAGACCTTTCGACAGGCAAATGGTGAACGAATCACAATATTGCGTGATCTCTTTCAGTTCGCAGCCGTAAGCCACCACGGCATTAAAGATGCGCGCACCGTCAACATGCAGCGCCAGATTGCGCTCGCGGGTAAATTCCCATGCTTCTTTCAGGTATTCACGCGGCAGCACTTTGCCGTTGTGGGTGTTTTCCAGACTGAGTAATTTGGTGCGGGCGAAATGGATATCGTCGGGTTTGATTTTCATCGCCACTTTATCCAGCGGTAGCGTGCCGTCGGCAGCCGCGTCGATGGGTTGCGGCTGAATACTGCCCAGCACCGCTGCGCCACCGGCTTCAAACAGATAGTTATGCGCGGCCTGACCGACAATATACTCTTCGCCACGTTCGCAGTGACTGAGCAGAGCGACCAGGTTGGCCTGAGTGCCGGTAGGCAGAAAAATGGCGGCTTCTTTACCGGAAAGCTCTGCTGCATAGTCCTGCAGAGCATTAACGGTAGGGTCGTCTCCGTAAACGTCGTCCCCAACCGGGGCGGCCATCATCGCTTCGAGCATGGCGCGGCTCGGTCGGGTAACGGTATCACTGCGTAAATCAATCATGGCATGTCCTTATTATGACGGGAAATGCCACCCTTTTTACCTTAGCCAGTTCGTTTTCGCCAGTTCGATCACTTCATCGCCGCGTCCGCTGATAATTGCGCGCAACATATACAGGCTAAAACCTTTGGCCTGTTCGAGTTTGATCTGCGGTGGAATGGCTAATTCTTCTTTGGCGACCACCACATCCACCAACACCGGACCGTCGATAGAGAAGGCGCGTTGCAGGGCTTCATCAACTTCAGAGGCTTTTTCTACACGGATACCCGTAATGCCGCACGCTTCGGCAATGCGGGCAAAGTTGGTGTCGTGCAGCTCAGTACCGTCTGTCAGGTAACCTCCGGCCTTCATCTCCATCGCCACAAAGCCCAGCACGCTGTTATTAAAGACGATAATTTTCACCGGCAGTTTCATCTGCACTACTGAGAGGAAATCGCCCATCAACATGCTAAAACCGCCATCGCCGCACATGGCGACCACCTGACGTTCCGGCTCGGTTGCCTGCGCACCCAACGCCTGCGGCATGGCGTTAGCCATCGAACCGTGGTTAAACGAACCTAACAGGCGACGCTTGCCGTTCATTTTCAGATAACGTGCCGCCCATACCGTTGGCGTGCCGACGTCACAGGTAAAGATGGCGTCATCGGCGGCAAAATGACTAATTTGCTGCGCCAGATATTGCGGGTGAATGGCTTTCTCGCTCGGTTTAGCTAAATCGTCCAGCCCTTTGCGGGCATCGCGGTAATCTTCCAGCGCTTTATCCAGAAACTTGCGATCGGTTTTTTCTTCCACCAGTGGCAGCAATGCGCGCAGGGTTGATTTGATATCGCCGACCAGCGCCATATCTACCTTGCTATGCGCGCCGATGCTGGCTGGATTAATATCAATCTGAATAATTTTGGCATCGGTCGGGTAGAACGCACGGTAGGGGAACTGAGTACCGAGTAGCACTAACGTGTCGGCGTTCATCATGGTATGGAAACCTGACGAGAATCCGATTAACCCGGTCATTCCAACATCATACGGATTATCGTATTCGACATGCTCTTTACCGCGTAGGGCATGAACAATAGGTGCTTTAATTTTCCCGGCAAACTCAACTAACTCTTTATGCGCCCCCGCGCAGCCGCTGCCACACATCAGGGCGATATTGCTGGAATAACGCAGCAGTTGCGCCAGTTTGCGTAACTCTTCTTCTTCCGGCATCACGACTGGCTGTGGCGCATGATACCAGTGCGTGGTTGCCCCTTCTGGCGCAGGTTTTAACGCCACGTCGCCCGGTAATACAACAACGGAAACGCCACGGTTAAGCACCGCTTTGCGCATAGCAATTGCCAGCACTTGTGGGATCTGCTCCGGGCTGGAAACCAGCTCGCAATAGTGACTACATTCGCGGAATAGCTCTTGTGGGTGGGTTTCCTGGAAATAGCCGCTGCCAATTTCGCTGGAGGGAATATGAGCGGCAATCGCCAGTACCGGAACGTTATTGCGGTGGCAATCGAATAGGCCGTTGATCAAGTGCAGGTTGCCTGGGCCGCACGATCCGGCACAGACCGCCAGTTCTCCTGAAAGTTGTGCTTCAGCGCCAGCGGCAAACGCCGCCACTTCTTCATGGCGGGTGGACATCCACTCGATGGTGCCCATGCGATTAAGACTGTCGCTAAGACCGTTCAGAGAGTCGCCCGTGACTCCCCAGATGCGTTTCACGCCTGCCGATTCGAGTGTTTTGGCGATATAAGCTGCAACCGTTTGTTTCATGGTTCTCCATCTCCTGAATGTGATAACGGTAACAAGTTTAGTTCATCTGACGGAGGGGGAAGGGATGGGAGAGAAAGGAGGCACTAACGGTTAAATAGCCCGATGAAAGGAATATCATCGGGCATAAGGCGATTATGCGAGAACCAAATCCCCCTGCGGATGGCAGGAGCAGGCCAGTACGTAACCTTCAGCGATTTCGGCGTCGGTCAGCGTCATTGTACTGCTCACCGTATATTCACCGGAAACCACTTTTGTCTTACAGCAGCCGCAAACACCCGCACGGCAGGCAGCGACAACCGGAACGTTATTGCTTTCCAGCGCCTCCAGTAGCGTGGTGCCAACCGGGGCGTAAAATTCTCGTGCCGGTTGCAGTTTGGTGAATTTCAGACCGCTGGTCGCCGCTTCTGCTACTGGGGTGAAGAATTTCTCTTTAAAGAAACGCGTCACGCCGAGCGCTTTCACTTCCTGCTCTACCCAATCCATATACGGAGCCGGGCCGCAGGTCATCACGGTACGTGAAGCTAAGTCAGGTACATCTGCCAGCAGTTCGCGAGTGAGGCGACCAGCGATAAAGCCTTCGGTAACGTTATTTTCTGCCACCAGCGTTACCGGATAGTTACGCCACTCATCGGCGAAAATAACATCCTGCGGCGTACGCACGTTGTAGATCACCCGCACATCGGCCTGTGGACGGTTCTTCGCAAGCCAGCGACGCATCGACATAATCGGCGTGACGCCGCAGCCTGCCGCCAGCAACAGGAATTTATCTTCTGCTTTATCGTCGCAGGTAAATTCCCCCATCGCGTCCGAAAGCCAGAGATAATCACCGCGTTTTACATCGCGCGTCAGCCACTGGGAGCCGACACCGTCATCAATCCGCCGCACGGTCAGGGTGATATATTCACTCACGCCTGGCGTGGAGGAAATGGTGTAAGCACGCAGCGTTTCCGCTGAGTTTCGCACGCTGACCAGTGCATATTGCCCGGCGCGATATGGGTAGTGATCGTGGCAAATCAGGGAAATCGTCCACACATCCGGCGTTTCTTGCGTAATGTGATGAACCTGTATCCGCCACGGGCATTGATTCGTTGGCATCGTCATCGACAAACTCCTTACGCGTTCAACAGTTGCTTCATGTCTTCTTCAACAGTGGTGATAGAACGCAGGCCGAATTTCTCGTTCAGCACCGCCAGCAGGTCTGGTGTCAGGAAACCAGGTGCAGTCGGGCCGGTGACGATATTTTTCACGCCCAGAGAAAGCAGCGTCAGCAGAATGACAATCGCTTTCTGTTCAAACCAGGAGAGCACCAGCGACAGCGGCAGATCGTTCACACCACAGCCCAGTTTCTCTGCCAGAGTGACAGCCAGAATAATTGCTGAGTAAGCATCGTTACATTGACCTGCATCTACCAGACGCGGCAGACCTTCGATATCGCCAAACTCAAGTTTGTTAAAGCGATATTTACCACAGGCGAGGGTCAGGATCAGGCAGTCATCCGGCACGCTGGTGGCGAAATCGGTGAAGTAGTGGCGCTCGCCGCGTGCGCCGTCACAGCCACCAAGCAGGAAGATATGACGCAGTTTTTCACGGCTAACCAGATCAATCAGCGTATCGGCTGCACCAAGCAGCGTCTGGCGACCAAAGCCCACGGTGATCAGGTGAGGAATTTCGCTGTACGGGAAGCCCGCCATTTGTTGCGCCTGGGCGATGACCGCAGAGAAATCTTCGCCATCCAGATGACGCACGCCAGGCCAGCCAACGATGCTGCGGGTCCAGATACGATCGTCATAAGCGCCTACGGTTGGGTCGATGATGCAGTTCGAGGTCATCACGATGGGGCCAGGGAAACGAGCGAACTCCACTTGCTGATTCTGCCAGCCGCTGCCGTAGTTACCGACCAGATGCTTGAATTTACGCAGCTCCGGGTAGCCATGCGCAGGCAGCATTTCGCCGTGGGTGTAGACATTAACGCCCGTGCCTTCGGTCTGTTCCAGCAGGTTGTAGAGATCTTTGAGATCGTGACCGGAAATCAGAATGCATTTACCCGCCGTCGCTTTGACGTTGACCTGGGTTGGCGTCGGGTGACCGTATTTACCGGTTTCGCCTGCATCCAGAATGCTCATCACTTTGAAGTTCATCTGGCCGATTTCCATTGAACACTCAAGAAGCGCGTTCATATCGGCAGGCCAGGTCCCCAGCCACGCCATGATTTTATGGTACTGGGCATAAATATCGTTGTCGTATTGACCGAGAACATGCGCGTGTTCCATATAGGCCGCCGCACCTTTCAGGCCATACAGGCACAGCAGACGCAGGCCGAGAATGTTTTCGCCAATCGCCGCTTTATCTTTGTTAGGGGTAAATTCTGCTGCCTGACGTTGCAGCTCGCCGAGATCATCGCTCACCAGTTGCAGGTCAGCCATCGGGTTATCGACGCGCGCGTTGGCATCTACAGCCAGGCATTGTGCTTTCAGCGCCTCGCGCAAGGCAATCGCTTCACGAGCGTAGCCGACAATACGCGGAGAATCGAAGTTAACGTTGGTCAGGGTTGAGAAAAAGGCACGTGGCGCGAAGCTGTCAACATCGTGGTTGATGATGCCGTATTCACGCGCTTTTACCGCCCAGGCAGAAAGCCCTTGCAGCGCCGCGATGAGTAAATCCTGAAGGTCAGAAGTTTCCGCCGTTTTACCACACATCCCCTGCGCGTATGAGCAGCCGTTTTCTGCCGGAGTACGGATAGTTTGTTCACATTGCACACAAAACATGATCACACCTTTTAAAGTTATATTTAATATACATGTTTAAGGGTAAGACGCTTAACGCGGGGATAAAAGGGATTTTTCATGCAACTTTAAGGGAGATTGATTTAGCGCAATTTTGGCGGCAGGGAACTACCGCCAGAGAGGTATTACGCAGAGAAAAAGGCGATGAGGATCGGCACTAACAGGCTAAGAATAAAACCGTGAACAATTGCCGCCGGGACCATATCCAGCCCGCCAGTACGTTGAAGAACGGGCAGGGTGAAATCCATTGATGTGGCACCGCATAAGCCCAGTGCAGTAGAGCGGCTGCGGCGAATCAGCCCAGGGATCAACATAATAGCAATCAGTTCACGGGCCAGATCATTAAAAAACGCCGCGCTCCCGATTACCGGACCAAAAGATTCGGTCAATAAAATACCGGAAAGAGAATACCAGCCGAAACCGGAGGCCATTGCCAGCGCGGTATTGATGGGGAGATCAAGAATAAAGGCGTTAATTAAACCACCAATTAATGAACTGACAACCACCACCACGGCGACAATCATTCCCCGGCGATTAAGGACAATCTGCTTTAAGGTCATGCCATTATTGCGCAACTGAATACCAACGAGGAAAAGTAGCAAAATTAACGTGTATTCACTGGCTTCGGTCGCGTGTTGTAAGAAAGCCAGTCCACTCAGACCAATGGCAAAACCAATCACTACTACGCCGCACAGTTTTAGCGACTCCAGCGCCATCGCAATACGCGACGGGAGTTTTTCTTGCTGATGGTGGTTGCGCCACGGCAGGCCTCGCTCCAGCCACATCAGGGCGGCAATATTACACAGTAAAATAACGGTAATACTGACGGCAGAATAATGCAGAATCGCCAACAGGTTACTGGCGAGGTTATCGAGAAACGCCAGACTGATACCCATAAAAAAGAGAATAAGGTAAACCATCCAGCTTAATAGCTGATTAATAGCTTTTAACGCAGCTTGTTGGCGAAGCGGAATGAGGTAACCCACAATCAGGGGAACCAGAATGATTAACAGCCCAGAAAACATGAAAATCCAGTCCTTGCAAAGAAGAAGTCGAAATGCGCGATGACACACTACTGAAAGCGGAAGGGCGAGTAAAGTTGCAATTAAAAGGAAATGTTATGCATATCAGAGGGGGATTGGATTTGCCCCTATATTTCCAGACATCTGTTATCACTTAACCCATTACAAGCCCGCTGCCGCAGATATTCCCGTGGCGAGCGATAACCCAGCGCACTATGCGGATGCCATTCGTTATAATGCTCGAACGCCTCTGCAAGGTTCTTTGCTGCCGTTAACCCGTCTGGTTTGGGCATGATACTGATGTAGTCACGCTTTATCGTTTTCACGAAGCTCTCTGCTATTCCGTTACTCTCCGGACTCCGCACCGCCGTGTTCTTCGGTTCAAGTCCCAACATCCGGGCGAACTGGCGTGTTTCATTAGCCCGGTAGCATGAACCATTATCCGTCAGCCACTCCACTGGAGACGACGGAAGATCGTTGCCGAAGCGGCGTTCCACCGCTCCCAGCATGACGTCCTGTACTGTTTCACTGTTGAAGCCGCCGGTAGTCCCCGCCCAGTGCAGTGCCTCACGATCACAGCAGTCCAGCGCGAACGTGACACGCAGTCTCTCTCCGTTATCACAGCAGAACTCGAACCCGTCAGAGCACCATCGCTGATTGCTTTCTTTCACGGCTACTCTGCCTGTATGTGCCCGTTTCGATGGCGGTACAGCAGGTTTTCGCTCAAGCAACAGCGCATTCTGGCGCATGATCCGGTAAACACGTTTGGCATTGATCGCAGGCATACCATCAAGTTCTGCCTGTCTGCGAAGCAGCGCCCATACCCGACGATAACCATACGTGGGCAGCTCTCCGATAACATGGTGTATACGGAGAAGCACATCCGTATCATCAGTGTGACGACTGCGGCGGCCATCCATCCAGTCATCGGTTCGTCTGAGAATGACGTGCAACTGCGCACGCGACACCCGGAGACAACGGCTGACTAAGCTTACTCCCCATCCCCGGGCAATAAGGGCGCGTGCGCTATCCACTTTTTTGCCCGTCCATATTCAACGGCTTCTTTGAGGAGTTCATTTTCCATCGTTTTCTTGCCGAGCAGGCGCTGGAGTTCTTTAATCTGCTTCATGGCGGCAGCAAGTTCAGAGGCAGGAACAACCTGTTCTCCGGCGGCCACAGCAGTAAGACTTCCTTCCTGGTATTGCTTACGCCAGAGAAATAACTGGCTGGCTGCTACACCATGTTGCCGGGCAACGAGGGAGACCGTCATCCCCGGTTCAAAGCTCTGCTGAACAATTGCGATCTTTTCCTGTGTGGTACGCCGTCTGCGTTTCTCCGGCCCTAAGACATCAATAATCTGTTCTCCAATGACAAGTCTAAAAACTAGTATTAAGACTATCACTTAAATAAGTGATACTGGTTGTCTGGAGATTCAGGGGGCCAGTCTATAGGGATTTTTAATCCTATCTGAGTGTTTAGCATTGTTGCGCTCCTTTCATGTGCAATGCCATATAAAGCCACTGGCGGAGGGAGCGCGCAGGGGGCAGCCAGTCGCCGCCGCCCCCTGCACCCCCGGGCTCTGGCGAACAAAATCGCCGCTGCGCGGTACCTTCAGCTTATCCCCTTCGGCAACCGGGTCGGGCGCGAGGTAACGTCCTGTAAGACGCGCCCTCAGCCCACATTCATGTGGGCTGCCCCGGCCTTCGGGGAACGCTTCAGCGATTTTGACGCCACCAATACCCGTGCGGTTTGTAATGTCGAAGATAAAACAACCAGGGCAGATAAAATGCCAATGCTAATTAATCACGCTTTTCCAGCAGAGTCCGGTAAATCAGACCACCGATAATGCCGCCGACAATTGGCACCACCCAGAAGAACCACAGTTGTTCTAATGCCCAGCCGCCCTGGAAGATAGCAACCGCGGTGCTGCGCGCCGGGTTAACAGAAGTGTTAGTCACCGGAATACTGATTAAGTGAATCAGGGTTAAGGCCAGACCAATAGCGATCGGCGCAAAACCTGCCGGAGCGAATTTGTCGGTTGCACCGTGGATCACTAACAGGAAGCCCGCACTCAATACCAGTTCAACTACCAGCGCGGAAAGCATGGAATAACCGCCTGGTGAATGCTCGCCATAACCGTTAGAAGCAAAACCGCTGGCTGCCGCGTCAAAACCCGTTTTACCACTGGCAATTAAATACAGCAGCGCCGCTGCAACAATACCGCCGACAACCTGGGCAATTACGTAGCCAACGACTTCTTTTGCCGGAAAACGTCCGCCAGCCCATAAACCAATAGTGACCGCCGGGTTAAAATGACCACCAGAAATATGACCAACAGCGAAGGCCATCGTCAGAACGGTCAAACCAAATGCCAGCGCCACGCCGGCAAAACCAATGCCTAATTCCGGGAAGCCTGCGGCCAGTACAGCACTACCACAGCCACCAAAAACAAGCCAGAAAGTACCAAAACATTCAGCTGCTAATTTTCTGAACATATCCACCTCAATTAAAAATTGACCCTGTGAAAAATAGGTAATGACTCCAACTTACTGATAGTGTTTTATGTTCAGATAATGCCCGATGACCTTGTCATGCAGCTCCACCGATTTTGAGAACGACAGTGACTTCCGTCCCAGCCTTGCCAGATGTTGTCTCAGATTCAGATTATGTCGCTCAATGCGCTGAGTGTAACGCTTGCTGATAACGTGCAGCTTTCCCTTCAGGCGTGATTCATACAGCGGCCAGCCATCCGTCATCCATACCACGACCTCAAAGGCCGACAGCAGGCTCAGAAGACGCTCCAGTGTGGCCAGAGTGCGTTCCCCGAAGACGTGCGCCACAGCCGTCCTCCGTATCCTGTCACACGCGTAAAACAGCCAGCGCTGACGTGATTTAGCACCGACGTAGCCCCAATGTTCGTCCATTTCAGCGCAGACAATCACATCACTGCCCGGTTGTATGCGCGAGGTTACCGACTGCGGCCTGAGTTTTTTAAGTGACGTAAAACCGTGTTGAGGCCAACGCCCATAATGCGTGCACTGGCGCGACATCCGACGCCATTCATGGCCATATCAATGATTTTCTGGTGCGTACCGGGCTGAGAGGCGATGTAAGTGAACTGTAGTTGCCATGTTTTACGGCAATGAGAGCAGAGATAGCGCTGATGTCCGGCAGTGCTTTTGCCGTTACGCACCACGCCTTCAGTAGCGGAGCAGGAAGGACATCTGATGGAAATGGAAGCCACGCAAGCACCTTAAAATCACCATCATACACTAAATCAGTAAGTTGGCAGCATTACCGAAAAATATGGTCGTTTTATAGGGTCGTCGTAAAAAATGACGACGGAAATAATGCGCGGCTATTTTAAAAACGAAGGCGAGTCATTCACCAGATAAATAAATCCAGTAAATTTGATTTAGGGCAACAGCGGGTTGCCCCATATAGTCATTTGTCTGATTGACAGTGTAGTGCAAGCAAAAGATTTAATCCTTTAGGCGTAATAAAAAATAATTTATCATGCTAATTATTTGATTTTGTTGTTTTTGCGGGCTTATCAGCAAGAGGGAGTATAACGCGATTATTCGCTCATTTTTCAGACAATTGCCATGCTTAAATGTGATGTCATCACGTATTAGCAAGGCCTTTCCCGTTATACTGCGAGCGTAAAGGATAAGTCACATATTTCTGGAGGGGATATGATTCTTGAGCGCGTTGAAATTGTGGGTTTTCGCGGTATCAACCGTTTGTCGTTGATGCTCGAACAAAACAACGTCCTGATTGGGGAGAACGCGTGGGGTAAATCCAGCTTGCTGGACGCCTTAACCCTGCTGCTATCGCCAGAATCAGATCTCTACCATTTTGAGCGCGACGATTTCTGGTTCCCGCCGGGAGATATCAACGGGCGAGAACATCATCTGCATATTATTTTGACCTTCCGCGAATCGCTGCCAGGCCGACATCGGGTTCGCCGTTATCGGCCGCTGGAAGCGTGCTGGACGCCATGCACCGATGGCTATCACCGTATTTTTTATCGTCTGGAAGGGGAGAGTGCGGAAGACGGCAGCGTGATGACACTGCGCAGTTTTCTCGATAAAGACGGACATCCGATTGATGTTGAGGATATTAACGATCAGGCACGCCATCTGGTGCGTTTAATGCCGGTGCTGCGCTTGCGTGATGCCCGTTTTATGCGCCGTATTCGTAACGGCACGGTGCCAAATGTCCCCAATGTGGAAGTCACCGCGCGCCAGCTCGATTTCCTCGCCCGTGAGTTGTCCTCACATCCGCAAAATCTCTCTGATGGACAGATTCGTCAGGGACTTTCCGCAATGGTGCAGTTGCTTGAGCATTATTTCTCTGAGCAGGGGGCTGGACAGGCGCGATATCGTTTAATGCGGCGGCGGGCCAGCAATGAGCAACGAAGCTGGCGCTATCTGGACATCATCAACCGGATGATTGACCGACCTGGAGGGCGCTCGTATCGGGTTATTTTGCTCGGCCTGTTTGCTACTTTATTGCAGGCAAAAGGCACATTGCGACTGGATAAAGACGCGCGTCCGTTATTGCTAATTGAAGATCCAGAAACCCGCCTGCATCCGATTATGCTTTCCGTTGCCTGGCATCTGTTGAATCTTTTGCCTTTACAGCGTATTGCTACCACCAACTCTGGCGAGCTGCTTTCGTTAACTCCAGTGGAACATGTTTGCCGCCTGGTGCGTGAATCTTCTCGTGTTGCCGCCTGGCGTCTGGGGCCAAGTGGCTTGAGCACCGAAGACAGCCGCCGCATCTCTTTTCACATTCGTTTTAATCGTCCGTCATCGCTGTTTGCTCGCTGCTGGTTGCTGGTGGAAGGGGAAACGGAAACCTGGGTTATCAATGAACTGGCGCGTCAGTGCGGACATCATTTTGATGCCGAAGGGATCAAGGTCATTGAGTTTGCCCAGTCCGGGCTAAAGCCACTGGTTAAATTTGCCCGCCGAATGGGGATTGAATGGCATGTACTGGTCGATGGCGATGAAGCAGGGAAGAAATATGCCGCTACGGTACGCAGCCTGTTGAATAACGATCGGGAAGCCGAACGAGAACATTTAACGGCGTTACCGGCGCTGGATATGGAACATTTTATGTATCGCCAGGGATTTTCCGATGTGTTCCACCGCGTGGCGCAAATCCCGGAAAATGTACCGATGAATCTACGCAAAATTATCTCGAAAGCGATCCATCGCTCTTCCAAACCCGATCTTGCCATTGAAGTGGCAATGGAGGCAGGACGTCGTGGTGTGGACTCCGTACCAACGCTGCTGAAAAAAATGTTCTCACGCGTGCTGTGGCTGGCGCGCGGTCGCGCGGATTAACCGCGAAACATCGTGGCCATTTGTGGCTGAATAGCGTCGAGCATCTCATAGCGCCGACGGTATTCAGCCCGTTTTTTACTGGCGATTTCGGCAATCTCTTTTCGTGCTATCTGTGCTGGAAGGCGGTAATGGCGTTCAGCATCACATACGCCGCCAACCGACTCCCAGAACGCGTTGTAATCAGCATGGATCTTGCCTTCTTTATCGCGATAACGCAGGCTGCGGTAAATATGCGTTTCATTGCTGACGGCAATAATCTGCTCTACCTGCAAACGTTGGGCAAACAGACAGGCCGCTTCCATCACGAGGCGTTTGGGAAATAGCCCGTGGCAGGCTTTCGTCGCATTCTGGATTTCCTGATGTGGAATTTCCCATTTTGCGCCTTGCAGTCCGCCAATAAACATCGTTCTTTTCCCCTGATATTCACACAGGGTAAACGTGATCTCTGCCAGAGGAATACCTTCGCTGTTGCGGAACAGGATTGTGCTGTCACCTTCTTTATCCATTGAGATCATCATGGTCAGCTCAAGCGTGAACTGCTCACCGTTTTTGCCTTCCAGTTTAGCCAGTTGCAGCCCGGGGGTATTCAAATATAAGCTGAATTCTTCCGCCGACATACACCCGCGGAGTAACGCATAATGGTAACGTAACGCCTCCAGCAATTGCTTACGGCTAAGATTCGCGGCAAGGTAAGGGCGATGCAGACGCACAGGCAGTCGCGGCTGGCGCGTTAACAACACATTGAGATTAGGCCAGTGGGAAAGTTCGTTCATCCACTCAACGCTTAAACGCGGCATAATCAACGAGCGCAGCAAAAATTTCTGGCGAAAACTACAGCGATGCCAGAATTTACCCGGCCGACACTGTCCACGTGCCAGACTAAGAAAAAGTGACAGGCTGCTGAGAGATTCAGATGGCGTAAAGGTCCGTTCAGTTAGCTGCGACATATTCATGAAATCAATGGTTATACATGACGTCGATTTCACCATTGCGTATCTTAACCAAACATCAATAGTGTGATTACTAACGTAAATTTTAGGGTTTTGTTGATATTTCGTTGAAGTTAATGACCCGGATTGGCATATGGAGTATTCAGAATATTTATGAAAAAGCGGAAAACCGTGAAGAAGCGTTACGTTATTGCGCTGGTGATAGTCATCGCCGGACTGATTACGTTATGGAGAATTCTTAACGCACCCGTGCCGACTTATCAGACACTGATTGTGCGCCCCGGTGATTTACAGCAAAGCGTGCTGGCGACCGGAAAGCTGGACGCGCTGCGTAAGGTTGACGTGGGCGCGCAGGTCAGCGGTCAGTTGAAAACGCTGTCGGTGGCGATTGGCGATAAAGTAAAAAAAGACCAGCTTTTAGGGGTCATTGATCCTGAACAGGCTGAAAACCAGATCAAGGAGGTCGAAGCAACGCTGATGGAGCTACGCGCGCAGCGGCAGCAGGCGGAAGCGGAGCTGAAACTGGCGCGGGTGACGTATTCCCGTCAGCAACGTCTGGCACAAACGCAAGCGGTTTCACTGCAGGATCTCGATACCGCCGCGACGGAGATGGCTGTGAAACAGGCGCAAATTGGCACCATTGACGCGCAAATCAAGCGCAATCAGGCCTCTCTCGATACGGCTAAAACCAATCTCGATTACACCCGTATCGTTGCCCCGATGGCTGGGGAAGTGACGCAAATCACCACTCTGCAAGGCCAGACGGTGATTGCCGCACAGCAAGCACCGAACATTCTGACGCTGGCAGATATGAGCACTATGCTGGTAAAAGCGCAGGTTTCTGAAGCGGATGTAATCCACCTGAAGCCGGGGCAAAAAGCCTGGTTTACGGTGCTTGGCGATCCACTGACGCGCTACGAGGGGCAAATCAAGGATGTGCTACCGACGCCGGAAAAGGTAAACGACGCTATTTTCTATTACGCCCGTTTTGAAGTACCCAACCCCAATGGTTTGCTGCGGCTGGATATGACCGCGCAAGTGCATATTCAGCTCACCGATGTGAAAAATGTGTTGACGATCCCTCTGTCGGCGTTAGGCGATCCGGTTGGCGATAATCGTTATAAAGTCAAATTGTTGCGTAATGGTGAAACACGCGAGCGTGAAGTGACGATTGGCGCACGTAACGATACCGATGTTGAGATTGTCAAAGGGCTGGAAGCGGGCGATGAAGTGGTGATTGGTGAGGCCAAACCAGGAGCTGCACAATGACGCCTTTGCTCGAATTAAAGGATATTCGTCGCAGCTATCCTGCCGGTGATGAGCAGGTTGAGGTGCTGAAGGGCATCAGCCTCAATATTTATGCGGGTGAGATGGTCGCGATTGTTGGCGCTTCGGGTTCCGGTAAATCGACCCTGATGAATATTCTCGGCTGCCTGGATAAGGCCACCAGCGGCACCTATCGCGTAGCCGGTCAGGATATTGCCACGCTGGACGCCGATGCGCTGGCGCAACTGCGCCGCGAGCATTTCGGCTTTATTTTCCAGCGTTACCATTTGCTTCCGCATTTAACCGTCGAGCAGAACGTTGAAGTACCCGCCGTCTATGCCGGTCTTGAGCGGAAACAGCGACTGCTTCGTGCCCAGGAGTTGCTGCAACGGCTGGGGCTGGAAGACCGTACAGAGTATTATCCGGCACAGCTTTCGGGTGGTCAGCAACAGCGCGTCAGCATCGCGCGGGCATTGATGAACGGCGGTCAGGTAATTCTTGCCGATGAACCGACCGGCGCACTGGACAGCCATTCTGGCGAAGAGGTGATGGCGATCCTGCATCAGCTGCGCGATCGCGGGCATACGGTGATTATCGTCACCCACGATCCGCAGGTCGCTGCTCAGGCCGAGCGGGTGATCGAAATTCGCGACGGCGAAATTGTGCGCAATCCTCCCGCCATTGAAAAAGTGAATGTTGCTGGCGGGACGGAGCCTGTTGTCAATACAGTGTCTGGCTGGCGGCAGTTTGTCAGCGGTTTTAACGAGGCGCTGACGATGGCATGGCGGGCGCTGGCAGCGAATAAAATGCGTACTTTACTGACCATGCTGGGGATTATTATCGGTATTGCGTCGGTGGTTTCCATTGTCGTGGTGGGTGACGCCGCCAAACAAATGGTGCTGGCGGATATTCGTTCTATTGGTACGAATACTATTGATGTCTATCCCGGGAAAGATTTTGGCGATGACGATCCGCAATATCAGCAGGCGCTGAAGTACGACGACTTAATCGCCATCCAAAAACAACCGTGGGTCGCCTCAGCCACACCTGCCGTCTCGCAAAACCTGCGCCTGCGTTATAACAATGTTGATGTTGCTGCCAGTGCCAATGGCGTGAGCGGCGATTATTTTAATGTCTATGGCATGACCTTCAGTGAAGGAAACACCTTTAATCAGGAGCAGCTGAACGGTCGTGCGCAGGTCGTGGTTCTCGACAGTAATACTCGCCGCCAGCTTTTCCCCCATAAAGCAGATGTGGTTGGCGAGGTGATTCTGGTCGGCAATATGCCCGCCAGAGTCATTGGTGTGGCGGAAGAAAAACAGTCGATGTTTGGTAGCAGTAAAGTGCTGCGTGTCTGGCTACCTTACAGCACGATGTCCGGGCGAGTTATGGGCCAGTCGTGGCTTAACTCCATTACTGTCAGGGTGAAAGAAGGATTTGACAGCGCCGAGGCGGAACAGCAACTCACGCGTTTACTTTCACTGCGCCACGGTAAGAAGGATTTCTTTACCTGGAACATGGACGGCGTCTTGAAAACTGTTGAAAAGACCACACGTACTTTACAACTGTTTCTGACGCTGGTGGCGGTGATTTCGCTGGTGGTGGGCGGTATTGGTGTAATGAATATTATGCTGGTGTCAGTGACCGAGCGGACGCGGGAAATTGGCATTCGCATGGCTGTAGGTGCGCGAGCAAGCGATGTTTTGCAACAGTTCCTGATCGAAGCCGTACTGGTTTGCCTGGTCGGTGGCGCGTTGGGAATAACACTGTCACTGTTAATTGCTTTCACCTTGCAGCTTTTCTTACCCGGCTGGGAGATTGGTTTTTCACCGTTGGCGCTGCTGCTGGCGTTTCTCTGCTCGACGGCCACCGGGATTTTATTTGGCTGGTTACCCGCACGAAATGCGGCACGACTGGATCCAGTAGATGCTCTGGCACGGGAGTAATTTTTGAGATAAAAATGCCAGCCGATCGGGCTGGCATTTTGCCTTTAGGATGTACACAATGAGACAGAAGAGCTATGCGACTGCCGCTTCTACTTCGACGGGCACAATAACACTGGCGTGATTGCCTTTTGGCCCCTGGTGGACATCAAACTGAACGGATTGTCCAGCTTTTAGCGTTCTGTAACCATCCATCTGAATGGTGGAATAATGAGCGAAAATATCTTCGCCGCCGCCTTCAGGGCAGATGAAACCAAACCCTTTGGCATTGTTGAACCACTTAACAGTACCCTTTTCCATGCTTCGACATCCTTCGCAAATCTTATACAAGTAAGATGGAATAAACCGGGGTCAGAGAGGGGGCTGTTCAAAACCTCGCCAACTCTAGAAATACAATTTAGAGAATTAGGGCGAGCCGTCAAGCATTTGACAGGGGCCAGGGGGCAGGTATGAATCAAAAATTTGAAGCAGTTAACGCTATTGACAGGAATGTGACAGATGTCGCTGATGCCAACGATAGATGATAGTTATCTATCATGTGGAGTAGATTGGTCAGGCAAATAAGCTCTTGTCAGCGGCAGGGCGTTCTGCCGATAACCGTAACCGAAGATGATAACTGACAATGGGTAAAACGAACGACTGGCTGGACTTTGATCAACTGGCGGAAGAAAAAGTTCGCGACGCGCTAAAACCGCCATCTATGTATAAAGTGATATTAGTCAATGATGATTACACTCCGATGGAGTTTGTTATTGACGTGTTACAAAAATTCTTTTCTTATGATGTAGAACGTGCAACGCAATTGATGCTCGCTGTTCACTACCAGGGGAAGGCCATTTGCGGAGTCTTTACCGCCGAGGTTGCAGAAACCAAAGTGGCGATGGTGAACAAGTACGCGAGGGAGAATGAGCATCCATTGCTGTGTACGCTAGAAAAAGCCTGAATGCAGGCATAAAAATTGGGGGAGGTGCCTATGCTCAATCAAGAACTGGAACTCAGTTTAAATATGGCTTTCGCCAGAGCGCGCGAGCACCGTCATGAGTTTATGACCGTCGAGCACTTGTTACTGGCGCTGCTCAGTAACCCATCTGCCCGGGAGGCGCTGGAAGCGTGTTCTGTGGATTTGGTTGCGCTCCGTCAGGAACTGGAAGCCTTTATTGAACAAACCACACCCGTTCTGCCTGCCAGTGAAGAGGAGCGCGACACACAGCCGACGCTGAGTTTTCAGCGTGTACTGCAACGTGCGGTCTTCCATGTCCAGTCCTCCGGTCGCAATGAGGTTACCGGTGCAAACGTTCTGGTCGCTATCTTCAGCGAACAGGAGTCGCAGGCGGCATATCTGTTGCGTAAACATGAAGTCAGCCGTCTCGATGTGGTGAACTTTATCTCTCATGGCACGCGTAAAGACGAGCCGACACAGTCTTCTGATCCTGGCAGCCAGCCAAACAGCGAAGAACAAGCTGGTGGGGAGGAACGTATGGAGAATTTCACGACGAACCTGAACCAGCTTGCGCGTGTGGGCGGAATCGACCCACTAATTGGTCGTGAGAAAGAGCTGGAGCGTGCTATTCAGGTTCTCTGCCGTCGCCGTAAAAACAACCCGCTGCTGGTGGGGGAATCTGGTGTCGGTAAAACCGCGATTGCAGAAGGTCTTGCCTGGCGAATTGTTCAGGGTGATGTGCCGGAAGTGATGGCTGACTGTACGATTTACTCTCTCGATATCGGTTCTCTGTTAGCGGGCACAAAATATCGCGGCGACTTTGAAAAACGTTTTAAAGCGTTGCTCAAGCAGCTGGAGCAGGACACTAACAGCATCCTGTTTATTGATGAGATCCACACCATTATCGGTGCGGGTGCAGCGTCTGGTGGTCAGGTCGATGCGGCTAACCTAATCAAACCGTTGCTCTCCAGCGGTAAAATTCGCGTAATTGGTTCGACAACCTATCAGGAGTTCAGCAACATTTTCGAGAAAGACCGTGCTCTGGCGCGTCGCTCCCAGAAAATTGATATTACTGAACCGTCGATCGAAGAAACTGTTCAAATCATCAATGGCCTGAAACCGAAGTATGAAGCGCACCACGACGTGCGTTATACCGCAAAAGCGGTGCGTGCGGCGGTAGAGCTGGCGGTGAAATACATTAACGATCGTCATCTGCCGGATAAAGCCATTGATGTTATCGACGAAGCAGGCGCTCGCGCACGTCTGATGCCGGTAAGCAAACGCAAGAAAACCGTTAATGTGGCGGATATTGAGTCCGTGGTGGCCCGTATTGCACGCATTCCAGAGAAGAGTGTTTCTCAGAGTGACCGCGATACCCTGAAAAAACTCAGCGATCGCCTGAAAATGCTGGTCTTCGGCCAGGATAAAGCCATTGAGGCGCTGACTGAAGCCATTAAGATGGCGCGTGCAGGTTTAGGTCACGAACATAAACCGGTCGGTTCGTTCCTGTTTGCCGGTCCTACCGGGGTCGGGAAAACAGAGGTGACGGTACAGCTTTCGAAAGCGTTGGGCATTGAGCTTCTGCGCTTTGATATGTCCGAGTATATGGAACGCCATACCGTCAGCCGTCTGATTGGTGCGCCTCCGGGATACGTTGGTTTTGATCAGGGCGGTTTGCTGACCGATGCGGTAATCAAGCATCCACATGCGGTGCTGCTGCTGGACGAAATCGAGAAAGCGCATCCGGACGTGTTCAATATTCTGTTGCAGGTGATGGACAACGGTACGCTGACCGATAACAACGGACGCAAAGCGGACTTCCGTAACGTGGTGCTGGTGATGACCACTAACGCCGGGGTACGGGAAACTGAGCGCAAATCCATTGGTCTTATCCACCAGGATAACAGCACCGATGCGATGGAAGAGATCAAGAAGATCTTTACACCGGAATTCCGTAACCGTCTCGACAACATTATCTGGTTCGATCATCTGTCAACTGACGTGATCCATCAGGTGGTGGATAAATTCATCGTCGAGTTGCAGGTTCAGCTGGATCAGAAAGGTGTTTCTCTGGAAGTGAGCCAGGAAGCGCGTAACTGGCTGGCCGAGAAAGGTTACGACCGGGCAATGGGCGCACGTCCGATGGCGCGTGTCATCCAGGACAACCTGAAAAAACCGCTCGCCAACGAACTGCTGTTTGGTTCGCTGGTGGACGGCGGTCAGGTGACGGTTGCGCTGGATAAAGAGAAAAATGAGCTGACTTACGGATTCCAGAGTGCACAAAAGCACAAGGCGGAAGCAGCGCATTAATCTGATTGTCAGGTAGGTTGGTGAAGTCCGTAATCTCGTCAGGGGTTACGGACTTTTTATTTATGGGGTGGAACGGTGAAAACCCTATTTTTGGAGGTGAAGGTAAGTTGTTGATAATTAGTGCTGCTGGAAGGTAAGGATAAAAAAGGGTGCTGCAGGAGAATGGGATGGTTTTGCTTTATTAACAACGGGCTAAACGTGTAGTATTTGAGTTCACTGCCGTACAGGCAGCTTAGAAATCGACGGGGTGCGGTAAAACCTTTGCGAACGCGTTCACTGCCGTACAGGCAGCTTAGAAATTCACAGGTAACATACTCCACCCGCCCACCATGTTCACTGCCGTACAGACAGATAAAATGCGAAAAAAAAGCTCGCACTTTCGTACGAGCTCTTCTTTAAATATGGCGGTGAGGGGGGGATTCGAACCCCCGATACGTTGCCGTATACACACTTTCCAGGCGTGCTCCTTCAGCCACTCGGACACCTCACCAAATTGTTTTGCTACCAAACCTCATGGGTGGCAACGGGGCGCTACTATAGGGAGTTGGAGTAAAACGGTCAAGAAGAATTGTAATGATAATTATTGTTTGCTCATACTGTAAACAACTTGTGCAGTATATCTACATCGAGACAAGTTATGGACTTATACTTCCAAAGTACTTCATACATATCACAAAATAAAAAGGCCGGTTAAACCGACCTTTTACTCGTTCTTTCTCTTCGCCCATCAGGCGGTAAAACAATCAGCGACTACGGAAGACAATGCGGCCTTTGCTCAGGTCGTACGGGGTCAGTTCAACAGTCACTTTGTCGCCCGTCAGGATGCGGATGTAGTTTTTGCGCATTTTACCGGAGATGTGTGCAGTAACCACGTGACCGTTTTCTAACTCTACGCGGAACATGGTATTAGGCAACGTTTCAAGAACGGTACCTTGCATTTCAATATTGTCTTCTTTGGCCATCTAATCCTCTGGGGTATCACTACCGTAATTTGAACCGGCAAGATAATGCCGAAGTTCTGTAAATAAGTAAAGATTTGCGCGCTAAATCGCAACAAACAGGTTCGGCACATTACTCCGAAAACACACGGCTAAGCCGCACCAAAAGCGCAACGTATAAGGGAGCGGTGAGATAAACGATGGGCGTTACCTGACGCGAAAAATTCCTTATCGGCAGCGGGGTAATGAGCGTAACCAACTCTGCGACCGCAATTATAACACTCTGGGGAGAAATGTGCCGAAAACATTCATTCTTGTGGTGAAAACAAGCACCGTGGTACCCAGAAATTATTCGGCAATCGTCCGAGGCGCATTTGATTGAGATAATTAAGGTAATCCCGGCGGGGAATTTCGCAGGCACCAAGCGATGCTGTGTGATCGTTAAGGACCTGGCAGTCGATAAGCTTACCGCCATGACCGATAAATTCCTCACAGAATACCAGAAGCGCCGTTTTAGACGCATTTTCCATCCGGCTGAACATGGACTCGCCACAAAATAGCGTTCCCTGGGCCACGCCGTACATACCGCCGACAAGCTCATCTTCACGCCAGACTTCAATGGAGTGGGCATGACCGAGTTCGTGAAGGCGATGGTAGGCTTCGACCACGCCACGCGTGATCCAGGTTCCTTCTTCGCGATCGCTGGCACAGCCTTCAATGACCTGACCAAAAGCGTAATTCATCGTGACACGATAGGGCGAGCGTTTATGAAATCGCTTCATACTACGGCTGATATGCAGTGATTCTGGCCATAGCACCGCGCGGGGATCGGGCGACCACCAGAGGATGGGGTCGCCTGGAGAAAACCACGGAAAAATACCACGCTGGTAAGCCATTAACAGGCGCGCAGGGCTAAGATCGCCCCCAAGTGCCAGCAGGCCGTTAGGCTCACGTAATGCGCCTTCCGGGGAAGGGAAGGCTATTGAATGGCGAGAAAGCTGAACCAAGCGCATGACCGCAAAACTCCACGCAAGTCGGATCGTTCAATAATAGCTTACAAACCCTGCTTGAACTGGTAATAACGCCCCTGTCTGGCAAGCAGTTCTGCGTGAGTACCTTGCTCAATAATTTGCCCGTTGTCCATCACTATTATTTGTTGGAAACGAGAGAGTCCGCGAAGTCGATGGGTGACCATTAACACCGTTTTCTCACGCATCATTTTTGCAAGCAATTCAAGGATCTGGCTTTCGGTTGTGGCATCTAAGCCTTCGGTAGGTTCATCCAGCAACACCAGTGGCGCATCATGTAACAGCGTACGGGCGATAGCCAGACGGCGCAGTTCACCACCGGAGAGCTGGCGTCCGCCTTCACCTAACCAACTGTTGAGACCTGCATCCTCGAGCAGCTTCTCCAGACCAACGCGACGCAAGATCTCCGACAGAGCCTCATCACTACTGCCAGGCGAGGCGAGTAACAGATTATCACGCAGTGTGGCGCTAAACAGATGCACTCGCTGAGGAACAACGCTGATGGTCTGTCGTAGAGCCGCTTCATTCAGGCTGGCTATGGGGCTATCGTTAAGCAAAATCTCGCCCTGTTGCGGGTCCCATGCGCGGGTCAGCAGTTGTAACAGTGTTGATTTGCCGCATCCGGTTCGCCCGAGAATCGCTATATGTTCCCCGGCGTTTACCTGAAGAGAAATCCCTTTAAGTGCCTGTTGGGATTGCTTCGGATAAGTGAACTGAACATCCCGTAATGTCAGCGAAACGCGATCGGCAACACGAGTTTGGGTATCAGGGAAGGTGACCTCCGGTTTTTGATCCGTTAAGTCAGAGATACGTACGGCAGAGGCAATGACTTGCCCCAGATGCTGAAATGCACCCGTTACTGGTGCCAGTGCTTCAAACGCGGCTAACGCACAAAAGACAAACAGGGCAATTAATGCGCCGGGTTGAGCATTGCCGCCAACGCCGCCAGACGCCATCCACAGCATCAGGATCACCGCTAACGCGCCAATGAGCAGCATTATCGCTTGCGACAATGCGGTCAGTTCAGATTGACGGCGTTGCGCTTCCAGCCATTGAATTTCTGTATTCTCTAGTTGCGTGCGATAACGATCGCTGGCACCAAAAATGGTCAGCTCAGCTTGCCCTTGCAGCCAGGCCGTCAGTTGTTGGCGATACTGTCCGCGAAGATGAGTCAGATTTTGCCCGGTGCTTTTTCCCGCACGATAAAACAGCGGTGGCATCAGGAAAAGCGTCAGTAACATAACGCTGCCCAGCGTAAAGGCGAGGGTGAAATCAAGGAAACTTAACCCGATTGTCACCACCATAATCACCACAAAAGCGCCCACCAGCGGCGAGATAACGCGCAGGTAAAGATGATCGAGCGTATCAACATCCGCCACCACGCGGTTGAGCAATTCGCCCTGACGATAGCGCGCCAGTCCGGCAGGGGAGAGGGGCAACAATTTGCTGAAGGTGTAAATGCGCAGATGCTGCAACACGCGGAAAGTCGCGTCGTGACTTACCAGACGTTCAAAATAACGCCCGGCAGTACGGGTGATTGCGGCACCACGCACGCCCGCAGCGGGTAGCATATAGTTGAAGCTGTACAGTCCGGCAACCCCCGCAACCGCTGAGGCCGAGAGGAACCAGCCGGAAAGTGTCAACAGACCGATACTGGCGAGCAGCGTCACAATTGCCAGCACAATACCAAGACTTAACATCCATTTATGACGTTTATACAGTGCCAGATAGGGTAGCAAAGCGCGCATTTAAATCTCCTCCTGACGATGGGCCAGTAATGTGGCGAATGGGCCACCAGCCACACTTAATTCCGCGTAACGTCCTTGCTCAATAATCCGGCCATCCTGCATAACCCAAATGACATCCCAGTCAGCAAGATCTTCTAACTGGTGGGTGACCATTAACGTTGTCTGGCGCAGAGAGGCGGCATTCAGCGCCTCCATTACGCGCTGTTCACTGTGAGCATCAAGGCTGGCAGCGGGTTCATCCAACAGTAATAGCGAACAGGGATTTAGTAACGCACGGGCCACCGCCACGCGCTGCGCCTGCCCCACGGAAAGGCGGGCAGCCTGGTCGCCAACAGGTGTATCAACGCCTTGTGGCAGGAGCGGTAGAAACTCGCTGACCCAGGCGTTATCCAGCGCTGCTTGTAATTCTTGTTCGCTGGCATCAGGTCGCGCCAGTAGTACGTTATCCCGCAATTTTGCTGCCGGTAATTGTGGGTTTTGCCCAACCCAGGAGAGATGTTTACGCCATGATTCTGGTGATAAATCACGTAATTCTATCCCGTTGATTCGTAATGATCCCTGATATGAGAGAAAACCAGAAAGCGCGTTCAGCAGTGAGCTTTTACCTGAACCGCTGCGGCCAACCAACACTGCACGTTGGCCTGCTGGCAAAGTAAAGTTCAGCGGTCCGGCCAGCGTTTTACCTTCCGGCGACGTGATAAACAGATCCTCGGCCTCAATGGTCAGCGGATCGGTCAATGCTAATTCCGCCTCACCGCGCTGCGGATGGGCGAGCGGGGTTTCCATAAACGTTTTCAGACTGTCAGCTGCACCAACAGCCTGGGCTTTAGCATGATAAAACGTACCGAGATCGCGTAATGGCTGGAAAAACTCTGGCGCAAGGATCAGGGCCAGAAAACCTGCAGCCAGCGTCACCCCAGTATCGTAGTGACCAAAATCCAGCTCGCCGAGATAGGAAAAACCAAAGTAGACCGCCACCAGAGCAATTGACAGCGAGGTAAAAAATTCGAGAATGCCGGAGGATAAAAACGCCAGTCGTAGCACTTCCATTGTCCGTTGGCGGAAATCTTCCGAAGCAGAACGAATACTTTCAATTTCAGCTTCACCACGACCAAAAATACGCAATGTTTCCATGCCGCGCAGGCGATCGAGGAAATGCCCACTTAAGCGAGCAAGAGCGAGAAAGTTACGCCGGTTAGCATCGGCAGCCCCCATTCCAACCAGCGCCATAAACAACGGAATTAGCGGTGCTGTGCCCAGCAGAATGAGCGCCGCAGCCCAGTTAGAGGGGAAGATCGCCACCACAATCAGCAACGGCACCGACACTGCCAGCGCCATTTGCGGCAGATAGCGTGCATAGTAATCATGCATATCGTCAATTTGCTCGAGTACCAGCGTCGCCCAGCTCCCCGCAGGTTTACCCTGAATCCACGCTGGCCCTGCTTGTTGCAGACGGTCGAGAACCTGACGGCGGATGGCAAAGCGGATATGCTGCCCGGCGTGATAACCCACCCGTTCGCGTAACCAGACCACCCATGCGCGCAATACAAAGGTCAGAACCAGTAACGTAAAGGGAAGCAGCAGGGCTTCACGGGGAATATTCTCCATAATCATATGTTGCAGAATTCGCGCCATGAACCAGGCCTGGGCAATGATCAATATGCCGCTTACAAAGCCCAGCAGACGAGAAATATTCAGCCAACGTTGGGAGATGACGCTTTGCTGTTTTAACCAGCGGGTTAACTCTTTTTGACGAGATTTATTCATTGCACGCTTAGCAGGTGAGTTATCAGAATTATTTGCAGAGCAATGTTACAACGGGGAAAAAATAAAGGCGACCCATAGTCGCAAGGTGTCGCCTTCTTTACTTTTGTTACTGATTTGTAAAATTATTTTGCGTCAGCTAAACCATCGAGGTAGCGTTCCGCATCAAGTGCTGCCATGCAGCCAGTACCGGCCGAAGTAATGGCCTGGCGATAAATGTGATCCATCACGTCGCCTGCGGCAAAGACGCCAGGAATGCTGGTCTGGGTGGCATTACCATGAATACCCGACTGTACTTTGATGTAGCCGTTTTCCAGTTCCAGCTGCCCTTCGAAAATCGCAGTATTCGGGCTGTGACCGATAGCAACAAACAGACCGGCAACGTCGAGTGACTCGATGTTA
Source organism: Shigella flexneri 2a str. 301 (assembly GCF_000006925.2). Classification (NCBI taxonomy): domain Bacteria; kingdom Pseudomonadati; phylum Pseudomonadota; class Gammaproteobacteria; order Enterobacterales; family Enterobacteriaceae; genus Shigella; species Shigella flexneri. The sequence goes on from NC_004337.2 coordinate 882,734, forward strand.
TCGCTGTTTTGCGTATCGCGCAGACGAACGCCAGTGACACCCATTTGATCGCCGGTCACTTCTTCCAGCGTACGGTTGGTGTGCAGAATGATGTTGCCGTTCTCCACTTTATCCATCAGACGCTTAATAAGGATTTTTTCCGCGCGGAAACCGTCACGGCGGTGAATCAGATGCACTTCCGAAGCGATGTTAGACAGATACAGCGCCTCTTCAACCGCGGTATTGCCGCCGCCGATGACCGCAACTTTCTGGTTGCGATAGAAGAAACCGTCGCAGGTTGCACAAGCAGAAACCCCACGGCCTTTAAAGGCTTCTTCAGAGGGCAGGCCGAGATAGCGTGCAGAAGCTCCGGTGGCAATAATCAGCGCGTCGCAAGTGTATTCGCCGTTATCGCCATTCAGACGGAACGGACGGTTTTGCAGATCCACCTTGTTGATATGATCAAAAATGATCTCAGTTTCAAACTTGGTGGCATGTTCGTGCATGCGCGCCATTAATAACGGACCGGTCAGATCGTTTGGATCACCAGGCCAGTTTTCCACTTCCGTGGTGGTGGTCAGTTGGCCGCCTTTTTCCATGCCGGTAATCAGCACAGGTTGCAGGTTGGCGCGCGCCGCGTAGACAGCAGCGGTGTATCCCGCCGGGCCTGAACCCAGGATAAGCAGTTTACTGTGTTTGGTCGTGCCCATGAGATCCCCATAGTTGTTGGCAGACAATGGGCAGGATTGTAGGGAATTTACAGACGTAAAAAAAGAGTATGACGATTTTGTTAACAATTTGTGCAATCGGCAGCATCGATAAGCAGGTCAAATTCTCCCGTCATTATCACCTCTGCTACTTAAATTTCCCGCTTTATAAGCCGATTAAATGATGAATAAACGCCCCTGTTAATGAATATCTGGCATGTTGTACTAAAAATCGATGTTTTGCTTTGACAATCCCCTGGTGTTTTGCGAAAACATTCGAGGAAGAAAAAAACAGTATTCTTATATGCGCATAACCATGTATGTAAATACCATGTTTACCGTGCTAGTGAAATCTACGTATGGCGTGGACAGACGCCATTCGTGATGTCGATAGCTGCCACAAGGCAACGGTCTTCTCACCGTAGACCCAGGCATTGCGCGCCGTGAATCTTCATGATTTCGGTCTATCGTGACGGGTAGCGACTCTGAACAGTGATGTTTCAGGGTCAGACAGGAGTAGGGAAGGAATACAGAGAGACAATAATAATGGTAGATAGCAAGAAGCGCCCTGGCAAAGATCTCGACCGTATCGATCGTAACATTCTTAATGAGTTGCAAAAGGATGGGCGTATTTCTAACGTCGAGCTTTCTAAACGTGTGGGACTTTCCCCAACGCCGTGCCTTGAGCGTGTGCGTCGGCTGGAAAGACAAGGGTTTATTCAGGGCTATACGGCGCTGCTTAACCCCCATTATCTGGATGCATCACTTCTGGTATTCGTTGAGATTACTCTGAATCGTGGCGCACCGGATGTGTTTGAACAATTCAATACCGCTGTACAAAAACTTGAAGAAATTCAGGAGTGTCATTTAGTATCTGGTGATTTCGACTACCTGTTGAAAACACGCGTGCCGGATATGTCAGCTTACCGTAAGTTGCTAGGGGAAACCCTGCTGCGTCTGCCTGGCGTCAATGACACACGGACATACGTTGTTATGGAAGAAGTCAAGCAGAGTAATCGTCTGGTTATTAAGACGCGCTAACACGGAACAGGTGCAAAATCGGCGTATTTTGATTACACTCCTGTTAATCCATACAGCAACAGTACTGGGGTAACCTGGTACTGTTGTCCGTTTTAGCATCGGGCAGGAAAAGCCTGTAACCTGGAGAGCCTTTCTTGAGCCAGGAATACACTGAAGACAAAGAAGTCACATTGACAAAGTTAAGTAGCGGCCGCCGCCTTCTGGAGGCATTGCTGATCCTTATTGTCCTGTTTGCCGTCTGGTTGATGGCTGCCTTACTAAGCTTTAACCCTTCGGACCCCAGCTGGTCGCAAACGGCCTGGCATGAACCTATCCATAATTTAGGTGGGATGCCCGGTGCGTGGTTGGCAGATACGCTGTTCTTTATTTTTGGCGTGATGGCTTACACCATTCCCGTCATTATTGTCGGCGGTTGTTGGTTTGCCTGGCGTCATCAGTCCAGCGACGAATACATTGATTATTTTGCCGTTTCGCTACGCATCATTGGCGTTTTGGCGCTCATCCTTACCTCCTGTGGTCTGGCGGCAATCAACGCTGACGATATCTGGTATTTTGCCTCCGGTGGCGTCATTGGCAGCTTACTAAGCACTACGCTACAACCACTGCTACACAGTAGCGGGGGAACTATTGCGCTGCTCTGCGTTTGGGCAGCGGGCCTGACGTTGTTCACCGGTTGGTCATGGGTGACCATTGCTGAAAAACTCGGCGGCTGGATTTTAAACATTCTCACCTTCGCCAGTAATCGTACCCGTCGCGATGATACCTGGGTCGATGAAGATGAGTATGAAGACGACGAAGAGTATGAAGATGAAAATCACGGCAAACAGCATGAATCACGCCGTGCCCGTATTCTTCGCGGCGCGCTAGCGCGTCGTAAACGGTTGGCGGAAAAATTCATTAATCCGATGGGGCGGCAAACAGACGCTGCGTTGTTCTCCGGTAAGCGGATGGATGATGACGAAGAGATTACCTACACTGCACGCGGTGTGGCTGCCGACCCGGACGACGTCCTATTTTCGGGCAATCGTGCAACGCAGCCAGAATATGACGAATACGATCCATTATTAAACAGTGCGCCAATTACCGAACCTGTCGCTGTAGCAGCTGCTGCTACCACGGCGACACAAAGCTGGGCTGCGCCGGTTGAACCTGTGACTCAGACGCCGCCTGTTGCCTCTGTTGATGTTCCACCTTCGCAACCTACAGTAGCCTGGCAGCCTGTACCGGGTCCACAAACGGGAGAGCCGGTTATTGCTCCTGCACCGGAAGGTTACCCACAGCAGTCACAATATGCGCAGCCTGCAGTGCAATATAATGAGCCGCTGCAACAACCAGTACAGCCGCAGCAGCCGTATTATGCACCTGCAGCTGAACAACCTGCGCAACAGCCGTATTATGCCCCTGCGCCAGAACAACCGGTGGCAGGTAACGCCTGGCAAGCCGAAGAGCAGCAATCCACTTTTGCTCCACAGTCTACATACCAGACTGAGCAAACTTATCAGCAGCCAGCCGCTCAGGAGCCGTTGTACCAACAGCCGCAACCCGTTGAACAGCAGCCTGTTGTGGAGCCTGAACCCGTTGTAGAAGAGACAAAACCCGCGCGTCCGCCGCTTTACTATTTTGAAGAAGTGGAAGAGAAGCGAGCCCGTGAACGTGAACAACTTGCGGCCTGGTATCAACCGATTCCAGAACCGGTTAAAGAACCAGAACCGATCAAATCTTCGCTGAAAGCACCTTCTGTTGCAGCAGTACCTCCAGTAGAAGCCGCTGCCGCTGTTTCTCCGCTGGCATCTGGCGTGAAAAAAGCGACACTGGCGACGGGGGCTGCCGCAACCGTTGCCGCGCCAGTCTTCAGTCTGGCAAATAGCGGTGGACCGCGTCCGCAGGTCAAAGAGGGGATTGGCCCGCAGTTGCCACGACCGAAACGTATCCGCGTGCCAACTCGTCGTGAATTGGCGTCTTACGGTATTAAGCTGCCCTCACAGCGTGCGGCGGAAGAAAAAGCCCGTGAAGCCCAGCGCAATCAGTATGATTCTGGCGATCAGTATAACGATGATGAAATCGATGCGATGCAGCAGGATGAACTGGCACGTCAGTTCGCCCAGACACAGCAGCAACGCTATGGCGAACAGTATCAACATGATGTGCCCGTAAACGCAGAAGATGCAGATGCTGCGGCAGAGGCTGAACTGGCTCGTCAGTTTGCGCAAACTCAACAACAACGTTATTCCGGCGAACAACCGGCTGGGGCGAATCCGTTCTCGCTGGATGATTTTGAATTTTCGCCAATGAAAGCGTTGCTGGATGATGGTCCACACGAACCGCTGTTTACGCCAATTGTTGAACCTGTACAGCAGCCGCAACAACCGGTTGCACCACAGCAGCAGTATCAGCAGCCACAACAGCCGGTTGCGCCACAGCAGCAGTATCAGCAGCCACAACAGCAGGTTGCGCCGCAGCCACAATATCAGCAGCCGCAACAACCGGTTGCGCCACAGCAGCAATATCAGCAGCCGCAACAACCAGTTGCGCCGCAGCCGCAGTATCAACAGCCGCAACAACCGGTTGCACCGCAGCCGCAGTATCAGCAGCCACAACAGCCAGTTGCGCCACAGCCGCAGGATACCCTGCTTCATCCGCTGTTGATGCGTAATGGCGACAGCCGTCCGTTGCACAAACCGACGACGCCGCTGCCTTCTCTGGATTTGCTGACACCGCCGCCGAGCGAAGTGGAGCCGGTAGATACCTTTGCGCTTGAACAAATGGCGCGTCTGGTGGAAGCGCGTCTGGCTGATTTCCGTATTAAAGCCGATGTCGTTAATTACTCTCCGGGGCCAGTTATCACTCGCTTTGAACTTAACCTGGCTCCTGGCGTAAAAGCGGCGCGCATTTCTAACTTGTCACGGGACCTTGCCCGTTCACTTTCGACGGTGGCGGTGCGTGTCGTTGAAGTTATTCCTGGCAAACCCTATGTAGGTCTGGAGTTACCAAATAAAAAACGACAAACCGTTTATCTGCGCGAAGTTTTGGATAACGCCAAATTCCGCGATAATCCGTCGCCATTAACCGTGGTGCTGGGTAAAGATATCGCCGGTGAGCCGGTGGTTGCCGATCTGGCGAAAATGCCGCACTTGTTGGTTGCGGGGACTACCGGTTCCGGTAAATCTGTCGGTGTGAACGCGATGATCCTGAGCATGCTTTATAAAGCACAGCCAGAAGATGTGCGTTTCATCATGATCGACCCGAAAATGCTGGAGCTTTCGGTTTATGAAGGCATTCCGCACCTGTTAACGGAAGTCGTTACTGATATGAAAGATGCCGCCAACGCGCTGCGCTGGTGTGTTAACGAGATGGAGCGTCGGTATAAACTGATGTCTGCGCTGGGTGTGCGTAATCTGGCGGGTTATAACGAAAAAATTGCTGAAGCCGATCGCATGATGCGTCCGATTCCAGACCCGTACTGGAAGCCGGGTGACAGTATGGATGCCCAGCATCCGGTGCTGAAAAAAGAACCATACATTGTCGTGTTGGTTGACGAATTTGCCGACCTGATGATGACGGTAGGTAAAAAAGTGGAAGAGCTGATAGCTCGTCTGGCGCAAAAAGCCCGTGCCGCGGGTATCCACCTCGTACTGGCAACTCAGCGTCCATCGGTTGATGTTATTACTGGTCTGATTAAAGCGAATATTCCGACCCGTATCGCCTTTACCGTATCCAGTAAGATTGACTCACGTACCATTCTTGATCAGGCTGGCGCGGAATCACTGCTGGGTATGGGGGATATGCTCTACTCTGGGCCGAACTCCACGTTGCCGGTACGTGTTCATGGTGCTTTTGTTCGCGATCAGGAAGTTCATGCCGTGGTGCAGGACTGGAAAGCGCGTGGTCGCCCACAGTATGTTGATGGCATCACCTCCGACAGCGAAAGCGAAGGTGGTGCGGGTGGTTTCGATGGCGCTGAAGAACTGGATCCGTTGTTCGATCAGGCGGTGCAGTTTGTCACTGAAAAACGCAAAGCGTCAATTTCTGGCGTACAGCGTCAGTTCCGCATTGGTTATAACCGTGCAGCGCGTATTATCGAACAGATGGAAGCGCAGGGGATTGTCAGCGAACAGGGGCACAACGGTAATCGTGAAGTGCTGGCCCCACCGCCGTTTGACTAATTAATGCATTGCCGGATAAGGCGCGGTAGCGTCGCATCCGGCACTCTATCAACTGAAAATTCAGTATTTTCTTCTTTCCTCAAGCTGATTATTAGCCTGGAATAGAGAGTAGAGGGAACTCCCGATCGGGAGTGACGTAATTTGAGGAATAATGATGAAAAAAATTGCTATCACCTGTGCATTACTCTCAAGCTTAGTAGCAAGCAGCGTTTGGGCTGATGCCGCAAGCGATCTGAAAAGCCGCCTGGATAAAGTCAGCAGCTTCCACGCCAGCTTCACACAAAAAGTGACTGACGGTAGCGGCGCGGCGGTGCAGGAAGGTCAGGGCGATCTGTGGGTGAAACGTCCAAACTTATTCAACTGGCATATGACACAACCTGATGAAAGCATTCTGGTTTCTGACGGTAAAACACTGTGGTTCTATAACCCGTTCGTTGAGCAAGCTACGGCAACCTGGCTGAAAGATGCCACCGGTAATACGCCGTTTATGCTGATTGCCCGCAACCAGTCCAGCGACTGGCAGCAGTACAATATCAAACAGAATGGCGATGACTTTGTCCTGACGCCGAAAGCCAGCAATGGCAATCTGAAGCAGTTCACCATTAACGTGGGACGTGATGGCACAATCCATCAGTTTAGCGCGGTGGAGCAGGACGATCAGCGCAGCAGTTATCAGCTGAAATCCCAGCAAAATGGGGCTGTGGATGCAGCGAAATTTACCTTCACCCCGCCGCAAGGCGTCACGGTAGATGATCAACGTAAGTAGAGGCACCTGAGTGAGCAATCTGTCGCTCGATTTTTCGGATAATACTTTTCAACCTCTGGCCGCGCGTATGCGGCCAGAAAATTTAGCACAGTATATCGGTCAGCAACATTTGCTGGCTGCGGGGAAGCCGTTGCCGCGCGCTATCGAAGCCGGGCATTTGCATTCTATGATCCTCTGGGGGCCACCGGGTACCGGCAAAACAACCCTCGCTGAAGTGATTGCCCGCTATGCGAACGCTGATGTGGAACGTATTTCTGCCGTCACCTCTGGCGTGAAAGAGATTCGCGAGGCGATCGAGCGCGCCCGGCAAAACCGCAATGCAGGTCGCCGCACTATTCTTTTTGTTGACGAAGTTCACCGTTTCAACAAAAGCCAGCAGGATGCATTTCTGCCACATATTGAAGACGGCACCATCACTTTTATTGGCGCAACCACTGAAAACCCGTCGTTTGAGCTTAATTCGGCACTGCTTTCCCGTGCCCGTGTTTATCTGTTGAAATCCCTGAGTACAGAGGATATTGAGCAAGTACTAACTCAGGCGATGGAAGACAAAACCCGTGGCTATGGTGGTCAGGATATTGTTCTGCCAGATGATACACGACGTGCCATTGCAGAACTGGTGAATGGCGACGCGCGCCGGGCGTTAAATACGCTGGAAATGATGGCGGATATGGCCGAAGTCTATGATAGCGGTAAGCGGGTCCTGAAGCCTGAATTACTGACCGAAATCGCCGGTGAACGTAGCGCCCGCTTTGATAACAAAGGCGATCGCTTTTACGATCTAATTTCCGCACTGCATAAGTCGGTACGTGGTAGCGCACCCGATGCGGCGCTGTACTGGTATGCGCGAATTATTACCGCTGGTGGCGATCCGTTATATGTCGCGCGTCGCTGTCTGGCGATTGCGTCTGAAGACGTCGGTAATGCCGATCCACGGGCGATGCAGGTGGCAATTGCGGCCTGGGATTGCTTTACTCGCGTTGGCCCGGCGGAAGGTGAACGCGCCATTGCTCAGGCGATTGTTTACCTGGCCTGCGCGCCAAAAAGCAACGCTGTCTACACTGCGTTTAAAGCCGCGCTGGCCGATGCTCGCGAACGCCCGGATTATGACGTGCCGGTTCATTTGCGTAATGCGCCGACGAAATTAATGAAGGAAATGGGCTACGGGCAGGAATATCGTTATGCTCATGATGAAGCAAACGCTTATGCTGCCGGTGAGGTTTACTTCCCGCCGGAAATAGCACAAACACGCTATTATTTCCCGACAAACAGGGGCCTTGAAGGCAAGATTGGTGAAAAGCTCGCCTGGCTGGCTGAACAGGATCAAAATAGCCCCATAAAACGCTACCGTTAATGTTATCGTTGCGGTAATGTTGTTACTGTATCCCTGTGGTCGCAGGCTGTGGCCACATCTCCCATTTAATTCGATAAGCACAGGATAAGCATGCTCGATCCCAATCTGCTGCGTAATGAGCCAGACGCAGTCGCTGAAAAACTGGCACGCCGGGGCTTTAAGCTGGATGTAGATAAGCTGGGCGCTCTTGAAGAGCGTCGTAAAGTATTGCAGGTCAAAACGGAAAACCTGCAAGCGGAGCGTAACTCCCGATCGAAATCCATTGGCCAGGCGAAAGCGCGCGGGGAAGATATCGAGCCTTTACGTCTGGAAGTGAACAAACTGGGCGAAGAGCTGGATGCAGCAAAAGCCGAGCTGGATGCTTTACAGGCTGAAATTCGCGATATCGCGCTGACCATCCCTAACCTGCCTGCAGATGAAGTGCCGGTAGGTAAAGACGAAAATGACAACGTTGAAGTCAGCCGCTGGGGTACCCCGCGTGAGTTTGACTTTGAAGTTCGTGACCACGTGACGCTGGGTGAAATGCACTCTGGCCTCGACTTTGCAGCTGCAGTTAAGCTGACTGGTTCCCGCTTTGTGGTAATGAAAGGGCAGATTGCTCGCATGCACCGCGCACTGTCGCAGTTTATGCTGGATCTGCATACCGAACAGCATGGCTACAGTGAGAACTATGTTCCGTACCTGGTTAACCAGGACACGCTGTACGGTACGGGTCAGCTGCCGAAATTTGCTGGCGATCTGTTCCATACTCGTCCGCTGGAAGAAGAAGCAGACACCAGTAACTATGCGCTGATCCCAACGGCAGAAGTTCCGCTGACTAACCTGGTGCGCGGTGAAATCATCGATGAAGATGATCTGCCAATTAAGATGACCGCCCACACCCCATGCTTCCGTTCTGAAGCCGGTTCATATGGTCGTGACACCCGTGGTCTGATCCGTATGCACCAGTTCGACAAAGTTGAAATGGTGCAGATCGTGCGCCCAGAAGACTCAATGGCGGCGCTGGAAGAGATGACTGGTCATGCAGAAAAAGTCCTGCAGTTGCTGGGCCTGCCGTACCGTAAAATCATCCTTTGCACTGGCGACATGGGCTTTGGCGCTTGCAAAACTTACGACCTGGAAGTATGGATCCCGGCACAGAACACCTACCGTGAGATCTCTTCCTGCTCCAACGTTTGGGATTTCCAGGCACGTCGTATGCAGGCACGTTGCCGCAGCAAGTCGGACAAGAAAACCCGTCTGGTTCATACCCTGAACGGTTCTGGTCTGGCTGTTGGTCGTACGCTGGTTGCAGTAATGGAAAACTATCAGCAGGCTGATGGTCGTATTGAAGTACCAGAAGTTCTGCGTCCGTATATGAACGGACTGGAATATATTGGCTAATACCCAATTTTTCTGAATCTAAAAAGCGCCTTTAGGGCGCTTTTTTTGTCTCCCTTTGATACCGAACAATAATTACTCCTCACTTACACGTAATACTACTTTCGAGTGAAAATCTACCTATCTCTTTGATTTTCAAATTATTCTATGTATACAAGCCTATATAGCGAGCTGCTATAGAAATAATTACACAATACGGTTTGTTACTGGAATCAATCGTGATCAAGCTTGAGTGAGCCATTATGAAAACGAAAATCCCTGATGCGGTATTGGCTGCTGAGGAGAGTCGCCGTGGTTTGGTAAAAACGACAGCGATCGGCGGCCTGGCAATGGCCAGCAGCGCATTAACATTACCTTTTAGTCGGATTGCGCACGCTGTCGATAGCGCCATTCCAACAAAATCAGACGAAAAGGTTATCTGGAGCGCCTGTACAGTTAACTGTGGTAGTCGCTGCCCGCTACGTATGCACGTCGTGGACGGTGAAATCAAATATGTCGAAACGACAATACCGGCGATGACAATTACGACGGCCTACACTAGGTTCGCGCCTGCCTGCGTGGGCGTTCCATGCGTCACCGTGTCTACAATCCGGACCGCCTGAAATATCCGATGAAACGAGTCGGGGCGCGCGGTGAAGGCAAATTCGAGCGCATTAGCTGGGAAGAAGCCTACGACATCATCGCGACCAATATGCAGCGCCTGATCAAAGAGTACGGCAACGAGTCTATCTATCTGAACTATGGCACCGGTACGCTGGGCGGCACCATGACCCGCTCCTGGCCGCCGGGAAATACCCTGGTCGCGCGCCTGATGAACTGCTGCGGCGGTTATCTTAACCATTACGGTGACTACTCTTCCGCGCAAATTGCGGAAGGTTTGAACCATACCTACGGCGGCTGGGCAGATGGTAACAGCCCGTCGGATATCGAAAACAGTAAATTGGTAGTGCTGTTTGGTAATAACCCAGGCGAAACGCGAATGAGTGGCGGTGGGGTGACTTACTATCTTGAACAGGCACGCCAGAAATCTAATGCTCGCATGATCATCATCGATCCGCGCTATACCGACACCGGTGCCGGGCGCGAAGATGAGTGGATCCCTATTCGTCCAGGAACAGATGCCGCACTGGTTAACGGTCTGGCGTACGTCATGATCACTAAAAACCTGGTGGATCAGGCATTCCTCGATAAATATTGCGTTGGCTATGACGAGAAAACCCTGCCCGCCAGTGCGCCGAAAAATGGTCATTATAAAGCTTATATTCTGGGTGAAGGGCCAGATGGCGTGGCTAAAACACCGGAATGGGCCTCGCAAATCACCGGTGTTCCGGCAGACAAAATCATCAAACTGGCTCGTGAAATCGGCAGTACCAAACCGGCGTTTATCAGCCAGGGATGGGGCCCGCAGCGTCACGCTAACGGTGAAATCGCAACCCGTGCTATCTCGATGCTGGCGATTCTGACCGGTAACGTTGGTATTAATGGAGGGAACAGCGGCGCGCGTGAAGGTTCATACAGCTTACCGTTTGTCCGTATGCCGACCTTGGAAAACCCGATCCAGACCAGCATTTCGATGTTTATGTGGACCGATGCCATTGAACGTGGCCCGGAAATGACGGCGCTGCGTGATGGTGTGCGCGGGAAAGATAAGCTGGATGTGCCGATCAAAATGATCTGGAACTATGCCGGTAACTGCCTGATTAACCAGCATTCTGAAATCAACCGTACCCATGAAATCCTCCAGGATGATAAGAAGTGCGAGCTGATTGTGGTTATCGACTGCCACATGACCTCATCGGCGAAATATGCTGACATCCTGCTGCCTGACTGCACCGCTTCCGAACAGATGGACTTTGCACTGGATGCATCCTGCGGGAATATGTCTTACGTGATTTTCAACGATCAGGTGATTAAACCGCGCTTTGAATGTAAGACCATCTATGAAATGACCAGCGAACTGGCAAAACGTCTTGGCGTTGAGCAACAGTTTACTGAAGGCCGTACCCAGGAAGAGTGGATGCGGCATCTGTATGCCCAGTCGCGGGAAGCGATTCCTGAACTGCCAACGTTTGAAGAGTTCCGCAAGCAGGGGATCTTTAAAAAGCGCGACCCACAAGGGCATCACGTTGCTTATAAAGCCTTCCGTGAAGATCCGCAGGCAAACCCACTGACTACGCCATCGGGCAAAATTGAGATTTATTCGCAGGCGCTGGCTGACATTGCCGCTACCTGGGAATTGCCAGAAGGCGATGTGATCGATCCACTGCCGATCTACACGCCGGGCTTTGAAAGTTATCAGGATCCGCTGAACAAACAGTATCCGCTGCAGCTTACAGGTTTCCACTATAAATCTCGCGTTCACTCAACTTACGGCAACGTTGATGTGCTGAAAGCGGCTTGCCGTCAGGAAATGTGGATCAACCCGCTTGATGCCCAAAAACGCGGTATCCACAACGGCGATAAAGTCAGGATCTTTAACGATCGTGGTGAGGTTCATATTGAGGCGAAAGTGACGCCACGAATGATGCCGGGCGTGGTCGCACTGGGTGAAGGCGCCTGGTATGACCCGGATGCAAAACGTGTCGATAAGGGCGGTTGTATCAACGTACTGACCACTCAACGTCCGTCTCCTCTCGCTAAGGGGAATCCGTCACATACAAACCTTGTTCAGGTTGAAAAGGTGTAAGGAGTAACCGATGACAACCCAGTATGGATTTTTTATTGATTCCAGCCGTTGCGCCGGTTGCAAAACCTGCGAGCTGGCTTGTAAAGACTACAAAGATTTGACGCCAGAAGTCAGTTTCCGCCGCATTTATGAATATGCTGGCGGCGACTGGCAGGAAGATAACGGTGTCTGGCACCAGAACGTGTTTGCCTACTATCTGTCGATTTCGTGCAACCACTGCGAAGATCCGGCTTGTACTAAAGTCTGCCCGAGCGGTGCGATGCATAAACGCGAAGATGGTTTTGTTGTGGTCGATGAAGATGTATGCATTGGCTGCCGTTACTGTCATATGGCTTGCCCGTATGGCGCACCGCAATATAACGAAACGAAAGGCCATATGACCAAATGCGATGGTTGTTATGACCGTGTTGCGGAGGGTAAAAAGCCGATCTGTGTTGAATCTTGCCCGCTGCGGGCGCTGGATTTCGGCCCTATCGACGAGCTGCGTAAAAAACATGGCGATCTGGCGGCCGTTGCGCCGTTGCCGCGAGCTCACTTTACCAAACCGAATATTGTGATCAAACCCAATGCCAATAGCCGCCCGACCGGGGATACCACTGGCTATCTGGCAAACCCGAAGGAGGTGTGAGATGGGAAGTGGATGGCATGAATGGCCGCTGATGATCTTCACGGTCTTCGGGCAATGTGTGGCGGGTGGTTTTATCGTTCTGGCTTTGGCGCTGCTCAAAGGCGACCTGCGAGCAGAAGCCCAGCAGCGTGTTATCGCCTGCATGTTTGGCTTATGGGTACTGATGGGCATTGGCTTTATCGCCTCTATGCTCCATCTTGGTTCACCGATGCGCGCCTTTAACTCGCTCAACCGGGTAGGGGCTTCAGCACTCAGTAACGAAATCGCCAGCGGTTCGATCTTTTTTGCTGTAGGCGGCATCGGCTGGTTGCTGGCAATGCTGAAAAAGCTGTCACCGGCATTGCGTACGCTATGGCTGGTGGTGACGATGGTTCTTGGCGTCGTCTTTGTCTGGATGATGGTGCGTGTGTATAACAGCATTGATACCGTTCCGACCTGGTACAGCATCTGGACGCCGATGGGCTGGGCGATGCGTCTGCTGCCAGCCATTTCTGTACTGGCACTGGTGGTGAGTGGCGTGATGTCAGTGATGCAGGGCACAGAGCTGGCAACTATTCATAGTTCTGTGCAGCAGGCCGCAGCGCTGGTGCCGGACTATGGTGCGCTGATGTCCTGGCGGATCGTGCTTTTGGCCGTTGCCCTGTGCTTGTGGATTGCACCACAGCTAAAAGGTTATCAGCCTGCGGTTCCGCTACTATCCGTCTCATTCATTCTGCTTCTGGCAGGGGAATTAATCGGTCGCGGCGTATTCTATGGTTTGCATATGACCGTGGGGATGGCCGTCGCAAGCTAATCAGTAACAACCGGGGTTTCGGCCCCGGTTCTCTTTTATTTCTGCTTCGTTAACGTGTCATAACTGGTCATCAAATTACGATAATCAGGAATATGGTTAGAGAACAACGTCGCCAGTCCTTCAATATCATTACGCCAGTCACGGTGCAGCTCGCAAGCCACGCCGAACCATGTCATCAATTGCGCACCAGCTTGCGACATGCGATCCCACGCCGAATGCCGGGTAATTTCATTAAAGGTCCCTGATGCATCAGTCACGACAAAGACATCAAACCCTTCTTCAATGGCTGAAAGCGCCGGGAATGCCACGCAAACTTCGGTTACCACACCGGCAATAATTAACTGTTTTTTACCTGTCGCTTTGACTGCTTTTACAAAATCTTCGTTATCCCAGGCGTTAATATTGCCCGGGCGAGCAATGTAAGGTGCATCGGGGAATTGTGCTTTCAGTTCTAGAACTAATGGGCCGTTAGGACCGGTTTCAAAACTGGTGGTAAGAATAGTTGGTAAGTTGAAATACTTAGCCAGGTCACCCAGCGCCAGCACGTTATTTTTAAACTTATCGGGTTCGATATCCCGTACAAGGGAAAGTAAACCAGCCTGGTGATCAACAAGCAAAACGGCAGCATCATTTTTATCAAGACGAACATACGGTTTGGTCATCCTCTTCTCCTTTCGAGAGTCAGTGGTACGTCTGAAATCGGTCAGACGCGATGCATTGCTCTGAAAGCATAGACGGGAAATATGAGTTTGCTGTGACCATGAAATTTTTCGACTGAACGAAGCGTATGAAATTTGTGTTAGATCAATAAAAACAATCAGATGAGATTAATCATCTCTTCAGCATTAGCGTTATGAATGAGTAATATAAATCGATAATACCGCCGCTGCGATATGCGCGTATTTTCACCCATTGACAATGTTTTTGGCGGTGGCATGATGCGCATGAAATTTGAACTTCCTCACGGTTTTAATTCATGTCCACGTATACCCGGCCTGTCATGCTTTTGCTGTCTGGCCTGCTTTTGTTGACTCTGGCGATCGCGGTGTTAAATACACTCGTGCCGCTTTGGCTCGCCCAGGAACACATGTCCACATGGCAGGTAGGCGTTGTCAGCTCATCCTATTTTACCGGCAACCTTGTCGGTACATTGCTGACAGGGTATGTCATTAAACGCATTGGCTTTAACCGCAGCTATTATCTGTCCTCCTTCATTTTTGCTGCTGGCTGTGCCGGCCTTGGCCTGATGATTGGTTTCTGGAGCTGGTTGGCGTGGCGTTTTGTCGCGGGCGTCGGCTGTGCCATGATTTGGGTGGTTGTTGAGAGCGCGCTGATGTGCAGTGGGACGTCACGTAACCGTGGGCGTTTGCTTGCTGCGTATATGATGGTTTATTACGTGGGAACGTTTTTAGGCCAGTTACTGGTCAGCAAAGTCTCAACCGAGCTGATGAGCGTATTGCCGTGGGTTACAGGTTTGACATTGGCAGGGATCTTACCGCTGTTGTTTACGCGTGTCCTGAATCAGCAGGCTGAAAACCATGATTCGACGTCAATTACGGCAATGCTAAAACTCCGTCAGGCGCGGCTTGGCGTGAATGGCTGCATTATCTCAGGAATCGTTCTGGGATCTCTATATGGCCTGATGCCTCTGTACCTCAATCACAAAGGGGTGAGCAATGCCAGTATTGGTTTCTGGATGGCGGTACTGGTCAGTGCGGGTATCCTCGGACAATGGCCGATTGGACGTCTGGCGGATAAGTTTGGTCGACTGCTGGTTTTGCGTGTTCAGGTCTTTGTCGTCATTCTCGGCAGTATTGCGATGCTTAGCCAGGCGGCGATGGCCCCAGCGTTATTCATCCTCGGTGCCGCTGGCTTTACGCTATATCCGGTGGCGATGGCCTGGGCTTGTGAGAAAGTTGAACATCATCAACTGGTGGCGATGAACCAAGCCTTACTGTTGAGCTATACCGTGGGAAGTCTGCTTGGCCCGTCATTTAGCGCTATGCTAATGCAGAATTTCTCCGATAATTTATTGTTTATCATGATCGCCAGCGTATCGTTTATCTATTTGCTGATGCTGCTTCGCAACGCCGGTCATACGCCGAAACCCGTTGCTCACGTGTAAATGAATTCAAGCAAAGTGTGAACTTACTGTTTCACACTCTGCTTTTTTGTTTCTTCTATCTGACTTGCTTTTTTCCAAATTTTATTCGTTTAAAAATAAAATGTGCAGCAGGTTATAATTTTGCATTTCGCTATTTCCGCACTTCTTATTTGCCGCGCATAATCCCTCGTTTTACAGATGCCCCTTTAATTTTGGCGAAGGATTTGTCTATGGCTGGGAATGTTCAGGAAGTAAGCGCCCCATCAGCGACGTCTTGTGAAAATTGTCCTGTCTGGCAACAATCGCGCCCATCTATATTGATGGACACGAACGATGAATTCCCAGACAACAAAAGATATTCCCTGCTTCCGTTCTTATTTGCCTGATGCCCTGCGTTTAAGATTTGAAGATAAACTGACCATCCGGGCCATCGCTCAGCGTCTGGGTCTCAGTCATTCCACAATACATACGCTTTTTCAGCGATTTCTTGCATCCGGTATCGCATGGCCATTGCCCGATTCAGTTTCATTCGCTCAACTTGACGCCATCCTTTATGCCAACAGAAAGAAGGAATTAACAGAGCCTCAAATCAGAGAAGGCTCATGGCGAAAAGAACGGCGAACCAGCTATAGCCGTGAATTTAAGGTCCGTCTGGCTAAGCAGGCGTTACAGCCTGGGGCTGTTGTTGCCCGGATCGCCAGAGAACACGATATCAATAATAACCTGCTGTTTAAATGGAAAAGCCAGTACGAGGACGGCTTACTGAGCGATGATGACATACAGGAATGCATGCCTGTCCCGGTGGCACTGACTGATACGCCGGAGCCGACCAGACCAGTTACAAATCCCTTCTGGCGTAACAAGCATGATGAGCGCCCTGAGGGGGCTCCCGGAAACGTCCCACGGTGCGAGCTGCATCTTAAATCAGGTGTGGTAAAACTGTTTGACCCTCTCACTCCGGAACTGTTACGGGCGCTAATCCGCGAAATGAAAGGGGGTATCCGATGATAACGCTGCCGACCGGTACCAAAATCTGGATCATCGCTGGCATCACAGATATGCGTTGTGGCTTCAATGGCCTGGCTTCGAAGGTGCAGAACACGCTGAAAGATGACCCGTTCTCCGGGCATATCTTCGTCTTCCGGGGCCGCAGTGGCAAAATGGTGAAAATACTGTGGGCCGATCGTGACGGGTTATGCCTGTTCACCAAACGTCTGAAACGGGGCCGCTTCGTCTGGCCGGTGACCCGGGAAGGGAAAGTGCACCTGACGCCAGCTCAGTTATCCATGCTACTGGAGGGGATCGCGTGGCAACATCCCAAACGGACAGAACGGCCTGGCATCCGGATATAACCCGTGATAAAACAAGGGAATGAACAATGAACTCCCCGATGATATTGAGCTGCTTAAAGCCATGTTGCGTAAGCAACAGAGTCGGCTTCGACAGTATGCCTGTCAGGTCGCGGGCTATGAGCAGGAAATTGAACGGCTGAAAGCGCAACTCGACAGGTTGCGTCGTATGTTGTTCGGCCAGAGTTCAGAGAAAAAGCGTCATAAGCTTGAAAATCAGATCCGACAGGCAGAAAAACGACTGTCGGAACTGGAAAACCGGCTGAACACAGCCAGAAATCTTCTGGAAGATGCATCGTCAGTCACAGATTCACCTGACACCAGTCCCCCGTCAGAAAACCCGATCGCCAGTAAGCCTGAATCCCCGGGACGAAAATCTTCACGAAAACCGCTGCCGGCAGAACTTCCCCGGGAGACACATCGCCTTCTGCCTGCTGAAACCAGTTGCCCGGCCTGTGGAGGTGTTCTGAAAGAAATGGGGGAAACAATCTCAGAGCAACTGGATATCATTAATACCGCCTTTAAAGTTATCGAAACCATACGTCCCAAACTGGCCTGTAGCCGGTGTGATGTCATCGTTCAGGCACCACTTCCTCCTAAACCGATCGAACGCGGTTATGCCAGTGCAGGGTTACTTGCACGGATCCTGGTCAGCAAATATATGGAACATATCCCTTTATATCGCCAGTCAGAAATATACGCGCGACAGGGCGTGGAGCTGAGCCGTAATACCATGGTGCGCTGGGTATCAGAAATGGCAGACAAACTCCGTCCTCTGTATATAGCGCTGAATGACTATGTTCTGGAGGCAGGAAAGGTGCACGCAGATGACACTCCGGTGAAAGTACTGGCCCCGGGGAACGGAAAGACGAAAACGGGTCGTCTGTGGGTATACGTCAGGGATGATCGTAATGCGGGTTCATCCCTGCCGGCAGCCGTCTGGTTCGCGTATTCGGCAGATCGCAAAGGAGAACATCCGCAGCTCCACCTGGCAAAGTATCAGGGCGTACTGCAGGCTGATGCCTATGCAGGTTATAACGTACTGTACGAAACGGGCCGGGTGAAGGAAGCCGGGTGCCTGGCCCACGCCCGCCGAAAAATCCATGACGAGGATGTGCGCCGTCCGACAGAAATGACTCAGGAAGCGCTCAGACGGATAGCAGAGTTATACGACATAGAAGCGGAGATACGTGGCAGTCCGGCAGAGGAACGGCTTGCAGTCAGAAAAGCCAGAAGCGTCCAGTTGATGCAGTCGTTGTACGACTGGATACAGTTGCAGAGGAAAACGCTGTCGAAACATGCGGAGATGGCGAAGGCGTTCGACTATATCCTGAATCACTGGAATGCGCTGAACGAGTTCTGTCGTGACGGCTGGGTGGAAATAGACAACAACATCGGTGAAAACGCGTTACGATCGGTGGCGGTTGGAAGAAAAAATTATCTCTTTTTCGGCTCAGACAAGGGAGGAGAAAGTGCGGCGATCATCTACAGTCTGCTGGTCACCTGCAAACAGAACGAAGTGGAGCCGGAGGACTGGTTGCGCGAAGTGATCGAGAAGCTCAATGACTGGCCGTCGAACCAAGTGCATGAACTGCTGCCCTGGAACTTCTCGTCTGTAAAATAATCCTTACGCTACGTACTTCTCGGGGCGCTTACGGATGTTGGGACTTGAACCGAAGAACACGGCGGTGCGGAGTCCGGAGAGTAACGGAATAGCAGAGAGCTTCGTGAAAACGATAAAGCGTGACTACATCAGTATCATGCCCAAACCAGACGGGTTAACGGCAGCAAAGAACCTTGCAGAGGCGTTCGAGCATTATAACGAATGGCATCCGCATAGTGCGCTGGGTTACCGCTCGCCACGGGAATATCTGCGGCAGCGGGCTTGTAATGGGTTAAGTGATAACAGATGTCTGGAAATATAGGGGCAAATCCAGTCACCGCGATTATCTCCGCTCTGGTTATCTGCATCATCGTCTGCCTGTCATGGGCTGTTAATCATTACCGTGATAACGCCATTACCTACAAAGAGCAGCGCGACAAAAACGCAAGAGAACTGAAGCTGGCGAACGCAACCATTACTGACATGCAGCAGCGCCAGCGTGCTGCTGATGCACTCGATGCTAAATACACGACGGAGTTAGCCAATGCGAAATGAAGTGGTCAACAAAAACTGGCCACCGAGTTAGAGTTTTTCCAGTATCGATTTTCCGATTCGTTTGGGGGTAACCCACCGTTATATTCGTGCGGTCTTAGTGCACTGTAATATCCAACGATATAGTCCGTTATGGCGTGAGCTGCCTCGCTGAAGCTTACGTAACCCACCACCGGCATCCATTCGTTCTTCAGACTCCTGAAGAAGCGTTCCATTGGGCTGTTATCCCAGCAGTTTCCGCGCCGGCTCATACTCTGTCTGATCTGGTATCGCCACAATAACTGCCGGAACTGCCTGCTCGTATAATGACTGCCCTGATCGCTGTGGAACATCACCCCGCCGGGCTTACCACGGGTTTCCCATGCCATTTCCAGCGCTTTCATGGTGAGCCTGCTGTCCGGCGAGAACGACATGGCCCAGCCCACTGGTTTTCTTGCGAACAGGTCGAGAACAACGGCGAGGTACGCCCAGCGCTTACCCGTCCAGATATAGGTCACATCACCGCACCACACCTGATTTGGCTCGGTCACGGCGAACTGCCTTTCAAGGTAGTTAGGGATAGCAACATGTTCATGACCACCACGTTTATACCGGTGAGTCGGCTGCTGACAGCTGACCAGCCCCAGCTCTTTCATGAGCCTGCCAGCAAGCCAGCGTCCCATCTGGTAGCCTCTCCGGGTTGCCATTGTGGCGATGCTTCTTGCTCCGGCCGAACCGTGGCTGATGCCATGTAGCTCAAGTACCTGACTGCGTAATACAGCCCGTCTGCCGTCTGGTTTTTCAGGACGGTTTTTCCAGTATCTGTAGCTGCTGCGATGAACCCCGAACACATGGCAGAGTGTGACCACAGGATAATGCGCTCTGAGTTTCCCGATTATCGAGAACTGTTCAGGGAGTCTGACATCAAGAGCGCGGTAGCCTTTTTTAATATTTCATTCTCCATTTCAATGCGTTGTAGCTTTTTCCTGAGCTCACGGATTTCAATTTGTTCCGGGGTAATGGGGGAGGCTTTTGGTGTTTTGCCCTGACGCTCATCACGCAGTTGTTTGACCCATCTTGTCATTGTGGAAAGGCCAACATCCATAGCTTTGGCGGCATCTGCCACCGTGTATTTCTGGTCAACA
This sequence comes from Shigella flexneri 2a str. 301, assembly GCF_000006925.2. Taxonomy (NCBI): domain Bacteria; kingdom Pseudomonadati; phylum Pseudomonadota; class Gammaproteobacteria; order Enterobacterales; family Enterobacteriaceae; genus Shigella; species Shigella flexneri. The sequence continues at coordinate 902,963 of NC_004337.2, forward strand.
ACCAGTTGAGCGGATTCGCGTTTAAACTCTGCGCTAAAATTTCTTTTTTTCATTGGAGCACCTGTGTTGTTCTGAGGTGAGCATATCACCTCTGTTCAGGTGGCCAAATTCAGTGTGCCACTTCACACCAATATACGACCAGCGCCCCCACATACGTAGTTTTCCCTGAATCCAGACACTTTCCAGCGTGGTGAGACGAAGGTGTTCTCCGCTTTTTCCTGTATTCGTTGGGTAAATCATAAATATCCCTCCTTTCTCCAGATTTCTTGTGTGCGAAAAACACCTTCTGCATGCATCAGGCGTAATTCTTCTTTGGTGTAATCGCTGGTTTTTACCCGCCCGTCGATTAAATCGTGGCACGAGCTACAGGCAATCGCTGCCTGCATATCGTGTGGCTTTATCGCTGTTCCGCACGTTCCCGCCAGTCGGTAATGCGCCAGCACAGACGTTTCCGGATCGTGATTGCAGTAGCCAGGAATTCTGACGGTGCACATCTGCCCCCGCGCCGCTTTAAGTAAATCCACCATTACGCAAACTCCAGCAGCTGCGCGGCCACATTTTCGACTTGTTCCGGAGAGGAAAATTTACGGAACAGAATCCAGTTCCACAGCACATTCAGTACAGATTTATAAACCTGCTGAAACTCGGTTTCGTCCATATTCGCAAACGCGATAGATTTCGCCCGACACCCACGGCTACCGTCCGGATAAAAATGCTCGGTGTAAAATCCGGCCTGAATGGCTACCCACTCGCGGAAAGCTGAGGTAGCCTGAGTTTAACGGACACTCCTTCCTGAAATAGAATGGCATCAGAAGGAGCTAATAATGAGCAGAAAAACCCAACGTTACTCTAAAGAGTTCAAAGCCGAAGCTGTCAGAACGGTTCTTGAAAATCAACTTTCGATCAGTGAAGGCGCTTCCCGATTATCCCTTCCTGAAGGCACTTTAGGACAATGGGTTACCGCCGCCAGAAAAGGGCTCGGTACTCCTGGTTCCCGCACGGTGGCTGAACTGGAATCTGAAATTCTGCAACTGCGTAAGGCGTTAAATGAAGCTCGCCTTGAGCGAGATATATTAAAAAAAGCAACAGCGTATTTTGCACAGGAGTCGCTGAAAAATACGCGTTAATCGAACAATGGCGACAACAATTTCCCATTGAAGCGATGTGTCAGGTATTTGGTGTATCCAGGAGCGGTTATTACAACTGGGTACAGCATGAACCCTCAGACAGAAAACAAAGTGATGAGCGGCTAAAGCTGGAGATTAAGGTGGCACATATCCGCACTCGCGAAACATATGGAACCCGGCGGCTCCAGACGGAGCTGGCAGATAACGGAATTATCGTCGGTCGTGACAGACTGGCACGTCTTCGTAAGGAGCTGAGGCTGCACTGTAAGCAGAAACGCAAGTTCAGGGCGACCACAAGCTCTGACCACAATCTGCCGGGTACGCCGAATCTGCTGAATCAGAACTTTACGCCCACAGCACCTAATCAGGTCTGGGTCGCAGATTTAACGTATGTTGCCACCCGGGAAGGATGGCTGTATCTCGCTGGCGTCAAACATGTTTATACGTGCGAAATTGTCGGCTACGCCATGGGAGAGCGCATGACAAAAGAGCTGACAGGTAAAGCCCTGTTTATGGCGCTCAGGAGCCAGCGCCCACCTGCCGGGCTAATCCACCACTCTGATCGAGGTTCACAGTACTGCGCATACGATTACCGGGTCATACAGGAGCAGTCTGGTCTGAAAACATCAATGTCGCGTAAAGGTAACTGTTACGACAACGCTCCGATGGAAAGCTTCTGGGGAACGCTGAAAAATGAGAGCCTGAGCCACTATCGTTTTAATAACCGGGATGAAGCCATCTCAGTAATACGGGAATACATTGAGATTTTCTACAATCGTCAGCGTCGTCACTCTCGTCTGGGGAATATCTCCCCGGCAGCCTTCAGGGAAAAATATCATCAGATGACTGCTTAAAAAAGAACAAATGGTAGTGTCCGCTATTGCCAGTACACCTCAAGCCTCAAACGACTTTAGCAATGCCGTATCACGGGTTCTGCGTGTCGCAACTGTATTCAGATATTGCTCTGCGGCTTCGCTCAGAGCTGGCGTATGTTCCCGGCCTACTGATTCACACAGGTAATCAACGAAACCGGACACCAGTTTTCGTTCGCGAGGCGTGATCGCCCCACCGACCGGAGTCCAGTAATCGAAACCCAGTTGCAGGAGTTTGAAAAAACGCTTGTGGAATGCGTAGTTACGCACACGCTTAAAGTCTGCGTGTATCCACTCACCTATTTTGATTTGATGCAGAAAATCGCAACTCTCCGGCGTCGCCGGGAGAAGTAATCCGGAAGAGGTTTGTTTGACCAGTTGTATATGTGCCATCGGCTTTCTCCGGTGGCACGGTGTTACACAGCAGGAGTTCAATCCTGCTCAAGATTGTAGATGAGTTTATTCTTCAGCAAAAGCAGAAAACCAGCCTTAAAACCAATCTTTTTCAAAACCCGTAATGATGTGACAAATTCGTCCTCACGCAAAATAAAACCGTCCGTCAGAAGTCCATTACAAAAATAAAATAACACAGCACCGCTCTTCCTTTGTTGAGATTGCAAACATCTAATGCGGCAATGGCTGACAATCGCTCCATTCTCAACGCGCACAGCATAGAGGCCATTTTCACTAAAAATTTCACGCAATTCTTCGATTTTCATCTTCAGAATCCTTCCAGATAAATAGCTCTCCCCTGTTCGGGGTCCATCCCTCTTCTCCCTGCGCGCTACTTAAGTGAGTCGATTCTATCTGCGAAGGTGCGCGAATCAAATTCACCGGAAATAAACAACAAAAAACCCGCCGAAACGCTGAGAGATCACGGCGATGGGCGGGTTAAGTGCGGGTGCGTTGAGGATGCCTGACACATCAGAGGTGGGCGGGGATGGGATCAGCTCCCCACCCGGTCACTCTTACTTCCTGGATTCGTAGTCTACGAAGACAGCGACCTCCGTCTGGCCGGTTCGGATTCGTACCTCACAGAGGTCTTTCCTCGTTACCAGTGCCGTCACTATGACGGTTAAACAGATGACGATCAGGGCGATTAACATCGCCTTTTGCTGCTTCATAGCCTGCTTCTCCTTGCCTTTCGGCATGTAAGAGGCTAACCTACATGTGCAAAGCATGAAATTGGCCTCAGATTAATGTTAAGCGTCTTGCCGGACGCGTAATGTTAACTGGGGCTTTTCTCTATCTGCCTTTTGGTGTTCATGCCTGAAGCAGATAGCCTCAAGCACCCGCAGTCATTCTACTTACCTCGCCAATATGAAATCAATCAGAAAGGTGCCCCATAAAATCACTCCTTCTCTTCTTTACCGTAGTGGAGTTGACCAATTTTGATAAGAGGGCGTCCCTGAGATTTGCGGTGTAGATTGGTATCGCGCAGAGAATACACACAGCCACAATATTCCTGCTGATAGAATTTTTCGCGCTTGCTGATTTCAATCATACGGGACGAGCCGCCCTGCTTGCGCCAGTTATAATCCCAGTACACCATGCCCGGATAATGCGCGACGGCTCGCCGCCCACAGTCGTTAACCTGCTGCATATTTTTCCAGCGTGAAATGCCCAGTGAACTGCTGATCACACTGAAACCATTTTCAGCGGCGTACAGCGCTGTCCGCTCAAAACGCATGTCAAAACACATGGTGCAACGGATCCCTCGTTCGGGCTCCCATTCCATTCCTTTGGCTCGTTCAAACCAGTTGTCTGTGTCGTAATCAGCATCAATAAACGGCACGCCGTGTTGTTCAGCAAAGCGAATATTCTCATCCTTACGAATTAAATACTCTTTCTGAGGATGAATGTTCGGGTTGTAGAAAAAGATGGTGTAGTCGATTTCCGAGGCCTGAAGCGCCTCCATCACCTCACCGGAACATGGAGCACAGCAAGAGTGCAGTAGTAGTTTGTTTGCCCCGTTTGGGAGCTCCAATTTGGGCCGTTTGAAATCAGCAACTGTCATAAATATGTTTATTGAGGTCATAAAAATATCAAAGAGTGTAGCATTAGAACGGGGCTATCGGAAACAGATGTGTGACTGCTCCCCGCCCTTTCGGGCGGTCTCCTGATGATTTGAGGGTGCAGAAATCCCTCCGGTTAAGGATTAAATTTTTAACAGTGCTAAATTTAATTATTCAGTTCTGGATTTTGTCGCCCTGCGTATCCGCGCTTTCGCGTTACGCTCAATCTGTATCAGCTTTTCTATATTTCTCCGCCTTTCCTGTTCCTCCTGGCGCAATAGCCTTACATCATCTGCCAGTCTGGTTTCTCTTTTTGCCACAGAGAGCATCCAGTCAAACGGCTCCACAACCGCACCGCAGATTTTACAGCGGACCTGACGCTCTTTTTCGTCAACCCGTACAGAGGCGTGATGGCAATATGGTCTTTCCGATGGCTTATAAAGAAAATTAACCTGATTACGAGGGTCATCCTCTTTTATCGGAAATAAAACGATATTGCTTAACTCATCTTCTGGTTTTATTTCCATGCTCCTCTCCTTTGATGCGAATGCCAGCGGTAATTGAAGCCTGATAGCTAATTTCATTCACAGTATCGCCTCCTGAAAATTACCCTGATAGAAAGCCAGTACACGCTGCATAGCTTCGCTCTTCCGGCACTCGCGACAGATTATATTCAGGCGCCTGTCGTAGCGGCGTATTTCTCCGTCAGGTAATGACCAGATAAGGTCCGGATCAACAACAACCGGTTTCCTCACCTTTACTCTCGAGAGTTTTTTGCGGGCGCTTTGCCAGTCCTTGCGAGCCTGTTCAGACGGGAATAAGCCGTAGCCAGAATTATATACATCACCACTTGCGACCAGTTCTATGCATAAGCGACCGACAGACGCACGACTGATACCTGTTTCATCGGACAACTGCCGAATCGTGACCCGACCGTCCTGATGCACGAGTTCCACAATTCGCGTCTTCAGTTCTTCCCGCTGTTCGGGAGTAAAAGGTTTCGCCATAAATCCTCCTGAAACTACTTAACAACCCTCGAATGGCTAACATTCGGACGCCAGCTCTCCCAGTTAAAATTAACCCAGCGCCCGCCGTTCATGACCATGCGATCCATCACCCGCTCGCCGAGCAATGTTTTCATCACCTCATAGTTCAGGTTTGTCAGCATCCCCACGCTGCGCATCGACGCTGTCCGGCGATCAACAATCTGGTGCAGCACCACCTGCTCGTTTTTCGTCTCGCGCTGAATGCCAATTTCATCAAGAACCAGCAGATCCACTTCGCACAGCTCCCGCAAAAATTTTTCGCCTGACTGCCCGTCGTCATAGCTGGCGTGCAGGGCGCTCATAACATCAGCCACGGTAACCACAATCACTGTCTGACCGTCTTTCAGCAGGCGATTCCCGATAGCTGCCGCTAAGTGATTCTACCCGGTATCAGGTTTTCCGCTGAACGCAAAATTTGTACACCCGGTCATCAGTTCATCGGCGATGGATTTCGCCTGGCTTAACGCGTATCGCTGGCCGTCGTTCTGCACCTGGTAATTCGCAAACGAGCATTTACGGTGCAACGGCTGGATGCCTGAGCGATTCAGAATTTTTTCCACCCGCAACTGGCGATTCAGGCGGTTGATCTCCTCGCTACGTTTCTGGCCTTCAGCAAGTTGCCACTCGCGCCACTCCGCTACCGTTCTGAATGGGGCGGTTACATGTTGCGGGGTCAGTCGGCGGATGCGTTCCAGAACGCCGCCTGTCGCAATATTTTTCATGGTCCGTTACCCCCTGAAGCCTGGCGGGATCGCACTGTCCGGCAACGAGACGGTGTTAACCTGTCGGAGCAACGTCTCAGGCCGAACACCTTTCGGCGCGAACAGGCCCTGGTATTCATTGGCGATGCTGTGTCGAATCACCTGCTCAGGTGTAAAACCCTGCTGACGGAATTTTTCCAGTTCCCGTATCGCCCTGCTCCGTTCGAATCGGTTTTCGCAATGCCTGTCTGAACCGGACCCACTCATGCCAGAGTGTTTCCGGCAACCAATCGGGCAGCTCAATAGCCTCCGGCTCGAATTTTTTAGACGCTCGTTTTTGGCGAGGGGGATTTAGGGGGAGATCAGTATTTAGATCTTCCTCTTCCACTGGTAACGCTTTTTGATCCGTTTGTGTAACGCTGGCAGCGTTACCTTTTCGTTTCAGTTCGCGTATTTTTGTTACTCGCTCGTTTGTAACCGCCCGTTTTTTAGAGCTTTTTCCGTTATGACGTTCAAAGTTAGGTAGAGAAAGCCCACCGTCATTTTCGACCAGCCATCCAACCTGAATTAACGCATCAGCAAAACCAGACATAAAAGTGATGCGATCTATTGCACTTTTTGTAACGCCGCGAGCGTTACAATCTGCATTACCGTCTATCATTTGTTGATCCGCCCATGCCCAGAAGCGAATAACCTTCCCTAATGCGGCATCTGGATCAATATTCAGAATCTCAGCAAGCCTGAATATTTCCGGCTTATCCGGCGTAATAACCTCGAGCTTTATCCAGTTTGAAGCCATTTGTTTTCACCTTGTAACGCTCGCAGCGTTACATTTAACTGATACCGAACAAAACAATCCGGCACGATTAATTTCAATCAATGCACTACGACAGAATCGCCGGGCGACCCACCACCGCTGAAATGTGCTTTCCGGTAAACGGCCTGGACAGCATCATCATGCGCATCAATTGCCGTACTCAACGCTTCCTGCGCCGCCAGTAATGCACGGCGTTCCAGGGTATCGAAGATACAGAGTCGGTGACGCAGCTCACGCGGAAGAATTGCCAGAACCGCAGGGATCAGTTTCTGAATTTTTTCCCTTTGCGCTTTCGTTTCACCTTTCAACCAACGGTGATAGATATTCTGCTGATTGTTCCAGTCCTTGCCTGGTACCAGAGACAATTCGCCGCCCCCCTGCCGCAGATATTCTTCAGTAATTGCGTTAGCGACCCACGCCTGCCCTTTTTCGGCTGCCAGGGCTAACAGCACTGATTCGATGTGCTCATGCCTGATTTTCATGAATCACCTTCCCAGGTCGTTTTGCCTTACGATATTCGTCATAAACTTTGGGGTCGTACTGAAGTTCCCCGCCAGATGCCTCTTGCAGGCGCATCGCGCGACCTTCAGGAACCAGTTCCCCCCATGCAGCAATGCTTGCCAGCCTAACTCCTGCGGCATTGGCAAGCTTTGTTTTGCTGCCAAAAAACGCTATAGCATCAATTTTCAACATATCGAGCTCCTTAGATTTTCCTAAGGAAACCAGGCCGTAGAGAAACCTAAGTCAAGAAAAATTAGAATTCCCTAATATGAAAAACGAAACCTTCGGTGCTCGCCTCTTACATAGGCGTAAAAAATTAAAACTGTCTCAGGCCGCATTAGGTAAGCTGGTCAAAGTGGCTCACGTAACAATTTCTCAATGGGAAAGAGATGAAACACAGCCGGCGGGGAAAAGATTATTCGCACTGAGCCAAGCGCTTCAGTGCTCACCGACTTGGCTTCTTTTTGGGGATGAAGATAAACAACCAGGCGAACCGATCCCGGATAATCAGCCAGCCATTCTGACAGAAGATCAAAAAGAGTTACTTCAACTGTTCGACGCACTGCCTGAGTCAGAGCAAAAGGCCCTGTTGTCAGAGATGCGTGCTCGAGTTGAAAATTTCAACAAACTTTTTGAAGAACTACTCAAAGCTCGCAAAAGAAGCGCAAACAAATAATCCCCTTTTTTCTCCACACCCTGTAATAAAAAGCACAAACTTTCAAACACTTGTGTTTTTCACATCAAAAAACTTAGGTTTTTCTACACAAAAATCTTGATCACCCTCCTTAGGTTATTCTAAATTTTATTCATCAAGACACCGCACGGTGTTCTCAGCAAACAGTTCCGCTACCCCGGCGTTAAGGGGAAATGGGGTCAACATGAATACTATCGATCTTGGCAACAACGAATCTCCGGTGTACGGCGTGTTCCCCAACCAGGACGGCACATTCACCGCCATAACGTATACCAAAAGCAAAACGTTTAAAACCGAAGCTGGCGCACGTCGTTGGTTGGGAAGACATTCAGGTGAGTAAAATGAACGAGACAGAATTAAAACACGTTATCGCTCTACTCCTAGAAGATGCAAAACGCCTCCAGCAACTGGAGCCAAATGCAGGCACTGGGGCACGCATCTGGCTGGCTAAAGAAGCGCTGGAATCTGGCGATTATGATAGCGAAGAAGCCTTCTACAAAGCAGAAGGCCGTGCAGGATATTCACCGGGTCTTGGCGGGGTATAAATACCATGCGCATTGACTGAATTCGCAAACAAAAACAGACGCGCGATACCCGGATAGTCGGTCTGCATAGTCAGATATCTGGCTGCGAATTTGATAAATATCACCGCCCTTTTCGGAAACATAAGTTCCGTCCGGGAGTTGATTATACGAACCATCTCCATGGGGGATCGTTCTCCTGAATCCTAGTGAGAGCATATATTTATGAAGCCCTTCGTAATCCTCTGGCTCAGTGGATTTGCCCCTATATTTCCAGACATCTGTTATCACTTAACCCATTACAAGCCCGCTGCCGCAGATATTCCCGTGGCGAGCGATAACCCAGCGCACTATGCGGATGCCATTCGTTATAATGCTCGAACGCCTCTGCAAGGTTCTTTGCTGCCGTTAACCCGTCTGGTTTGGGCATGATACTGATGTAGTCACGCTTTATCGTTTTCACGAAGCTCTCTGCTATTCCGTTACTCTCCGGACTCCGCACCGCCGTGTTCTTCGGTTCAAGTCCCAACATCCGGGCGAACTGGCGTGTTTCATTAGCCCGGTAGCATGAACCATTATCCGTCAGCCACTCCACTGGAGACGACGGAAGATCGTTGCCGAAGCGGCGTTCCACCGCTCCCAGCATGACGTCCTGTACTGTTTCACTGTTGAAGCCGCCGGTAGTCCCCGCCCAGTGCAGTGCCTCACGATCACAGCAGTCCAGCGCGAACGTGACACGCAGTCTCTCTCCGTTATCACAGCAGAACTCGAACCCGTCAGAGCACCATCGCTGATTGCTTTCTTTCACGGCCACTCTGCCTGTATGTGCCCGTTTCGATGGCGGTACAGCAGGTTTTCGCTCAAGCAACAGCGCATTCTGGCGCATGAGCCGGTAAACACGTTTGGCATTGATCGCAGGCATACCATCAAGTTCTGCCTGTCTGCGAAGCAGCGCCCATACCCGACGATAACCATACGTGGGCAGCTCTCCGATAACATGGTGTATACGGAGAAGCACATCCGTATCATCAGTGTGACGACTGCGGCGGCCATCCATCCAGTCATCGGTTCGTCTGAGAATGACGTGCAACTGCGCACGCGATACCCGGAGACAACGGCTGACTAAGCTTACTCCCCATCCCCGGGCAATAAGGGCGCGTGCGCTATCCACTTTTTTGCCCGTCCATATTCAACGGCTTCTTTGAGGAGTTCATTTTCCATCGTTTTCTTGCCGAGCAGGCGCTGGAGTTCTTTAATCTGCTTCATGGCGGCAGCAAGTTCAGAGGCAGGAACAACCTGTTCTCCGGCGGCCACAGCAGTAAGACTTCCTTCCTGGTATTGCTTACGCCAGAGAAATAACTGGCTGGCTGCTACACCATGTTGCCGGGCAACGAGGGAGACCGTCATCCCCGGTTCAAAGCTCTGCTGAACAATTGCGATCTTTTCCTGTGTGGTACGCCGTCTGCGTTTCTCCGGCCCTAAGACATCAATCATCTGTTCTCCAATGACTAGTCTAAAAACTAGTATTAAGACTATCACTTAAATAAGTGATACTGGTTGTCTGGAGATTCAGGGGGCCAGTCTACTCAGCATTATATAGTTCTACTCTGGCGAGATACGTTGGCATATTCATTTCCTTACTGGTTGTGTGAGAACTTCAGTAAAGATACCACCAAAGCCCGGAAGTGGTGAAATAAAACCGGGCACAACACGAAGGCGCATTTCCGGTATCCATAAAGAGTCGGTCTTGTCTGTGAAATTTAAATGGTGGGAGTGCGCTTCCGGTTGTAAATAACGACATTGCTGTGTGAAGTACCAGTTGGCGGCATCGGTTTAATTGCTGGCTGATGTCCGCCCTTTTTAAAGTGAATTTTGTGATGCGGTGAATGCGGCTATGCGCACGCGGCACAGTTAAAAGTCATGTTAGTCCTTATTGGTTTGGGTGGGAAAGCCAACTGTAATTGTTAACTGGTTAACGTCACCTGGAGGCACCAGGCACCGCATCAACAAAGTTCACTTCGGTGATGAAAGGAAAGAGAAAATGTTGAATGTAGCTATTGAAAACCAGAACGGGTGGAATTATAGTGCACCTGCACCTCATAAAACGGGTGCCGGGATTGCTACCCCGACGATGACTACTGCGCATAACCGCGCTCAGGCGGTTTTTTTATGCGTCAAGCACAGCCACATTCAGATTATGGTGGGGCGTGCAGGGCAGCCGCAAGGCTGGCCGGTTTCGGTAGTCACCGGTTGTAGCAACCCTGTGCGTCTCACCACCCATGAGATTGCTACCTCTGGTGGTGAGTCATTTAAACTGACTATCGAGGCTGCCATCATGGCTACTATCCTTACCCTTTCTCACCCTGACGCAACCATCGAAAATGGTCGCGCTGTCACTACGTCTGTTGCGGTTGCGGAGTTCTTCCGGAAAATGCACAAAAACGTTATTCAGAAGATCGAAACTCTCGAATGCTCGCCGGAGTTTAACCGGCTTAATTTTAAGCCCGTCACCTATACCGACGCCAAAGGCGAAAAACGCCCAATGTACCAAATCACCAAAAACGGCTTCGTTTTCCTGGTGATGGGCTTCACTGGCAAAAAAGCCGCCGCATTCAAGGAAGCCTACATTGCTGAGTTCGACCGCATGGAGGCCGAACTGCGCCAGAATAACACCCCACCTGCAGACAAGATGATTCCGGGTGATGGTCGCACTCTGGTTGTTCACTTCGACAAATTCGGCAATGTCGAATTCACCGAAACCGTTCCTGATGGCGCACTGGTCTGTACCCTGGAGACTTTCCGGTTTTATCTGGAAAAACAGGGATGGACTCTTGTTAACCGGGGCGCAATTAAAAATATGACTGTGGAACAATTACTTTCTTTAAAATAAAAATGGAGCTACGGATATGAACCCTATGCTTGATTATTGTTTTACCTCTGCACCTCAGCAGACCATAACACACACCGGAATCAAAAATTTGTTATGGATAATCAAAAAAAACCTCCAGTAGAAAGGTGATCCCGATTTAATTCCCTGTGCTTATGGCCTGTGTGACAGACAAGTAAGCCCTGATAAGGCTTACACTGCTGAACTTATTTACATGCACGGAACCATGATGAGGAAAAAGAAACGCAAATATTGTAGTGAAATCTGCGCCGAAAAAGACCAGATGGCACACGAACTTTAATTAACTGACTATTCGAAACTGAATTTATGCCAGCAATGGCAGGGATTCGCTCAACCTTAATTAAGGAGAAAAACATGAACACCAATTATGAAGCCACTGTTGCAACTACTGATAACATTGTTCACGAGGTTTACCTGGAAGGAAAGCATATTGAGGTAGCCTGAGTTTAACGGACACTCCTTCCTGAAATAGAATGGCATCAGAAGGAGCTAATAATGAGCAGAAAAACCCAACGTTACTCTAAAGAGTTCAAAGCCGAAGCTGTCAGAACGGTTCTTGAAAATCAACTTTCGATCAGTGAAGGCGCTTCCCGATTATCCCTTCCTGAAGGCACTTTAGGACAATGGGTTACCGCCGCCAGAAAAGGGCTCGGTACTCCTGGTTCCCGCACGGTGGCTGAACTGGAATCTGAAATTCTGCAACTGCGTAAGGCGTTAAATGAAGCTCGCCTTGAGCGCGATATATTAAAAAAAGCAACAGCGTATTTTGCACAGGAGTCGCTGAAAAATACGCGTTAATCGAACAATGGCGACAACAATTTCCCATTGAAGCGATGTGTCAGGTATTTGGTGTATCCAGGAGCGGTTATTGCAACTGGGTACAGCATGAACCCTCAGACAGAAAACAAAGTGATGAGCGGCTAAAACTGGAGATTAAGGTGGCACATATCCGCACTCGCGAAACATATGGAACCCGGCGGCTCCAGACGGAGCTGGCAGAGAATGGCATCATCGTTGGTCGTGACCGACTGGCACGTCTTCGTAAGGAGCTGAGGCTACGCTGTAAGCAGAAACGCAAGTTCAGAGCGACTACGAACCCGAACCACAATCTGCCAGTTGCGCCAAATCTGCTGAACCAGACGTTCGCTCCTACAGCACCAAATCAGGTCTGGGTGGCGGACCTGACGTATGTTGCCACACAGGAGGGATGGTTGTACCTCGCTGGCATCAAAGATGTTTATACGTGCGAAATTGTCGGCTACGCCATGGGAGAGCGCATGACAAAAGAGCTGACAGGTAAAGCCCTGTTTATGGCGCTCAGGAGCCAGCGCCCACCTGCCGGGCTAATCCACCACTCTGATCGAGGTTCACAGTACTGCGCATACGATTACCGGGTCATACAGGAGCAGTCTGGTCTGAAAACATCAATGTCGCGTAAAGGTAACTGTTACGACAACGCTCCGATGGAAAGCTTCTGGGGAACGCTGAAAAATGAGAGCCTGAGCCACTATCGTTTTAATAACCGGGATGAAGCCATCTCAGTAATACGGGAATACATTGAGATTTTCTACAATCGTCAGCGTCGTCACTCTCGTCTGGGGAATATCTCCCCGGCAGCCTTCAGGGAAAAATATCATCAGATAGCTGCTTAAAAAAAGAACAAATGGTAGTGTCCGCTATTGCCAGTACACCTCAGCCTTAATTGCATCAGTCAGGCGGAGCAGGGCGGCATTATCCAGAGTTGTCGGTTCTGCCATGCCGCGTATGGCCAACAGCAGATTCTGGACATAGCTGTTTTCCTGATCCATCTCAAGAGCAGTAATGTGTTTGCGTTGTTCACGGGTGGCATGATGCAGGTATTTCAGATCCCCGGCAGCATACGTAAAAATGTGCAGAAGACGCTGTGTGAACCGCAAAGTGGCTACAGAGACTTCGCAATCCTGGCAATCCTCGTGGGCGTCTGCCTGCGCGTTTTCTTCCTGGCCTCCCGCCAGTTCTTTGGTTTCTTGAGCATTATCCTGGTGGTGAACGTCGTCTGGCGCTGCTCCCGGTTTTAGTTCCCATGTCATGGAGTCTTTGCTGAGTTGATAGCGTTCACTCCAGGTAAAATCGATCTCACCTTCAGGGGGAAGGTCATTAACGACAGGAAAATTTGTGGCAACAGCTTTAAAATAGTTGCTCAGTTTTTTACCTGACTTAACGAGCAGATAGTCCAGAGTGGTGCTGGTCGATTCAAAATCGTCGCTTGCCCACAGGACGACGTCAGGTTCACCGGATGATTTTTTCGCTTTCCGTAACAGGAAGAGTGGTTTTGTGCTCATTGTTTTTTAACCTCAACTCAGATTAAAATTACTGCGAGTGATGAATAAATGTCCCAGGTTCTTCACTCAGGCCTGCACACTGTGCAGGCTTTCTTTTTTTCAGATTTCACCTTTTAATTTCATTGCAATCAGATTTGCCAGAAATTCGGCTTTTTTTCTGCGGGCAGATTATTTCCGATGTAAACTAGGCACATTTTTGTGGCACCTTCAACAAGAGTTTTAAAGTTTCCTGATAGACCGTCGATATCAACTACAGTGAATGGGGTTTCTTTATTTTCTGTTTTAATTACGTAGCCAATATGAGGTGTACTGGCAATAGCGGACACTACCATTTGTTCTTTTTTTAAGCAGTCATCTGATGATATTTTTCCCTGAAGGCTGCCGGGGAGATATTCCCCAGACGAGAGTGACGACGCTGACGATTGTAGAAAATCTCAATGTATTCCCGTATTACTAAGATGGCTTCATCCCGGTTATTAAAACGATAGTGGCTCAGGCTCTCATTTTTCAGCGTTCCCCATAAGCTTTCCATCGGAGCGTTGTCGTAACAGTTACCTTTACGCGACATTGATGTTTGCAGACCAGACTGCTCCTGTATGACCCGGTAATCGTATGCGCAGTACTGTGAACCTCGATCAGAGTGGTGGATTAGCCCGGCAGGTGGGCGCTGGCTCCTGAGCGCCATAAACAGGGCTTTACCTGTCAGCTCTTTTGTCATGCGCTCTCCCATGGCGTAGCCGACAATTTCACACGTATAAACATCTTTGATGCCAGCGAGGTACAACCATCCCTCCTGTGTGGCAACATACGTCAGGTCCGCCACCCAGACCTGATTTGGTGCTGTAGGAGCGAACGTCTGGTTCAGCAGATTTGGCGCAACTGGCAGATTGTGGTTCGGGTTCGTAGTCGCTCTGAACTTGCGTTTCTGCTTACAGCGTAGCCTCAGCTCCTTACGAAGACGTGCCAGTCGGTCACGACCAACGATGATGCCATTCTCTGCCAGCTCCGTCTGGAGCCGCCGGGTTCCATATGTTTCGCGAGTGCGGATATGTGCCACCTTAATCTCCGGTTTTAGCCGCTCATCACTTTGTTTTCTGTCTGAGGGTTCATGCTGTACCCAGTTGTAATAACCGCTCCTGGATACACCAAATACCTGACACATCGCTTCAATGGGAAATTGTTGTCGCCATTGTTCGATTAACGCGTATTTTTCAGCGACTCCTGTGCAAAATACGCTGTTGCTTTTTTTAATATATCTCGCTCAAGGCGAGCTTCATTTAACGCCTTACGCAGTTGCAGAATTTCAGATTCCAGTTCAGCCAGCGTGCGGGAACCAGGAGTACCGAGCCCTTTTCTGGCGGCGGTAACCCATTGTCCTAAAGTGCCTTCAGGAAGAGATAATCGGGAAGCGCCTTCACTGATCGAAAGTTGATTTTCAAGAACCGTTCTGACAGCTTCGGCTTTGAACTCTTTAGAGTAACGTTGGGTTTTTCTGCTCATTATTAGCTCCTTCTGATGCCATTCTATTTCAGGAAGGAGTGTCCGTTAAACTCAGGCTACCTCACATGTCTCTGGCGCAATGCCCGGGCTTTTTATTCGCACATCGTGAGGAATGCACCGTGGAAATTAAAAAAATCATTAATCCCCGTTATACCGAAAGTGGCGCAGTAGACTGTGACGTTTTTTTTGACGACAGGGACCAGGCAGTCCCCTACACAGCCACCGCTGATGATGTCGCACCGACGGGTCAGCGAATCTGGCAGGAACTGCAAAGTGGCAAATGGGGTGAGATAGCCCCATTCACTGTGACACCAGAAATGCTGGAAGCGGCCAGAGAGGCCAGACGTCAGGAAATTGAAGCATGGCGCACAGAACAGGAGGCGAAGCCGTTCACGTTTGAATGGAACGGTCGTATCTGGAATGCTGGCCCCAACTCACTGGGCCGCCTTTATCCGGTGGTAATGGCTGCGAAATCCGACATTGTACGGGACGTGATGACGTGGGGTGATGCCGATAATCAGCAGGTGAAACTGTCGATGCCGGAACTGGAAGAACTGGCGGCAGCAATGGTGCAGGCGCAGGTCGATCGCAACGATGAGATTTATCGCCGTCAGCGTGAAATGAAAGAGGAGCTGAGCGGTCTGGATGATTTGGCTTCAATTCGGGCGTTTGACGTTGAGTAATGAATAAGCCGCAACTGGCGGAATCACAGAAGACCGCTTTGCTTACCGAAGCGGAGTCTGTCATCCGGCCGCCGGGGCGTGCTGTCAGGCTGAACAGGGAAACGGATGAATCCGGGGAGGCCCGGGGGCGGGCCTCTGTTTTTCCGGAGTCAGTCCGGTCTGTGGTTTATGCGATGTGATTATGAATGGTGCAGTTGTGAGCCGTTTTCAGACAATCGCAGGGCCAGTACCTCGTCAGTCAGCTGACGGTAAATCTGCTGTTCAGTCTCACGCATCACCTGTGCTCCTGCTTCCCTCTCCGCATCCGCATCATCGCTCAGACCGGATGCTTTCAGCCGGTCAGCCACCCTCTGAGGGTACTCATTCTCCAGCATCTCATACTTCTGCTCTTCTGCCTGCGCCCAGCGGTCAGCTTCCGTACGCTTCAGTACAGCATGCCATGGTCCCCAGAGGGAGAACCAGTCCGTAAATTCATTCTCTTCACGGCTTCTGACCATGGCTTCGGCAGTGCGGAGGTCATTTGCTGTCACTCCCGACACGCCATAGAAACGCATTTCCTTCACGGCAGTGGAGAGCTGAAGTTTCTCTGCGAGCATGGTCTGGAAGGCCAGGTAGACTTCTATCTCATCCACAAAATGGAGAGTTCTGACTTTATCCCGGGCAATGTCCTCCAGAATTTCGAGGCGGAACATTTCCCTGCCCAGGGAGAGCAGAGCGCCGGTATCATTATCGAAAAGGCCTTCAGATGCCTGATGGACCAGGAGGGTTTTCCGGAGATTGTTCCATGTGAGCGCGACACGGTCCTCACAGCTCTCAGTGGCATCAGCAGCAACAGCGAAAGACTGCTGTCGAAGCTCCGCAGAGGCACTGAGTTTTTCCAGCCATGCAGCGACCTGTTCACGGAATCCGGAGGTATTGCGTGCAGAGACGGTATCGGAAAGGCGGTCAAGGAACGCGGAGAATGCCCGGGAATTCTCCTCGGTGGAAAAAGAAGTCCATTGTGTAGAAACCTCCCGACGATCTGCTTCAGGAAACCAGGCTGCCACAGTTTCGGGAAGAGGGGGGATCTGAAAGTTCTGCCCCCCTTCAGTGATGACTCTGATATGGCGCGAATGTAAATTTTGCGGCAACATCTGGCGTAAAAACAGTCTGTTTTGGTCTGACAGGGAAATACGAAACTGAGGCCCGTTAAAATTTGGAACCGAAGTTTGCTGTATTAAGAATAGCAGAGTTTGATCTGATAAGGGGTTATTTGCAATCTCAATAGTTATATGAGGATCTAAACGAAAAAGATTTGTCGGGATTGTAGTTATTTGGTTGTTTTCAAAATAAAAAAATCTTCTCATGATAATATTTTCTTGGATGTTTGGTAAGTTGCTTAATCTATTGCTATATGCAAAAAGAAGTTGCAGTCTCCTAGGTAAAGGGGGCAGTTCAGTAAGATGGTTGTGCGCAACCTTAAGTATCTTAAGATTAGAAGGCAGAGATGGAAGAGTTTGCAGTTCGTTGTTCCTAACCTCAAGTTTTTTAAATTCAAGGGTAATGAAGGCAGTGTGGATAACCTATTATACTCTGCGCTTAGTGATTTGATGGTGTCTGGTAATAACGGCAGATTCTCTAATTGATTTTCGGACACATCCAAAGTTATTAGATAATGTGGTAATGCAGATATATGTGTTAAGAAATTATCTCTTGCAATAAGTTCTTTAATATTTTCAGGTAAATCAGTAAGGATGGTTAATTTATTACAGCTCACATCAAGCTTTTTAATGCAAGCAGGGAGTACAGGTAGCGAGGAAAGCGCCAAGGCTCGCAGGTCCAGTTTATGCCCCTTAGAGGTAAGACATGCACGAAGTCTTCTTACCGCCTCAGTACGCTGTTCTTCCGGTAACCCCTGTTTCTCCCAATCATCCCATTCGGACAAATAATGGTTGGGGGATGTAATTGTGCTGATATGTGGAAATAAACAGGATGAAATGTTTCTGAGCATATTAATTTCTCGCATATGGATATGGAATTAGATTGTGAATAAATTGTATTTAATGTATCTCTCCTAATGAGGAGGGTGTTTCAGAATATTCGCCATAAGGGAATGAGTGTTATATCATGCTTTCTACCCTAGTAAGTATATTTGCTTTTTTCGTATATTTGGTTCATCTTTTTTTGATGTTTTACATATTCACAATGCAGAGGATTTATACCAGAGGACATTAGTCTTGAGTAAGATACTACAACATCTCCAACTATTTTAGCCAGCCTGACTACTTGACTTGGTAATATTTGTTGCTAATAATCATGTATAAAATAAGCTTATATACATAGTAACTTCAGCAAAGGATTTAGTAATGATCAAAATCATATCTCAATGTACTGTTTTTTTCTTTAAAAAAACAGTACATTCTATTTTATAATGACTGTGTATTCCCATGGAAGGAGATCACCCAATTCTCCCCCCCGACTTTTGACGCAGTGTCTTGTTAACAGGGGGATTGACCATGCTTATTGGCTATGTACGCGTATCAACAAATGACCAGAATACCGATCTACAACGTAATGCGTTTATTTGTGCCGGAAGTGAGTTGATTGTTGCGCGAATGGGAAGTTGGCCAGAAGTTGTTATGGCATAGTGTTTACGGTCGTTGATACAGGTAAACAAAAGCGGGGAGAGTCATACTCCCTGAATAGTCGCGAAAATATCTGTGGCATTGTCAAATTCGTGTCGGTGACTAATATTTTAGTAATATGCCATTCGAAATGGAGTGCTAACTTATTGATTTAATTGATGTGCGATATTGTATTTTATCGTGTTTTGTTGTCTGTTTTTTATCCAGTAAGTGTTGTTATATGTATGAAAGATAAGGGATTTATCATTTTTGAGGTGTGTTCATGAAGCAAACAGTTTATATCGCCAGCCCTGAGAGCCAGCAAATTCACGTCTGGAACCTGAATCATGAAGGCGCACTGACGCTGACACAGGTTGTCGATGTGCCGGGGCAGGTGCAGCCGATGGTGGTCAGCCCGGACAAACGTTATCTCTATGTTGGTGTTCGCCCTGAGTTTCGCGTCCTGGCGTATCGTATTGCCCCGGACGATGGCGCACTGACCTTTGCCGCAGAGTCTGTGCTGCCGGGTAGTCCGACGCATATTTCCACCGATCACCAGGGGCAGTTTGTCTTTGTAGGTTCTTACAATGCGGGTAACGTGAGCGTAACGCGTCTGGAAGATGGCCTGCCAGTGGGCGTCGTCGATGTAGTCGAGGGGCTGGACGGTTGCCATTCCGCCAATATCTCACCGGACAACCGTACGCTGTGGGTTCCGGCATTAAAGCAGGATCGCATTTGCCTGTTTACGGTCAGCGATGATGGTCATCTGGTGGCGCAGGACCCTGCGGAAGTGACTACCGTTGAAGGGGCCGGCCCGCGTCATATGGTATTCCATCCAAACGAACAATATGCGTATTGCGTCAATGAGTTAAACAGCTCAGTGGATGTCTGGGAACTGAAAGATCCGCACGGCAATATCGAATGTGTCCAGACGCTGGATATGATGCCGGAAAACTTCTCCGACACCCGTTGGGCGGCTGATATTCATATCACCCCGGATGGTCGCCATTTATACGCCTGCGACCGTACCGCCAGTCTGATTACCGTTTTCAGCGTTTCGGAAGATGGCAGCGTGTTGAGTAAAGAAGGCTTCCAGCCAACGGAAACCCAGCCGCGCGGCTTCAATGTTGATTACAGCGGCAAGTATCTGATTGCCGCTGGGCAAAAATCTCACCACATCTCGGTATACGAAATTGTTGGCGAGCAGGGGCTACTGCATGAAAAAGGCCGCTATGCGGTCGGGCAGGGACCAATGTGGGTGGTGGTTAACGCACACTAACCGCTGATTTAACCGGCGCAGTCTCTCCTGCGCCGGTGTATTAACTTATCTCCTGTAACGCATGTCTCTGGCGTTCGACGATATTGGTCCACAAATTGTCTTTATCGTCAGTCCACAAATTAATCAGCAAGGAAAAAAAGCGTTCAGCTGCCGGAGAAAGCACGGCATCTTTGCGGCGAATAATCCCCAATGTCCGACGTATAACGGGTTCCACCAGTGGGATACCAATAATCGAAGAATAGGGCGCATGGGGCATTGCCAGACCAGGAAGCGCCGAAATCCCCAGTCCTGCCTCCACTAGTCCTAATGACGTCGAAAGATGACGCACTTCGTAAAACCAGTCCAGCTTCCAGGGCTTGTCGGCTAGCTGTTGTTCTATCAACAATCGGTTGCCGCTGGAGGAACGTACGCCAATCATTTTGTAACCCACTAACGCCTGCCATTCTACAAGCTACTTTTTGGCCAATGGATGGTCACGCCGACAGGCCAGCACGAATGGCTCGTTGACCAGTGGGGTAAAATCAATGGATGAATTTGTGACGTTGTTCATGTTTATGCCAAAGTCTGATTCGTTACACAGCACCGATTCCATGCAATTATTCGTGCCTTGTTCCAGAATCCGCACTTTAATATTGGGATACAGCTCATTAAATTTACCGATTGCCAGCGGTAAAAAATAAAATACTGCGGTCGGAATACACGCTAATGTCACCATACCACGATGATAAGCATTCATATCACGAATATTAAAAAGCGTTTCATCGAATTTCTTTATTAATTCCCGCGCCTCCGGGAGCAACCTTTTTCCTGCTTTTGTTAACGTAACCTTGCGAGTTGTACGCTCAAATAGTTGAATATGTAAATCTTCCTCCATCTTTTTTATTCTTCGCGTTAATGCAGGTTGCGTAATATTGAGTAATTTAGCGGCATTGTTAAATGAACTGGACTCTGCCAGTATGACAAATGCCTTCATACTTGATAATTCATGCTTCATTATTACTCCGGAAAATGGAAGCGACGATTTTGGGGGGCTGGTCGTTAAAAATTTTAACTGCATTTAGCCAACTTAAATTAATGAAAAAATGTTATTAATCGTTGAGCTAAAGTCATTAGAGATGCTTTGTCCTTAATGTAACCATATCGCAATAAGTTATGTTTTTAAATTGAGGGCATTATTATGAAAAAAATACCCTGCGTGATGATGCGAGGTGGAACCTCGAGGGGCGCGTTCCTGTTAGCGGAACATTTACCCGAAGATCAAACGCAGCGCGATAAAATATTGATGGCAATTATGGGTTCCGGTAACGATCTGGAAATTGACGGTATTGGCGGCGGTAATCCACTGACCAGTAAAGTCGCCATTATTAGCCGTTCCAGCGATCCGCGTGCTGATGTCGATTATCTGTTTGCTCAAGTTATCGTCCATGAGCAACGTGTCGATACCACGCCTAACTGCGGCAATATGCTGTCTGGCGTAGGGGCATTCGCCATTGAAAATGGTTTGATTGCAGCGACTTCGCCAGTTACCCGTGTACGTATCCGCAACGTCAATACGGGTACGTTCATCGAAGCTGATGTGCAAACGCCAAATGGTGTTGTCGAGTACGAGGGTAGCGCCAGAATTGACGGCGTACCGGGTACTGCCGCACCGGTTGCGCTCACTTTCCTGAATGCCGCTGGAACGAAAACTGGAAAAGTTTTCCCGACTGATAATCAGATTGATTATTTTGACGATGTCCCGGTGACCTGTATCGATATGGCGATGCCAGTCGTCATTATTCCGGCTGAATATCTGGGAAAAACAGGTTATGAATTACCGGCGGAACTGGATGCCGACAAAGCATTATTAGCCCGCATTGAATCTATCCGGCTACAAGCGGGTAAAGCAATGGGCTTAGGTGATGTCAGTAATATGGTTATCCCTAAACCTGTGCTTATTTCTCCAGCGCAGAAAGGCGGGGCAATTAATGTGCGTTATTTTATGCCGCATTCTTGCCATCGCGCGCTGGCGATAACCGGTGCTATTGCTATTTCCAGTAGTTGTGCATTGGAAGGCACCGTCACCCGACAAATCGTCCCTTCTGTAGGATATGGCAATATCAATATTGAACACCCCAGTGGTGCGCTCGACGTTCATTTAAGTAATGAAGGTCAGGATGCCACGACGTTACGCGCATCTGTTATTCGGACAACCAGAAAAATATTTTCCGGTGAAGTTTATCTTCCCTGAAAAAATTCGTTGTCAGGATAAGGACAATCAATAAAGGACTTCTGTATGAGTCATACAGAAAGAACAGGATTTTAAATGAATAAGAAATCGTTATGGAAGCTAATTCTGATATTAGCGATCCCATGTATTATTGGTTTTATGCCAGCTCCGGCAGGATTAAGCGAACTGGCGTGGGTGCTTTTTGGTATTTACCTGGCGGCCATTGTGGGTCTGGTTATCAAGCCTTTCCCGGAACCTGTCGTACTGTTAATTGCCGTTGCTGCCTCAATGGTGGTGGTCGGTAACTTATCCGACGGTGCGTTTAAGACCACCGCCGTATTAAGCGGTTACTCTTCAGGTACTACCTGGCTGGTGTTCTCGGCGTTTACCTTAAGCGCCGCATTTGTGACCACCGGTTTAGGTAAACTTATTGCCTATCTGCTGATTGGTAAAATCGGTAACACCATGCTGGGTCTGGGTTACGTTACGGTATTCCTCGATCTGGTACTGGCTCCGGCAACACCGTCTAACACCGCGCGTGCGGGCGGCATTGTGTTACCGATCATCAACAGCGTGGCGGTGGCTTTGGGGTCCGAACCGGAAAAAAGTCCGCGTCGTGTCGGACATTACCTGATGATGTCCATTTACATGGTCACCAAAACCACCAGCTATATGTTCTTTACCGCAATGGCGGGGAACATTCTGGCGCTGAAAATGATCAACGACATTCTGCACCTGCAAATTAGCTGGGGTGGATGGGCGCTGGCCGCCGGATTGCCGGGCATCATTATGCTGCTGGTCACCCCGCTGGTAATTTACACCATGTATCCACCAGAAATTAAAAAGGTGGATAACAAAACCATCGCTAAAGCGGGCCTTGCCGAACTGGGACCGATGAAAATCCGCGAAAAAATGCTGCTCGGTGTCTTTGTGCTGGCGCTACTGGGCTGGATTTTCAGTAAGTCTCTGGGGGTTGATGAATCCACTGTGGCAATCGTTGTTATGGCGACCATGCTGCTGCTGGGTATCGTTACCTGGGAAGACGTGGTTAAAAATAAAGGCGGCTGGAATACCTTAATCTGGTACGGCGGTATTATCGGCTTAAGCTCCTTATTATCGAAAGTTAAATTTTTCGAATGGTTAGCTGAAGTCTTTAAAAATAACCTGGCATTTGATGGTCACGGTAACGTTGCTTTCTTCGTTATTATTTTCCTCAGCATCATCGTGCGTTATTTCTTCGCTTCCGGTAGTGCCTATATCGTTGCTATGTTACCTGTATTTGCCATGCTGGCGAACGTCTCCGGCGCACCGTTAATGTTAACCGCGCTGGCACTGTTGTTCTCCAACTCCTATGGCGGCATGGTTACTCACTATGGCGGCGCGGCAGGTCCGGTCATCTTTGGCGTGGGTTACAACGATATTAAATCCTGGTGGTTGGTCGGTGCGGTACTGACGATATTAACCTTCTTGGTGCATATCACCCTCGGCGTGTGGTGGTGGAATATGCTGATCGGCTGGAACATGCTGTAAATATACTCGTCATACTTCAAGTTGCATGTGCTGCGTCTGCGTTCGCTCACCCCAGTCACTTACTTATGTAAGCTCCTGGGGATTCACTCACTTGTCGCCTTCCTGCAACTCGAATTATTTAGAGTATATCCATTTATTATCTTTCTGCGCACTTCACGGTGCGCAGATATCTGGAGCATTTGATGATCAAGTTATCTGAAAAAGGCGTGTTTCTCGCCAGTAATAACGAAATAATTGCCGAAGAACATTTCACCGGCGAAATTAAAAAAGAAGAAGCAAAAAAAGGCACTATTGCCTGGTCTATTCTCTCTTCTCATAATACGTCCGGAAATATGGATAAACTTAAAATTAAGTTTGATTCATTAGCCTCTCACGATATTACCTTTGTTGGTATTGTACAGACCGCTAAAGCGTCCGGAATGGAACGTTTCCCGCTGCCGTATGTGCTGACCAACTGCCATAACTCACTCTGCGCCGTCGGCGGCACCATTAACGGTGATGACCATGTTTTTGGTTTATCGGCAGCTCAGCGTTATGGCGGTATTTTTGTGCCTCCGCATATTGCGGTCATCCATCAATATATGCGTGAGATGATGGCTGGCGGGGGCAAAATGATCCTCGGGTCAGACAGCCACACCCGTTACGGTGCATTAGGGACAATGGCAGTCGGTGAGGGTGGCGGTGAGTTGGTAAAACAGCTGCTTAATGACACCTGGGATATCGACTATCCGGGCGTGGTTGCGGTGCATCTGACCGGAAAACCTGCGCCGTATGTGGGGCCACAGGATGTGGCGCTGGCTATCATTGGCGCGGTGTTCAAAAACGGTTACGTCAAAAACAAAGTCATGGAGTTCGTTGGACCGGGCGTTAGCGCGCTCTCTACCGATTTCCGTAACAGCGTTGACGTGATGACCACGGAAACCACCTGTTTAAGCTCCGTCTGGCAAACTGATGAAGAAGTGCATAACTGGCTGGCGCTGCACGGTCGCGGTCAGGATTACTGCCAGCTTAACCCTCAACCGATGGCGTACTACGATGGCTGCATCAGCGTTGATTTAAGCGCCATCAAACCAATGATTGCGCTGCCGTTCCACCCGAGCAACGTGTATGAAATCGACACACTGAACCAGAACCTGACCGACATTCTGCGTGAGATTGAAATTGAGTCCGAACGCGTGGCGCACGGTAAAGCCAAACTCTCGCTGCTGGATAAAGTGGAAAATGGTCGCCTGAAAGTGCAGCAGGGGATTATCGCGGGCTGTTCTGGCGGTAACTACGAAAACGTCATCGCGGCGGCGAATGCACTGCGCGGTCAATCCTGTGGCAATGACACCTTCTCGCTGGCGGTTTACCCGTCATCACAGCCGGTGTTTATGGATCTCGCCAAAAAAGGTGTGGTAGCAGATTTGATTGGCGCAGGCGCAATCATCAGAACCGCATTCTGTGGCCCATGCTTTGGCGCGGGCGATACGCCAATCAACAACGGTTTGAGTATTCGCCACACCACGCGTAACTTCCCGAACCGCGAAGGCTCTAAGCCAGCCAATGGGCAGATGTCAGCGGTGGCGTTGATGGACGCTCGTTCTATCGCTGCGACTGCGGCAAACGGTGGCTATTTAACCTCTGCCAGCGAACTTGATTGCTGGGACAACGTGCCGGAGTACGCCTTCGATGTAACGCCGTATAAAAACCGTGTTTATCAGGGCTTTGTGAAAGGGGCAACTCAGCAACCGCTGATTTACGGACCGAACATTAAAGACTGGCCGGAATTGGGTGCGCTGACTGACAATATCGTCCTGAAAGTGTGCTCGAAGATCCTCGACGAAGTCACCACCACCGACGAACTGATTCCTTCCGGTGAAACCTCTTCTTATCGTTCAAATCCGATTGGTCTGGCGGGGAATGTCAGCGAGCTGACAGAGGTGTTTGCGCGCATTAAGCAGATTGCTGGTCAGGAGCATATTGATCCGCTGCAAACTGAAATTGGCAGCATGGTCTATGCGGTGAAACCAGGCGATGGTTCTGCGCGTGAACAGGCGGCGAGCTGCCAGCGTGTGATTGGCGGTCTGGCGAATATTGCCGAGGAGTACGCGACTAAACGCTACCGTTCTAACGTCATCAACTGGGGGATGTTACCGCTGCAGATGGCGGAAGTGCCAACCTTTGAAGTGGGGGATTACATTTACATCCCTGGCATTAAAGCGGCGCTGGATAATCCGGGTACGACGTTTAAAGGTTATGTGATCCATGAAGATGCGCCGGTAACGGAAATTACGCTTTACATGGAAAGCCTGACGGCTGAAGAGCGCGAGATTATCAAGGCGGGTAGTTTGATTAACTTCAATAAAAACCGTCAGATGTAAAAAGCGCCATGTGAATGTAGGTCGCATTCGGCACTTATTGTCGGATGCGATGCTGGCGCATCTTATCCGACCTACAAATCGCATCGAACCGTAGGCCGGATAAGGCGTTTACGCCGCATCCGGCAAATAGTTAATAGCTCTTACTTCTTCTCCTCTGCAACCACTTTGCTGCCCACGCCGCGGTTATTGTATTCCCACATGCGGTTGTAGTTAGTGTCATTCAGATTGCGCTGTATTTCGTCGTTATCATCTACGCTGCCGGTATTACCCGCAAACGGACGATTAGAGATCACCGCATCGGCCCACGGTTTAGCCGTGTTAAAACCTTCGTTGATGGCGCTATCACGGATCACCACCTGACCGTTGGTATTAGCATCAACATCCAGCGAGCGGCCCAGTTGCGCCACGCCATCACCGGAAGCATTGAAACGGCTGTTTACGGCGAGGAAACCGTAATAGATGTTAGACAGCGTAGCCGGTGCAAACACATATGCTTCTTGCTGGGTACGTGAGTTCACCACGCGGAATTCGGTGTTATCGAACACCACTGCGCCGCGACCAGAAACGATATCCACATCCCCTTCAATATAGCTGTTGGTCACCAGCGTACGCGGCTGACGGTTGGTTTCCAGACGGTTCTGCACACCGCTGTTGGTGACAAAGAAGGTGTTCTGACGACCGAGAATGTTAACGTTGTTAATCTGTACTTGGTCACCGTCAGTACGCAGTGCTACCGCCGGATGGTTACCTGCATCTACGCTATCGCCCAGCGTGTTTTCGATGGTCAGATTTTGCAGTTGCAGTCCATTGTTTTGTGACCAGAAGACCGCAGAACACAGAACACCGATACTGTCGCTGCGTTTGCTCTGGCAGCTATCGTACATATACCACGCTGGTTTACCTGGCATATATTTGCCGCGCGGGTTGACGTCGTGACGCCAGTCGGCAGGGCTCATGCCCCCATCAAGGGAAAGCCCAATCTTCACATCAATCGGTTTTTCACCTGTACCGTACAGAGTGATTCCACCTGGAGCAGCAGGGACATACACCGTTCCCTGATACTCACCAGGCATCACGGCAATATACTGGCGCTTGTTGGTGCGCTTGATAATTGCCGCATCTACCGCCGCCTGAATCGTGGTATGCGTTACACCTTGAGTACCCGCCGGGCCGACAACAAAGTCAGGTTGCGCAGGCAGGGTTATCGGGGACGGATTCCACGCTGCAGCACCTGGTGTCAGGGATGCAAAATAGTGTTGCGCATCGAAATTCAGCGCTTCTTTTGCCGACAGAATCGGGCGAGAAGAGGTACCAGGCGCAGTTTGATCAGAAGGACGTTGATCGGGTGGTGTTGAGCTACAGGCGGTCAGCGTCACGCCAAAAGCCAATGCCAGCGCCAGACGGGAAACTGAAAATGTGTTCACAGGTTGCTCCGGGCTATGAAATAGAAAAATGAATCCGTTGAAGCCTGCTTTTTTATACTAAGTTGGCATTATAAAAAAGCATTGCTTATCAATTTGTTGCAACGAACAGGTCATTATCAGTCAAAATAAAATCATTATTTGATTTCAATTTTGTCCCACTCCCTGCCTCTGTCATCACGATACTGTGATGCCATGGTGTCCGACTTGTGCCCGAGAAGATGTTGAGCAAACTTATCGCTTATCTGCTTCTCATAGAGTCTTGCAGACAAACTGCGCAACTCGTGAAAGGTAGGTGGATCCCCTTCGAAGGAAAGACCTGATGCTTTTCGTGCGCGCATAAAATACCTTGATACTGTGCCGGATGAAAGCGGTTCACGACGAGTAGATGCAATTATGGTTTCTCCGCCAAGAATCTCTTTGCATTTATCAAGTGTTTCCTTCATTGATATCCCGAGAGCATCAACATGCAATGTTGTAGGGATGGCAATTTTTACGCCTGTTTTGCTTTGCTCGACATAAAGATATCCATCTACGATATCAGACCACTTCATTTCGCATAAATCACCAACTCGTTGCCCGGTAACAACAGCCAGTTCCATTGCAAGTCTGAGCCAACATGGTGATGATTCTGCTGCTTGATAAATTTTCAGGTATTCGTCAGCCGTAAGTCTTGATCTCCTTACCTCTGATTTTGCTGCGCGAGTGGCAGCGACCGGGTTTGTTGTTATATGGCCTTCAGCTATTGCCTCTCGGAATGCATCGCTCAGTGTTGATCTGATTAACTTGGCTGATGCCGCCTTGCCCTCGTCTATGTATCCATTGAGCATTGCCGCAATTTCTTTTGTGGTGATGTCTTCAAGTGGAGCATCAGGCAGCCCCCTCCTTATTGCTTTAATTTTGCTCATGTAATTTATGAGTGTCTTCTGCTTGATTCCTCTGCTGGCGAGGATTTTTTCGTAGCGATCAAGCCATGAATGTAACGTAACAGAATTATCACTGTTGATTCTCGCTGTCAGAGGCTTGTGTTTGTGTCCTGAAAATAACTCAATGTTGGCCTGTATAGCTTCAGTGATTGAGGTGTACTGGCAATAGCGGACACTACCATTTGTTCTTTTTTTAAGCAGTCATCTGATGATATTTTTCCCTGAAGGCTGCCGGGGAGATATTCCCCAGACGAGAGTGACGACGCTGACGATTGTAGAAAATCTCAATGTATTCCCGTATTACTGAGATGGCTTCATCCCGGTTATTAAAACGATAGTGGCTCAGGCTCTCATTTTTCAGCGTTCCCCAGAAGCTTTCCATCGGAGCGTTGTCGTAACAGTTACCTTTACGCGACATTGATGTTTTCAGACCAGACTGCTCCTGTATGACCCGGTAATCGTATGCGCAGTACTGTGAACCTCGATCAGAGTGGTGGATTAGCCCGGCAGGTGGGCGCTGGCTCCTGAGCGCCATAAACAGGGCTTTACCTGTCAGCTCTTTTGTCATGCGCTCTCCCATGGCGTAGCCGACAATTTCGCACGTATAAACATCTTTGATGCCAGCGAGGTACAACCATCCCTCCTGTGTGGCAACATACGTCAGGTCCGCCACCCAGACCTGATTTGGTGCTGTAGGAGCGAACGTCTGGTTCAGCAGATTTGGCGCAACTGGCAGATTGTGGTTCGGGTTCGTAGTCGCTCTGAACTTGCGTTTCTGCTTACAGCGTAGCCTCAGCTCCTTACGAAGACGTGCCAGTCGGTCACGACCAACGATGATGCCATTCTCTGCCAGCTCCGTCTGGAGCCGCCGGGTTCCATATGTTTCGCGAGTGCGGATATGTGCCACCTTAATCTCCAGTTTTAGCCGCTCATCACTTTGTTTTCTGTCTGAGGGTTCATGCTGTACCCAGTTGTAATAACCGCTCCTGGATACACCAAATACCTGACACATCGCTTCAATGGGAAATTGTTGTCGCCATTGTTCGATTAACGCGTATTTTTCAGCGACTCCTGTGCAAAATACGCTGTTGCTTTTTTTAATATATCTCGCTCAAGGCGAGCTTCATTTAACGCCTTACGCAGTTGCAGAATTTCAGATTCCAGTTCAGCCACCGTGCGGGAACCAGGAGTACCGAGCCCTTTTCTGGCGGCGGTAACCCATTGTCCTAAAGTGCCTTCAGGAAGGGATAATCGGGAAGCGCCTTCACTGATCGAAAGTTGATTTTCAAGAACCGTTCTGACAGCTTCGGCTTTGAACTCTTTAGAGTAACGTTGGGTTTTTCTGCTCATTATTAGCTCCTTCTGATGCCATTCTATTTCAGGAAGGAGTGTCCGTTAAACTCAGGCTACCTCACTGTAGTTGCCATGTTTTACGGCAATGAGAGCAGAGATAGCGCTGATGTCCGGCAGTGCTTTTGCCGTTACGCACCACGCCTTCAGTAGCGGAGCAGGAAGGACATCTGATGGAAATGGAAGCCACGCAAGCACCTTAAAATCACCATCATACACTAAATCAGTAAGTTGGCAGCATTACCGGTATTCGATGGGGAAGAACTTCACGCGAGCTATTATCAGTCGTTATTATCTCAGGTACGGGATATGGTAGATGCACTATAAGATGTGTTAAAAACGCTGTAGCAGAATGAAGCGCGGAATAAAAAAGCGGCAACTCAATAAAGTTGCCGCTTTACGAGGAAATTAGAACATTACCTTATGACCGTACTGCTCAAGAATGCCTTTCACGCGTTCCATGGTCTCTTTCTTCGGTGGTTTAACACCATCGAGTTTGTATTCTTCACCCATCGCCACCCATTTGTGTTTGCCCAGTTCGTGGTAGGGGAGAAGTTCGATTTTCTCAACGTTACCCATATCACGGGTAAATTCACCGAGGCGATGTGCCGAATCGTCATCGTCAGACCAGCCTGGGACAACAACGTAGCGGATCCACACCTTCACATTTTTGTTCGCCAGATATTTAGCGAACTCCAGCGTGCGGTGGTTGGAAACTCCAACCAGATTTTGGTGGATCTCGTCGTTCATCTGTTTGAGATCGAGCATTACCAGGTCGGTTACTTCCAGCAGTTCATCAATCACCGGATCGTAACGACGAACAAAACCGTTGGTATCCAGACAGGTATGAATGCCTTCTTTTTTACAGGCGCGGAACCAGTCACGAACAAACTCAGCTTGCAGGATTGCTTCACCGCCGGATGCGGTAACGCCGCCGCCGGAAGCGTTCATAAAGTGGCGATAGGTCACCACTTCCTTCATCAAATCTTCAACGGTAACTTCTTTACCGCCATGCGTGTCCCAGGTGTCGCGGTTATGACAATACAGGCAGCGCATCAGGCAGCCCTGGAAAAAGGTGATAAAGCGAATACCTGGGCCGTCTACGGTTCCACAGGATTCAAAGGAGTGAATGCGACCAATAACTGACATTGCGGTGTTTCTCCAGATGTGGCCCATCTGAGGCCGTGTTGGTGCGCAGCTCGAAGGCTACGTCGAGTCTGTTTTGGCAGTCACCTTAAAGTATAGATAGCTGACAAAAAAGGCTCTCGTGCTAAAAAAGGCCCCACTTTCGTGGAGCCTTTATTGTACGCTTTTTACTGTACGATTTCAGTCAAATCTAATTACATAGATTGAGTGAAGGTACGAGTAATAACGTCCTGCTGCTGTTCTTTAGTCAGCGAGTTGAAACGTACTGCGTAGCCAGATACACGGATGGTCAGCTGCGGATATTTTTCCGGGTTTTCCATCGCGTCGAGCAGCATTTCACGGTTCATCACGTTAACGTTCAGGTGCTGACCACCTTCGATGGATGCTTCGTGGTGGAAGTAACCATCCATCAGACCAGCCAGGTTGGTCTTACGAACTTCGTCGTCTTTACCCAGTGCGTTCGGAACGATAGAGAAGGTGTAGGAGATACCATCTTTAGCGTAAGCAAACGGCAGTTTAGCAACGGAAGTCAGAGACGCTACAGCACCTTTCTGGTCACGACCGTGCATCGGGTTAGCACCCGGTCCGAACGGCGCGCCAGCACGACGACCGTCTGGGGTGTTACCAGTTTTCTTACCATACACAACGTTAGAAGTGATGGTCAGAACAGACTGAGTCGGGATAGCGTCACGGTAGGTGTGCAGTTTCTGAATTTTCTTCATGAAACGTTCTACCAGGTCAACAGCCAGGTCATCTACACGCGGATCATTGTTACCAAACTGCGGGTATTCGCCTTCGATTTCGAAGTCGATAGCCAGACCGTCTTCGTCACGAATCGGTTTAACTTTCGCATATTTGATTGCAGACAGGGAGTCAGCAGCAACGGACAGACCAGCGATACCACACGCCATGGTGCGGATAACGTCACGGTCGTGCAGCGCCATCAGAGAGGCTTCGTAGCTGTACTTGTCGTGCATGTAGTGGATGATGTTCAGTGCAGTGATGTACTGTTTAGCCAGCCAGTCCATGAAGTGATCCATGCGCTCCATCACTTCATCGTAGCTCAGGAGATCGCCTTTGATCGGTTCAGACTTCGGACCAACCTGCATTTTCAGTTTTTCGTCAACGCCGCCGTTGATTGCGTACAGCATGGTTTTCGCCAGGTTTGCACGCGCACCGAAGAACTGCATTTGTTTACCAACGATCATCGGGCTTACGCAGCAAGCGATAGCGTAGTCATCGTTGTTGAAGTCCGGACGCATCAGGTCATCGTTCTCATACTGCAGAGAAGAGGTGTCGATGGACACTTTAGCGGCGAATTTCTTGAAGTTCAGCGGCAGTTTTTCAGACCACAGAATGGTCATGTTCGGTTCCGGAGACGGCCCCATAGTGTACAGGGTGTTCAGGAAACGGAAGCTGTTTTTGGTAACCAGGGTACGACCATCGAGGCCCATACCACCGATAGATTCGGTTGCCCAGATTGGGTCGCCAGAGAACAGTTCATCGTATTCCGGAGTACGCAGGAAGCGAACCATACGCAGTTTCATGACCAGGTGGTCAACCATTTCCTGCGCTTCTTGTTCGGTGATCTTGCCAGCTTTCAGGTCACGTTCGATGTACACATCCAGGAAGGTGGAGGTACGACCGAAGGACATTGCAGCACCGTTCTGAGACTTAACAGCAGCCAGGTAGCCGAAGTAAGTCCACTGGATAGCTTCCTGAGCGTTGGTAGCCGGACCAGAGATGTCGTAGCCGTATTTCGCAGCCATTTCTTTCATCTGACCCAGAGCGCGGTGCTGTTCAGCGATTTCTTCGCGCAGACGGATAGTCTGTTCCAGGTTTACGCCGTTTTCCAGATCAGCCTGTAGAGAGGTGAACTGAGCGTATTTGTCTTTCATCAGGTAGTCGATACCGTACAGCGCAACGCGACGGTAGTCACCGATGATACGGCCACGGCCATAAGCATCTGGCAGACCGGTCAGAACACCGGATTTACGGCAACGCAGGATGTCCGGAGTGTAAACGTCGAACACGCCCTGGTTGTGAGTTTTACGGTATTCAGTGAAGATTTTTTTGATCATCGGGTCCAGTTCGCGGTTGTACGCTTTGCAGGAACCTTCGATCATTTTGATACCACCGAACGGGATAAGAGCACGTTTCAGCGGAGCTTCAGTCTGCAGACCAACAACTTTTTCCAACGCTTTATTGATGTAGCCAGCGTCGTGAGAGGTGATGGTGGAAGCAACAGCGGTGTCAAAATCAACTGGCGCGTGAGTGCGGTTTTCCAGTTTAACACCTTCCATTACTTTGTCCCACAGGGTGGTGGTCGCTTCAGTAGCGCCAGCCAGGAAGGACTCGTCACCCTCGTACGGAGTGTAGTTTTTCTGAATGAAGTCACGGACGTTTACTTCATTCTGCCAGTCACCTTTGGTAAAACCTTCCCAGGCTGTGGCTAACTTTTCATTAAGCTCGGACATGTAACACCTACCTTCTTAAGTGGATTTTTTATTTACTGCGTACTTCGACAACCATTAATGGTGATCGTTTTCACGCAGGTAAATGACCCAGTATGTCAACCCAACCAACAAACCACCGCCGATAATATTACCGATCGTAACCGGGATCAGGTTATCAGTGATGAAGTTCATCACGGTCAGGTGAGAAAAATTTTCCGGTGCAGAACCGACAGCGGTCCAGAATTCCGGAGATGCGAAGTCGCGGATTACAATACCCATCGGGATCATAAACATGTTTGCGATACTGTGCTCAAAACCGCTGGCAACAAACATCGCGACCGGCAGCACCATAATGAACGCTTTGTCCATCAGGCTGCGGCCAGAATAACTCATCCATACTGCCAGACATACCATCAGGTTTGCCAGGATACCAAGACAGACGGCCTCAATAAAAGTATGGTGCACTTTGTGGTCGGCGGTTTGTAGGACGTTTAGTCCCCATTGACCATTTGCGGTCATATACTCGCCGGAAAGCCACATTAAAAGTACAAACAGCAGTGCGCCGACCAGGTTGCCAAAATAGACATTTAGCCAGTTTTTAGCCAACTGACACCAGGTGATGCGCCCACTCGCCTTAGCAACAACAATCAACACTGTGGAAGTAAAGAGATCGGCTCCGCAGACAACACAAAGAATCAGCCCCAGAGAGAAGCAAATGCCGCCAACCAGTTTTGCCATGCCGAAGGGCATTGTGCCTGTGCCAGTGGTTGCTGTGATATAGAAGACGAATGCGATTGAGATGAAAACACCGGCGGTAATCGCCAGATAGAAAGTCTTAAGCGGATGTTTCGTTGCTTTATAGACACCCGCCTCTTCGGCCACTTTGGCCATTGCAGCAGGAAGTAAAAGATCAAAAGGGTTGTCAGCTTTCACACTAACTCTCTCTTTATTAAGTCGGCGACGAGATACTAACAAAGCATTATAGATGAGAAATTGATATAGATCATATCTCGCCTGGCTTATAGGCCCGTAACTCGCATGGTTTTTATGCAAATACGGAGTAACTATTTGATTATCCAAATAAAAATAAATTTTAAAAATTAACAAATGAGTTGAATTTTTTCCGCATCCTCCGCTAAAACAGTTAATTAAAAGGGAGCATCAGGCGAATAAAGTAACAATATAGATCGTATTTATTAAATACAAATTACCGATATTTAACCTTATAATTACAATTATTTTATTAATGCAAATATATGTAAAGCGGGGCATTAAAAAAACGCCCCGTAATATAACTCAGACTAATCATTAAGCCTACATTGCGTAGGCTATTTGATTTTATTTTGCCCAGAATGCTGCTTTGGCGCGCTGCAGCTTTTCGTAGGCCTTCAACAACGACTGATGTGCAGCAAACGCGTGCAGATCGCTATCTACCGGTTGCAGGCCGTAAAACGCCGCTTCGCCGCTCATTGCCGCACTGGCGGCTTCTACGGCATCTGCGCCGTACATGCGAACAAACGCATTCAGATATTGCAGCGGCTGGCGATCTTCTTCCTGTGCCAGTAATAACAACGTTTGCAGGCAGCGATAATAGTTGGCGCGTTCCGGACTAAATACTGATGAGTTAAACTCCATCGTCCATTCGGTCCAGACCAGAGCCTGTTCCAGATCGCCACCAGCCAGCGCCAGCATGGCTTTTAATTCACCGATACGCAGGGTGTACCAACCGTTATCCGACCCGGTCGCCAGACCCAACAGCTCACGCACGCGGGTAAAGTCATCAAAACCTTCTTCATCCAGTTGCTCGATGAGGTTCAGGTAATCTTCTTTTTCCCACTCGCTGCCTGGTAGCGAAAGAATCGTTTCACGTAAATGGCTGCCCATACTGTTATTCGCGAGCCACAGATCTTCAGCCGGATAAATATCGGACATGCCAGGCACGATAATACGGCAAGCATAAACGCCCAGATGCTCGTAATCGGCAATATAAACTTCTTTATCTTCTTTGTTGAAGATAGCCATCAGCGTAGCAAACTCTTCTTCCGTGGTGCCGGAGAAATTCCAGTCCACAAACGGATAATCGGCATCCTGCTTGAACAGGTCCCAGGAGATTAAACCGCTGGAATCGATAAAGTGCGTTTCGAGGTTGGTATGTTCAGCGACTTCTTCATCATCGAAGGTTGGCGGAGTAAACACATCCAAATCTTTCAGGCCACGACCTTGCAGCAGCTCGGTCACGGTACGTTCCAGTGCTACGCCAAAATCAGGATGCGCACCGAAAGAGGCAAAGCAGGTGCCGTTTGCAGGATTAAACAGTACCACGCAAATCACCGGATACTGGCCGCCAAGGGAACCATCATATGCGAAGATCGGGAAACCTTCTGTTTCCAGTGTTTCGATCGCTTCAACCACCGCTGGGTAACGCGCCAGCACGTCTGCCGGGATTTCCGGCAAGCTGATGCTTTCAGCAATAATGCGGTTTTTCACGTAGCGTTCGAAAACTTCGGACAACCCCTGAACGCGTGCTTCGTTGCGGGTATTGCCAGCGGACATACCGTTAGAAACGTACAGGTTACCAATGATATTCATCGGAATATAAACGGTCTGATTGTCGGACTGGCGCGTAAACGGCAGACCGCAAATACCACGATCTTCGTTACCGGATTGTAGGTCAATCAGCATACTGCCGGTCAATTCATTCTCCGGATCGTAAAATGCGCGCAGACGGTCATCGAGCAGCCCTTCTGGCACATCGTCATTTTCGCTCAGTGGGAACCATTTTTCGTTGGGATAATGCACAAATGGACCGTTGGCGATGGTTTCGCCCAGCCAGAAATCAGCAAAAAAGTAGTTGGTTGAGAGACGCTCGAAATATTCACCGAGTGCAGAAGCCAGCGCCGCTTTCTTGGTTGCGCCTTTACCGTTGGTAAAACACAGTGCGCACTCTTTGTCGCGAATATGTACAGACCAGACGTTAGGCACGGGATTCAGCCAGGAGGCCTCTTCAATCTGAAAGCCGAGGTCTGAAAGTTTTTGCTGGAAGCGAGCGATGGAATCTTCCAGAGCGGCATCTTTGCCGGGGATAAATGTTTGCGTCATGAAAATCACTTTAGTCGTACGGAAAGCGCGCAATAATACGGGTTTTATCTCAAAGGCGCTATCACCGCCGCCATGCCGATGAACTGTTGACTATGCTTTTAGCGGATAAACCACGTTAAGAGCATAAAAATGAAGGCGTTCGATCTCCACCGTATGGCATTTGATAAAGTGCCTTTTGATTTCCTTGGCGAAGTTGCACTACGTAGTCTTTATACCTTTGTACTGGTTTTTTGTTCCTCAAAATGACCGGAAGACGCGGTGTGCGACAGATGTCGCTGTTTGAAGTGTTAATCATTCTCACGCTGGGTTCAGCGGCGGGAGATGTGGCGTTTTATGATGATGTGCCGATGGTGCCGGTACTTATCGTCTTTATCACTCTGGCGTTGTTATACCGCCTGGTAATGTGATGGCGAGCTGGCCTGGTCGAAACTCAATAACTCCAACATGACGGAATTTGAGTTCTTTATGGAGCTACGATTGCGTGGCGTGGAGCAGCTGGGGCAGGTACGTCTGGCGATTCTCGAAACCAACGGGCAAATCAGTGTCTATTTCTTTGAAGATGACAAGGTGAAACCGGGTTTACTTATTTTACCCAGTGATTGTACGCAGCGTTACAAAGTGGTGCCGGAGTCGGCGGACTATGCCTGCATTCGTTGTAGTGAAATCATTCATATGAACGCGGGGGAAAAACAATTATGTCCGCGCTGTGCAAATCCAGAATGGACGAAGGCAAGTCGGGCAAAACGGGTGACCTGACAGTAAAAACATCGGCTTTTTGCTAATAATCCGAGAGATTCTTTTGTGTGATGCAAGCCACATTTTTGCCCTCAACGGTTTTACTCATTGCGATGTGTGTCACTGAATGATAAAACCGATAGCCACAGGAATAATGTATTACCTGTGGTCGCAATCGATTGACCGCGGGTTAATAGCAACGCAACGTGGTGAGGGGAAATGGCTCAAATCTTCAATTTTAGTTCTGGTCCGGCAATGCTACCGGCAGAGGTGCTTAAACAGGCTCAACAGGAACTGCGCGACTGGAACGGTCTTGGTACGTCGGTGATGGAAGTGAGTCACCGTGGCAAAGAGTTCATTCAGGTTGCAGAGGAAGCCGAGAAGGATTTTCGCGATCTTCTTAATGTCCCCTCCAACTACAAGGTATTATTCTGCCATGGCGGTGGTCGCGGTCAGTTTGCTGCGGTACCGCTGAATATTCTCGGTGATAAAACCACCGCAGATTATGTTGATGCCGGTTACTGGGCGGCAAGTGCCATTAAAGAAGCGAAAAAATACTGCACGCCTAATGTCTTTGACGCCAAAGTGACTGTTGATGGTCTGCGCGCGGTTAAGCCAATGCGTGAATGGCAACTCTCTGATAATGCGGCTTATATGCATTACTGCCCGAATGAAACCATCGACGGTATCGCCATCGACGAGACGCCAGACTTCGGCAAAGATGTGGTGGTCGCCGCCGACTTCTCTTCAACCATTCTTTCCCGTCCGATTGACGTCAGCCGTTATGGTGTAATTTACGCTGGCGCGCAGAAAAATATCGGCCCGGCTGGCCTGACAATCGTCATCGTTCGTGAAGATTTGCTGGGTAAAGCGAATATCGCGTGTCCGTCGATTCTGGATTATTCCATCCTCAACGATAACGGCTCCATGTTTAACACGCCGCCGACATTTGCCTGGTATCTATCTGGTCTGGTCTTTAAATGGCTGAAAGCGAACGGCGGTGTAGCTGAAATGGATAAAATCAATCAGCAAAAAGCAGAACTGCTATATGGGGTGATTGATAACAGCGATTTCTACCGCAATGACGTGGCGAAAGCTAACCGTTCGCGGATGAACGTGCCGTTCCAGTTGGCGGACAGTGCGCTTGACAAATTGTTCCTTGAAGAGTCTTTTGCTGCAGGCCTTCATGCACTGAAAGGACACCGTGTGGTCGGCGGAATGCGCGCGTCTATTTATAATGCCATGCCGCTGGAAGGCGTTAAAGCGCTGACAGACTTCATGGTTGAGTTCGAACGCCGTCACGGTTAATGCCGAAATTTTGCTTAATCCCCACAGCCAGCCTGTGGGGTTTTTATTTCTGTTGTAGAGAGTTGAGTTCATGGAATCCCTGACGTTACAACCCATCGCTCGTGTCGATGGCACTATTAATCTGCCCGGTTCCAAGAGCGTTTCTAACCGCGCTTTATTGCTTGCGGCATTAGCACACGGCAAAACAGTATTAACCAATCTGCTGGATAGCGACGACGTGCGCCATATGCTGAATGCATTAACAGCGTTAGGGTTAAGCTATACGCTTTCAGCCGATCGTACGCGTTGCGAAATTATCGGTAACGGCGGTCCATTACACGCAGAAGGTGCCCTGGAGTTGTTCCTCGGTAACGCCGGAACGGCAATGCGTCCGCTGGCGGCAGCTCTTTGTCTGGATAGCAATGATATTGTGCTGACCGGTGAGCCGCGTATGAAAGAGCGCCCGATTGGTCATCTGGTGGATGCGCTGCGCCTGGGCGGGGCGAAGATCACTTACCTGGAACAAGAAAATTATCCGCCGTTGCGTTTACAGGGCGGCTTTACTGGCGGCAACGTTGACGTTGATGGCTCCGTTTCCAGCCAATTCCTCACCGCACTGTTAATGACTGCGCCTCTTGCGCCGGAAGATACGGTGATTCGTATTAAAGGCGATCTGGTTTCTAAACCTTATATCGACATCACACTCAATCTGATGAAGACGTTTGGTGTTGAAATTGAAAATCAGCACTATCAACAATTTGTCGTAAAAGGCGGGCAGTCTTATCAGTCTCCGGGTACTTATTTGGTCGAAGGCGATGCATCTTCGGCTTCTTACTTCCTGGCAGCAGCAGCAATCAAAGGCGGCACTGTAAAAGTGACCGGTATTGGACGTAACAGTATGCAGGGTGATATTCGCTTTGCTGATGTGCTGGAAAAAATGGGCGCGACCATTTGCTGGGGCGATGATTATATTTCCTGCACGCGTGGTGAACTGAACGCTATTGATATGGATATGAACCATATTCCTGATGCGGCGATGACCATTGCCACGGCGGCGTTATTTGCAAAAGGCACCACCACGCTGCGCAATATCTATAACTGGCGTGTTAAAGAGACCGATCGCCTGTTTGCGATGGCAACAGAACTGCGTAAAGTCGGCGCGGAAGTGGAAGAGGGGCACGATTACATTCGTATCACTCCTCCGGAAAAACTGAACTTTGCCGAGATCGCGACATACAATGATCACCGGATGGCGATGTGTTTCTCGCTGGTGGCGTTGTCAGATACACCAGTGACGATTCTTGATCCCAAATGCACGGCCAAAACATTTCCGGATTATTTCGAGCAGCTGGCGCGGATTAGCCAGGCAGCCTGAATGAACAACGGGCAATAAATAGCCAAATCTTTCTTTATCAAAACGTCGGCACATTGTCGTAATGCCGATCAGTTAAGGATCAGTTGACCGATCCAGTGGCTGTGTAAGAATCCGGAAACGCTCACTTGTTTCCGGATTTTTTTATGCACATTGGACAGGCTCTTGATCTGGTATCCCGTTACGATTCTCTGCGTAACCCACTGACTTCTCTGGGGGATTACCTCGCCCCCGAACTCATCTCTCGTTGCCTTGCCGAATCAGGTACTGTAACGCTACGCAAGCGCCGTCTTCCCCTCGAAATGATGGTCTGGTGTATTGTTGGCATGGTGCTTGAGCGTAAAGAACCTCTTCACCAGATTGTGAATCGCCTGGACATCATGCTGCCGGGCAATCGCCCCTTCGTTGCCCCCAGTGCCGTTATTCAGGCCCGCCAGCGCCTGGGAAGTGAGGCTGTCCGCCGCATGTTCACGAAAACAGCGCAGCTCTGGCATAACGCCACGCCGCATCCGCACTGGTGCGGCCTGACCCTGCTGGCCATCGATGGTGTGTTCTGGCGCACACCGGATACACCAGAGAACGATGCAGCCTTCCCCCGCCAGACACATGCCGGGAACCCGGCGCTCTACCCGCAGGTCAAAATGGTCTGCCAGATGGAACTGACCAGCCATCTGCTGACGGCTGCAGCCTTCGGCACGATGAAGAACAGCGAAAATGAGCTTGCTGAGCAACTTATAGGACAAACCGGCGATAACACTCTGACGTTAATGGATAAAGGTTATTACTCACTGGGACTGTTAAATGGCTGGAGCCTGGCGGGAGAACACCGCCACTGGATGATACCTCTCAGAAAGGGAGCGCAATATGAAGAGCTCAGAAAACTGGGTAAAGGCGATCATCTGGTGAAGCTGAAAACCAGCCCGCAGGCACGAAAAAAGTGGCCGGGACTGGGAAATGAAGTGACAGCCCGCCTGCTGACCGTGACGCGCAAAGGAAAAGTCTGCCATCTGCTGACGTCGATGACGGACGCCATGCGCTTCCCCGGAGGAGAAATGGCGGATCTGTACAGTAATCGCTGGGAAATCGAACTGGGATACAGGGAGATAAAACAGACGATGCAACTGAGCAGGCTGACGCTGAGAAGTAAAAAGCCGGAGCTTGTGGAGCAAGAGCTGTGGGGTGTCTTACTGGCTTATAATCTGGTGAGATATCAGATGATTAAAATGGCGGAACATCTGAAAGGTTACTGGCCGAATCAACTGAGTTTCTCAGAATCATGCGGAATGGTGATGAGAATGCTGATGACATTGCAGGGCGCTTCACCGGGACGTATACCGGAGCTGATGAGCGATCTTGCAAGTATGGGACAACTTGTGAAATTACCGACGAGAAGGGGAAGGGCCTTCCCGAGAGTGGTAAAGGAGAGGCCCTGGAAATACCCCACAGCCCCGAAAAAGAGCCAGTCAGTTGCTTAACTGACTGGCATTACGGCACATTGTCGGCGTTTTTTTTCGGACCTTGTGAGTCATTTTGATTAATGGTAGCGTCGCTTGTCAATGTAAGTTGTTGATACATAATATTTATATATGATTAATCAACGGATGATTCACATGAAGAATACTAAATTACTGCTGGCGATTGCGACCTCTGCAGCATTACTGACAGGGTGTCAAAATACCCACGGTATTGATACCAATATGGCTATCAGCTCCGGTTTAAATGCCTATAAAGCAGCAACATTAAGCGATGCCGATGCAAAAGCGATTGCCAATCAGGGCTGTGCCGAAATGGACAGCGGCAATCAAGTCGCAAGTAAATCCAGCAAGTACGGTAAACGTCTGGCAAAAATCGCCAAAGCATTGGGTAACAATATTAATGGCACGCCGGTCAACTATAAGGTTTATATGACCAGCGACGTCAACGCATGGGCGATGGCGAACGGCTGTGTTCGTGTCTACAGTGGCCTGATGGACATGATGAATGACAACGAAATTGAAGGTGTTCTGGGCCATGAACTGGGCCACGTCGCGTTGGGTCACTCGCTGGCTGAAATGAAAGCTTCTTATGCGATCGTTGCCGCACGCGATGCCATTTCAGCTACCAGCGGTGTGGCTTCCCAGCTTTCCCGCTCACAATTGGGTGATATCGCAGAAGGCGCTATTAATGCTAAATACTCCCGTGATAAAGAGTCCGAAGCAGATGATTTCTCTTTTGATCTGTTGAAGAAACGTGGCATCAGCACCCAGGGGCTGGTTGGCAGCTTTGAAAAACTGGCTAGCCTGGATGGCGGTCGCACCCAGTCCATGTTTGACTCTCACCCACCATCAACAGAGCGTGCGCAACACATCCGTGATCGTATCGCCTCTGGTAAGTAAATCATTGTCATCTTTCGGGCTGGTCTTCTGCCAGCCCGCTATAATTGCGCAATAAATCCCCATCTGAATACAGACAAAACTGGTTTTTGCACACAACGTTAACGATTTGTGGCGTCGGCGCGTATAATGCGCGCGGTTATGTTAACGGTACGCCTGTTTTAAGGAGATAAAGATGACGGCAATTGCCCCGGTTATTACCATTGATGGCCCAAGCGGTGCAGGGAAAGGCACCTTGTGTAAGGCTATGGCGGAAGCGTTGCAATGGCATCTGCTGGACTCGGGTGCAATTTATCGCGTACTGGCATTGGCGGCATTACATCACCATGTTGATGTTGCGTCGGAAGATGCGCTGGTACCGCTGGCATCCCATCTGGATGTACGTTTTGTGTCGACCAATGGCAATCTGGAAGTGATCCTCGAAGGGGAAGATGTCAGCGGCGAAATTCGTACTCAGGAAGTGGCGAATGCGGCTTCACAAGTCGCGGCATTCCCACGCGTTCGTGAAGCATTATTGCGTCGCCAACGCGCGTTTCGCGAATTACCAGGTCTGATTGCCGATGGCCGCGACATGGGAACGGTGGTATTCCCTGATGCACCAGTGAAAATTTTCCTTGACGCCTCCTCGGAAGAACGTGCGCATCGCCGCATGCTACAGTTGCAGGAGAAGGGCTTTAGTGTTAACTTCGAGCGCCTTTTGGCCGAGATCAAAGAACGCGACGACCGCGATCGTAACCGAGCGGTAGCGCCACTGGTTCCGGCAGCCGATGCTTTAGTGTTGGATTCCACCACCTTAAGCATTGAGCAATTGATTGAAAAAGCGCTACAATACGCGCGCCAGAAATTGGCTCTCGCATAAGCGACCGAATTTGCAGTACCCCCGTTGCAATGGAATGACAGCGGGTATGTTAAACAACCCCATCCGGCATGGAGCCAGGTGGACGTTAAATATAAACCTGAAGATTAAACATGACTGAATCTTTTGCTCAACTCTTTGAAGAGTCCTTAAAAGAAATCGAAACCCGCCCGGGTTCTATCGTTCGTGGCGTTGTTGTTGCTATCGACAAAGACGTAGTACTGGTTGACGCTGGTCTGAAATCTGAGTCCGCCATCCCGGCTGAGCAGTTCAAAAACGCCCAGGGCGAGCTGGAAATCCAGGTAGGTGACGAAGTTGACGTTGCTCTGGACGCAGTAGAAGACGGCTTCGGTGAAACTCTGCTGTCCCGTGAGAAAGCTAAACGTCACGAAGCCTGGATCACGCTGGAAAAAGCTTACGAAGATGCTGAAACTGTTACCGGTGTTATCAACGGCAAAGTTAAGGGCGGCTTCACTGTTGAGCTGAACGGTATTCGTGCGTTCCTGCCAGGTTCTCTGGTAGACGTTCGTCCGGTGCGTGACACTCTGCACCTGGAAGGCAAAGAGCTTGAATTTAAAGTAATCAAGCTGGATCAGAAGCGCAACAACGTTGTTGTTTCTCGTCGTGCCGTTATCGAATCCGAAAACAGCGCAGAGCGCGATCAGCTGCTGGAAAACCTGCAGGAAGGCATGGAAGTTAAAGGTATCGTTAAGAACCTCACTGACTACGGTGCATTCGTTGATCTGGGCGGCGTTGACGGCCTGCTGCACATCACTGACATGGCCTGGAAACGCGTTAAGCATCCGAGCGAAATCGTCAACGTGGGCGACGAAATCACTGTTAAAGTGCTGAAGTTCGACCGCGAACGTACCCGTGTATCCCTGGGCCTGAAACAGCTGGGCGAAGATCCGTGGGTAGCTATCGCTAAACGTTATCCGGAAGGTACCAAACTGACTGGTCGCGTGACCAACCTGACTGACTACGGCTGCTTCGTTGAAATCGAAGAAGGCGTTGAAGGTCTGGTACACGTTTCCGAAATGGATTGGACCAACAAAAACATCCACCCGTCCAAAGTTGTTAACGTTGGCGATGTAGTGGAAGTTATGGTTCTGGATATCGACGAAGAACGTCGTCGTATCTCCCTGGGTCTGAAACAGTGCAAAGCTAACCCGTGGCAGCAGTTCGCGGAAACCCACAACAAGGGCGACCGTGTTGAAGGTAAAATCAAGTCTATCACTGACTTCGGTATCTTCATCGGCCTGGACGGCGGCATCGACGGCCTGGTTCACCTGTCTGACATCTCCTGGAACGTTGCAGGCGAAGAAGCAGTTCGTGAATACAAAAAAGGCGACGAAATCGCTGCAGTTGTTCTGCAGGTTGACGCAGAACGTGAACGTATCTCCCTGGGCGTTAAACAGCTCGCAGAAGATCCGTTCAACAACTGGGTTGCTCTGAACAAGAAAGGCGCTATCGTAACCGGTAAAGTAACTGCAGTTGACGCTAAAGGCGCAACCGTAGAACTGGCTGACGGCGTTGAAGGTTACCTGCGTGCTTCTGAAGCATCCCGTGACCG
The DNA here is from genome assembly GCF_000006925.2 of Shigella flexneri 2a str. 301. Taxonomy (NCBI): domain Bacteria; kingdom Pseudomonadati; phylum Pseudomonadota; class Gammaproteobacteria; order Enterobacterales; family Enterobacteriaceae; genus Shigella; species Shigella flexneri. The sequence goes on from NC_004337.2 coordinate 947,246, forward strand.
CGTTGAAGACGCTACCCTGGTTCTGAGCGTTGGCGACGAAGTTGAAGCTAAATTCACCGGCGTTGATCGTAAAAACCGCGCAATCAGCCTGTCTGTTCGTGCGAAAGACGAAGCTGACGAGAAAGATGCAATCGCAACTGTTAACAAACAGGAAGATGCAAACTTCTCCAACAACGCAATGGCTGAAGCTTTCAAAGCAGCTAAAGGCGAGTAATTCTCTGACTCTTCGGGATTTTTATTCCGAAGTTTGTTGAGTTTACTTGACAGATTGCAGGTTTCGTCCTGTAATCAAGCACTAAGGGCGGCTACGGCCGCCCTTAATCAATGCAGCAACAGCAGCCGCTTAATTTGCCTTTAAGGAACCGGAGGAATCATGACCAAGTCAGAATTGATAGAAAGACTTGCCACCCAGCAATCGCACATTCCCGCCAAGACGGTTGAAGATGCAGTAAAAGAGATGCTGGAGCATATGGCCTCGACTCTTGCGCAGGGCGAGCGTATTGAAATCCGCGGTTTCGGCAGTTTCTCTTTGCACTACCGCGCACCACGTACCGGACGTAATCCGAAGACTGGCGATAAAGTAGAACTGGAAGGAAAATACGTTCCTCACTTTAAACCTGGTAAAGAACTGCGCGATCGCGCCAATATTTACGGTTAAGTTTTTACTCAAACTTGAACGCGAGAAAAGCACCTGTCGGGTGCTTTTTTCAATTCTCTAATCAGGAACTGGAAGCTGCCTCGCAGAGTTTTGAGCAGTTTTCACCCTTTCGTTAAATTCTTCTGAATGTGCCTCGGGGAACGCAAAATTCCCACCAGACAACCGCTCAACAAAGTTGCACACTTTCCATAAACAGGGAGGGGTGCATGAAAATAACGACAGTCGGCGTATGCATAATTTGCGGAATTTTTCCGTTGCTGATTTTGCCCCAATTGCCTAGGACATTAACCCTTGCGTTTCTGACTCTCTTCGCCTGCGTACTGGCATTTATCCCTGTTAAAACCGTCCGTTATATCGCGCTGACGTTGCTGTTTTTCGTTTGGGGCATATTATCAGCAAAGCAAATTTTGTGGGCAGGAGAAACCTTAACTGGCGCGACGCAGGATGCAATTGTTGAGATCACTGCAACTGACGGCATGACCACTCATTACGGTCAAATTACTTATCTACAAGGTCGACGTATATTCCCTGCGCCAGGCCTTGTGCTGTATGGCGAATAACTTCCGCAAGCGGTTTGTGCTGGACAACAATGGTCAATGAAACTCAAAGTTCGTGCAGTTCATGGCCAACTTAATGATGGCGGCTTTGATAGCCAGCGTTATGCCATTGCCCAGCATCAGCCGCTCACCGGCCGTTTTCTGCAGGCAAGTGTCATTGAACCGAATTGTAGCCTGCGTGCACAGTATCTGGCGTCACTACAAACAACGCTGCAACCCTATCCGTGGAATGCGGTTATTCTTGGTTTAGGTATGGGGGAACGGTTATCCGTCCCCAAAGAAATCAAAAATATCATGCGCGATACTGGAACGGCGCATTTAATGGCGATATCGGGATTGCACATCGCTTTTGCGGCGTTGCTGGCTGCCGGACTCATTCGCAGTGGACAAATTTTTCTGCCTGGGCGCTGGATCCACTGGCAAATACCATTAATTGGCGGAATCTGCTGTGCTGCTTTTTATGCCTGGTTGACGGGAATGCAACCTCCTGCATTGCGTACCGTGGTGGCGCTTGCTACGTGGGGAATGCTTAAGTTAAGTGGGCGACAGTGGAGTGGCTGGGATGTATGGATATGTTGTCTGGCGGCAATTTTGCTGATGGATCCTGTTGCCATTCTCTCGCAAAGTTTATGGCTCTCTGCCGCTGCGGTCGCGGCACTGATTTTTTGGTATCAGTGGTTTCCCTGTCCTGAGTGGCAACTGCCGCCGGTATTGCGTGCAGTTGTTTCCCTCATCCATCTGCAACTGGGAATCACACTCCTGCTTATGCCCATGCAAATCGTCATATTTCATGGCATTAGTCTGACCTCGTTTATTGCAAATCTATTTGCAATTCCCTTGGTGACATTTATCACGGTTCCGTTGATCCTCGCCGCGATGGTTGTGCATTTTAGCGGGCCGTTAATCCTGGAACAGGGGTTATGGTTTCTTGCCGACCGGTCTTTGGCTTTACTTTTCTGGGGGTTAAAGAGTTTGCCGGAAGGGTGGATCAACATTGTTGAATGTTGGCAATGGCTATCATTTTCCCCATGGTTCTTACTGGTGGTATGGCGATTAAACGCCTGGCGAACGTTGCCAGCAATGTGTGTGGCTGGAGGCTTGCTGATGTGCTGGCCGCTGTGGCAAAAACCTCGACCTGACGAGTGGCAGCTGTACATGCTTGATGTCGGGCAAGGGCTGGCAATGGTGATAGCCAGAAACGGCAAAGCGATTCTCTATGACACAGGACTGGCCTGAAGGGGATAGTGGGCAACAACTGATTATCCCCTGGCTCCACTGGCATAATCTTGAACCGGAAGGCGTTATTCTGAGCCATGAACATCTGGATCACCGGGGAGGGCTGGATTCAATATTGCATATATGGCCGATGTTATGGATCAGAAGTCCGTTAAACTGGGAACATCATCAGCCCTGTGTGCGTGGCGAAGCGTGGCAGTGGCAAGGATTGCGTTTCAGCGCGCACTGGCCTTTACAAGGTAGCAACGATAAGGGAAATAACCATTCCTGTGTGGTTAAGGTTGATGACGGGACGAATAGCATTCTTCTAACCGGTGATATTGAAGCCCCAGCTGAACAAAAGATGCTAAGCCGTTACTGGCAGCAAGTGCAGGCAACATTGCTTCAGGTACCTCACCATGGCAGTAATACCTCATCATCGTTGCCATTAATTCAGCGAGTGAATGGAAAAGTGGCACTCGCATCGGCATCGCGCTATAACGCATGGCGATTGCCCTCTAACAAAGTTAAGCATCGCTATCAACAGAAAGGATATCAATGGCTTGATACTCCACATCAGGGTCAAGTGACGGTCAATTTTTCAGCACAAGGCTGGCGGATTAGCAGCCTCAGAGAGCAAATTTTACCTCGTTGGTATCATCAGTGGTTTGGCGTGCCAGTGGATAACGGGTAGAATATGCGGCTATTTCAACAAATGCTGGTTTTTTGAATGCATAACGACAAAGATCTCTCTACGTGGCAGACATTCCGCCGACTGTGGCCAACCATTGCGCCTTTCAAAGCGGGTCTGATCGTGGCGGGCGTAGCGTTAATCCTCAACGCAGCCAGCGATACCTTCATGTTATCGCTCCTTAAGCCACTTCTTGATGATGGCTTTGGTAAAACAGATCGCTCCGTGCTGGTGTGGATGCCGCTGGTGGTGATCGGACTGATGATTTTACGTGGTATCACCAGCTATGTCTCCAGCTACTGTATCTCCTGGGTATCAGGAAAGGTGGTAATGACCATGCGTCGCCGCCTGTTTGGTCACATGATGGGAATGCCAGTTTCATTCTTTGACAAACAGTCAACGGGTACGCTGTTGTCACGTATCACCTACGATTCCGAACAGGTTGCTTCTTCTTCTTCCGGCGCACTGATTACTGTTGTGCGTGAAGGTGCGTCGATCATCGGCCTGTTCATCATGATGTTCTATTACAGTTGGCAACTGTCGATCATTTTGATTGTGCTGGCACCGATTGTTTCGATTGCGATTCGCGTAGTATCGAAGCGTTTTCGCAACATCAGTAAAAACATGCAGAACACCATGGGGCAAGTGACCACCAGTGCAGAACAAATGCTGAAGGGCCACAAAGAAGTATTGATTTTCGGTGGTCAGGAAGTGGAAACGAAACGCTTCGATAAAGTCAGTAACCGAATGCGTCTTCAGGGGATGAAAATGGTTTCAGCCTCTTCCATCTCTGATCCGATCATTCAGCTGATCGCCTCTTTGGCGCTGGCGTTTGTTCTGTATGCGGCGAGCTTCCCAAGTGTTATGGATAACCTGACTGCCGGTACGATTACCGTTGTTTTCTCTTCAATGATTGCACTGATGCGTCCGCTGAAATCGCTGACCAACGTTAACGCCCAGTTCCAGCGCGGTATGGCGGCTTGTCAGACGCTGTTTACCATTCTGGACAGTGAGCAGGAGAAAGACGAAGGTAAGCGCGTGATCGAGCGTGCGACTGGCGACGTGGAATTCCGCAATGTCACCTTTACTTATCCGGGACGTGACGTACCCGCATTGCGTAACATCAACCTGAAAATTCCGGCAGGGAAGACGGTTGCTCTGGTTGGACGCTCTGGTTCAGGTAAATCAACCATCGCCAGCCTGATCACGCGTTTTTACGATATTGATGAAGGCGAAATCCTGATGGATGGTCACGATCTGCGCGAGTATACCCTGGCGTCGTTACGTAACCAGGTTGCTCTGGTGTCGCAGAATGTCCATCTGTTTAACGATACGGTTGCTAACAACATTGCTTACGCACGGACTGAACAGTACAGCCGTGAGCAAATTGAAGAAGCGGCGCGGATGGCCTACGCCATGGACTTCATCAATAAGATGGATAACGGTCTCGATACAGTGATTGGTGAAAACGGCGTGCTGCTCTCTGGCGGTCAGCGTCAGCGTATTGCTATCGCTCGAGCCTTGCTGCGTGATAGCCCGATTCTGATTCTGGATGAAGCTACCTCGGCTCTGGATACCGAATCCGAACGTGCGATTCAGGCGGCACTGGATGAGTTGCAGAAAAACCGTACCTCTCTGGTGATTGCCCACCGCTTGTCTACCATTGAAAAGGCAGACGAAATCGTGGTCGTCGAGGATGGTGTCATTGTGGAACGCGGTACGCATAACGATTTGCTTGAGCACCGCGGCGTTTACGCGCAACTTCACAAAATGCAGTTTGGCCAATGATCGAAAAAATCTGGTCTGGTGAATCCCCTTTGTGGCGGCTATTGCTGCCACTCTCCTGGTTGTATGGCCTGGTGAGTGGCGCGATCCGTCTTTGCTATAAACTAAAACTGAAGCGCGCCTGGCGTGCCCCCGTACCGGTTGTCGTGGTTGGTAATCTCACCGCAGGCGGCAACGGAAAAACCCCGGTCGTTGTCTGGCTGGTGGAACAGTTGCAACAGCGCGGTATTCGCGTGGGGGTCGTATCGCGGGGATATGGTGGTAAGGCTGAATCTTATCCGCTGTTATTGTCGGCAGATACCACCACAGCACAGGCGGGTGATGAACCTGTGTTGATTTATCAACGCACTGATGCGCCTGTTGCGGTTTCTCCCGTTCGTTCTGATGCGGTAAAAGCCATTCTGGCGCAACACCCTGATGTGCAGATCATCGTAACCGACGACGGTTTACAGCATTACCGTCTGGCGCGTGATGTGGAAATTGTCGTTATTGATGGTGTGCGTCGCTTTGGCAATGGCTGGTGGTTGCCGGCGGGGCCAATGCGTGAGCGAGCGGGGCGCTTAAAGTCGGTTGATGCGGTAATCGTCAACGGCGGTGTCCCTCGCAGCGGTGAAATCCCCATGCATCTGCTGCCGGGTCAGGCGGTGAATTTACGTACCGGTACGCGTTGTGACGTTGCTCAGCTTGAACATGTAGTGGCGATGGCGGGGATTGGGCATCCGCCGCGCTTTTTTGCCACGCTGAAGATGTGTGGCGTACAACCGGAAAAATGTGTACCGCTGGCCGATCATCAGTCTTTGAACCATGCGGATGTCAGTGCGTTGGTAAGCGCCGGGCAAACGCTGGTAATGACTGAAAAAGATGCGGTGAAATGCCGGGCCTTTGCAGAAGAAAATTGGTGGTATTTGCCTGTAGACGCACAGCTTTCAGGTGATGAACCAGCGAAACTGCTTACGCAACTAACCTCGCTGGCTTCTGGCAACTAGTTACGCCGCGGCAGCGTTCGATTGATGGAGTCATGAATGTCGCTGCCGCACCTCTCCCTTGCTGATGCGCGTAATCTTCACCTTGCCGCACAAGGCCTGTTAAACAAACCCCGCCGTCGAGCGTCGTTGGAGGATATTCCGGCAACGATCTCCCGCATGTCCTTGCTGCAAATCGATACCATCAATATTGTTGCCCGTAGTCCATATCTGGTGCTTTTCAGTCGTCTGGGAAATTATCCTGCCCAGTGGCTGGATGAGTCTCTGGCGCGTGGCGAATTAATGGAATACTGGGCGCATGAAGCCTGCTTTATGCCGCGTAGCGACTTTCGTCTTATTCGCCACCGCATGCTGGCACCTGAAAAAATGGGCTGGAAATACAAAGACGCCTGGATGCAGGAACATGAGGCGGAAATTGCACAGTTAATTCAGCATATTCATGATAAAGGGCCGGTACGTTCAGCCGATTTTGAGCATCCTCGTAAAGGTGCAAGCGGCTGGTGGGAATGGAAGCCGCATAAACGGCATCTGGAAGGTTTATTTACTGCCGGAAAGGTGATGGTGATTGAACGGCGCAACTTCCAGCGCGTTTATGATTTAACCCACCGTGTCATGCCTGACTGGGATGATGAGCGCGATCTCGTTTCGCAAACAGAAGCAGAAATCATCATGCTGGATAACAGTGCGCGTAGCCTGGGAATATTCCGCGAACAGTGGCTGGCAGATTACTATCGGCTGAAACGTCCGGCACTGGCGGCGTGGCGCGAAGCGAGGGCTGAACAGCAGCAAATCATTGCTGTGCATGTTGAAAAATTGGGCAATCTTTGGCTGCATGCTGATTTGCTGCCGCTACTCGAGCGTGCGCTGGCCGGAAAGCTCACTGCAACGCACAGCGCGGTACTTTCGCCTTTTGATCCTGTTGTCTGGGATCGCAAACGCGCAGAGCAGCTTTTTGATTTTAGCTACCGGCTGGAGTGCTATACCCCAGCGCCGAAACGCCAGTATGGCTATTTTGTTCTGCCATTATTACATCGTGGGCAATTAGTTGGGCGAATGGATGCCAAAATGCATCGCCAGACAGGCATCCTTGAAGTTATCTCTCTGTGGTTACAGGAAGGCATTAAACCAACGACAATGCTGCAAAAAGGGTTACGTCAGGCGATTACTGATTTCGCGAGCTGGCAGCAGGCAACGCGGGTGACATTAGGACGCTGCCCGCAAGGTCTCTTTACTGATTGCCGCACTGGCTGGGAAATAGACCCCGTCGCATAAATGATTATGATAAGATTTATGCATTCATAACCCGATCCATCTGGAGGAACTATGGATCATCGTTTGCTTGAAATCATTGCCTGCCCGGTTTGCAACGGAAAACTTTGGTATAACCAGGAAAAACAAGAGCTTATTTGCAAACTGGATAACCTGGCTTTCCCGCTCCGCGATGGCATTCCAGTGTTGCTGGAAACGGAAGCCCGCGTGCTGACTGCTGATGAGAGTAAATCATGAGTTTTGTGGTCATTATTCCCGCGCGCTACGCGTCCACGCGTCTGCCCGGTAAACCATTGGTTGATATTAACGGCAAACCCATGATTGTTCATGTTCTTGAACGCGCGCGTGAATCAGGTGCCGAGCGCATCATCGTGGCAACCGATCATGATGATGTTGCCCGCGCCGTTGAAGCCGCTGGCGGTGAAGTATGTATGACGCGCGCCGATCATCAGTCAGGAACAGAACGTCTGGCGGAAGTTGTCGAAAAATGCGCATTCAGCGACGACACGGTGATCGTTAATGTGCAGGGTGATGAACCGATGATCCCTGCGACAATCATTCGTCAGGTTGCTGATAACCTCGCTCAGCGTCAGGTGGGTATGGCGACTCTGGCGGTGCCAATCCACAATGCGGAAGAAGCGTTTAACCCGAATGCGGTGAAAGTGGTTCTCGACGCTGAAGGGTATGCACTGTACTTCTCACGTGCCACCATTCCTTGGGATCGTGATCGTTTTGCAGAAGGCCTTGAAACCGTTGGCGATAACTTCCTGCGTCATCTTGGTATTTATGGCTACCGTGCAGGCTTTATCCGTCGTTACGTCAACTGGCAGGCAAGTCCGTTAGAACACATCGAAATGTTAGAGCAGCTTCGTGTTCTGTGGTACGGCGAAAAAATCCATGTTGCTGTTGCTCAGGAAGTTCCTGGCACAGGTGTGGATACCCCTGAAGATCTTGAGCGCGTTCGCGCTGAAATGCGCTAATTTCACTTCACGACACTTCAGCCAATTTTGGGAGGAGTGTCGTACCGTTACGATTTTCCTCAATTTTTCTTTTCAACAATTGATCTCATTCAGGTGACATCTTTTATATTGGCGCTCATTATGAAAGCAGTAGCTTTTATGAGGGTAATCTGAATGGAACAGCTGCGTGCCGAATTAAGCCATTTACTGGGCGAAAAACTCAGTCGTATTGAGTGCGTCAATGAAAAAGCGGATACGGCGTTGTGGGCTTTGTATGACAGCCAGGGAAACCCAATGCCGTTAATGGCAAGAAGCTTTAGTACGCCCGGAAAAGCCCGACAACTGGCATGGAAAACCACCATGCTGGCAAGAAGTGGGACTGTCCGTATGCCGACTATTTATGGTGTGATGACGCATGAAGAACACCCCGGCCCTGATGTCCTGCTACTGGAGCGGATGCGTGGTGTTTCGGTGGAGGCACCAGCCCGAACACCAGAACGCTGGGAACAGCTCAAAGACCAAATCGTTGAAGCCTTACTGGCCTGGCACCGTCAGGACAGTCGCGGTTGCGTCGGCGCGGTCGACAATACTCAGGAAAATTTCTGGCCCTCATGGTACCGGCAACATGTTGAAGTGCTATGGACCACGCTCAATCAGTTCAATAACACCGGTCTGACGATGCAGGATAAGCGGATCCTGTTTCGCACTCGCGAATGTCTCCCGGCATTATTTGAAGGCTTTAACGACAATTGTGTGTTGATTCACGGTAACTTCTGTTTACGCAGCATGCTGAAAGATTCGCGCAGCGATCAGTTACTGGCGATGGTCGGGCCGGGACTAATGCTTTGGGCACCGCGAGAATACGAACTGTTCCGACTAATGGATAATTCTCTGGCGGAAGATTTGCTCTGGAGTTACCTGCAACGCGCGCCAGTGGCGGAGTCGTTCATCTGGCGGCGTTGGTTGTATGTGTTATGGGATGAAGTTGCGCAACTGGTTAATACCGGACGATTTAGTCGGCGCAACTTCGATCTGGCATCAAAATCACTCTTGCCGTGGCTCGCCTGACGGACCTTTCAGCCACTGCCAGATGCGGCCAAGCGTTTCATAGCCAACACGATCGCTATGCATCAGCCAGACCGGAGAAGGGATTGCCCGTTCCCACGGATTAAGCGGCGAGTCGATGGCCAACTGATTCGCCGGGGCTGGTAGCGGATTTAACCCTTCCTGCTGAAAAAAGATCATCGCCCGCGGCAGATGTGATGCGGAGGTCACCAGCAGGAAAGGGGCGTCACCAATCGCCTGTTTCACTGCCGCAGCTTCTTCTTCGGTATCTTTTGGCAAATCCAGGGTGATAATTTGCTCGCGCGGTACGCCCAGCGATTGCGCAACTCTGGCACCTACTTCCGCTGTACTCACCGTATTGGTTTTTGCTACGCCTCCCGTGAAGATCAGTTTTGAACCCGGATTTTCGCGCCATAAACGGATACCCTCATTCAGGCGTGGCAGACTGTTATTGATTAAATTAGAGCTCGGTGCCCACTGCGGGTTCCAGGTATAACCACCTCCGAGCACCACGATATAGTCCACTTTTTGCGAATTATTCCATGTCGGATAGGTGCTTTCGATGGGACGCAGCAGGCGGTCGGCTACCGGTTGCAAACTCAATAACAAGAGTGCCAGCCACCCAATGCTAATAAAAATCTTCCCGGTTTTTTGAAAACGGCTAAACCACAGCAGCGCCAGGCCAGCGCCAATAATTAACAACATCAGCGGAAGTGGCAGCAACATATTGCCAATCACTTTTTTCAGTGTAAAAAGCATCCTTTCTGGTTCCTTTTTTAACCATATAGCAAGGGATCGCTAGCGATATTACACCAGACGGGTTCATTCTCGCCGTGGCTGTGACAAAATAGCGTCTTTATCAGAAAACGTCTTAGCCAACCGGTGGAGAAAGCAATGCAGGATCGCAATTTTGATGATATTGCGGAAAAGTTTTCCCGTAACATTTACGGCACCACCAAAGGGCAGCTTCGACAGGCTATTCTGTGGCAGGATCTCGATCGCGTGCTGGCGGAAATGGGCCCGCAAAAACTGCGTGTGCTGGATGCTGGCGGCGGAGAAGGGCAGACCGCAATCAAAATGGCCGAGCGCGGGCATCAGGTTATTTTATGCGATCTTTCTGCGCAGATGATCGACCGCGCAAAACAGGCGGCAGAAGCAAAAGGTGTGAGCGACAACATGCAATTTATACATTGCGCCGCTCAGGATGTTGCTTCGCATTTGGAAACGCCCGTTGATCTGATATTGTTCCATGCGGTGCTCGAGTGGGTGGCCGATCCCCGCAGTGTATTGCAGACCCTGTGGTCAGTGTTGCGTCCAGGCGGAGTGTTGTCGTTAATGTTCTACAATGCGCATGGTTTGTTGATGCATAACATGGTCGCCGGGAATTTTGATTACGTGCAGGCGGGAATGCCGAAAAAGAAAAAACGGACGCTTTCGCCAGATTATCCACGCGACCCGGCGCAGGTTTATCTGTGGCTGGAAGAAGCTGGTTGGCAAATTATGGGTAAGACAGGCGTTCGCGTGTTTCATGATTATCTGCGCGAGAAGTACCAGCAGCGCGACTGCTATGAAGCATTACTTGAATTAGAAACGCGTTATTGCCGTCAGGAACCGTATATTACCCTAGGGCGTTATATTCATGTCACCGCGCGCAAACCGCAGAGCAAGGATAAAGTATGAGTGAATTTTCCCAGACAGTCCCCGAACTGGTTGCCTGGGCCAGAAAAAATGACTTCTCCATCTCGCTGCCGGTAGACCGACTCTCTTTTCTGCTGGCGGTTGCCACGCTGAACGGCGAGCGTCTGGATGGTGAGATGAGTGAAGGCGAGCTGGTGGATGCATTCCGCCATGTGAGTGATGCGTTTGAGCAAACCAGCGAAACCATCGGCGTGCGCGCCAATAACGCGATCAACGACATGGTGCGTCAACGTCTGCTGAACCGCTTTACCAGCGAGCAGGCGGAAGGGAACGCAATTTACCGTCTGACGCCGCTCGGCATCGGCATTACTGACTACTACATCCGTCAGCGCGAGTTTTCTACGCTGCGTCTTTCTATGCAGTTGTCGATTGTGGCGGGTGAGCTCAAACGCGCAGCAGATGCCGCCGAAGAGGGCGGTGATGAATTTCACTGGCACCGTAATGTCTATGCGCCACTGAAATATTCGGTAGCAGAAATTTTCGACAGTATCGACCTGACGCAACGTCTGATGGACGAACAGCAGCAGCAGGTGAAGGACGATATCGCCCAGTTGCTGAACAAAGACTGGCGGGCGGCGATTTCCAGCTGTGAATTGTTGCTTTCGGAAACTTCCGGAACGCTGCGTGAATTGCAGGATACGCTGGAAGCGGCAGGCGACAAATTGCAGGCTAATCTGTTGCGCATTCAGGATGCGACGATGACCCATGACGATCTGCATTTCGTCGATCGTCTGGTGTTCGATCTGCAGAGCAAACTCGATCGTATTATCAGTTGGGGCCAGCAATCCATCGACTTGTGGATTGGCTACGACCGCCACGTACACAAATTTATTCGTACCGCGATCGATATGGATAAAAACCGCGTCTTTGCTCAGCGGTTACGTCAGTCGGTACAAACCTATTTTGATGAGCCGTGGGCGCTAACTTATGCCAATGCCGATCGTCTGCTGGATATGCGTGACGAAGAGATGGCACTGCGCGATGAAGAAGTGACTGGGGAACTTCCTGAGGATCTGGAATACGAAGAGTTTAACGAGATCCGCGAACAGCTGGCGGCGATCATCGAAGAACAACTTGCCGTGTACAAAACTAGACAAGTGCCGCTGGATCTTGGTCTGGTGGTACGCGAATATCTGTCACAGTATCCGCGTGCACGTCACTTTGACGTTGCGCGTATTGTTATTGATCAGGCGGTACGTCTTGGCGTAGCGCAAGCAGATTTCACCGGACTGCCAGCGAAATGGCAGCCGATTAATGATTACGGAGCCAAGGTACAGGCGCATGTCATCGACAAATATTGAACAAGTGATGCCGGTTAAGCTGGCGCAGGCGCTGGCGAATCCGTTATTTCCGGCGCTGGACAGCGCCTTACGTTCAGGCCGCCATATTGGCCTCGACGAACTGGATAATCATGCATTCCTGATGGATTTTCAGGAATATCTGGAAGAGTTTTACGCGCGTTATAACGTTGAGCTTATTCGCGCACCGGAAGGGTTCTTCTATTTACGCCCACGTTCCACCACTCTTATCCCGCGTTCCGTCTTGTCGGAACTGGATATGATGGTCGGGAAAATCCTCTGTTATCTCTATCTCAGCCCGGAACGGCTGGCGAATGAGGGGATTTTCACCCAGCAGGAACTGTACGACGAACTGCTCACCCTGGCCGATGAAGCGAAACTGCTGAAACTGGTGAACAACCGTTCAACCGGTTCAGACGTTGACCGCCAGAAGTTGCAGGAGAAAGTACGTTCTTCGCTCAACCGTCTGCGTCGTTTAGGCATGGTGTGGTTTATGGGCCACGACAGCAGCAAGTTCCGCATTACCGAATCGGTGTTCCGCTTCGGAGCCGATGTGCGTGCTGGCGACGATCCCCGTGAAGCACAGCGTCGCCTGATTCGTGATGGCGAAGCAATGCCGATTGAAAATCATCTGCAACTCAACGATGAAACCGAAGAGAGTCAGCCAGATAGCGGAGAGGAAGAATAATGATTGAACGCGGTAAATTTCGCTCACTGACGCTGATTAACTGGAACGGCTTTTTTGCCCGAACTTTTGACCTTGACGAGCTGGTCACGACGCTTTCCGGCGGTAACGGGGCGGGTAAATCCACCACGATGGCGGCGTTCGTTACGGCGCTGATCCCCGACCTGACCCTGCTGCATTTCCGTAACACTACGGAAGCCGGGGCCACCAGCGGTTCGCGCGATAAAGGTCTGCACGGTAAGCTGAAAGCGGGTGTCTGTTATTCGATGCTCGACACCATTAACTCGCGCCACCAGCGCGTGGTGGTCGGTGTGCGTCTGCAACAGGTTGCCGGACGCGATCGTAAAGTGGATATCAAACCATTTGCCATTCAGGGACTGCCGATGTCGGTGCAGCCGACACAGCTGGTGACCGAAACCCTGAACGAACGCCAGGCGCGCGTGCTGCCGCTTAACGAGCTGAAAGACAAGCTCGAGGCGATGGAAGGCGTGCAGTTTAAACAGTTCAACTCCATTACCGATTACCACTCGCTGATGTTCGATCTGGGCATCATCGCGCGTCGTCTGCGCTCCGCATCTGACCGTAGCAAATTCTATCGTCTGATCGAAGCTTCGCTGTATGGCGGGATCTCCAGTGCCATTACCCGTTCTCTGCGCGACTACCTGTTGCCGGAAAACAGCGGCGTGCGTAAAGCGTTCCAGGACATGGAAGCGGCGCTGCGTGAAAACCGCATGACGCTGGAAGCGATTCGTGTCACCCAGTCGGACCGTGACCTGTTTAAGCATCTGATCAGCGAAGCTACCAACTACGTGGCGGCGGACTACATGCGTCACGCCAACGAGCGCCGTGTCCATCTCGACAAAGCCCTGGAGTTTCGTCGCGAGCTACATACTTCGCGTCAGCAACTGGCGGCTGAGCAGTACAAACACGTCGATATGGCGCGTGAGCTGGCAGAGCACAACGGTGCCGAAGGTGATCTGGAAGCGGATTATCAGGCGGCCAGCGATCACCTGAACCTGGTGCAAACCGCATTGCGTCAGCAGGAGAAGATCGAACGCTACGAAGTGGATCTCGATGAGCTGCAGATCCGTCTGGAAGAGCAAAATGAAGTGGTGGCAGAAGCCATCGAACGCCAGGAAGAGAATGAGGCTCGCGCGGAAGCTGCCGAACTGGAAGTGGACGAGCTGAAAAGCCAGCTTGCTGACTACCAGCAGGCGCTGGACGTCCAGCAAACGCGCGCGATCCAGTATAACCAGGCGATTGCTGCGCTTAATCGTGCCAAAGAACTGTGCCATCTGCCGGACTTAACCGCCGACAGCGCCGCCGAATGGCTGGAAACCTTCCAGGCGAAAGAGCTGGAAGCGACTGAAAAAATGCTCTCTCTTGAGCAGAAAATGAGCATGGCGCAAACCGCGCACAGCCAGTTTGAGCAGGCTTATCAGCTGGTGGTGGCAATCAACGGCCCGCTGGCGCGTAACGAGGCGTGGGATGTCGCTCGCGAACTATTGCGCGAAGGGGTTGATCAGCGTCACCTGGCAGAGCAGGTTCAGCCGTTGCGGATGCGCTTAAGCGAACTGGAACAGCGTCTGCGTGAGCAGCAAGAAGCTGAGCGTCTGCTGGCAGATTTCTGCAAACGTCAGGGCAAGAATTTTGATATTGATGAACTGGAAGCTCTGCATCAGGAGCTGGAAGCACGCATTGCCTCTCTTTCCGATAGCGTATCTAACGCCCGTGAAGAGCGGATGGCACTGCGGCAGGAACAGGAACAGCTGCAGTCTCGCATTCAGAGTTTGATGCAGCGTGCACCGGTTTGGCTGGCAGCGCAAAACAGTCTCAACCAGTTGAGTGAACAGTGCGGCGAAGAGTTCTCCTCCAGCCAGGACGTCACTGAATATCTGCAACAGTTGCTGGAGCGTGAGCGCGAGGCGATTGTTGAACGCGATGAAGTAGGCGCGCGCAAAAACGCCGTCGATGAAGAGATCGAACGTTTAAGCCAGCCTGGCGGCTCTGAAGATCAGCGTCTGAACGCGCTGGCGGAGCGTTTTGGTGGTGTGCTGCTGTCAGAAATTTATGACGACGTTAGCCTGGAAGATGCGCCGTACTTCTCGGCTCTGTATGGCCCGTCACGCCACGCCATCGTGGTGCCAGATCTGTCACAGGTAACCGAACACCTGGAAGGCTTGACCGATTGCCCGGAAGATCTCTATTTGATCGAAGGGGATCCGCAGTCATTCGATGATAGCGTGTTCAGCGTTGATGAGCTGGAAAAAGCGGTGGTGGTGAAAATCGCCGATCGACAGTGGCGTTATTCACGTTTCCCGGAAGTGCCGCTGTTTGGTCGTGCTGCGCGTGAAAGCCGTATTGAAAGCCTCCATGCCGAGCGTGAAGTGCTTTCCGAACGCTTCGCCACGCTCTCCTTTGATGTACAGAAAACCCAGCGTCTGCATCAGGCGTTCAGCCGCTTTATCGGCAGTCATCTGGCGGTGGCGTTTGAGTCTGACCCGGAAGCAGAAATCCGTCAACTGAACAGCCGTCGAGTCGAACTGGAGCGGGCGTTGAGTAATCATGAAAATGATAACCAGCAGCAGCGTATTCAGTTTGAGCAGGCGAAAGAAGGCGTTACGGCGCTGAACCGCATTCTGCCGCGTCTCAACCTGTTGGCTGATGACAGCCTGGCGGATCGCGTCGATGAAATCCGCGAACGTCTGGATGAAGCCCAGGAAGCCGCGCGTTTTGTTCAGCAGTTTGGCAATCAACTGGCGAAACTGGAACCGATCGTTTCGGTATTGCAGAGCGACCCGGAACAGTTCGAACAGTTAAAAGAAGATTACGCGTACTCTCAGCAGATGCAGCGCGATGCCCGTCAGCAAGCGTTTGCCCTGACGGAAGTGGTGCAGCGTCGTGCGCACTTTAGCTATTCTGACTCGGCAGAAATGCTTAGCGGTAACAGCGATCTCAACGAAAAACTGCGTGAACGTCTGGAACAGGCGGAAGCGGAGCGTACCCGCGCTCGCGAAGCGTTGCGCGGTCACGCAGCGCAGTTGAGTCAGTACAACCAGGTGCTGGCTTCGCTGAAAAGTTCTTACGACACCAAAAAAGAGCTACTCAACGATCTGCAACGTGAATTGCAGGATATCGGCGTGCGTGCTGATAGCGGGGCAGAAGAGCGGGCGCGTATTCGCCGTGACGAGCTGCATGCGCAACTGAGCAATAACCGTTCACGCCGCAATCAACTGGAAAAAGCGCTTACCTTCTGCGAAGCGGAGATGGACAACCTGACCCGCAAACTGCGCAAGCTGGAGCGGGATTACTTTGAGATGCGCGAGCAGGTAGTGACCGCCAAAGCGGGCTGGTGTGCGGTGATGCGCATGGTGAAAGATAACGGCGTTGAGCGCCGCTTACACCGTCGTGAGCTGGCTTATCTCTCCGCTGATGATTTGCGTTCCATGTCGGATAAGGCGTTAGGTGCGCTGCGTCTGGCGGTGGCGGATAACGAACATCTGCGCGACGTGCTGCGCATGTCGGAAGATCCGAAACGTCCGGAGCGTAAAATTCAGTTCTTCGTGGCGGTTTATCAGCATCTGCGTGAACGTATTCGTCAGGATATTATTCGTACCGATGATCCGGTGGAAGCTATCGAACAGATGGAGATTGAACTTAGCCGTCTGACCGAAGAATTAACCTCCCGTGAACAGAAACTGGCGATCAGTTCCCGCAGCGTGGCGAACATCATTCGCAAAACCATTCAGCGCGAGCAGAACCGTATCCGTATGCTCAACCAGGGGTTGCAGAACGTATCGTTTGGTCAGGTGAACAGCGTGCGTCTCAACGTGAACGTGCGTGAAACGCACGCCATGCTGCTGGATGTGCTCTCTGAACAGCACGAGCAGCATCAGGATCTGTTTAACAGCAACCGTCTGACCTTCTCGGAAGCGTTGGCGAAATTGTATCAGCGTCTTAATCCGCAGATTGATATGGGGCAGCGCACGCCGCAGACCATTGGCGAAGAACTGCTGGATTACCGCAACTATCTGGAAATGGAAGTTGAGGTTAACCGTGGTTCCGATGGTTGGTTGCGCGCAGAGTCTGGTGCATTGTCGACCGGTGAGGCGATTGGTACCGGTATGTCGATTCTGGTGATGGTGGTACAAAGCTGGGAAGATGAATCTCGCCGCCTGCGCGGTAAAGATATCTCTCCTTGCCGCCTGCTGTTCCTCGATGAAGCAGCGCGACTGGATGCTCGTTCTATCGCCACGCTGTTTGAATTGTGTGAACGTTTGCAAATGCAGCTCATCATCGCAGCGCCGGAAAATATCAGTCCGGAAAAAGGCACCACCTATAAACTGGTACGTAAAGTCTTCCAGAATACCGAACATGTTCACGTCGTCGGCCTGCGAGGATTTGCGCCGCAACTCCCTGAAACGCTTCTAGGAAGAGACGAAGCGCCTTCCCAGGCGAGTTAAAATTAAGGCGGCAGCAATGCCGCCTTTTCTTTTTCCGAAAACTCCGTTTCTGCACTAAAAAAATGGCACATAACGGCGTAATACCGATCAGTTAAGGATCAGTTGACCGATCCAGTGGCTGTGTAAGAATCCGGAAACGCTCACTTGTTTCCGGATTTTTTTATGCACATTGGACAGGCTCTTGATCTGGTATCCCGTTACGATTCTCTGCGTAACCCACTGACTTCTCTGGGAGATTACCTCGACCCCGAACTCATCTCTCGTTGCCTTGCCGAATCAGGTACTGTAACGCTACGCAAGCGCCGTCTTCCCCTCGAAATGATGGTCTGGTGTATTGTTGGCATGGCGCTTGAGCGTAAAGAACCTCTTCACCAGATTGTGAATCGCCTGGACATCATGCTGCCGGGCAATCGCCCCTTCGTTGCCCCCAGTGCCGTTATTCAGGCCCGCCAGCGCCTGGGAAGTGAGGCTGTCCGCCGCGTGTTCACGAAAACAGCGCAGCTCTGGCATAACGCCACGCCGCATCCGCACTGGTGCGGCCTGACCCTGCTGGCCATCGATGGTGTGTTCTGGCGCACACCGGATACACCAGAGAACGATGCAGCCTTCCCCCGCCAGACACATGCCGGGAACCCGGCGCTCTACCCGCAGGTCAAAATGGTCTGCCAGATGGAACTGACCAGCCATCTGCTGACGGCTGCAGCCTTCGGCACGATGAAGAACAGCGAAAATGAGCTTGCTGAGCAACTTATAGAACAAACCGGCGATAACACTCTGACGTTAATGGATAAAGGTTATTACTCACTGGGACTGTTAAATGGCTGGAGCCTGGCGGGAGAACACCGCCACTGGATGATACCTCTCAGAAAGGGAGCGCAATATGAAGAGCTCAGAAAACTGGGTAAAGGCGATCATCTGGTGAAGCTGAAAACCAGCCCGCAGGCACGAAAAAAGTGGCCGGGACTGGGAAATGAAGTGACAGCCCGCCTGCTGACCGTGACGCGCAAAGGAAAAGTCTGCCATCTGCTGACGTCGATGACGGACGCCATGCGCTTCCCCGGAGGAGAAATGGCGGATCTGTACAGTCATCGCTGGGAAATCGAACTGGGATACAGGGAGATAAAACAGACGATGCAACTGAGCAGGCTGACGCTGAGAAGTAAAAAGCCGGAGCTTGTGGAGCAAGAGCTGTGGGGTGTCTTACTGGCTTATAATCTGGTGAGATATCAGATGATTAAAATGGCGGAACATCTGAAAGGTTACTGGCCGAATCAACTGAGTTTCTCAGAATCATGCGGAATGGTGATGAGAATGCTGATGACATTGCAGGGCGCTTCACCGGGACGTATACCGGAGCTGATGCGCGATCTTGCAAGTATGGGACAACTTGTGAAATTACCGACGAGAAGGGGAAGGGCCTTCCCGAGAGTGGTAAAGGAGAGGCCCTGGAAATACCCCACAGCCCCGAAAAAGAGCCAGTCAGTTGCTTAACTGACTGGCATTACACATAACGGCGCGCTTTTCTTTAAACTTCTTTACATTAGGTTATGTAAAAACGTATCGGCGTTTATATACTGAAGATAAGCCTGATGAGTAACAGGCTTGCTCGTCATACTTTCGTGAGTATTGGCGTTGTACAGGCAAGTCGTAAAATAACAGCCTGGCTATTCAGAGTATGATAAAAACAGGGGGCAAGGGATGTTGCTTAATATGATGTGTGGTCGTCGGCTGTCGGCAATCAGTTTGTGCCTGGCCGTAACATTCGCTCCACTGTTCAATGCGCAGGCCGATGAGCCTGAAGTAATCCCTGGCGACAGCCCGGTGGCTGTCAGTGAACAGGGCGAGGCACTGCCGCAGGCGCAAGCCACGGCAATAATGGCGGGGATCCAGCCATTGCCTGAAGGTGCGGCAGAAAAAGCCCGCACGCAAATCGAATCTCAATTACCCGCAGGTTACAAGCCGGTTTATCTTAACCAGCTTCAACTGTTGTATGCCGCACGCGATATGCAACCCATGTGGGAAAACCGTGATGCTGTTAAAGCCTTCCAGCAACAGCTGGCAGAGGTGGCGATTGCTGGTTTCCAGCCGCAGTTTAATAAATGGGTAGAGTTACTGACCGATCCTGGTGTTAACGGGATGGCACGTGACGTGGTGCTCTCTGATGCGATGATGGGCTATCTCCATTTCATTGCAAATATTCCGATCAAAGGCACTCGCTGGCTATATAGCAGTAAACCTTATGCGCTTTCAACGCCGCCGCTTTCGGTGATTAACCAATGGCAGCTAGCGCTGGATAAAGGTCAATTGCCTACGTTTGTTGCAGGACTGGCACCGCAGCATCCGCAATATGCGGCGATGCATGAATCGTTACTGGCCTTACTCAGTGACACCAAACCGTGGCCCCAACTGACCGGCAAAGCAACGTTGCGCCCAGGGCAGTGGAGTAACGACGTACCGGCGTTGCGCGAAATATTGCAACGCACAGGCATGTTGGACGGGGGGCCGAAAATTACTCTACCTGGCGATGACACGCCAACTGACGCGGTAGTCAGCCCATCCGCTGTTACTGTTGAAACAGCAGAAACTAAGCCGATGGACAAGCAAACGACGTCTCGTAGTAAACCTGCGCCTGCCGTTCGTGCCGCCTACGATAATGAACTGGTGGAAGCCGTTAAACGTTTTCAGGCATGGCAAGGATTGGGAGCAGATGGTGCTATTGGCCCGGCAACGCGTGACTGGTTAAACGTAACGCCCGCCCAGCGTGCTGGCGTGTTGGCACTCAACATCCAGCGATTGCGCTTGCTGCCAACAGAGCTTTCTACCGGGATCATGGTTAACATTCCAGCCTATTCGCTGCTCTACTATCAGAACGGCAATCAGGTGCTGGATTCGCGAGTCATTGTCGGTCGCCCCGATCGCAAAACGCCGATGATGAGCAGTGCACTTAACAACGTAGTGGTAAACCCGCCGTGGAACGTACCACCAACTCTGGCACGCAAAGATATTCTGCCGAAAGTGCGCAACGATCCGGGATATCTCGAAAGCCATGGCTATACGGTGATGCGCGGCTGGAACAGCAGAGAAGCGATTGACCCATGGGAGGTTGACTGGTCTACAATCACGGCCTCGAATTTACCGTTTCGCTTCCAGCAGGCTCCAGGCCCACGGAACTCGCTGGGGCGCTATAAATTCAATATGCCGAGTTCAGAGGCCATTTATTTGCATGACACGCCGAACCACAATCTGTTCAAGCGTGATACACGCGCATTGAGCTCAGGCTGTGTACGAGTGAATAAAGCTTCCGATCTGGCGAATATGCTGTTGCAGGATGCAGGATGGAATGACAAACGTATTTCTGATGCGCTGAAGCAGGGTGATACACGTTACGTCAATATTCGGCAGTCGATTCCGGTGAATCTCTACTACCTGACGGCCTTTGTTGGTGCAGATGATCGTACCCAGTATCGTACAGATATTTACAATTATGATCTGCCTGCGCGATCCAGCTCGCAAATCGTATCGAAAGCGGAACAATTAATCAGGTAAATGAAGTAGTTCGGGGAAATCAATTGTCGTAATAATTAGCATGATTGGGGGCGATTCTCTGCAGCCCCCGTCACTGCTGGGGTTGAGTCATCTTGACGTCTGCTTTACGGGCGGTTAAGGTGCCTCTTGTGCGCCAGAAGTGCATATAAACGATAACATTGAGCTGTAGACTTGATTATCATGGACAAATTCGACGCTAATCGCCGCAAATTGCTGGCGCTTGGTGGCGTTGCACTCGGTGCCGCCATCCTGCCGACCCCTGCGTTTGCAACACTCTCTACCCCACGCCCGCGCATTTTGACACTCAATAATCTTCATACCGGAGAGTCAATCAAAGCGGAGTTTTTCGATGGCAGAGGCTATATTCAGGAAGAATTGGCAAAACTTAACCATTTTTTCCGCGATTACCGCGCGAACAAAATAAAGTCCATCGACCCAGGATTATTCGACCAGTTGTATCGCCTGCAAGGGTTGTTAGGCACGCGCAAACCGGTGCAACTCATTTCCGGTTATCGTTCCATTGATACCAACAATGAACTACGCGCCCGCAGCCGTGGAGTAGCGAAGAAAAGCTATCACACTAAAGGCCAGGCGATGGATTTCCATATTGAAGGTATCGCGTTAAGCAATATTCGCAAAGCCGCGTTATCTATGCGCGCAGGTGGTGTAGGATATTACCCACGTAGTAACTTTGTGCATATTGATACCGGGCCAGCACGGCACTGGTAGTAATCGCTTAACGAAACAGGGGCAGTATGAACTATCGTATTATTCCGGTCACCGCATTCTCCCAGAACTGTTCATTGATCTGGTGTGAACAAACCCGCCTGGCCGCACTGGTCGATCCTGGCGGCGATGCGGAAAAAATCAAACAGGAAGTTGATGACAGCGGCCTGACACTGATGCAGATCCTGCTGACGCATGGTCATCTGGACCACGTTGGCGCAGCGGCGGAACTGGCGCAACATTACGGCGTGCCGGTTTTTGGCCCGGAAAAAGAAGATGAGTTCTGGCTGCAAGGCTTGCCTGCGCAAAGTCGTATGTTTGGTCTGGAAGAGTGCCAGCCGCTGACGCCAGATCGTTGGCTGAACGAAGGCGATACCATCAGCATAGGGAATGTGACTTTACAGGTGTTACATTGCCCTGGGCATACGCCGGGTCATGTCGTGTTTTTTGATGATCGGGCAAAGCTGCTGATTTCTGGCGATGTTATTTTCAAAGGCGGAGTAGGGCGCAGTGACTTCCCGCGTGGCGATCATAATCAACTGATTTCTTCAATCAAAGATAAATTGCTGCCACTGGGGGATGACGTGACATTTATTCCGGGTCACGGACCATTATCTACACTTGGTTATGAGCGCCTGCACAATCCCTTCCTGCAAGACGAAATGCCCGTCTGGTAAAGGCGCATAAAAAAGTCCACTTTTAATGCGGGCCTGGATTTCTGGCAAAGTGCGCTTTGTTTATGCCGGATGCGGCACGAGCGCCTTATCCGGCCTACAAAATCGTGCAAATTCAAAATATTGCAGGGGACGCGTAGGCCTGATAAGCGTAGCGCATCAGGCAATGTTGCGTTTGTCATCAGTCTCAGCCCGCTTTTCAGCGGGCTTCATTGTTTTTAACGCTTACAGCACTGCCACAATCGATTCGCACAGCGGAGCCATGTTATCTGGTGTCATCCCGGCCACATTTACGCGACCAGAAGCAACAGCATATACGCCAAACTCTTCGCGCAGACGCAGCACTTGTTCTTTTGTCAGACCACTGAAGGAGAACATGCCGTTCTGTTTGATGATAAAGCTGAAGTCGCGGTTTGCACCTTTTTCCTGCAGCGTATTGACGAACAACTGACGCATACGCTGAATACGCTGGCGCATATCAGTCAGCTCTTGTTCCCAAATCGCACGTAATGCATCGTTGCTCAGGATGGTGGCAACAACAGAAGCGCCGTGTGCTGGAGGGTTAGAGTAGTTAGCGCGAATCGCCGCTTTCATTTGGCTGAATGCGCGATCAACGATTTCACTGTCGGCAGCAACCAGAGTACAAGCGCCAACACGCTCGTTGTACAGGCCAAAGTTTTTAGAGTAGGAACTGGCAACAATCAGCTCTTTATGCATAGCCGCGAAAGCGCGCAGTCCTTCAGCATCTTCTTCCAGACCACGGGCAAAACCCTGGTAAGCGAAGTCAAACAGCGGTAACCAGCCTTTCTCAACGGAGAGTTGTGCCAGTGTCTGCCATTGTTCCAGCGTAGGGTCGATACCGGTTGGGTTATGGCAGCAGCCATGGAACAGCACTACGTCGCCAGCCTGAGCTTCGTTCAGACTGTTAATCAGTGCATCGAAGTCAAGGGTGTGATTTTCCGCATCATAATAAGCGTATTCACGAACTTCCAGACCTGCAGAGTTAAAGACGCTCTTATGGTTCGGCCAGCTTGGGTTGCTCACCCACACACGCTTAACGCTGGTATTTTTTGCCAGGAAGTCGGCAGCCACGCGTAGTGCGCCAGTGCCACCCGGAGTCTGTGCCGTGCGAGCACGTTTGTCATTGATCAGGGCGCTACCTTTACCAAACAGCAGTTCCTGAGTGCAGCGACCAAATTCAAGGATGCCGTCAATGCCGAGGTAATTTTTGGTGGTTTCATTTTCGAGCAGATACTGTTCAGCCTTTTTCACGCTGGTCAGTACCGGGGTTTTGCCCGTCTCATCTTTATAGACACCAATCCCGAGGTTAATTTTGCCGGGACGTTCATCGGCACGAAACAGATCGGCCAGGCCCAGAATCGGGTCGGCAGGAGCGGCGGTAATGTTCTCAAACATGACGAGGTTCCATTATGGTTACAGAAGGGAAGTCCGCTATCAGGGTAACGGGAGATTTACAAAATTCCAACTATTACTGATGAAAACGCAGGCTGTTTTTGCAAGACGTGAGATTGCTCTGGAAGGCATAAAAAAAACAGGACCAACGTCCTGTTTTTTCGGCATTTAACAAAGAGGTGTGCTATTAGAACTGGTAAACGATACCCACAGCAACGGTGTCGTCTGAACCTACGCCCAGTTTGTTGTCAGAATCGATCTGGTTGATGATGTAGTCAACATAGGTGGACATGTTTTTGTTGAAGTAGTAGGTTGCGCCCACTTCAAAGTAGTTCACCAGATCAACATCACCGATACCTTCTACGTCTTTCGCTTTAGATTTGGTGTAAGCGATGGACGGACGCAGACCGAAATCGAACTGGTATTGCGCAACTAACAGAACGTCTTGCGTTTTGTTGGCGAAGCCGCTGGTGTTTGTAAATTTATTAGTGATCGGCGTAGCGTTACGGGTTTCACCGTAGTTCGCTGCCAGGTAGATGTTGTTCGCGTCGTACTTCAGACCAGTAGCCCACTGTTCAGCTTTTTTACCGTTGCCAAGAGGTTGAGCTTCTTGCAGGTTGGTACGGTCAGCTGCACCATAAGCACCAACGATACCAAAGCCTTCGTATTCGTAGCTGATAGAACCGCCAACACCGTCGCCGTTAGAACGGCGTGCAGTGTCACGCTCGTTTTTACCCAGGTACTGAACAGCGAAGTTCAGGCCATCAACCAGACCAAAGAAGTTGGAGTTACGATAGGTAGCAACGCCGCCAACACGACCAACGAAGAAGTCATCGCTGTATGCAGTATCACCACCAAATTCTGGCAGCATATCGGTGTAACCCAGTGCATCATAAACCACACCGTAGTTACGGCCGTAATCGAAAGAACCAACGTCAGCGTATTTAAGACCCGCGAATGCCAGACGCGTTTTGTTACCAGTTTGAGCGTCAGCGCCTTCAGAGTTGTTACCCTGGAAGTTATATTCCCACTGACCATAACCGGTCAGATCGGAATTGATTTGAGTTTCCCCTTTAAAACCAAGACGGGCATAGGTCATGTCGCCATTGCCACCGTAACTGTTTTCACCGTTACCCTTGGAAAAATAATGCAGACCAACAGTTTTACCGTACAGATCTACTTTGTTGCCATCTTTGTTATAGATTTCTGCAGCGTTTGCAGTACCTGCTACTAACAGAGCAGGGACGATCACTGCCAGAATATTGCGCTTCATCATTATTTATTACCCTCATGGTTTTTTTATGACACCTGCCACTGCCGTCAATAAGTTCTGTCAATAAAAA
Organism: Shigella flexneri 2a str. 301; assembly: GCF_000006925.2. Taxonomy (NCBI): domain Bacteria; kingdom Pseudomonadati; phylum Pseudomonadota; class Gammaproteobacteria; order Enterobacterales; family Enterobacteriaceae; genus Shigella; species Shigella flexneri. The sequence continues at coordinate 972,274 of NC_004337.2, forward strand.
TTTACGGAACTATTGATGAGAGTTTGGTGTCTTTATGTGTCTGCAGGCATCTTTCCATTCAAACTAACGTTTCGCTACCGTGAAAGTGCTACAAAGATAAAGATTTAGTTTCAAAAAGAAAAAATATGTAACCAAAAGTAAAAATTAAGGAGCTTTGTGAACACCGTCATATTTCCATAGAAACGTGATGATATTTACAGCAATTTTTATCTATTTATATGATTTACTTATATTTAAATTAACTAAACGGAAATTTTGTTTCTGATGGAAACTTTATCGACCTGGCACAAAATCCTCTTTCAGACATCCAGAATGCCAAAAAATAGTATGAAAATTGTGCTATCAGCTAAGAAAAAACTAATCCGCAATAAGAGTACGGGTTATTTTTTGTGCGTAAATGTTGCAATGTAATATTCCGTAACAGGATGATCGTTATGGCGGGGGTGCAAATAGATTGCTTGACTTAACAAACAGATAACTTGACAGAAAGGATAAAAAAGAGCCAGCAGGCGCTGGCTCTTTGAGGAAGAAAATCAGAAGCTGGCGTTGCGCGGAGTACGTGGGAACGGAATCACATCACGCACGTTTTGCACGCCAGTTACGTAAGCAATCAGGCGTTCAAAACCAAGACCGAAACCTGAATGCGGAACAGTACCGTAGCGACGCAGATCGCGATACCACCAGTAATCTTCTTTATTCAGGCCCATTTCCAGCATACGCTCGTCCAGAACGTCCAGACGTTCTTCACGCTGGGAGCCACCAATGATCTCACCGATGCCCGGAGCCAGAACGTCCATAGCCGCAACGGTTTTACCGTCTTCGTTGAGGCGCATATAGAACGCTTTAATATCTTTCGGATAGTTTTTAACCACTACCGGTGCTTTAAAGTGTTCTTCCGCCAGATAACGCTCATGCTCAGAAGAGAGATCGACGCCCCAGTAAACCGGGTTTTCAAACTTCCTGCCGCAGTTTTCGAGAATGGTCACTGCGTCGGTGTAATCCACCTGCGCGAAATCGGCTTCAATGAAGCGTTCCAGACGTGAAACGGCATCTTTATCTACGCGTTCAGCGAAGAATTTCATGTCGTCTGCGCGTTCTTCGAGAACCGCTTTGAAGACATATTTCAGCATGGCTTCAGCCAGACCCGCGATATCGTTCAGGTTAGCAAACGCCACTTCCGGCTCCAGCATCCAGAATTCCGCCAGGTGACGGCTGGTGTTGGAGTTTTCAGCACGGAAAGTCGGGCCGAAGGTATAAATTTTGGATAATGCGCAAGCGTAGGTTTCGCCGTTCAACTGGCCAGATACGGTCAGGAAAGACTCTTTACCAAAGAAGTCTTTGTCGAAATCCACTTTGCCCTGATCGTTACGCGGCAGGTTTTCCAGATCCAGCGTAGAAACGCGGAACATTTCGCCTGCACCTTCGGTATCAGATGCGGTAATCAGTGGCGTTGAAACCCAGAAGAATCCCTGCTCGTTAAAGAAGCGATGCAGCGCCTGCGCCAGCGTATGGCGAACGCGCGCGACGGCACCAATCAGGTTTGTGCGCGGACGCAGGTGAGCGACTTCACGCAGATACTCAATGCTGTGGCGTTTTGCCGCCATCGGGTAAGTGTCTGGATCTTCAACCCAACCAGCAACTTCAACCTTGCTGGCCTGAATTTCAAATTGTTGCCCCTGGCCCGGCGATGCCACGACTTTACCCGTCACAATGACCGAGCAGCCGGTGGTCAGACGCAGGACGTCTTCATTGTAATTGGGCAGAGAATTATTGATGACAGCCTGTACAGGATCAAAGCAGGAACCGTCATAAACGGCGAGGAAGGAGATGCCAGCTTTTGAATCTCGGCGGGTACGTACCCATCCGCGTACGGTGACTTCGCTGTCAACGGCTACGCGGCCCTGGAGTACGTCGGCTACAGGCACAACGCTCATAATATTCTCTCTGTTAATAGTCGGAAAAAATAAACACTTGTCCACCCGTAAATGGGGGGGATACCTATGTTACCTGGCATCTGCAATCAGACAAGCAGAATTCGCAAATGCAGCGAAAGATTTCGGAATTAAAGGTAAAAAAGGGAGCCGATTAGCTCCCTGATGATATTAACTGGCTTTTTTAATATGCGGAAGGTCGAACGCTTTGCGCAGTGCCCGAACAAACGCTTTATCATGGCAGATAGTTTTGCCAGGGCTGTCAGAAAGTTTCGCCACCGGTTTACCGTTACACTCTACCAACTTAATCACAATATTCAGGGGTTTTACCTGGGGGATATCGCAGGTCAGGCGAGTCCCAATACCAAAACTTAATTGCACGCGGGAAGAGAAGTGGCGGTATAGCTCAACCGCTTTGCGTAAATCCAGATTGTCAGAGAAAACCAGCGTTTTACTCTGTGGATCAATTCCCAGCTTTTCATAATGTGCAATGGCTTTTTCACCCCATTCAACCGGGTCGCCAGAGTCATGACGCAGGCCCTGATACCGACTAGCGAACTCGACACCGAAATCACGCAGGAAAGCATCCATAGTGATGCAGTCGGTTAATGCAATGCCAAGTTGGTCGGGATACTCTTCCAGCCAGGCAGCAAGTGCAGCTCGCTGGCTGTTGGCTAGATCCGGGCTGATTTGCTGATGTGCCTGGAACCATTCGTGTGCCTGTGTTCCCATCGGCGTGAGGGAAAGCCGACGCGCCAGATCGTAGTTGCTGGTGCCCACGAACCAGGATTCCTGTTGCAGACGCTTAACGATGGTTTCTTGTACTTCGCGAGAAAAACGGCGACGGGTGCCAAAATCCATCAGATGGAAGCGCGACATATCAAGACCGGCGGTTAACGCCGAGAAGTCGACTAATTTGCTTTCCAGCGTGTCGAGGGCTTGCGCAACGTCGGCCTGCGGTGAGCGATAGCGATGTACCATTTCACTGATAACCGCCAGCAAAGGAACTTCCCAGAGGATGACTTCACGCCACGGACCGCTTAAGCGAATATCCAGCTTGCCATTATCGTTGGACACGGTGACTTGTTCCGGGTTAAAGCGGAACTCGCGTAACCAGTTAAGATAGTCGGCCTTAAAGAAAGGCAGGGCAGAGAGCCACTGATATTCATCATCCTGCAGGCGCAGGTGCTGCATCGCCTGAATCTGTTCACGAATAGCATCGGCATAAATACCCAGCAGATCGTCACCTCGGCAACGAAACTCCGCCGCGACATGCACATCGTAATAGTGATGAAACACGGCTTGCTGCATATGCAACTTATAAGCATCTGTATCCAGCAACGAGTGCAGAACAGGAGAAGCGAATTGTGTCATAGGTGCGCAGTAGCGTCCTCGTACAGGAGCGTTTAGTACAATAAACATCTTCAGGAACTGCTGGAGTATACCTTGTTTCGCAATTTATTGAACCCCGATCACACCATATGCCACCTTTCTGGTCGATGGCATTACGCGGTGTATGTTATAAAAATGTAGCAATAAAGGCGTTTGTACCTGAAAAGATGAAGATTCTGCATAGCGCGATTTACGCAACAGGAATAGACTGAACACCAGACTCTATAAAAGATGCTAAAGGTTATTTATGACTCAACAGCCACAAGCCAAATACCGTCACGATTATCGTGCGCCGGATTACCAGATTACTGATATTGACTTGACCTTTGACCTCGACGCGCAAAAGACGGTCGTTACCGCGGTCAGCCAGGCTGTCCGTCATGGTGCATCAGATGCTCCGCTTCGTCTCAACGGCGAAGACCTCAAACTGGTTTCTGTTCATATTAATGATGAGCCGTGGACCGCCTGGAAAGAAGAAGAAGAGGGCGCACTGGTCATCAGTAATTTGCCGGAGCGTTTTACGCTTAAGATCATTAATGAAATAAGCCTGGCGGCGAATACGGCGCTGGAAGGGCTTTATCAGTCAGGCGATGCGCTTTGCACCCAGTGTGAAGCCGAAGGTTTCCGCCATATTACGTATTATCTCGACCGCCCGGACGTGCTGGCGCGTTTTACCACCAAAATTATTGCCGATAAAATCAAATATCCCTTCCTGCTTTCCAATGGTAACCGCGTTGCGCAAGGCGAACTCGAAAACGGACGCCATTGGGTACAGTGGCAGGACCCGTTCCCGAAACCGTGCTACCTGTTTGCGCTGGTGGCAGGCGACTTTGATGTACTGCGCGATACCTTTACCACGCGTTCTGGTCGCGAAGTAGCACTGGAGCTGTACGTCGATCGCGGCAACCTTGATCGCGCGCCGTGGGCGATGACCTCGCTGAAAAACTCCATGAAATGGGATGAAGAACGCTTTGGCCTGGAGTATGACCTCGACATCTATATGATCGTCGCGGTGGATTTCTTCAATATGGGCGCAATGGAGAATAAGGGTCTGAATATCTTTAACTCCAAATATGTGCTGGCCCGCACCGACACCGCCACCGACAAAGATTACCTCGATATTGAACGCGTTATCGGCCATGAATATTTCCATAACTGGACCGGTAACCGAGTGACCTGCCGCGACTGGTTCCAGCTCAGCCTGAAAGAAGGTTTAACCGTCTTCCGCGATCAGGAATTCAGCTCTGACCTTGGTTCCCGCGCAGTTAACCGCATCAATAATGTGCGCACCATGCGCGGATTGCAGTTTGCGGAAGACGCCAGCCCGATGGCGCACCCAATCCGCCCGGACATGGTCATTGAGATGAACAACTTCTACACCCTGACCGTTTACGAGAAGGGCGCGGAAGTGATCCGTATGATCCACACCCTGCTGGGCGAAGAAAACTTCCAGAAAGGGATGCAACTCTATTTCGAGCGTCATGATGGTAGCGCAGCGACCTGTGACGACTTTGTGCAGGCGATGGAAGATGCGTCGAATGTTGATCTCTCCCATTTCCGCCGTTGGTACAGCCAGTCCGGTACGCCGGTTGTGACCGTCAAAGACGACTACAATCCGGAAACTGAGCAGTACACCCTGACCATCAGCCAGCGCACGCCAGCCACGCCGGATCAGGCAGAAAAACAGCCGCTGCATATTCCGTTTGCCATCGAATTGTATGACAACGAAGGTAAAGTGATCCCGTTGCAGAAAGGCGGTCATCCGGTGAATTCCGTGCTGAACGTCACCCAGGCGGAACAGACCTTTGTTTTTGATAATGTCTACTTCCAGCCGGTGCCTGCGCTGCTGTGCGAATTCTCTGCGCCAGTGAAACTGGAATATAAGTGGAGCGATCAGCAACTGACCTTCCTGATGCGTCATGCGCGTAATGGTTTCTCCCGTTGGGATGCGGCGCAAAGTTTGCTGGCAACCTACATCAAGCTGAACGTCGCCCGTCATCAGCAAGGGCAGCCGCTGTCTCTGCCGGTACATGTGGCTGACGCTTTCCGCGCGGTGCTGCTCGATGAGAAGATTGATCCGGCGCTGGCGGCAGAAATCCTGACGCTGCCTTCTGTCAATGAAATGGCTGAACTGTTCGATATCATAGACCCGATTGCTATTGCCGAAGTACGCGAAGCACTCACTCGTACTCTGGCGACTGAACTGGCGGATGAGCTGCTGGCTATTTACAACGCGAATTACCAGAGCGAGTACCGTGTTGAGCATGAAGATATTGCAAAACGCACTCTGCGTAATGCCTGCCTGCGCTTCCTTGCTTTTGGTGAAACGCATCTGGCTGACGTGCTGGTGAGCAAGCAATACCATGAAGCAAACAATATGACCGATGCGCTGGCAGCGCTTTCTGCGGCGGTTGCTGCACAGCTGCCTTGCCGTGACGCGCTGATGCAGGAGTACGACGATAAGTGGCATCAGGACGGTCTGGTGATGGATAAATGGTTTATCCTGCAAGCCACCAGCCCGGCGGCGAATGTGCTGGAGACGGTGCGTGGTCTGTTGCAGCATCGCTCATTTACCATGAGCAACCCGAACCGTATTCGTTCGTTGATTGGTGCGTTTGCGGGCAGCAACCCGGCAGCGTTCCATGCCGAAGATGGCAGCGGTTACCAGTTCCTGGTGGAAATGCTTACCGACCTCAACAGCCGTAACCCGCAGGTAGCTTCACGTCTGATTGAACCGCTGATTCGCCTGAAACGTTATGATGCCAAACGTCAGGAGAAAATGCGCGCGGCGCTGGAACAGTTGAAAGGGCTGGAAAATCTCTCTGGCGATCTTTACGAGAAGATAACTAAAGCACTGGCTTGATACTTTTGAGCCAAAATGCCTGATGCGACGCTTGACGCGTCTTATCAGGCCTACAACTCCGTTGAAATTGCTGGTTTTGTAGGCTGGATAAGGCGTTCACGCCGCATCCGGCAGCCGTGCCCAACTGCCTGATGCGATGCTTGACGTGTCTTATCAGGCCTACAAGTCCGTTGAAAATGCTGGTTTTGTGCGCCACATCCGGCATATTAACCATGACGCCGAATCAGTTGTTCAGAATGCCCACGCCGCATTACCCGTTGCAATACTTCCGCTTCCAGCTCCGCTAATCGCACCGACCCTAATCGACGCGGACGGGGGATATCCACTGTCAAATCCAGACTAATTTTTCCCTCTTCAATTAACAACACCCGGTCAGCCATTGCTACCGCTTCGCTCACATCATGCGTCACCAACAGTACGGTAAAGCCGTGCTGCTGCCAAAGTGACACAATCAAATCCTGCATCTCGAGTCGCGTTAAGGCGTCCAGTGCCCCGAGCGGTTCATCAAGCAACAATAAACCCGGTCGATGAATCAACGCTCTTGCCAGCGCCACACGCTGTTTCTGCCCGCCAGAAAGTGCGGCAGGCCATTCCCCGGCGCGATTCTCCAGTCCTGCCGCAGCCAACGCCCGACGCGCGGCATCGCGCCACTGACCTTTAAGGCCTAACCCAACGTTATCAATCACCGATTTCCACGGCAGCAGACGCGCATCCTGAAACATCATTCGCGTATCATCCTGAATTTCAGCCAGCGGTGTGGTGCCCGCTAACACATCGCCTGCGGTTGGCGTTTCCAGACCGGCCAGCAGGTGCAGCAGGGTACTTTTACCACCACCGCTGCGGCCCACCACCGCCACAAACTGACCTGCCGGAATATGTAAATCCAGTTGGTTCAGGACGATATTTTCCGCGTAATGTTTGCTTACTGCATTGAGCAACAATGGTGTGCCCTGGTTCAGACGAGCAGTATTCATATCGTGGTCTCCTTCAAATGATAAGCCGGGTTCCAGCGCAACCAGAGGCGCTCTAACAGCTGCGCGCTGACGTCAGCAAGTTTGCCGAGCAGGGCGTAAAGAATAATAGCGACTACCACCACGTCTGTTTGCAAAAACTCTCGCGCATTCATCGCCAGATAACCAATGCCGGAATTGGCAGAAATGGTTTCGGCAACAATCAGCGTCAGCCACATCAGGCCCAACGCAAAACGCACGCCGACCATAATTGAGGGCAGGGCATCGGGCAGGATCACATGGATAAACAGCGGTATGCCGGATAATCCATAGCTACGCGCCATCTCCACCAGCCCGCGATCGATATTACGGATGCCATGCCAGGTGTTGATATAAATGGGGAACAGCGTACCGAGCGCCACCAGAAAGATTTTCGCGGATTCATCAATGCCAAACCACAAAATCACCAGCGGGATCAGCGCCAGATGCGGCACGTTGCGCAACATCTGAATTGAGGTATCCAGCAGCCTTTCTCCCCAGCGCGACAGTCCGCTAATCAGTCCCAGAATCAGGCCCAGCGATCCGCCAATTGAAAAGCCAATCAGCGCCCGCCAGGAACTGATCGCCAGATGCTGCCTGGATTTGCCCCTATATTTCCAGACATCTGTTATCACTTAACCCATTACAAGCCCGCTGCCGCAGATATTCCCGTGGCGAGCGATAACCCAGCGCACTATGCGGATGCCATTCGTTATAATGCTCGAACGCCTCTGCAAGGTTCTTTGCTGCCGTTAACCCGTCTGGTTTGGGCATGATACTGATGTAGTCACGCTTTATCGTTTTCACGAAGCTCTCTGCTATTCCGTTACTCTCCGGACTCCGCACCGCCGTGTTCTTCGGTTCAAGTCCCAACATCCGGGCGAACTGGCGTGTTTCATTAGCCCGGTAGCATGAACCATTATCCGTCAGCCACTCCACTGGAGACGACGGAAGATCGTTGCCGAAGCGGCGTTCCACCGCTCCCAGCATGACGTCCTGTACTGTTTCACTGTTGAAGCCGCCGGTAGTCACCGCCCAGTGCAGTGCCTCACGATCACAGCAGTCCAGCGCGAACGTGACACGCAGTCTCTCTCCGTTATCACAGCAGAACTCGAACCCGTCAGAGCACCATCGCTGATTGCTTTCTTTCACGGCTACTCTGCCTGTATGTGCCCGTTTCGATGGCGGTACAGCAGGTTTTCGCTCAAGCAACAGCGCATTCTGGCGCATGAGCCGGTAAACACGTTTGGCATTGATCGCAGGCATACCATCAAGTTCTGCCTGTCTGCGAAGCAGCGCCCATACCCGACGATAACCATACGTGGGCAGCTCTCCGATAACATGGTGTATACGGAGAAGCACATCCGTATCATCAGTGTGACGACTGCGGGGGCCATCCATCCAGTCATCGGTTCGTCTGAGAATGACGTGCAACTGCGCACGCGACACCCGGAGACAACGGCTGACTAAGCTTACTCCCCATCCCCGGGCAATAAGGGCGCGTGCGCTATCCACTTTTTTGCCCGTCCATATTCAACGGCTTCTTTGAGGAGTTCATTTTCCATCGTTTTCTTGCCGAGCAGGCGCTGGAGTTCTTTAATCTGCTTCATGGCGGCAGCAAGTTCAGAGGCAGGAACAACCTGTTCTCCGGCGGCCACAGCAGTAAGACTTCCTTCCTGGTATTGCTTACGCCAGAGAAATAACTGGCTGGCTGCTACACCATGTTGCCGGGCAACGAGGGAGACCGTCATCCCCGGTTCAAAGCTCTGCTGAACAATTGCGATCTTTTCCTGTGTGGTACGCCGTCTGCGTTTCTCCGGCCCTAAGACATCAATCATCTGTTCTCCAATGACTAGTCTAAAAACTAGTATTAAGACTATCACTTAAATAAGTGATACTGGTTGTCTGGAGATTCAGGGGGCCAGTCTACTGCCACAGTTCGCCGCTGGCGGAGAGCGTCCAGAACGCCGTCACCACTCCTTCCGGTGAAGGCAAAATACGCGTCGACAGCCAGCCAACCGAGGAGGCCAGTTGCCACACCGCCACGATGCCCACCGGTAAAAACCAGGGGGCAACGCGCAATAACCACTTCTTCACTGGCGTTGCCATCATCGTGTTCCTTAGCTTTGCGCGACTTTACGGGGGATAAAATCATTTGCCACCGCTTCGCCTTGCGGATTCAGCGGCTGCGGCTGGGGAATTTCCGGAATGGCGACATCCAGATGTGGGAACAGCAACTCGCCAACCCGATACGCTTCTTCCAGATGCGGGTAGCCCGAAAGCACAAAGCTGTCGATGCCAAGCGCGGCGTATTCGTTGATTCGCGCGGCGACCGTAGGACCATCGCCCACCAGCGCCGTTCCGGCACCGCCGCGCACTAAGCCAACGCCCGCCCATAAATTGGGGCTGATCTCCAGATTGTCGCGCTTGCCGTTATGTAGCGCCGCCATTCGCTGTTGTCCTACGGAATCCGTCCGGGCGAATGCGGCTTGTGCTTTGGCGATAGTCTCATCATCAAGATGCGAGATTAACCGCTCGGCGGCCTGCCACGCTTCGTCGTTAGTTTCACGAACAATCACATGCAGACGAATACCGAAACGAATTTTGCGCCCATACGCGGCAGCTTTCGCCCGCACTTGTTCGATTTTCTCTTTAACAAGTTCCGGCGGTTCGCCCCAGGTGAGGTAGAGATCAACTTGTTCTGCCGCCAGCTCCTGGGCGACATCTGACGATCCGCCAAAGTAAAGCGGAGGATAAGGCTGTTGAATCGGCGGGAAGAGCAGTTTTGCTCCGCGCACATGAATATGTTTACCGTTGAAATTGACGGTTTCCCCCAGCAATAAGCGCCGCCAGACCTGGGTAAATTCCGCCGAGGCTTCGTAGCGCTCGCTATGATCAAGGAACACGCCGTCGCCTGCCAGCTCTTGTGGATCGCTGCCTGTGACCAGATTAAACAACGCACGACCATTTGAGAGACGGTCAAGCGTGGCGGCCTGGCGGGCGGCAACAGTAGGTGAGGTTACGCTGGGACGCAGGGCGACAAGAAACTTCAGCCGCTGCGTCACCGGGATCATCGACGCTGCAACCAGCCACGCATCTTCACACGATCGCCCCGTTGGGATCAGCACACCGGTATAGCCCAGACGATCCGCCGCTTGCGCAATTTGTTGCAGATAACCGTGATCAACCGGGCGTGAACCTTCTTCCGTTCCCAGATAGTGCCCGTCACCGTGGGTCGGTAAAAACCAGAACATATTCAGACTCATAATTGTTTTCCTTCCAGTTGAGTGGGCTGCCAGATGCGCTGGCGAATATCGACTTTTTTCGGCACCAGACGGTTTTCATAAAACAGATCTGCCGTTTGCTGCTGTAAGGCGGCAACCTCGGCGTTAACCGGTTTGATGGTGGTAGGAGGGCGATGATCTAAGTAAGAGGCAATCACCGGTGCCGGTAAGCCCATCGTTTTTGCCAGTAAAGCGATGCTTTGTTCGCGCTGGCTGCGGGTTAACGCATCGGCCTCACTAAAGGTTGCCAGTACGCCCTGAATAAAAGCGCCGTTTTTTTCTGCATAGGGACGAGCTGCCAGATAAAACGATCCAGTTTGATTGAGATCGGTGCCGTCTTTCAGCACCCGCACGCCGCCCTGTAATAACGCAGCGGAGTAGTAGGGATCCCAGATAGCCCAGGCGTCAACGTTACCTTGCTGGAACGCGGCGCGGGCATCGGCAGGCGTCAGGTAAGTGGGCTGGATATCGGTGAATTTAAGTCCGGCCTGACGCAGTGCACGCAGTAAAAGGTTGTGTGAACTGGAACCTTTCTGAAAGGCAACTTTGTGACCTTTAAGATCGGCTACGGTTTTGATCGGGCTGTTTTCTGCCACCAGAATCACTTCGGCTTTGGGCTTCGGTGGCTCGACGCCCACATATACCAAATCAGCCCCGGCAGCCTGGGCAAAGATTGGCGGAATATCCCCGGTACTGCCGAGATCAATACTGCCAACGTTTAACGCTTCCAACATTTGCGGACCCGCGGGGAACTCCACCCAGGAGATTTTTGATTGCGGATAGCGTTTTTCCAGTAACTGGTGGCTTTTTGCCAGCACCATACCAATACTGCCTTTCTGATAGCCTATACGTAACGCTTCAGGCGAGGATTCTGCAGCAACCGCAAAAGTAGAGACGCTAAGCAATCCCGCCAGCGCCAGTTTAATGATGTTACGCATGGGCATTACCTCGCAGAGACAGAAGGTCAGGAACCTGAACATCGCGGCGGTGCAATGCCTGCCAGAAAGTTTCTAGCGCGGTATCAAGATGGGTTTGCAGATTTGGCGTGAACTGGGGTCTGTGATGGTAATCAATTAATTGTGAGTCATCGGCAAACACGCCGTGCAGGATCTCCTGAGCTTTCAGTGCGCTTAAAACTGGTTTAAGGGCATAATCGACCGCCAGCAGATGGGCCACGGTACCGCCCGTCGCCAGCGGTAGCACCACTTTGCCTTGCAAAGCGCGCTCTGGCAGCAGGTCGAGCAGGGTTTTCAGCGCGCCGGAATAGGCGGCTTTATACACAGGCGTGGCGACAATCAGCCCATCAGCCTGTTGCAGCTGTTCGGTGAAGGTCTTGAGTGCCGGACTATCGAAACGAGCATAAAGCAGATCTTCCGGGGCGAAGTTTTGCAGATTCCAGTGATAAACCTCTACATCTAGGCCATTTAGTTTTTCCCGCGCATATTCCAGCAAGGAGCTGGAGCGAGAAGGAAAGCGAGGACTACCCGCCAGGGTGATGACACGCATACTCTCTCCTTATAACCAATTGTTCTTTTTTTTGTTAACATTGATAACAATTCGGTCAGTCTGTCGGAGAGACAAGAAAATGTTAATGGTAAAGTTATTGCTCCAGCTTGTACCCTGGTAGCTGCGACGAAAGATTCAGTAGTCACATTGCCAAATGTCAGCGCCACCAAGTTGCAAACTAATGGAGCAGTCTCTGGCGTTAAAACTGATGTACCAATTGCCTTAGAAGGCTGTGATGTTACTGTAACTAAAAATGCGACGTTTACCTTTAGTGGTACGGCTGACGGCGTGCAACCTACAGCATTTGCCAACCAGGCTACCACCGATGCCACGCAAGCACCTTAAAATCACCATCAGGGTAATGCTGCCAACTTACTGATTTAGTGTATGATGGTGATTTTAAGGTGCTTGCGTGGCTTCCATTTCCATCAGATGTCCTTCCTGCTCCGCTACTGAAGGCGTGGTGCGTAACGGCAAAAGCACTGCCGGACATCAGCGCTATCTCTGCTCTCATTGCCGTAAAACATGGCAACTACAGTTCACTTACACCGCCTCTCAGCCCGGTACGCACCAGAAAATCATTGATATGGCCATGAATGGCGTCGGATGTCGCGCCAGTGCACGCATTATGGGCGTTGGCCTCAACACGGTTTTACGTCACTTAAAAAACTCAGGCCGCAGTCGGTAACCTCGCGCATACAACCGGGCAGTGATGTGATTGTCTGCGCTGAAATGGACGAACATTGGGGCTACGTCGGGTGCTAAATCACGTCAGCGCTGGCTGTTTTACGCGTATGACAGGATACGGAGGACGGTTGTGCCGCACGTCTTCGGTGAACGCACTCTGGCCACACTGGAGCGTCTTCTGAGCCTGCTGTCGGCCTTTGAGGTCGTGGTATGGATGACGGATGGCTGGCCGCTGTATGAATCACGCCTGAAGGGAAAGCTGCACGTTATCAGCAAGCGTTACACTCAGCGCATTGAGCGACATAATCTGAATCTGAGACAACATCTGGCAAGGCTGGGACGGAAGTCACTGTCGTTCTCAAAATCGGTGGAGCTGCATGACAAGGTCATCGGGCATTATCTGAACATAAGCAGCGACGAATGTTGCTCTACAAATGTATCTGCCAGATGGTTCTACATCGGTAACTCCCGGTACCGAAACGTCGAATATTCAGTTAGCGGATTCGGTAATGACTCCAACTTACTGATAGTGTTTTATGTTCAGATAATGCCCGATGGCCTTGTCATGCAGCTCCACCGATTTTGAGAACGACAGTGACTTCCGTCCCAGCCTTGCCAGATGTTGTCTCAGATTCAGATTATGTCGCTCAATGCGCTGAGTGTAACGCTTGCTGATAACGTGCAGCTTTCCCTTCAGGCGTGATTCATACAGCGGCCAGCCATCCGTCATCCATACCACGACCTCAAAGGCCGACAGCAGGCTCAGAAGACGCTCCAGTGTGGCCAGAGTGCGTTCACCGAAGACGTGCGCCACAACCGTCCTCCGTATCCTGTCATACGCGTAAAACAGCCAGCGCTGACGTGATTTAGCACCGACGTAGCCCCAATGTTCGTCCATTTCAGCGCAGACAATCACATCACTGCCCGGTTGTATGCGCGAGGTTACCGACTGCGGCCTGAGTTTTTTAAGTGACGTAAAACCGTGTTGAGGCCAACGCCCATAATGCGTGCACTGGCGCGACATCCGACGCCATTCATGGCCATATCAATGATTTTCTGGTGCGTACCGGGCTGAGAGGCGGTGTAAGTGAACTGTAGTTGCCATGTTTTACGGCAATGAGAGCAGAGATAGCGCTGATGTCCGGCAGTGCTTTTGCCGTTACGCACCACGCCTTCAGTAGCGGAGCAGGAAGGACATCTGATGGAAATGGAAGCCACGCAAGCACCTTAAAATCACCATCATACACTAAATCAGTAAGTTGGCAGCATTACCCACGTATCGAACCATCAATGACTACGGGGCGGAAACGCCGCAACTCAACTGTAAATCGTAAGCCGTCTTCAGTTAAGAGAGCGAGATGTATAGAACTCATCGACAACACAGCCTGTTAAGCTCTGGTGGAGTGCCATCGTTTATTGGTGGGCTGGTGGTGTTTGTGTCGGCAGCGTTCAATGCACAAGCTGAAACCTGGTTCGATCCTGCTTTTTTCAAAGATGATCCCTCAATGGTGGCCGATTTGTCTCGTTTCGAAAAAGGACAAAAAATAACGCCAGGGGTTTATCGTGTCGATATTGTTCTGAATCAGACAATTGTAGATACGCGCAACGTCAATTTTGTTGAGATAACGCCAGAGAAGGGGATTGCCGCCTGTTTGACGACTGAAAGCCTGGATGCAATGGGTGTTAATACTGATGCGTTTCCGGCTTTTAAACAACTGGACAAACAAGTGTGTGTGCCATTGGCGGAGATTATTCCGGATGCCAGCGTAACGTTTAATGTGAATAAACTCCGTCTGGAAATTTCAGTACCGCAAATCGCCATCAAAAGTAATGCCCGTGGTTATGTCCCCCCTGAACGTTGGGATGAAGGGATCAACGCGCTATTACTGGGATATTCGTTTAGCGGGGCTAACAGTATTCATAGCAGCGCAGACAGTGATTCTGGCGACAGCTATTTTCTGAATTTAAACAGTGGCGTTAATTTAGGCCCATGGAGATTACGCAACAATTCAACATGGAGTCGCAGTAGTGGCCAAACCGCAGAATGGAAGAATCTCAGCAGCTATTTGCAGCGGGCGGTTATTCCACTAAAAGGCGAACTGACCGTAGGTGATGATTATACTGCAGGCGATTTTTTCGATAGTGTCAGCTTTCGTGGTGTGCAGCTGGCGTCAGATGACAACATGCTGCCAGACAGCCTGAAAGGGTTTGCGCCTGTGGTGCGTGGTATCGCCAAAAGCAATGCCCAGATAACGATTAAGCAAAATGGTTACACCATTTACCAAACTTATGTATCGCCTGGTGCTTTTGAAATTAGTGATCTCTATTCCACGTCGTCGAGCGGTGATTTGTTAGTTGAAATCAAAGAAGCGGACGGCAGCGTCAATAGCTACAGCGTACCGTTTTCCAGCGTGCCATTACTCCAGCGTCAGGGGCGAATCAAATACGCGGTGACACTGGCGAAATACAGAACCAATAGTAATGAACAGCAGGAGAGCAAATTTGCCCAGACCACGTTGCAGTGGGGCGGACCGTGGGGAACGACATGGTATGGTGGTGGACAATATGCTGAATATTACCGTGCCGCCATGTTTGGTCTGGGATTTAACCTTGGCGATTTCGGAGCAATTTCGTTCGATGCGACCCAGGCGAAGAGTACGCTGGCAGACCAAAGCGAACATAAAGGTCAGTCATATCGTTTTCTGTATGCCAAAACGCTCAACCAATTGGGCACTAATTTTCAATTGATGGGCTATCGCTATTCGACGTCGGGTTTCTACACCCTTTCCGACACCATGTATAAACATATGGATGGCTACGAATTTAATGACGGTGATGATGAAGATACGCCGATGTGGTCGCGTTATTACAATTTGTTTTACACCAAACGTGGCAAACTGCAGGTCAATATCTCCCAGCAATTAGGCGAGTACGGTTCGTTTTATTTAAGTGGTAGCCAGCAAACTTACTGGCATACCGATCAACAGGATCGGCTATTACAGTTTGGCTACAACACGCAAATTAAAGATCTCTCGCTGGGGGTTTCCTGGAACTACAGTAAGTCCCGTGGTCAACCTGATGCTGATCAGGTGTTTGCACTAAATTTTTCCCTGCCGCTCAATCTGTTGCTCCCCAGAAGTAATGATAGCTATACCAGGAAAAAAAATTACGCCTGGATGACCTCTAACACCAGTATCGATAACGAAGGGCACATTACACAAAACCTGGGTTTAACGGAGACACTACTCGATGACGGTAACCTGAGCTACAGCGTGCAACAGGGATATAACAGCGAGGGGAAAACGGCTAATGGTAGCGCCAGCATGGACTACAAAGGGGCGTTTGCAGATGCCCGAGTGGGCTACAACTACAGCGATAACGGCAGTCAACAACAACTGAACTACGCTCTTTCAGGCAGTTTAGTTGCCCATTCACAGGGCATTACCCTGGGGCAATCGCTGGGGGAAACTAACGTGCTGATTGCAGCACCAGGCGCAGAGAATACTCGTGTGGCGAACAGCACCGGGCTGAAAACTGACTGGCGCGGATATACCGTTGTCCCCTATGCCACTTCTTATCGGGAAAATCGAATCGCACTTGATGCGGCATCGTTAAAACGTAACGTGGATCTTGAAAATGCAGTAGTCAACGTGGTTCCCACCAAAGGGGCGTTGGTTCTGGCGGAGTTCAATGCCCATGCGGGAGCAAGGGTATTAATGAAAACATCAAAGCAGGGTATACCGCTGCGTTTTGGCGCGATAGCGACGCTGGACGGCATACAGACTAATAGCGGCATTATTGATGATGATGGCTCGCTCTATATGTCCGGTTTGCCCGCTCAGGGAGCGATAACTGTACGCTGGGGCGAAGCTCCCGATCAAATTTGTCATATCAGTTACCAGCTTACCGAACAACAAATTAACTCTGCGATTACGCGAATGGATGCCATATGCAGATAATCTTTGGAGAAAAATGCGTGTTATTACTACGACTATTTTTTGCCGCCGTCTTAATGCTATGGTGCGCTCAAACTGCTGCTTATATCGGGCAGTGTCATACCACTCAGGGGAATCCGTATATTGGCGTCAATTTTGGCGTTAAAACTCTGGATGAAGAAGAAAATACGGCTGGAGTAGTTAAAGACAAATTTTATCAGTGGAACGAATCGAATGATTATTATGTTTCCTGTGATTGCGATAAAGACAATGTCAGAAGTGGCCGATGGGCATTCGCCGCGGATTCACCGTTAGTCTATTTAGGCGACAACTGGTACAAAATTAATGACTATCTTGCCGCCAAAGTTTTATTGCAGGTTAAAGGCAGTTCTCCTACTGCGGTTCCTTTCGAAAACGTGGGCACAGGGGCAGATACACGATGGCATATTTGCGATCCCGGCGGTCAACGTTTAGGTGGCCAGGGGGCTAGCGGTAATAGCGGTAGCTTTTCCCTGAAAATATTGCAGCCGTTCGTTGGTTCGGTCGTCATTCCTCCTATGGCGCTGGCGCGATTATTTGAATGCTACAACATACCCGCAGGTGATTCCTGCACGACTACTGGTACACCGGTTTTAGTGTATTACCTGTCTGGTACGATCAATTCACTTGGCTCATGTTCCGTCAATGCCGGAGAAACAATCGAGGTTGATCTGGGCGACGTATTTGCGGCTAACTTTCGTGTTGTAGGGCATAAGCCTCTTGGGGCCAGAACGGCAGAACTTGCAATTCCGGTCAGGTGTAACACGGGAAACGCAGGGTTAGTTAACGTCAATCTGAGTCTGACGGCAACCTCAGACCCCAGCTATCCCCAGGCGATTAAGACGTCACGTCCTGGCGTGGGCGTGGTGGTGACCGATAGCCAGCACAACATTATTTCCCCTGCTGGTGGGACACTACCGCTCTCTATTCCTGATGATGCAGACAGTATCCGCGAATGAATGTCTATCCAGTCAGCACGACAGGCGTACCACCAGAAACCGGGCGATTTGAAGCCACGGCAACGGTGAGAATAAATTTTGATTAACGCGTGAACGTATGAAGAAAAAAACGATATATCAGTGCGTTATTTTGTTCTTTAGCCTTCTTAACATCCATGTCGGGATGGCTGGGCCTGAACAAGTCAGTATGCATATTTATGGGAATGTGGTCGATCAGGGCTGTGATGTCGCCACCAAAAGTGCATTACAAAATATTCATATTGGTGATTTTAATATCAGTGATTTTCAGGCCGCGAATACCGTAAGCACTGCTGCTGATTTGAATATTGATATCACCGGTTGTGCCGCTGGTATTACTGGCGCGGACGTCCTTTTTAGCGGCGAGGCTGACACCCTTGCGCCGACACTGCTCAAACTAACTGACACAGGCGGAAGCGGTGGTATGGCAACGGGGATTGCCGTGCAAATTCTTGATGCGCAAAGTCAGCAAGAAATCCCGCTCAATCAGGTCCAGCCTCTTACGCCCTTAAAAGCCGGGGATAACACACTCAAATATCAACTTCGTTATAAGTCCACAAAGGCGGGAGCAACGGGCGGTAATGCGACGGCGGTTCTCTATTTTGATCTGGTTTACCAGTGAAGGAGTGATGTTGAAACGGATAATCTGGATTCTGTTCTTACTGGGATTAACGGGGGGCTGTGAGCTATTTGCCCATGATGGCACGGTCAACATTAGCGGATCGTTTCGCCGTAATACATGCGTGCTGGCACAGGATAGCAAGCAAATCAATGTGCAGTTAGGCGATGTCTCGCTGACACGTTTTTTTCATGGGAATTATGGCCCGGAGAAATCTTTCATCATTAATTTGCAGGATTGCGGAACAGATGTCAGCACGGTTGATGTCACCTTTTCAGGAACCCCCGACGGAGTGCAGAGCGAAATGCTGTCCATTGAAAGTGGTACGGATGCAGCCAGTGGGCTGGCAATTGCGATTCTGGATGATGCGAAGATATTGATTCCGCTTAACCAGGCGAGTAAAGACTACAGCCTACATAGCGGTAAGGTGCCATTAACTTTTTATGCGCAATTGCGACCTGTCAATAGCGATGTGCAGTCGGGTAAAGTGAATGCCAGCGCGACATTTGTACTTCATTATGACTAATACGTGGAACAGATTAGCGCTCTTGATTTTCGCCGTTTTATCGCTGCTGGTGGCGGGTGAATTGCAGGCAGGAGTGGTGGTCGGCGGAACGCGATTTATCTTTCCGGCAGACAGAGAATCGATATCTATTTTACTGACTAATACCAGTCAGGAATCTTGGCTTATTAACAGCAAAATCAATCGCCCAACGCGTTGGGCCGGGGGGGAAGCGTCGACAGTGCCAGCACTATTACTGGCCGCTCCGCCACTTATTCTCCTGAAGCCCGGTACTACAGGCACGTTGCGCTTGCTGAGAACGGAAAGCGACATCTTGCCTGTGGATCGCGAAACGCTATTTGAGTTAAGCATTGCCAGCGTGCCATCCGGCAAAGTTGAAAATCAGAGCGTAAAAGTGGCGATGCGCTCGGTATTTAAACTGTTCTGGCGACCCGAAGGTTTGCCGGGCGACCCGCTGGAAGCTTATCAACAATTACGCTGGACACGGAATTCGCAGGGTGTACAACTCACTAACCCAACGCCTTACTACATTAACCTGATTCAGGTGAGCGTAAATGGTAAAGCGTTAAGTAATGCGGGAGTCGTGCCGCCTAAAAGCCAGCGTCAGACAAACTGGTGTCAGGTAATAGCACCGTGTCATGTCGCCTGGCGGACGATAAATGATTACGGCGGGTTGAGTGCAAAGAAGGAGCAAAATCTGCCCTGAAACAGGTTCTGAAAACGTTTGCGTTTTTTTTGCCGCAGGTCAATTCCCTTTTGGTCCGAACTCGCACATAATACGCCCCCGGTTTGCACACCGGGAATCCAGGAGAGTTCATGTACTACCCCTTCGTTCGTAAAGCCCTTTTCCAGCTCGATCCAGAGCGCGCTCATGAGTTTACTTTTCAGCAATTACGCCGCATTACCGGAACACCGTTTGAAGCACTGGTGCGGCAGAAAGTGCCTGCGAAACCTGTTAACTGCATGGGCCTGACGTTTAAAAATCCGCTTGGTCTGGCAGCCGGTCTTGATAAAGACGGGGAGTGCATTGATGCGTTAGGCGCGATGGGATTTGGATCGATCGAGATCGGTACCGTCACGCCACGTCCACAGCCTGGTAATGACAAGCCGCGTCTCTTTCGTCTGGTAGATGCCGAAGGTTTGATCAACCGTATGGGCTTTAATAATCTTGGCGTTGATAACCTCGTAGAGAACGTAAAAAAGGCCCATTATGACGGCGTCTTGGGTATTAATATCGGCAAAAATAAAGATACGCCAGTGGAGCAGGGCAAAGATGACTATCTGATTTGTATGGAAAAAATCTATGCCTATGCGGGATATATCGCCATCAATATTTCATCGCCGAATACCCCAGGATTACGCACGCTGCAATATGGTGAAGCGCTGGATGATCTCTTAACCGCGATTAAAAATAAGCAAAATGATTTGCAAGCGATGCACCATAAATATGTGCCGATCGCAGTGAAGATCGCGCCGGATCTTTCTGAAGACGAATTGATCCAGGTTGCCGATAGTTTAGTTCGCCATAATATTGATGGCGTTATTGCAACCAATACCACTCTCGATCGTTCTCTGGTTCAGGGAATGAAAAATTGCGATCAAACCGGTGGCTTAAGTGGTCGTCCGCTTCAGTTAAAAAGCACAGAAATTATTCGCCGCTTGTCACTAGAATTAAACGGTCGCTTACCGATCATCGGTGTTGGCGGCATCGACTCGGTTATCGCTGCGCGTGAAAAGATTGCTGCGGGTGCCTCACTGGTGCAAATTTATTCTGGTTTTATTTTTAAAGGTCCGCCGCTGATTAAAGAAATCGTTACCCATATCTAATTATTTCTTCGAATTCCTCTTTATAAGATAATCAGGGCTTTATTTTCAGACCTGGTTGTTTTATATTCATCGTTGTTGCTTATTTAGACATTTTGTACTTTTATTGTTGAGGTTATTAAGCGAAGCGACAATGGATTGTGTTGCTGCGGTTTTATAGGGTAGGGGAGAGGCAGATGCGAATTAAACCAGACGATAACTGGCGTTGGTATTACGATGAAGAGCACGATCGAATGATGCTCGATTTAGCCAATGGTATGCTATTTCGCTCACGTTTTGCGCGCAAAATGTTGACTCCAGATGCCTTTTCTCCCGCAGGCTTTTGTGTTGATGATGCCGCGCTCTATTTCTCTTTTGAAGAAAAGTGCCGCGATTTTAATTTATCTAAAGACCAAAAAGCCGAACTGGTGCTGAATGCACTGGTAGCAATTCGTTATCTCAAACCGCAAATGCCGAAAAGCTGGCATTTTGTCTCCCATGGTGAAATGTGGGTGCCCATGCCGGGCGATGCGGCCTGCGTTTGGTTGAGCGATACTCACGAGCAGGTCAATTTGCTGGTCGTTGAATCTGGCGAAAATGCCGCGCTATGCCTGCTGGCACAACCCTGCGTTGTTATTGCGGGTCGCGCGATGCAGTTGGGCGACGCCATTAAAATCATGAACGACAGGCTGAAACCGCAGGTGAATGTTGACAGCTTCAGCCTCGAACAGGCAGTCTAACGCGTCAGCTTAAGGGCAGTCTTCGGTACACAGCTACAGCAAAGAATGGTGCCATCATCGCCCATTGCTGATTTTTTCAGCGGCGTGACTTCGCCTTCTAAAAGCTGAACACGGCAACTTCCACAAATGCCCGCGCGGCAAGAATAAGGGATACGAATTCCCTGATTTTCTAATTGCTCCAGCAACACTTGTTGGTTATTTCCACGAAATGCCTGTCCCTGCCAGTCAATATCTACATTTGCGTCCGGTTGTTGCGTGATGTTGGCGGTATCATCAGCGGCAGCTGCGCCGTAAATTTTTGCCGGAGCCGTTGCCAGAATTTCCACCTCATCGCCAACGCGAATCACGCCGCTATTACGGGCAATTAAATTCTGACCAAAATCGACATCGCCGTTATCCTGGGCAGTGCGGAAAGATTGCAATGTTTTTAATGGTTCGCCTGCCGGATGTTTTTGCCCTTTTTCTGGGCTGACGGTGGTGAAAATACAGCGGCTACAAGGTTTAACCACATCAAACACCACATCACCAATGCGAATCACTTTCCAGCTATCTTCTTCCCAGGCTGACGCGCCGGAAACCACCAGATTGGGGCGGAATTGCTCCATTTTTACACTGGCCGGACAACGTTGTTGGAGATCACGTAACGAGGCTTCGTTAGCAAGAAGGTAAGGATAGCCATCAGCAAATGACAGAGGTACAGTGTTGTGGCGTTTCACGCGCCGGGTCATTTGTGGCCCCACCCAGCGTAATTGCACTTCGCGGGAGAAAAATCCACTTAGCCATTTGTTGATCGCGTCTGGCGCAATTCGCGCGGTAAAATGTGTGCCCCAAACTTCGGTTGGTGCGTCTTGTGTGGCGAAATCAGCAAAACGAACATATGCGCTACTGCCATCTGGTGCGGTGAGATGCAAGCCATCATGCACAGGTGAAGGAGTAAACCGTACCATCTGGGGAAACTGGCGAGCGGTAATAAACGTACCGTCAGGTTCCGTGATCATAAAGATGCGATCGAAGGCCAGACCACTGACATCAGCCAGAGCATGTGTAAGACCAATGCCGCGCATCGATTTAACAGGATGAATAAAAAGCCGGGTTAATGTCGCCACGGTGCGGTCCTCAAATGAAAATAAGCCCTCAACTTTATGACATGACGCGCTTATTAGCTATAATGCGCAACAATTTTCTTAGCGCCTGTCCCGTTAGGCTATTTTATTTGTCAGTTTGGCCCTGGGTTGTGCTCGAAATCCTCACGTACTTGTGTACGCTCCGGTTTCTCCGCGCTCTCCATGTCCAGACTGACTGCAACAATTACGCCTACTGCGGTAGGCTCTTAGAGTAAAAGTGACGATATGAATTCTCTGTTTGCCAGTACGGCCCGTGGGCTGGAAGAGCTGTTAAAAACTGAACTGGAAAATCTGGGGGCCGTTGAATGCCAGGTGGTTCAGGGTGGGGTCCATTTCAAGGGCGACACACGGCTTGTTTACCAGAGCCTGATGTGGAGCCGCCTGGCCTCGCGTATTATGTTGCCGCTGGGCGAGTGTAAGGTTTACAGCGATTTAGACCTCTATCTCGGTGTTCAGGCGATCAACTGGACAGAGATGTTTAATCCTGGCGCGACCTTCGCTGTCCACTTCAGTGGTTTGAATGACACCATCCGCAACAGTCAGTACGGCGCGATGAAAGTGAAAGACGCGATCGTCGATGCTTTCACACGGAAAAATCTGCCGCGTCCAAATGTTGATCGCGATGCGCCGGATATCCGCGTTAACGTCTGGCTGCATAAAGAAACCGCCAGTATCGCTCTTGATCTGAGTGGTGATGGTTTACATCTGCGTGGCTATCGCGATCGTGCTGGTATTGCGCCGATCAAAGAAACCCTGGCAGCCGCTATTGTGATGCGATCCGGCTGGCAGTCAGGAACACCGCTGCTCGATCCGATGTGTGGTTCCGGTACGTTGCTGATTGAAGCGGCGATGCTGGCGACCGATCGCGCACCAGGCTTGCACCGTGGGCGTTGGGGCTTTAGCGGCTGGGCGCAGCATGATGAAGCTATCTGGCAGGAAGTGAAAGCGGAAGCGCAAACTCGCGCCCGTAAAGGCCTAGCTGAGTATAGCTCTCATTTTTACGGTTCGGACAGCGACGCACGGGTGATTCAACGTGCGCGCACTAACGCCCGTCTTGCGGGGATTGGTGAACTGATCACCTTTGAGGTGAAAGATGTCGCGCAACTGACCAATCCGCTGCCGAAAGGGCCGTACGGTACAGTGTTGAGCAACCCGCCATACGGTGAACGTCTGGACAGCGAACCGGCGCTGATTGCGCTGCATAGTCTGCTGGGCCGAATCATGAAAAACCAGTTCGGTGGCTGGAATCTCTCTTTGTTTAGTGCCTCGCCGGATCTGCTAAGCTGCCTGCAGCTGCGTGCAGACAAACAGTACAAGGCGAAAAACGGCCCGCTGGACTGCGTACAGAAAAATTACCACGTTGCCGAAAGCACACCAGACAGTAAACCGGCAATGGTAGCGGAAGATTACGCCAACCGCCTGCGTAAGAACCTCAAAAAATTCGAGAAGTGGGCACGCCAGGAAGGGATTGAATGTTACCGCCTGTATGACGCCGATCTGCCGGAATATAACGTTGCCGTTGACCGTTATGCCGACTGGGTGGTGGTGCAGGAGTATGCGCCGCCAAAAACTATTGATGCGCACAAAGCGCGTCAGCGTCTGTTCGATATTATCGCTGCAACCATTTCGGTACTGGGGATTGCGCCAAACAAACTGGTGCTGAAAACCCGTGAACGCCATAAGGGCAAAAACCAGTACCAGAAACTGGGCGAGAAGGGCGAGTTTCTTGAAGTTACCGAATATAACGCTCACTTGTGGGTGAACCTGACGGATTATCTCGATACTGGTCTGTTCCTCGATCACCGTATCGCCCGCCGTATGCTCGGTCAGATGAGCAAAGGCAAAGATTTCCTCAACCTGTTTTCTTATACCGGCAGCGCCACCGTGCATGCGGGATTAGGCGGTGCACGCAGCACCACCACCGTGGATATGTCGCGTACTTATCTGGAATGGGCAGAACGCAACCTGCGTCTGAATGGCCTGACTAGGCGTGCGCATCGCCTGATTCAGGCCGATTGCCTGGCGTGGCTGCGTGAGGCAAATGAACAGTTCGATCTGATCTTTATCGATCCGCCAACCTTCTCTAACTCAAAACGAATGGAAGATGCGTTTGATGTTCAGCGCGATCATCTGGCGCTGATGAAAGATTTGAAACGTCTGCTGCGTGCAGGTGGGACGATCATGTTCTCGAACAACAAACGTGGCTTCCGTATGGATCTCGACGGCCTGGCAAAACTGGGACTGAAAGCACAAGAAATTACGCAAAAAACGCTCTCCCAGGATTTCGCCCGTAACCGCCAGATCCACAACTGCTGGCTGATTACCGCAGCCTGAAAGGAATAGTAATGTCATTAATCAGTATGCATGGCGCATGGCTGTCGTTCAGCGACGCGCCGCTTCTCGATAACGCAGAACTGCATATCGAAGATAACGAACGTGTTTGTCTGGTGGGCCGCAACGGCGCAGGAAAATCGACGTTAATGAAAATCCTCAACCGTGAACAAGGGCTGGATGACGGTCGCATTATTTATGAGCAAGATTTGATTGTAGCTCGTCTGCAACAGGATCCGCCGCGTAACGTTGAGGGTAGCGTTTATGATTTCGTTGCCGAAGGCATTGAAGAACAAGCGGAATATCTGAAACGCTATCACGATATTTCGCGCCTGGTGATGAACGACCCGAGCGAGAAAAATCTCAACGAACTGGCGAAGGTTCAGGAACAGCTGGATCACCACAACCTGTGGCAGCTGGAAAACCGCATCAACGAAGTGCTGGCGCAACTGGGGTTAGATCCTAACGTTGCGCTGTCGTCGCTTTCCGGCGGCTGGTTGCGTAAAGCGGCATTAGGACGCGCGCTGGTGAGCAATCCGCGCGTATTGCTGCTGGACGAACCGACTAACCATCTGGATATCGAAACCATCGACTGGCTGGAGGGGTTCCTTAAAACCTTCAATGGGACGATTATTTTCATCTCCCACGACCGTTCGTTTATCCGCAATATGGCGACGCGCATTGTTGATCTCGATCGCGGCAAGCTGGTGACCTATCCAGGGAATTACGACCAGTACCTGCAGGAAAAAGAAGAAGCCCTGCGCGTGGAAGAACTACAAAATGCCGAGTTCGATCTCAAACTGGCGCAGGAAGAAGTGTGGATTCGCCAGGGGATCAAAGCACGCCGTACCCGTAATGAAGGCCGCGTACGCGCCCTGAAAGCGATGCGTCGCGAACGTGGTGAACGTCGCGAAGTGATGGGTACCGCAAAGATGCAGGTGGAAGAGGCCAGCCGCTCCGGTAAGATCGTTTTCGAAATGGAAGACGTTTGCTACCAGGTTAACGGTAAGCAACTGGTGAAAGATTTTTCTGCCCAGGTTCTACGTGGCGACAAAATTGCCCTGATTGGTCCGAATGGGTGCGGCAAAACCACGCTGCTGAAACTGATGCTCGGTCAGCTTCAAGCGGACAGCGGGCGTATTCACGTTGGCACCAAACTGGAAGTGGCTTATTTCGATCAGCACCGCGCGGAACTGGATCCCGATAAAACGGTGATGGATAACCTTGCCGAAGGTAAGCAAGAGGTGATGGTTAATGGCAAGCCACGCCACGTATTGGGCTATTTGCAGGACTTTCTGTTCCATCCGAAACGGGCGATGACGCCAGTACGTGCGTTTTCTGGCGGTGAGCGGAACCGCTTGCTGCTGGCGCGTTTGTTCCTCAAACCAAGCAACTTATTGATTCTTGACGAACCGACCAACGATCTTGATGTCGAAACGCTGGAACTGCTGGAAGAACTGATCGACAGCTATCAGGGCACGGTATTGCTGGTTAGCCACGATCGTCAGTTTGTCGATAACACCGTTACAGAATGCTGGATCTTCGAAGGCGGCGGTAAAATTGGTCGTTATGTTGGCGGTTATCATGATGCCCGTGGTCAGCAAGAACAATATGTGGCACTCAAACAGCCTGCGGTGAAAAAAAGCGAAGAAGCCGCCGCGCCAAAAGCAGAAACTGTAAAACGCAGCAGTAGCAAACTAAGCTATAAATTGCAGCGCGAACTGGAGCAGCTACCGCAATTGCTCGAAGATCTGGAGGCGAAGCTGGAAGCCCTACAGACGCAAGTGGCGGATGCTTCCTTCTTCAGTCAGCCGCATGAGCAGACGCAAAAAGTGCTTGCTGATATGGCTGCTGCAGAGCAGGAGCTGGAGCAAGCCTTTGAACGCTGGGAGTATCTTGAAGCGTTAAAAAATGGTGGCTGATCGCAAAATAGTCGATTTAAACAGAGACAGCTGACAACGGTAAAATTGCCTGATGAACTGGGTTTATCAGGCATGAAAACCAACACTTTGTTAGTCATCTGTAAAATAGCGCATCATTAAGGAGTACCAATGTGCGAACATCATCATGCCGCGAAGCACATCCTGTGCTCGCAGTGTGACATGCTGGTGGCGTTACCGCGCCTTGAGCATGGTCAGAAAGCGGCATGTCCCCGGTGTGGCACAACGTTAACCGTGGCGTGGGATGCCCCTCGGCAGCGTCCCACCGCCTATGCGTTGGCTGCACTGTTCATGCTGTTGCTGTCCAACTTGTTTCCTTTTGTGAATATGAACGTTGCAGGAGTTACCAGTGAAATTACATTACTGGAAATTCCCGGCGTGCTTTTTTCTGAGGACTACGCCAGCCTCGGCACCTTTTTCCTGTTGTTTGTGCAACTGGTTCCCGCGTTTTGTCTGATAACCATTCTGTTACTGGTGAATCGCGCGGAATTACCGGTCCGTTTAAAAGAGCAACTGGCACGGGTGCTTTTTCAACTCAAAACCTGGGGAATGGCGGAGATTTTCCTCGCGGGTGTGCTGGTCAGTTTCGTTAAACTGATGGCTTACGGCAGCATTGGGGTAGGCAGCAGCTTTCTCCCCTGGTGTTTATTTTGTGTCCTGCAACTGCGCGCTTTTCAGTGCGTTGATCGTCGCTGGTTATGGGACGACATCGCCCCGATGCCAGAACTGCGCCAGCCGCTAAAACCAGGCGTCACGGGGATACGTCAGGGGCTGCGTTCGTGCTCCTGTTGTACGGCAATCCTTCCTGCTGATGAACCCGTGTGCCCGCGTTGTAGTACCAAAGGGTACGTTCGGCGTAGAAACAGCCTGCAGTGGACACTCGCGCTGCTTGTAACGTCCATCATGCTGTATCTTCCGGCTAATATTTTGCCCATCATGGTGACGGATTTATTAGGCTCGAAGATGCCGTCGACGATTCTCGCTGGGGTCATTCTGTTATGGAGCGAAGGCTCTTATCCCGTCGCTGCGGTGATCTTTCTGGCCAGTATTATGGTGCCAACGTTAAAGATGATCGCCATCGCGTGGCTGTGTTGGGATGCCAAAGGGCATGGCAAGCGCGACAGTGAAAGAATGCATTTGATTTATGAAGTTGTTGAGTTTGTAGGCCGCTGGTCGATGATTGACGTTTTCGTTATCGCGGTGCTCTCGGCGCTGGTGCGTATGGGAGGTTTAATGAGTATTTATCCGGCAATGGGTGCATTAATGTTTGCTTTAGTCGTCATAATGACAATGTTTTCTGCTATGACGTTTGACCCGCGTTTGTCGTGGGATCGTCAACCTGAATCAGAGCATGAGGAGTCCTGACAGTATGGAATCTAATAATGGGGAAGCCAAAATCCAGAAAGTGAAGAACTGGTCTCCCGTGTGGATATTTCCTATCGTCACGGCGCTCATTGGGGCCTGGGTTCTTTTTTATCATTACAGCCATCAGGGACCGGAAGTGACCCTGATCACCGCGAATGCGGAAGGAATTGAAGGTGGCAAAACCACCATTAAAAGCCGTAGCGTTGACGTCGGCGTGGTTGAAAGCGCCACACTGGCTGATGATTTGACGCACGTTGAAATCAAAGCGCGGCTGAATTCCGGTATGGAAAAATTGCTGCATAAAGACACCGTCTTTTGGGTGGTGAAACCGCAGATTGGTCGCGAAGGGATTAGCGGCCTGGGAACGCTGCTGTCTGGAGTTTATATCGAACTGCAGCCAGGCGCGAAAGGCAGCAAAATGGATAAATACGATTTGCTGGACTCACCACCGTTGGCCCCGCCTGATGCGAAAGGTATCCGTGTGATTCTCGATAGCAAAAAAGCCGGGCAGCTCTCGCCAGGAGATCCGGTGCTGTTCCGTGGCTATCGGGTAGGTTCGGTTGAAACCAGCACCTTCGATACGCAAAAACGCAATATCAGTTATCAACTGTTCATCAATGCACCTTATGACCGACTGGTGACCAGCAATGTTCGCTTCTGGAAAGATAGTGGCATTGCGGTTGATCTGACGTCAGCGGGGATGCGTGTGGAGATGGGCTCATTGACAACGCTGCTTAGTGGCGGTGTTAGCTTTGATGTGCCGGAAGGTCTGGATTTAGGGCAGCCAGTGGCACCGAAAACAGCTTTCGTTTTGTATGATGATCAGAAGAGCATTCAGGATTCGTTGTACACCGATCACATTGATTATCTGATGTTCTTTAAAGATTCGGTACGCGGTCTGCAACCGGGAGCTCCGGTAGAATTCCGGGGTATTCGCCTGGGTACCGTAAGCAAAGTGCCATTCTTTGCGCCGAATATGCGTCAGACATTTAACGATGATTACCGTATTCCGGTACTGATTCGTATCGAGCCAGAGCGGCTGAAAATGCAGCTTGGCGAAAATGCGGATGTTGTTGAGCACCTTGGCGAATTGTTGAAACGTGGTTTACGCGGATCGCTGAAAACCGGAAACCTGGTCACTGGTGCACTGTATGTTGATCTCGATTTCTATCCAAATACGCCTGCAATAACCGGTATTCGTGAATTTAATGGTTATCAGATTATCCCGACTGTTAGCGGCGGCTTGGCGCAAATCCAGCAACGACTGATGGAAGCGTTGGATAAGATCAACAAACTGCCATTGAATCCGATGATTGAACAGGCAACCAGTACGCTTTCTGAAAGTCAGCGCACAATGAAAAACCTGCAAACGACGCTGGATAGCATGAACAAGATCCTCGCCAGCCAGTCGATGCAGCAGTTGCCGACGGATATGCAGTCAACGTTGCGTGAATTGAATCGCAGCATGCAGGGCTTCCAGCCTGGCTCCGCAGCCTACAACAAGATGGTGGCGGATATGCAGCGCCTTGATCAGGTGTTGCGAGAACTGCAACCGGTGCTGAAAACGCTCAATGAGAAGAGTAACGCGCTGGTATTTGAAGCGAAGGACAAAAAAGATCCAGAGCCGAAGAGGGCGAAACAATGAAAAAGTGGCTAGTGACGATTGCAGCACTGTGGCTGGCCGGATGCAGCTCCGGCGAAATTAATAAAAACTATTACCAGTTACCTGTGGTGCAGAGCGGTACACAAAGTACCGCCAGCCAGGGCAATCGTCTGTTATGGGTAGAGCAGGTCACTGTTCCTGACTATCTGGCGGGGAATGGTGTGGTTTATCAAACCAGTGATGTGAAGTATGTGATTGCCAACAACAACTTGTGGGCCAGCCCGTTGGATCAACAGTTGCGCAACACCCTGGTTGCCAACCTGAGTACGCAACTGCCCGGCTGGGTGGTTGCCTCCCAGCCTCTGGGAAGCGCCCAGGACACGCTCAATGTTACCGTAACGGAGTTTAACGGTCGCTATGATGGCAAGGTCATTGTCAGTGGTGAGTGGCTGTTGAACCACCAGGGACAACTGATCAAACGTCCGTTCCGTCTGGAAGGAGTGCAAACTCAGGATGGTTACGATGAGATGGTTAAAGTGCTGGCCGGTGTCTGGAGTCAGGAAGCCGCTTCTATTGCACAAGAGATAAAGCGTCTACCTTAATTATAAAGATTTGTAAATATAACCGTCTCCGGTATGTTGCCTGAGGCGGTTTTTTTGTTTCTAACGTGCGGAAAAATTTGTTCCTCTTCACATTTTTTGTACAACCGACATGCCCGTGTAGCTCACAAATATGACAGTGGCGTGAATTTTGCGCATTGACGGCAGTTATGATTCGCGGTATTGCTTAACTGTGATTGCACATTTAGTAATCACTGTTTTCTTTTCCACCAGAAACCAGTATGAGGGAAACGAGGCATGAAGAGACAAAAACGAGATCGCCTGGAACGGGCACATCAACGTGGTTATCAGGCCGGCATCGCCGGACGCTCAAAAGAAATGTGTCCCTATCAGACGCTGAGTCAAAGGTCACAATGGCTGGGAGGCTGGCGAGAAGCCATGGCGGACAGGGTAGTAATGGCCTGATTCTGTCTCTTTAAAAAGAAACCTCCGCATTGCGGAGGTTTCGCCTTTTGATACTCTGTCTGATGATAATCAGAAGGCAGACGTATCCTGGAACAGACCGACTTTCAGGTCGCTGGCGGTATAGATCAGACGACCATCAACCAGCACTTCGCCATCCGCCAGGCCCATAATCAGACGACGGTTAACAATGCGTTTAAAGTGAATACGGTAGGTCACTTTTTTCGCTGTCGGCAGTACCTGACCAGTGAATTTCACTTCGCCAACGCCCAGCGCGCGGCCTTTACCTTCGCCGCCCAGCCAGCCGAGGTAGAACCCTACCAGCTGCCACATTGCGTCCAGGCCCAGGCATCCCGGCATAACCGGATCGCCAATAAAGTGGCATCCGAAGAACCACAGATCCGGATTGATATCCAGTTCTGCTTCAACATACCCTTTGTCGAAGTTACCACCCGTTTCGGTCATTTTGACCACACGGTCCATCATCAGCATGTTCGGTGCTGGCAATTGCGGGCCTTTAGCGCCAAACAGTTCACCGCGACCAGAGGCAAGAAGGTCTTCTTTTGTATAGGATTCGCGTTTATCTACCATGTTCTCTTGTAAGCCTTATTTTATTGAAGCACGCAGGATAGCTAACACGTGTACGCTGAACAAGTCCGATCAGTTCGGAATAAACCAGTTCAGCCAACGTAATGGCCATGGAAAACGGTGACGTCCTTCCTGTTGCGATGCTTGCGCGATACGTTCCTGGATGGTTTGCATCAGCGTCGTTTGGCCTTCGCCATCCCACACCAGATTTAATAATAACGGCAGTGCGTCAGTCACATCGTCTACTGCCCAGATGGTGAATTTGCCTTCTTCTACCGCTTTCACCAGTTCACTGTGAAGACTTAAATGGCGAACGTTAGCAGTGGGGATAATGACACCTTGTTTCCCCGTTAACTCACGTTGCTGGCAAATAGCAAAGAAGCCTTCGATTTTCTCATTTAAACCACCGACCGGCTGGACGCGGCCGAACTGATCGACTGAACCTGTGATAGCGATACTCTGATTCACTGGCACATCAGCGAGGGCGCTTATCAGGGCGCAGAGTTCAGCCATCGAGGCACTATCGCCATCCACTTCACTGTATGACTGCTCAAATGTCAGCGATGCTGAGAAGGGGATCTGTTGCTCAAGCTGTAGTTCCGACATCAGGAACGCCTGCATGATCATCATCCCTTTCGCATGGATATTGCCGCCAAGCTCCGCTTTGCGTTCGATGTCGGTGAATTCACCATCGCCAATATGCACAACGCAGCTAATGCGAGAAGGTTCGCCAAAAGCGCGTGGATGACCCGGAAATTCAATGACCGAAAGGGCGTTAATTTGCCCGATGCGTTCGCCTTCGGTTTCAATCAGGATTTGCTCCTGAAGGATCTCATCCTGCATACGTTCAGCGAGGAAACCTTCGCGCCATTCACGCTGCTGCAGCATTAAGTTTAGCTGCTCGCCGGAGAAGGTGTCGCCATCACACAGGGAGGCGACCTCTTTACACTGGCGGAGGATCCACTGCGGGCTAAGCGGAAGTGTTTCTTGTTCACCGGTGTAGCGTGCTGCTTCGCGGATAAGTACCGGCCAAGCATCCGCTCCCGGGGCAGGTAAGTGATTATGTCTGGCGGTAAATGTCACCCAGCGACACCACTGGCTTACTGACTCCGCATCGACAATCTGCAGAGTATCTTCAAATTCGCTATAAATAGCCTGCTCTGAAAGCTCTGGCTCCATCTCCTGGAAATCAGCCAATGATTCGCGTTCGCCTACCAGAATGACTTTCAGCTTCAATGGCATTGAAGGCACAGAGACGGGGAGAGGGCGCGAAACATCAAACGCAACCCAGTCAAAACGCTCGCGGTTAACGATATTTTTCAGCCGCATCCACAGCAGAGGTTGCGCCAGCAGTGTACGCAAAGAGATGATGAGAATACCGCCATTTGCGTGATGCACCAGACCAGGCTGCAGGGTAATGTCGCCATTAAACTGGCGCAGGCAGCCAAAGAGTTGCTCCGCTTCTACCCAGTCGGCAGCGACAACTTGCGTTAAAGTCGCAAAATTATCATCTGCACTCACTGCGTGACGTAAGCGGATGGAGTGGCCGGAAACCTCATAGTGATCGCCCACCAGTTGGCCTGCATCGCTTTGTAGCGTACGCGCGGCATCGGCAATAAGATTCAGATACTCAGACTCTTCCGGGGCCTTAGCCAGCATAAAAGAGGAGGATGCTCGCGTATGCAGCAACTGCTCCAGCGCAAATTGCAGTCGCGGTTGAGTATCACTGAATAAAGGATCGTTTTCGTCAATCAAATGTGGCTGAGCAAATATTTCCTGATAGCTATCGGTATCAGGAACCAGGTCACGCCATGCAAGTTTCGTA
Source organism: Shigella flexneri 2a str. 301 (assembly GCF_000006925.2). NCBI lineage: Bacteria > Pseudomonadati > Pseudomonadota > Gammaproteobacteria > Enterobacterales > Enterobacteriaceae > Shigella > Shigella flexneri. The sequence goes on from NC_004337.2 coordinate 1,005,360, forward strand.
ATGGTCAAAGTTGATGTTTTTTAGTCTGTTGTCAAAGCCGCGATTATACCGTAACCGGCACTACAGCACACGTAGAAAGCACCGACAATACTCCTGGCTGGGCGTTAAAGCTCACAGGATGGAGATTCTTTTCTTCACTGGCCTAAAAAGCTGATATTCTGTAAAGAGTTACACGGTAACATTGAGATCGCTATGAAATATCAACAACTTGAAAATCTTGAAAGCGGTTGGAAATGGAAGTATCTGGTGAAGAAGCATCGCGAAGGGGAGTTAATTACCCGTTACATAGAAGCCAGTGCCGCCCAGGAAGCCGTCGATGTGTTGCTCTCGCTCGAAAATGAACCCGTGCTGGTAAATGGCTGGATTGACAAGCATATGAATCCGGAACTGGTCAATCGCATGAAGCAGACCATTCGGGCCAGACGGAAGCGCCATTTTAATGCGGAACACCAGCATACGCGCAAAAAATCGATCGATCTGGAATTTATTGTCTGGCAACGTCTGGCTGGTCTTGCACAGCGTCGCGGTAAAACGCTTTCTGAAACGATTGTTCAGCTGATTGAAGATGCGGAAAACAAAGAGAAAGTACGCGAATAAAATGTTCTTCTCTTAAGCAGGATCTGCAGGCATTGCTGGGTAAGGAATAACTGACGAAAGTCAGTTCAATTTACTAAAGGCAAAAAAAACCCCGCAGCAGCGGGGTTTTTCTACCAGACGATAACTTAAGCCTGCGGCTGAGTTACAACGTCTTTGATACCTTTAACTTCGATCTCTACGCGACGATCCGGAGCCAAGCAGTCGATCAGTGCAGCACGCTGTTTCACGTTGTCACAGGTGTTGCCAGTAACCGGGTTGGATTCGCCCATACCACGTGCGGAGATCTTGTCTGCCGGGATACCTTTGGAGATCAGGTAATCAACAACAGACTGAGCACGGCGCTCGGACAGACCCTGGTTGTAAGCGTCAGAACCGATGCGGTCAGTGTAACCCAGAACAACTACGGAACCGTCTTTCGGATCTAGGTTGCTCAGCTGGCTGTACAGCTGATCCAGAGCAGCCTGACCTTCCGGTTTCAGGGTTGCTTTGTTGAAGTTGAACAGAACGTCAGACTTCAGAGTGAAGTGCTTGGTCTGTACTTCCGGTGCCGGAGCTGGAGCAACTACCGGAGCTGCTTCGCCCTGACCGAAACGGTAGGAAACACCCAGGCTCAGCAGACCGTTGTCCGGACGAGTACCGATGGTGTTTGCGTCACCGATGTTGTTGGTCCACTGGTATTCCAGACGGGTAGCGATTTCAGGAGTGATCGCGTACTCAACACCACCTGCGAAAACCGGAGAAACGCCAGTGTCGTGGTCTTTAAAGGATGCGCCACCAGGTACGTTAGCCTTGGTGTCTGCACGCCATACCATACCACCCAGACGAGTGTAGATGTCCAGATCGTCAGTGATTGGGTAACCCAGTTTAGCGGTCAGCTGAACGCCCTGAGCTTTGTATGCGCCGTTGATGTTGTCGCCTTTGTACGGCATACGACCTAACCAGTCGTAACCCATTTCAAAACCAACATACGGGTTAACCTGGTAACCACCAAAAGCACCTGCACCCAGTTGGTTTTCGTGGGTCGGACCATTGTTAGGAATAAAACCAGTGTCATGGTACTGGGACCAGCCCAGTTTAGCACCAGTGTACCAGGTGTTATCTTTCGGAGCGGCCTGCGCTACGGTAGCGAAACCAGCCAGTGCCACTGCAATCGCGATAGCTGTCTTTTTCATTTTTTGCGCCTCGTTATCATCCAAAATACGCCATGAATATCTCCAACGAGATAACACGGTTAAATCCTTCACCGGGGGATCTGCTCAATATTAACTCTACCGATATCTTCGGCTTATGCCGAGCACCCCTGGCGATGTAAAGTCTACAACGTAGTTGAAAACTTACAAGTGTGAACTCCGTCAGGCATATGGAAAAAAAAGTCTTGTATAAGGTATGTTTAATCTTTTTGTCAGCGACAATTTACAGAAAAAAAACGCGGAAACCGCTTCAGACAAGCCTTCGCAAGGAAAATTAGTCACGACTGAAAGCATTGGCTGGGCGACAAAAAAAGTTCTAGGATTAATCCTAAATTTACTTAATGATACAAATTAGAGTGAATTTTTAGCCCGGAAAGTTGTCTCGTTGTGTGAGAGGATGCGCTTACCGGACGCATAATAAACCCCATAGCGTTACCTTCATTTGCCGCATCAACAAGTTCAGCATGCTCTTCTTCAGTCAAATCATCTGTCAACCAACCGATCACCACACTGTAATTGCCCGTGCGTAAAGCGCGAACCATTGACTCCACTGTGTGGCAAGGGGAGAGCTGGCTAATCTGCATTACTTTCGTTAAGGGTAGCCCAGATGCCTGAACCCATTCCCGACTCAGTTTTTGTTGCGGTGTTAACCAGAGTTGCCAGCGCGATTGCTGACCGAGTTGCTGTAACAATGGCAACAGTAGAAGTTGCGTCATCATGGGCTGATCTTCGCGATAGACAACTTCACTGATAAGCCCGGCTGTAGTGTTTTCCGTAGAGACACGCGCAATTTTACTTGCTGCGGATGAGAACGACGAAGAACGATGTGCATAGCCTGAAGTGTACATAATCAATCCAGCCCCTGTGAGTTACTGTATGGATGTGCAGTACATCCAGTGACAACAAAGATCAACCCTATTTTCGGAAAGAGCCTCGCAAATTTTGTCGTTGGTGACGGGAAAACATAAATTAATCTTGCCCCTTAAGAATAAGTTGCCTATTTTCGTAGTTAACGGATCCGTTAATGTGAATCATTCTTTTATGTTATGATTTTAAAAGGAATTTTATGAAAAGCCTCTCCTATAAGCGGATCTATAAATCACAAGAATACCTGGCAACGTTGGGCACAATTGAATACCGATCATTGTTTGGCAGTTACAGCCTGACCGTTGACGACACGGTGTTTGCGATGGTTTCTGATGGTGAGTTGTATCTTCGGGCTTGTGAGCAAAGTGCACAGTACTGTGTAAAACATCCGCCTGTCTGGCTGACATATAAAAAGTGTGGCCGATCCGTTACCCTCAATTACTATCGGGTTGATGAAAGTCTATGGCGAAATCAACTGAAGCTGGTGCGTCTGTCGAAATATTCTCTCGATGCAGCGCTGAAAGAGAAAAGCACGCGCAATACCCGGGAAAGACTGAAAGATTTGCCCAATATGTCTTTTCATCTGGAAGCGATTCTCGATGAGGTGGGTAGACTGGCCCCCTGAATCTCCAGACAACCAGTATCACTTATTTAAGTGATAGTCTTAATACTAGTTTTTAGACTAGTCATTGGAGAACAGATGATTGATGTCTTAGGGCCGGAGAAACGCAGACGGCGTACCACACAGGAAAAGATCGCAATTGTTCAGCAGAGCTTTGAACCGGGGATGACGGTCTCCCTCGTTGCCCGGCAACATGGTGTAGCAGCCAGCCAGTTATTTCTCTGGCGTAAGCAATACCAGGAAGGAAGTCTTACTGCTGTGGCCGCCGGAGAACAGGTTGTTCCTGCCTCTGAACTTGCTGCCGCCATGAAGCAGATTAAAGAACTCCAGCGCCTGCTCGGCAAGAAAACGATGGAAAATGAACTCCTCAAAGAAGCCGTTGAATATGGACGGGCAAAAAAGTGGATAGCGCACGCGCCCTTATTGCCCGGGGATGGGGAGTAAGCTTAGTCAGCCGTTGTCTCCGGGTGTCGCGTGCGCAGTTGCACGTCATTCTCAGACGAACCGATGACTGGATGGATGGCCGCCGCAGTCGTCACACTGATGATACGGATGTGCTTCTCCGTATACACCATGTTATCGGAGAGCTGCCCACGTATGGTTATCGTCGGGTATGGGCGCTGCTTCGCAGACAGGCAGAACTTGATGGTATGCCTGCGATCAATGCCAAACGTGTTTACCGGCTCATGCGCCAGAATGCGCTGTTGCTTGAGCGAAAACCTGCTGTACCGCCATCGAAACGGGCACATACAGGCAGAGTGGCCGTGAAAGAAAGCAATCAGCGATGGTGCTCTGACGGGTTCGAGTTCTGCTGTGATAACGGAGAGAGACTGCGTGTCACGTTCGCGCTGGACTGCTGTGATCGTGAGGCACTGCACTGGGCGGTGACTACCGGCGGCTTCAACAGTGAAACAGTACAGGACGTCATGCTGGGAGCGGTGGAACGCCGCTTCGGCAACGATCTTCCGTCGTCTCCAGTGGAGTGGCTGACGGATAATGGTTCATGCTACCGGGCTAATGAAACACGCCAGTTCGCCCGGATGTTGGGACTGTAATCTGGCGTTGCAGACGACCAATCTCTGGCAGTAATGCAATCAATAACCCAACTTGTTGTACGACCAGAGGTTCTTTGCTATCTGCCCGTGGTTCAAGTTGCTGCATCCGCTGTTTCAGGCCAGCTAATGCCTGATTGACGCGTTCTTCATCAGCAGGTTGATGATGTAACGCGTCATCAACATAGCAAACTGCGTCATCAAGAAACGCCAGAATTTCAGGATTAGTTAACTGCTCCCGGTGAGCACCGAGGGCTGAGATATAGCTGGTAAACGTATGGTTAAGGCACAGCAAGCGAAACGCGGCTTCGCGAATTTGCGGGGTAACGTTCGGTTCGCTGGACATATTTGATACCACCGACGCCAGTTCAGCATCACGGTTGTGTGCATCGCGGCGGGCAATACGATACGCCAGACGGTTATCACGCCCCTGATGGTATTGCTCCAGTATGGCATCGAGATAGCGACAGTTGGCCTCTGTGGCGCGTTCGAGCATTCGCGGCAGATTGCGAAACTTCCAGTCAGGCCAGATGTAGCTCACTGCCGCCCACGCAATGGCACAACCAATCAGCGTATCGATTACGCGAGGTAACGCTACTTCAAAACCTTCACCCAGTAAGTTAAAACACAGTAGCACCAAAAGTGTGATGAACATCGTTGCATGAGCGTATTGCACGTTACGGAAGGCAAAAAAGAGCACGCCGGTAATAACCAGCAGCACCAGCTGCCCTTCCAGTGATGGCACAAACCACAGCACAGGAATGCCAATCGCGATACCTACCAGCGTACCAATAATCCTTAACTTCAGGCGGTGGCGCGTGGCGTTATAGTTTGGCTGGCAGACAAACAAACTTGTCAGCAAGATCCAATACCCGTGATGCATTCCGGTTATTTGAATGATGGCGTAGCCGAAGCACAACACCAGCGACATTCTTACCGCATGACGGAAGAGGGCGGATTCCGGCGTGAAGTGACGGCTAAGACGCAGCCAGATATCACTCAATCCGTGCGGGCTGTCATCAGCGAGCTCATTTTCGTCATTATTACGGGGTAGTGCCTGGGCCTGTTCTGATTCAATTGTTGCCAGTTGGGCATCAATGGCGCGTAAATTGTTCAGCAAAAATCCCAGTGTTTTGAGTAAATCGGCGGGTGCGCCGTTATCGCGTATCCGCTCCAGCGCAGCATCAATATGCGTAAAAGCGCGCTCAAAATGCGGATCATGTTGATAAGACTGACGCAACAAAATACAGCGTGACAGTTGCTGGCACGCCTGGCCCTGCATCGACATCAGCCGCTGAAAACGGAACAGCACGTCGCTGTGGCGAAAATGTTCACGCAATGTTTGATACTGAATATGAGAAGAGCTGGCACGCTCGTGAATATCCTGTGCGACAAAGTAATAATGCAGCGTGCGACGCGTTCCCCGTTGACCACGATCGCCACGTAAGCGGGTCAGCAGCGAGAGTTTCGTCTGATTCAATGTCGCCATCAGCTGACCGTTGGCGAGAGCCAAATCGTACAGCGGTGCCTGGCTTTCATCTTCAATATCAGGATCAAACATGCGCGACTTGAGCTCAAGATAACGCGCCAGTTGTTCATAGCAACGCGCCAGGTTGTCCTGCAGCGGGCGGACCGGGAACAGCAGATGACCAATAAGTGTCAGGACGTTGTACCAGACGGCACCGGCCAGCAGATACATCGGCTGCTGATACCAGTGCTCATACAGTGATGTTCCCAACATAGTGTAAATGGCGATCAGCAATGCACCGAAGGCAATTGTTGCATAGCGTTGACCCAGACCGCCGAGCAAAATGAAGCCGCTGGTAGAGAGCGTTAAGCCAATCGCAAATAGCCAGGGCCAGGGAAACAGCAATTCTACTGAGGCCGAGGCGATAAAAAAGCAGAACAGCGTAATGATGAGGTTACGCAAACGTCCCGCCAGTCGGTCATCGAGATCGGTCAGCGCCGCTGCCACCATCCCCAGCGTTAGCGGAATCGTCAGTTTTACATCACCCAGCCACCACGGAAACGCTGTGGTTCCACAAAGCGCAATAAAAATACGCGCGTAATACAGCCAGGCGCTGTTCCAGGTATAGCGTTTGAGCAAAGGACTTAGCATAAAGGCCATATTAGTGGATTATTCAAAACGACGACGTGCATTGGCTTCACGCGCAGCTTGCGCTGTTTCTACCGATACCACGCGACGACCAACCGGCCATAGTGCAATAGCGGCAATTTTAAAGTTCGCAATGCCGACAGGAATGCCAATGATTGAAATACATTGTGCGATGCCCGTTGCAATGTGCATCAGGCATAACCACCAGCCAAAGAAAATCAGCCAGAAAATATTCAATACCGTACCGCCAGTATTCAGCAACACATTTTTGCCAGCCGGGTTCAGTTCATCGACATGAATAGCTTCATTGCCATAAGGCACCAGAGACAGTTTAGTGATCTCCCAGCAGGATCGTGTCAGCGGTAAGGTAAAAATCAGCACAATACTGACCAGAGTCGCCAACAGCCAGCCCAGAGTGGTGGCAAATCCGCCAAGCACAAAGTTCAGAATGTTCAAAACGGTACGCATAAAACCTCGCTTTACTGTGGTTTTCAGTAATGGGCGGCAATTGTAACGTTTTTTTGGGCTGGAGCACGTTTTCTCTGACGGTTACACTGATAAGAAATAATTTCGTGTGGATCTACAGAGTCATGGAACTGAAAGCGACAACGCTTGGAAAACGTCTGGCACAGCACCCTTACGATCGGGCGGTGATCCTCAATGCCGGGATTAAAGTCTCCGGCGATCGCCACGAATACCTTATTCCTTTCAATCAATTACTGGCGATTCACTGTAAGCGCGGTCTGGTATGGGGCGAGCTGGAATTTGTACTGCCGGACGAAAAAGTGGTGCGTCTGCACGGCACAGAATGGGGCGAGACGCAGCGTTTTTACCATCATCTTGATGCTCACTGGCGGCGGTGGAGTGGCGAGATGAGCGAAATTGCGTCTGGTGTTTTACGCCAGCAACTGGATTTGATTGCCACGCGCACTGGAGAAAATAAATGGCTGACGCGTGAGCAAACCTCTGGCGTTCAGCAACAAATCCGCCAGGCTTTGTCGGCGTTGCCGTTGCCGGTTAACCGACTGGAAGAATTCGATAACTGCCGTGAGGCGTGGCGTAAATGTCAGGCTTGGTTGAAAGATATTGAAAGCGCTCGGTTGCAGCATAACCAGGCGTATACCGAAGCCATGCTTACCGAGTATGCGGATTTTTTCCGCCAGGTCGAGTCTTCACCGCTGAATCCGGCGCAGGCCCGGGCAGTCGTTAATGGCGAGCATTCTCTGTTAGTGCTGGCTGGTGCAGGAAGCGGAAAAACGTCGGTGCTGGTGGCCCGTGCAGGCTGGTTGCTGGCGCGTGGTGAAGCGTCCCCTGAGCAAATTTTATTGCTGGCGTTTGGTCGCAAAGCCGCTGAAGAGATGGACGAGCGGATTCGCGAACGGCTACATACCGAAGACATTACCGCACGCACGTTTCATGCGTTGGCGCTGCATATTATTCAGCAGGGCAGCAAAAAAGTTCCGATAGTCAGCAAACTGGAAAATGATACCGCTGCCCGTCATGAACTCTTTATTGCTGAGTGGCGCAAGCAATGCAGCGAAAAGAAAGCGCAGGCGAAGGGCTGGCGGCAATGGCTGACGGAAGAAATGCAGTGGTCAGTGCCAGAAGGTAACTTCTGGGATGATGAAAAATTACAGCGTCGCCTTGCCTCTCGCCTCGATCGCTGGGTAAGTCTGATGCGGATGCACGGTGGTGCACAGGCAGAAATGATTGCCAGTGCACCCGAAGAGATTCGCGATCTGTTCAGTAAACGTATCAAGTTGATGGCCCCGTTATTAAAAGCCTGGAAAGGTGCGCTGAAGGCAGAAAACGCTGTCGATTTTTCGGGCCTTATTCATCAGGCGATTGTGATTCTGGAGAAAGGCCGCTTTATCAGCCCGTGGAAGCATATTCTGGTTGATGAATTTCAGGATATCTCGCCGCAGCGCGCAGCGTTGTTAGCGGCATTACGCAAGCAAAACAGTCAGACGACGTTGTTCGCCGTTGGTGATGACTGGCAGGCGATTTACCGATTCAGCGGTGCGCAAATGTCGCTCACCACCGCTTTCCATGAAAACTTTGGTGAAGGCGATCGCTGTGATTTAGACACGACTTACCGTTTTAACAGTCGTATCGGTGAGGTGGCAAACCGGTTTATTCAGCAGAACCCAGGCCAGCTGAAAAAGCCGCTAAACAGCTTAACCAATGGAGACAAAAAAGCCGTCACGTTATTGGATGAGAGTCAACTTGACGCTTTGCTGGATAAGCTCTCTGGTTATGCCAAACCGGAAGAGCGCATTCTGATCCTGGCGCGTTACCATCACATGAGGCCTGCCAGCCTGGAAAAAGCGGCAACACGCTGGCCGAAGTTGCAAATCGACTTTATGACCATTCATGCCAGCAAAGGGCAACAGGCGGATTACGTCATCATCGTTGGCTTGCAGGAGGGGAGTGGTGGTTTTCCGGCTGCGGCGCGGGAGTCGATTATGGAAGAGGCGCTACTGCCACCGGTTGAGGATTTCCCGGACGCTGAAGAACGGCGTTTAATGTACGTGGCGCTGACCCGGGCACGCCATCGGGTATGGGCACTGTTTAACAAAGAGAATCCCTCTCCCTTTGTGGAAATACTGAAAAATCTGGATGTGCCGGTGGCGAGAAAACCGTAAGAAACAGGTGGCGTTTGCCACCTGTGCAATATTACTTCAGACGGTCAGCGAGATAACGCTGATAATCGGGGATAAGAATATCGACCGCGTCGTTGAAATGCGGCGACTGGATAATGAAGTCTGCCGTTGCCACGTTGGTGGCGACCGGAATGTTCCATACCGTCGCCAGACGCAGCAAGGCTTTCACGTCAGGATCGTGCGGCACGGCATTTAGTGGATCCCAGAAGAATATCAATACATCAATTTTCCCTTCTGAGATCAATGCGCCAACCTGCTGGTCACCCCCCATTGGGCCACTCAACATCGCGTTGACGTTCATGCCGGTCGCGCGGGAAATCAAGTTACCGGTAGTGCCTGTTGCATACAGTACGTGTTGTTCCAGTAACGGTTGATGCCGTTCCACCCAGCTCATCAGCATTTGTTTGCAGTGATCGTGTGCCACCAGCGCAATATGTTTCCGCGCAGGTAAAGTGCGAGTCGTCAGTTCCATAATGTACATCCGTAGTTAACTTTCCTACAGATTACTGTAAGCACTTATCGCTGCAAGATAAAGACCGAAAAAGCCTGCGCACAGGCACAAAAATCTCAGGAAGATGGTTGTTTTTCCGCCCATTGCAGGAAAGTATTTCGCGTTTGTGGGTCAGCCAGTTTAAACCAATACTTCAGCCGTTGTTCTGTGAGCACCTGAGACTGCGGTGGAATAGCATCCAGCTCGGAAACACCCGAAAGCAGCGTACTGTCATCTGCCATCATCGTGGCAAATTGCGGTAGTGAAGCGCGTTTCGCGGATTTGTTATAGCGTTCAACCTCGACCTCATAATCAATCGTTTTTGCCGTTGAGGTAATGGCGAGAATATCCAGCTTTACCGGAATCGGCGTCGCATCGCCATCCAACAATTCAAGGCGCGGCGCGGCATCAAAATGGTTAGCTTCCCGCTCATTCTCCAGGCGAGGCAGGCGAAAATTGACCTGGTTGATGAGCTGGGTATTAAAACTGACCACCAGCGGTGGGGAGATATACAGCCGTTCTTCACTATTGGAAAGATGAATCGTCTTCTCAACGCGAAACACTAACTGATGCGGTCCATTGTCCAGTTCAATGCTGTCCGCACCGCGCAGCAGAGAGCTGGAAACCTTCTTGCCGTCGAGTACCAGAAGATCGACATCGGTTGAAAGCCGCAGCGTGGTGGCAAAAACGGATACCGGCAAACATAATGCAATCAAGGTGGTCACGATGCCGGTTTTCATAGGTAGCTCCTGTCAAAAGACCGCCCGAATAATAATGTGTCAAAATTTTTCTTTAATCATACTTACTAACATATAGACATATTTCCCGCTTTTGCTCTCATTCATTCGTATTAGCTGCATGGTTGGCATGTCGGCTTTGTCGTACACTTTGTTAAACAGTCTGGAGGAAATAATGAAAGAAACCGATATTGCAGGCATTTTAACGTCCACTCACACCATTGCGCTGGTGGGGGCAAGCGACAAACCCGATCGCCCCAGCTATCGCGTGATGAAATATCTACTCGACCAGGGGTATCACGTCATTCCGGTTTCGCCAAAAGTTGCCGGCAAAACGCTGCTGGGCCAGCAGGGGTATGGCACGCTGGCAGACGTTCCGGAAAAGGTCGATATGGTCGATGTTTTCCGTAATTCAGAAGCGGCGTGGGGCGTGGCACAGGAAGCTATTGCCATTGGCGCGAAAACCCTCTGGATGCAACTGGGGGTGATTAATGAGCAAGCGGCAGTACTGGCACGGGATGCCGGGTTAAATGTGGTGATGGATCGCTGCCCGGCTATTGAGATCCCTCGCCTGGGTCTGGCCAAATAAAAAATCCCCGGAAGGCAAAAACCTTCCGGGGATTTGTTCAGGGATTAGTTACGCAGACGCGGGGCCTGGAGTTGTTTGCGGATGGTCTGCGCCAGCTCATCCATGGATGGCTGTTCAGGATGTTCATCCTGCAATTCGCTACTTAGCTGGGCTTCAGCCAGGTAGGTATGAACCGGTAGGCCGTTATCGTCCTCCATCACCACGTGATACCACGGAGCGGCGCGAAGCTCGTCATTCACCGCCAGCTCATCGGGCGACGGTTCAGAGAGCGAATAAACCGGGTCGATATCCACGACCACTCCGAGATAACCTAACAGGGAATGGCGGACCTGCTGGCCGATACCGAATTTGCTGGCAATCATAGTCACCTCCCGGGAAATCTTTACCTTTGATATAAGGGTAAAATTCCACATTTCAAGTTACATGACGCGACAGGCAAACCCTTTCAGATATAGCCCTTCCGGGTAGGTAGCGATCACCGGATGATCGGCTGCCTGACGGAACTGCTCTATAAATTGTACATCACGACCGGCATCAATTGCGGCATCCGCGATGATTTTCTGAAATAAATCGCTGGTCATCAGACCGGAACAGGAGAAAGTCAGGAGAATACCGCCTTCATTCAGCAACTGAATCGCCAGCATGTTGATGTCTTTATAACCACGACACGCGCCCATCAACTGGCTTTTATTCTCAACAAACTTCGGCGGGTCCATCACGATAACGTCAAATTTTTCACCGCGATCGCGATAAGTACGCAGCAATTTAAAGACATCATCACGGACAAACTCAGCCTTGCTCAGATCCAGTTTGTTCAGCTCAACGTTCTGCCGTGCAATATCCAGCGCTTCCTGGGAGGTATCAACGCTGACAACCTGGCTGCAACCGCCCATCAGTGCCGATACGGCGAAACCACCGGTATAGGAGAAACAGTTCAGCACACGTTTATTTTCAACGTAGCGGCGGGTAGCCAGGCGGCTGTCTCGCTGGTCCAGATAGTAGGCCGTTTTGTGTCCGTGGTGAATATCCACCAGCAGGTTCATGCCGTGTTCTTCAATCGGCAGCAGGGCAGGCGGCAACTCGCCGGTGAGGAGGCCGTGGGTCAGCTCCATCCCTTCTTTTTTACGTACCGCAACATCGCTGCGATCGTAAATCGCACATTCCGGGTACAGCGTTTGCAGGGCAGTAATTAATGCCGCGCGCTGATATTCTGCGCCAGCACTCAGCAGTTGCAGCACCAGAAAATTACCGAAACGATCGATAGTAATACCCGGCAGGCCATCAGATTCTCCGGCGATTAAACGATAGCTGTCGAGGCCATCTTTTTGCGCCAGCCAGTCACGCCATTTTTGTGCTTGTTGCAAACGGCGGGAAAAAAAAGCAATGTCGATAGACTCAGACGGGTCAAACGTCCAGACGCGCGCCCGGATTTGCGAAGCTGGCGAATAAGCGCCGCGTGCTAACCATTTTCCCTGATGATCAACAATATCGATGGTTTCACCGAGGCTGGCTTTACCTTCCATGCGGGCAACGGCCCCGGAAAAGACCCACGGATGGCGACGAAGTAATGATTTTTCGCGCCCTTTGGCTAACACTAAACGTACACTCATAATTTACTTTTCTGTCGATGCAAAGAAATGGGCGTCATTGTCCGGAGTTTTCCATGGATTTGCAACGCGTCCATTAAGGATAAGGAGAGCAGCAATGTCGAAAATCTGCATAATTGCCTGGATTTACGGGCGAGTTCAGGGCGTAGGATTTCGCTACACCACACAGTACGAAGCGAAAAGACTGGGCTTAACCGGGTACGCCAAAAATCTTGACGATGGCAGCGTGGAAGTGGTTGCCTGCGGTGAAGAAGGGCAGGTAGAAAAATTAATGCAGTGGTTAAAGAGTGGCGGCCCGCGTTCTGCGCGTGTAGAACGGGTGCTCAGCGAGCCGCATCATCCCTCGGGGGAATTAACCGATTTTCGTATCCGTTAAATACATTTTACCGGTTTTGGCAGGCCAGCAATTTTGGTGGCTTGCTTAGCCGGGCCTTTCGGGAACAGTCGGTATAAATAGCGGCTGTTACCTTTTTCTTCACCAAATTTATTCGCCATCGCTTTTACCAGCATACGAATCGCCGGAGACGTATTAAATTCCAGGTAGAAGTCACGTACAAAACGCACCACTTCCCAGTGTTCTGGCGACAGCGAAATCCCTTCGTTCTCTGCAATCACCACTGCCAGCGGTTCACTCCACTGGCTGCTTTCTTTGAGATAGCCTTCGGTATCCGTTTCTATCTCTTTACCTTCGAAGATCAGCATAATTATTACTACCTTAATCAGACTGGCGGCAGTGTAACAAAAAACAAAGCCCCGCATAAAGCGAGGCTATGAAAGTGTTAGCGGGTGAGATTAATCGCGGCTGGCGAAGCCCAGAATGCTCAGTAGGCTGACGAAGATGTTGTACAGCGAAACATACAGGCTAACCGTGGCACGAATATAGTTCGTTTCACCGCCATGAATGATGTTGCTGGTTTCAAACAAGATAGCGCCAGAGGAGATCAGAATGAAGACCGCGCTGATCGCCAGATGCAGAGCAGGCAGTTGCAGGAAGATATTAGCAATCATACCAATCAGTACCACCACAATACCCGCCATCAGCATACCGCCGAGGAACGACATATCTTTGCGGGTGGTCAGCACATATGCAGAGCAGCAGAAGAACACTAACGCCGTTCCGCCCAGTGCCATAGCGATTACGTCACCCATTCCGGCAGACAGATAGGTGTTCAGAATTGGTCCGAGGATATAACCCAGAAAACCGGTAAAGGCGAATGCGGAGATAATCCCGGTCGGCTTATTCGCCGTTTTATAGGTCAGGAACATCAAACCATACATACCCACCAGAGTCAGAATCAGACCCGGAGATGGCAGCATCAGCACCGTACTGGCAGTTGCGGTAATCGCCGAAAAGGCCAGCGTCAGGCTCAGCAGAAAATAGGTATTACGCAGCACCTTATGGGTGCTAAGCAGTGATGTACGGTCATGTGAAGAACTAACAATACGATCCATTGAGTCACTCTCTATTACAGATGTAATTAATTAAGCAGCATAATGATAATGCGTAAGGGCACCCAGAAGTTTTACCCATCTTTACGCATTTGATCTGGAACAGGTTTAACAGCGGATTATCAGGTCATTAAGCAAATATAACGCCCTGAGAATTTCGACAGGCAAAAGAAAAAGGGGTTAGCATTTAGCTAACCCCTTATCTTATTTGGCGGAAGCGCAGAGATTCGAACTCTGGAACCCTTTCGGGTCGCCGGTTTTCAAGACCGGTGCCTTCAACCGCTCGGCCACACTTCCGGAATGACGCGCACTATAAACATCCCGATGCGGCGTGTAAACCCCTAATTTGTTTGTTTGCCTGAAAAACAGCCAAAAGTGCATTGATAGCGCGAAATAACAGCAGATTGATCATTTCATCACCATGAATTCCTTCTCTTTTACTCGTTTAGCAACCGGCTAAACATCCCCATCGCCCGGCTAAAGAAAAATAGGTCCATTTTTATCGCTAAAAGATAAATCCACACAGTTTGTATTGTTTTGTGCAAAAGTTTCACTACGCTTTATTAACAATACTTTCTGGCGACGTGTGCCAGTGCAGAAGGATGAGCTTTCGTTTTCAGCATCTCACGTGAAGCGATGGTTTGCCTTGCTACAGGGACGTCGCTTGCCGACCATAAGCGCCCGGTGTCCTGCCGGTGTTGCTAGGAGAAGAGACGTGCGATATGAATAACGAGGAAACATTTTACCAGGCCATGCGGCGTCAGGGCGTTACCCGGCGCAGCTTTCTCAAATATTGTAGTCTGGCTGCCACGTCGCTGGGATTAGGCGCGGGAATGGCACCAAAGATTGCCTGGGCGCTGGAGAACAAACCGCGCATTCCGGTGGTATGGATCCACGGTCTGGAATGTACCTGCTGTACCGAATCTTTTATCCGCTCCGCTCACCCACTGGCGAAGGACGTCATCCTTTCCCTGATTTCCCTCGATTACGACGATACCCTGATGGCTGCCGCCGGAACCCAGGCGGAAGAAGTCTTTGAAGACATCATCACGCAATATAATGGCAAATATATCCTCGCAGTAGAAGGTAATCCGCCGCTGGGCGAGCAGGGGATGTTCTGTATCAGCAGCGGTCGACCGTTTATTGAGAAACTCAAACGTGCCGCTGCCGGAGCCAGCGCGATTATCGCCTGGGGAACCTGCGCGTCCTGGGGCTGCGTGCAGGCCGCGCGACCTAATCCGACACAGGCAACGCCTATCGACAAAGTCATCACCGACAAACCCATTATCAAAGTACCTGGCTGCCCGCCGATCCCGGATGTGATGAGCGCCATCATTACTTACATGGTGACCTTTGATCGCTTGCCAGATGTCGACAGAATGGGTCGTCCACTGATGTTTTATGGTCAGCGTATCCACGATAAATGCTATCGCCGCGCTCACTTCGACGCCGGAGAGTTCGTCCAGAGTTGGGATGATGACGCTGCCCGCAAAGGTTATTGCCTGTACAAAATGGGCTGCAAAGGGCCTACCACCTATAACGCCTGTTCCTCCACACGCTGGAATGATGGCGTTTCTTTCCCAATCCAGTCTGGTCACGGCTGCCTGGGCTGTGCGGAAAATGGTTTCTGGGATCGCGGTTCGTTCTACAGCCGCGTGGTCGATATTCCGCAAATGGGTACTCATTCCACCGCCGATACCGTCGGTTTAACCGCGCTTGGCGTGGTGGCAGCAGCTGTTGGTGTGCACGCAGTTGCCAGCTCCGTTGACCAACGCAGACGTCATAACCAGCAACCTACAGAAACCGAACATCAGCCAGGCAATGAGGATAAACAGGCATGAGCACTCAGTACGAAACTCAGGGATACACCATCAATAATGCCGGACGCCGCCTGGTGGTCGACCCGATTACGCGCATCGAAGGCCACATGCGCTGTGAAGTGAATATTAACGATCAGAATGTGATCACCAATGCCGTCTCCTGCGGCACCATGTTTCGCGGGCTGGAGATCATCCTGCAAGGGCGCGACCCGCGCGATGCGTGGGCGTTCGTTGAACGTATCTGCGGCGTCTGTACTGGCGTACACGCCCTGGCTTCGGTTTACGCCATCGAAGATGCCATCGGTATTAAAGTGCCGGACAACGCCAATATCATCCGCAACATTATGCTGGCAACGCTCTGGTGCCACGATCATCTGGTGCACTTCTATCAGCTTGCCGGGATGGACTGGATCGACGTGTTAGATGCGCTGAAAGCCGACCCGCGAAAAACCTCCGAACTGGCGCAAAGTCTCTCCTCTTGGCCGAAATCATCCCCTGGCTATTTCTTCGACGTACAAAATCGCCTGAAGAAATTCGTTGAAGGCGGGCAGTTGGGGATCTTCCGCAATGGCTACTGGGGGCACCCGCAGTACAAACTGCCGCCAGAAGCCAACCTGATGGGCTTTGCCCACTATCTCGAAGCTCTCGATTTCCAACGTGAAATTGTCAAAATTCACGCGGTCTTTGGCGGTAAAAACCCGCATCCAAACTGGATTGTCGGTGGGATGCCTTGCGCCATTAACATTGACGAAAGCGGCGCGGTCGGGGCGGTCAATATGGAACGCCTGAACCTGGTGCAGTCGATTATCACCCGCACGGCAGACTTCATTAACAACGTGATGATCCCCGACGCCTTAGCCATCGGTCAGTTCAACAAACCGTGGAGCGAAATCGGCACGGGTCTTTCTGATAAATGTGTCCTCAGCTACGGCGCATTCCCGGATATTGCCAACGACTTTGGTGAGAAAAGTCTGCTGATGCCTGGCGGCGCGGTGATTAACGGCGACTTCAACAATGTGCTGCCAGTGGATTTGGTTGATCCGCAGCAGGTGCAGGAGTTTGTCGATCACGCCTGGTATCGTTATCCCAACGATCAGGTCGGGCGTCATCCATTCGATGGCATTACCGACCCGTGGTACAACCCCGGCGATGTCAAAGGCAGCGATACCAACATTCAGCAGCTGAATGAACAGGAACGCTACTCGTGGATCAAAGCGCCACGCTGGCGCGGTAACGCGATGGAAGTGGGGCCGCTGGCACGCACGTTAATCGCTTATCACAAAGGCGATGCTGCGACCGTTGAGTCGGTCGATCGCATGATGTCGGCGTTGAACCTGCCGCTTTCCGGTATCCAGTCAACGTTGGGCCGCATTTTGTGCCGCGCGCACGAAGCGCAGTGGGCCGCAGGTAAGTTGCAGTATTTCTTCGACAAGCTGATGACCAACCTGAAAAACGGCAATCTCGCCACTGCTTCCACTGAAAAATGGGAACCTGCAACCTGGCCGACAGAGTGCCGTGGCGTCGGCTTTACCGAAGCGCCGCGCGGAGCGTTAGGCCACTGGGCCGCCATTCGCGATGGCAAGATTGATCTCTACCAGTGCGTGGTGCCGACCACCTGGAACGCCAGTCCGCGCGATCCCAAAGGGCAGATTGGCGCTTATGAAGCGGCGCTGATGAACACCAAAATGGCGATCCCCGAGCAACCGCTGGAGATACTGCGTACTCTGCACAGCTTTGATCCGTGCCTCGCCTGTTCAACTCATGTGCTGGGCGACGACGGTAGCGAGCTGATCTCCGTGCAGGTGCGTTAACAGCGAAGGAGAATCATCATGCAACAGAAAAGCGACAACGTTGTCAGCCACTATGTCTTTGAAGCACCAGTTCGTATCTGGCACTGGCTGACGGTGTTATGCATGGCGGTGTTGATGGTCACCGGTTACTTTATCGGCAAGCCGCTACCTTCCGTCAGTGGCGAGGCGACGTATCTGTTCTATATGGGTTACATCAGGTTAATTCACTTCAGCGCCGGGATGATTTTTACCGTGGTCTTGCTGATGCGGATCTACTGGGCTTTTGTTGGCAATCGTTACTCCCGCGAGCTGTTTATCGTGCCGGTATGGCGTAAAAGCTGGTGGCAGGGCGTGTGGTATGAAATCCGCTGGTATCTGTTTCTGGCAAAACGTCCGAGTGCCGATATAGGCCATAACCCCATCGCCCAGGCGGCGATGTTCGGCTATTTCCTGATGTCGGTCTTTATGATCATCACCGGTTTTGCGCTGTACAGCGAACACAGCCAGTACGCTATTTTTGCGCCGTTCCGTTATGTGGTGGAATTTTTCTACTGGACGGGTGGCAACTCAATGGACATTCACAGCTGGCATCGGCTGGGGATGTGGCTGATTGGGGCGTTTGTGATCGGTCATGTCTACATGGCGCTGCGTGAAGACATCATGTCCGACGACACGGTGATCTCCACCATGGTCAACGGCTACCGTAGCCACAAATTTGGCAAAATAAGTAACAAGGAGCGTTCATGAGCGAGCAACACGTGGTGGTCATGGGGCTGGGCAACCTGCTGTGGGCCGATGAAGGCTTCGGCGTGCGGGTGGCGGAACGGCTGTATGCCCATTACCACTGGCCCGAGTATGTGGAGATTGTCGATGGCGGTACTCAGGGACTGAACTTGCTGGGGTATGTCGAAAGCGCCAGCCATCTGTTGATTCTCGATGCCATTGACTACGGGCTGGAACCTGGAACGCTGCGAACCTATGCCGGAGAACGCATTCCGGCCTATCTCAGCGCGAAGAAAATGAGCCTGCATCAGAACAGTTTCTCCGAAGTGCTGGCGCTGGCAGATATCCGCGGACATCTGCCAGCACATATTGCCCTCGTCGGGCTGCAACCCGCGATGCTCGACGACTACGGCGGCAGCCTGAGCGAACTGGCACGGGAGCAACTGCCCGCTGCGGAACAATCGGCGCTGGCGCAGTTGGCTGCGTGGGGAAGTGTGCCGCAACCGGCTAATGAATCGCGTTGTCTCAATTATGACTGTCTGTCGATGGAAAATTACGAAGGCGTTCGCTTGCGCCAGTACCGGATGACACAGGAGGAGCAGGGATGAGCAACGACACGCCATTTGATGCGTTGTGGCAACGAATGCTGGCGCGCGGCTGGACGCCGGTCAGTGAATCCCGTCTTGACGACTGGCTTACGCAAGCGCCAGACGGCGTGGTGTTATTAAGCAGTGACCCGAAACGCACGCCAGAGGTCAGCGATAATCCGGTAATGATTGGCGAATTACTGCACGAGTTTCCCGACTATACATGGCAGGTGGCGATTGCTGACCTTGAGCAGAGCGAAGCCATCGGCGATCGCTTTGGCGCCTTTCGCTTTCCTGCCACTTTAGTGTTTACCGGCGGAAACTATCGCGGCGTGCTGAATGGTATTCACCCGTGGGCGGAACTGATAAACCTGATGCGCGGGCTTGTCGAACCGCAGCAGGAGCGTGCCTCATGAGCGAAACTTTTTTCCATCTGCTGGGGCCAGGAACGCAACCGAACGATGACAGTTTCAGCATGAATCCACTGCCGATCACCTGTCAGGTGAATGATGAACCGAGTATGGCGGCCTTGGAGCAATGTGCTCACAGCCCGCAGGTGATTGCGCTGTTAAACGAGTTACAACATCAACTAAGCGAACGCCAGCCGCCGTTGGGCGAGGTGCTGGCAGTCGATCTGTTAAATCTCAACGCCGACGATCGTCACTTTATCAATACGCTTCTCGGGGAAGGGGAAGTGTCAGTGCGCATTCAGCAGGCTGACGACAGTAAAAGTGAAATACAGGAGGCGATCTTCTGCGGATTATGGCGGGTGCGCAGACGTCGCGGCGAAAAGTTGCTGGAGGACAAACTGGAAGCTGGCTGCGCGCCGCTGGCGTTGTGGCAGGCGGCAACGCAAAATCTCTTGCCGACAGATTCGCTGTTACCGCCGCCCATTGATGGCCTGATGAATGGCCTACCGTTGGCGCATGAGTTACTGGCACATGTACGTAACCCCGACGCGCAGCCGGACAGCATTAATCTGACGCAATTACCCATCAGCGAGGCTGATCGGCTTTTTCTCTCGCGTCTCAATGGGCCGGGAAATATTCAAATTCGTACCATTGGCTATGGCGAGAGCTATATCAACGCCACGGGGTTACGCCATGTCTGGCATTTACGCTGTACGGACACCTTAAAAGGCCCGTTACTGGAAAGTTATGAAATCTGCCCAATACCGGAAGTGGTGCTGGCAGCGCCAGAAGATTTGGTCGACTGTGCCATCAGGTTAACGAGGTATGTCAATGGCTGGCGGGAGCTGCACCCACGAAAAACGGGTGCGCAGACGTCGCGGCGAAAAGTTGCTGGAGGACAAACTGGAGGCTGGCTGCGCGCCGCTGGCGTTGTGGCAGGCGGCAACGCAAAATCTCTTGCCGACAGATTCGCTGTTACCGCCGCCCATTGATGGCCTGATGAATGGCCTACCGTTGGCGCATGAGTTACTGGCACATGTACGTAACCCCGACGCGCAGCCGCACAGCATTAATCTGACGCAATTACCCATCAGCGAGGCTGATCGGCTTTTTCTCTCGCGTCTCAATGGGCCGGGAAATATTCAGATTCGTACCATTGGCTATGGCGAGAGCTATATCAACGCCACGGGGTTACGCCATGTCTGGCATTTACGCTGTACGGACACCTTAAAAGGCCCGTTACTGGAAAGTTATGAAATCTGCCCAATACCGGAAGTGGTGCTGGCAGCGCCAGAAGATTTGGTCGACTCTGCGCAGCGGCTTAGCGAGGTATGTCAGTGGCTGGCGGAAGCTGCACCGACGTAAAAAGACGGTAAGTATCGCTTTCAGTCTTATGAATATCGCAATCGGCGAATACCTCTGGTCGTAGAGTTTCAGGATAAAGAGGGAGATCTAACATTATCGGGTTATTTTTCTCTCTTCGCCTACAGGAGTGCGCATGTGGGATGTCATTGATTTATCGCGCTGGCAGTTTGCTCTGACCGCGCTGTATCACTTTTTATTTGTACCCCTTACCCTGGGGCTGATTTTTTTGCTGGCTATCATGGAAACCATTTACGTGGTTACCGGCAAAACAATCTACCGCGATATGACGCGCTTCTGGGGTAAGCTCTTCGGTATCAATTTTGCTCTTGGCGTGGCTACCGGCCTGACCATGGAGTTTCAGTTTGGTACTAACTGGTCATTCTATTCCAACTATGTGGGCGATATTTTTGGCGCACCACTGGCGATGGAAGCATTAATGGCCTTCTTCCTCGAATCCACCTTTGTCGGGCTGTTCTTCTTCGGCTGGCAACGGCTGAATAAATACCAGCACCTGCTGGTGACGTGGCTGGTGGCGTTCGGTTCAAATCTCTCTGCATTGTGGATATTGAATGCCAACGGTTGGATGCAATACCCGACCGGTGCGCATTTTGATATCGACACCCTGCGTATGGAGATGACCAGCTTCAGCGAGCTGGTCTTTAACCCGGTCAGCCAGGTGAAATTTGTGCACACCGTCATGGCGGGCTACGTGACCGGGGCCATGTTTATTATGGCGATCAGCGCCTGGTATTTACTGCGCGGACGGGAGCGCGATGTCGCATTACGCTCGTTTGCCATCGGTTCCGTCTTCGGTACTCTGGCGATTATCGGTACCCTGCAACTCGGAGACAGTTCTGCGTATGAAGTCGCGCAAGTACAACCGGTAAAACTGGCGGCGATGGAAGGGGAGTGGCAAACGGAACCTGCTCCTGCACCGTTCCATGTGGTTGCCTGGCCGGAACAGGATCAAGAGCGTAACGCCTTTGCCATCAAAATTCCCGCGCTGCTAGGGATCCTCGCCACTCACTCATTAGATAAACCCGTGCCGGGTCTGAAGAATTTGATGGCTGAAACCTACCCACGCTTGCAACGCGGACGTATGGCCTGGCTGTTAATGCAGGAAATATCTCAAGGCAATCGTGAGCCGCATGTGTTGCAGGCATTCCGGGAGCTGGAAGGCGACCTTGGTTACGGCATGTTGCTCTCCCGCTATGCGCCGGATATGAATCATGTCACAGCCGCACAGTACCAGGCGGCGATGCGTGGCGCGATACCTCAGGTTGCGCCGGTATTCTGGAGTTTCCGCATCATGGTGGGCTGTGGTTCCCTGCTGCTACTGGTGATGCTGATTGCGCTTGTCCAGACGCTGCGTGGCAAAATCGACCAGCATCGCTGGGTGCTGAAAATGGCGCTCTGGAGTTTGCCGTTGCCGTGGATTGCGATTGAAGCCGGGTGGTTTATGACCGAGTTTGGTCGTCAGCCGTGGGCGATACAGGACATCTTACCGACATACTCCGCGCACTCCGCTTTAACCACAGGACAACTGGCTTTCTCACTGATCATGATCGTAGGGCTTTACACCCTGTTCTTAATCGCCGAAGTCTACCTGATGCAGAAATATGCCCGTCTGGGGCCGAGCGCGATGCAGAGTGAACAACCGACGCAGCAACAGGGGTAAAGGAGAAAATCATGTTTGATTATGAAACATTGCGCTTCATCTGGTGGCTGCTGATTGGCGTGATCCTGGTGGTCTTTATGATCTCCGACGGATTTGACATGGGGATCGGCTGTTTGCTGCCGCTGGTGGCGCGTAATGATGATGAACGCCGGATAGTGATTAATAGCGTTGGTGCGCACTGGGAAGGCAATCAGGTCTGGTTGATCCTCGCAGGTGGGGCATTATTTGCAGCCTGGCCCAGAGTGTATGCAGCGGCGTTTTCCGGCTTTTATGTGGCGATGATCCTGGTGCTGTGCTCGCTGTTCTTCCGTCCGCTGGCCTTTGATTATCGCGGAAAAATTGCCGATGCACGCTGGCGTAAAATGTGGGATGCCGGTCTGGTCATCGGCAGTCTGGTGCCGCCGGTAGTCTTCGGTATCGCCTTCGGCAACTTGTTGCTCGGCGTGCCGTTTGCCTTCACACCGCAATTACGCGTGGAGTATCTCGGCAGCTTCTGGCAACTGCTGACGCCATTCCCTTTATTGTGTGGTTTGCTCAGCCTTGGGATGGTGATTTTGCAAGGTGGCGTCTGGTTACAACTGAAAACTGTTGGTGTGATTCATCTGCGTTCACAGCTGGCGACTAAACGCGCTGCACTGTTGGTGATGCTGTGCTTTTTGCTGGCAGGTTACTGGCTGTGGGTCGGTATTGATGGCTTTGTACTGCTCGCCCAGGATGCTAACGGTCCTTCCCATCCGTTAATGAAACTGGTGGCAGTGCTACCTGGTGCCTGGATGAATAATTTCGTCGAATCGCCCGTTTTGTGGATCTTCCCGCTGCTGGGGTTCTTCTGCCCATTGCTGACGGTGATGGCGATTTATCGTGGTCGCCCGGGTTGGGGATTTTTGATGGCATCATTGATGCAATTTGGCGTGATTTTCACGGCAGGCATCACGCTGTTCCCCTTTGTCATGCCGTCAAGTGTGAGTCCAATCTCCAGCCTGACGTTGTGGGACAGCACTTCCAGTCAGCTGACGCTGAGCATTATGTTGGTAATCGTGCTGATATTTTTGCCCATTGTGTTGCTCTACACTCTCTGGAGCTACTACAAAATGTGGGGACGCATGACAACAGAAACTCTCCGCCGTAACAAAAACGAGTTGTACTAAGGAGCAGGAACATGTGGTATTTACTTTGGTTCGTCGGCATTTTGTTGATGTGTTCGCTCTCCACCCTTGTGTTGGTATGGCTGGACCCGCGTCTGAAAAGTTAACGAACGTAGGCCTGATGCGGCGCATTAGCATCGCATCAGGCAATCAATAATGTTAGATATGAAAAGCGGAAACATATCGATGAAAGCGATCTTAATCCCATTTTTATCTCTTCTGATTCCGTTAACCCCGCAATCTGCATTCGCTCAGAGTGAGCCGGAGCTGAAGCTGGAAAGTATGGTGATTGTCAGTCGTCATGGTGTGCGTGCTCCAACCAAGGCCACGCAACTGATGCAGGATGTCACCCCAGACGCATGGCCAACCTGGCCGGTAAAACTGGGTTGGCTGACACCGCGCGGTGGTGAGCTAATCGCCTATCTCGGACATTACCAACGCCAGCGTCTGGTAGCCGACGGATTGCTGGCGAAAAAGGGCTGCCCGCAGTCTGCTCAGGTCGCGATTATTGCTGATGTCGACGAGCGTACCCGTAAAACAGGCGAAGCCTTCGCCGCCGGGCTGGCACCTGACTGTGCAATAACCGTACATACCCAGGCAGATACGTCCAGTCCCGATCCGTTATTTAATCCTCTAAAAACTGGTGTTTGCCAACTGGATAACGCGAACGTGACTGACGCGATCCTCTGCAGGGCAGGAGGGTCAATTGCTGACTTTACCGGGCATCGGCAAACGGTGTTTCGCGAACTGGAACGGGTGCTTAATTTCCCGCAATCAAACTTGTGCCTTAACCGTGAGAAACAGGACGAAAGCTGTTCATTAACGCAGGCATTACCATCGGAACTCAAGGTGAGCGCCGACAATGTCTCATTAACCGGTGCGGTAAGCCTCGCATCAATGCTGACGGAGATATTTCTCCTGCAACAGGCACAAGGAATGCCGGAGCCGGGGTGGGGAAGGATCACCGATTCACACCAGTGGAACACCTTGCTAAGTTTGCATAACGCGCAATTTTATTTACTACAACGCACGCCGGAGGTTGCCCGCAGTCGCGCCACCCCGTTATTGGATTTGATCATGGCAGCGTTGACGCCCCATCCACCGCAAAAACAGGCGTATGGTGTGACATTACCCACTTCAGTGCTGTTTATTGCCGGACACGATACTAATCTGGCAAATCTCGGCGGCGCACTGGAGCTCAACTGGACGCTTCCAGGTCAGCCGGATAACACGCCGCCAGGTGGTGAACTGGTGTTTGAACGCTGGCGTCGGCTAAGCGATAACAGCCAGTGGATTCAGGTTTCGCTGGTCTTCCAGACTTTACAGCAGATGCGTGATAAAACGCCGCTGTCATTAAATACGCCGCCCGGAGAGGTGAAACTGACCCTGGCAGGATGTGAAGAGCGAAATGCGCAGGGCATGTGTTCGTTGGCAGGTTTTACGCAAATCGTGAATGAAGCACGCATACCGGCGTGCAGTTTGTAATGCATAAAAAAGAGCATTCAGTTACCTGAATGCTCTGAGGCTGATGACAAACGAAGAACTGTCTAATGCGTAGACCGGAAAAGGCGTTCACGCCGCATCCGGTCACTTTCAGTTTTACTCTTTCTCGGAGTAACTATAACCGTAATAGTTATAGCCGTAACTGTAAGCGGTGCTGGCGCGTTTAATCACACCATTGAGGATTGCGCCTTTAATATTAACGCCAGCCTGTTCCAGACGCTGCATTGACAAGCTCACCTCTTTGGCGGTGTTCAAGCCAAAACGCGCAACCAGCAGGCTGGTGCCGACAGAGCGTCCCACGACCGCAGCATTGCTCACCGCCAGCATCGGCGGCGTATCGACAATCACCAGATCGTAATGGTCGTTCGCCCATTCCAGTAATTGACGCATCCGATCGCGCATCAGCAGTTCAGACGGGTTAGGTGGCACCTGACCGCGAGTAATCACATCAAAGTCTCCTTTGCCAAAATGCTGGATCACTTTGTTGAGCTCATCTTTACCTGCCAGATATTCCGACAAGCCATGTTCATTACTCACGGTAAACAGGTTATGCGAATAACCACGGCGTAAGTCGGCATCAATAAATAACACTTTTTGATCGGACTGGGCGATCACCGCTGCCAGAGTTGAACTGACAAACGTTTTACCACTGTCTGGCGTCGCACCGGTGATCATCAGAATGTTATTCTCAGTCTCCATCATAGCGAAATGCAGACTGGTTCGTAGCGCACGTACGGCTTCCACAGCAGAATCCGCCGGGTTATCCACCGCCAGGAAGGGGATATTTTTAGTACGATGGCGCTGCTGATTAGAAAATAAATTTTTCTTACGCAGACGGGTGCGTTTATCCAGCCACTCGGACATTGGGATAGTGGAATAAACGCTGATGCCGTGCTCTTCCAGTTGTTCCGGGGCTTCTACACCACGACGCAACATCGCACGCGCCAGCACGGCACTCACCGAAATAAACAGGCCAAGAATAAAACCAAGCACCACATTCAACGCTTTTTTCGGTTTCACTGGCTGCGGCTGAGTGACTGCCGGGTCGATAATCCGCACGTTACCAATGGCACTGGATTTCGAAATACTCAACTCCTGCTGGCGGTTAAGTAATTGCAGATATACCGCACGGCCCGCTTCTACGTCACGACTTAAACGCAACACTTCCTGTTGGGTGGAAGGCATTGCCGATACCCGCTTATTCAGGCGTTTGCGTTCTTGCTCCAGCGTCTGGCGTTTTTCCAGCAGCGCACGATAAGTTGGGTGATCTTTCTTATACAGCTGGGAGATCTCTGCCTCGCGGAAGGTCAGCTCATTGAGTTGATTATCAACGTTCACAATCTGCTCAAGAACGGCTTTGGCTTCCAGGTTAAGGTCAACCGAATCGCGCTGCTGGCGATAAACGTTGAGTTTTTCTTCCGCCTGGTCCAGCTCGCTGCGCACTTCAGGTAACTGGCGCTGTAAGAATTCAAGGCTTTGTGAATCCTGCGCCGCCTGGCGAGCGATATTCTGTTGCAAATAGTTGTTAGCGATGCTGTTCAGAATACGAGTAATCAACTGGGGATCATCACCAGTCATGGTAAGTTCCAGCATCCCGCTTTCTTTACTGCGTTCGCTAACGGTAAAGGTTTCCTGCAATGCGTTAATCGCTTCCAGTTCGGTACGCTGGCTCAGGACAAACTGTGTTCCTGGTTTGGCCTTAATGTCCGCGATAGTCAGCGCAACGCCATCTTTTTCCAGACGCTGGCCGACCATACCATTGACGGTGAACTCTTCACCTTCCAGTGTATAGTGGCCGTTTTCCCCAACCGTGAGTGTCAGTTGCTGATCCTGACCATTCAGTTGTGGAATATGCATCCAGCTGATCGCCAGCTCACCTAGTTTTTCTTTGGTTAATCTCGCCCAGCCGCGACCCACAATCGGAAAATACTTCTGCTCAACTATGTCGCGCAGATTCAGTTCAGCAATGGTTTTACCGAGAATCATGCGCGATTGCAGCAGTTGGATCTCCGGTGCAGACTCGGGCGATGAGTTAGGGATCATATCGCTCAGGCCGCTGAGAATGGCGTTGCCCTGTTTTTGCTCAACCTGGACCAGAGTATCTGCCTGATAAATTGGTGTGCTTAACAGCGATCAGCGTGAATAACGCGGTCACGCTGATAATAAACTTACGGTGATCCCATAACTCGCCGACCAGACGAAGCAGATCGATCTCATTTTCCTGAGTGCTGCCTGGTGGCGTATTCATATTTTTAGTTGTCATCGTATTTTATAAACTCAAATTACCGGCTGAGGCGCTTCGCCCATTCCTGACTGGCGCGCTCCAACATACTGTAGACATGTTCAAATGCGTCCTGACTTTTACGATAGGGATCCGGGATCTCTTTCTGTTCCAGCCATTGCCCAAACAGCATTGTCTTCCCGCGGACCTCGGGAGCAATTGCGGTAACCTGAGCAATATGTTCCGACTCCATTGCCAGAATCAGATCGTAATTTCGTGCCATCTCAGCAGTGAGCTTACGTCCGGCATGTCCTTCAAGAGATACGCCATGATTAGCGGCAACATCTGCCGCTGTCGCATCTGCAGGGTGTTTTACCAGACCATGAACACCTGCCGATTTGACTTTTACGCCCGGCAGACGTTTACGCAGCAAGCGCTCGCCAATGGGCGAACGGCAAATGTTGCCGGTACAAACCACTAGGATTGAGTTAAATTTTAGTTGGGCCATGTTTGAATCCACCGTGAAGTCTCTGTCAGGTCATGCACCCCGGAAATCGTCGGTACCAGCAGAGAAATCACACGGTTCCAACGAGCCAGCGGCGCGGTAGTGACATAAACAATGTCGTAAGGTTCAAGCTGGAATTCCGTTCCGAGTATCATTGCCGATGCGTCCTTCGCATTCAGCTGATAAATATTGGCGATTTTGCCATTCTGCTTGTTTTGCGTTGCACGAATAACAAAAATCCCCGTCGCATCAGCGACATCCTGATTCATACCCTCAGCGTTACCCAGCGCTTCTGCCAGGGTCATACCGCTGCGGTCCATTTTCAGCGTGCTCTGTTTACCCACTTCACCCATCACGAAGACTTTCAGATCATCGTTGCGCGGAATAAATAAAATATCGCCCGGGTGCAGCAGTTTGTTCTGGCGCAAGTCGCCACGCTGCATCAGCGCATAGAGGTTCACTTTGGTCTTTACGCCATTCTGGGTGAGCACCACGTTGCGCCAGTCTGCATCTGCGGTCAGACCGCCCGCGGCGTTAATCGCATCCATGATGGTCAGAGGAATATTGGTAATCGGCTGCTGACCCGATTTGCTGACTTCGCCGGTGACGTACGCTTTTTGCGATCGGAACGCCGCGACGCTGACATCGACTTGCGGGCTTTCAATGACTGAATCGAGACGCGCTGTAATCTCGTTGCGTACCTGGGTAAGTGTTTTCCCGGCCACTTTCAGGCGACCAATATAGGGGTAGAAAATCGCACCATCGGCGTTAACCCAGTTGCCGGTATCACTGGCGCTACGGTATTGCCCTGCGGGGGTGGTTAGTTCCGGGTGATCCCAGACCGTAACCATCAACACATCACCAATCCCGATACGATATTCATAGTTTGCGATTTGCTGCTCCAGCTCCGGGTTAGCCTGCGACATAATCGGTTTGGCGCGCAGCTGATCAATCAATCCTGGCGTGACGGGATAGATATTGACCATTTTGTCCAGGTCATACTGATTGTCAGGTAGTTCAATGACATCCTTGTTACTGGTCGATAAATTCTGACCAGGAACAAGGGTACATGCTGTCAAAGACAGAACAGCCAATGTCAGTACCGAAAACTTAAAAATGTTCTTTTTCATTGGTTTATATTTATCAGTCAATGTAATGTTATGAATTACGTCAGGTTATTGTCCAACCGGTACTTCTCGCTCTGCCGTCATTGGATCGAGCTGGTATTTGCGTGACAGCATTTGTCCACCATCACGCGTCAATGGTGTCCACGAAACCACCGCGCGGTTGCGGTTAGGTCCAATGGTCATCAAGTCGAACGGAATCGAGATATAAAAACCTTTACTAAAGCCGCCTTCGCCGTAGTCATCTTTAGATACGTTACTGATTGCCGCCCATACCCCTACCGCCACGCCGCTGTCAAAGAGTTTGGCGACGTCGATCGTTGCGCCTTTATCTTTTGCCAGATATTGCCCAACGCTAAGTTTCATCAGTACGCCATTGAGCGTCGGCGGGTTCCAGTAAGCCGTCACGAAACCTGTGGGCGTGGAATAATCGGTGAAGCGCATCATGTTGTCCCAGTCACGCTGCTTCACGTAGTTAACGTCCACACCCAGCGCCCAGCTGGCATCTAGCGGGCGATAAAGAAGCTCGGAACCGACACCGGCATACATCGTTTCCAGATAACCGCCATACACCTGGCCATAGAAACCATTGCCTAAGTCGGCAAAGTAATTCGCTTGCAAGTTGTTGAGATAAACGTCATTGCGAACGTAATCACGGATATGCGTGCGCACGCGGGGCAGGGTAGAGTCCGCGGGTAACAGTGAAGACTTAAACTTGTCGTAGTTGTTGTAAATATTGGTGAAAATACCGTCATCAAGCAGCAGGTGGTCGGTAAACCAGTAGCGGGCGCTGGACATCAGCCCCAGCTGGAACATATAGAAATCTTCCGGGCCGCCCAGCGACTGTGAAAGTGTTGGGTTGAAAGAGTAGCTAAAGCGATCTTCACGAATACGGTAGCACCGACCAAAGGCAGAAAGATCTTCTGCTTCAACACGTTGTTGTTGCAGTTGCTCTGATTTACCAGGCGCTGTGCCGGCCAGCTGTTTGCGCAGGCTGGCTACGTCGGTTTCGGTAGTCACCATCGCCATATGCTCGCGCTTTTGCGTCACGCTAATCTTCTCAACGCCTTGCGGCAGGTTATTCACCAGAATCCGGTTGGCACGATCGACCGCTTCGCGAGAGTCACGGTATTTGTATTGCTGACCAGACATATACAGCGTCTTATCGCGTAGCTGAATTTCTGGCGCGTCAAAGCCCGCGTTATACTTCAGGGCGGTAAGTTGGTTTGCTACCGTGGTGTACTGCAAACCTTCAGACTCTGGCGCAGGCTGCCAGGCCGGTTTTGGCGTATCGCGTAGGGCAGGGCGCAGATCGTTGAAATTGGTCCGTAAAGTGAAACCAAACATCAACGTGTTTCCGCGTTCATAACTGAGGTTGAGGTCTGCCCAGCTGGCAGCGCGATAAACTGCACCGACGTTGAAATGGCTTGCCTGAGGCAGTTTGCCAGCGAAATCATTCTGGTAATTGTTGCCGTCGTATTCGAGTTTCAGACGCAGGGGATTCCACGGCGTTTGATACTCAATGCCGCCAAAGATGGAAGCCGGGCCACGAAAGATATCGCTAAAGCTGATATCGCCCGCATCGTGAGACTCTGCGCGATGACAATATTTATCGCTCACCCGGCAAAACGGGTTGGTAATATTGCCCGCATTACCGGCGTAGCCCCATGCCATCCCGAGGGTGAAATCAAATGGCCCCGCTTGCTTGCTGGCCACCAGATATTCACCGTCAAACAAACCCGTACCAGCAATATCACGTTTACCAAACGCCACTTGCGGTAGCCAGTAACCTTCTTCCCACAGGCGAAGTTTAAAATCGAATGATTTGTCTTTGTATGACTGATCGCCGCTGAAATCTTCCCACTGGCTATATTTGCGTGTGCGCACATCCGTATAACGAATGGTGCCTTCCAGCCATGGGAACAGCGCCACGGAGGTGGAGTAGAACCGGTATTGATCGTTATCCCGGTAGTTGACGCTGAATTCACCTTCCGGTGCGATGCGCGCATTTGGCATCTGCAACAATCCTGTGCCGCCAAAGTCTGATTGCGACGAACCCAGCGGATCCGGGTAGGTTAATACTTCAGCATGACAGGCACTGGAGACGGCAATGGCCAGGCAGCTTAAAAGATAAGAATTCTTCTTCATCAGTCAGGAACACGTTGCGTTAAAACAGACACAATCTGGTCATTTAAATCAGCATATTTTTCGGGCAGTACATGCGCAGAAAAGCCCAACCAAAGCTGGCTGCCAGGCGGTGGTTCCACATGTCTTTTATTCCACAGGGCAACAGGGGCGACGACAGTCTCACCCTCAGGCGTAATCACCATAACGTTATTCTTGTCTGCGCCTGCAAGGCGGGGGTGATCTTGCAGATAATCGGTAACGCTACGGCCTGCCTGCCAGGGCAATTGCCCAGCCCCAGAAACCGCACCCAGCAGAGTAATAGTCACCGGACGCTGTACGGTATAGAGCGTATAGTCCCCGACCAACGGGGGATTGCTGTTCTCATCCACTCGTACAAAATCAGGGTCCAGTTTGACCGGTAAGCGACCAGTGATATTGAGATTGAGTAACTGCTGGCGCACGGATTTAATCGTTGCCGCCACATCGTCGTCAGCTTCTGCTTCCCAGGAAGCAAGCTGTGCCATGACATGTTGGTAGTCTTTAAGCGCTTTAGCTTTCGCCGCAGAGTCGGTCAGCAAGGCACCAGGCCACCAGAGGCGATCGCGCAGTTGCGGTTGTGTCACCAACTGGACAACATTTTCCACGGGGCCAACGGAAAGTGTCTGTTGTTCGCTAGGCAGATAAATAGTCACCGTTCCTTGCGCAAAGGCATGGGGTGTCATTACGTAAAGTACGCTGGCAATGAAATACGACTGTAATTTATTCATGGTGCGGGTTTAAGAAACGTCATTTCTACGGGAATAACCCCTGCGCCTAACATTTGCCGACTTTGACGAACCTGGCCAGTAGCCGAATCGACCCAGAATGTGTTTTGCCACTGTTTTTCTGGCAGCGTGGAAGTCACCTCTTCCTGCCAGACATTACACAGCACATTGTGACCCGCAATATTCAGCGTCTCTAATCCAGCAAAGGAAAAAGTAGAACTTAGGGTCGCAGAGCGAAAATGGTTGTCTTCACTCCAGAGAATATCGCGCGTCCAGCGGCTGCCATCTTTTATTGCCAGCGCGTTACGCAGAGGGGCCCGCCCGGGATTTGTCACTTCCAGCAGATTATTATTAAGTTTGACGGTCTTTAAAAGACGTCCATTGTGGGTAACCAGCATGGCGTTATCCTGGGATAACCATTTGCTTTGTTCTTGTTCTATATATCCCAGTACCACAAAGATTCGTTGCCCTTCATTAAGGCGTAAATACATCGTGGAATAAGGCAACGCCTGGATCTGCTGAGCCGCTACAGTGATATCCTGATTATCGAAAAGGCTGGCGCGAAATGTATCGACCATACTTTGCTGGCTGTGCGTACATCCCGCAAGAAATAGTGCGAAAATCGATAAAATAAGAGGGCGCACCTTTAATCCTTGAAAGGTTAATTAAAAAAATGCAAATCTCTAAAGCCCGGTACGAATATCGCAACCGGGTATTATTTAACTTGAATTTCGACGCGTTTAAGCAGAATTAGCGCGTAGTGGACGTGGTGGTTGAGGTGTTATGAGAACCGCCATCGCCACTGTCATTTGCTGCAACTACTGCCAACGTCGCCACACCAACAGCCGTTGCCACACCGACAACTGTCGCCGTGCCGACAGCGCCAGCAGCCACGCCACTAGTGGTAGCCGCAGTCGTGGTTGCACCTGTAGTGGTCGTTGTGGTGCCAGTAGTACCCGTCGTTGCCTCGGTCCCGTTTGCTGCTTCAGGGGCAGCAAACGCAGCTGGCGTCGTCAACATGAAGGCCATAAGGATTGCAGAAAGCTTGTGTTTCATAACTTTTCCTTTATTCATCGCATGGACAATACGTACGCTTGAGATCAGGATTGTCTACTTTGAGTATAACATCCTTGTGAAATCTCCCTTTCCTCATACCGCTAGCACTATATACTGCGGGTGGGAAAGGCGCGCAGAGGGAAATATAAGATTGTTAACGATTTCCCTCTGGAAATACGACTTGTGAGCATAAGATAAATCTTAGAAAAATACGAATTAAAGATAAGAAAATTGTTACGAAAGCTATTAATTATTGTTGGTAATATAGTTTCAAGTGGTACTATAACTGGCTGTTAAATGGCATTTATAACTATTAGGTGCAGAGATATTCGCTTAAATGGATTAGTTTCTTAGTGGAAAAGTAACTGATGTTATAATGTATGGTGTTGACTATTGAACTATTCCAATAAAACCAGTCAGCTTTAAACAAGCAGCGTCATATTAAGAGAGATAAACATTTGCCGCTGTTGGTCCTCGCAGGCCATTTACGCGGCAAAATTCCACGCGTAATCCTGGTATAAGCACTTCTGCGTCGCGGGGAGTGAATGCGGAAATATGGACCTGGACTTCTTTACGACCGTCGGAGGGGATAATGAATCCTTTGCCGCTTTTGCGATCAAAGGTTTTGACAATTCCTGTCATTTTACGGGACAAACAAATTCCTTACTGAAAATACTGCGCTGCACTATACGGGGTTAATAAAATAAAGCCAGCGATATTTAAGACCGCCGGACGGCTAAAATAAAATTTGCTTAATCTCAATTATCATGCCTTAATAGCTGCGTCGGTTTGAAAGACAGACAGCATACAAAGTAGTTTACTAAAGCAGTTCTCATTATCAGGCATTATCCCCTTCTTTTGAGTCTCTCTCCTGAACACTAAGTGGTTTCTGTATTAAAGCCCTGTTTGCCGAAAGGCCCAAAATGAAGGAAGTAAAATATGTCTAATAAAATGACTGGTTTAGTAAAATGGTTTAACGCAGATAAAGGTTTTGGCTTTATCACTCCTGATGATGGCAGCAAAGACGTTTTCGTCCATTTCACCGCCATCCAGAGCAATGAATTCCGCACGCTGAACGAAAATCAGAAAGTTGAATTTTCTATTGAGCAGGGGCAACGTGGCCCCGCGGCAGCGAACGTTGTTACGCTCTAAGGTTGCCATTATTACTCAACATCTCCATTTCCGCTGTCCATGTTGTCATGGTTCACAGTACCGCACATCGGCATTCGATGTGACGGAGCGAAACCCTTTGGGCGCTAAGTGTATTTTTTGTAAATCGACTATGATCACCTTTGATAACGTCGCGCTGCAAATACGCACTGACCATGCGCCGCTGGATTTCACAAAATAATATCAGGCTCCCTCGTGGAGCCTTTTTTATATCTGCCTTATTTTTCTTCAACGCTGTATGTATAGTAAGCGATAACCTGTTGATTATTGAATCTTTCGGGAAGATGGCTTATAACATTTCTTACCTGACCAGGGTACCGGGAACCAACACCTTACTGGCGTGTTGCTGTCTTTCAAGACCAGACGAGGTTAACAGTGAATATTGAAGAGTTAAAAAAACAAGCCGAAACGGAAATCGCCGACTTTATCGCGCAAAAAATCGCCGAGCTGAACAAGAATACAGGGAAAGAAGTCTCTGAAATTCGCTTCATCGCACGAGAAAAAATGACCGGGCTTGAAAGTTATGATGTCAAAATCAAAATAATGTGATTTTGTGAACATCACCCCGTGCGAGGTGATGTTCCGCTTGTTGCTAATTTAGTGACCAATCATTGGCGCTTGTGGAATTAAGCGTCGGTACAATTCCTCCGGCACCGGGCTTTGCCATACTCCCGCATACATTGCGTAACCAATCACCGCAAACATAATCCCCAGAACCAGTAGCGTCATTAACCAGCCAGACAACGCAAAGGCTTTTTTATTTGCTGCAGGTTTTTGCAGTGAAAAGGTCAATGTTGAGGCTACCGGACATGACTCTACGCAAGTCATACAGCCGGTACATTCCACTGTTCGTACCTGAATTAATTTATCTACCGGGATCCGTGATGGGCACTTTTTTGCGCATTTGCCACAATCGATACAACTTTCGGCATTGCGACGAATCTTAAACGGCGACAATAGCGAAACCACGCCCATCAGCGCGCCATATGGGCAAAGATAACGACACCAGGCATGGCGAATAAACAGGCTGGCAATCAGCAAAACGGTCACGCTGATTAATGTCGCGGTCCCCATATGACGAAAGAAATCGAGCATTTTAACGTCCATCACCACGCTATAGGGCGACAACATAAAATAGTGAATCGCCTGAGCGGGCATCAATAACGCGATATAGAGAAATAAACTCAACAGCAAATACTTCACGCCGCGCAGAGGAATATCCAGCCAGCGGGGAAGGACACATTGCCGACCAAACAGTTTGTTACCGAGATCGCCGATTAATTCAGAAAGCGTACCAACCGGGCATAACCATGAGCAAAAGGCCTTTTTGAGTAATAGACTGATGACGATAAAAGCGACCAATAACAGCATCGCGGCGGCGTGGACGGACGGTAACTGACCTGTTGCAAGGCTATATTTCAGATTCATCAGACCGGCAATCGGTAGCCAGCCTTCGATACCTCCCGGTCTGGCGACAAATGTCGTACTACCTGCCGTTTCGTAATAGCGCACCCAATACCAGAACGTGATGGCAATATAAATATTCATTGCCAATAGTAAGAATTGCGTCGCTTTACGCCAGGTCGTGGCATTGCGCCAGTCATTCCACGGTAATTTGCCGCCCGTCGTGCCTGGCCGCCGCTGCCAGCGGGTTCTTTTTTTCTCTGCCATGATTTTGCCAGTCCGTTAAGTTGCATACCAAATGCCACTATTCTAGTTATTCTTAACTGGCTGATATTGATTCAAATCGCGTTCAGGTCTTTCTTATTCAATCATGCTTCCAGAGCGGCAACACTGCGTGTAATTTCTTCGTGTGGAAGGGGGGCAGATAATGGCTGCTGCTCCAGTTGTGCGCATAGCTGACTGGCGCTACGCATTCCCAGACTCGAGCAACTGCTTTTTAGCTGATGCGCGGCACGCTTTATTTTCTCGCTGTCCTGGCTGGCGCGGGCAATGTCGATTTCATCGAGAAGCGGCAGGGCATGTTGTTTAAATAATGCCAGCCATTCGTGGATCTTCTCCGTCCCCATTAACTGAGCGTCTTCATTGAGTTGCGAGACATCCAGTGGTAGATCGTTATTGGCTTGCAGTTGGAGATAGTGCGCCAGTAACTGACCGAGCACTTCACGCGGCACCGGTTTAGGGATAATCCCGCGAAATAGTGAACTGGTACGCTGGCGCAGCGTTTCGTCAATGACATGGGCGCTAAAGCCAATCAAAACCAGCGACGGATATTGCTGTGCCAGTTGCCGGGCAAGGGTAATGCCGTCGATATCCGGCAGATCAAAATCCACCAGTGCGGCAGCAAACGGTTCGCTATTTTGCAGTGTCTCTAAAGCCTGCGCGGCATTGCCAATAGCAACAACCTGCGCACCACTGGTGTTCAGCATCTCAACGGTAATTCGCTGGGTTAGCGGGTTATCTTCAATTAACAGCAAACGTAAACCGTCAAGACGCACCGCCTGATTGGCTGTTTTTGGCACGGGTGCAGTGGCAACACGTAACGGCAAGCGTAAACAAAAACAGCTTCCAACCTCCGGCGT
This sequence comes from Shigella flexneri 2a str. 301, assembly GCF_000006925.2. Taxonomy (NCBI): domain Bacteria; kingdom Pseudomonadati; phylum Pseudomonadota; class Gammaproteobacteria; order Enterobacterales; family Enterobacteriaceae; genus Shigella; species Shigella flexneri. The sequence goes on from NC_004337.2 coordinate 1,041,870, forward strand.
GCTGGTGGCGCTCAGTTCGCCGCCCATCGCCTGGGCCAGACGGCTACTGATAGTCAGCCCCAGCCCGGTGCCGCCGCGTTTGCCGCTTACCTGCACAAATGGCTGGAAGATTTCTGCCAGTTTCGCGGGATCAATACCGCAGCCGCTGTCTTCCACTTCGACCAGCCATTGCTCGCCATCAGTGCGACTACGCAGGATAATGTGCCCTTCGTCAGTAAAACGCAGGGCATTGCTCAATAGGTTGGTAATGACCTGACGAATACGTCGTGGATCGCCCATTAACGCGCTCGGTACATCATCGGCAATTGCCGTTGCCAGGCGAATCGGGCGACCTTTCACCCGTCCGCTCATTAATTGCAGGGTACTTTCCAGCAGCGGGCGCGGTTCAAAGGGCTCATCGCTGACTGAAACATTTTTGCCACCTGCTTCGATAGCCGAATAATCGAGAATATCGTTGAGGATGGTCAGCAACGATTCGCCAGAGTCGGTAATCGCCTGCAAATCATCACGCTGGGCGTTAAGTGCGGGGTTATCTGCCAGCAGTTGAGCAGTGCCGAGAATACCGTACAGCGGTGTGCGGATCTCATGGCTCATCGCCGTCAGAAACGCCGATTTTGCCTGGCTGGCTTTTTCTGCTTCCGCCCGTGCCTGTCGGTGTTCTATCACCAGTTCCTGCAATTCAGCTGTACGCGCTTTGACCTGCGCCGCCAGCTGTTCGCGGTGGCGATTCAGTGCATGAACACTGCTGCGAAACGCATCCATCAGCCGCCCGATGGTATCCAGCTCCCGTACGCCAGCGGTTTCCGGGAAAGGGGAGTCAATATCACCGTCCAGCAGCCGTTGCAGCGCCTGCGTTTGTTCGGCAAGTGGACGCGTGAATGAGCGATAAACCACGCGCCAGAGGATCATAATCAGTGCGCAAAGTGAAACCATCCCCAGCAATAACAGGCTGTATTGCCCGCGTGCACTGGCTTTTTCCAGATGTGCCAGTCCATGCTGATTGTGCAGCTCAATGGTGTCGACCAGCTGACTGACTTCGCTACTAAACTGCGCGAACTGGGCGATATTATTTTGGGCGAGAGTTTGCAGGTGATTGCTGATTTCACTGTCCTGCTGGAACAGCGCCAACAGATCGCTATATTGGCTAACGGTAGTTAACGTTGTTGCGACCTGCGCACGAACTCCCGGATCTTCAATGCGTATTTGCCGACGTTGCAGAATTTTCACCGCATTATTGAGCTGCTTTTCCAGCGTTGGTGCATTTTTCTGGATCTGCTCCAGCCCCAGATTCATCACCATTTGCTGCACCCGCAGAGCGCTAAGGCGCAGTTCATTCATCTGGTTAACATACTCAAGATCGATATCAATCAGCCGATCGAGTGCACTTTCAGCAGCCTGACGCTGATCTTGTTCGATCAAATCGTAAATCCCGGCCTGGGTCGCTCCAGCGGAAGTTGTCGCATTATTCGCCTGACCTTGCTCCAGGCGTGCGATCTCATCGGCGGCAGCTATCTGCTGACTGAGTTGCCGTTGTTGCTGGCGTAGTTGCAGACGCCGCCCCACCAGTTCCCCTTGCTGACGTAATGAACGGGAGATCTCCTGCTCCTGTTGTTCAATAGCGGTGGTATCAAAACCTTGTTCCCGTAACGCTTGCAGCAACGCATTAATCTTCAGGCTTTATGCGGTGAGCATTCGCCCCTGCGCCTGCCACATCTTTTCGTTATCGGCACTGGTCAGGTTCTGCGCGGCGAAAAGTTCCCAGGCGCTGGCTTCGCTCAACTGGCGCGCCATATTCATGGTAGGAATCAATGCCTGAGTATTGTCTTTTTCCACCTGGCTGATAAAGCGCAGGTTGTACCATCCCACCAGGGTACTGGTCAGGGTTAACAGCGCCATCAGGGCAAAGCCCATCCAGAGTCTTCGGGTCAGGGTTAAATTCACGGTCGGTGCACTTAAGGTGAAAAAGGTTGAGTCGCAAAGTGGAATGCATCTAGCATAAAGCCTTATTATTGATGAGGCTATCATGCGCGTACTGCTATTTTTACTTCTTTCCCTTTTCATGTTGTCGGCATTTTCGGCTGATAACCTGTTGCGCTGGCATGATGCGCAGCATTTCACGGTGCAAGCCTCTATGCCGCTTAAAGCCAAACGCGTATGGAAACTGTGCGCGCTTTATCCCAGCCTGAAAGATTCATACTGGTTATCGTTGAACTATGGTATGCAGGAGGCTGCTCGCCGCTACGGTGTGGATTTAAAAGTGCTGGAGGCAGGCGGCTACAGCCAGTTGGCTACCCAGCAAGCACAAATCGACCAGTGTAAACAGTGGGGCGCAGAGGCCATTTTGCTCGGTAGTAGCACGACGTCATTTCCCGACCTGCAAAAGCAGGTAGCAAATCTGCCGGTGATCGAACTGGTAAATGCTCTTGATGATCCCCAGGTGAAAAGCCGCGTTGGTGTACCCTGGTTTCAGATGGGCTATCAACCTGGGCGATATTTGGTGCAATGGGCGCACGGTAAACCACTGAACGTGCTGCTGATGCCCGGACCCGATAACGCCGGGGGCAGTAAGGAGATGGTCGAGGGTTTTCGCGCAGCCATTGCCGGAAGCCCGGTGCGTATTGTTGATATTGCGCTTGGTGATAACGATATTGAAATCCAGCGCAACCTGTTGCAGGAGATGCTGGAACGCCACCCAGAAATCGACGTCGTTGCCGGAACGGCCATTGCGGCAGAGGCGGCAATGGGTGAAGGGCGTAACCTGAAAACGCCGCTTACCGTGGTGTCGTTTTATCTTTCACATCAGGTGTATCGCGGGCTGAAGCGGGGAAGAGTGATTATGGCTGCCAGCGATCAAATGGTCTGGCAGGGGGAACTGGCAGTTGAGCAGGCCATCAGGCAATTACAGGGGCAATCGGTGTCTGATAATGTCAGCCCACCGATTTTAGTTCTGACGCCGAAAAATGCCGACCGAGAACATATCCGCCGCTCGCTGTCACCGGGGGGATTTCGTCCGGTCTATTTTTATCAGCACACATCAGCGGCTAAGAAATAACCTTCACCATGTTGCGTCACCAGTAAATCCGCGCTGAGTTTATGACGTAAACGACGAATTAACACATCGACGGTGCGCAGGTCAGGGTTTTCCACCCGACGCGCAGAAAGCATACGCAGCAGACGCTCACGGCTGAGAATTTCGCCCGGATTAGTCACAAATGCCACCAACATTTCATACTCTGCGCGGGTCAGTTTAATCGGCTCGCCATCCCGCTCCAGCGTATGGCGCGACACATTCAGGCAATAACCCGCAAAGCGATAGCAGTAGTCCTGAGTGTGCGGTTGAGCTTGTCGCGCGAGGTCGATTCGCCAGAGCAGATTTTTCACCCGTACTACCAGTTCGCGCAGTTCCAGCGGTTTGGTGACGTAATCGTCTGCGCCCATTTCCAGCCCAACAATACGGTCAATCCGATCGCTGCGTCCGGTAACCAGAATAATCCCCACCGTTGAGCGTTCTCGCAGGGCGCGGGTTAACATCAGGCCATTTTCATCGGGTAAGTTGATATCCAGCAGAATTAAATCTACCGGCTGATTCTGCATAATTTCCCGTAGCCCGGCACCGCTCGCCGTAACGGAAACGGTATACCCCTCCTGAGTGAAGTAGGATTGTAATCGCGCCTGGGTAACCGGCTTATCTTCAACAATAACAATGTGATGTGGCATCAGAGGGTTTTACTCATTCTGTTCATATCTGTTCATATTTGCTCATTAAGATCGCTTCACTAAACCATAATTCTACAGGGGTTATTATGCGGAAACTCTGGAACGCGCTACGCCGACCCAGTGCTCGTTGGTCGGTACTGGCGCTGGTCGCAATTGGGATTGTGATTGGCATTGCGCTGATTGTATTGCCACACGTTGGGATCAAAGTCACCAGCACAACCGAATTTTGTGTCAGTTGCCACAGTATGCAACCGGTGTATGAAGAATATAAACAGTCGGTGCATTTCCAGAACGCCTCCGGCGTGCGAGCTGAATGCCATGACTGTCATATCCCGCCGGATATTCCAGGCATGGTGAAGCGCAAACTGGAAGCGAGCAACGACATTTACCAGACCTTTATTGCCCACTCCATTGATACACCTGAAAAATTCGAAGCCAAACGCGCGGAACTTGCCGAGCGTGAATGGGCGCGAATGAAAGAAAACAACTCGGCAACCTGTCGCTCCTGCCATAACTACGATGCGATGGATCATGCCAGGCAGCATCCTGAAGCGGCACGTCAGATGAAGGTGGCAGCGAAAGATAATCAATCCTGCATCGACTGTCATAAAGGTATTGCCCACCAGTTACCGGATATGAGTAGCGGCTTCCGTAAGCAGTTCGATGAGCTGCGCGCCAGTGCTAATGACAGTGGTGACACGCTGTACTCTATTGATATTAAGCCAATTTATGCGGCGAAAGGCGATAAAGAAGCCTCTGGTTCTCTGCTGCCTGCTTCGGAAGTGAAAGTCCTTAAACGTGACGGCGACTGGCTGCAAATTGAAATTACCGGCTGGACGGAAAGCGCCGGACGTCAGCGTGTACTCACCCAATTCCCAGGTAAACGCATCTTTGTTGCCTCGATTCGTGGTGATGTGCAGCAGCAGGTGAAAACGCTGGAGAAAACCACCGTTGCCGACACCAATACCGAGTGGAGCAAGTTGCAGGCCACCGCGTGGATGAAGAAAGGCGACATGGTGAACGATATCAAACCGATCTGGGCCTATGCGGATTCGTTGTACAACGGCACCTGTAACGAGTGCCACGGCGCACCGGAAATCGCCCACTTTGACGCTAACGGTTGGATCGGCACGCTCAACGGCATGATTGGCTTTACCAGTCTCGATAAACGTGAAGAACGCACTTTGTTGAAATATCTGCAAATGAATGCGTCTGACACCGCAGGTAAGGCTCACGGCGATAAGAAGGAAGAAAAATAATGAACAATAACGATCTCTTTCAGGCATCACGTCGGCGTTTTCTGGCACAACTCGGCGGCTTAACCGTCGCCGGGATGCTGGGGCCGTCATTGTTAACGCCGCGCCGTGCAACTGCGGCGCAAGCGGCGACTGAGGCTGTCATCTCGAAAGAGGGCATTCTTACCGGGTCGCACTGGGGGGCTATCCGCGCGATGGTGAAGGATGGTCGCTTTGTGGCGGCAAAACCGTTCGAACTGGATAAATATCCGTCGAAAATGATCGCCGGATTGCCGGATCACGTACACAACGCGGCACGTATTCGTTATCCGATGGTACGCGTGGACTGGCTGCGTAAGCGCCATCTGAGCGACACCTCCCAGCGCGGTGATAACCGTTTTGTGCGCGTGAGCTGGGATGAAGCCCTCGACATGTTCTATGAAGAACTGGAACGCGTACAGAAAACTCACGGGCCGAGTGCCTTGCTGACCGCCAGTGGTTGGCAATCGACGGGGATGTTCCATAACGCTTCGGGGATGCTGGCGAAAGCTATTGCCTTGCATGGTAATAGCGTTGGTACGGGCGGAGATTACTCTACCGGTGCTGCGCAGGTGATCCTGCCGCGCGTAGTCGGTTCAATGGAAGTGTATGAACAGCAAACCTCCTGGCCGCTGGTATTGCAGAACAGCAAAACCATTGTGCTGTGGGGCTCCGATTTGCTGAAAAACCAGCAAGCGAACTGGTGGTGCCCGGATCACGATGTTTATGAATATTACGAGCAGCTAAAAGCGAAAGTCGCCGCCGGTGAAGTTGAGGTCATCAGCATCGATCCGGTTGTCACATCCACCCATGAGTATCTGGGGCGCGAGCATGTGAAGCACATTGCGGTTAACCCGCAAACTGACGTGCCGCTGCAACTGGCGCTGGCACATACGCTGTACAGTGAAAACCTGTACGACAAAAACTTCCTCGCTAACTACTGTGTGGGTTTTGAGCAGTTCCTGCCGTATCTGCTGGGTGAGAAAGACGGTCAGCCGAAAGATGCCGCATGGGCTGAAAAACTGACCGGCATTGATGCCGAAACCATTCGTGGGCTGGCGCGGCAGATGGCGGCGAACAGAACGCAAATTATTGCTGGCTGGTGCGTGCAGCGTATGCAGCACGGTGAACAGTGGGCGTGGATGATTGTGGTTCTGGCGGCGATGCTGGGGCAAATTGGCCTGCCAGGTGGTGGTTTTGGCTGGCACTACAACGGCGCAGGCACGCCGGGGCGTAAAGGCGTTATTCTGAGTGGTTTCTCCGGCTCTACGTCGATTCCGCCTGTTCACGACAACAGTGACTACAAAGGCTACAGCAGCACTATTCCGATTGCCCGTTTTATCGATGCGATCCTCGAACCGGGGAAAGTGATCAACTGGAACGGTAAATCGGTAAAACTGCCGCCGCTGAAAATGTGTATTTTTGCCGGAACTAACCCATTCCATCGCCATCAGCAGATCAACCGCATTATTGAAGGCTGGCGCAAGCTGGAAACGGTTATCGCCATAGATAACCAGTGGACCTCAACCTGCCGCTTTGCCGATATCGTGCTGCCTGCGACCACGCAGTTTGAGCGTAACGATCTCGACCAGTACGGCAACCACTCCAACCGTGGCATTATCGCCATGAAACAGGTGGTGCCGCCGTAGTTCGAGGCGCGCAACGACTTTGATATTTTCCGCGAGCTGTGCCGTCGCTTTAATCGTGAAGAAGCCTTTACCGAAGGGCTGGACGAAATGGGCTGGCTGAAACGCATCTGGCAGGAAGGTGTACAACAAGGCAAAGGACGCGGCGTTCATCTGCCAGCGTTTGATGACTTCTGGAATAACAAAGAGTACGTCGAGTTTGACCATCCGCAGATGTTTGTTCGCCACCAGGCATTCCGCGAAGATCCGGATCTCGAACCGCTGGGCACGCCGAGTGGCCTGATTGAGATCTACTCGAAAACCATCGCCGATATGAACTACGACGATTGTCAGGGGCATCCGATGTGGTTTGAGAAAATCGAACGCTCCCACGGTGGGCCCGGCTCGCAGAAGTATCCGTTGCATCTGCAATCTGTGCATCCGGATTTCCGACTTCACTCGCAGCTATGTGAGTCGGAAACGCTGCGTCAGCAATATACGGTAGCGGGTAAAGAGCCAGTGTTCATTAACCCGCAGGATGCCAGCGCGCGCGGTATTCGTAACGGTGATGTGGTACGCGTCTTTAACGCTCGCGGTCAGGTGTTGGCAGGAGCAGTAGTTTCTGACCGCTATGCACCCGGCGTGGCGCGAATTCACGAAGGGGCATGGTACGATCCAGATAAAGGCGGCGAGCCTGGTGCGCTGTGCAAATACGGTAACCCCAACGTGCTGACCATCGACATCGGGACTTCGCAGCTGGCGCAGGCGACCAGTGCGCACACTACGCTGGTGGAAATTGAGAAGTACAATGGAACAGTGGAGCAGGTGACGGCGTTTAACGGCCCCGTGGAGATGGTGGCGCAGTGCGAATATGTTCCCGCGTCGCAGGTGAAATCATGACCACGCTGACAGCACAACAGATTGCCTGTGTTTACGCCTGGCTGGCGCAGTTGTTCTCCCGTGAACTGGACGATGAACAACTGACGCAAATCGCCAGTGCGCAGATGGCTGAATGGTTTTCGTTGCTGAAAAGCGAACCGCCGCTCACTGCGGCGGTGAATGATCTGGAAAACAGTATTGCCACGCTGGTAATGACTCCAACTTACTGATAGTGTTTTATGTTCAGATAATGCCCGATGACCTTGTCATGCAGCTCCACCGATTTTGAGAACGACAGTGACTTCCGTCCCAGCCTTGCCAGATGTTGTCTCAGATTCAGATTATGTCGCTCAATGCGCTGAGTGTAACGCTTGCTGATAACGTGCAGCTTTCCCTTCAGGCGTGATTCATACAGCGGCCAGCCATCCGTCATCCATACCACGACCTCAAAGGCCGACAGCAGGCTCAGAAGACGCTCCAGTGTGGCCAGAGTGCGTTCACCGAAGACGTGCGCCACAACCGTCCTCCGTATCCTGTCATACGCGTAAAACAGCCAGCGCTGACGTGATTTAGCACCGACGTAGCCCCAATGTTCGTCCATTTCAGCGCAGACAATCACATCACTGCCCGGTTGTATGCGCGAGGTTACCGACTGCGGCCTGAGTTTTTTAAGTGACGTAAAACCGTGTTGAGGCCAACGCCCATAATGCGTGCGCTGGCGCGACATCCGACGCCATTCATGGCCATATCAATGATTTTCTGGTGCGTATCGGGCTGAGAGGCGGTGTAAGTGAACTGTAGTTGCCATGTTTTACGGCAATGAGAGCAGAGATAGCGCTGATGTCCGGCAGTGCTTTTGCCGTTACGCACCACGCCTTCAGTAGCGGAGCAGGAAGGACATCTGATGGAAATGGAAGCCACGCAAGCACCTTAAAATCACCATCATACACTAAATCAGTAAGTTGGCAGCATTACCTGCCACGCTGACAGTACGTGACGATGCCCGTCTGGAACTGGCCGCTGACTTTTGCGGCCTGTTTCTGATGACCGACAAACAAGCGGCGCTGCCGTATGCATCGGCCTACAAACAGGACGAGCAAGAGATTAAACGCTTGTTAGTTGAGGCAGGGATGGAAACCAGTGGCAATTTCAACGAACCGGCAGATCATCTGGCGATCTATCTCGAGTTGTTGAGTTATCTGCATTTTTCGCTGGGAGAGGGGACCGTTCCTGCGCGAAGAATCGACAGTTTGCGGCAAAAAACACTGACGGCGCTGCGGCAATGGTTACCAGAGTTTGCTGCGCGTTGTCGACAGTATGACAGCTTTGGTTTTTACGCGGCACTAAGCCAGTTATTGCTGGTGTTAGTGGAGTGCGACCACCAAAACAGATAACGTCGTTTATGCGCCTGAAAAGACGCGTTTAGCGTCGCATCAGGCATTATGGCGCAGTTGCCGGATGCGTCATCACATCCGGCAAACACACATCACGGATGAGCTACAAACCGGGAAAGCCGCTGGCGTAGCAGGCGGTTTTCCTGCTTCAGGTGCGCAATATCATCCATTAACGTCAGCGCCACCGCGATCCCCGGCCAGTCCAGAGCCAGTTCATGACGCAGGCGTACCGCGCGTTGCACCACAATGGCGGCATGGTCGTCAAATACCCAGGTTGTTTCCTGGATCTCACGCGGTTCAACCACCCCCAAACCGACAATTTCATTCAACTCCTCTTCAGAGATGCCGGTATGCAGGCAAAATTCGGTAATAGTAAAAGTCACCGTAACATTAGCCATTATGCTTTCCCCCAATCTTTACGTGGATCAAAAGACGACTGGGCGTCTGCCAGTTGCTGCCACAGCGCGGCAGTGTTTTCATCCGGTTTCGGCGGCATCACGATTTTCAGTACCGCATACAGATCGCCGGTCTGTTTTTTGCTCACCAGACCTTTGCCTTTAACGCGCAATCGTTGCCCGGCCTGGCTGCCTGGCGGGATAGTCAGCAAAATGCTTTCTTTCAGTGTTGGAACGGTGACTTTAGTACCCAGCGCCGCTTCCCACGGGCTAACCGGCACCACAATTTCCAGATCCTGGCCGACAATATCGAACAGCGGATGTGGCGCAATATGAATCACCAGCCACAAATCGCCATTTGGACCGCCGTTTTCGCCCGGCGTCCCCTGGCCTTTCAGGCGGATGCGTTGACCATTGCCGACGCCTGCCGGGATCTTCACATTCAGCGTTTTCGGGATTTCCTGTTCGATCATGCCAAAGGCGTTATAAACCGGCAGGTTATAGCTGATGGTACGCTTATGCTCAGTAAGCGTTTCTTCGAGGAATACCGCCACTTCGATTTCAATATCGTGGCCACGTGCGGCGGGGCGTTGACGGCTCTGGCGGGCATGCTGACCGAAAATTGACGAGAAGATATCGTCAAAATCTTCGGCATTAAAACTCTGACCGTCGCCATGATGGAACTGACGGTTAAATTGCGGATCGTTGCGATGTTGCCACATCTGATCATACTCAGCGCGACGTTGTTCATCACTTAACACTTCCCAGGCTTCAGCGACCTCTTTGAAGCGGGCTTCGGCATCCGGTTCTTTGCTGACATCAGGATGGTATTTACGGGCCAGTCGACGATAGGCGGTCTTGATTGTCTTGAGATCGTCCGTCGGTTTCACGCCCATGATGGCGTAATAATCCTTTAATTCCATAGCGTTATCTCGCGTAAATCAACACAAATTGAAGGAACCCCTGTAAGGTAACTCCTATAAGTGTAGGGTAATCCTCAAAATTTCATATGCCAACACAGAATATGTTATTGAAATCATCGCGGAGAGGAGGTCGCCATCAAGATGGGTTGCTGAACATATTTTAAACAGGTGAAAAAGGGTGAGCGATTTTTGATAGTTGAACCAGGCACTTTAAGTTTAACTAGGGCGTCATTATTTATTAAATTTTATAGACGCTATATATGGGTAGTAATATACATGGAATTAGTTGCACTGCAAATAATTATTTGAAACAGGCCTGGAACGATATAAAAAATGAGTACGAAAAAAATCAAACATATTCAATCACGCTTTTTGAAAACACACTGGTGTGTTTTATGCGGTTGTACAATGAACTCAGACGTAAAGTAAATGAAGAGGATACTCCATGTCTGGAATGTGAATCACTAGAAAAAGAATTTGAGGAAATGCAGAATGATAATGATCTATCATTATTTATGAGAACATTGCGTACTAATGATACACAAATTTATTCAGGGGTTTCAGGAGGTATTACATATACTATACAATATGTTCAAGATGTTGATATTGTTAGAGTGTCCTTGCCGGGCAGAGGTTCAGAGTCTATCACAGATTTTAAAGGTTATTATTGGTATGGCTTTATGGAATATATTGAAAACATTAATGCGTGTGATGATGTTTTTTCTGAGTATTGTTTAGATAATGAAAATATGAGTATCCAGCCAGAACAGATAAATATGCCGGGAATATCTGATTTAGATACTGGTATTGATTTGTCTGGCATATCTTTTATTCAGAGTGAAATTAATAAAACATATGGATTAAAATACGCTCCAGTAGATGGCGATGGATATTGTCTGTTAAGAGCCATACTGGTTTTAAAAGAACATGAGTATTCATGGGCGCTGGGCAGCCATAAGACGCAAAAGCAAGTATACGAAGAGTTTATTAAAATTGTTGATAAACAAACGATCGAGGCTCTTGTTGATACGGCATTCTATAATCTCAGGGAAGATGTAAAGACATTATTTGGCGTTGATCTGCAATCTGACAACAAAATTCAGGGTGTGGGTAGTTTTATGTCATGGAGCTTTCTGTTTTTTAAAAAACAATTCATTGATAGTTGCTTGAATGACAAAAAATGCATACTGCATTTACCCGAGTTTATATTTAATGATAACAAGAATTTGCTTGCTTTAGATACCGACACGTCGGATAGGATTAAAGCGGTGAAGAATTTTCTTGCTGTTCTTTCAGATAGCATTTGCTCATTATTTATTGTTAATAGTAATGTGGCATCAATCTCCTTGGGAAATGAATCCTTTTCAACAGATGAAGATCTTGAGTATGGATATTTAACAAACACTGGCAATCATTATGATGTTTACCTCCCTCCTGAACTTTTTTCTCAGGCTTATAAGTTAAAAAATAAGGAAATGAATGCGCAACTTGACTATTTAAATCGTTATGCAACTTAATGGCAAAGGCATATGCTAAAAACCATTGTTATTAGTCTCACACTTTTTTATTGGTAAATATTGTCTCTGTATTGGTAACGCCGCAGATATTCTGTTTAGCCACAGGTGCAATTATCAGCGGCGTACGCGAGGCAGGGGCTAATCAGGCATAGTTTGCGTCAAACCTTGCCTGTTTTTGAAGATGTATATAGAAAAACAGGCGTTCAACAAGCCATTTTGCGAACCTGTTCCCGGAAAAAAGTCATATTTCTGTCACACTCTTTAATGATTGATAACAAAAGAGGTGCCAGGAATGAACAAAACGCTAATCGCCGCAACTGTGGCAGGGATAGTTTTACTCGCTTCAAATGCTCAGGCACAAACCGTACCGGAAGGCTATCAGCTACAGCAAGTGCTCATGATGAGCCGCCATAACTTACGTGCGCCGCTGGCGAACAATGGCAGTGTGCTGGAGCAGTCGACGCCGAATAAATGGCCCGAATGGGACGTCCCCGGTGGGCAACTCACCACCAAAGGTGGCGTGCTCGAAGTGTATATGGGCCATTACATGCGTGAATGGCTGGCAGAGCAGGGGATAGTGAAATCGGGGGAATGCCCGCCGCCGGACACCGTTTATGCCTATGCCAATAGTCTGCAACGTACCGTCGCTACCGCCCAGTTCTTTATTACTGGTGCATTCCCTGGGTGTGATATTCCTGTGCATCACCAGGAAAAAATGGGCACTATGGACCCAACCTTTAACCCGATGATCACCGATGATTCCGCCGCATTCAGTGAACAGGCGGTGGCGGCAATGGAGAAAGAGCTCAGCAAACTCCAGCTTACCGACAGCTACCAGCTACTGGAAAAAATCGTTAACTATAAAGATTCCCCTGCCTGTAAAGAGAAACAACAGTGTTCGCTGGTGGATGGCAAAAATACCTTTAGCGCCAAGTATCAACAAGAACCAGGTGTTTCCGGGCCGCTGAAAGTCGGCAACTCGCTGGTAGATGCGTTTACTTTGCAATACTACGAAGGTTTTCCGATGGATCAGGTGGCCTGGGGAGAAATCAAATCTGACCAGCAGTGGAAGGTATTGTCGAAGCTGAAAAACGGTTACCAGGACAGTCTGTTTACCTCACCGGAAGTGGCGCGCAATGTTGCGAAACCGCTGGTCAGTTATATCGACAAAGCCCTGGTCACCGATCGCGCCAGTGCTCCGAAAATCACGGTGTTAGTTGGGCACGACTCCAACATAGCCTCTCTGTTAACGGCGCTGGATTTCAAACCGTATCAGTTGCATGACCAGAACGAACGCACGCCGATTGGCGGCAAAATCGTTTTCCAGCGTTGGCATGACAGCAAAGCCAATCGCGATTTGATGAAAATTGAATATGTGTACCAGAGTGCGGAACAGTTACGTAATGCCGATGCGTTAACCCTGCAGGCACCTGCGCAGCGCGTGACGCTGGAATTAAGCGGTTGCCCGATAGATGCCAACGGTTTCTGCCCGATGGATAAGTTTGATAGCGTGTTGAATGAGGCGGTGAAATAACAGAAAACTCCCCCGCGAGAAGCGGGGGAGTCGCTGGTTAAACGTTTTTACGTTCGATGGTCTGTTCGCCCCAAAAAAGCGAATCTTTATCGGTCTTAGCAAAGGCTTTGACTAACACTTCATCACTACCTTCTTCCCAAATCTTTTCTGCCATTTTTTCGTCGTACCCGGCGACTTCGAAAATGGCCTCGGCTATTTCCGGCGACGTATTGCGCAGAGATGCCCATTCACCGACGTGATGAGCTTTCGCTTCTTGAGTTGGCATGCGTATCCTCCTGTTGAAGATTAGCCGTTAAGTTTAACTGCCAGACCTGCGACATATTCCCCTTGATAACGAGCAATAGACAGTTCTTCCTGGCTTGGCTGGCGTGAGCCGTCACCGCCTGCGATGGTGGTTGCGCCGTACGGCGTACCGCCGCGAACCTGTGAAACGTCAAATAATTCCTGCGCTGCGTAGCCAATGGGGACAATCACCATGCCGTGATGCGCAAGGGTCGTCCAGGTGGATGTGATGGTTTGTTCCTGACCGCCGCCAGTACCGGTGGAACTAAAGACGCTCGCCAGTTTTCCGTATAGTGCGCCGGAAGCCCACAGGCCGCCCGTCTGGTCGAGGAAGGTACGCATTTGACCGGACATGTTGCCAAAGCGGGTAGGTGTACCAAAAATAATGGCGTCGTAATCGGCCAGTTCTTGCGGGGTTGCAACCGGTGCAGTTTGCGTTTTACCGCCTGCTTTTTCAAATAATTGCGGCGGCATGGTTTCCGGTACACGCTTAACGACAACTTCTGCGCCATCCACTTTGCTTGCACCCTCAGCGACTGCGCGTGCCATCGTTTCAATATGTCCGTACATGGAATAATAAAGCACCAGAACTTTAGCCATTTCTAACCACTCCTCGTGTTATCTCTATTCCGTAGCGATTCGCTACCACTTATTTAAAGATAAGACGTCCTTTTCAGAGTGCAAATTTCACAACCACTTATTTGATTTATAACAACTTTCACAAGCACGTAATTTTGTCGCAAAATGACACATTTTTATCTCATCGCGTTTTTTTAATCATAAGAGCGGCTTATGGATAATTATTGGAGATGATATCTATTCTCGCTAAGAAGCTGTTGCAGGATATTACCAAACGCGGGTCTGTCCGCGTCAGTTCACTAAGCTTAGTCCCACGTAGCGAAAATATGGCAGCCGCCATACGCCGCGTTAATTCTATGCAATATGATGTCTATACCCAGACGGAGGTCAGTAATGGCAAACCATCGAGGCGGTTCCGGCAATTTTGCAGAAGACCGCGAAAGAGCATCAGAAGCAGGTAAAAAAGGTGGCAAGAGCAGTCACGGCAAAAGCGACAACTAGCCGGGCTAATCAATGACGAATGCATTTTTTTCTTAAGCTCGTCAAAAAGTCATCACCGCCGGTAACCCGGCGGTTTTCTGTTTATGGCTCCTGATGAACAACTTCTGGCGGTGGAACGTCAACCAACCTTCTGCTTAATAACGCATTGAGTAAAATCGCGCCAAAGGTTGCTGTACCGATCCCTCCCAACGTAAAACCGCCAAGCGTGAGAGCAAAATCACCCGCGCCCAGCACGAAGGTTACTGCGACCATAATCAAATTAGCGTTCTGGCTTAAATCGACACGGTTTTGTACCCATATCCTTGCGCCTGCGACGGCAATCAGCCCGAACACAACAATTGATGCACCACCAATCACCGCGGCCGGAATGGTATGGATCAGCGCGCCAAATTTCGGCGAAAAGCCCAACAGCATAGCGATGACGGCAGCTGCAACAAACACCAGCGTCGAGTAGACTTTTGTCACGGCCATCACACCGATATTTTCAGCATAGGTGGTGACGCCGCTACCGCCGACAGAGCCGGAAAGCATCGTTGCCAGACCATCACCGACGAATGCTCGCCCCATATACGGGTCCATATTGCGTCCGGTCATCCCGGCGACCGCCTTGAGATGACCTAAGTTTTCCGCCACCAGAATCACCGCCACGGGCGCAATCAACATCATCGCCTGGCCATTAAAACCAGGAGTGGAAAAATGCGGCAGACCGAACCAGGCAGCATAGCTGACGAGAGTAAAATCGACGGCTTTTCCCAGCCCTAAAACGTTGGTCATCACGCCATACAGCAGACAGGCGACAATTAATCCTACGAGAATCAATAACCGCTGGATCATGCCACGGGTAAACACCGCCACCAGCCCAATACACAGCACCGTCATTACCGCCATCCAGCTATCAAAGGCCGAAGCCGATACACTTTTCACTGCGATAGGCGCTAAGTTCAGGCCAATCGCCATCACCACCGCACCCGTCACCACCGGCGGCATTAGTCGTTCAATCCAGCGTGTACCAATTTTCATCACCACCAGGCCAATGACGGTATAAACCAGCCCACAGGCGATAATCCCGCCCAGCGCGATGCTGATATTCGGGTTAATGCCCTGACCGTTAAAGCCCGTCGCGGCAATCACCACGCCGACAAAAGCCGCGCTGGAGCCGAGATAACTGGGGACGCGCCCGCCGGTAATAAAGAAAAACAGTAACGTGCCGATCCCCGACATTAAAATGGAAAGATTGGGATCCAGCCCCATCAGAATCGGCATTAACACCGTCGCGCCAAACATCGCCACCGCGTGTTGAACGCCCATTACTGCCGTCTGAGCAAACGGCAATCGTTCATCCGGCGCGACCACGCCGCTCTCTGTAGAGGTCGATTTTAACTGCCAGTGAGGAAAACCGAACATTGCCATCAGCTGTCTCCTTAAGGAGGTTAACAAGCAGGGCGCATCAGCGCGTGATAACTGCGATCGAACCACACCAGCCCGTAGGGTGTGGTGTGACGATGAATCGCTTCGATGGCGCAAAACAGAATGTCGTGGGTGCCGACGCTCACCACCTGGCTGATACGGCAGTCAAACGAAACCAGAGCCTCTTCCAGTTGCGGGCATCCGGTCACACCCGTCTGCCAGCGGGCGGCGGCAAAGCGGTGTTCCATGGGCGTTTTGCCGCCAAAAAGATTTGAAAGCGGCTCCTGCCCGGCGCTCAGTGTATTTACACACAGCGTTCGATTTTCATTGAATACCGGCCAGACGGACGCCCCACGATTCAGGCACACCAGTAATGTGGGCGGCGTGTCGGTCACGCTGCAGACGGCGCTGGCGGTGAACCCGGCGCGCCCGGCTGGACCGTCCGTGGTGATGATATTGACCGCCGCGCCCATACAGGACATCGCATCGCGAAAGGTTTGTTGATCAACTATGTTCATAGTTTGCTCCTTACAACAGCCCGCAGGCTTCTTCAAAGGACAGACGTGGCAGGCGCGCAAAAAGTTTGCTGCTATCGCCATAGCCGATATTAATCAGCAGATTGCTCTTCAGCGTGCTGCCCGCAAAAAAGGCGTCGTCAACGTGTTGACGGTCAAAACCCGACATCGGGCCGGTATCCAGTCCCAGCGCACGGCAAGCGACGATCAGATAAGCCGCCTGCATGGAACTGTTGCGAAACGCTGTTTCTTCGGCAAGTTGTGGGCTGGAGGTAAACCAACTGCGGGCATCACCGTGGGGAAACAGTAGTGGTAACCGTTCATAAAATTCACTGTCCCAGGCGACGATAGCGGTGACGGGCGCGGTCAGGGTTTTTTGCAGATTGCCGCTGGAAAGCGCCGGGCGCAGACGTTCTTTTCCTTCTGCAGTGCGGATAAACACGATCCGTGCCGGAGAACAGTTAGCTGATGTCGGCCCCCATTTCATCAGGGCATAAAGCTCCTGTAACGTCTCATCGCTGACGGGTGTCTCCCGCCAGCCGTTGTGAGTGCGGGCATCGGTGAACAGGGTGCTAAGCGCACCTGGGCTAACGGCTTCGTTCATAGCAATTCCTTACAGGGCGGCTTCACGGTGATGTAACAGGCTGGCAAGCCCGTTGAGTAACAGAGCATTAAACGTTTCGGGATCGGTCACGTTGCAGGCGTGTCCGCCATAGGGCATCACCATTTTCTGGCTATCGGGCAGGGCGGCATGAAGTTCACTGGAACATGCTGTTGGCACCAGCAGATCATCACTGGCGCAGATGATTTGCACCGGGCAGCGGATGCGATCCGCATGGTGACTAAAGTCAGCGCGTTTGAGGGCGTTAAGTCGACGTAGTAAATTATTTTTGCCCTGAAAATGCGCCAGTGCCAGCGCGTCTTCTGCCTCCAGGCGAGGTGCGCGGGCCGCCATCCAGTCGGCGGGATAGAGGAACAACGGCTGCGCTTCCACCCATGCTTGCGCGCCGCCGCTATACAGTAATCGTTCGCGAACCTGAAAACAGCGGCGCGTATGGGCGTTTATTCGTAGCCAGCCGTTAACGCTGACCAGCATAGTTACCGACGCGGGATAATCCAGCGCCAGCTGCATCCCCACCAGCGCACCGAGCGCATGGCCGACCACCGCGTAACGCTCAATCCCTGCGGCTACCAGCGCCTGATGCAGTTCCGCTGCCATCTGGGCGATACTGTAATCTTCTGCCAGTGTGTCGGGATTATTGCCGGTGCCGCGCTGGTCGTAACAGACTACCTGATACTCCTGCTCCAGCACCGCCAGTTGCGGTAACCAGTAACTGCCGCTACCGCCAAGACCCGAAATCAACACCACTACGGGTGCATCAGCATAAGGGGGAGATGAGAGTGAAAGTTTCATCGCGGCCTCACTTGGCGATATGCGCAATTGTGGCGATTTCCACCAGCGCGTCAGGTTTTACCAGTCCGCACTGAATGTAGAATCGCGCCGGTTTATCACCCGGAAAAAACTCGGCGTAGATTTCGTTAATCGCGGCGTAATTTTTCCAGTCGGTAATAAAGATGCTGTTGAAGGTCACATCCGCCATCGTGCCACCCGCCGTCTCGATCACCTTGCGGATAGTTTCCAGAACGTGGCGGGTTTGCGCCTTTGGGTCATCGGCAAACAGCACGTTATTATGTTGATCAAAAGCCAGCGTACCGGAGACATACACCACGCCATCAGCCAGCGTGCCGGGAACGAAGGGGGCCAGCGGTGCGCTGCTGCCAGCGGGAATAATTACGGATTTTGGCATCGCTAAACTCCTTAAGCGATACGAGCAAAGGACGTGGGAGAAAGCGCGTCGCAGAACGTTTCGACGTCGCTGACCCAGCCAAAAAAGGTTTCGATATTGAACAACGCGGCTTTCTGTGCAAATTCCGGCCCCGCCTGGTGTGTTGCGTCTTCCAGCACCACGCCGAAATGCTCCAGAAAAAAGCCATCGCGTAGCGTCGATTCGACGCAGACGTTGGTAGCGATACCGGTGAAAACCAGATGGCGTATTCCACGGCTGCGTAAAATGCTGTCCAGCGGCGTATTGAAGAAACCGCTGTAGCGCGGCTTCGGCAGCACAATATCGCCAGGCTGCGGCACCAGTTCATCCACCAGTTGATAATCCCAGGAGCCTTTCGCCAGCAATTTCCCCTGCAGCTGCGGCTGCTTACGCATGGTTTTCAGGGCGTTCGATTTATGAAAATTCGGTGAGCCGGGGCCGCCAGCCTCGACATACTGTTCATCCCAGCCATTTTGAAACCAGATGATCAACATCCCTGCCGCTCGCGCTGCGGTCACAGCGGTTTGAATGTTGGCAATGACCGGGCGAGTGGTTGAGACATCAAACCCGGCGAGATCTAAGTAGCCGCCTGGCGTGGCATAAGCGTTTTGCATATCCACCACGATCTGCGCACTTTGCTGCGGATCGAAGGTAATGGCTTCCGGTCGAGCGGTTAAGGTTGTCATCATGCCACCTCCTGAGTCAGCGCAGAGAGATGGGCGCGGCACTGCATCAGTGGTTGAATGCGCTCGCCGAAGGTTTCGATTCCCGACAGAAAATCATCGAAGGTCAACAGCACGCCTTCTGCACCAGGCACGCTTGCGACTTCATCTAACATGCGCGCGACACTGGCGTAAGAACCGACTAACGTCCCCATATTGATGTTTACCGCCGAAGTGGGATCGGCCATCTGACGAACGTTGGTGTCAGTACCGGAGCGGGTATCTTTCTGACTTTGTTCGGTTAGCCAGCTTAACGCCTCTTCATCCGCGCCCGCTTTGTAGTGTTCCCATTTGGCGCGAGTGGCATCGTCGGTTTCATCGGCAATCACCATAAACAACACATAAGAGCCAACGTCGCGTCCGGTTTGCTCTGTGGCCTGTTTCATCCGCGCAGCGGTCGGGGCGAAAGCCGTGGGTGTATTTACGCCTTTGCCGAAACAGAAGTTGAAATCGGCATACTGGGCGGAGAACGCCATGCCAGCGTCGCTTTGCCCGGCGCAGATCACTTTCATGGGGATACTCGGTTGCGGACTGACGCGACAATCATTCATGGTGAAAAAATCGCCTTTAAAATCGCTTTTCCCCGTGCCCCACAGGTCGCGCAGCACCTGAACATATTCGGTGAGATAGTCGTAACGACGGGAGAAATAGTCATCGCCAGGCCAGATACCCATCTGCTCATACTCGGGCTTTTGCCAGCCAGTCACGAGGTTGACGCCAAAACGCCCGCCAGAGATGGAGTCGATGGTTGCGGCCATACGGGCGACGATTGCCGGAGGTAACGTTAAGGTGGCAGCAGTGGCGTAAATCTGAATGCGCGAGGTCACGGCTGCCAGACCCGCCATCAAGGTGAACGACTCAAGGTTGTGATCCCAGAACTCAGTTTTGCCGCCAAAGCCACGCAGTTTGATCATCGACAGGGCGAAATCGAAATGGTAATGCTCCGCTTTTTGCGCAATGGCTTTATTCAGTTCAAAGGTCGGCATGTACTGCGGCGCGTGGGTCGAAATGAGCCAGCCGTTGTTGCCAATAGGTACGAATACGCCAATTTTCATCATCAACCTCTCTTCGTCTCGTAAAGTGAAAGTCAGACGGGGCGCTGCATCCTGCATATCCTTTTCAGCCGCGTATTGGCTTGTTCGCAAAGCGGATGCCAGTTTTTAAAAAGTGAATATTATTAATGTGTTAGCATTGTGTTATCTAAAATATCTGGTAAAAAGTGGACTAAACGGTCAAAACAGTTGCACATAAAACATGCATCCGTGCGCGATGAGAGTGCAGAAGGTCGAGGCCGGGCGGGGGTTTTGCTATCCTGTTACCAATCTACAAGAGGGGAGAGCGCATGACGCAAGGCGCAGTGAAAACAACGGGTAAACGTTCGCGCGCAGTAAGCGCGAAGAAAAAAGCGATTCTTAGCGCAGCACTGGACACTTTTTCACAATTCGGTTTTCACGGCACAAGGCTGGAGCAGATCGCAGAGTTGGCGGGTGTTTCAAAAACCAATCTGCTGTATTACTTCCCGTCAAAAGAGGCGCTGTATATTGCCGTGCTGCGGCAGATTCTCGATATCTGGCTGGCACCGTTAAAAGCGTTTCGTGAAGATTTCGCCCCGCTGGCGGCGATAAAAGAGTACATCCGTCTGAAGCTGGAAGTCTCACGCGATTATCCGCAGGCTTCGCGCCTGTTCTGTATGGAGATGCTGGCAGGCGCGCCGTTGTTAATGGATGAACTGACGGGCGATTTGAAGGCATTAATTGATGAGAAATCGGCGCTGATTGCCGGTTGGGTCAAAAGCGGCAAACTCGCGCCGATTGATCCGCAGCATTTGATTTTTATGATTTGGGCTTCCACTCAACATTACGCCGATTTCGCCCCTCAGGTGGAGGCGGTGACAGGCGCGACGTTGCGCGATGAGGTATTTTTCAATCAAACGGTTGAAAACGTGCAGCGGATTATTATTGAGGGGATTCGACCACGTTAAAGATGACGGAGGAGGTTGTAACATCCTCCGGCTACCTGTTTAACCGATCGTCATTAAACTGGCGTTACCGCCAGCGGCAGCGGTATTCACACTCAGCGAACGGTTCATCGATAGGAATTAAAACCCCAAAAAGATTAAAAAAACACCACAAAACGGATGTTTCTTCAACACCACTTTTGCTCCATATGAACGGAACCGACGATTAAACTGGATGGCTCTGATTGATTCAGGGTATGAATGGCGGTTTTTTGCTCCGTTTCCCTCAAAATGGACGCAACTTCCCCTCTGCGGCTCTCAGCCGCACCACCGCATCCGGGCCAGCGGCTCATGCATCAGGACCTGCTCTGCCAGACGGTAGCCCCGCTTCAGCCCCGTAAAACGCATCTGACTCCCGCACAGCACGCACTTCAGCGGGTCAACCTTCAGTAACCTCTGATACATCCCTCTCCAGGTGATTTGCATCGCCGTTTTTCTCACTGTCTCCGTTATGATGTACACCACTTCTTCCAGTAACCGCCGTTTCGCCGGACTTAAAAAAACGTAGTACCTCACCATACGGAACCCCTTATCCGCCACATGCCAGGAGAACCTTTCCATGGACTCATCTCCACTCATCAACAGGTATTCTTCCCGTTTTGTTCGGTGACTGTTGTAACGCAGACCGATTTCATCCTGACCGGCATAATGCTCCAGACGACTCATCGGCACCGGTGGCTTTTTCAGGTAAGAGCCAAAGTACACCGCCACATGGGTGGCATTATCCATTACCCGGGATACGTTGACATTCCAGCCACGGCGGTAATGCGTGTCCAGGAAGCGATTCCATTCCCGTTTACTGCTTCCTTCTGCTGCCAGCGCATCCGGCATCACCAGGTAAGGGTATTTCCGTGACAGCAACCGTGTTATCCGGTAGCGCCACATGCTCATCACCTTACGGGCGTAAAAATACAGATTTTTCCAGGTGTGGCCCGACGTCACACCACCGGCAGTTGTCGATAAATGGATATGCGGATGCCACTGCTGGTCACGCCCCCATGTGTGGATCACCGTGAATATCCCCGGCTCCACATCTGCCTGATGGCAGATTTCCAGTATCACATCCGCTGCAATGCGGCTCATCTCTGCCAGTAACCACCGGTTGTGGAACACCAGGGACCAGTACTGGCAGGGAAGTGTGAACACAATATGCTGCCACGGGCAGTAGGGGACCAGGCTCAGCAGATACTGTATCCACTGTGCGCCAGCCTTCACCCCGCAGTGCGGGCAGGAGCGGCTTTTACACCGGAAGCAGACCTTTTTTGTATGGCAACAGTCCGGTGATGAACAACACCACTGCGTGTAGCCCATCAGTGTGGTCCCGCAGGCCATGATTTTTGTCACTGATTCAATTACCACCGGACGGACTGCCCCTTCCGGTTGTTTCTCCAGCCAGTTAAGCCAGCGGTTTCCCTGCTGAAAAATATCGGCAAAACGGGGGAGCATCAGAAGGGCGGGGCGACTCCGTCCGGCCAGTGAACCGTGCCACACTCCGGGCAGTACATACCGCCGGCGCTGATACCGGCAAGAATGGTCGCAAATTCCCGCTCCGTGCAGCGGGCGATTTCCGGATATCCTTCGTCATCAACACGTACAAACCAGAAGACCAGCTTTTTGTTTCCCGCATCCACAAAGAACGGAATATTCAGGTCTGCGCAGCATTCAACGGCATCGTCAAAACTATCAAAGCGCAGAACTTCTGCGTCTTCTTCGTCAAAAAAATCATCTTCGTGAAGCTTCACGACATAGCGGGGAAGTTTGCTTCTTTGAGAGGCGGGTTTACGTTTACGGGGTTTAGCTGAACGGGCCATATAACCACCTGAAAGACAATGACATTGCCTGTTTTTATAACGGTAATTGCAGACCATGACAAGCCGCAGCCGTCAGGCTGCCTACTCGGGGAATCTTCATTAACGAAACCACCGGCGAATTTCCGCAAAAAGAGCAGGAACTGTTTGAAGGTATCGTGGCGGTGATCGCCGTGGTGATCCTTACCTGGATGGTTTTCTGGATGCGCAAAGTGTCGCGCAACGTCAAAGTGCAACTGGAACAGGCAGTCGATAGCGCATTGCAGCGTGGAAATCATCATGGCTGGGCGCTGGTGATGATGGTCTTTTTTGCCGTTGCAAGGGAAGGGCTGGAGTCGGTCTTTTTCCTGCTGGCGGCATTTCAACAAGATGTCGGGATCTGGCCGCCGCTGGGTGCAATGCTCGGTCTTGCTACTGCCGTGGTGCTCGGCTTCCTGCTCTACTGGGGCGGTATTCGCCTCAATCTTGGTGCATTTTTTAAATGGACCAGCCTGTTTATTCTCTTCGTCGCCGCAGGGCTGGCGGCTGGTGCCATTCGCGCATTTCATGAAGCCGGATTGTGGAACCACTTTCAGGAAATCGCCTTCGATATGAGCGCGGTCCTCTCAACTCACTCGCTGTTTGGCACGCTGATGGAAGGGATTTTTGGCTATCAGGAAGCACCGAGCGTCAGCGAAGTCGCCGTCTGGTTTATTTATCTCATCCCGGCGCTGGTGGCATTTGCTCTGCCACCACGCGCAGGGGCGACAGCGTCTCGCTCCGCGTAACAAATACGACGCAAACTCTTGCTTAGTTACAACATACTTTAAAGGGATAGTCTCGTCATGACCATTAACTTCCGCCGTAACGCATTGCAGTTGAGCGTGGCTGCGCTGTTTTCTTCTGCTTTTATGGCTAACGCCGCTGATGTGCCGCAGGTCAAAGTGACCGTGACGGATAAGCAGTGCGAACCGATGACCATTACGGTTAACGCCGGGAAAACACAGTTCATTATTCAGAACCATAGCCAGAAGGCGCTGGAGTGGGAGATCCTCAAAGGCGTGATGGTGGTGGAAGAGCGGGAAAATATCGCCCCTGGTTTTAGCCAGAAAATGACGGCGAATTTACAGCCTGGCGAATACGATATGACCTGCGGTCTGCTGACTAACCCGAAAGGGAAGTTGATCGTCAAAGGTGAGGCAACGGCGGATGCGGCGCAAAGTGATGCGCTGTTAAGTCTTGGTGGTGCAATTACTGCATATAAAGCGTATGTCATGGCGGAAACCACGCAGCTGGTGACCGACACCAAAGCCTTTACCGACGCGATTAAAGCAGGCGATATCGAAAAAGCGAAAGCACTGTATGCGCCGACGCGCCAGCACTATGAGCGTATTGAACCGATTGCTGAACTGTTCTCCGATCTGGATGGCAGCATTGACGCCCGTGAAGATGATTACGAGCAAAAAGCCGCCGACCCAAAATTCACTGGTTTCCACCGTCTGGAAAAAGCATTGTTTGGCGACAACACCACCAAAGGGATGGATCAGTACGCTGAGCAGCTTTATACCGATGTGGTCGATTTGCAAAAACGCATCAGTGAACTGGCTTTCCCACCTTCAAAAGTGGTCGGCGGCGCAGCCGGACTGATTGAGGAAGTGGCAGCCAGCAAAATCAGCGGTGAAGAAGATCGCTACAGCCACACCGATCTGTGGGATTTCCAGGCTAACGTTGAAGGCTCGCAGAAAATTGTCGATCTGCTGCGTCCACAACTGCAAAAAGCCAACCCGGAACTGTTGGCAAAAGTCGATGCCAACTTTAAAAAGGTCGATACCATTCTGGCGAAATACCGTACTAAAGACGGTTTTGAAACCTACGACAAATTGACCGATGCCGACCGGAATGCGCTGAAAGGGCCGATTACTGCGCTGGCGGAAGATCTGGCGCAACTTCGCGGTGTGCTGGGACTGGATTAAGCGTTATGCAGTATAAAGATGAAAACGGCGTGAATGAACCGTCACGCCGACGTTTACTGAAAGGGATTGGTGCGCTGGCGGGAAGTTGTCCGGTCGCTCATGCACAAAAAACGCAAAGTGCACCGGGCACGCTTTCACCGGATGCACGCAATGAGAAACAGCCGTTTTATGGTGAGCATCAGGCAGGGATCCTGACGCCACAACAGGCCGCAATGATGCTGGTGGCGTTTGATGTGCTTGCCAGCGATAAAGCCGATCTTGAGCGGTTGTTTCGCTTGTTGACTCAGCGTTTTGCTTTTCTGAGTCAGGGCGGAGCAGCACCAGAAACGCCAAATCCGCGCCTGCCACCACTCGATTCCGGCATTCTTGGCGGCTACATTGCGCCCGATAATCTCACCATCACGTTATCGGTGGGTCACTCATTGTTTGATGAGCGCTTTGGCCTTGCGCCACAGATGCCAAAAAAGCTGCAGAAGATGACGCGTTTCCCCAACGACTCGCTGGATGCGGCGTTATGTCATGGTGATGTGTTGCTACAGATTTGCGCCAACACCCAGGACACGGTGAACCATGCGCTGCGCGATATCATCAAACACACGCCGGATTTGCTCAGTGTGCGCTGGAAGCGGGAAGGGTTTATTTCCGATCACGCGGCGCGTAGTAAAGGCAAAGAGACGCCGATTAATTTGCTGGGTTTCAAAGACGGCACTGCCAATCCCGATAGCCAGAATGATAAGTTGATGCAAAAAGTGGTGTGGGTAACGGCAGATCAGCAGGAGCCTGCGTGGACAATCGGTGGCAGCTATCAGGCAGTACGCTTGATTCAGTTTCGAGTGGAATTTTGGGACAGAACGCCGCTGAAAGAACAGCAGACGATTTTTGGCCGTGATAAGCAAACCGGTGCGCCGCTGGGAATGCAGCATGAGCATGATGTGCCTGATTACGCCAGCGACCCGGAAGGGAAGGTGATCGCGCTGGACAGCCATATCCGGCTGGCGAATCCCCGCACGGCGGAGAGTGAGTCCAGCCTGATGCTGCGTCGCGGCTACAGTTATTCGTTGGGGGTCACCAACTCCGGACAACTGGATATGGGGTTGCTGTTTGTCTGCTACCAACACGATCTGGAAAAAGGCTTCCTGACAGTACAAAAAAGGCTCAATGGCGAAGCGCTGGAGGAATACGTTAAACCTATCGGCGGCGGTTATTTTTTTTCGCTGCCGGGAGTGAAGGACGCGAACGATTATCTGGGAAGGGCGCTATTGCAGGTTTGAACGACGCAAATATGCCCGATGCGCAGGTTTATCGGGCATGAGTTTTGTGCACAAATTATTAATCACTTGTAGGTCGGGTAAGGCGTTCGCGCCGAATCCGGCAAACACGAGGCACATTTTACCAGCCCTGCGAATCCTGCGGAAAGCACACAGCTTTTTCCATCACTGTCATCACTCTGTCATCTTTCCAGTAGAAATTAATGTCACCGAAATGGGTGTTATCGTTAAATATAAGTGAATATATTGTTGCAATGAATGCGAGTTCTGTTGTACTTATTAAGTAGCAGCGGAAGTTCCCGGCAGTGATAGTCAGTCACTATGGAGATCGCGGATGGTAACGTCCTGTTCTGGACAATGTTTTGTTAAGCAACGCTCCACCACTCGCGGAGATTTCTCCTCCGGTAGCAACTTCGTCACTCTGTATTTTTCTCACTTCCTTTCTTTACTCGTGTTACCGACGCCGCAAACGGTGTGCGTAGCCGTTTTTCGGCATTTTATCCAAAAGCAAACTATGGCTTACAAGGAAGCCAACCCTCTGATGTTCGTGCGCATAATCGCGCTGCCAACGGCGCGTGTGATGAATACAAACAACTCAAGGTGCTCTCCATGGGAAGACAAAAAGCAGTGATCAAAGCTCGTCGCGAGGCAAAACGTGTGCTGAGACGGGATTCGCGCAGCCATAAGCAGCGTGAAGAAGAATCGGTCACCTCGCTTGTGCAGATGAGCGGCGTAGAAGCCATTGGTATGGCCCGCGACAGTCGCGATACCTCGCCCATCCTTGCGCGAAATGAAGCGCAATTGCACTATCTGCAGGCTATTGAGAGTAAGCAGCTGATATTCGCCACGGGCGAAGCCGGGTGCGGAAAAACCTGGATCAGCGCAGCAAAAGCGGCAGAGGCCCTGATACATAAGGATGTCGACAGGATTATCGTCACCCGTCCAGTTCTGCAAGCCGATGAAGATCTTGGCTTCTTACCTGGTGATATCGCAGAAAAGTTTGCTCCCTATTTTCGCCCGGTCTACGACTTGCTGGTCCGGCGCTTAGGGGCTTCCTTTATGCAGTACTGCCTGCGACCGGAAATAGGGAAGGTGGAAACCGCGCCGTTCGCCTATATGCGTGGACGTACCTTTGAAAATGCAGTTGTCATTCTTGACGAGGCGCAGAATGTGACTGCCGCGCAAATGAAAATGTTTTTAACCCGCCTCGGGGAGAACGTGACGGTTATCGTCAACGGTGATATCACGCAATGCGATTTGCCTCGCGGCGTGTGCTCCGGATTAAGTGACGCGCTGGAACGTTTCGAAGAAGATGAAATGGTTGGGATCGTCCGGTTCGGAAAAGAGGATTGCGTACGTTCGGCACTTTGCCAACGTACGCTGCATGCATACAGTTAAGTGTATTATCGGTGCAGAGCCCGGGCGAACCGGGCTTTGTTTTGGGTGTTTATGCCCGGACTAGCGCTTTTTCTGAAACTGATCCTACCCACGTAATATGGACACAGGCCTAAGCGAGGTTCTGGTTTTCAAATTGTTCCGGACTGAGGCCGCCACACCAACTGTGCCGCCGCCACCGATTGTAATCACATTCGATATAATTAAACACCGTTGCCCGCATTATTTCCCGGCTGATAAAGTGTTCTCCATGGATACATTCCACTTTCAGCGAATGAAAGAAGCTTTCCACGCAGGCATTATCGTAGCAGCAACCTTTTGCGCTCATACTTCCACGCAGATTATGCCGCTTCAGTTGCGCCTGATAATCTGCTGAACAGTACTGGCCTCCACGGTCCGTGTGAACGATAACGTTCCGGGGCCTCTTACGCCGCCACAGCGCCATCTGCAGGGCATCGCAGGCCAGTTGCGCCGTCATGCGTGGCGACATTGACCAGCCAATAACGGCACGTGACCACAGGTCAATGACCACTGCCAGATACAGCCAGCCTTCATCTGTACGTAAGTACGTGATGTCTCCTGCCCACTTCTGGTTCGGGCCACTGGCGTAAAAATCCTGCTCCAACAGATTTTCTGACACAGGCAGGCCGTGTGCGCGGTAGCTGACCGGGCTGAACTTCCGGGAGGCCTTTGCCCTCAGTCCCTGACGGCGCAGGCTTGCCGCCACGGTTTTTACGTTAAAGGGGTAACCCTGAGCACGCAGTTCATCCGTCAGGCGTGGGGCACCGTAACGCTGTTTTGACCGGGTAAAAGCCGCGAGGACAACGCTGTCGCAGTGTTGGCGGAACTGCTGACGCGTGCTTATCCTTGTCCGCCGCTGACACCACGTATACCAGCCGCTGCGGGCCACCCGGAGCACGCGGCACATTGCTTTGATGCTGAACTCAGCCTGATGTTTTTCAATAAAGACATACTTCATTTCAGGCGCTTCGCGAAGTATGTCGCGGCCTTTTGGAGGATAGCCAGCTCTTCATCCCGTTCTGCCAGCTGGCGTTTGAGACGTGCAATCTCGGTAGACATCTCCAGTTCACGTTCAGAAGACGTCTGCTGATTTTGCTGTTTACTGCGCCAGTTGTAGAGCTGTGATTCATACAGGCTGAGTTCACGGGCTGCGGCAGTAACACCGATGCGTTCAGCAAGCTTCAGGGCTTCACTGCGAAATTCAGGCGAATGCTGTTTACGGGGTTTTTTACTGGTTGATACTGTTTTTGTCATGTAAGTCACCTCTGACTGAGAGTTTACTCACTTAGCCGCGTGTCCACTATTGCTGGGTAAGATCAGGCGGTTAAAGGCATCAACCGCGAACAACTGCAGACGATGATTACGGAATCAGGCATTGCGCTGGATATTAGCTGTGATAACACGCCGCGCCAGCAGGTTATTGGGGGAACGCAGGCTGCGTTGAATGAATTTACCACGCTGCTGATGGCCGCTGGATACGAACCGGTTAAACTCGGTGTGAGCGGTGCCTGGCACACGCGTTTGATGGAAGACGGCGTTCAGGCAATGCGCGATTATCTTGCCGGACTGGATATCGCTTCGCCAGAGCATCAGGTTCTGATGAACGTAACAGCAAAAAGCGAGGTCGCTCCGTCAATTATCAAAGAAAATCTCTCATTACACTTAACTCATACGGTGAAATGGACTGAATCTCTCGATACATATTCTGAATATGCCAACCCCGGTAGCTTTCCTTGAAATAAGTAATAAGCCCTATTTGGGGAATATGTTAAATGATTTTGCTGGCGTGGATCAGCAACGAGTTATGCATTGTCGTAAAGCATTTAGTGATGCAAAGGTATTCAAATGATTCCTGATTATTTAACTTTTATTCGCTTTCAGGATAAACGAAATCTGATATACATTTATGCTATTGGACTTATTCTGATAGGCTTTTATTGGAAAAATGCAGGGTTTACTTTTCCATCAGAGGATATTGGTGTAGTTAGTGGGATTCTGGCCCTGGTGCTGTATAATTTTATTTTTGATCTCAAGGCGTACTGGGCTTATAAATGCGTCACGAAGAATATCGATTTTTCGTGGTTTAAGAAAAAGCAGAACCACAAAATAGAATTATTTCTTACACAACCTCTGGTGGCAGGATTTCTGTCGTTAATCATGTTGAGTGCAATGAGTTGGGGGCTATACCAGCTTCTACCCTCGTTATATGCGCTGTTCCTGATTTCGTTACTTGGGCCGTTGGTCATCTTTCTGCTGTTTCGGATGATCCGCACCAGTTATGTCAAGCAGGTCGCTATTTCAGTAGCGAAAAAAGTAAAATATAAAAGTCTGACTCGCTATGTGCTGCTTTCGGTGTGCATCTCAACGGTTGTTAACCTGCTTACTATCAGCCCGCTGCGTAACAGTGATTCTTTTGTGACAGAGGGGCAGTGGTTAACGTTTAAATCGATAATTGCATTGCTCATTCTTTGTGGCGTAGTGTTGGCGATTAATCTGTTTTTTCTGCGCTTCTCCAAGCGGCCCGCTTTTCTGGGCAGGTTTTTTTTGCAGGAAATCGATCTGTTTTTCTCCAGTGAAAATACGTTGTCGACCTTTTTTGCCAAGCCGCTTTGGCTTCGGTTATTCATATTGCGGGTTATTGAAATGATGTGGATTACGCTGGTGTCGGTATTGGCAACGCTTGTGGAATGGCGGATTTGGTTTGAAGCCTATTTTTTACTCTGCTATGTACCGTGCTTAATTTACTATTTTTTCCATTGTCGATTCCTCTGGCATAACGATTTTATGATGGCATGTGACATGTATTTCCGTTGGGGGCATTTTAATAAGTGAGGAAGTTACAGGAAGTGACCAGATAACGCATATATGTTCTGTACTATCTTACGCATTTTGATTGTTGACTGAGTAACCAGACAGTTGATGTGCACAATTTCCCCTCGCCCTAACAGACGTGGGCGGGGGCACCCGGTGTGTACAATATACGAAAAAAAAGCCCGTACTTTCGTACGCGCTCTTCTTTAAATATGGCGGTGAGGGGGGGATTCGAACCCCCGATACGTTGCCGTATACACACTTTCCAGGCGTGCTCCTTCAGCCACTCGGACACCTCACCAAATTGTCGTTCCTGTCTTGCTGGAACGGGCGCTAATTTAGGGAAATCATGACCTGAGGTCAACAAACTTTTTGAAAAAATCGCGCGTTTATTCAAACATTCAATCAATGTGTGGTTTTAATAAGCGAAATCTGCTTTTTTTGCCACCGACCACGGATTTGTTATGCTGGTGGCCTTTGTAGATCATAACGATAAGTGCGAATAAATTTCGCACAACGCTTTTCGGGAGTCAGTATGGATATCATCTTTTATCACCCAACGTTCGATACCCAATGGTGGATTGAGGCACTGCGCAAAGCTATTCCTCAGGCAAGAGTCAGGGCATGGAAAAGCGGAGATAATGACTCTGCTGATTATGTTTTAGTCTGGCATCCTCCTGTTGAAATGCTGGCAGGGCGCGATCTTAAAGCGGTGTTCGCACTCGGGGCCGGTGTTGATTCTATTTTGAGCAAGCTACAGGCACACCCTGAAATGCTGAACCCTTCTGTTCCACTTTTTCGCCTGGAAGATACCGGTATGGGCGAGCAAATGCAGGAATATGCTGTCAGTCAGGTGCTGCATTGGTTTCGACGTTTTGACGATTATCGCATCCAGCAAAATAGTTCGCATTGGCAACCGCTGCCTGAATATCATCGGGAAGATTTTACCATCGGCATTTTGGGCGCAGGCGTACTGGGCTGTAAAGTTGCTCAGAGTCTGCAAACCTAGCGCTTTCCGCTGCGTTGCTGGAGTCGAACCCGTAAATCGTGGCCTGGCGTGCAAAGCTTTGCCGGACGGGAAGAACTGTCTGCATTTCTGAGCCAATGTCGGGTATTGATTAATTTGTTACCGAATACCCCTGAAACCGTCGGCATTATTAATCAACAATTACTCGAAAAATTACCTGATGGCGCGTATCTCCTCAACCTGGCGCGTGGTGTTCATGTTGTGGAAGATGACCTGCTCGCGGCGCTGGATAGCGGGAAAGTTAAAGGCGCAATGCTGGATGTTTTTAATCGTGAACCCTTACCGCCTGAAAGTCCGCTCTGGCAACATCCACGCGTGACGATAACACCACATGTCGCCGCGATTACCCGTCCCGCTGAAGCTGTGGAGTACATTTCTCGCACTATTGCCCAGCTCGAAAAAGGGGAGAGGGTCTGCGGGCAAGTCGACCGCGCACGTGGCTACTAATAAAGCATCAGGATTCCTGCTATCCTTGGCGGGAATTGAATACAGGAGAGAGTTATGTATCCCGTCGACCTTCATATGCATACCGTTGCCAGCACACATGCATATAGCACATTGAGTGATTACATTGCCCAGGCCAAACAAAAGGGCATTAAACTTTTTGCGATCACCGATCATGGCCCGGATATGGAAGATGCGCCGCATCACTGGCACTTCATTAACATGCGTATCTGGCCGCGAGTGGTTGATGGGGTAGGGATCCTGCGCGGCATTGAAGCTAACATTAAAAATGTTGATGGTGAAATTGACTGCAGCGGTAAAATGTTTGACTCGCTGGATCTGATTATTGCCGGTTTTCATGAGCCGGTTTTTGCGCCACATGACAAAGCGACCAATACACAAGCGATGATCTCCACTATCGCCAGCGGCAATGTGCATATAATAAGCCATCCCGGAAATCCGAAATATGAAATAGATGTTAAAGCCGTTGCTGAAGCAGCCGCGAAACATCAGGTGGCGCTGGAAATCAATAATTCCTCATTTTTACACTCACGTAAGGGCAGTGAAGACAACTGTCGTGCGGTAGCTGCAGCGGTACGTGATGCTGGAGGTTGGGTGGCATTAGGCTCGGATTCTCACACCGCGTTTACCATGGGGGAATTTGAAGAGTGTCTTAAAATCCTCGACGCGGTAGATTTTCCGCTAGAGCGCATTTTGAATGTTTCTCCGCGCCGCTTACTGAACTTCCTTGAATCTCGCGGTATGGCACCGATTGCGGAATTTGCAGACCTTTAATTACTAGTAATGGAAATATATTAATGAACGAGTTTTCTATCCTCTGTCGTGTGCTGGGTTCGCTCTATTACCGCCAACCGCAAGATCCTTTACTGGTG
Source organism: Shigella flexneri 2a str. 301 (assembly GCF_000006925.2). Taxonomy (NCBI): domain Bacteria; kingdom Pseudomonadati; phylum Pseudomonadota; class Gammaproteobacteria; order Enterobacterales; family Enterobacteriaceae; genus Shigella; species Shigella flexneri. The sequence continues at coordinate 1,074,596 of NC_004337.2, forward strand.
CCGCTGTTTACTCTGATTCGTGAGGGGAAACTGGCTGCGAACTGGCCACTGGAGCAGGATGAGTTACTGACGCGTTTACAGAAAAGCTGTGATATGACGCAAGTCTCTGCCGATTACAATGCGTTGTTTATCGGCGATGAATGTGCCGTGCCGCCATATCGTAGCGCATGGGTTGAGGACGCAACGGAAGCGGAAGTGCGCGCTTTTCTTTCCGAACGAGGGATGCTACTGGCGGATACGCCAGCCGATCACATCGGCACATTGCTGCTTGCGGCTTCCTGGCTGGAAGATCAGTCAACGGAAGATGAGAGCGAAGCACTGGAAACACTGTTCAGTGAGTATCTGTTACCCTGGTGTGGTGCGTTCCTCGGCAAAGTGGAGGCCCATGCAACCACGCCTTTCTGGCGCACCATGGCACCGCTAACCCGTGATGCCATTAGTGCAATGTGGGACGAGCTGGAAGAAGATTCTGAAGAGTAAATGTGATCATCGTCACTCATAACTGCAACAGATAATTTGTTGTTGCATAAAATGTGTGCTCGATCTCATTCATGGCCGCGTTTTCTGCTATCATGCGCGGCATGAACATACTTCTCTCTATTGCAATCACAACAGGCATTCTCTCCGGTATCTGGGGATGGGTGGCTGTTTCCCTGGGCTTACTAAGCTGGGCGGGCTTCCTGGGCTGTACGGCCTACTTTGCTTGCCCGCAAGGTGGGCTGAAAGGGCTGGCGATCTCCGCTGCAACCCTGCTTAGTGGCGTGGTGTGGGCGATGGTCATTATTTACGGTAGTGCACTGGCACCACATCTGGAAATTCTCGGTTATGTCATAACCGGTATTGTCGCGTTTCTGATGTGTATTCAGGCCAAACAGCTGCTGCTTTCATTTGTTCCGGGGACGTTTATAGGCGCATGCGCGACGTTTGCCGGGCAGGGTGACTGGAAACTGGTGTTACCTTCGCTGGCGCTTGGGCTGGTATTTGGTTACGCAATGAAAAACAGCGGCCTGTGGCTGGCGGCGCGTAGTGCAAAGACGGCTCACCGTGAGCAGGAAATCAAAAATAAAGCGTGAGGGGCACTCACGCTTTCGCTTAAACAGTAAATGCCGGATTATTAATTCCGGCATTTTTATCTGTCAGGATTCCGGTGGAACCGACATATGGCGGTATTTCACCAGAATGTCATTCTGCCGTTCTGCTTTATTTTACAAATCCCACAGACCACGGTCGATACCATCATTAATCAGGAAAATGACCCCTGTTTCGATAGCCGACATCAGACACAGCATAACGGGTTCGTTTGAGGTGTAACCCACTTCCCCTTCCAGCAAGCGCTGGTAGTCAATAAAGCGGAAAACCCCGGCCTGAACTTCATAGGAAAGTATCGTCTTACTGGTGTTCACCGAGGAGAGGATCTCACCGGTACTCACATTGACGACACGCAGGTTCACGGCAATCTGATCGAGCTGGTATTGCGTGTCTGCACCGATCCCAAAATATCTTGCCCCAACACCGCCCGATTTAACGTTGCTTTCATAACCGATAATCGAACCTTCAACCATAATATTTGCCGCCGTTAAAGATTGCAGCGGGATTCGGTTATTAATGGCAACCGTGCCGTTTTCTTGTGCCGCACGAATAACCTTGCGCTCGTTAAGCAGGTTTTGTAAGCCCTGGCGCTTTGCGGAACAGCAGTGGAGAAGTTACTTGCCGGGTAGGGTTTAAATTGCCCGGTTTCGTCCTGAATGTTGTATACCGAAACAAAGATCTTACCCGTCGGCGCTGGCAGATGGGTCAAATCTTTGTAGCTCTGAGCACGAGGCATTAATGTCGGTCTGGCGGCTTCTTTAGGCGGGGCGGTTAAGCATCCGCTCAGTAACATGACGGCAACCAAAAGAAATAAGCGCTGCATGATTATTTTCCTTATGAAGCTGGGGCTTAAAAATCGGTTGAGTTATTCTGTAAACCCGAAACCTGGATGGTCGAGGTTTGTCCGGTTTTACGATCTGTCACGTTCAACTGCAATTGACCATCGCGGTTAGCAATATCAACAATATAATCGTTGGTCACCATGCGGCCCGGTTTACCGGTATTAATATTCGACAGTAGCCCACCTAAAATTTGTGACTGGATGGCCTGAGTAAAGTTATCTAACGCTGAGGGCTGAGAGATCCCCTCATAATTTCCCCAAAACGTAACCATGTGTGAATAGATTTTGAGTAAGCAGGGTTGCAGCCACGAGTGAGTCTTCCCTTGTTATTGTGTAGCCAGAATGCCGCAAAACTTCCATGCCTAAGCGAACTGTTGAGAGTACGTTTCGATTTCTGACTGTGTTAGCCTGGAAGTGCTTGTCCCAACCTTGTTTCTGAGCATGAACGCCCGCAAGCCAACATGTTAGTTGAAGCATCAGGGCGATTAGCAGCATGATATCAAAACGCTCTGAGCTGCTCGTTCGGCTATGGCGTAGGCCTAGTCCGTAGGCAGGACTTTTCAAGTCTCGGAAGGTTTCTTCAATCTGCATTCGCTTCGAATAGATATTAACAAGTTGTTTGGGTGTTCGAATTTCAACAGGTAAGTTAGTTGCTAGAATCCATGGCTCCTTTGCCGACGCTGAGTAGATTTTAGGTGACGGGTGGTGACAATGAGTCCGTGTCGAGCGCTGATTTTTTCGGCCTTTAGAGCGAGATTTATACAATAGAATTTGGCATGAGATTGGATTGCTTTTAGTCAGCCTCTTATAGCCTAAAGTCTTTGAGTGACTAGATGACATATCATGTAAGTTGCTGATAGGTTTCCAGTTTTCCGCTCCTAGGTCTGCATATTGTACTTTTCCTCTTACTCGACTTAACCAGTACCAACCCAGCTTCTCAACGGATTTATACCATGGCACTTTAAAGCCAGCATCACTGACAATGAGCGGTGTGGTGTTACTCGGTAGAATGCTCGCAAGGTCGGCTAGAAATTGGTCATGAGCTTTCTTTGAACATTGCTCTGAAAGCGGGAACGCTTTCTCATAAAGAGTAACAGAACGACCGTGTAGTGCGACTGAAGCTCGCAATACCATAAGCCGTTTTTGCTCACGGATATCAGACCAGTCAACAAGTACAATGGGCATCGTATTGCCCGAACAGATAAAGCTAGCATGCCAACGGTATACAGCGAGTCGCTCTTTGTGGAGGTGACGATTACCTAACAATCGGTCGATTCGTTTGATGTTATGTTTTGTTCTCGCTTTGGTTGGCAGGTTACGGCCAAGTTCGGTAAGAGTGAGAGTTTTACAGTCAAGTAAGGCGTGGCAAGCCAACGTTAAGCTGTTGAGTCGTTTTAAGTGTAATTCGGGGCAGAATTGGTAAAGAGAGTCGTGTAAAATATCGAGTTCGCACATTTTGTTGTCTGATTATTGATTTTTGGCGAAACCATTTGATCATATGACAAGATGTGTATCTACCTTAACTTAATGATTTTGATAAAAATCATTAGGGGATTCATCAGCGCTGAGGGTGTTTCAATACCAAAGTCATCGTTATAGCTCGGATCTTTATAAGAGTTTTGGGCCTGAGCGCTATTTAATAAAAAAGCGCCATTATTTGGGTTACCACCAAAGTTTGGATTACGGAACTGGAAAGTCATGGTTCCAGCCCAACTTAATGGCGAAATAAGCATGAGTAGAACTACTGCATGTTTGACACGCATTGCAGCCTCCGAACAATTTTTTATTTAGAATTCATCATGCGCCAAATCGTCCGTACTTAATAACGCCTGATTTATCTGGCGACGATTTAGTGCTTCTTCAGTTTGAATCAGTGCAAAGACGACAGTTTTCTCGGAGTCTCTTTTCAACGGGAATAAAAAAGTCTGGAAAATAACATCCTGATTGACCGTTATTGTGATCCAGCTTCCCCATCGTGCACTGGGCCTTTCATTAATCGTTAAGTTACCCGTATAGTCACTTTCCCATTTATCACTAAAGGCTCGGTAAAAATCATGGCCAATAGATGAAACAGTATGGTCAGTTAACAATCCCGGGACTTCTACCTCAACGGCGTGAAGATTCCCTGCGGCGAACAGAAATTCTGCCGCCACAATCCAGCGTAAATAACGTTTCATGGCTTTATCGCCTGAGGTTATCGTTTGCCCAGGAAACCGCTTGTGTCCGGTTTTTTACGGCTATCTTCTTGAAAAGATTATAAAGATGCGTTTTAACCGTATTTTCGCTGATGAACAACGAACGAGCGATCTCGTTATTAGACGCGCCGATACGCAGCTTATTCAGGATCTCTTTTTCCCGATGAGTAAGGAGGGCTGATTCCGTGCTGTTATAACGATAGTTACCAGAATGTGTAATCAGGTAACTGGCAAGCTTTTGCGTAAAGTAGCATTCGCCACGCAGGACGCCTTGCAACCCATTGACAACACGTTCTTGATCCTCCATGGCATAAAAAACGCCGTTGATATGAGGCCAGTTTTCAATGTCGCGGTACGGGTAATCTTCAGGCGTATTTAGCAACAATATTTTGATATTGTTGTTTTTCCTGCTCAAAGTATCCTGCCAATAATGGATAAGCTTTTTATCCGCTTCCATCATATCCAGAAGAATAATAGAGCCTGAAGAGATATCGTCCAGAGAACGTTGAATATTATGTAATTTTCCTGTAATTGCTAGCGATTGTTTAAGGTGCTGCAAGAGAGCTGTCGCCTGCAAAGAAGGTTTAGTGATCAACAATAATGTATGACCATGAATACTATGGACTTCATTAAACATGATGAAACCCCACTTTTTTATTGATCGCACACCTGACAGCTGCCTCTAAAATAGAAGCACCAGAAGTACTGACAGATGTTGCACTGCTGTGTGTAGTAATAAATCAGCCCTAAATGGGTAAAATATAAAACTAATGGATTACATCTGATTTCAATCTAGCCATTACAAATCTTAAATCAAGTGTTAAACATGTAACAAAATGTAACTCATTATATTAAAATGTTAACATTAAGGTTTTATTAAGTTTAGAAATGATAGAAAAGTTGTACATTTGGTTTTTATTGCACAATTTTAAAAAATCATACAAATGGTGCTAACTTACTAATAATACATATAAAAAATATTTCGGTGTAGTCCTTTCGTCATGTAAAACGTTTTTGTTTTTTCTCCACACCTCCGTGGACAATTTTTTTACTGCAAAAAGACGAGGTTTGTCACGGCTTGTGCGCAAGACATATCGCAGCAATCAGCGACGGGCAAGAAGAATGACTGTCTGGTGATTTTTGATAGCGGAAAACGGAGATTTAAGAGAAAACAAAATATTTTTTGCGTAGATAACAGCGTATTTACGCGGGTTTTAATACTTTGGTATGAACAAAAAAAGAAAAATACAACGCGCGGGTGAGTTATTAAAAATATTTCCGCAGACATACTTTCCATCGTAACGCAGCGTTAACAAAATACAGGTTGCGTTAACAACCAAGTTGAAATGATTTAATTTCTTAAATGTACGACCAGGTCCAGGGTGACAACATGAAAAACAAATTGTTATTTATGATGTTAACAATACTGGGTGCGCCTGGGATTGCAGCCGCAGCAGGTTATGATTTAGCTAATTCAGAATATAACTTCGCGGTAAATGAATTGAGTAAGTCTTCATTTAATCAGGCAGCCATAATTGGTCAAGCTGGGACTAATAATAGTGCTCAGTTACGGCAGGGAGGCTCAAAACTTTTGGCGGTTGTTGCGCAAGAAGGTAGTAGCAATCGGGCAAAGATTGACCAGACAGGAGATTATAACCTTGCATATATTGATCAGGCGGGCAGTGCCAACGATGCCAGTATTTCGCAAGGTGCTTATGGTAATACTGCGATGATTATCCAGAAAGGTTCTGGTAATAAAGCAAATATTACACAGTATGGTACTCAAAAAACGGCAGTTGTAGTGCAGAGACAGTCGCAAATGGCAATTCGCGTGACACAACGTTAATTACCATTCGACTTTTAAATCAATCCGATGGGGGTTTTACATGAAACTTTTAAAAGTAGCAGCAATTGCAGCAATCGTATTCTCCGGTAGCGCTCTGGCAGGTGTTGTTCCTCAGTACGGCGGCGGCGGTAACCACGGTGGTGGCGGTATGAGGTAGCCTGAGTTTAACGGACACTCCTTCCTGAAATAGAATGGCATCAGAAGGAGCTAATAATGAGCAGAAAAACCCAACGTTACTCTAAAGAGTTCAAAGCCGAAGCTGTCAGAACGGTTCTTGAAAATCAACTTTCGATCAGTGAAGGCGCTTCCCGATTATCTCTTCCTGAAGGCACTTTAGGACAATGGGTTACCGCCGCCAGAAAAGGGCTCGGTACTCCTGGTTCCCGCACGGTGGCTGAACTGGAATCTGAAATTCTGCAACTGCGTAAGGCGTTAAATGAAGCTCGCCTTGAGCGAGATATATTAAAAAAAGCAACAGTGTATTTTGCACAGGAGTCGCTGAAAAATACGCGTTAATCGAACAATGGCGACAACAATTTCCCATTGAAGCGATGTGTCAGGTATTTGGTGTATCCAGGAGCGGTTATTACAACTGGGTACAGCATGAACCCTCAGACAGAAAACAAAGTGATGAGCGGCTAAAACTGGAGATTAAGGTGGCACATATCCGCACTCGCGAAACATATGGAACCCGGCGGCTCCAGACGGAGCTGGCAGAGAATGGCATCATCGTTGGTCGTGACCGACTGGCACGTCTTCGTAAGGAGCTGAGGCTACGCTGTAAGCAGAAACGCAAGTTCAGAGCGACTACGAACCCGAACCACAATCTGCCAGTTGCGCCAAATCTGCTGAACCAGACGTTCGCTCCTACAGCACCAAATCAGGTCTGGGTGGCGGACCTGACGTATGTTGCCACACAGGAGGGATGGTTGTACCTCGCTGGCATCAAAGATGTTTATACGTGCGAAATTGTCGGCTACGCCATGGGAGAGCGCATGACAAAAGAGCTGACAGGTAAAGCCCTGTTTATGGCGCTCAGGAGCCAGCGCCCACCTGCCGGGCTAATCCACCACTCTGATCGAGGTTCACAGTACTGCGCATACGATTACCGGGTCATACAGGAGCAGTCTGGTCTGAAAACATCAATGTCGCGTAAAGGTAACTGTTACGACAACGCTCCGATGGAAAGCTTCTGGGGAATATCTCCCCGGCAGCCTTCAGGGAAAAATATCATCAGATGGCTGCTTAAAAAAGAACAAATGGTAGTGTCCGCTATTGCCAGTACACCTCAGTAATAATAGCGGCCCAAATTCAGAGCTGAACATTTACCAGTACGGTGGCGGTAACTCTGCACTTGCTCTGCAAACTGATGCCCGTAACTCTGACTTGACTATTACCCAGCATGGCGGTGGTAATGGTGCAGATGTTGGTCAGGGCTCAGATGACAGCTCAATCGATCTGACCCAACGTGGCTTCGGTAACAGCGCCACTCTTGATCAGTGGAACGGCAAAAATTCTGAAATGACTGTTAAACAGTTCGGTGGTGGCAACGGTGCTGCAGTTGACCAGACTGCATCGAACTCCTCCGTCAACGTGACTCAGGTTGGCTTTGGTAACAACGCGACCGCTCATCAGTATTAATACATCATTTGTATTACAGAAACAGGGCGCAAGCCCTGTTTTTTTTCGGGAGAAGAATATGAATGCGTTATTACTCCTTGCGGCACTTTCCAGCCAGATAACCTTTAATACGACCCAGCAAGGGGATATGTACACCATTATTCCTGAAGTTACTCTTACTCAATCTTGTCTGTGCAGAGTACAAATATTGTCCCTGCGCGAAGGCAGTTCAGGGCAAAGTCAGACGAAGCAAGAAAAGACCCTCTCATTGCCTGCTAATCAACCCATTGCTTTGACGAAGTTGAGTTTAAATATTTCCCCGGAAGATCGGGTGAAAATAGTTGTTACTGTTTCTGATGGACAGGCACTTCATTTATCACAACAATGGACGCCCTCTTCAGAAAAGTCTTAATTTGTTGAAATATCGAGCATAAGATGAATCTGGAGAGAATGGTCTGCTGCGAATCAGCCAACCTGAAAGTATGGATAACACAACCCTCAAGGATGACTAATCATTGAGGAAATAGAATAAATGTTCAGACCTTTTTTAGACTCTCTTATGCTCGGCAGTTTGTTTTTTCCTTTTATTGCCATTGCAGGAAGCACCGCGCAAGGGGGCGTGATCCATTTTTATGGCCAAATTGTGGAACCGGCATGTGACGTCAGCACCCAGTCATCACCCGTAGAAATGAACTGCCCACAGAATGGTTCTATTCCGGGCAAAACCTACTCCAGCAAAGCGTTAATGAGCGGCAATGTCAAAAACGCGCAAATAGCCTCAGTAAAAGTGCAGTATCTTGATAAACAGAAAAAGCTGGCTGTAATGAACATCGAATATAACTAAGTTTCTGAACAACTCACGTTGCTGAGCAGAAAAATGCGATTTAACCAAAAAGCCTGCTGTACACTTAAGAAACAAGAAGGTGTAAGGAGGCGTTATGAAAACGCGTATTCATGTTGTGCAGGGTGATATTACCAAACTGGCCGTTGATGTGATTGTGAATGCGGCTAATCCGTCATTAATGGGAGGCGGCGGCGTCGATGGGGCCATTCATCGCGCAGCGGGTCCGGCCCTGCTGGATGCCTGTTTAAAAGTCAGGCAACAGCAGGGCGATTGCCCTACGGGGCATGCCGTTATTACGCTTGCAGGCGATCTTCCCGCTAAAGCCGTAGTACACACCGTCGGGCCAGTCTGGCGTGGTGGGGAACAAAACGAAGACCAGCTTTTGCAGGATGCCTATCTGAATAGCCTACGACTGGTGGCGGCAAACAGCTATACGTCAGTGGCTTTTCCTGCAATCAGTACTGGGGTTTATAGTTACCCTCGTGCGGCAGCGGCTGAAATCGCAGTTAAAACCGTTTCAGAATTTATTACCCGTCACGCTTTACCCGAACAGGTATACTTTGTCTGTTATGATGAAGAAAACGCCCACCTCTACGAAAGACTCCTTACCCAACAAGGAGATGAATGATTTGCCCCGGCTGGCGAGCGCGGTGCTGCCACTGTGTTCGCAACATCCCGGTCAGTGTGGTCTTTTCCCTCTGGAGAAAAGTCTGGATGCGTTTGCCGCCCGGTATCGTCTGGCCGAAATGGCAGAGCATACGCTGGATGTTCAGTATTACATCTGGCAGGACGATATGTCGGGGCGGTTACTGTTTTCCGCCCTGTTAGCCGCAGCAAAGCGTGGCGTTCGCGTCCGTTTGTTGCTGGACGACAACAATACGCCCGGACTTGACGACATTTTGCGCTTGCTTGACAGTCATCCACGCATTGAAGTCCGGCTTTTTAATCCTTTCTCGTTTCGCTTGCTACGTCCGCTTGGATATATCACCGACTTTTCCCGTCTCAATCGCCGGATGCACAATAAAAGTTTCACTGTCGATGGCGTGGTTACCCTAGTGGGAGGACGAAATATTGGTGATGCCTATTTTGGTGCAGGGGAAGAGCCACTTTTTTCGGATTTAGATGTCATGGCAATAGGCCCCGTGGTAGAGGATGTTGCCGATGATTTCGCCCGCTACTGGTATTGCAAATCGGTTTCACCCTTACAGCAGGTGCTGGATGTCCCGGAAGGTGAAATGGCGGATCGCATCGAGTTACCCGCCTCCTGGCATAACGATGCCATGACGCATCGTTATTTACGCAAAATGGAATCCAGTCCATTTATAAATCATCTGGTTGATGGAACGTTGCCGCTTATCTGGGCGAAGACACGTTTATTAAGTGATGATCCGGCGAAAGGGGAGGGCAAGGCAAAACGGCATTCACTGTTACCGCAGCGCCTGTTCGATATCATGGGCTCACCCAGTGAACGCATCGATATTATCTCTTCCTATTTTGTACCGACACGCGCAGGTGTGGCGCAACTCTTACGGATGGTGAGAAAAGGGGTAAAGATTGCGATCCTAACCAATTCTCTTGCCGCTAACGATGTTGCTGTCGTCCATGCCGGATACGCGCGCTGGCGCAAAAAATTGCTCCGCTATGGCGTGGAATTATATGAACTCAAGCCGACGCGTGAACAAAGCAGTACGTTACACGATCGCGGCATAACCGGTAATTCCGGTGCCAGCCTGCATGCTAAAACTTTTAGCATCGATGGTAAAACGGTGTTTATCGGCTCTTTCAATTTCGATCCGCGTTCAACATTGCTCAATACTGAAATGGGCTTCGTGATAGAGAGCGAAACGCTGGCACAGTTAATTGATAAACGCTTTATTCAGAGCCAGTACGATGCGGCCTGGCAGCTCCGTCTGGACAGGTGGGGACGGATCAACTGGGTTGATCGTCATGCAAAGAAAGAGGTTATTCTCAAAAAAGAACCCGCCACCAGTTTCTGGAAGCGGGTTATGGTCAGACTGGCGTCGATATTGCCCGTGGAATGGTTATTGTAAATGTGGCTTAACGGGCTGGTGCTTTATCGTTCTCACGCTTAACAACCGGTTTACCAGAGAACAAAAACTTCAGTAACGGGATGCGTAAATGAATTTCATACAGAATTATCGCAATCCCTACTACGAATATCAGGCCACAGAGAAAACCAAGCCAGTTGGAGGTGATGTGCGGTGTAATGTATGCGCCGAAAAACAGCGTTAACGGGTGGTGAACCAGATAGATAAACAGCGATGCGTTAACAAAATAAGTCACCCGCGCTGACTGGAAGTTAAGCAAACGGTGGCCAAAGGAGAAGACCACATTCACCATCCACAGGCCGAGGACCATGGTGATCACCGACTCGGTTTCGTACATCCAGGCATCGCCACTGCCATAGCGCTGGTTGAGTAAATAAGCGACAAACGCCAATGCTGCAGCGAGGGTACAGCCACGAGACGGCGTGGTAAACAAGGCTTTAAGATGAGGGAAAATGAAAGCCAGTGCGCCGAGGATAAAGAACGGTAAATAAAATAGCGTTTGCATGACAATAAAATTGAACATGCCATTACTCAGAATGGGTGGATACACAATAAAAATCGTTCTTCTTATTACCGCATAGCCGATGCCGAGGCATAAAAAAATCACCGATAGTTTTACCATCGAGAATTTTTTATTCGTTTTATCAGAATTTTCTAAATTATTTCTGATGCGCTTAAATATCCATACACACAGCGTCGTCATGACTACTAACACCAGTAAAAACCACAGGTGTGATATTAATTCCCAGGCCAACGTATTATATTTGTCATACAATGATAGCCCAGGCCAACTTTCCGCTTTCCCTTTGACATATTGCAGCATAATAAATTGCGGTAATGTCAGTAGGGGGATGGCTGTTAACATCGGGATACCTACACGTTCGACACGTACTTTCCACCATTTTTTCAAGGGATAGCGTAAAAAAAGCATGTAGGAAAAGTATCCGGATATAACGAAAAATACCTGCATGCGGAACGAGTGGATGAAGTCATTAAAAAGGGTTAGCCACAATGACGGTTCGGCGCTATTCACATGCCATGTATGGCTCGAATAGATTAAAGAAATATGAAAAGGGATCCCTAACAACATCAGCCAGGCGCGGATGGAGTCGAGGAAATATTCACGTTGCGCGGGTACTGGATTCATATATGGTTAACTAATCTCGGATTTTTCGTCTTATCCCTGTCGGGTTATGCCTTTAGGCTTGTTGCCATAGCGACACCGACCTGACCGCGCCAGGCGCAGGCTTCAAGGTTTTTATGCATAGCATCATCGCTACCACTAACCAGAATGGAAGCGTCTGTAAGACGGTTGATAAATAAATTTGCTGGCAAACCCTACACGAAGTCGATGCTTCTGTCTTTAGGAGAAGCACGGAAAGTGAAAACGGTTGCAATCAGGTGCTTAATCCATGAGCCAGCGTGCTGAACGATACCGGGATTCAGTTGTCGGAATGGCTGGTTATCCATTAAAATAGATCGGATCGATATAAGCACACAAAGGGGGAAGTGCTTACTAATTATGAAACATAAACTACAAATGATGAAAATGCGTTGGTTGAGTGCTGCAGTAATGTTAACCCTGTATACATCTTCAAGCTGGGCTTTCAGTATTGATGATGTCGCAAAGCAAGCTCAATCCTTAGCCGGGAAAGGCTATGAGGCGCCTAAAAGCAACTTGCCCTCCGTTTTCCGCGACATGAAATACGCGGACTATCAGCAGATCCAGTTTAATCATGACAAAGCGTACTGGAACAATCTGAAGACCCCATTCAAACTCGAGTTCTACCATCAGGGTATGTACTTCGATACCCCGGTCAAAATAAATGAAGTGACTGCCACCGCAGTCAAACGAATCAAATACAGCCCGGATTATTTCACTTTCGGCGATGTTCAGCATGACAAAGACACGGTAAAAGACCTTGGTTTTGCCGGTTTTAAAGTGCTTTACCCGATCAACAGCAAAGATAAAAACGATGAAATCGTCAGCATGCTCGGGGCCAGCTATTTCCGCGTGATTGGTGCAGGTCAGGTTTATGGCCTTTCTGCCCGCGGCCTAGCAATTGATACCGCTTTGCCATCGGGTGAAGAATTTCCACGCTTCAAAGAGTTCTGGATCGAGCGTCCAAAACCGACTGATAAACGTTTAACCATTTATGCATTGCTTGACTCGCCGCGTGCGACAGGTGCTTACAAATTCGTGGTTATGCCAGGGCGTGACACGGTTGTGGATGTGCAGTCGAAAATCTATCTGCGCGATAAAGTCGGCAAACTGGGGGTTGCACCGTTAACCAGTATGTTCCTGTTTGGGCCGAACCAACCGTCGCCTGCAAATAACTATCGTCCGGAGTTGCACGACTCTAACGGTCTGTCTATCCATGCTGGTAATGGCGAATGGATCTGGCGTCCGTTGAATAACCCGAAACATTTAGCGGTCAGCAGCTTCTCCATGGAAAACCCGCGAGGCTTTGGTCTGTTGCAACGAGGTCGTGATTTCTCCCGCTTTGAAGATCTCGATGATCGTTACGATCTCCGTCCAAGCGCATGGGTGACTCCGAAAGGGGAGTGGGGCAAAGGCAGCGTTGAGCTGGTGGAAATTCCAACCAACGATGAAACCAACGATAACATCGTCGCTTACTGGACGCCGGATCAGCTGCCGGAGCCGGGTAAAGAGATGAACTTTAAATACACCATCACCTTCAGCCGTGATGAAGACAAACTGCATGCGCCAGATAACGCATGGGTGCAACAAACGCGTCGTTCAACGGGGGATGTGAAGCAGTCGAACCTGATTCGCCAGCCTGACGGTACTATCGCCTTTGTGGTCGATTTTACCGGCGCAGAGATGAAAAAACTGCCAGAGGATACCCCGGTCACAGCGCAAACCAGCATTGGTGATAATGGTGAGATAGTTGAAAGCACGGTGCGCTATAACCCGGTTACCAAAGGCTGGCGTCTGGTGATGCGTGTGAAAGTGAAAGATGCCAAGAAAATCACTGAAATGCGTGCTGCGCTGGTGAATGCCGATCAGACGTTGAGTGAAACCTGGAGCTACCAGTTACCTGCCAATGAATAAGACAACTGAGTACATTGACGCAATGCCCATCGCCGCAAGCGAGAAAGCAGCATTGCCGAAGACTGATATCCGCGCCGTTCATCAGGCGCTGGATGCCGAACACCGCACCTGGGCGCGGGAGGATGATTCCCCGCAAGGCTCGGTAAAGGCGCGTCTGGAACAAGCCTGGCCAGATTCACTTGCTGATGGACAGTTAATTAAAGACGACGAAGGGCGCGATCAGCTTAAGGCGATGCCAGAAGCAAAACGCTCCTCGATGTTTCCCGACCCGTGGCGTACCAACCCGGTAGGCCGTTTCTGGGATCGCCTGCGTGGACGCGATGTCACGCCGCGCTATCTGGCTCGTTTGACCAAAGAAGAGCAGGAGAGCGAGCAAAAGTGGCGTACCGTTGGTACCATCCGCCGTTACATTCTGTTGATCCTGACGCTCGCGCAAACTGTTGTCGCGACCTGGTATATGAAGACCATTCTTCCTTATCAGGGTTGGGCGCTGATTAATCCTATGGATATGGTTGGTCAGGATTTGTGGGTTTCCTTTATGCAGCTTCTGCCTTATATGCTGCAAACCGGTATCCTGATCCTTTTTGCGGTACTGTTCTGTTGGGTGTCCGCCGGATTCTGGACGGCGTTGATGGGCTTCCTGCAACTGCTTATTGGTCGCGATAAATACAGTATATCTGCGTCAACAGTTGGCGATGAACCATTAAACCCGGAGCATCGCACGGCGTTGATCATGCCTATCTGTAACGAAGACGTGAACCGTGTTTTTGCTGGCTTGCGTGCAACGTGGGAATCAGTAAAAGCCACCGGGAATGCCAAACACTTTGATGTCTACATTCTGAGTGACAGTTATAACCCGGATATCTGCGTCGCAGAGCAAAAAGCCTGGATGGAGCTTATCGCTGAAGTCGGTGGCGAAGGTCAGATTTTCTATCGCCGCCGCCGTCGCCGCGTGAAGCGTAAAAGCGGTAATATCGATGACTTCTGCCGTCGCTGGGGCAGCCAGTACAGCTACATGGTGGTGCTGGATGCTGACTCGGTAATGACCGGTGATTGTTTATGCGGCCTGGTGCGCTTGATGGAAGCCAACCCGAACGCCGGGATCATTCAGTCGTCGCCGAAAGCGTCCGGTATGGATACGCTGTATGCGCGCTGTCAGCAGTTCGCGACCCGCGTGTATGGGCCACTGTTTACAGCCGGTTTGCACTTCTGGCAACTTGGCGAGTCGCACTACTGGGGACATAACGCGATTATCCGCGTGAAACCATTTATCGAGCACTGCGCACTGGCTCCGCTGCCGGGCGAAGGTTCCTTTGCCGGTTCAATCCTGTCACATGACTTCGTAGAAGCGGCGTTGATGCGCCGTGCAGGTTGGGGGGTCTGGATTGCTTACGATCTCCCGGGTTCTTATGAAGAATTGCCGCCTAACTTGCTTGATGAGCTAAAACGTGACCGCCGCTGGTGCCACGGTAACCTGATGAACTTCCGTCTGTTCCTGGTTAAGGGTATGCACCCGGTTCACCGTGCGGTGTTCCTGACGGGCGTGATGTCTTATCTCTCCGCTCCGCTGTGGTTTATGTTCCTCGCGCTCTCTACTGCATTGCAGGTAGTGCATGCGTTGACCGAACCGCAATACTTCCTGCAACCACGGCAGTTGTTCCCGGTGTGGCCGCAGTGGCGTCCTGAGCTGGCGATTGCACTTTTTGCTTCGACCATGGTGCTGTTGTTCCTGCCGAAGTTATTGAGCATTTTGCTTATCTGGTGCAAAGGAACGAAAGAATACGGCGGCTTCTGGCGCGTTACATTATCGTTGCTGCTGGAAGTGCTGTTTTCCGTGCTGCTGGCTCCGGTACGCATGCTGTTCCATACGGTCTTCGTTGTCAGCGCGTTCCTTGGCTGGGAAGTGGTGTGGAATTCACCGCAGCGTGATGATGACTCCACTTCATGGGGCGAAGCGTTCAAACGCCACGGCTCACAGCTGCTGTTGGGGTTAGTGTGGGCTGTTGGGATGGCGTGGCTGGATCTGCGTTTCCTGTTCTGGCTGGCACCGATTGTCTTCTCGTTGATCCTGTCACCGTTTGTTTCGGTGATTTCCAGCCGTGCCACCGTTGGTCTGCGCACCAAACGCTGGAAACTGTTCCTGATCCCGGAAGAGTATTCACCGCCGCAGGTGCTGGTTGATACCGATCGGTTCCTTGAGATGAATCGCCAACGCTCCCTTGACGATGGCTTTATGCACGCAGTGTTTAACCCGTCATTTAACGCTCTGGCAACCGCAATGGCGACAGCGCGTCACCGCGCCAGTAAGGTGCTGGAAATCGCCCGTGACCGCCACGTTGAACAGGCGCTTAACGAGACGCCAGAGAAGCTGAATCGCGATCGTCGCCTGGTGCTGCTAAGCGATCCGGTGACGATGGCCCGTCTGCATTTCCGCGTCTGGAATTCCCCTGAAAGATATTCTTCATGGGTGAGTTATTACGAAGGGATAAAGCTCAATCCACTGGCATTGCGTAAACCGGATGCGGCTTCGCAATAAAAACGTAGTTGCCTGATGCGCTACGCTTATCAGGCCTACATCGTTCCTGCAATTTATTGATTTTGCAAGATTTTGTAGGTCGGATAAGGCGTTCACGCCACATCCGGCAAAAACAACGAGCCAATAAAAATACCGGCGTTATGCCGTAATGCCAGTCAGTTAAGCAACTGACTGGCTCTTTTTCGGGGCTGTGGGGTATTTCCAGGGCCTCTCCTTTACCACTCTCGATCGATAGGAATTAAAACCCCAAAAAGATTAAAAAAACACCACAAAACGGATGTTTCTTCAACACCACTTTTGCTCCATATGAACGGAACCGACGATTAAACTGGATGGCTCTGATTGATTCAGGGTATGAATGGCGGTTTTTTGCTCCGTTTCCCTCAAAATGGACGCAACTTCCCCTCTGCGGCTCTCAGCCGCACCACCGCATCCGGGCCAGCGGCTCATGCATCAGGACCTGCTCTGCCAGACGGTAGCCCCGCTTCAGCCCCGTAAAACGCATCTGACTCCCGCACAGCACGCACTTCAGCGGGTCAACCTTCAGTAACCTCTGATACATCCCTCTCCAGGTGATTTGCATCGCCGTTTTTCTCACTGTCTCCGTTATGATGTACACCACTTCTTCCAGTAACCGCCGTTTCGCCGGACTTAAAAAAACGTAGTACCTCACCATACGGAACCCCTTATCCGCCACATGCCAGGAGAACCTTTCCATGGACTCATCTCCACTCATCAACAGGTATTCTTCCCGTTTTGTTCGGTGACTGTTGTAACGCAGACCGATTTCATCCTGACCGGCATAATGCTCCAGACGACTCATCGGCACCGGTGGCTTTTTCAGGTAAGAGCCAAAGTACACCGCCACATGGGTGGCATTATCCATTACCCGGGATACGTTGACATTCCAGCCACGGCGGTAATGCGTGTCCAGGAAGCGATTCCATTCCCGTTTACTGCTTCCTTCTGCTGCCAGCGCATCCGGCATCACCAGGTAAGGGTATTTCCGTGACAGCAACCGTGTTATCCGGTAGCGCCACATGCTCATCACCTTACGGGCGTAAAAATGAAGATTTTTCCAGGTGTGGCCCGACGTCACACCACCGGCAGTTGTCGATAAATGGATATGCGGATGCCACTGCTGGTCACGCCCCCATGTGTGGATCACCGTGAATATCCCCGGCTCCACATCTGCCTGATGGCAGATTTCCAGTATCACATCCGCTGCAATGCGGCTCATCTCTGCCAGTAACCACCGGTTGTGGAACACCAGGGACCAGTACTGGCAGGGAAGTGTGAACACAATATGCTGCCACGGGCAGTAGGGGACCAGGCTCAGCAGATACTGTATCCACTGTGCGCCAGCCTTCACCCCGCAGTGCGGGCAGGAGCGGCTTTTACACCGGAAGCAGACCTTTTTTGTATGGCAACAGTCCGGTGATGAACAACACCACTGCGTGTAGCCCATCAGTGTGGTCCCGCAGGCCATGATTTTTGTCACTGATTCAATTACCACCGGACGGACTGCCCCTTCCGGTTGTTTCTCCAGCCAGTTAAGCCAGCGGTTTCCCTGCTGAAAAATATCGGCAAAACGGGGGAGCATCAGAAGGGCGGGGCGACTCCGTCCGGCCAGTGAACCGTGCCACACTCCGGGCAGTACATACCGCCGGCGCTGATACCGGCAAGAATGGTCGCAAATTCCCGCTCCGTGCAGCGGGCGATTTCCGGATATCCTTCGTCATCAACACGTACAAACCAGAAGACCAGCTTTTTGTTTCCCGCATCCACAAAGAACGGAATATTCAGGTCTGCGCAGCATTCAACGGCATCGTCAAAACTATCAAAGCGCAGAACTTCTGCGTCTTCTTCGTCAAAAAAATCATCTTCGTGAAGCTTCACGACATAGCGGGGAAGTTTGCTTCTTTGAGAGGCGGGTTTACGTTTACGGGGTTTAGCTGAACGGGCCATATAACCACCTGAAAGACAATGACATTGCCTGTTTTTATAACGGTAATTGCAGACCATGACAAGCCGCAGCCGTCAGGCTGCCTACTCGATAATTTAAGTTCAGCAGCAGTTAAAACAGCAGGTGTACTTATCAGCTTTCAGGCTGTACTATCCGCTTATCAGCGAGTAATGGAAGTTGGCCTTCAACGTGCAAGTGCTGAACGTTCAATTGATTTCGTATTTTCTAAAGATGCAAATCAAGTAAAAGATTTCACAAAGTCATTAGCTCAAACAACGGGTTTAGATATCGCTGAACTGCAATCACAGTTTGCTGGTTTCGGTGCTTCAGCTAGAGAGTCTCTAGGCATTCAAGGTTCTGAAGAACTTTTTAGAAATATGATTGGCTATTCTCGTCTGATGGGGCGAAGTGAAGAAGAGATTAAGCGAGCACTGACAGCATTATCACAGATGGCTGGTAAGGGTCAGATTATGGCTGAAGAGCTTAAGGGGCAACTAGCTGAAGCTGTTCCTGGTATGGTTCAGGTATTCGCTAAAGCAACCGGAAAGACTGAACAGGAATTATTTGATGCTATGAAGAAGGGGGCTTTAAAATCTGCCGATACTCTTCAGAAGGTCACTCAGGAACTGAATAAACAAATCACCGCTAAAGGTGGCTGGAAAGCTATTTCAGAAAGTACACAGGCACAACTAGGGAACTTGAAAAACTCTTGGAATACCACGCTTGATAGTATCTTCAGAGGTTCTGAAAATGGTCTGCAAGATTTTACAAGAAGCTTAACCAATCTTTTAAACGCTCTTGGTGGAAGTGGTAAGAGTCTTGGTGAATCTCTTGGTAGTCTCATGACTTCTATGTCACATGGTGTCGATTCATTGACCGATATTAGTTACAGGGTAAGGGCGTTCTTTGATGAGGTGACATTAGCTTACCGTCCACTAAATGACACTCAGAGGAAAATTGTTGATGGTTTATCTGATGGGTTAATTGATGGTCTGAAGATGCTTGCTGTGGCTGTTACTGCTCAAAAGGCTGCAAATGTAGCAGGAGGCTTGTTAAACCTTGCAAACGCTGTTACTTCATTCGGTGACGCTGTTAATAAAGCTAAAGCTGGCAAGGCTGGTTCTTCAGGTGGTGCGCTAAATAAAGTCGGTAGAGTTGTCCTTTATGCTGAGTTGGTAAATTTTGCTCTTGATAATTTAAACCCTGAAGCAGCTAAGAATCCGAACTTACATCAATCAGGTATTGGCACAGAAACAAACTTCAACCCTGAATACAAAGGTGATTCATCTAAGCCAATAGTTCTATCGCTGACTGGTTTAATGGTGCAACTAATAAAATTGCTAACTTCCAAGAACCGATGAATAACTTCGTAAATAACACACAATCAACTCCATCAGCTATCACAGGTGACATGGTTAATAGCAATGCTCAATTAGCTATGGCTGTATCAGAGTTAGGAAGAAAGGTAGACGCTTTAACAGCAGAAACTAAGAAGCCTTTATCAGTTAATATCACTGGTGAAGCAACTGTTAGACCGGATGCACCATCTTTCTTTAGCTTCAATCAATCAGCTAATGACCAATTCACGCAGGATATGCTCTTAAGTTCAAGCTATCCAGAGGAAGAATGATTTCTTATATATCCGTGTGCTACGTGAAATATTCTGAACAGATATACCCACTGAAAAATAGTGAACCGCCCCGGGTTTCCTGGAGAGTGTTTTATCTGTGAACTCAGGCTGCCAGATCATCGTTTCCGATGGAAGCATAATAAGCTTTTTCTGCTTCTGCCGGAGGGATGTGGCCCAGCCTTTCCAGCAATCGTCGATTGTTATACCAGTCCACCCACGTGAGTGTGGCCAGTTCCACTTCTGCACGGTTTTTCCAGCTCTTACGGTGTATTACCTCCGCTTTGTAAAGACCATTGATGCTCTCCGCCATCGCGTTGTCATACGAGTCGCCTGTACTTCCTGTTGATGCCAGTAATCCGGCTTCCTTAAGCCGCTGTGTGTAGGCCAGCGATACATACTGAGAACCTTTATCACTGTGATGGACCGTGCCGGACGGTCGACGGGCCCATAACGCCTGCTCCAGTGCATCCAGCACGAATGTCGTTTCCATGGACGATGAGACCCGCCACCCCACGATGTATCCGGCAAACACATCAATGATGAACGCCACATAGACGAAGCCCCGCCATGTGCTGACGTAAGTAAAATCAGCCACCCACAGCTGGTCAGGTCGTTCTGCCACGAACTGACGGTTTACGCGGTCGCCTGCGGCAACGGCTTTCCGGCTGATGGTCGTACGGACTTTTTTACCCCGGAGAACACCGGCAAGTCCCATAACCGCCATGAGACGTGCCACAGTGCATCTGGCCACTCTGATACCTTCCCGTAACAACTGACGCCAGACTTTACACCGTATACCTTGTGATTTTCATCGTATACGCGCTGTATCTCTTTCTTCAGCCAGTCATCGCGCTGCGCACGGGCACTGCGTTTATCCGGATGATGTCGCTGTTGCTGACAGTGGTAATACGTTGACGGGGCAATATGCAGTTCGCTGCATAGCGGTCCGCCCCCGTACTGCTCACGCAGCTTATCCAGCAGTGGCATCATTTTTTCCAGAGGCGGTCGAACTCCGCCTTCGCAAAATAAGCGGAAGCCTGGCGAAGGATATCGTTACTGCGGCGCAGTTCACGATTTTCACGCTCCAGCTCTTTCAGACGCTGACGTTCAGCGGTGGTGAGCCCTCCATCACCGCCCCCGGTATCCCGCTCATGCTGGCGACCCCAGACACGCAGAGTCTCCGGCGTACAGCCAATCTTTGGGGCAATGGAACAAATTGTCGCCCATTGTGAGTCATATTCGCCCTGACTTTCCAGAACCATACGGACTGCCCGTTGACGGACTTCGGGGGAAAAACGAGTATTTTTAGTCATCCTGTTTACCTCTTTCTCAGGAAGTTTAGTCTCCAGGATTCCCGGGGCGGTTCAATACTGACACTATTGATAGCCTTAAATTACAGCGTGAAGATTTGCAGCGTAAAATCTCAAAAATGGCAGAACTTGCTATTGAACTCGATGATATGACAATTATCACAGAGAAATTACGCGACATGAAGAATGCGCTTTCAAAACTCAATCATGATATCGAAGAGGATACAAAGCGGATAAAGGCCATCACAACTGGAAGCCTCAAAGATATTGACAGGACAACAAAGGAAGGGATGGTAGAGACACAGCTACTTATCAAGGGCGTACTCAAAGAAATAGTTATAGATGCCGCTAAACGTCGATGTTGAAGTGGCACACTGAATTTGGCCACCTGAACAGAGGTGATATGCTCACCTCAGAACAACACAGGTGCTCCAATGAAAAAAAGAAATTTTAGCGCAGAGTTTAAACGCGAATCCGCTCAACTGGTTGTTGACCAGAAATACACGGTGGCAGATGCCGCCAAAGCTATGGATGTTGGCCTTTCCACAATGACAAGATGGGTCAAACAACTGCGTGATGAGCGTCAGGGCAAAACACCAAAAGCCTCCCCCATTACCCCGGAACAAATTGAAATCCGTGAGCTCAGGAAAAAGCTACAACGCATTGAAATGGAGAATGAAATATTAAAAAAGGCTACCGCGCTCTTGATGTCAGACTCCCTGAACAGTTCTCGATAATCGGGAAACTCAGAGCGCATTATCCTGTGGTCACACTCTGCCATGTGTTCGGGGTTCATCGCAGCAGCTACAGATACTGGAAAAACCGTCCTGAAAAACCAGACGGCAGACGGGCTGTATTACGCAGTCAGGTACTTGAGCTACATGGCATCAGCCACGGTTCGGCCGGAGCAAGAAGCATCGCCACAATGGCAACCCGGAGAGGCTACCAGATGGGACGCTGGCTTGCTGGCAGGCTCATGAAAGAGCTGGGGCTGGTCAGCTGTCAGCAGCCGACTCACCGGTATAAACGTGGTGGTCATGAACATGTTGCTATCCCTAACTACCTTGAAAGGCAGTTCGCCGTGACCGAGCCAAATCAGGTGTGGTGCGGTGATGTGACCTATATCTGGACGGGTAAGCGCTGGGCGTACCTCGCCGTTGTTCTCGACCTGTTCGCAAGAAAACCAGTGGGCTGGGCCATGTCGTTCTCGCCGGACAGCAGGCTCACCATGAAAGCGCTGGAAATGGCATGGGAAACCCGTGGTAAGCCCGGCGGGGTGATGTTCCACAGCGAGCAGGGCAGTCATTATACGAGCAGGCAGTTCCGGCAGTTATTGTGGCGATACCAGATCAGACAGAGTATGAGCCGGCGCGGAAACTGCTGGGATAACAGCCCAATGGAACGCTTCTTCAGGAGTCTGAAGAACGAATGGATGCCGGTGGTGGGTTACGTAAGCTTCAGCGAGGCAGCTCACGCCATAACGGACTATATCGTTGGATATTACAGTGCACTAAGACCGCACGAATATAACGGTGGGTTACCCCCAAACGAATCGGAAAATCGATACTGGAAAAACTCTAACTCGGTGGCCAGTTTTTGTTGACCACTTCACTCATTAGCTGAGGCTGTGAAGGTGCTCTCACCATTTTTAACGCTAACGCTCTTAGAGCACGTTACACGGGCTTTTAACGCTTCATCTGATAACTCACTTGCCGAATAGCTAAAAAGCTCTTTACAGGTCAGCATAGGGCTTCCAAGACTTGTCGTAGTGTTGCCAGTGTTCTTTTTACTGGTAGCACCGCCATCATTCGTGGTAGAAGTCCGTCCAGTGGCTGCTGAAACATCAGTTTGCCCTACAATAGCTTTGAAGTTAATTTCCTGAAAAGTTAGCTGGATTCTCAGTCCGTTTGAAATTCCAACATCTTTAGAGGCTTTAAAGCTTGTAATAATGGAGTCGTCAATCTTAATACCATCTTTACAGATAACTGAAATAATCTGCTTCTGGTCACGCCAGTTTTCAAGAGTGTCGATGAAGTTCTCCACCAGCTTATTATCTCGTGAGATAAGGGTACTACCGGATTCACTAGACTGGCCCCCTGAATCTCCAGACAACCAGTATCACTTATTTAAGTGATAGTCTTAATACTAGTTTTTAGACTAGTCATTGGAGAACAGATGATTGATGTCTTAGGGCCGGAGAAACGCAGACGGCGTACCACACAGGAAAAGATCGCAATTGTTCAGCAGAGCTTTGAACCGGGGATGACGGTCTCCCTCGTTGCCCGGCAACATGGTGTAGCAGCCAGCCAGTTATTTCTCTGGCGTAAGCAATACCAGGAAGGAAGTCTTACTGCTGTGGCCGCCGGAGAACAGGTTGTTCCTGCCTCTGAACTTGCTGCCGCCATGAAGCAGATTAAAGAACTCCAGCGCCTGCTCGGCAAGAAAACGATGGAAAATGAACTCCTCAAAGAAGCCGTTGAATATGGACGGGCAAAAAAGTGGATAGCGCACGCGCCCTTATTGCCCGGGGATGGGGAGTAAGCTTAGTCAGCCGTTGTCTCCGGGTGTCGCGTGCGCACGTGCACGTCATTCTCAGACGAACCGATGACTGGATGGATGGCCGCCGCAGTCGTCACACTGATGATACGGATGTGCTTCTCCGTATACACCATGTTATCGGAGAGCTGCCCACGTATGGTTATCGTCGGGTATGGGCGCTGCTTCGCAGACAGGCAGAACTTGATGGTATGCCTGCGATCAATGCCAAACGTGTTTACCGGCTCATGCGCCAGAATGCGCTGTTGCTTGAGCGAAAACCTGCTGTACCGCCATCGAAACGGGCACATACAGGCAGAGTGGCCGTGAAAGAAAGCAATCAGCGATGGTGCTCTGACGGGTTCGAGTTCTGCTGTGATAACGGAGAGAGACTGCGTGTCACGTTCGCGCTGGACTGCTGTGATCGTGAGGCACTGCACTGGGCGGTGACTACCGGCGGCTTCAACAGTGAAACAGTACAGGACGTCATGCTGGGAGCGGTGGAACGCCGCTTCGGCAACGATCTTCCGTCGTCTCCAGTGGAGTGGCTGACGGATAATGGTTCATGCTACCGGGCTAATGAAACACGCCAGTTCGCCCGGATGTTGGGACTTGAACCGAAGAACACGGCGGTGCGTAGTCCGGAGAGTAACGGAATAGCAGAGAGCTTCGTGAAAACGATAAAGCGTGACTACATCAGTATCATGCCCAAACCAGACGGGTTAACGGCAGCAAAGAACCTTGCAGAGGCGTTCGAGCATTATAACGAATGGCATCCGCATAGTGCGCTGGGTTATCGCTCGCCACGGGAATATCTGCGGCAGCGGGCTTGTAATGGGTTAAGTGATAACAGATGTCTGGAAATATAGGGGCAAATCCATTCACCAACCACAACCACACCACTGATTGAAATAGTTCTAGGTGAACGCATTACATTATCTGTTACAGTCTGCCCTGATTGCATATTTTGAGTGGTAACCATCATAGGGCTATCAAATTCCATGTTTTCAGTTGCTGATAGTGACAAGAAATTATCTGGTTGGCCTTGTAGATGGAAGTAAACACCATCTTTGCCAGTGTAACGAAGCTGATTAGAGTAAATCATTAAATTCTCTTTTGATTTCAAAGACTTAGCGCATTTTAATCATTTTTAACCAAGCCTTTGATATATAAGTATTTTCTCTGTTAAGCGTGAGCTACGTAAATTCTATGAACCGCCCCGGGAATCCTGGAGACTAAACTTCCTGAGAAAGAGGTAAACAGGATGACTAAAAATACTCGTTTTTCCCCCGAAGTCCGTCAACGGGCAGTCCGTATGGTTCTGGAAAGTCAGGGCGAATATGACTCACAATGGGCGACAATTTGTTCCATTGCTCCAAAGATTGGCTGTACGCCGGAGACTCTGCGTGTCTGGGTTCGCCAGCATGAGCGGGATACCGGGGGCGGTGATGGAGGGCTCACCACCGCTGAACGTCAGCGTCTGAAAGAGCCGGAGCGTGAAAATCGTGAACTGCGCCGCAGTAACGATATCCTTCGCCAGGCTTCCGCTTATTTTGCGAAGGCGGAGTTCGACCGCCTCTGGAAAAAATGATGCCACTGCTGGATAAGCTGCGTGAGCAGTACGGGGTCGGACCGCTATGCAGCGAACTGCATATTGCCCCGTCAACGTATTACCACTGTCAGCAACAGCGACATCATCCGGATAAACGCAGTGCCCGTGCGCAGCGCGATGACTGGCAGAAGAAAGAGATACAGCGCGTATACGATGAAAATCACAAGGTATACGGTGTAAAGTCTGGCGTCAGTTGTTACGGGAAGGTATCAGAGTGGCCAGATGCACTGTGGCACGTCTCATGGCGGTTATGGGACTTGCCGGTGTTCTCCGGGGTAAAAAGGTCCGTACGACCATCGGCCGGAAAGCCGTTGCCGCAGGCGACCGCGTAAACCGTCAGTTCGTGGCAGAACGACCTGACCAGCTGTGGGTGGCTGATTTTACTTACGTCAGCACATGGCGGGGCTTCGTCTATGTGGCGTTCATCATTGATGTGTTTGCCGGATACATCGTGGGGTGGCGGGTCTCATCGTCCATGGAAACGACATTCGTGCTGGATGCACTGGAGCAGGCGTTATGGGCCCGTCGACCGTCCGGCACGGTCCATCACAGTGATAAAGGTTCTCAGTATGTATCGCTGGCCTACACACAGCGGCTTAAGGAAGCCGGATTACTGGCATCAACAGGAAGTACAGGCGACTCGTATGACAACGCGATGGCGGAGAGCATCAATGGTCTTTACAAATCGGAGGTAATACACCGTAAGAGCTGGAAAAACCGTGCAGAAGTGGAACTGGCCACACTCACGTGGGTGGACTGGTATAACAATCGACGATTGCTGGAAAGGCTGGGCCACATCCCTCCGGCAGAAGCAGAAAAAGCTTATTATGCTTCCATCGGAAACGATGATCTGGCAGCCTGAGTTCACAGATAAAACACTCTCCAGGAAACCCGGGGCGGTTCACTATTTTCAGTTTCAAAACGGTCGCATAATGCGAGCATGTAAAGGATAGTTGCATCCGTTTGCTTACGACTGATAGCCTTTGCACTACACCTGTTAGCTGAACGATTAGGGCATCTGTACATTCCAAAACGTTTTAAGGCATATCCACCAAGAACAATAGTAGCCCCACACTCAGAACATTTGAGGTAGCCTGAGTTTAACGGACACTCCTTCCTGAAATAGAATGGCATCAGAAGGAGCTAATAATGAGCAGAAAAACCCAACGTTACTCTAAAGAGTTCAAAGCCGAAGCTGTCAGAACGGTTCTTGAAAATCAACTTTCGATCAGTGAAGGCGCTTCCCGATTATCTCTTCCTGAAGGCACTTTAGGACAATGGGTTACCGCCGCCAGAAAAGGGCTCGGTACTCCTGGTTCCCGCACGGTGGCTGAACTGGAATCTGAAATTCTGCAACTGCGTAAGGCGTTAAATGAAGCTCGCCTTGAGCGCGATATATTAAAAAAAGCAACAGCGTATTTTGCACAGGAGTCGCTGAAAAATACGCGTTAATCGAACAATGGCGACAACAATTTCCCATTGAAGCGATGTGTCAGGTATTTGGTGTATCCAGGAGCGGTTATTACAACTGGGTACAGCATGAACCCTCAGACAGAAAACAAAGTGATGAGCGGCTAAAACTGGAGATTAAGGTGGCACATATCCGCACTCGCGAAACATATGGAACCCGGCGGCTCCAGACGGAGCTGGCAGAGAATGGCATCATCGTTGGTCGTGACCGACTGGCACGTCTTCGTAAGGAGCTGAGGCTACGCTGTAAGCAGAAACGCAAGTTCAGAGCAACTACGAACCCGAACCACAATCTGCCAGTTGCGCCAAATCTGCTGAACCAGACGTTCGCTCCTACAGCACCAAATCAGGTCTGGGTGGCGGACCTGACGTATGTTGCCACACAGGAGGGATGGTTGTACCTCGCTGGCATCAAAGATGTTTATACGTGTGAAATTGTCGGCTACGCCATGGGAGAGCGCATGACAAAAGAGCTGACAGGTAAAGCCCTGTTTATGGCGCTCAGGAGCCAGCGCCCACCTGCCGGGCTAATCCACCACTCTGATCGAGGTTCACAGTACTGCGCATACGATTACCGGGTCATACAGGAGCAGTCTGGTCTGAAAACATCAATGTCGCGTAAAGGTAACTGTTACGACAACGCTCCGATGGAAAGCTTCTGGGGAACGCTGAAAAATGAGAGCCTGAGCCACTATCGTTTTAATAACCGGGATGAAGCCATCTCAGTAATACGGGAATACATTGAGATTTTCTACAATCGTCAGCGTCGTCACTCTCGTCTGGGGAATATCTCCCCGGCAGCCTTCAGGGAAAAATATCATCAGATGACTGCTTAAAAAAAGAACAAATGGTAGTGTCCGCTATTGCCAGTACACCTCACATTTGATGATACCCCTGAACAAGTTGACTGATAGCGGATTACTTGATACAGAAGCCCTACCATATTGCCCTGTGTTCAGTTGCTGTACTCGATAGAATAGTGACTCACTGATTATTGCGGGGTAGTAACCCTGAACTTCTTCACGTCCAGCAGGTGTGAAACATCCAATCACAGCACGATTTCTGAGCAGTTTCTTTACAGCAGTATCAGACCACCCCTTTTGTTTGGGTGTGTATTGATTCAATGACAAGTGACCTTCATCGTTTAAAGTTCTGGTGATAGCCCAAAAGCTTAAACCCTGTAATCTCAGGTCAAATGCTCGTTTAACAACTTCCACTTTATCAGGAATGATTGTGAATGTTCGACGGTCATCATTCAGCCTTAACCATGCAGGACAACGCCTAGATACCTTGATACCTTCGGAGATGAGTTCTTTTTTACGGTTCCATGCAGCTTGGACACGCTCAGACTTTCTCAAACTTTCCTCATGCGCCCGCTGCATTATCAGAATGCTTTTAATCAGGGCTAACGGGTCTTTTAAACTTTCTCGTGTGTAATGTTCTCCATCGCTCAGTGTGACTACATCTACACCAGCCCTTAAGATACGGCGTAATAGCTCAGAAGCAATATCAATATCCTGACGTGACAGACGGTCTAAACTCTCGATTAGTAGCGTATCACCAGCTTTAACAAGCCCTTTCTCGATAGCGGTTAAAAAGTCACCTAGACCACCTTTCAGGTGCTTACCACTAAAAGCACTTTTCCCCAAATCTTTAAAGCTCAAGGATGAATCCAAGTAAAACTCAGGGTTCTTATCAAGCCAGTCAGTAACCAGCTTAGATTGTCGGCGTACAGAGTCCCCTTTCAGTTGTCGTTCACTTGAAAATCTGATGTAGCTGATTGCCCGTCTCATATTCAATACCTAAAATGATGTGTTTAGGAACCCATTATACTGAAGACAATACCGGACCACATATTCAGGGCGGAGTGGCCGGTAACACCAAGCTGCTCAACGTAGAGGGGTAAGAAGGGCATTACCAGACTGAAGGCGGCCCCGGTAAGAAAACAGCCTAGCCAGGCGACGATCAGGTTTCGTTTCCAGTTTATAGGGGTGTCATTTTCACAGGGTGACATAGCAATCCGCTGTTGGTGCGCCAGGCGCGGTGAACATAAGAAGAAAAGATAAACACACTAATTATGCGCCCGACTTCCAGGGGGCGCAATCCAGAGAGCTTTTATCGCTAAATCAGGGGGATTTGCTGTGGTAATGCCGGATGCCATTCTGAAGCATCCGGCATGGGAGATTTAATAGCGTGAAGGAACGCCTTCCGGGCGTGTTTTAAAGCGACGGTGTAACCACATATACTGCTCTGGTGCCATCATGATGCATTTTTCGACCACTTTGTTCATCCACGCGGCGGTAGTTTCGGCATCATCCAGTGGCGGAGAACACTCTGGTGGCAGCATAATCAATTGATACCCTTTGCCATCTGGCTTACGGCGTGGAACGAAGGGCACCAGACATGCGCCGGACATCCGTGCCAGCATCCAGGTTCCGGTCGTGGTCGCAGCCTGCTCAACGGCAAATAACGGGACGAAAACGCTTGAGCGCGGGCCGTAATCATGATCTGGTGCGTACCAGACCACTTCGCCTTTTTTCAGGGCTTTAATCATGCCTTTTAAATCTTTGCGGTCGAGCATCGATTTATTTGAGCGCAAACGGCCCCAGGTTTGTAGCCAGTCAATCAGTGGATTATCGTTCGGGCGGTAAACGCCAATCCCCGGTTCCTGCATACCAAACTGCCGCGCGCCCAGCTCCAGTGTCAGAAAATGGATGCCAACTAACAGGATGCCGCGTTTTTGCGCCTGCACGTCACGAATGTGTTCCATGCCGATCACTTCCGTCCAGCGGGCGATTCGGCGGTCCGGCCAGAACCACGCCATACCGGTTTCCATCAGGCCCATGCCAACGGATTCGAAATTCTTCACCACCATTTTACGGCGTTCTTGTTCGCTCATTTCCGGGAAGCACAGTTCCAGGTTGCGATGCACAATTTTTGCGCGTCGTTTCATAAAACGTAACGCCAGTTTTCCTAATCCACAACCGAGGCGGTAGATAATCGGGTAGGGCAATTGCACGACCAACCAAAGTACGCCAATACCCAACCAGGTTAACCAATAACGCGGATGAAGCAGTGCGGTGGAGAACTTGGGTAGATTCGTCATATCAATCCTGTTTTTCAACCTATACGGGCAATTGTATGTATTGTCGCATTTTTTCGCCCGCAACCAAAATTTGTGGCTGAAGACTGGGCGAAATTGCCGCGCTTGTAAATAACAAATAATTTTTAATGCGCAAATGTAGCGTAAAATGTGTGGATGTTAATTATCGATAATTGCTATATCATGCCGCGGATTTTTACTTTCCCATCTCGCAGGAACCGTACACCATGCCAGTGTTACACAACCGCATTTCCAACGACGCGTTAAAAGCCAAAATGTTGGCTGAGAGCGAACCGCGAACCACCATTTCGTTTTACAAGTATTTCCACATCGCCGATCCTAAGGCGACCCGTGACGCTTTATATCAGCTGTTTACCGCGCTGAATGTTTTTGGGCGAGTGTATCTGGCGCATGAGGGCATTAACGCGCAAATCAGCGTACCTGCGAGCAATGTTGAAACATTTCGCGCGCAGCTCTATGCCTTCGACCCGGCTTTAGAGGGTTTACGCCTGAATATCGCGTTGGATGATGACGGGAAATCCTTCTGGGTACTGCGCATGAAGGTACGCGATCGCATTGTTGCCGACGGTATTGACGATCCTCACTTTGATGCCAGCAATGTTGGTGAGTATCTGCAAGCGGCGGAAGTGAACGCCATGCTTGACGATCCCGATGCACTATTTATCGACATGCGTAACCACTATGAGTATGAAGTGGGGCACTTTGAAAACGCGCTCGAAATTCCGGCAGATACCTTCCGTGAGCAGCTGCCAAAAGCAGTCGAGATGATGCAGGCACATAAAGATAAAAAAATCGTCATGTACTGCACCGGCGGCATTCGTTGTGAAAAGGCCAGTGCCTGGATGAAACATAACGGATTCAACAAAGTCTGGCATATCGAGGGCGGAATTATTGAATACGCCCGTAAGGCGCGCGAGCAGGGCTTGCCGGTGCGTTTTATTGGCAAAAATTTTGTTTTTGACGAGCGGATGGGCGAACGTATATCGGATGAGATTATCGCGCATTGCCACCAGTGCGGCGCGCCGTGCGACAGCCATACCAACTGTAAAAATGATGGCTGCCACCTGCTGTTTATTCAGTGTCCAGTATGCGCGGAAAAATACAAAGGTTGTTGTAGTGAGATTTGCTGCGAAGAAAGCGCGTTACCGCCAGAAGAACAGCGACGCCGTCGGGCAGGACGTGAAAATGGCAATAAGATCTTTAATAAGTCTCGTGGACGTCTGAATACAACACTGGGTATTCCTGATCCAACAGAATAAATATCATTGCCGGATGCGTGCCATCCGGCAACATTTCACTCTTACTTCTGCTGTACGCCTTCCACTGAAATAATCAGATCCACTTCCTGAGAAGCTGGACCTAAATCTGTCTTGATATTGAAGTCTTTGAGCTTAATTTTGCCTTCGGCCTCAAAGCCTGCACGTTTACCGCCCCATGGGTCGTCGCCCTGACCAATTAATTTCGCTTCCAGCGTGACGGGTTTGGTTACGCCATTCAGCGTCAGATCGCCGGTAATATCCAGTTCGTCACCGTCTTTCTTCACGCTGGTGGAGGTGAATGTTGCCTGTGGATATTTTGTGGTATTGAGAAAATCCGCACTGCGAAGATGTTTATCGCGTTCGGCGTGGTTAGTATCGACGCTGGTGGTGTTAATTGTCACATTCACTTTATCGGCAGCCGGATTTTTTTCATCAAAGGTAAAAGTACCGTCGAAATCTTTAAAGGTGCCATATAACCAGCTATAGCCAAGATGCTGTATGCGGAAGTTAACAAAGGCGTGCTGACCTTCTTTGTCAATTTTGTAATCGGCGGCAACCGCTGAACCGGCAGAGAACATCAGGGACGCGAAGGTTAAACCAAGCAGGCTTTTTTTCATTTTTTATACTCCATAGTCAGATGACGACTTTCCCAGCATGCGCTTCAGAGTGTCGTCTTTATCGATGAAATGATGCTTCAGGGCCATAAATCCGTGCATAACAGACAGTACTACGACGCTCCACGCGAGCCAAAAATGCAGGGCACCGGCAAAGTCTGCCTGTGCGCCAGCGTCGGCAAGGGTCGCGGGGACGTCAAACCAGCCAAAAACGCTGATCGGTTTACCATCGGCAGTTGAGATCAGATAGCCGCTGATGCCGATGGCGAACAGCAATAGGCACAATGCGAGATGTCCAGCTTTTGCGGCAAGACGAGTCATGGGCGAATAACTCGGCAGCGGACCCGGCGGTGGAGATATGACACGCCACAGAACGCGAATAACCAGCCCCATCATTAACAAAATACCGATGCTTTTATGCAGTTCGGGTGCTTTGTGATACCAGCCATCGTAATAACTGAGCGTGACCATCCACAGACCTAAAGCAAACATGCCGTAGACAATAATTGCGCTTAGCCAATGGAAGGCCGCAGATATAACACCATAGCGTTCAGGGGTATTTGTGAATGACATAAGTGCATCCAATACGAATTTGCGAGAGAAAGAAAATGGCGTGTCGGAGAATGAATTGCAACACAAAAATAACAAATTGAATGATATTTATTTTTATTTCAATAATTTTGAATTAATAATGAAAGAATCTTCATAAGTTTAGTGGGTTCAGCATCAGAGATGTCTGGTGAGTGCTGTAGAAGCAGGAATAATCTCATTCAATTTTTCACGCTAAATGAAAGGGAGATTAAATATTTGTCAGTTTATGTCAGTGCGGAAAACTAAAAATAAAACACATAGATCAGATCCATAATTGCCAACAATCCCCAGAGAAAAAGATAAAGCATCAGATGCTCGCGAATATTATTGATGAGATAGTGCAACAGCCGACGCATTAAATACTCCTGTAAAAACGGCCTCATTCTGGAGGCCGTAATGATGATTATTGGAAGCGGGAAAGCCTGAATGGCGTCAAATCAAAATCGCTTTTTTGGTCTTGCGCAAAATCGGCAGCTATTTCCCCTAAAACTGACGCAAATTTAAAACCGTGCCCACTCAGGCCGGTAATGAGCAGTGTATTATCGTGGCCGGGTAGGGTATCGATAAT
The DNA here is from genome assembly GCF_000006925.2 of Shigella flexneri 2a str. 301. Taxonomy (NCBI): domain Bacteria; kingdom Pseudomonadati; phylum Pseudomonadota; class Gammaproteobacteria; order Enterobacterales; family Enterobacteriaceae; genus Shigella; species Shigella flexneri. The sequence continues at coordinate 1,107,391 of NC_004337.2, forward strand.
AAAATCTTCGTCAGGCGAATTATCATAGGTGCAGGCAGCGCCGTACAGGCAGCAACCGATACCCGGCAATACATTGCGCAAGAACGGGAAGGCTTCTGACCCATCACTGGCCACTTCCGCAAACGGAACACGTTCATCCGCTGAATGGATAACCTGGCCTCCGTTATGTTTGCCAATCTTCAACGCGTCGTTTTCTGCCGGAAAACCATAATATTGATCGCCATTGGGCAGTTCACCGGTAAACGCCGGGAATTTATTCTTCACGCTATAGCGGCCATCGGCCTGATACCAGGCAAATACTTTACGTACGGGCTGGACAGGCAGCTCCGGGAGCAGGTCTTTTACCCATGTTCCCGCGCAGACAATCGCTTTTTTCGCCTGATACTCACCGTCAACCGTTTCAATAGTTACGCCATCATCGTCATGACGAATTGCGGTGACCGGGCAGTTGAACAGTTGCGCACAGCCCGCTTCCTTCGCCAGTTGGATCCAGGTTTTAATCGCCAGTTCGCTGCGCAAAAAACCGGAATCAGTCTCAAATAAGCCGATGTAGTTGTCCGGGACGCGTATTTCTGGCCAGCGGGCCATAATCCCTTGCGCATCGAGCTTTTCAACGTTGAGTTGCCACTGTTCGGCGCTGTGGGCGACGTTGGCGAGAAATGCGGAGTCAGCCGGGCCGAGGTTAATGACACCAGAGCGTACAAAAATGGGATCATCTTCGTTGTGGCGGGAAAGTTCATCCCACAGCGTTTGCGCGCGGAGGACCAACGGGACATACTTTTCGCCTTCACCATAAGCATGGCGAATTAATCGCGTATCGCCGTGGTGGCTGCCGTGTTGATGCGGTGGCATATGGGCGTCGGTCATTAGCACGTTTAAACCGGCGCGGGTTGCATAATACCCGGCGGCAGCGCCTACGGAACCGCTGCCAATAATGATGAGATCGTATTTCATTTTTTTCTCTCTGCTCTCATGGTTTAAGCAGAGTAATTAACTGAATGCAGATATACAACCCAGAAATGGTAAAGGCACCGGTGAGGTGCCTTTTGGGTGGATGGTCATGTCATGTTAATGACGCCGATACTCGTTTACCGGGAAATCACCGGATTCAATTTTGGCGATTCCTGCTTCTAATATCGAAATAAATTGTCTGGCAACATCAGTGGTTAACCAGAGCGTCTGACCAACTTCAGTCCCTTCCTGCTCGGACTAATTTGGGGTCTGGTAGTGCAAACGCAACATCAGCGCATCATAGCTATCAACGGTGCTGATGTCCCACCCTACGAGCGGATGAGTCTGAATGACTTCATTATTTTTTTCCATCATGGCCCCCTAATTCGTGTTACTAGACAACGTTATTCGAGGTTCAATGCGTTTTTATCTGAAGCAACTTCAGTATACCAATAAGTAAGGGTATTCACCGAATTTTTAAAGGGGGGAACAGATAAATTTCTGCTTTTAAGATTTATATGAACAATAAAACAGCATGTCATTCATATTTTTTTAGCATATTGTGCAATTATTTTGAGGAAGTGTAGAAATTTTGTACTCAAAATTCGTAAGTAAAATAAAAAAGCCGGGGCGATCCGGCAAAAACAAAAATCACTGCATATTATTCGCTGACAAACCAGTCATCGGCGCTTTCCCACGTTTCCTGGAGAATTTCGCTAATGCGCTGTTTATCTTCTTTTGTTGCGCCAATAACCGATAAATTATTCGCTGCGGCATAACGTACCGATACGTGGCCTTCATTATCAGGAAACGCATACTGAATACGGCGGGAAAGTTCGCCAGCCAGGGCGTCAATAGCCCCAGCTGGCAATGGAGAAGTTTTCGCTATGGTGACTTCAATTCGCATAATAGCCCCCTGTTGAATATACTGGTTATTTATACAGGTAAAATAACCTAATGACAACAGGAAGCTACGATTTTTATTGTTTAACGGACCAGCGTACCGTTTCCCCGGCGAGGAATGGCACCAGGGTGTCATCAGTCAGTGCGATGCTTTCAGCAACCTGTTGCTCTTCACGTACCAGTTCGATGAATGTGTCGTTGACCGGCAAGCCATAGAACTGCGGGCCGTTTACAGAACAGAATGCTTCAAAGTGCTGCAGAGCATTCATCTCTTCAAAGACGGTAGCGTAACTGCCCAGCGCGGTTGGGGCGTTGAAGCAGCCCGCGCAGCCGCAACTGCTCTCTTTGCGATGACGTGCATGTGGCGCAGAATCCGTACCGAGGAATACTCGATTAAAACCGCTGGCGACCAGTTCACGCAATGCCTGTTGGTGAATATTGCGTTTGAGGATGGGTAAACAATACAGGTGCGGACGCACGCCACCAACCAGCATATGGTTGCGGTTAAACATCAGATGCTGCGGAGTGATGGTGGCAGCCAGCCGTTCATTTCCGTCACGGACATAGTCGGCAGCATCTTTGGTGGTGATGTGCTCAAAAACGACTTTCAGCGCAGTCAGGCGCTGGCGCAGAGGTTCCATCACGCTTTCTATAAAGCGCGCTTCACGATCAAAAATGTCGATATCTGCATGTGTCACTTCACCATGCACCAGTAGCGGCATACCGATTTTTTCCATGCGCTCAAGTACCGGCATGATTGCGTCAATTGACGTCACGCCGTGGCTGGAGTTAGTGGTTGCGTTTGCCGGGTAAAGTTTTGCAGCGGTGAACACGGCTTCATTAAATCCGCGCTCCAGCTCATTAGGATCCAGCGAATCTGTTAAATAACAGGTCATCAATGGGGTGAAATCGTGCCCGGCAGGTACGGCGTCAAGAATACGTTGGCGATACGCCACGGCAGCCTCAACTGTGGTCACGGGCGGAGCCAGATTGGGCATTACGATAGCCCGTCCATAAATTTCGCTGGTATACGGCACGACAGTTTTTAACATGTCGCCATCGCGGAGGTGAAGGTGCCAGTCGTCTGGGCGGCGGATCTTTAATACCTGGGATGGTGCAGTCATTAATCTCTATGCTCCGGCTGAAGGGATGTTTTTGCCGGACACAAAGGATAAGCGGAAACGTTTTCCTTTGCACGAAAAATAAAGGGCGCGAATGCGCCCTCGTCATTAATCCGTAAACGGAATGACAATTTCGCCTGGCTTCACTTCAATGCCTTTCGCCAGTTTTTTCGCCATTGCTTCGCCCTGACTGCCATCTTCGCGCAGGACGTAAGCAGGTTGCTGGTTAAAGTAATTGCGTAATGCCTGGTTCAAATAGGGAAGCAACGTTTGCATCACCGTTTGCATTTTTTCCGGTTGTACCGTCGCATCGACCACTTCCATCTCTTTCAGGAAGATCGCACCTTTTTCTTTATCAAACACGGGCAGCGCTTTCAGCTTCAGTTTCATGGTCGCTTTCTGACTACCGAACAGGGAGTTCATGTCCAGATTGGCGTCTCCGGTTAGGGTAACCTTATTCGGCTCTTCGCGACCAATTTGGCTGGTCAAGTTTGTCAGAACAATATGGGCGTCAGCCACGCCGGGTAAACCGATATCTTTTGAGAAATTATTATGTTTCGCAAGCGACTGGTTAATTTCTTGTTCGGTGATGGTGTATTGGGTGAGTTGATTACAGCCAACGAGCAGGCCACTGACGATCAATGCAGCGGCAAATAAAAACTTGTTCATGGTAGTCCTCGACATGAAATCTGCGTCAATATCCTGACACAACGCAGCATGTGTCACCAGCGATAAACTCGCCAGCAGAAAAAACTGAAAACGGCGGCAACCCGCGAATACAGGCTGCCGCGGCGGGTCAGGATTAAATCGCCATTGATGATAACAAATTGATTTGTGTCTGTTTCGCCATATTATCGCGGTAATTAGCAACGCGGCTTGGCCAGTTGATTCCGGCTACCAGCGTCAGATTACGCAGTAGCGGAAATAGCTGAATATCATCTTCCGAAAGTTCGCCATTCACGGCGTTCGGTTTGACGATCAGTTTGTCCAGCGCACGCAAATCATCGCTGATATTCTTAATCAGACCGTCAGAGTGGGCCAGCAGGTCGGCAAAATTACCCGCGCTGGCCTCTTTCTTGTCGACGAAATATTTGCGCGCGGCGGGAGTAGAAAACTCATCAAATGCCGATTTGGCAAAACGCGGCAACAGCAGTTTGTTGACGTAGCCATTGACCTTGCGCAGCCACTCTTCAATGGCAGGGGAACGTTTGCCGGTCAGTAACGGTTTGCCGTCGAGTTTATCGACATAGTGAACGATATCCATGCTTTCTGGCATATAGCGGCTGTCATCTTTTTGCAGAATGGGAACCTGTTTTTGACCGACCATCCGGGTGGGTGTTTCTGCGTCGTCGTTGAGCAGAACATGTAATTCGACGGGGATATTTTTCAGGCCGAAAATCATGCGGGCTTTGAGGCAGTAAGGGCAGTGATCGTAAATGTATAGCTTCACGTGACTCCTCCATTTGGCTGTCAGTTCACTTTCAGTATGGAGGAGTCAGGGGGGAGTATCAAATCAGGCGTCGCGTTCCAGCAAACGACGCGCGGCGCGTTTCTGACTAAACTGCCAACCCAGCGCAAGGAAAGTGAAGATGCCAATAATTCCCAGCATCATCCACGGAAGCTCTGGCTGGTGCGCCGATTTGCCCAGGTCAAACAGCCAGCCACCACCGATATAACCAATAGCGCCGCCAATCGCCAGACCCAGACGGCTAAACCCCATATAGCTGCCGCGAGCTCTTGCGTCCGCCAGCGAAGCACTTAAGGTTTCACGCGCAGGCTCGGCAATGATCGACCCGATATAAAACAGACAAATCAGGGTGAAAAGTTGTTGTAGGCCGCTGACCATGCCCACCGGCATCATGCTTAATGACATTATCAACAGCCCAGCCATCAACCGGTGTTCCAGACGAAAATGCTTTTCACTCCAGCGGGCGATAGGGTAGAGCAACGTTAACGACAGACACGCTTCAATGGCATACATCCATTTAACGGCAGAGGGCGCGCCAGCCACGTCGTTGACCATAATTGGCAGCATCAGCATCACTTGTACAGCCAGCATGTAGTAACCCGCCAGCGTCAGGACATAGGTGACAAAACGCTTGTCACGCATCACGCGGGTCATGCCTTCGCGAACGGGCGTGCGTACGGTGGAGAGTTTCCATGCCGGTAACAACCACGCATTGAACGCCGCACATAGCACAAACAAAACGGCCCCTGTGGCGCAGACCAGGCGAAAGTCGTATTGCAACAGCCAGCTCCCCAACAATGCGCCAATGACCGCACTGGCACTGTCCTGCATCATCAACAGCGAGAAAAAACGACCACGTTGTTGTGGACGGATTAGTTTCACCACCAGCGCCGAACGCGGCGGATCAAACAACGTGCCGCCGAGTCCCGAGAGCAGGCATGAAAACCACAATAGCCACGGTTCGTGGGCGATACCCATTGTGGCGAATCCGGCGGCGCGCATCAGCATACCGGTAACAATCATCGGTTTGGCACCAAAGCGGTCGGCAATTGCGCCGCCGAAAATACCCAGACCTTGCTGAATAAACTGGCGTAGACCGAGAGCAATACCGACCATGACGGCGGCCCAGCCCATTTGATCAACGAAGCGGATAGAGATCAGCGGGAAGACAACAAAGAACCCCAGCACGACCAGCATATTATCGATGAGCAGGAAATATTTACCCAGGTTCCTCGCCTGCGATACGCGGGACATTTCCCCTCCCGGGAAATAAAAGATGAGCACTTTCTATTCTGCATTGCCGCTAAGACTTTTCCCATCACTTCGGGGACAGTATTTTTTTATCAAAACGTCGCTTTGATAGAGAGTTTTTATCAAATATGTGAATAATGCAGAAAATGGCATTTTGGACTTTTCACAGGGTCTGGTTGCGCAGGTATAGTAATACTTACAGCGTATTAAAGACGTTACGGGAAGGAGTAGGTATAGAATGTTTGGCTATCGCAGTAACGTGCCAAAAGTGCGCTTAACCACAGACCGACTGGTCGTGCGTCTGGTGCATGATCGTGATGCCTGGCGTCTGGCGGATTATTACGCAGAGAATCGCCATTTCCTCAAGCCCTGGGAGCCAGTGCGCGACGAAAGCCACTGTTATCCATCAGGCTGGCAGGCCAGGCTAGGGATGATTAACGAATTTCATAAACAAGGTTCAGCTTTCTACTTTGGCTTATTCGACCCGGACGAAAAAGAGATTATTGGCGTTGCCAATTTTTCCAATGTTGTTCGCGGCTCTTTTCATGCCTGCTATCTCGGTTATTCGATTGGGCAAAAATGGCAGGGCAAAGGACTCATGTTTGAAGCCCTGACCGCAGCCATTCGTTATATGCAGCGCACCCAACATATTCATCGCATTATGGCTAATTATATGCCGCACAATAAACGCAGCGGTGATTTACTGGCGCGACTGGGTTTTGAAAAAGAAGGCTATGCGAAAGACTATCTGTTGATTGATGGACAATGGCGCGATCACGTACTGACGGCATTAACTACCCCAGACTGGACGCCCGGCCGCTAAGGAGAATCTCATGAAATATCAACTTACTGCCCTGGAAGCTCGCGTAATTGGTTGCTTGCTGGAAAAGCAGGTGACCACGCCGGAGCAATACCCGCTCTCAGTCAATGGTGTAGTCACGGCCTGTAATCAGAAAACGAACCGTGAACCGGTCATGAATCTGAGTGAATCCGAAGTGCAGGAACAGCTGGATAATCTGGTCAAACGTCATTATCTACGCACAGTGAGCGGTTTTGGTAATCGGGTCACCAAATATGAGCAACGTTTTTGTAATTCAGAATTTGGCGATCTGAAACTGAGCGCCGCAGAAGTGGCGTTAATCACCACGTTGTTATTGCGTGGTGCCCAGACGCCGGGTGAACTGCGCAGCCGCGCCGCGCGAATGTATGAATTCAGCGATATGGCGGAAGTGGAGTCGACGCTGGAACAACTGGCGAATCGCGAAGATGGTCCTTTTGTGGTGCGTCTGGCCCGCGAACCGGGTAAACGCGAAAGCCGCTACATGCATCTTTTCAGTGGTGAGGTTGAAGATCAGCCGGCGGTAACGGCTATGTCGAACATGGTTGACGGTGATTTACAGACCCGCGTCGAAGCCCTGGAAATCGAAGTGGCAGAACTGAAACAACGTCTTGATTCGTTGCTGGCCCATCTGGGAGATTAAAGTGAAAAAATTACGTATCGGCGTAGTGGGATTAGGCGGCATTGCGCAAAAAGCGTGGTTACCGGTGCTGGCGGCAGCGTCTGACTGGACGTTACAAGGAGCCTGGTCGCCTACGCGCGCCAAAGCCCTGCCAATTTGTGACAGCTGGCGCATTCCTTATGCCGATTCGTTATCCAGCCTTGCCGCCAGTTGTGATGCGGTTTTTGTGCACTCCAGCACCGCCAGCCACTTTGACGTGGTCAGTACGTTACTCAATGCGGGGGTACATGTCTGTGTCGATAAACCGCTGGCAGAAAATCTGCGCGATGCTGAAAGGCTGGTGGAACTGGCGGCGCGGAAAAAACTGACGTTGATGGTCGGTTTTAACCGTCGTTTCGCACCACTCTACGGTGAGTTAAAAACGCAACTCGCCACCGCAGCCTCGCTAAGAATGGATAAACATCGTAGCAATAGCGTCGGGCCACACGATCTTTATTTCACGTTGCTGGATGATTATCTGCATGTGGTGGATACCGCGCTGTGGTTGTCGGGCGGCAAAGCCTCTCTGGATGGCGGTACGCTACTGACTAACGACGCTGGCGAAATGCTGTTTGCCGAGCACCATTTTTCGGCCGGTCCTTTGCAGATCACCACTTGTATGCATCGCCGTGCCGGAAGTCAGCGTGAAACCGTGCAGGCCGTGACTGACGGTGCGCTCATCGACATTACGGATATGCGCGAATGGCGTGAGGAGCGCGGGCAGGGTGTAGTGAATAAACCGATTCCTGGTTGGCAGAGCACTCTTGAGCAACGTGGATTTGTCGGCTGTGCGCGGCACTTCATTGAATGCGTGTAAAATCAGACAGTTCCGCAAACCGCCGGCGAATAGGCAGTGCTGGCGCAACGTATCGTTGACAAGATCTGGCGCGATGCGATGAGTGAATAAACCCTGTAACATCTGGCGGTAGCAATTCACCATAATCTAGGTAGACTATTCGCCTCTTTCAGCGCCTGCCTTGCAGGCGTTTTGCCCGTGGGTCCGGATTAGAACACCGATGAATTTATTAAAATCGCTGGCCGCCGTCAGCTCGATGACCATGTTTTCGCGTGTGCTTGGCTTCGCACGAGACGCAATTGTCGCCAGAATCTTTGGCGCAGGGATGGCAACCGACGCCTTTTTCGTCGCTTTTAAACTTCCTAACTTGTTACGCCGTATCTTTGCCGAAGGGGCATTTTCCCAGGCATTTGTACCGATTCTGGCGGAATATAAAAGTAAGCAGGGTGAAGACGCCACGCGGGTCTTTGTCTCTTATGTTTCTGGCCTGCTGACACTTGCGCTGGCGGTTGTGACGGTCGCTGGCATGCTCGCCGCACCGTGGGTGATCATGGTGACCGCGCCAGGCTTCGCTGACACAGCTGACAAATTTGCCCTGACCAGCCAGCTACTAAAGATTACCTTTCCCTATATCTTGCTGATCTCCCTGGCGTCGCTGGTGGGAGCGATTCTGAATACGTGGAACCGCTTCTCGATTCCGGCGTTTGCGCCAACACTGCTTAACATCAGCATGATTGGTTTCGCGCTGTTTGCCGCACCGTACTTTAACCCACCGGTGCTGGCGCTGGCGTGGGCTGTTACGGTCGGCGGCATCCTGCAGCTGGTGTATCAGCTACCGCACCTGAAGAAGATCGGCATGCTGGTCCTGCCGCGCATTAACTTCCACGATGCTGGAGCAATGCGCGTGGTGAAACAGATGGGACCGGCGATCCTTGGCGTCTCTGTGAGCCAGATCTCCTTAATCATCAACACCATTTTTGCCTCGTTTCTTGCTTCCGGTTCGGTGTCTTGGATGTATTACGCCGACCGCTTAATGGAGTTTCCCTCCGGTGTGCTGGGCGTGGCGCTTGGCACCATTTTGCTGCCGTCGCTGTCGAAAAGTTTTGCCAGTGGCAATCATGATGAATACAACCGTTTGATGGACTGGGGGTTGCGTCTTTGTTTCCTGTTGGCACTGCCGAGTGCGGTTGCGTTGGGCATTCTTTCAGGTCCGTTAACCGTTTCGCTGTTCCAGTACGGTAAATTTACCGCGTTTGATGCGCTGATGACCCAGCGGGCGTTAATTGCCTACTCGGTGGGTTTGATTGGCCTGATTGTAGTGAAAGTGTTGGCTCCTGGCTTTTATTCCCGCCAGGACATTAAAACGCCAGTGAAAATTGCCATCGTTACGCTGATTTTAACGCAATTGATGAACCTGGCGTTTATTGGTCCGTTGAAACATGCCGGGCTGTCACTTTCTATTGGTCTGGCGGCGTGTCTGAATGCTTCGCTGCTTTACTGGCAGTTGCGTAAGCAGAAAATCTTTACTCCGCAACCCGGCTGGATGGCGTTTCTGTTGCGTCTGGTGGTGGCGGTACTGGTGATGTCTGGCGTGCTTTTAGGTATGTTACATATCATGCCGGAGTGGTCATTGGGTACCATGCCCTGGCGCTTACTGCGTTTAATGGCGGTCGTGCTGGCGGGGATTGCCGCGTACTTCGCTGCACTGGCGGTACTGGGCTTCAAAGTTAAAGAATTTGCCCGCCGGACGGTGTAACAATGCATTCCGGCCTGCAGTGCAGGCCGGAGATAATATTCAGATCGAAATCTTTTTACTGCCGCGATGGGGTGTTGAGGTCTGACCGTTCGCCCCATATAGCGTCGGTTCCTGATGCGGTTTCAACATTTCCAGCGCCTGTTGATTGCGCTCAATCTGTCCTTCCAGTAACCAGCCGTTATGTTGATTCATTTGGCGTAGTTGCTGCGTTTTCACAGTAATTTCCTGCCAGCGTTGACTAATATCAACGCTATTTGCTGTATTGGGTTCTTTCTTGCGTAACTGTTCGAGGTAATCCAGCGTCGCCAGCAGTGAGCTTTTTTGTTCTGTAATCCATTGCAACTGGCTGCCGTTGATCTGCCCCATAGAGAGATGTTGCTGCTCTTGATCCATTACCGTTTTGAGATCGTTAAGCACAGCGGACATCTGGTCGAGGATCTCTGCAAGACGTGTCATACGATCAGTTACTCTGCAAGTCTTGCTGCGCTTCGTTGATCAGCGCATCGGCAATTTTGCCGGTGTCCATTTTTAGTTCACCGTTACGAATCGCCAGTTTTAACGCTTCGACACGTTCAAGATTGATATCACTGCTGCCGGGTTGCATCAGTTTTGCTTGCGCGTCGCTTAACGTCACACTGGTGCTGGTGGAGGCGGTTGTTTTTGCCGCCCGGCTGTTCGTTACCGGCGCGTCGGTGGTTTCGCGCGGTTGAACGGTGCTTACAGGCTTCAGAGGCGAAGTGCGATCAATACTCATGGTTTATTCCTCATTGAGGGCGCTTTTATCATGTGTTGCTTATTTATCGGCAAGGGACGGGTAATCTTTAACAGCTTACAGGTTTATAAGAATATTCCCATCTGCATCAACAACGCCGCTGACTACCTGTTCCGATACCATGCGCACCCGCGCATTCTGTGCGACGGCTGCATTGTTCAGCGCCTGACCTTCTGCGTTGGCGCTAAACCCATCACCGCTGGCGATCACATTGACGCGTTGTCCCGCTTTTACCCGCCATGCCTGGCGAAACTGGGTTAACTGGATAGGTTGATCGGGTGATAGATCGCGCAGGCTAACGGCATCAACAAGTTGATTGATATCCAGCACCGTACGCGGTGGCAGGGTATCCAGGCGTCCACGTTTCAGTTTGACATTGCCAGCTTCCAGCTTTCCTCCCCGCACAATAGGCATCGCGGCAACCACATAATTTCCTGTGGCCTGCACATTAACCTGTAAATATCGTTTGTCGTTACCGCAGCGTGCCAACACATTCACATTGCCCCACAGGCGGGAATTATTGCTCATCGAAAGCAATGGCTGCTCGCATGGCGGTAGTAGATTGGGCGCTGTACGAATAGAAACACGAACCTCATCACTTACCCCCGCGAGTTGGGCGCTAAAAAAGTTGTGCAATTGCGATGTGAGATTGCTCGCCGTACTTAACGGACTGAACAGTATCGCGATGATCGCCACGCTACGTTTTATTGTCAGCATTTTCGCCCCCAGCCATTTCTACAACGTGAATTGTACCTGTCCGCAATGACCATCAACGGCATAAATAGCGACCCATTTTGCGTTTATTCCGCCGATAACGCGCGCGTAAAGGCATTTAAGCTGATGGCAGAATTTTGATACCTGCGGAGGAGATATGCTCGATAAGCTCGACGCCGCCTTACGTTTTCAACAAGAGGCGCTCAATCTGCGCGCCCAGCGTCAGGAAGTGCTGGCAGCAAACATCGCCAATGCCGATACCCCTGGTTATCAGGCGCGCGATATCGATTTTGCCAGTGAACTTAAAAAAGTCATGCAACGTGGACGGGATGCAACCAGTGTGGTTGCACTGACGATGACCTCAACGCAGCACATCCCGGCGCAGGCGCTGACGCCTCCTACCGCAGAACTGCAATACCGTATTCCGGACCAGCCTTCGCTTGACGGTAATACCGTCGATATGGATCGCGAACGCACCCAGTTTGCCGATAACAGCCTGCAATACCAGATGAGCCTTAGCGCGTTGAGCGGGCAAATCAAAGGCATGATGAACGTTTTACAGAGCGGAAATTAACGGATGGCACTGCTGAATATTTTTGATATCGCCGGGTCGGCGTTAACTGCCCAGTCCCAGCGCCTGAACGTGGCGGCCAGTAATCTGGCAAATGCTGATAGCGTGACCGGTCCTGATGGACAGCCATATCGGGCAAAACAGGTGGTATTCCAGGTTAACGCTGCACCAGGTGCTGCGACAGGCGGCGTAAAGGTTGCCGATGTTAAGAAAGTCAGGCCCCGGACAAACTGGTTTATGAACCAGGTAATCCGCTGGCAGATGCAAAGGGCTACATAAAAATGCCGAACGTTGATGTCGTCGGGGAGATGGTTAACACCATGTCGGCGTCACGCAGCTATCAGGCCAATGTTGAAGTGCTCAACACGGTGAAAAGCATGATGCTGAAAACCCTTACGCTCGGTCAATAAAGGAGAAAGCTATGTCCATTGCGGTAACCACCACCGATCCGACAAATACCGGCGTCAGTACCACCAGCAGTAGTTCGCTCACGGGCAGCAACGCCGCAGATTTACAAAGCAGTTTTCTGACTTTGCTGGTGGCGCAGCTGAAAAACCAGGACCCGACCAATCCAATGGAAAACAACGAGCTGACGTCGCAATTGGCACAAATCAGCACGGTCAGCGGGATTGAAAAACTCAATACCACGCTCGGATCTATTTCCGGACAGATTGATAACAGCCAGTCGTTACAGGCCAGTAACCTGATCGGTCACGGCGTGATGATCCCCGGCACAACTGTTCTTGCGGGAACCGGCAGTGAAGAAGGGGCTGTGACCACGACCACGCCGTTTGGTGTTGAGCTGCAACAGGCGGCAGACAAAGTTACGGCCACCATCACCGATAAAAATGGCGCGGTTGTGCGCACCATTGATATTGGTGAACTGACCGCCGGAGTTCACAGTTTCACCTGGGACGGTTCGTTGACTGATGGCAGCACTGCGCCGAACGGTTCTTACAATGTAGCGATTAGCGCCAGTAACGGTGGTACACAACTGGTTGCCCAGCCGCTGCAGTTTGCTCTGGTGCAGGGTGTGATCCGCGGCAACAGCGGTAATACGCTGGATCTCGGCACTTACGGCACCACCACCCTCGACGAAGTACGGCAGATAATTAAAGCCTTCACATTTCAGGAGTCAGTCATGGCCTTTTCTCAAGCGGTTAGCGGATTAAACGCTGCCGCCACCAACCTCGATGTTATTGGCAACAATATCGCCAACTCCGCCACCTACGGCTTTAAATCAGGCACGGCCTCTTTTGCCGATATGTTTGCCGGTTCGAAAGTGGGACTGGGGGTAAAAGTTGCCGGTATCACTCAGGACTTTACCGATGGCACGACCACCAACACCGGGCGAGGTCTGGACGTTGCTATCAGCCAGAACGGTTTTTTCCGTCTGGTAGACAGCAACGGTTCGGTGTTCTACAGCCGTAACGGACAATTTAAGCTGGATGAAAACCGTAACCTGTTGAATACGCAAGGTTTACAGCTGACGGGTTACCCGGTAACCGGTACGCCGCCGACTATTCAGCAAGGGGCGAATCCGACCAATATTTCGATCCCGAATACCCTGATGGCAGCGAAAACTACCACCACGGCGTCGATGCAGATCAACCTGAATTCCAGTGATCCGCTTCCTACTGTTACGCCATTCAGCGCCAGCAATGCGGATAGCTATAACAAAAAAGGTTCGGTGACTGTTTTCGACAGTCAGGGTAATGCTCATGACATGAGCGTCTATTTTGTGAAGACCGGGGATAATAACTGGCAGGTCTACACCCAGGATAGCAGTGATCCAAACAGCATTGCGAAGACAGCGACAACACTGGAATTTAATGCTAATGGCACATTAGTGGATGGTGCGATGGCGAATAATATCGCAACCGGCGCAATTAACGGTGCAGAACCCGCCACGTTTAGTCTGAGCTTCCTCAACTCCATGCAGCAAAATACCGGCGCTAACAACATTGTGGCAACCACCCAGAATGGCTACAAACCGGGCGATCTGGTGAGTTATCAAATCAATGATGACGGTACGGTTGTCGGCAACAATTCCAACGAACAAACCCAACTGCTGGGGCAGATTGTACTGGCGAACTTTGCCAACAACGAAGGTCTGGCATCCGAAGGCGACAACGTCTGGTCTGCGACGCAATCTTCTGGCGTGGCGCTGTTGGGGACAGCCGGGACGGGAAACTTTGGCACTCTGACCAACGGTGCGCTGGAAGCGTCCAACGTCGATCTCAGTAAAGAACTGGTCAATATGATCGTTGCCCAGCGTAACTATAAGTCTAACGCCCAGACCATCAAAACCCAGGACCAGATCCTCAACACGCGGGTTAACTTACGCTAATCGCTGACGGGATAGCTCAATGGATCACGCAATTTATACTGCGATGGGAGCAGCCAGCCAGACGCTGAATCAACAGGCGGTAACCGCCAGTAATCTGGCCAATGCCTCTACGCCCGGTTTTCGCGCGCAGTTAAACGCCTTGCGCGCAGTGCCGGTGGAAGGGCTTTCACTGCCCACGCGCACGCTGGTAACGGCGTCAACACCGGGTGCAGACATGACGCCCGGCAAGATGGATTACACCTCTCGCCCGCTGGACGTTGCGTTGCAGCAGGATGGCTGGCCGTGCAGACCGCTGACGGCAGCGAAGGGTATACGCGTAATGGCAGCATTCAGGTTGATCCCACCGGGCAACTGACAATTCAGGGGCATCCGGTGATAGGCGAGGCGGGGCCAATTGCTGTGCCGGAAGGGGCGGAAATCACGATTGCTGCCGATGGCACAATCTCGGCGCTCAATCCGGGCGATCCGGCAAATACAGTTGCGCCAGTAGGGCGTCTGAAACTGGTGAAAGCCACGGGCAGCGAAGTGCAGCGCGGTGACGACGGCATTTTTCGTTTAAGCGCAGAAACCCAGGCCACGCGAGGGCCGGTACTGCAGGCAGATCCAACCTTGCGTGTGATGTCGGGGGTTCTGGAAGGCAGTAACGTCAATGCCGTTGCGGCAATGAGCGACATGATTGCCAGCGCGCGGCGTTTTGAAATGCAGATGAAGGTGATCAGCAGCGTCGATGATAACGCAGGCCGTGCCAACCAACTGCTGTCGATGAGTTAATTGAACGATTGATGACATTGCAATAAAAGCGCGCGGACTATTCCCTCGCCCCTTTGGGGAGAGGGTTAGGGTGAGGGGAAATTCACACTGTCGCGTGCTTCTGCTCTGCTTGTCAGCAATCCACTACAGGACATTATATGATCAGTTCATTATGGATCGCCAAAACGGGCCTTGACGCCCAGCAAACCAATATGGACGTCATTGCCAACAACCTGGCAAACGTCAGTACTAACGGTTTTAAGCGTCAGCGCGCGGTGTTTGAAGATCTGCTTTATCAAACCATTCGCCAGCCGGGGGCACAGTCTTCCGAACAAACCACCTTACCCTCCGGATTACAAATCGGCACGGGGGTACGCCCGGTCGCCACTGAACGCTTACACAGCCAGGGCAATCTGTCGCAGACCAATAACAGCAAAGATGTCGCGATTAAAGGGCAGGGCTTTTTCCAGGTAATGTTGCCAGATGGCTCATCAGCCTATATCCGTGACGGCTCTTTCCAGGTGGATCAGAACGGGCAGCTGGTGACGGCTGGTGGTTTTCAGGTGCAGCCAGCGATCACCATTCCGGCGAATGCGTTAAGTATCACCATCGGTCGTGATGGCGTGGTCAGCGTAACCCAACAAGGCCAGGCAGCTCCGGTTCAGGTTGGGCAGCTCAATCTCACCACCTTTATGAATGATACCGGACTGGAGAGCATTGGCGAAAACCTCTACACCGAAACGCAATCCTCCGGTGCACCGAACGAAAGCACGCCGGGCCTGAACGGCGCGGGACTGCTGTATCAAGGGTATGTTGAAACGTCTAACGTCAACGTGGCGGAAGAACTGGTCAATATGATTCAGGTGCAACGCGCTTACGAAATCAACAGTAAAGCGGTGTCCACCACCGATCAGATGCTGCAAAAACTGACGCAACTCTAAGGCATAACCGGTGGCAGGTTCACCGGTTTACTGATTTTTGAAGATGATAGCCATGCAAAAAAACGCTGCGCATACTTATGCCATTTCCAGCTTGTTGGTGCTTTCACTAACCGGCTGCGCCTGGATACCCTCCACGCCGCTGGTGCAGGGGGCGACCAGTGCACAACCGGTTCCCGGTCCGACGCCCGTCGCCAACGGTTCTATTTTCCAGTCTGCTCAGCCGATTAACTATGGCTATCAACCGCTGTTTGAAGATCGTCGACCACGCAATATTGGCGATACGCTGACCATCGTGTTGCAGGAGAACGTCAGCGCCAGCAAAAGCTCCTCTGCGAATGCCAGCCGTGACGGTAAAACTAATTTTGGCTTTGATACTGTGCCGCGCTATTTGCAGGGGCTGTTTGGTAACGCTCGTGCCGATGTCGAAGCCTCCGGTGGTAACACGTTCAACGGAAAGGGCGGGGCCAATGCCAGCAATACCTTTAGCGGCACGTTGACGGTGACGGTTGACCAGGTACTGGTCAACGGCAACCTGCATGTGGTGGGTGAAAAACAGATTGCCATTAATCAGGGTACCGAATTTATTCGCTTCTCGGGCGTGGTTAATCCACGCACTATCAGCGGCAGCAATACCGTACCGTCTACTCAGGTGGCGGATGCGCGTATTGAATACGTAGGCAATGGCTACATTAACGAAGCGCAAAATATGGGCTGGTTGCAGCGTTTCTTCCTTAACCTGTCGCCAATGTAAGTGAGGCTGTGGTGATTAAATTTCTCTCTGCATTAATTCTTCTACTGGTTACGACGGCGGCTCAGGCTGAGCGTATTCGCGATCTCACCAGTGTTCAGGGGGTAAGGCAAAACTCACTGATTGGCTATGGCTTGGTAGTGGGGCTGGATGGCACTGGTGACCAGACAACCCAGACGCCGTTTACCACACAAACGCTTAATAACATGCTCTCACAGCTGGGAATTACCGTTCCGACGGGCACCAATATGCAGCTAAAAAACGTCGCTGCGGTAATGGTGACAGCGTCACTTCCTCCGTTTGGACGTCAGGGGCAAACCATCGATGTGGTGGTTTCTTCCATGGGTAATGCCAAAAGCTTGCGTGGAGGTACGTTGTTGATGACACCGCTTAAGGGCGTTGACAGTCAGGTGTATGCGCTGGCGCAGGGCAATATTCTGGTTGGCGGCGCAGGAGCCTCCGCAGGCGGTAGCAGTGTTCAGGTTAACCAACTGAACGGTGGACGGATCACCAATGGTGCGGTTATTGAACGTGAATTGCCCAGCCAGTTTGGCGTCGGGAATACCCTTAATTTGCAACTTAACGACGAAGATTTCAGCATGGCGCAGCAAATCGCTGACACCATCAACCGCGTGCGTGGATATGGCAGCGCCACCGCGTTAGATGCGCGGACTATTCAGGTGCGCGTACCAAGTGGCAACAGTTCCCAGGTCCGTTTCCTTGCCGATATCCAGAATATGCAGGTTAATGTCACCCCGCAGGACGCTAAAGTAGTGATTAACTCGCGCACCGGTTCGGTGGTGATGAATCGCGAAGTGACCCTCGACAGCTGCGCGGTAGCGCAGGGAAATCTCTCAGTAACAGTTAATCGTCAGGCCAATGTCAGCCAGCCAGATACACCGTTTGGTGGTGGACAGACTGTTGTTACTCCACAAACGCAGATCGATTTACGCCAGAGCGGCGGTTCGCTGCAAAGCGTACGTTCCAGCGCCAGCCTCAATAACGTGGTGCGTGCGCTCAATGCGCTGGGCGCTACGCCGATGGATCTGATGTCTATTTTGCAATCAATGCAAAGTGCGGGATGTCTGCGGGCAAAACTGGAAATCATCTGATGATCAGCGACAGCAAACTACTGGCAAGTGCGGCCTGGGATGCGCAATCACTCAACGAACTAAAGGCGAAAGCGAGCGAAGATCCGGCGGCAAATATCCGTCCGGTGGCCCGTCAGGTGGAAGGGATGTTCGTGCAGATGATGTTGAAAAGCATGCGCGACGCTTTACCAAAAGATGGCCTGTTCAGCAGCGAGCACACTCGTCTGTATACCAGTATGTATGACCAGCAAATTGCCCAACAGATGACGGCGGGCAAAGGTCTGGGGCTTGCAGAGATGATGGTTAAACAGATGACGCCAGAACAACCATTGCCAGAGGAGTCCACGCCAGCAGCACCGATGAAATTCCCGCTCGAAACCGTGGTGCGTTATCAAAACCAGACGCTTTCGCAGCTGGTGCAAAAGGCCGTACCACGTAACTACGATGATTCGCTGCCGGGTGACAGTAGAGCATTCCTCGCGCAACTCTCGCTGCCCGCCCAACTGGCAAGCCAGCAAAGCGGTGTGCCACATCATTTGATCCTCGCTCAGGCTGCGCTTGAATCTGGTTGGGGGCAACGGCAAATCCGCCGCGAAAACGGCGAGCCAAGCTATAACCTGTTTGGTGTCAAAGCCTCTGGCAACTGGAAAGGGCAAGTCACTGAAATCACCACGACTGAATATGAAAACGGCGAAGCGAAGAAAGTAAAAGCGAAGTTTCGGGTCTACAGCTCGTATCTGGAAGCATTGTCGGATTACGTTGGGCTGTTAACACGTAACCCGCGCTACGCCGCCGTGACGACCGCCGCGAGTGCGGAACAGGGGGCGCAGGTCCTACAGGACGCGGGCTATGCTACCGATCCTCACTATGCCCGTAAACTCACCAACATGATCCAGCAGATGAAATCGATAAGCGACAAGGTGAGCAAAACCTACAGCATGAACATTGATAATCTGTTCTGAATAACTCAAGTCCGGCGGGTCGCTGCCGATAATACTCTGTAATTGAAGGCTTATAAGGAACCTCCATGTCCAGCTTGATCAATAACGCCATGAGCGGACTGAACGCGGCCCAGGCGGCGTTAAATACGGCAAGTAATAATATCTCCAGCTATAACGTTGCCGGATATACCCGCCAAACCACTATTATGGCGCAGGCCAATAGCACCGTTGGCGCTGGCGGCTGGGTTGGGCATGGCGTCTACGTTTCTGGTGTGCAGCGTGAGTATGATACGTTTATTACCAACCAGTTACGTGCTGCGCAGACGCAAAGTAGCGGGCTGACCGCCCGCTATGAGCAGATGTCGAAAATCGACAATATGCTCTCCACCAGTACCTCTTCGCTGGCAACACAGATGCAGGATTTCTTCACCAGCCTGCAAACGCTGGTGAGTAACGCGGAAGACCCGGCGGCGCGCCAGGCGCTGATTGGGAAATCAGAAGGGTTGGTGAATCAGTTTAAAACCACCGATCAATATCTGCGCGACCAGGACAAACAGGTCAATATCGCGATAGGTGCCAGCGTTGATCAGATCAACAATTACGCTAAACAAATTGCCAGCCTGAACGATCAAATCTCGCGCCTGACAGGCGTGGGGGCAGGGGCGTCACCTAACAATCTGCTGGATCAACGCGATCAACTGGTGAGCGAATTAAACCAGATTGTTGGCGTAGAAGTCAGCGTTCAGGATGGCGGTACTTATAACATCACGATGCCAATGGTTACTCACTGGTTCAGGGAAGTACGGCGCGGCAACTGGCGGCAGTTCCTTCCAGCGCCGACCCTTCTCGTACGACTGTCGCTTACGTTGATGGGACGGCAGGCAATATTGAGATCCCGGAGAAATTACTGAATACCGGGTCGCTGGGCGGCATTCTGACATTCCGTTCTCAGGATCTGGACCAGACGCGTAATACGCTTGGACAACTGGCGCTGGCATTTGCCGAGGCTTTCAACAGCCAACACAAAGCCGGATTTGATGCTAACGGCGATGCTGGTGAAGATTTCTTTACTATCGGTAAGCCCGCGGTTCTGCAAAACACGAAAAACAAAGGTGACGTTGCGATCGGTGCCACGGTAACTGATGCCTCCGTGGTACTGGCGACAGATTACAAAATCTCGTTCGATAATAATCAGTGGCAGGTCACCCGCCTTGCCAGCAATACCACTTTTACGGCGACACCAGATGCCAACGGTAAAGTGGCATTTGATGGTCTGGAGTTGACGTTTACAGGAACGCCTGCCGTTAACGACAGCTTCACGCTGAAACCAGTAAGTGACGCCATCGTCAACATGGATGTATTAATCACCGACGAAGCGAAAATCGCGATGGCGAGCGAAGAAGATGCGGGTGATAGCGACAACCGCAACGGTCAGGCCCTGCTGGATCTGCAAAGCAACAGTAAAACGGTGGGCGGTGCGAAATCCTTTAACGACGCTTATGCCTCGTTAGTGAGTGATATCGGTAATAAAACCGCGACGTTGAAAACCAGTAGCACCACGCAAGGTAATGTGGTGACGCAGCTTTCCAATCAGCAGCAGTCGATTTCCGGTGTCAATCTCGATGAGGAGTACGGAAATCTGCAACGTTTTCAGCAGTATTACCTGGCGAATGCGCAGGTTCTGCAGACGGCAAACGCGATTTTTGATGCGCTGATTAACATTCGCTAAGGGGAGATAAAATGCGTTTCAGTACCCAGATGATGTACCAGCAAAACATGCGCGGCATCACCAATTCTCAGGCAGAATGGATGAAGTACGGCGAGCAGATGTCGACGGGTAAGCGAGTCGTTAACCCTTCAGACGATCCCATTGCTGCATCACAAGCTGTTGTTCTCTCCCAGGCACAGGCGCAAAACAGCCAGTACACGCTGGCACGTACTTTCGCCACTCAAAAAGTGTCACTGGAAGAGAGTGTACTTAGCCAGGTCACCACTGCTATCCAGAATGCTCAGGAAAAAATTGTCTACGCCAGCAATGGCACCTTGAGTGACGATGACCGGGCCTCGCTGGCTACGGATATTCAGGGGCTTCGTGACCAGTTGCTGAATCTGGCGAACACCACTGACGGTAATGGGCGCTACATATAAAACAGAGACTGCGCCGTTTAGTGAGGCTAACGGTGATTATGTTGGCGGAACAGAAAGTATTAAGCAACAGGTCGATGCTTCGCGTTCGATGGTGATAGGACATACGGGCGACAAAATTTTCGACAGTATTACCAGTAACGCGGTAGCGGAACCAGACGGTAGCGCTTCTGAAACCAATCTTTTTGCCATGCTGGATAGCGCCATCGCAGCCCTGAAAACGCCGGTCGCGGATAGCGAAGCGGATAAAGAAATCGCCGCTGCGGCATTGGATAAAACCAACCGTGGACTGAAAAACTCGCTGAATAATGTCCTTACCGTTCGCGCGGAATTAGGCACGCAGCTGAACAAACTGGAGTCGCTGGATTCCTTAGGTAGCGATCGCGCTTTAGGGCAAACGCAGCAGATGAGCGATCTGGTTGATGTGGACTGGAATGCAACTATTTCATCTTACATCATGCAGCAAACGGCATTGCAGGCATCGTATAAAGCATTTACCGATATGCAGGGATTGTCGCTCTTCCAGCTCAACAAATAAGCTCGCTTTAAAACATATCATGAAACTGGGTATGTTTTGTCTGCCCGCTCTGGGATCGCCGGGGCGGGCATTTTTTTTGCCTATTTTGCATTGTTGGTTAGCAAGGATGCCATTTGATGAATTTTAATATGTTGATTCAAACATGAAATAAAAAAGCCCTGGCAGTTACCAGGGCTTGATTACTTTGAGCTAATTATTACTCAACAGGTTGCGGACGCGCAGGAGCGGCAGAGGCATGATGCGTTGCCGTATGACCACCTGCGGCACCTTTACCTTCGAAGGCAAAAGTAGGGCGCTGCCAGTCACTGTGACGCGGTGCCTCCGGAACATATTCCGGTGCCGGAGCGCGCGTCATTGGCGCGGTAGCGTGGTTATGCTCAACGGTGATCTCTGGTTCAACCGCGGCCACCGTTTCAACTTCTGCTGCGACTTCAGCGACGACTGGCGCGGCAGGTTGAGCAACAACTTCAGGTTCAGCAACCACAACCTCAGCAGTTTCGGCAACTTCTTCAATATCTGCATCTGCCGTCTCTTCCTGCGGTTCAACCATCGGTTCTGCGTGTTCTGCGACTTCCTGGGCTACGGCAACATCAGACTCGGTAATCACCTGCGGCTGTTCAGTTACCGCGGCGGCAATCACTTCAGGATGCGTCGTTTCAACCACTTCCGGTTGCGGTTCGGCAACCGGTACGGGGGCTTCTACGACTTCAGCCATTTCTTCAACAACTGGCGCGCTAACAACAGGTTCGACAGCGGCGGCGACAGGGACCTCAGTCACCATCGGCTGCACTTGTACTTCTTCCTGTTCGCGCTGCTCTTCAACTTGTACATCTTGCGGACGTACAATTGGATAGCGGATCCAGACTTTGCCAGAGGCCAGTTCCGGAGACGCGCACGCTACGGTCAACGGCATTGGCGACTGGGTTGGATAACGCTCGTCACGATAGCGACGACGACGCTGACCACTCACGCGCAGGTGACGAGGCGAGCGGCGAGAACGACGCGGCATGCCACCGTTGTCACGGTTATCAGCATTGTTCTCTTCTTGCTGTTCTGGTGCAGTTTGCGCTACGACTGGCAGCGGGACTTTCACCAGTTCTGTGCGTGGAGCTGGAGCTTCCTGAACAATTGGTTCGGCAGCGGCAGTTTCTTCAACCACCGGTGCGACTACCGCTTCTTCGGCTACGCTTTGCTCGTAACGCACTTTCTGATTGAGCTGACGCTGTTTACGACGCGGCTGAACCGGACGTACACGTTCTTCCTGTTCGGTTTCCTGAACAGATTGCTCTTCAACATTCAGCGCCTTCGCTTCTTGTTGCGCCTGACGTTTATCATCGTTACGGCGGCGGCTACGTTCACGACGCGGCGCTTGCTGCTCGTCGGTGGTACGTGCTTTTTCCGTTACCTCAGCCTGCTGACGGCTCTCACGCGTCTCGGCAGTTTGCTGCTGTGCCTGGCGACGATTACGACGGTTTTCTTCGCGATTATCGCTGCCTTCAGTACGTTCACTACGGGTGTCGCGGCGCTCATTACGGTCACGGCGGTTGCTCTGACGAGGTTTGCGACGATCCTGTTGACGTTCCGGTTTCGCTTCTGCTTTCGGTGTTGGTTGCTCGGTCGGTTTGGCTTCTTCACCACCGCTGAACAGCGCTTTCAGTGCGCCGAAGAAGCGGCTTAACAGCCCAGGTTGTGCAGGAGCTGCTGGTGTTGCCGTTGCAGCTTTCGGTGCTGGGGCTACGACAGTCGCGGCAGGTTCAGCTGGGGTTGGCGCTGGCGGTACATCCGGCATGGCAAAGGTTGCCAGTGCAGGTTGTTCAGGACGCTTACGTTCAGCGAACTCTTCTTCAGACGGCAGCGCCATCGCTTCTTCATGCAGCTTCGGCAGCATGTAGCTTAAGGTCGGCGTTTCTTCCCCTTTGCGCACGCGCAACACGTGGTAGTGCGGGGTTTCCATCTGATCGTTTGGCACAATCACGCAGCGAACACCGTCCTGACGCGTTTCAATCGCATTCACCGCAGAACGTTTTTCATTCAGCAGATAAGAAGCGATTGGCACAGGAACAATGGCGTGAACTTCCTGGGTGTTCTCTTTCAGCGCTTCTTCTTCGATCAAACGCAGAATAGAGAGCGACAGCGATTCGTTGTCACGCACGGTACCGGTACCGGAGCAGCGCGGGCAGACGTGATGGCTGGATTCACCCAGTGATGGGCTCAGGCGCTGGCGGGACATTTCCAGCAGGCCAAAGCGAGAAATATGGCTGATTTGAATACGCGCACGGTCCTGACGCACCGCTTCACGCAGACGGTTTTCTACCGCACGCTGGTGGCGTACTGGCGTCATGTCGATGAAGTCGATAACAATCAGGCCGCCGAGGTCACGCAGGCGCAGCTGACGAGCAATCTCATCGGCGGCTTCGAGGTTGGTGTTAAACGCAGTTTCTTCGATATCGCCGCCGCGGGTCGCGCGTGCGGAGTTGATGTCGATGGCTGTTAACGCTTCGGTGCTGTCGATAACAATGGAACCACCGGATGGCAGACGGACTTCACGCTGGAAGGCGGACTCGATCTGCGACTCGATCTGGTAGTGGCTGAACAGCGGGATCTCGCCGGTGTACAGTTTGATTTTGCTGCTGAAATCCGGGCGACCTAATGCAGCGATATGCTGACGTGCCAGTTCGAGGACTTTCGGGTTATCGATAAGGATTTCGCCGATATCCTGACGTAAATAATCGCGGAAGGCGCGAACGATTACGTTGCTCTCCTGATGAATCAGGAACGGAGCCGGGCGGCTTTCAGCGGCTTTTTTGATGGCTTCCCAGTGTTTCAGGCGGAAGCTTAAATCCCATTGCAGCGCCTCAGCAGATTTGCCTACGCCAGCGGTGCGCACGATAAGCCCCATGCCTTCCGGCAGTTCAAGGCTTGCCAGTGCTTCTTTTAATTCGGTACGGTCATCGCCTTCGATACGGCGAGAAATGCCACCTGCGCGCGGGTTATTTGGCATCAGAACCAGATAGCTACCCGCCAGACTGATAAAGGTGGTTAATGCCGCGCCTTTGTTGCCGCGCTCTTCTTTATCGATCTGAACAATGACTTCCTGACCTTCACGCAACACATCTTTAATGTTGGGACGACCATGAGCACTGTAGTTAGCAGGGAAATATTCGCGGGCAATTTCTTTTAGTGGGAGGAAACCGTGACGTTCAGCGCCGTAATCAACAAAAGCAGCTTCCAGACTCGGTTCAATGCGGGTGATTTTACCTTTGTAGATGTTTGCCTTTTTCTGCTCGTGCCCTGGACTTTCGATATCCAGGTCATACAGACGCTGCCCATCTACAAGGGCAACGCGCAACTCTTCCTGCTGAGTTGCGTTGATTAACATTCTTTTCATCGTAACTTACTCATTATTCTTACATTGACGACTAAGCTGCGGGCAAAGTAACGCCTTTCCGGGTGTGAACCGATGGCCTCGTGTCTAGTCGCGTCGCCAACCTCACGGTTATCGTCAGCTCAAAGAGGCGCAGAGTGTCGGTTGCCCGTTTTTCATGCGGAAAAACAGCGCAATTATCAAAGAAACAGACTGGGTATTACTCTCCAGAAATATTTCCATCTACCGGTAAGGACTGCAACCCGCAGCCCGCTAACTGCCTGAAAGATCAATACGTCTTACGCCATTGCTGCGTGGATGATCGGTCGGGCAAAATGGGTTATTCCGTAAAATTTCTTGTTTTAACAAGGATGGACACGGAAACGGCCTCATTATTCCACTGCAAGCCTTGTTATAGCAAGATGACTTTTACCATTTATCACCCGCTTACTCACAGTTTTTTCACTTCTTGCTGGTGATTGGTTTAATAACCATCAATAAAGTGATCACGTAGTGAAGTAATAAGGTGCAAAACTAAATATAAGCATAGAAAAATGAGTGGCGCGAATCCTGTTGGCTAATTAGAATCGCCCACCATGAAAACAGAGACTCCATCCGTAAAAATTGTTGCTATCACCGCTGACGAAGCGGGGCAACGTATCGATAACTTTTTGCGTACCCAATTGAAAGGCGTACCAAAAAGTATGATTTACCGTATTTTGCGTAAAGGTGAAGTGCGGGTGAACAAAAAACGTATTAAGCCTGAATATAAACTCGAAGCGGGTGATGAGGTGCGTATCCCACCGGTTCGCGTTGCTGAGCGGGAAGAAGAGGCGGTTTCGCCACATCTGCAAAAGGTGGCGGCGCTGGCGGACGTCATCTTATATGAAGATGATCATATCCTGGTGCTGAATAAACCTTCCGGTACGGCGGTACATGGCGGCAGTGGTTTAAGCTTCGGCGTTATCGAAGGTTTGCGGGCGTTGCGCCCGGAAGCGCGGTTCCTTGAACTGGTTCATCGTCTCGACCGGGACACTTCAGGTGTGTTGCTGGTAGCGAAAAAACGCTCGGCGTTGCGTTCTCTGCATGAGCAATTACGTGAAAAAGGAATGCAAAAAGATTACCTGGCGCTGGTGCGCGGTCAGTGGCAGTCGCATGTGAAGAGCGTTCAAGCGCCGTTATTGAAAAATATTCTGCAAAGCGGCGAACGTATCGTGCGTGTCAGTCAGGAAGGCAAACCGTCGGAAACACGCTTTAAAGTGGAAGAACGCTATGCATTTGCCACCCTGGTGCGTTGTAGCCCGGTAACCGGACGTACTCATCAGATCCGTGTGCATACACAGTATGCGGGTCATCCGATTGCCTTTGACGATCGCTACGGTGACCGTGAATTTGACAGACAGCTCACTGAAGCAGGCACGGGATTAAATCGTCTGTTCCTGCACGCCGCAGCGTTGAAGTTTACCCATCCGGGGACCGGTGAGGTGATGCGTATCGAAGCGCCGATGGATGAAGGTTTGAAGCGTTGTTTGCAAAAGCTGCGTAACGCGCGCTAATACAAGCATATAAGCCTGATAATGGGCGGTTGGCCTGATAAGGCGTTTACGCCGCATCAGGCCGCCTGCACCGATTGCCGGATGCGACGTAACCGCATCCGGCGCAAACAACTATCCCATCAGCGGGTTTTTCCCTTCCCGACGTAACATCTGACACAGCGCGATTAGCGGTAAACCAACCAGCGTGTTAGGGTCACGTCCCTCTAAACGCTCAAACAGCGTAATGCCAAATCCTTCACTCTTAAAGCTACCCGCGCAGTGCAGGGGATGCTCCTTACGCACGTAATTATCAATCTCCGCCTCGCTTAGGTGACGGAAATGGACGTCAAAAGGCTCCACTTCTGTTTGTAGATGCCCATTCGCCGAATTAAACAACGCCAGTCCAGTATAGAAGGTGACGATATTGCCGCTGGCTTTGCGTAATTGCAGACGGGCATTTTCTTCCGTTAACGGTTTACCGGTGATTTCGCCATCAAGAACACATACCTGGTCTGAACCAATAATTAAATGATCCGGATAACGTGACGCCAGAGATTGCGCTTTTTCTTGTGCCAGTCGAAGCACCAACTGTCGCGGTGATTCGTCGCTGCGTGGGGTTTCGTCGACCTCAGGTGCTGCACATTCAAAAGAGATTTGCAGTTTTTCCAGAAGAGCGCGACGCCATGGCGAGGTGGAGGCTAAAATAAGTTTAGGCATATTTTTTTCCATCAGATATAGCGTATTGATGATAGCCATTTTAAACTATGCGCTTCGTTTTGCAGGTTGATGTTCGTTATCAGCACTGAACGAAAATAAAGCAGTAACCCGCAATGTGTGCGAATTATTGGCAAAAGGCAACCACAGGCTGCCTTTTTCTTTGACTCTATGACGTTACAAAGTTAATATGCGCGCCCTATGCAAAAGGTAAAATTACCCCTGACTCTCGATCCGGTTCGTACGGCTCAAAAACGCCTTGATTACCAGGGTATCTATACCCCTGATCAGGTTGAGCGCGTCGCCGAATCCGTAGTCAGTGTGGACAGTGATGTGGAATGCTCCATGTCGTTCGCTATCGATAACCAACGTCTCGCAGTGTTAAACGGCGATGCGAAGGTGACGGTAACGCTCGAGTGTCAGCGTTGCGGGAAGCCGTTTACTCATCAGGTCTACACAACGTATTGTTTTAGTCCTGTGCGTTCAGACGAACAGGCTGAAGCACTGCCGGAAGCGTATGAACCGATTGAGGTTAACGAATTCGGTGAAATCGATCTGCTTGCAATGGTTGAAGATGAAATCATCCTCGCCTTGCCGGTAGTTCCGGTGCATGATTCTGAACACTGTGAAGTGTCCGAAGCGGACATGGTCTTTGGTGAACTGCCTGAAGAAGTGCAAAAGCCAAACCCATTTGCCGTATTAGCCAGCTTAAAGCGTAAGTAATTGGTGCTCCCCGTTGGATCGGGGATAAACCGTAATTGAGGAGTAAGGTCCATGGCCGTACAACAGAATAAACCAACCCGTTCCAAACGTGGCATGCGTCGTTCCCATGACGCGCTGACCGCAGTCACCAGCCTGTCTGTAGACAAAACTTCTGGTGAAAAACACCTGCGTCACCACATCACTGCCGACGGTTACTACCGCGGCCGCAAGGTCATCGCTAAGTAATCACGCGTCTGCGTGATGAAGCTTAGTGAGGATTTTCCCCAGGCAACTGGGGAAAGACCAAACCGGGCGGCGACGATACCTTGACACGTCTAACCCTGGCGTTAGATGTCATGGGAGGGGATTTTGGCCCTTCCGTGACAGTGCCTGCAGCATTGCAGGCACTGAATTCTAATTCGCAACTCACTCTTCTTTTAGTCGGCAATCCCGACGCCATCACGCCATTACTGGCTAAAGCTGACTCTGAACAACGTTCGCGTCTGCAGATTATTCCTGCGCAGTCAGTTATCGCCAGTGATGCCCGGCCTTCGCAAGCTATCCGCGCCAGTCGTGGGAGTTCAATGCGTATGGCCCTGGAGCTGGTGAAAGAAGGTCGAGCGCAAGCCTGTGTCAGTGCCGGTAATACCGGTGCACTGATGGGGCTGGCAAAATTATTACTCAAGCCCCTGGAGGGGATTGAGCGTCCGGCGCTGGTGACGGTATTACCACATCAGCAAAAGGGCAAAACGGTGGTCCTCGATTTAGGGGCCAACGTCGATTGTGACAGCACAATGTTGGTGCAATTTGCCATTATGGGCTCAGTTCTGGCTGAAGAGGTGGTGGAAATTCCCAATCCTCGCGTGGCGTTGCTCAATATTGGTGAAGAAGAAGTAAAGGGTCTTGACAGTATTCGGGATGCCTCAGCGGTGCTTAAAACAATCCCTTCTATCAATTATATCGGCTATCTTGAAGCCAATGAGTTGTTAACTGGCAAGACAGATGTGCTGGTTTGTGACGGCTTTACAGGAAATGTCACGTTAAAGACGATGGAAGGTGTTGTCAGGATGTTCCTTTCTCTGCTGAAATCTCAGGGTGAAGGGAAAAAACGGTCGTGGTGGCTACTGTTATTAAAGCGTTGGCTACAAAAGAGCCTGACGAGGCGATTCAGTCACCTCAACCCCGACCAGTATAACGGCGCCTGTCTGTTAGGATTGCGCGGCACGGTGATAAAAAGTCATGGTGCAGCCAATCAGCGAGCTTTTGCGGTCGCGATTGAACAGGCAGTGCAGGCGGTGCAGCGACAAGTTCCTCAGCGAATTGCCGCTCGCCTGGAATCTGTATACCCAGCTGGTTTTGAGCTGCTGGACGGTGGCAAAAGCGGAACTCTGCGGTAGCAGGACGCTGCCAGCGAACTCGCAGTTTGCAAGTGACGGTATATAACCGAAAAGTGACTGAGCGTACATGTATACGAAGATTATTGGTACTGGCAGCTATCTGCCCGAACAAGTGCGGACAAACGCCGATTTGGAAAAAATGGTGGACACCTCTGACGAGTGGATTGTCACTCGTACCGGTATCCGCGAACGCCACATTGCCGCGCCAAACGAAACCGTTTCAACCATGGGCTTTGAAGCGGCGACACGCGCAATTGAGATGGCGGGCATTGAGAAAGACCAGATTGGCCTGATCGTTGTGGCAACGACTTCTGCTACGCACGCTTTCCCGAGCGCAGCTTGTCAGATTCAAAGCATGTTGGACATTAAAGGTTGCCCGGCATTTGACGTTGCAGCAGCCTGTGCAGGTTTCACCTATGCATTAAGCGTAGCCGATCAATACGTGAAATCTGGGGCGGTGAAGTATGCTCTGGTCGTCGGTTCCGATGTACTGGCGCGCACCTGCGATCCAACAGATCGTGGGACTATTATTATTTTTGGCGATGGCGCGGGCGCTGCGGTGCTGGCTGCCTCTGAAGAGCCGGGAATCATTTCCACCCATCTGCATGCCGACGGTAGTTATGGTGAATTGCTGACGCTGCCAAACGCCGACCGCGTGAATCCAGAGAATTCAATTCATCTGACGATGGCGGGCAACGAAGTCTTCAAGGTTGCGGTAACGGAACTGGCGCACATCGTTGATGAGACGCTGGCGGCGAATAATCTTGACCGTTCTCAACTGGACTGGCTGGTTCCGCATCAGGCTAACCTGCGTATTATCAGTGCAACGGCGAAAAAACTCGGTATGTCGATGGACAATGTCGTGGTGACGCTGGATCGCCACGGTAATACCTCTGCGGCCTCTGTCCCGTGCGCGCTGGATGAAGCTGTACGCGACGGGCGCATTAAGCCGGGGCAGTTGGTTCTGCTTGAAGCCTTTGGCGGTGGATTCACTTGGGGCTCTGCGCTGGTTCGTTTCTAGGATAAGGATTAAAACATGACGCAATTTGCATTTGTGTTCCCTGGACAGGGTTCTCAAACCGTTGGAATGCTGGCTGATATGGCGGCGAGCTATCCAATTGTCGAAGAAACGTTTGCTGAAGCTTCTGCGGCGCTGGGCTACGACCTGTGGGCGCTGACCCAGCAGGGGTCAGCTGAAGAACTGAATAAAACCTGGCAAACCCAGCCAGCGCTGTTGACTGCATCTGTTGCGCTGTATCGCGTATGGCAGCAGCAGGGCGGTAAAGCACCGGCAATGATGGCCGGTCACAGCCTGGGGGAATACTCCGCGCTGGTTTGCGCTGGCGTGATTGATTTCGCTGATGCGGTGCGTCTGGTTGAGATGCGCGGTAAGTTCATGCAAGAAGCCGTACCGGAAGGCACGGGCGCTATGGCGGCAATCATCGGTCTGGATGATGCGCCTATTGCGAAAGCGTGTGAAGAAGCTGCAGAAGGTCAGGTCGTTTCTCCGGTAAACTTTAACTCTCCGGGACAGGTGGTTATTGCCGGTCATAAAGAAGCGGTTGAGCGTGCTGGCGCTGCCTGTAAAGCTGCTGGCGCAAAACGCGCGCTGCCGTTACCAGTGAGCGTACCGTCTCACTGTGCGCTGATGAAACCAGCAGCCGACAAACTGGCAGTAGAATTAGCGAAAATCACCTTTAACGCACCAACAGTTTCTGTTGTGAATAACGTTGATGTGAAATGCGAAACCAATGGTGATGCCATCCGTGACGCACTGGTACGTCAGTTGTATAACCCGGTTCAGTGGACGAAGTCTGTTGAGTACATGGCAGCGCAAGGCGTAGAACATCTCTATGAAGTCGGCCCGGGCAAGGTGCTTACTGGCCTGACGAAACGCATTGTCGACACCCTGACCGCCTCGGCGCTGAACGAACCTTCAGCGATGGCAGCGGCGCTCGAGCTTTAAAAGAGGAAAATCATGAATTTTGAAGGAAAAATCGCACTGGTAACCGGTGCAAGCCGCGGAATTGGCCGCGCAATTGCTGAAACGCTCGCAGCCCGTGGCGCGAAAGTTATTGGCACTGCGACCAGTGAAAATGGCGCTCAGGCGATCAGTGATTATTTAGGTGCCAACGGCAAAGGTCTGATGTTGAATGTGACCGACCCGGCATCTATCGAATCTGTTCTGGAAAAAATTCGCGCAGAATTTGGTGAAGTGGATATCCTGGTCAATAATGCCGGTATCACTCGTGATAACCTGTTAATGCGAATGAAAGATGAAGAGTGGAACGATATTATCGAAACTAACCTTTCATCTGTTTTCCGTCTGTCAAAAGCGGTAATGCGCGCTATGATGAAAAAGCGTCATGGTCGTATTATCACTATCGGTTCTGTGGTTGGTACCATGGGAAATGGCGGTCAGGCCAACTACGCTGCGGCGAAAGCGGGCTTGATCGGCTTCAGTAAATCACTGGCGCGCGAAGTTGCGTCACGCGGTATTACTGTAAACGTTGTTGCTCCGGGCTTTATTGAAACGGACATGACACGTGCGCTGAGCGATGACCAGCGTGCGGGTATCCTGGCGCAGGTTCCTGCGGGTCGCCTCGGCGGCGCACAGGAAATCGCCAACGCGGTTGCATTCCTGGCATCCGACGAAGCAGCTTACATCACGGGTGAAACTTTGCATGTGAACGGCGGGATGTACATGGTCTGACCGCGATTTGCACAAAATGCTCATGTTGCGCGCAGTCTGCGTGGTTATGAGTAATAATTAGTGCAAAATGATTTGCGTTATTGGGGGGTAAGGCCTCAAAATAACGTAAAATCGTGGTAAGACCTGCCGGGATTTAGTTGCAAATTTTTCAACATTTTATACACTACGAAAACCATCGCGAAAGCGAGTTTTGATAGGAAATTTAAGAGTATGAGCACTATCGAAGAACGCGTTAAGAAAATTATCGGCGAACAGCTGGGCGTTAAGCAGGAAGAAGTTACCAACAATGCTTCTTTCGTTGAAGACCTGGGCGCGGATTCTCTTGACACCGTTGAGCTGGTAATGGCTCTGGAAGAAGAGTTTGATACTGAGATTCCGGACGAAGAAGCTGAGAAAATCACCACCGTTCAGGCTGCCATTGATTACATCAACGGCCACCAGGCGTAAGTGAACATCTCCAGGCGGTCGTTCGACCGCCTGAGTTTATCTTTTTGTCCCACTAGAATCATTTTTCCCTCCTTGGAGGACAAACGTGTCTAAGCGTCGTGTAGTTGTGACCGGACTGGGCATGTTGTCTCCTGTCGGCAATACCGTAGAGTCTACCTGGAAAGCTCTGCTTGCCGGTCAGAGTGGCATCAGCCTAATCGACCATTTCGATACTAGCGCCTATGCAACGAAATTTGCTGGCTTAGTAAAGGATTTTAACTGTGAGGACATTATCTCGCGCAAAGAACAGCGCAAGATGGATGCCTTCATTCAATATGGAATTGTCGCTGGCGTTCAGGCCATGCAGGATTCTGGCCTTGAAATAACGGAAGAGAACGCAACCCGCATTGGTGCCGCAATTGGCTCCGGGATTGGCGGCCTCGGACTGATCGAAGAAAACCACACATCTCTGATGAACGGTGGTCCACGTAAGATCAGCCCATTCTTCGTTCCGTCAACGATTGTGAACATGGTGGCAGGTCATCTGACTATCATGTATGGCCTGCGTGGCCCAAGCATCTCTATCGCGACCGCCTGTACTTCCGGCGTGCACAACATTGGCCATGCTGCGCGTATTATCGCGTATGGCGATGCTGACGTGATGGTTGCAGGTGGCGCAGAGAAAGCCAGTACGCCGCTGGGCGTTGGTGGTTTTGGCGCGGCACGTGCATTATCTACCCGCAATGATAACCCGCAAGCGGCGAGCCGCCCGTGGGATAAAGAGCGTGATGGCTTCGTACTGGGCGATGGTGCCGGTATGCTGGTACTTGAAGAGTACGAACACGCGAAAAAACGCGGTGCGAAAATTTACGCTGAACTCGTCGGCTTTGGTATGAGCAGCGATGCTTATCATATGACGTCACCGCCAGAAAATGGCGCAGGCGCAGCTCTGGCAATGGCAAATGCTCTGCGTGATGCAGGCATTGAAGCGAGTCAGATTGGCTACGTTAACGCGCACGGTACTTCTACGCCGGCTGGCGATAAAGCTGAAGCGCAGGCGGTGAAAACCATCTTCGGTGAAGCTGCAAGCCGTGTGTTGGTAAGCTCCACGAAATCTATGACCGGTCACCTGTTAGGTGCGGCGGGTGCAGTAGAATCTATCTACTCCATCCTGGCGCTGCGCGATCAGGCTGTTCCGCCAACCATCAACCTGGATAACCCGGATGAAGGTTGCGATCTGGATTTCGTACCGCATGAAGCACGTCAGGTCAGCGGAATGGAATACACGCTGTGTAACTCCTTCGGCTTCGGTGGCACTAATGGTTCTTTGATCTTTAAAAAGATCTAAGTTGTCATTTTCCACCCATATAAAAGGTCCGCTTGCGGGCCTTTTTTCTTAGCTTTTATTCCGACTTGTTCCGTAGTGAACATGCTGCCACACTAACAATTCTCTGATAAGGAGCCGGTATGTTCTTAATTAACGGTTATAAGCAGGAATCGCTGGCAGTAAGCGATCGGGCAACGCAGTTTGGTGATGGTTGTTTTACCACCGCCAGAGTTATCGACGGTAAAGTCAGTTTGTTATCGGCGCATATCCTGCGACTACAGGATGCTTGTCAGCGGTTGATGATTTCCTGTGACTTCTGGCCTCAGCTTGAACAAGAGATGAAAACGCTGGCAGCAGAACAGCAAAATGGTGTGCTGAAAGTCGTGATCAGTCGCGGTAGTGGCGGGCGAGGGTACAGCACATTGAACAGCGGACCAGCAACGCGGATTCTCTCCGTTACGGCTTATCCTGCACATTACGACCGTTTGCGTAACGAAGGGATGACGTTGGCGCTAAGCCCGGTGCGGCTGGGGCGCAATCCTCATCTTGCAGGTATTAAACATCTTAATCGGCTTGAGCAAGTATTGATTCGCTCTCATCTTGAGCAGACAAACGCTGATGAGGCGCTGGTCCTTGACAGCGAAGGGTGGGTTACGGAATGCTGTGCGGCTAATTTGTTCTGGCGGAAGGGCAATGTAGTTTATACGCCGCGACTGGATCAGGCAGGTGTTAACGGCATTATGCGACAATTCTGTATCCGTTTACTGGCACAATCCTCTTATCAGCTTGTCGAAGTGCAAGCCTCGCTGGAGGAGGCGTTGCAGGCAGATGAGATGGTTATTTGTAATGCGTTAATGCCAGTGATGCCCGTACGTGCCTGTGGCGATGTCACCTTTTCGTCAGCAACGTTATATGAATATTTAGCCCCACTTTGTGAGCGCCCGAATTAGTCATGAAAAAAGTGTTATTGATTATCTTGTTATTGCTGGTGGTACTGGGTATCGCCGCTGGTGTGGGCGTCTGGAAGGTTCGCCATCTTGCCGACAGCAAATTGCTTATCAAAGAAGAGACGATATTTACCCTGAAGCCAGGGACCGGACGTCTGGCGCTCGGTGAACAGCTTTATGCTGATAAGATCATCAATCGCCCACGGGTTTTTCAATGGCTGCTGCGTATCGAACCGGATCTTTCTCACTTTAAAGCCGGGACTTACCGCTTTACACCGCAGATGACCGTGCGCGAGATGCTGAAATTGTTGGAAAGCGGTAAAGAAGCACAGTTCCCGCTGCGACTGGTAGAAGGGATGCGTCTGAGCGACTACCTCAAGCAATTGCGTGAGGCTCCGTATATCAAGCACACGCTGAGTGACGATAAGTACGCCACCGTAGCGCAGGCACTTGAACTGGAAAACCCGGAGTGGATTGAAGGTTGGTTCTGGCCAGACACCTTGATGTATACCGCCAATACCACCGATGTCGCGTTACTCAAGCGAGTTCACAAGAAAATGGTGAAAGCGGTCGATAGCGCCTGGGAAGGGCGTGCGGACGGTCTGCCTTATAAAGATAAAAATCAGCTGGTGACGATGGCATCAATTATCGAAAAAGAAACCGCCGTTGCCAGTGAACGCGATCAGGTTGCCTCGGTATTTATCAACCGTTTACGCATTGGTATGCGCCTGCAGACCGACCCAACCGTGATTTACGGGATGGGAGAGCGTTATAATGGCAAACTTTCTCGTGCAGACCTGGAAACGCCGACAGCGTATAACACCTATACCATTACCGGTTTGCCGCCGGGTGCGATAGCTACGCCGGGGGCGGATTCGCTGAAGGCTGCTGCGCATCCGGCAAAAACGCCGTATCTCTATTTTGTGGCCGATGGTAAAGGTGGTCACACGTTTAATACCAATCTTGCCAGTCATAACAAGTCTGTGCAGGATTATCTGAAAGTGCTTAAGGAAAAAAATGCGCAGTAAGTATATCGTCATTGAGGGGCTGGAAGGCGCAGGCAAAACTACCGCGCGTAATGTGGTGGTTGAGACGCTCGAGCAACTGGGTATCCGCGACATGGTTTTCACTCGGGAACCTGGCGGTACGCAACTTGCCGAAAAGTTAAGAAGCCTGGTGCTGGATATCAAATCGGTAGGCGATGAAGTCATTACCGATAAAGCCGAAGTTCTGATGTTTTATGCCGCGCGCGTTCAACTGGTAGAAACGGTCATCAAACCTGCGCTGGCTAACGGCACCTGGGTGATTGGCGATCGCCACGATCTTTCCACTCAGGCGTATCAGGGCGGAGGACGTGGTATTGACCAACATATGCTGGCAACACTGCGTGATGCTGTTCTCGGGGATTTTCGCCCAGACTTAACGCTCTATCTCGATGTTACCCCGGAAGTTGGCTTAAAACGCGCGCGTGCGCGCGGCGAGCTGGATCGTATTGAGCAAGAGTCTTTCGATTTCTTTAATCGCACCCGCGCCCGCTATCTGGAACTGGCTGCACAAGATAAAAGTATTCATACCATTGATGCCACCCAGCCGCTGGAGGCCGTGATGGATGCAATCCGCACTACCGTGACCCACTGGGTGAAGGAGTTGGACGCATGAGATGGTATCCATGGTTACGACCTGATTTCGAAAAACTGGTAGCCAGCTATCAGGCCGGAAGAGGTCACCATGCGCTACTCATTCAGGCGTTACCGGGCATGGGCGATGATGCTTTAATCTACGCCCTGAGCCGTTATTTACTCTGCCAACAACCGCAGGGCCACAAAAGTTGCGGTCACTGTCGTGGATGTCAGTTGATGCAGGCCGGCACGCATCCCGATTACTACACCCTGGCTCCCGAAAAAGGGAAAAATACGCTGGGCATTGATGCGGTACGTGAGGTCACCGAAAAGCTGAATGAGCACGCACGCCTAGGTGGTGCGAAAGTTGTCTGGGTAACCGATGCTGCCTTACTGACCGACGCCGCGGCTAACGCATTGCTGAAAACGCTTGAAGAGCCACCAGCAGAAACCTGGTTTTTCCTGGCTACCCGCGAGCCTGAACGTTTACTGGCAACATTACGTAGTCGTTGTCGGTTACATTACCTTGCGCCGCCTCCAGAACAGTACGCCGTGACTTGGCTTTCACGCGAAGTGACAATGTCACAGGATGCATTACTTGCCGCATTGCGCTTAAGCGCCGGTTCGCCTGGCGCGGCACTGGCGTTGTTTCAGGGAGATAACTGGCAGGCTCGTGAAACATTGTGTCAGGCGTTGGCATATAGCGTGCCATCGGGCGACTGGTATTCGCTGCTGGCGGCCCTTAATCATGAACAAGCTCCGGCGCGTTTACACTGGCTGGCAACGTTGCTGATGGATGCGCTAAAACGCCATCATGGCGCTGCGCAGGTGACCAATGTTGATGTGCCGGGCCTGGTCGCCGAACTGGCAAACCATCTTTCTCCCTCGCGCCTGCAGGCTATACTGGGGGATGTTTGCCACATTCGTGAACAGTTAATGTCTGTCACAGGCATCAACCGCGAGCTTCTCATCACCGATCTTTTACTGCGTATTGAGCATTACCTGCAACCGGGCGTTGTGTTACCGGTTCCTCATCTTTAAGAGAGACATCATGTTTTTAGTCGACTCACACTGCCATCTCGATGGTCTGGATTATGAATCTTTGCATAAGGACGTGGATGACGTTCTGGCGAAAGCCGCCGCACGCGATGTGAAATTTTGTCTGGCAGTCGCCACAACATTACCGGGTTATTTACATATGCGGGATCTGGTAGGCGAACGTGACAACGTCGTATTTTCTTGTGGCGTGCATCCACTCAACCAGAATGATCCCTACGATGTAGAAGATTTACGCCGTCTGGCGGCAGAAGAGGGTGTTGAACCGCTGTGTGAAACCGGGCTGGATTATTATTACACACCGGAAACTAAAGTACTTCAGCGAGAGTCCTTCATCCATCATATCCAGATCGCTCGTGAACTGAACAAGCCGGTTATCGTCCATACCCGTGACGCCCGTGCCGATACACTGGCAATTCTGCGCGAAGAAAAAGTGACGGATTGCGGTGGCGTACTACACTGTTTTACAGAGGACAGAGAAACGGCGGGTAAATTACTGGATCTCGGATTTTACATCTCCTTTTCCGGCATTGTGACCTTCCGTAATGCGGAGCAACTGCGCGATGCTGCGCGTTATGTCCCCCTGGATCGATTACTGGTGGAAACTGACTCACCTTACCTTGCGCCGGTACCGCATCGAGGAAAAGAGAATCAACCTGCGATGGTTCGTGACGTTGCAGAATACATGGCTGTGTTGAAAGGTGTTGCCGTTGAAGAACTGGCGCAGGTAACCACCGATAACTTCGCCCGTCTGTTTCACATCGACGCTTCCCGCCTTCAATCCATCCGTTGAATGAGTTTTTTTAAAGCTCGTAATTAATGGCTAAAACGAGTAAAGTTCACCGCCGAAAATTGGGCGGTGAATAACCGCGTTTGAAATATTGTGACATATGTTTTGTCAAAATGTGCAACTTCTCCAATGATCTGAAGTTGAAACGTGATAGCCGTCAAACAAATTGGCACTGAATTATTTTACTCTGTGTAATAAATACAAGGGCGCTTAGATGCCCTGAACACGGGGAGGCTCTCCCCCCTTGCCACGCGTGAGAACGTAAAAAAAGCACCCATACTCAGGAGCACTCTCAATTATGTTTAAGAATGCATTTGCTAACCTGCAAAAGGTCGGTAAATCGCTGATGCTGCCGGTATCCGTACTACCTATCGCAGGTATTCTGCTGGGCGTCGGTTCCGCGAATTTCAGCTGGCTGCCCGCCGTTGTATCGCATGTTATGGCAGAAGCAGGCGGTTCCGTCTTTGCAAACATGCCACTGATTTTTGCGATCGGTGTCGCCCTCGGCTTTACCAATAACGATGGCGTATCCGCGCTGGCCGCAGTTGTTGCCTATGGCATCATGGTTAAAACCATGGCCGTGGTTGCGCCACTGGTACTGCATTTACCTGCTGAAGAAATCGCCTCTAAACACTTGGCGGATACTGGCGTACTCGGAGGGATTATCTCCGGTGCGATTGCAGCGTACATGTTTAACCGTTTCTACCGTATTAAGCTGCCTGAGTATCTTGGCTTCTTTGCCGGTAAACGCTTTGTGCCGATCATTTCTGGCCTGGCTGCCATCTTTACTGGCGTTGTGCTGTCCTTCATTTGGCCGCCGATTGGTTCTGCAATCCAGACCTTCTCTCAGTGGGCTGCTTACCAGAACCCGGTAGTTGCGTTTGGCATTTACGGTTTCATCGAACGTTGCCTGGTACCGTTTGGTCTGCACCACATCTGGAACGTACCTTTCCAGATGCAGATTGGTGAATACACCAACGCAGCAGGTCAGGTTTTCCACGGCGACATTCCGCGTTATATGGCGGGTGACCCGACTGCGGGTAAACTGTCTGGTGGCTTCCTGTTCAAAATGTACGGTCTGCCAGCTGCCGCAATTGCTATCTGGCACTCTGCTAAACCAGAAAACCGCGCGAAAGTGGGCGGTATTATGATCTCCGCGGCGCTGACCTCGTTCCTGACCGGTATCACCGAGCCGATCGAGTTCTTCTTCATGTTCGTTGCGCCGATCCTGTACATCATCCACGCGATTCTGGCAGGCCTGGCATTCCCAATCTGTATTCTTCTGGGGATGCGTGACGGTACGTCGTTCTCGCACGGTCTGATCGACTTCATCGTTCTGTCTGGTAACAGCAGCAAACTGTGGCTGTTACCGATCGTCGGTATCGGTTATGCGATTGTTTACTACACCATCTTCCGCGTGCTGATTAAAGCACTGGATCTGAAAACGCCGGGTCGTGAAGACGCGACTGAAGATGCAAAAGCAACAGGTACCAGCGAAATGGCACCGGCTCTGGTTGCTGCATTTGGTGGTAAAGAAAACATTACTAACCTCGACGCATGTATTACCCGTCTGCGCGTCAGCGTTGCTGATGTGTCTAAAGTGGATCAGGCTGGCCTGAAGAAACTGGGCGCAGCGGGCGTAGTGGTTGCTGGTTCTGGTGTTCAGGCTATTTTCGGTACTAAATCCGATAACCTGAAAACCGAGATGGATGAGTACATCCGTAACCACTAATCCGTAAGACGTTGGGGAGACTAAGGCAGCCAGATGGCTGCCTTTTTTACAGGTGTTATTCAGAATTGATACGTGCCGGTAATGCTGAAATTACGCGGTGCGCCGTAGACGATAGAACCTTCCATGTTGGTATCGTAGGTTTTGTCGAACAGGTTATTGACGTTCCCCTGTAACGAGAAGTTTTTCGTCACCTGGTAGCGGGTGAAGAGATCCACCAGCGCGTAGCTACCTTGCTCGGCGCGGAAGGTGCCATACGGTGTCACGGTGTCGGTATACACGCGATTTTGCCAGTTAACACCACCGCCGACTGTCAACTCTGGCATGACAGGCAACCGATAGCTGGTGAACATTTTAACCGTGGTGCGTGGCAGATTAGGATTAACGGCGTTTCCTTCGTTATCCTCTGCAAGATAGCGCGTTGCGCCAAATGTCAGCTGCCAGTTGTCGGTAATTGCGCCGTTGAGTTCAAATTCCACCCCTTTACTGACTGTCCCATCCACCGCTTTATAGGCGGTTTCGCCGTTGCTGCCGGGGATAGGTGTACCGGTGGACTGAGCGACATTATCCTGCTCAATACGGAAGATGGCTAACGTGGTGGTCAGACGGCTATTCATCCAGTCCGATTTCAGACCCAGCTCGTAGTTGTTACCGGTGATTGGAGCCAGATATTTGCCTGAACTGTCACGATCATTTTGCGGCTGGAAAATAGAGGTATAGCTGGCGTAGGTCGACCAGTTGTCATTGATGTCAAACACCAGACCAGCGTAAGGCGTGGTGTGGTTTTTCTCCATGCTGTAAGTCAGCGTATCAACCCGCCAGTTGGTATAACGTGCGCCGAGGATCAGATGCAGCGGATCGGCAAGGGTGACACGAGTGGCAGCATATAACGATTTCATATGTGTGGTATCGTCCTGCGCCAGGCTCTGTGATGACCAGTCGGCTTGTGGGAAATTGCCATTAAAGTTGTAGAAACTGCCAATTTCATCCGGGAAGATGTTGGCCCATGAACTGAACGATTGTTTTGTTTGCTGTAACTGCCACCAAACATTAGATTGTGCTGACGACCAAACAATTCATAACTACCGTCAGCGAACAAATCCAGCGCATCAACTTTACGTTTGCCACTGTTCCAACCGGTGCCGCCGACATGATCAAAGCCAGGTCCATAATTACTGTATGGCCCAACCAGCATACCATCCGCTTTGTTTACATAGGCATCGACATACATCATTTTGCTGTCAAATTCGACTTCAGAGTGGGTGGCATTCAGTGTCGCTTGCCAGGTATCAGCAAACCGCTGCTTCAGGGTCATAAAGACCTTGTTGATCTCTTTATCGTTGTACGCCCAGTCAGGTGCGGTACTGCGTGCGCGATCGTAACTGTTGCTGCTGCCATCAGTATTCCAGCGCGGTAAACCGCCCCAGGTTGGGCTATTAACATCAATGCGCTGATATTCGTAACCGGCTGAAAGCGTCGTAAGATCGCCTAAATCAGCATCGACAATGCCCGAGAAGAAGGTCTTTTCACTATTGTAGCGGTCCAGCCATGAGTCGTTATTCTGGTAGCCGCCGACAATTCGCGCGCGGATTTTACCGTCTTCGGTGAGTGGGCTTTGTAAATCCGCCACATACCGTTCTTTGTTCCAGCTACCGTATTCCGCCGAGACATCGCCTTTAAATTCACGACAGGTCGCGTGTTTTCGAACCATATTAATTGCCGCAGATGGATTACCCGTCCCGGTCATGAGTCCTGTCGCGCCACGCACTACTTCTACGCGTTCAAACAGTGCCATATCAGAAAGTGCGTCGCCCAGATTCCAGCGCGATTCAAAATAGGTGGGGATACCATCAACCATATAGTTATCGATCTGGAATCCGCGGGAATAATAAAGAGCACGATCGGAATCCGCCTGACTTTTGCTGATCCCCAGCGTGTTTTCCATCACTTCGCCCAGCGTTTGTAACTGCTGATCTTCCATCCGCTGCTGGCTAACAATAGTGACCGACTGAGGAATATCATGTTGAGTCATCTGCATTTTGGTACCCGCAGAGGTAGACGTTACGCTGTAATCATTTTCGCCATCATCTGGAGCTGTGGCTGAACCCTCAACAATCACCGTTTCTTCAGTGGCTGGTGCAGCAAAAGCGGCAGAAGGTAATAGTGCCAGTGCTATGCAACCGGCAAGTAGTGACGGTTTGGTGATGACTTGATATTGATTATCCCTGTTAAATTGTGTTGAAAGCATTTGAAATCTCTTGGTTTATGTTGTCGTCAGGCTCA
Source organism: Shigella flexneri 2a str. 301 (assembly GCF_000006925.2). Taxonomy (NCBI): domain Bacteria; kingdom Pseudomonadati; phylum Pseudomonadota; class Gammaproteobacteria; order Enterobacterales; family Enterobacteriaceae; genus Shigella; species Shigella flexneri. Next base: position 1,149,299 of record NC_004337.2, read on the forward strand.
TGCCGGAGGAGGGTGATGAGCGGTTATATTTAGTGTGCGAATAATTTTGCTGCAAATGCAAATGCAAATGAGAAATATACGCATTCATATTTGTCGTGTAAACCAAACAGAGAATGTCTTTTCAGCGCATTCGCAGGCAGAAATGGGAATAATGGCGATATATACGGCAGCAAAACGATTTTTTGCTTAAGAAATCGTGAGTTAAGATTGAAAGAGCAGGTTTAACTCGACCATACTCTATACTCGCAGTGTGGCGCGGCGTAGCATGGCGCAACGCATGGCTATTTGAAAAAGGAAAATGTCGTGGCAGAAGAAACTATATTCAGCAAAATTATTCGTCGTGAGATCCCCTCCGATATCGTCTACCAGGATGATCTGGTAACGGCGTTTCGCGATATTTCGCCGCAAGCGCCAACGCATATTCTGATCATTCCGAATATTCTCATTCCGACTGTGAACGACGTGTCAGCTGAGCATGAGCAGGCGCTGGGACGCATGATCACCGTAGCGGCAAAAATTGCTGAGCAAGAAGGTATTGCCGAAGATGGCTATCGTCTGATCATGAATACCAACCGCCATGGCGGACAAGAGGTTTACCACATCCATATGCACTTGTTGGGTGGCCGTCCGCTGGGACCAATGCTGGCGCATAAAGGTCTGTAACGATGAGAAAAGGATGCTTTGGGCTGGTGTCTCTGGTGTTGTTACTGCTGGTGGGCTGTCGTTCACATCCGGAAATTCCGGTGAATGATGAGCAATCGCTGGTGATGGAGTCATCTTTATTGGCTGCGGGCATCAGTGCAGAAAAGCCCGTCCTTTCGACGTCTGATATTCAACCTTCAGCATCCTCAACGATTTATAACGAAAGGCAAGAACCCGTTACCGTTCATTATCGTTTTTACTGGTATGACGCCAGAGGGCTGGAGATGCATCCTCTGGAAAGGCCACGCAGCGTTACCATTCCCGCACATTCGGCGGTAACGCTGTACGGCAGCGCCAATTTTCTGGGGGCGCACAAAGTCAGACTTTATCTATATTTGTAAAGGGGTGAATCTTGATGACAAAAATGAGTCGCTACGCCTTGATTACCGCGCTGGCGATGTTTCTCGCCGGGTGTGTGGGGCAACGTGAACCTGCACCGGTAGAAGAAGTGAAACCAGCGCCGGAACAACCAGCCGAGCCACAACAGCCTGTCCCCACAGTGCCCTCGGTGCCGACGATCCCGCAGCAGCCAGGCCCAATTGAGCACGAAGATCGAACGGCACCGCCTGCGCCGCATATTCGCCATTATGACTGGAATGGCGCAATGCAGCCGATGGTCAGTAAGATGCTTGGGGCTGACGGGGTGACTGCGGGTAGCGTCCTGCTGGTTGATAGCGTTAACAACCGTACTAACGGTTCGCTGAATGCCGCAGAAGCGACCGAAACGCTGCGAAATGCGCTGGCTAATAACGGGAAATTTACCCTGGTTTCCGCCCAGCAACTGTCGATGCTATATCAACAGTTATGTTTGTCGCCGCAAGACAGTTTAGGCACCCGTAGTACAGCCATAGTCATTGCCCTCAATGTCGGCGCTCATTACGTGCTGTACTCCTGCGCCTCTGGCAACGTTAACGCTCCACCCTACAAATGTAGCTGATGCTGGTGCAGACGGGCGAAATTATCTGGTCAGGTAAAGGTGCCGTTTCGCAGCAATAATCCCATCACGCGCGACGAATTGCTGTCGCGCTTTTTCCCGCAGTTTCATCCCGTCACGACGTTTAATAGTGGGCTTAGTGGCGGTAGTTTTCTCATTGAACATCAGGGCCAGCGTTTTGTTGTGCGTCAGCCGCACGATCCTGATGCGCCGCAGTCCGCGTTCTTGCGCCAGTATCGGGCTTTATCACAACTACCCGCAAGCATTGCACCGAAGCCGCATTTATATCTCCGTGACTGGATGGTAGTCGACTATCTGCCCGGTGCGGTAAAAACGTATTTGCCGGATACCAACGAACTGGCAGGCTTGCTGTATTATCTACATCAACAACCACGTTTTGGCTGGCGAATAACGCTGTTGCCCTTACTGGAACTGTACTGGCAGCAAAGCGATCCGGCGCGGCGGACTGTGGGTTGGCTGCGAATGTTAAAACGTCTGCGCAAAGCGCGGGAACCACGACCTTTACGCTTAAGTCCATTGCATATGGATGTCCACGCCGGAAATTTAGTGCATAGCGCATCAGGGTTAAAACTCATCGACTGGGAGTATGCTGGAGATGGTGATATCGCGCTGGAACTGGCGGCGGTGTGGGTGGAAAATACTGAACAGCACCGGCAATTGGTCAATGACTATGCCACTCGCGCGAAGATTTATCCGGCGCAATTATGGCGTCAGGTCAGGCGATGGTTTCCCTGGCTGCTGATGCTCAAAGGAGGGTGGTTTGAGTACCGCTGGCGACAAACCGGCGATCAACAATTTATCAGGCTGGCCGATGACACCTGGCGGCAGCTATTAATAAAACAATAAGGAGAGCAGTGTGGGTCCAGTAATGTTGGATGTCGAAGGTTACGAACTGGACGCGGAAGAGCGTGAAATACTGGCGCATCCGCTGGTGGGAGGGCTGATTCTCTTTACGCGTAACTATCATGATCCTGCCCAGTTACGTGAACTGGTGCGCCAGATCCGCGCAGCATCGCGCAATCATCTGGTGGTGGCGGTAGATCAGGAAGGTGGACGCGTGCAGCGTTTTCGCGAAGGTTTTACCCGCTTACCGGCAGCACAATCCTTTGCTGCGCTGTTGGGAATGGAAGAGGGCGGCAAACTGGCGCAAGAGGCGGGTTGGCTGATGGCCAGCGAAATGATCGCTATGGATATTGATATCAGCTTTGCGCCAGTGCTGGATGTCGGGCATATCAGCGCGGCGATTGGCGAGCGTTCTTATCATGCCGATCCACAAAAAGCCCTGGCAATTGCCAGCCGGTTTATTGATGGTATGCATGAAGCCGGAATGAAAACGACCGGGAAACACTTCCCAGGACACGGTGCAGTAACGGCAGACTCACACAAAGAAACACCGTGCGATCCACGTCCACAAGCGGAGATTCGCGCTAAAGATATGTCGGTCTTCAGTTCCTTAATCCGCGAAAATAAACTCGACGCCATTATGCCTGCGCATGTGATCTACAGTGATGTTGATCCGCGTCCGGCGAGCGGTTCTCCCTACTGGCTGAAAACCGTTTTGCGTCAGGAACTGGGGTTTGACGGCGTGATTTTCTCTGACGATTTATCGATGGAAGGTGCCGCGATTATGGGCAGTTATGCCGAACGCGGGCAGGCATCACTGGATGCGGGTTGCGATATGATCCTGGTCTGCAATAATCGTAAAGGGGCCGTCAGCGTGTTAGATAATCTGTCACCGATCAAGGCAGAACGTGTTACACGTTTGTATCATAAAGGTTCATTTTCGCGACAGGAACTGATGGACTCGGCTCGCTGGAAAGCGATCAGCACCCGTCTGAATCAGTTACATGAACGCTGGCAGGAAGAGAAAGCAGGTCACTAACCCTGGCTTATGTGAGGAAGCGATGATTATCTATTTACACGGTTTTGACTCTAACAGTCCGGGTAACCACGAGAAAGTCTTACAATTGCAGTTTATTGACCCGGATGTACGCTTGATAAGCTACAGTACGCGGCATCCGAAACATGATATGCAGCATCTGCTTAAAGAAGTGGACAAAATGTTGCAACTGAACGTTGACGAGCGTCCGCTAATTTGCGGCGTTGGCCTGGGCGGATACTGGGCGGAACGGATTGGTTTTCTTTGCGATATCCGCCAGGTGATCTTCAACCCTAATTTGTTCCCTTATGAGAACATGGAAGGCAAGATTGATCGCCCGGAAGAGTATGCCGATATTGCCACTAAGTGTGTGACCAACTTCCGCGAGAAGAATCGCGATCGTTGTCTGGTTATTTTGTCGCGTAATGATGAAGCACTTAACAGCCAGCGGACATCTGAAGAGTTGCATCATTATTACGAGATTGTCTGGGACGAAGAGCAGACGCACAAATTCAAGAATATCTCCCCGCATTTACAGCGCATTAAAGCGTTCAAAACCCTCGGGTAAATGCCCTCGTCGCATCAGGTAACCTTGCCGGTACCTGATGCGCTCCGAATTCTGTAAGTCGGATAAGGCGTCCACGCCGCATCCGACAGTCGAGCATCAATGCCTGATGCGATGCTGCGCATCTTATCAGGACGACCAAACGCCCTCGATATACGCTTCACCCTATATTACCCTTCCGAATTTGCTCAAATAATAAACAATAAACTCTATTTTTTGATCTCCCCCGGTAAAGTTGCCTATCTTTTAAGCAACAAAACTTGATTAACATCAATTTTGGTATGACCAATGCACCATTCATGTTATTCTCAATAGCGAAGAACATTTTCATTGCTGTAACCTGTTGTTAATTAAGAGCTATGTTAATAACCATTAATTAACAATTGGTTAATAAATTTAAGGGGGGCACGTTGACTACGCCATTGAAAAAGATTGTGATTGTCGGCGGCGGTGCTGGTGGGCTGGAAATGGCAACACAGCTGGGGCATAAGCTGGGACGTAAGAAAAAAGCCAAAATTACGCTGGTCGATCGTAACCACAGCCACCTGTGGAAACCACTGCTGCACGAAGTGGCGACTGGCTCGCTTGATGAAGGCGTCGATGCGTTGAGCTATCTGGCCCATGCGCGCAATCATGGTTTCCAGTTCCAGTTGGGTTCCGTCATTGATATTGATCGTGAAGCGAAAACAATCACTATTGCAGAACTACGCGACGAGAAAGGTGAACTGTTGGTTCCGGAACGTAAAATCGCCTATGACACCCTGGTCATGGCGCTGGGTAGCACCTCTAACGATTTCAATACGCCAGGCGTCAAAGAGAACTGCATTTTCCTCGATAACCCGCACCAGGCGCGTCGCTTCCACCAGGAGATGCTGAATCTGTTCCTGAAATACTCTGCCAACCTGGGCGCAAATGGCAAAGTGAACATTGCGATTGTCGGCGGCGGCGCGACGGGTGTAGAACTCTCCGCTGAATTGCACAACGCGATCAAGCAACTGCACAGCTACGGTTACAAAGGCCTGACCAACGAAGCCCTGAACGTAACGCTGGTAGAAGCGGGAGAACGTATTTTGCCTGCATTACCGCCACGTATCTCTGCTGCGGCCCACAACGAGCTAACGAAACTTGGCGTTCGCGTGCTGACGCAAACCATGGTCACCAGTGCTGATGAAGGCGGCCTGCACACTAAAGATGGCGAATATATTGAGGCTGATCTGATGGTATGGGCAGCCGGGATCAAAGCGCCAGACTTCCTGAAAGATATCGGTGGTCTTGAAACTAACCGTATCAACCAGCTGGTGGTGGAACCGACGCTGCAAACCACTCGCGATCCAGACATTTACGCTATTGGCGACTGCGCGTCATGCCCGCGTCCGGAAGGGGGCTTTGTTCCGCCGCGTGCTCAGGCTGCACACCAGATGGCGACTTGCGCAATGAACAACATTCTGGCGCAGATGAACGGTAAGCCGCTGAAAAATTATCAGTATAAAGATCATGGTTCGCTGGTATCGCTGTCGAACTTCTCCACCGTTGGTAGCCTGATGGGTAACCTGACGCGCGGCTCAATGATGATTGAAGGACGAATTGCGCGCTTTGTATATATCTCGCTATACCGAATGCATCAGATTGCGCTGCATGGTTACTTTAAAACCGGATTAATGATGCTGGTGGGGAGTATTAACCGCGTTATCCGTCCGCGTTTGAAGTTGCATTAATCGACGTACACTGGCGGATGTGGTATAAACGCCTTATCCGCCCTGGACAAATGGTACGAGCGGTAGGCCTGATAAGACGCGTTAAGCGTCGCATCAGGCATTCCTTCAGACTCCTCCGAATCCTTAAGTATTTCCAGTCATTCCCGCGCTTTTCATCTTCTGTCTGATAGCTGCTTTTCTCCTTCGCTTGCATGATTGGCATAACTGCAAAGAAGGAGGTGTTCCCGTGAATAAATCAATGTTGGCGGGTATCGGGATTGGTGTCGCAGCTGCGTTGGGCGTAGCGGCAGTGGCCAGTCTGAACGTGTTTGAACGGGGCCCGCAATACGCTCAGGTTGTTTCTGCAACCCCAATCAAGGAAACGGTTAAAACACCGCGTCAGGAGTGTCGCAACGTCACAGTGACCCATCGTCGACCGGTGCAGGATGAAAATCGCATTACCGGGTCGGTGCTCGGCGCTGTTGCTGGTGGCGTGATAGGGCATCAGTTTGGTGGTGGTCGCGGTAAAGATGTCGCCACTGTTGTGGGGGCGCTGGGTGGTGGATATGCCGGTAACCAGATCCAGGGCTCTCTCCAGGAAAGCGATACTTACACGACTACGCAACAGCGTTGTAAAACGGTGTATGACAAGTCAGAAAAAATGCTCGGTTATGATGTGACCTATAAGATTGGCGATCAGCAGGGCAAAATCCGCATGGACCGCGATCCGGGTACGCAGATCCCGCTAGATAGTAACGGGCAACTGATTTTGAATAACAAAGTATAACAAGGCTGTACTCTGCAATTTGGCCCCTCATTCGCTCAGGCTGAGGGGCCTTTTTTGCGACTTATTTCACCAGTTCGGGCCATAAACGCAAAGTCGTTCCGGCAATCTGCATCAGTTTTTCCAGCGATGCACCTTCGCGTGCGCTGATCGACATCCCCTGAATAATACAATTAAGGAATTCTGCCAGATGTGTCACGTCACAGTGGGTCGGGATTTCCCCGCGCGCTTGTCGTTGACATAAAAACTGCTGCAAAGTGCGCTCTTGCATCGCATGGCGTGATTTCAACGTATTGGCTATATCTCCTGAATCTGGGGAGAGGGTGGTGCAGTTGTTGATCATGAAGCAGCCTGCCGGGGTGTCTTTGCTGGTAAAGCAGTTGGCGATGGCAGCAAAATAGTCAGCCAGCGCAGACTCCACGCTTTTCTCTTCACAAAACAGCTGTGCTTCATGCTTAGCGGCAAAACGATCGATATAGCGGTCGAGAACGGCACGAAATAACCCCTCTTTGTTGGTAAATTCCGCGTATAGCGTGGGCGCTTTGGCTCCGGTTGCTTCGACGAGGTCCGCAAGAGAAGTCGCTTCATAACCGTGTTGCCAGAACAATTTCATGGCCTTATCAAGCGCGGCATCCCTGTCGAACACTTTTGGGCGGCCACGGCTTTTTTTTACACATTGTGTTGAGTCAGTTGCCATGATGCCGTTGTACCTGGTGACTGTGAATGAAAGGTTATTATAAAAATAATCACCTCCGTTCACCAGTCCAGATTCCATAAAAATAATTGCTTTCTATTTGACTGAAATTTAAAGATTTTTAAATTAATTAATGATTGTTATAAAAAATATCTTGTATGTGATCCAGATCACATCTATCATTTAGTTATCGATCGTTAAGTAATTTCTTGCGACGTCATTCATCTGCATAAGGCCACTATTATGAAAAACGTAAAAACCTCATCGCTGCGGCGATTTTAAGCTCCATGTCATTTGCCAACTTTGCGGCTGTCGAAGTTCAGTCAACGCCAGAAGGCCAACAAAAAGTCGGTACTATCAGTGCTAACGCGGGGACAAATCTGGGATCGCTGGAAGAGCAGCTGGCGCAAAAAGCGGATGAGATGGGCGCAAAATCTTTCCGTATTACTTCTGTAACCGGTCCGAATACCCTCCATGGAACAGCAGTAATTTATAAATAAGCATTAACCCTCATTAATGCCTGCTACTGCTGATTTTTTCCCCGCGACATGCCGTGTCGCGGGGATTTTTTTTATCCAGGATTTACAGAGTTTGTGGGCTCACTTGATGACGGCGGACATCCACCGGCATCCCGGAACGGACATCCATCACATGTTGCATCACTTCAGCGTCAGTTTGTGCTGCATCTTTAAATGATTGCATTGCGCTATTCAGCGTAATTGGCAGCAGCTGCGGATCGTCATCAATCTTCTCTGACAGCGGCTGATGTACTTCAACCAGACGCGCACCGTTTGGTTCGGCAGAGACTTTTATCGGAGTGTTGATGATATTCACTTTGGTGCCTGGGGTGACCTGGCTAAAGAGTGTTTTGATATCGTCATCCCGCAGACGAATACAGCCAGAACTTACCCGCATGCCAATGCCGAAATCGGCGTTCGTACCGTGAAGCAAATAAACGCCGCCATAGGCCGCCAGACGAATCGCATGATGGCCCATTGGGTTATCCGGTCCAGCCGGCACTACCGCAGGCAACTCAATTCCCTGTGCTTTATAACGGGCGCGGATGTTTGCCGTTGGCGTCCAGGTTGGGTTTGCACGTTTGTCTGAAACGGTGGTCACCATTGTCGGTGTCAGCGTGTCACCACCTAACTGACCAATACCTATTGGATACACGGTTACCGAATTTTTACCCGGCGGGTAGTAATAGAGACGCAGCTCCGCAATGTTGATCACAATGCCTTCGCGCGGCGCGTCTGGAAGTAGGGTTTGCAACGGGATCGTTAACACGCTGCCCGCGCGCGGTACGTAAGGATCAACGCCGGGGTTAGCTTGTAACAGAGCGAGAAAGCCGACGTTATATTTTTTGGCGATGGCTTCCAGAGAACCACCGTCATTTTCCACCACATGAAATTTGTTTTCGCCAACCAGACGACTGCTCGCTGGCGGCAGCGGCCAGGTGTTGGCTTTTGCCGGTAGCGCCAGCGCCACGGCAGCGGCGAACGTAAAAAACGTTAGCCAGCGAGAAAAACGCGTTTTGATCATCACCAAAAATACATAATAAATATAAGGTTATTGTAATAAACAGATAAGCCTGAATTATGGATGGTGACAGTGTCGGATAGTGCAGGAAAGTGCAAAGAATTTGTAAATGTTGCAGATGGGGGCGCAGAAACGCCCCCGATTTACATTAAGCGATCGCGTTCTCTTCCAGTTCACGCATAAACTGGCGTACCCATTCGATACGCGTTTTCCGCTCACTCAAATCCTGAATAAATTTCAGGCGCGTCGGACCATCAAGGCGGTAATGCTGCGGCTGTTTTTGCAGCAAACCAATCAACCAGGCCGGATTAACGTGATTCTTCTCGGCAAATTCGATCACCCCGCCTTTCTCATTACCTTCCAGCTTCCTGATCCCCAGTTTCTGCGCTTGCTGGCGCAGACGGGCAATATCCAGCAGGGTACGCGCCGGATCTGGCAGCAGGCCGAAGCGATCGATAAGCTCGACTTTGATCTCTTCCAGTTCGTTTTCCGTTTTGGCGCTGGCAATACGTTTGTAGAACGACAGACGCGTGTTCACGTCAGGGATGAAATCATCTGGCAATAGCGACGGCATCCGCAGCTCGACTTCTGTTTGCTGGCTGGTGAGATCTTCCAGCGACGGCTCGCGTCCGGCTTTCAGTGCATCGACGGCGTTTTCCAGCAACTCCATATACAGCGAGAAACCGATGGTTTCCATTGAGCCGCTTTGTTCTTCGCCAAGCAGTTCACCCGCGCCGCGAATCTCCAGATCGTGCGTTGCCAGCGCAAAACCTGCCCCGAGATCTTCCAGCGAGGCAATCGCTTCAAGACGTTTTTGTGCATCGGTAGTCATCGCTTTTGGATGCGGCGTCAGCAGCCATGCATATGCCTGATGATGTGAACGTCCGACGCGACCGCGTAACTGGTGCAGCTGCGCCAGACCGAAGTGATCCGCACGTTCAATGATAATGGTGTTGGCTGTCGGGATGTCGATCCCGGTTTCGATAATGGTGGTACAAACCAGCACGTTGAAACGTTGATGATGGAAATCATTCATCACCCGTTCCAGTTCGCGCTCGCGCATCTGCCCGTGACCGATGGCAATCCGTGCTTCAGGCACCAGTTCTGCCAGCCGTTCGGCGGCTTTCTGAATGTTTTCCACATCATTGTAGAGATAATAAACCTGTCCTCCGCGCAAAATTTCACGCAGGATCGCCTCCCGGACCACCAGGCTGTCATACTCACGGACAAAGGTTTTAACTGCCAGACGACGGGCGGGCGGCGTGGCGATAATCGACAGGTCACGCATTCCGCTCATTGCCATATTCAGCGTACGTGGGATCGGCGTTGCAGTAAGCGTCAGAATATCCACGTTCGCGCGCATCGCTTTAATGCGCTCTTTATGACGCACCCCGAAGCGGTGTTCTTCATCGACAATCAGCAGGCCTAAATCTTTAAACTTGACGTCACTTTGCAGCAGTTTGTGCGTACCGATCAGAATATCGATTTTCCCTTCCGCCACTTCCGCAAGGATTTGCGTCTGCTCTTTGGCGCTGCGGAAACGGGAGATCATTTCGATACGTACCGGCCAGTTGGCGAAACGGTCGCGGAAGTTGTCGTAATGCTGCTGCGCAAGAAGGGTGGTAGGCACCAACACCGCTACCTGCTTGTGGTTATCTACTGCCAGGAAAGCGGCGCGCATCGCCACTTCTGTTTTACCAAAGCCAACATCGCCGCACACCAGACGATCCATTGCCAGCGGCTGACACATGTCGCTAAGTACCGCATTAATGGCCTGCGCCTGATCCGGCGTGGTTTCAAACGGGAAGCTGTCGCAGAATAACTGATACTGCTCACGATCGTGTTTAAACGCGAAGCCCTCTTTGGCGGCGCGTTGCGCGTAGATATCCAGCAATTCCGCCGCCACATCACGCACTTTTTCCGCCGCTTTCTGCCGCGCGCGTGACCACGCATCGCCGCCAAGTTTATGCAGCGGGGCGTTTTCTTCCGCGCCACCTGCGTAACGGCTAATCAGATGCAGTGACGACACCGGAACATACAGTTTGGCGTCGTTGGCATAGGTGAGCATCAGGTACTCGCCAGTAATGCCGCCAGCTTCCAGCGTGGTCATTCCGGCATAGCGACCGACGCCGTGCTCCAGATGGACCACCGGCTGACCAATATGCAGCTCCGCAAGGTTACGGATCAGTGTATCGGGGTTGATGGTGCGGCGAGAATCCTGACGACGGCGGGCAACACGTTCACCGAGCAGATCGCTTTCGCAGATCAGCGCCAGATTACGCGCCTTATCGACAAAACCATGTTCGGCAGCGCCAATCATCAGATAACGCCCACGGTCGCTGGCTTCATCAAGACGCATAATGCGTTGCGGAGCAATTTTAATTCGTGCGAGCAGTTCACCCAGCGCTTCACGGCGACCTTCACTTTCTACCGAGAACACCACCGGACCGTCGAAAGTCTCGAGGAACTTACGCAGCGCATCCAGCGGCGCTTTTTGTTGCGCCTGAACGGCCAGGTCTGGCAGTTTCTGGAAACCTAAATTGGCATTCGCGGCTTTTGTCGGTAAATGTTCAGTTTTTAGCTGCACTCGGGGCCAGTTTTTCAGCTCTGAGAAGAGCTCGTCCACCCGCAGCCAGAGCGATTGTGGTGGCAACAGCGGGCGCATCGGATCGACGCCGCGATTCTCAAAACGCGCCAGCGTGTCAGCCTGGAAACGTTCGGCACTGGTTTCCAGATCGCCAGTATTCACGAGCAAGGTATTGGCAGGGAAATAACTGAACAGCGGTGGCAGTGGTTCGCTGAAGAACAATGGCTGCCAGTACTCGATCCCAGCAGGTAATGTGCCTTTACTCACTTGCTGGTAAATATGTTCCGGATCGCGCTTCACTTCGAAGGTATCGCGCCACTGGCTGCGGAACAGTTCAATTGCCGCTTTATCGGTCGGAAATTCGTGCGCGGGCAGCAGATTGATCGCTTCTGCTTCCTCCAGCGTGCGCTGGCTGTCGACGTCAAACACCCGCAGGCTGTCGATTTCATCATCAAAGAAATCAAGACGATAAGGCAGCTCACTCCCCATCGGGAAGAGATCCAGCAACGCGCCGCGCGTGGCGTATTCGCCGTGCTCCATCACCTGGTCAACATGGCGATAACCGGCGCTGTCCAGTTGGGTTCGTAATGCATCTCGTGACAGGCGCTGACCTTTTTTCATCACCAGCGCATGACCGTGGAGAAAACTGTGTGGGCAAACGCGCTGCATAAGCGTATTCACCGGAACAATCAGTATGCCACGCTGCATCGTCGGTAGCTGGTAAAGGGTGGAAAGGCGCGAGGAGATAATGTCCTGATGAGGCGAAAAACTGTCGTAGGGAAGAGTTTCCCAGTCCGCCAGATTCATCACCATCTGATCGGTGAACTGGCTGATTTCATCATGCAAACGCAGAGCATTTTGCATATCTGGTGCAATGAGTACCACCGGACCGGCGTGACGTTCGGCAATTTCCGCTACCAGCGTTGCACAGGCTGCGCCGGTTAACTCGCCCAGCAGACGCTGCTCACCCGCTTTGACGGGCAGCGTATAACGATATTGTTCAGGCATAACGGTTGTCAGATTCTCGTTAGGATATGCCTCAACATATGGGGGCATATCTCTGATAAGCAATGCTGTTCATTATCCGTAATCGACATGGTTTAGCAAATTGAATCGCCCCGGCTGGGGTGATGGTTTAACGAGAGTAACTGACGGCAGCGGGCAGTGAAGGCGGGGAGAACAACAGATCGCTGAATGCACGCTGTGAAAGTTTTCTTACCAGCAAGCCCGCAACAGTACAGATGAACAAACTGACAAAGGGATAAACCAGCAGGAGTGTCAGTTCGACTTGCGGCGACCAGCGTGCTGCGTTCATTTGCGCAAGCAGAGTTAAGCTGAATATTTCAACCAGAATGCGATGGGTGGTGTAGATAGCAATGGTGTTGGAGCCAATCACATTCAGCAGGCTGGTGGAGCGCATACCGAATCGTTGCTCGTACTGATAAAACAGCTTCATGATCACCACAATCGATACCAGCGACAACAGCAGCGAGATAGTAAACAACCAGGCACCGACCGCCAGAACGGTAAGCAAAGAAGCCATCAGCAGATGGCGGCGCAACGGCACCTCTTTAACACAGGTCATTATTGTTGCGCCAAACCATGCGCCAAGGCTGTAATAAGGCAAATTGCGTATCACACTGTTCATTCCCCACCACGGCGTGGGAACGAAATTAACCGCCACACTCAGCAGTACAAACAAGGCGAATAGTGGCAGCGCCAGACGGCTAAAAATTTTACATACCACGAAATAGACAATTAACGCATACAGATACCACAAGCTGGTGCTGGCGGTGATCATCCCGTGCAGGAACTCACCGGTGGAATCGGCATAAGCGGCATTGGAGGCATTGCTTAAATCGCGCTCAGGTGCCAGCCACTGGTTCAGCGCACTTAACGCCAGCCACTGCACCACGCCCCAAAGCGCCAGCACCCAGAAGATGTTCCAGATCCGTTTATCGAGACAATTTCCCCACGGTACGCTGTCGATATAGCGGCGAATCAAATAGCCGGATATAAAGAAAAAAACCGGCATACGAAAGGGGGCAAGGTAAAGATTGAAATAGATCCAGCATTTGCTCAGGACTTCCGATAACGGATGCTGAAAAGTGGTCATATGCGGATAAAAGGTAATGACCGAGTGATAAATCACCACCAGACAAATACATAACCCTTTGATCTGGTTAATCCATAGCTCTTTTTGTTTCATCAGAACAACACGCTCTTTTTTAATTTACATGCGGTTGATCCTGCTGGTTATGACCCGAGGTGTAATGGGTATCTGTCTGTATTGGATGATTTTTCAGATTAAGATCAGGCGGCAAGATTGATGATAAAATATGGCAATTTAGCCGATTGATTTACGGGGGCTTTTCAGATTAGCCCTGACGATCACTTACAGTTCAGACGTTTACCCATCTTGCTTTCGCTTATATACTCGTGTCTTTGCTACAGCAACCAGACGGATTTCATGTACCAACCTGTCGCTCTATTTATTGGCCTGCGTTACATGCGTGGGCGTGCAGTGGATCGCTTCGGTCGTTTCGTCTCCTGGCTTTCTACCATCGGCATTACCCTCGGGGTGATGGCGCTGGTCACAGTATTGTCAGTGATGAACGGCTTTGAGCGCGAGCTGCAAAACAACATCCTTGGCCTGATGCCACAGGCAATTCTCTCTTCTGAGCATGGCTCTCTTAACCCGCAGCAACTCCCGGAAACGGCAGTCAAACTGGACGGCGTTAATCGCGTCGCACCTATTACTACCGGTGATGTGGTACTGCAAAGCGCGCGCAGCGTGGCGGTCGGGGTGATGCTCGGTATCGACCCGGCGCAAAAAGATCCACTAACGCCGTATCTGGTCAATGTGAAACAAACTGACCTCGAGCCGGGGAAATATAATGTCATCCTCGGCGAACAACTTGCCTCACAGTTGGGCGTCAATCGCGGTGATCAAATCCGCGTGATGGTGCCATCTGCCAGCCAGTTCACGCCGATGGGGCGTATTCCAAGTCAGCGCCTGTTCAATGTGATTGGCACTTTCGCCGCCAACAGTGAAGTCGATGGCTATGAAATGCTGGTGAATATTGAGGATGCCTCGCGTCTGATGCGTTATCCGGCAGCCAATATTACCGGCTGGCGTTTGTGGCTGGATGAGCCGCTGAGAGTTGACTCTTTAAGTCAGCAAAAACTGCCTGAAGGCAGCAAATGGCAGGACTGGCGTGACCGTAAAGGCGAGCTGTTCCAGGCCGTACGCATGGAAAAAAATATGATGGGCTTACTGCTGAGCCTGATTGTCGCTGTTGCGGCGTTTAACATTATTACCTCGCTGGGGCTGATGGTGATGGAGAAGCAGGGCGAAGTCGCGATCCTGCAAACGCAAGGCTTAACTCCGCGACAAATCATGATGGTCTTTATGGTGCAAGGGGCTAGCGCCGGGATTATCGGTGCAATCCTCGGAGCGGCGCTTGGCGCACTGCTTGCCAGCCAGTTAAATAATCTGATGCCGATAATCGGCGTCCTGCTTGATGGCGCGGCGCTGCCGGTGGCTATCGAACCTTTACAGGTCATTGTTATTGCGCTGGTGGCGATGGCTATCGCGCTGCTGTCTACGCTTTACCCTTCATGGCGCGCTGCCGCCACACAACCCGCTGAGGCTTTACGTTATGAATAAGATCCTGTTGCAATGCGACAACCTGTGCAAACGCTATCAGGAAGGCAGTGTGCAAACCGATGTGCTGCTCAATGTCAGTTTCAGCGTGGGCGAAGGTGAAATGATGGCAATTGTCGGTAGCTCTGGTTCCGGTAAAAGTACCTTGCTGCACCTGTTAGGCGGGCTGGATACGCCAACCTCCGGCGATGTGATCTTTAACGGTCAGCCGATGAGCAAACTGTCTTCAGCGGCGAAAGCAGAACTGCGCAACCAGAAGCTGGGCTTTATTTATCAGTTTCACCACCTGCTGCCGGATTTTACTGCCCTGGAAAACGTGGCTATGCCACTGCTGATTGGCAAGAAAAAGCCCGCTGAAATCAACAGCTGTGCACTGGAGATGTTAAAAGCGGTGGGGCTGGAGCATCGTGCGAATCACCGCCCATCTGAACTTTCTGGCGGCGAACGCCAGCGTGTAGCGATTGCCCGTGCGCTGGTCAATAATCCGCGTCTGGTACTGGCGGATGAACCTACCGGTAACCTCGATGCGCGTAACGCCGACAGCATCTTCCAGTTGCTTGGGGAGTTGAATCGCTTGCAGGGCACCGCTTTCCTGGTGGTCACTCACGACCTGCAACTGGCGAAACGTATGAGCCGCCAACTGGAAATGCGTGATGGACGTCTGACGGCGGAACTGAGCCTGATGGGGGCGGAGTAATGGCGATGCCTTTATCGTTATTGATTGGCCTGCGTTTTAGTCGCGGACGGCGACGCGGCGGCATGGTGTCGCTAATCTCTGTCATTTCTACCATTGGCATTGCCCTCGGCGTGGCGGTATTGATCGTCGGCTTAAGCGCGATGAACGGCTTTGAACGCGAACTGAATAACCGCATTCTGGCGGTGGTGCCGCATGGCGAAATCGAAGCGGTAAATCAGCCATGGACTAACTGGCAGGAAGCACTGGATAACGTGCAGAAAGTGCCGGGTATTGCCGCCGCTGCGCCGTATATCAATTTCACCGGTCTGGTGGAAAGTGGAGCGAATCTGCGCGCAATCCAGGTGAAGGGCGTTAACCCACAACAGGAACAGCGTCTGAGCGCATTACCCTCGTTTGTTCAGGGGGATGCGTGGCGCAATTTTAAAGCGGGCGAACAGCAAATTATCATCGGCAAAGGCGTGGCGGATGCGCTGAAAGTGAAGCAGGGCGATTGGGTGTCGATCATGATCCCCAACTCGAATCCCGAGCATAAACTGATGCAGCCAAAACGTGTGCGTTTGCACATTGCCGGTATTTTGCAGTTGAGTGGTCAACTCGATCACAGTTTTGCCATGATCCCGCTGGCGGATGCCCAACAATATCTTGATATGGGTTCCAGCGTGTCAGGTATTGCCCTTAAAATGACGGATGTTTTCAACGCCAATAAGCTGGTACGCGATGCGGGTGAAGTGACCAACAGCTATGTTTATATTAAAAGTTGGATTGGTACTTACGGCTATATGTATCGCGATATCCAGATGATCCGCGCCATTATGTATCTGGCGATGGTACTGGTGATTGGCGTGGCCTGTTTCAACATCGTCTCCACCTTAGTGATGGCGGTGAAAGACAAGAGTGGCGATATCGCAGTATTAAGAACGCTGGGGGCGAAAGATGGTTTAATTCGCGCCATCTTTGTCTGGTATGGATTGCTGGCAGGGCTGTTCGGCAGCCTGTGTGGGGTGGTTATCGGCGTAGTTGTTTCACTGCAACTTACCCCGATTATTGAGTGGATTGAAAAGCTGATCGGTCATCAGTTCCTCTCCAGCGATATTTATTTTATTGACTTCCTGCCATCGGAATTGCACTGGCTGGACGTCTTCTACGTACTGGTCACAGCATTGTTGCTGAGTCTTTTGGCAAGTTGGTATCCGGCGCGGCGCGCCAGTAATATTGACCCTGCGCGAGTCCTTAGCGGCCAGTAAAGGCAGTACATTAAAACAAGGAGCGGCAATGTATTACGGGTTTGATATTGGTGGAACAAAAATTGCGCTTGGCGTGTTTGATAGCGGTCGGCAGTTGCAGTGGGAAAAGCGGGTGCCGACACCGCGTGACAGCTATGACGCATTTTTAGATGCAGTGTGTGAGCTGGTAGCTGAAGCTGACCAACGTTTTGGCTGTAAAGGTTCTGTCGGCATCGGTATTCCGGGAATGCCGGAAACAGAAGATGGTAAGCTGTATGCCGCTAATGTCCCCGCTGCCAGCGGCAAACCGCTGCGTGCCGACCTGAGCGCACGTCTTGATCGCGATGTACGCCTTGATAACGATGCCAACTGTTTTGCCCTTTCAGAAGCCTGGGATGATGAATTTACGCAATATCCACTGGTGATGGGGTTAATTCTCGGCACCGGCGTTGGCGGCGGGCTGGTTTTCAACGGCAAACCGATTACTGGTAAAAGCTACATTACCGGCGAGTTTGGCCATATGCGTCTGCCGGTTGATGCGTTAACCATGATGGGGTTGGATTTCCCGTTACGCCGCTGCGGCTGTGGTCAGCATGGCTGCATTGAAAATTATCTGTCTGGTCGCGGTTTTGCGTGGCTGTATCAACACTATTATCATCAACCGTTGCAGGCTCCCGAAATTATTGCGCTTTATGATCAAGGCGATGAGCAGGCAAGGGCGCACGTTGAGCGTTATCTGGATTTATTAGCGGTTTCTCTGGGAAATATCCTGACCATTGTTGACCCTGACCTGGTCGTCATTGGTGGTGGCTTATCGAATTTCCCGGCAATCACAACGCAACTGGCGGACAGGTTGCCTTGTCATCTCTTACCTGTAGCTCGTGTTCCGCGCATTGAACGCGCGCGCCACGGTGATGCGGGAGGAATGCGTGGTGCGGCCTTCCTACATCTAACCGATTAATCAGCAAAGGTTGCTATGCTGTCGCGTCGGGGTCATCGGTTAAGTCGTTTTCGTAAAAATAAACGTCGCCTGCGCGAGCGTTTGCGTCAGCGTATTTTTTTCAGAGATAAAGTGGTGCCGGAAGCAATGGAAAAACCAAGAGTACTCGTACTGACAGGGGCAGGAATTTCTGCGGAATCAGGTATTCGTACCTTTCGCGCCGCAGATGGCCTGTGGGAAGAACATCGGGTTGAAGATGTGGCAACGCCGGAAGGTTTCGATCGCGATCCTGAACTGGTGCAAGCGTTTTATAACGCCCGTCGTCGACAGCTGCAGCAGCCAGAAATTCAGCCTAACGCCGCGCATCTTGCGCTGGCTAAACTGCAAGACGCTCTCGGCGATCGCTTTTTGCTGGTAACGCAGAATATAGACAACCTGCATGAACGCGCAGGTAATACCAATGTCATTCATATGCATGGGGAATTGCTGAAAGTTCGTTGTTCGCAAAGTGGTCAGGTTCTCGACTGGACCGGAGACGTTACGCCAGAAGATAAATGCCATTGTTGCCAGTTCCCGGCACCCTTGCGCCCGCACGTCGTTTGGTTTGGCGAAATGCCACTCGGCATGGATGAAATTTATATGGCGTTGTCGATGGCGGATGTCTTTATTGCCATTGGTACTTCCGGGCATGTCTATCCGGCGGCTGGGTTTGTACACGAAGCCAAACTACATGGTGCTCACACCGTTGAACTGAATCTTGAACCGAGTCAGGTTGGTAATGAATTTGCCGAGAAATATTACGGCCCGGCAAGCCAGGTGGTGCCAGAATTTGTTGAAAAGTTGCTGGAGGGATTATAAAGCAGGAAGCATTGCCTGATGCGCTACGCTTATCAGGCCTACAAGCGGACCACAATACCGACGAAAGAGCGGGATAAAACTTTACTGTCCTGACTCATTAGCCACATCCTTGCTAACTAAAAAACGGGCGGTAATACCACCGCCCGCTTGCTGAATTAACGTCCTGCTTTCAGCTTCTGATAATACTCTTCATAAATGCTGCTGGCTGCGCCAACGTCATTCTGCCATTCGCCATTTTTAATGGTTTCAGCATCCGGGTAGAGCGTCTTATCGTTTGCCACTTCTGGACTTAACAGCTTACGCGCCGCAAGGTTTGGCGTTGGATAACCGATAGTTTCAGCAACCTGTTTTGCCACATCCGGGCGCAGCAGGAAGTTGATCAATTTCAGCGCGCCTTCTTTGTTTTTGGCATTTGCCGGGATCGCCAGGCTGTCCATCCAGAATATGCCGCCTTCTTTCGGCCACACCACGTCAATAGGCGTACCCGCCTGGCGTGCAACGAAAGCAGAACCGTTCCAGATCATGCCGAGGTTAACTTCGCCTTCCATGTACGGGTTAGCCGGGTTATCGGAGTTAAACGCTGCGACGTTTGGCATCAGTTTTTTCAGCTCGTTATATGCAGCTTCAATCTCTTTCGGATCGGTGGTGTTACCGGAGTAGCCCAGCTTACGCAGCGCCATCTGGAACACTTCACGGGCATCGTCGGTCAACAGCAGGCTGCCTTTGTACTCTGGCTTCCACAGATCGGCCCAGCTGGTGACAGATTTCGGATCCACCGCATCACCGTTAACACCAATCGCCGTCGCACCCCAGATATACGGAATGGAGTAGTCGTTATTCGGGTCAAAAGGCTTGTTGAGCATGTCTGGATCGAGATTGCTGAAGTTCGTTAACTTCGACTTGTCGATCTTCTGGATCATCCCCTCTTTACGCATTTTATCGACGTAATAGGTTGAAGGAACCACCAGGTCATAGGCACCGTCTTTGTACGTTTTCAGCTTGGCGTACATGGTTTCGTTCGACTCGTAAGTCGAATAGATAACCTTAATACCGGTTTCTTTGGTGAACTGTTCAAGCAGTCCTGGCGGCACGTACTCGGTCCAGTTGTAGAAATACAGCGTGTTGTTGTCATCGGCGTGAGCGGCGCTCATGCCCAGTGCCAGAGCACCCGCCGCGAGCAGGTGGCGTGACCATTTTTTCATTTAACGTCCCCTCCGTTACCTTTCGTTTTATCACGAGCAATAAGCTGGCTGGCAATAACCATCACCAGCGACAGCACCAGTAATATGGTTGCCAGCGCGTTAACTTCCGGCGATACGCCGACTTTGACCATCGAATAAATTTTTAACGGCAGAATTTCATAACTTGGTCCGGTGACGAATGAAGAAACTACCACATCGTCCATCGACAGGGTAAAGCTTAACACCCAGCCCGCCGCCACCGCTGGCATTGCCAGTGGCAGAATGATTTTTCGCAGAATGGTAAATTCGCTGGCACCGAGATCTTTCGCCGCTTCCAGCATCCGCACGTCAAAACCTTTCAGGCGCGAATACACCGTCACCACCACAAATGGCAGGCAGAAGGTGATATGCGAGAACAGCAGCGACCAGAAGCCAAGCTGAATACCCAGCAGCATAAACAGCACCAGCAGCGAAATTGCCATCACGATATCTGGTGACATCATTACCACAAACAGCATTCCGCTAACGAACGGCTTACCGCGAAAGCGATAACGGTACAGCGCAACTGCCGTCAGTGAACCGATAAGCGTAGCAAACGTCGCCGAAAACACCGCCATTGTTAGTGAATGCTGCGCTGCCTGTAACAGGCTGTCGTTGTTCATCAGCAGGCTATACCATTTGGTGGTAAAACCCTGCCAGTTGATGCCAAAGCGCGAGCTGTTAAAGGAGTTCACAATCAAAATAATGATTGGGATATACAGGTACGCGTAGATAGCGGTCATAAAACCGCCGCGAAGCAGTCGACCGATCATTCGAGTTCCACCTTCTTATTCAGCAAACGAGAAGCGCGCCAGTAAACCAGCAACATCAGGCCCATTACGATAGTCAGCGTAATGCTGGTGGCTGCACCAAACGGCCAGTCACGAATATTGAGGAACTGTACCTTGATGACGTTACCGATCAGCAGGTTTTTCGCACCGCCCATCAGGTCGGACACATAGAACAGGCCCATCGCTGGCAGCATCACCAGCAGACATCCGGCAATAATCCCCGGCATCGTCAGTGGAATAATGATGCGGATAAAAGTCTGTAACTTGCTGGCACCGAGATCGCGCGCCGCCTCAAGCAACGGCTTATCCAGTTTTTCGATACTGGAGTACAGCGGCATCACCATAAACGGCAGCAGAATGTAAACCAGACCGATAATCACCGCACTGGGCGTGAACATGATACGGATTGGTGTGTCGATAACGCCCAGCCAGAGCAAAAACTCGTTGAGATAGCCTTTGGTGCTGAGGAAAATTTTCAGCCCGTAGATACGAATCAATGAGTTGGTCCAGAACGGAACAATCAGCAGAAACAGCAGCAGCGGACGCACCTTGTGTGGCAGCTTCGCCAGAAACCAGGCAAATGGATAGCCCAGCACCAGGCAGGCGAGGGTGGCGATCAGCGCCATATTCAGCGAGTGCAATAGCACTTCAAAATAGAGCGGATCGAGCAGACGCGTGTAGTTATCCAGTGTAAAGACCATTTTGACGAAACTGGCGTCGTCGCGGGTCAAAAAGCTGGTGCCAATGATCATCAGGTTGGGCAGAAAGACAAACAACACAAGCCAACCGACAATAGTGACAATCACTACATTCTGGAACTTACTTGTGTTCTTCATCAGCCAGTACGACCTCCCAGCTTTCTACCCAATTAATGGCCATTTTTTGGTCGAGAGAGTGGTCAAAGTCAGGATCGTCTTCATTGAAGAATTCGCTGACCATCACCATCTTGCCATTTTCCAGTTCAACAACCGACTCCAGCGTCATGCCTTTGTAGTTACGCTCACGAACGTAACCAATCAGCCCTTCAGCGTGGTTGTCGTCGTTAATCTCTTCAACACGTAAGTCTTCCGGGCGCAGCAGAACATGCAGTTTTTGCCCCGGTTCAACGGCGAAGTTAACGTAGATATTACATTCGCGGCCTTCAACGTTGGCGCGTACGCGCTGCTCGTCGAGTCGCTCGATCACCGTGGCGTTAAACATATTAATTTCGCCAATGAACCCGGCAACAAACAGGTTTTTCGGCTCTTCGTAGATTTCACGCGGCGTGCCGTCTTGCTCAATGCGACCATCGCGCATCACCACAATCCTGTCCGACATGGTGAGTGCTTCTTCCTGGTCGTGAGTCACGAAAACGAATGTAATGCCAAGCTTACGCTGTAACGCTTTCAGCTCGTTCTGCATTTGCTTACGCAGTTTGTAATCCAGCGCTGAGAGCGACTCATCCAGCAACAACAGACGAGGCTTGTTAACCACCGCTCGAGCAATGGCGACGCGTTGCTGTTGACCACCAGAGAGCTGATGCGGTTTACGTTGAGCGAAGGTTTCCAGCTGCACCATCCGCAGGGCTTCCATCACGCGGGGCGTAATTTCAGCAGCGGGGGTTTTTTGCATGCGCAACCCAAAGGCCACATTTTCGAACACGGTCATGTGGGGGAAAAGTGCATAGCTTTGGAAAACAGTGTTCACATAGCGGTTTTCCGCCGGAACGTGGGTGATGTCCTCGTTATCCAGCATGATGCGTCCGGAATCAACAGTTTCCAGACCTGCAATCAGGCGAAGAACGGTTGTTTTACCGCAGCCAGAAGGGCCAAGCAGCGTGAGGAACTCGCCATTGTTGATAGTCAGATCCAGCTGGGGAATGACCTCTTTACCATCAAAGCATTTGCGAATTCCCGCCAATTGCACCAGCGGTGAAAGCGAACTCGGTTGTTTATTCAATTTTTTACTCTGTCCCATGTAAACGCAACGGATGGCTTACCGATGCGGGGTTTGTGGTTAACCACCTTGGTGACTCCTAATGAGGGCGGTAATTCTACGGCAAACCGCTTGAATCGCCAATCTTTGTTGTGAATTACTGGCTTAGCTTTATATTCATTAAGGTAATGCTGATAAATATTCCCGCTTGCAGGGGTAAAAGTGACCTGACGCAATATTTGTCTTTTCTTGCTTCTTAATAATGTTGTCACAAAAAGTGAGGGTGACTACATGGATAAACTACTTGAGCGATTTTTGAACTACGTGTCTCTGGATACCCAATCAAAAGCAGGGGTGAGACAGGTTCCCAGCACGGAAGGCCAATGGAAGTTATTGCATCTGCTGAAAGAGCAGCTCGAAGAAATGGGGCTTATCAATGTGACCTTAAGTGAGAAGGGCACTTTGATGGCGACGTTACCGGCTAACGTCCCTGGCGATATCCCGGCGATTGGCTTTATTTCTCATGTGGATACCTCACCGGATTGCAGCGGCAAAAATGTTAATCCGCAAATTGTTGAAAACTATCGCGGTGGCGATATTGCGCTGGGTATCGGCGATGAAGTTTTATCACCGGTTATGTTCCCGGTGCTGCATCAGCTACTGGGTCAGACGTTGATTAC
Source organism: Shigella flexneri 2a str. 301 (assembly GCF_000006925.2). Lineage (NCBI taxonomy): Bacteria > Pseudomonadati > Pseudomonadota > Gammaproteobacteria > Enterobacterales > Enterobacteriaceae > Shigella > Shigella flexneri. The sequence goes on from NC_004337.2 coordinate 1,172,688, forward strand.
CACCGATGGTAAAACCTTGTTAGGTGCTGATGACAAAGCAGGTATTGCAGAAATCATGACCGCGCTGGCGGTATTGCAACAGAAAAACATTCCGCATGGTGATATTCGCGTCGCCTTTACCCCGGATGAAGAAGTGGGCAAAGGGGCGAAACATTTTGATGTTGATGCCTTCGATGCCCGCTGGGCTTACACTGTTGACGGTGGTGGCGTAGGCGAACTGGAGTTTGAAAACTTCAACGCCGCATCGGTCAATATAAAAATTGTCGGTAACAATGTTCATCCGGGCACGGCGAAAGGAGTGATGGTAAATGCGCTGTCGCTGGCGGCACGTATTCATGCGGAAGTTCCGGCGGATGAAAGCCCGGAAATGACAGAAGGCTATGAAGGTTTCTATCACCTGGCGAGCATGAAAGGCACCGTTGAACGGGCCGATATGCACTACATCATCCGTGATTTCGACCGTAAACAGTTTGAAGCGCGTAAACGTAAAATGATGGAGATCGCCAAAAAAGTGGGCAAAGGGTTACATCCTGATTGCTACATTGAATTGGTGATTGAAGACAGTTACTACAATATGCGCGAGAAAGTGGTTGAGCATCCGCATATTCTCGATATCGCCCAGCAGGCGATGCGTGACTGCGATATTGAACCGGAACTGAAACCGATCCGCGGCGGTACCGACGGCGCGCAGTTGTCGTTTATGGGATTACCTTGCCCGAACCTGTTCACTGGCGGTTACAACTATCATGGTAAGCATGAGTTTGTGATTCTGGAAGGTATGGAAAAAGCGGTGCAGGTGATCGTCCGTATTGCCGAGTTAACGGCGCAACGGAAGTAAGCGAAAAGGGATGCGGCATGTGATGCTGCATCCGGCTTAAATCCAAACTTACCCTTCGAAGAACCAATACCCGCTATTGACCAGCGCCGCGAGCATCGCGAGGAATGACGGATCTTCCAGCGCATCGCCAAAATTCTCCGCAGTCAGCGCAATGTTGCTGGCGAGTGCATCCAGTGCCGGACGGTGCGGGGAATCGATCTTCTCACCATTGGCATACACGTCGTCGCCAATGCGCAATACGCGCAGACCACCCAGGCGCACCAGCACATCACCTTGTTTCAGCGCATCGTAGATTTCATCTGGCTGATAAGGCGGTTCCGGCGGCGCGATATCCAGTTCATGACGTGACTGGGATATAAACTCGCCAAACCATTGCTTAAAGTGTTCCGGCTGGTTGATCAATTCGAGCATCATCTCACGCAGTTTATCCATCTCTTGCGGCAGAACATCCGCAGGATGAGCACGAGGTGGAACATCCGGATCGCTGTAGTAGTTGCCGCCCAGTTCACGTTGCAGCACATAATCGGCAAATCCGCTAATTAATTCCCGCGTATTTGGCGCGCGAAAACCCACGGAATAGTTCATCGCATTTTCCAGCGCGTAGCCTTCATGCGGGAATCCTGGCGGAATATAAAGAATATCACCAGGCTCCAGCTCTTCATCGATGATGGCTTCGAACGGATCGACCTGTAACAGATCCGGATGTGGGCAGTGCTGTTTCATTTGCAGCTTTTCGCCCACTCGCCAGCGACGACGTCCGGTACCCTGAATGATAAACACGTCGTACTGATCGAGATGCGGGCCGACGCCGCCGCCAGGTACAGAAAAAGAAATCATCAGATCATCAATACGCCAGTCCGGTAGTTCACGGAACGGTCGCATCAGCGCGGCGGTCGGCTCATGCCAGTGGTTTACTGCCTGTACCAGTAATGACCAGTTGGTTTCACCGAGATGATCGTAGCTTTCGAACGGGCCGTGGCTGACCTGCCATTTGCCATCCTGGTGACTGACCAGTCGACTGTCAACTTCGCTTTCCATCGCCAGACCCGCCAACTCGTCTGGAGAGATCGGGTCAATAAAATTATTAAAGCCGCGTTTTAACACCACCGGGCGTTTCTGCCAGTGACGTTCAAGAAAATCGGGCCAGTTAAGAGTGAGTTGGTATTCCATGTTAAGCATCCACAGGCTGGTATCTGCAACCGATTATAACGGATGCTTAACGTAATGCGTGAAGTATGGACATATTTTATCAATTAGTGTTTTTTGCCGTTTCATAATGTTTCAGATTGTTCATTATGTTTTTGATTATAAACAGATTTGTGATTTTCCTTGTTCCAGCTTGTTTCACGTTGTAGCCCTTTGTGCAACGATCGGTGTAGTTAATGGTGTAGTTAATTGTGATGACCGGAATCAAAATTATGAGCAGAGCACTTAACAAACTGAGCGATACACAGCTGAGGAAAATCAACGGCACACCCGCCCAAAAAACAGCCTTTCTTAATGACGGTGGAAACCTGAGCGTCAGGCATTCAACCAGTGGCCTTTTAACCTGGTATTTCACTTACAGGGCCGGAACGGGAAGGGGGGCACCACCGGAACGCATTAAGCTGGGAAATTATCCTGATCTGAGCCTGAAATCAGCCAGGGAAAAAGCCGCCCAGTGTCGCGCATGGCTGGCAGAGGGGAAAAATCCACGTCATGAGCTTAATTACACCGTACAGGAAGCGTTAAAGCCGGTAACGGTTGGCGATGCGCTCACCTACTAGCTTGAGTCGTACGCAAAGGAAAACCGCGTGGATTATGCCGCCCTGAAAAAGCGCCTTAATAATCACGTAATACAGCACATTGGTGCTATGCCGCTGGATAAATGCGAGCTACGGCACTGGCTGGCCTGTTTTGACCAGGTGGCAAAGCGAACGCCTGTTACTGCCGGATTCTTGCTACAGACGTGCAAACAGGCGCTTAAGTTCTGCCGGAGGCGGCGCTATGCAATCAGCAACGTTCTTGATGATATGAGTGTGGCGGACGTTGGGAAAAAACCGGATATAAGCGAGCGTGTCTTAAGCACCAAAGAACTGGGCGAATTATTGCAGGCACTGGACAAAAAAATATTCTCCCCCTACTACATCGCGTTAATCCGCCTCCTGATTGTGTTCGGATGCCGGACGGTAGAACTGAGGTTATCGGAGATCAGCGAGTGGGATTTTACCGAAATGCTCTGGACCGTGCCGAAAGAACACAGCAAAACGAAGGTGGCAATATTCCGGCCCATACCGGAAGCAATACTGCCGTTCGTCACGCAGCTGGTGGAGCAGAACAGGCACACGGGCTTATTGCTGGGGGAAGTGAAACAGGAAACAAGCGTGTCGCAGTACGGCAGATTAGCGCACAGGAGGCTAAATCACCCTCACTGGTCACTACATGACATCCGGCGCACCTTTACAACGATGCTGAACGATTTAGGCGTGGATCCTCACGTCGTGGAGCAGCTTACAGGCCACCAGATGCCAGGAATGCAGCGAGTTTATAATCATTCCCGTTATCTGGATGCTAAACGCAATGCGCTGGATATGTGGACGGAGCGGTTAGGGATACTGGCGGGAACACATGAAAACGTAACCACGCTACCAGTAGCCAGAAGAAAATAATTTTTTTCGTGTTTTTTCAGTATGCGCATACTGGATATGCGAACAGATACAACGTGCAACAATGAGCAACAATGCGGAACAACTACGAACAAGAGGTGAAAAAGTGTACAGATTTATAAGTAGCTGATTTTTAATGTGTTACTGATTTTTTATACACTAGCGAATCACTCTTTAAATAGCGAGAAAAAAGGCATGAAACAATATTTTATGCCTTTGTATTAACATGAATTTAAAGGATTTTATCCTGATTATTCCTCTTTCTGTAAACCATACGGCCTCAACATTTGCCAACTCTGAATCATCCTGACACAATCAGACACATCCCAACGCAATAGAACACGAAATAACTCTTTAAGAAACGAAAGGGGGCAATAGTGTTAAGCACTGATCGGTTTATACGTGAAAAAGAATGCGAAAAGCTAACAGGCCTTAGCCGCTCATGCCGCTACCGCCTGGAAAAGGCCGGACAATTCCCATCACGTCGTAAACTTGGCGGTCGTTCCGTTGGCTGGTCTTTATCCGAGGTTCTGGCCTGGAAGGATAGCTGCAAGGCAGTTCATTAATCACGCTGGCGGCACGCAGCCGCCACACATCAATCATCTGAACACAGAGCTATAACCATGAAGATTGAATATACGCCAGAACGTGGGCGGGGATTCGTTCGCCCTGGTGAAACTGGAAAACCACAAAATTGGGGTTTTTCAGGCATAAAAAAAGCGGCCCCGAAATGGAGCCGCCTTTCTGAACAGATAACCCGCTGCGCCGTTTGTGTGTGTGATCCCAAACATAAGCACGGGGATGATAGCCGCTATCAGGCTGGTGGGCAATGCAATCAGTCTGGTTCAGTGCGTTGCCATAACTGCGAAGTTCTCTCCTTTGATGAGTATTCTTTAAGGTACTTCTCAAGGGCAAAAGAACACGGCGCGAATCGTTCTGATTCATGCTCTTTCTTTCTGCGTCGTCTTTTTCGTGCAGGTGATGTTTTTTCGGTTGATTCTTCGTTGGTCATTGTGTGCGCCTGTAAAGCAATGCGCCGTAGTACCTCACACCACGGCGCTGATAGTTTTTATCCTTTGGGTTCTATGCCGCGTTGCTGTAATTCTTTGCGGATTATTCGCTTTATCCAGGCAGCAAGAGAATCATCGCCGTCCTGTTGTTGTGCCTTTTCCATCTTTTCCCGTAAGTCAGGATCTAAACGGAACTGGAACGGAGGATTACCACGCCTTTCGTTTTTGTGTGTTGACACGTTAATTACACCTCAGGTAATGTATTTATGTGTAGTGACACATTACACACAATCAACACAAAAAGCAAAGCCCCGCACTGTAGGAGCAGTAACGGGGCTTCTAACCAACAACGTAAACTAGGAGCCGTTATGGTTGCCGTAAATCATATACCACACCTTGTACACACACAAACGGCCTTTGTGTGGCGTTTTCTGGCACTGAGTGCCGGAGAATCCCAAATCATCCACGTAACCGCTTGGACGGAACGCGAAGCGCGTAGCCGTTGCCCGTCCGGTTGTGTTGCTGTATTCGCCGCCCGTATTCGTCAGGGGGAAACCTATGCACAATAAAACCACACCGAACGCAGCAGCCGCCGCACTCACTACGCTGATGCACGCGCTTATTGATATTGAATGCACGGCAGAGCTTGCGCAGGGAGAAGAACAGAAAGACCGGACACAGTTCGCCCTGGAATGTATCCGATACATCGCAACGCGGTCACTGAATGACGCTAAAAATATTCTTGTTGCCGATTGTGAAAATGGGGGGGGTTATGCGTGATGATCGTTTTAATTCCCTGAAACAGGAATTTTCCGGCGTTCCTGATGATGCGGCTGATGCGCTTTCGTCAATGCCAGAACTTATTAGAGCGGCTTTTTTCTTACTTTCCACGAGAGAATATAAATCAACGGGCTTGATGTACTGAATATCGCCGCCGATTATGCTGATTTCGTGACAGAGGTTATTTTAAGAAAAACGACGGACGGGGATTAATATGCGTGATATTTACCACGAAACAATAGACCGCGCATTTCTTGCACTTTCTCACAGTGAAAACATGCTGGAAATATTGCGCATATGGCTTGAAACACTTGGCGACAATGAACGCGACAAACAAAAATCAAGAATTGCCACGGCATTAATAACGCTTCTTGAGCCTGTAATAATGGAACTGCAAGAAATAGATCTATTGCACGACAGATATAAAGAACAACACACCGGAGAATAAAAATAATGAAACTTAAATATTCTGGCTTAACTGCCAGTGGCAACACTCACCCTAAATTTACGCGCGGTGATATTTACCGCGACCAGTACGGCGGCATGGTAACGATTAAAGGCGTGGCAGAACGGCGCATCACCTACCGCCGTGAAGGTTACGAATATGATTGCGTGATGCCTGTTTATCAATTCCGGCGTGATTTCACGCTGGTACAGGCAGCGCCCCGCAGTAAACCAACCAGCAGGGAGAAAGCACGCGCCAATATTCAGGAAATAAAAAAGATGCTTAACGTATTCAGGGGTAAAAAATGAAACTGGCACCGAACGTAAAAAAACAGCCACGCGGAATAAAACACAAAGACACAGAGGTAATTATCTTTGCGGGTAGTGATGCCTGGTCGCACGCGAAACAATGGCAGGAGCAGGATGGCCCCGCATCCGGCGATAATGTGCCGCCTGTGTGGCTTGGGCCAAATCAGCTTGCCGAACTTGATGCACTGAAAATTGTTCCGGATGGAAAAAAACGCGTAAGGCTGTACCAGGCCGGAGAACTGGATTTGGTGGAGACCAAAAAGATTGGTCAGAAGCTGGCGGCGGCAGATATTCAGGACGCAAATTTTTACCCCGAAGGAATGCACGTCCAGAAGTGTGAAAACTGGCGGCGCTATCTGAATGCTGAGCGTGAAAATATTGCCGCAGGGCTTACCATGCCGGAGCAGAAAAATACGCAACTGGCACAAATGGCAGACAGTGAGCGCGCGCAGCTGCTTGCCGAGCGCTTTGATGGCGTTTGTGTGCATCAGGAAAGTGAAATCGTTCACGTATGGCGCGGCGGGGTATGGTGTCCGGTCAGCACAATGGAACTTAGCCGCGAAATGGTGGTGATCTATTCAGAGCACAGGGCCACTTTCAGCAAGCGCGTAATCAATAACGCCGTGGAAGCGTTAAAAGTTATTGCCGAACCAATGGGCGAGCCGTCCGGCGATTTGCTGCCGTTCGCCAATGGTGCGCTTGACCTGAAAACGGGGGAATTTTCCCCGCACACGCCGGAGAACTGGATCACCACGCACAACGGCATTGAGTACACGCCACCAGCACCAGGGGAGAACATCCGCGATAACGCGCTAAACTTTCATAAATGGCTTGAGCACGCAGCCGGAAAAGACCAGCGCAAGATGATGCGTATATGTGCCGCGCTGTACATGATTATGGCGAACCGGTACGACTGGCAGATGTTTATTGAGGCCACCGGAGACGGCGGGAGCGGTAAAAGTACATTCACACACATAGCCAGCCTTCTGGCAGGGAAACAGAACACGGTAAGCGCTGAAATGACATCGCTTGATGATGCTGGTGGACGTGCGCAGGTTGTCGGGAGTCGTCTTATCGTCCTGGCTGACCAGCCGAAATATACAGGCGAAGGAACGGGCATCAAGAAAATCACGGGCGGTGACCCCGTGGAAATTAACCCGAAATACGAAAAGCGTTTCACGGCTGTAATCAGGGCGGTGGTGCTGGCGACCAACAATAACCCGATGATATTCACCGAACGGGCCGGAGGTGTGGCACGTCGTCGCGTGATTTTCCGTTTCGACAATATCGTTAGTGAGGCCGAAAAAGACAGGGAGCTACCGGAAAAGATTGCGGCTGAAATCCCTGTCATTATCCGCCGATTGCTGGCGAACTTTACCGACTCTGAGAAAGCACGGGCTTTACTACTGGAACAGCGTGACGGTGATGAAGCTCTGGCAATAAAGCAACAGACGGATCCGGTTATTGAGTTTTGCCAGTTCCTGAATTTTCTGGAGGAAGCACGCGGCCTGATGATGGGCGGCGGTGGCGATTCAGTGAAGTACACGACCAGAAACAGCCTTTACCGCGTCTATCTGGCGTTTATGGCGTACGCAGGCAGGAGCAAACCGCTAAACGTAAATGACTTTGGCAAGGCTATGAAGCCAGCCGCGAAAGTTTACGGACATGAATATATTACGCGGAAAGTTAAGGGAGTAACGCAGACTAACGCAATAACAACAGACGAGTGCGACGCGTTTTTATAATTTTTTGTAATTGCTGTCTACCCTGTCTACCTGAGTAAAGAAAAATACATTTAATTCAGTGCATTAAGTTAGGTAGATAGCCTTTTTTTACTGTCTACCCACTATCTACCCTCTCTACCTGATTTTACCTGAATCAGACAGGGAGGTAGACACGGGGTAGATAGTGGATAAAAGCACTCTACCCCGCTGAAAGCAGCGCCATTACTGGCATGAGGGCCACTAAGGTAGATAAGGTAGACAAGGGGAGGCACAACTCAAAACTTTTTAAACGAGGGGGTAAAAATAAATATGCACACTTCAGGGAAATTTAATAAATCATTCAAAAAACGCAGAGACAGAACAGAACCGAAATATCGCGCGTTAGACATGACAGAGCACGCTTTAAAGGTGGCAATCAGAACGATAGACCGCCACGCGGGGGAAGGATACGCGAAAGCACATCCCGAACTGATAAGCGCATTCATGACCACGACGGCGGCAAATTTTGCCACGCTGACAGAGCGGGAGATTGCCGAAGCGGAACAGGTAACAACAATCAACGTTAAAACCGGAGAGGTGGAATCATGAGCGAACCAAAATTTGGTGAAAAATTTTACAAGCACAACGGACGGATCACGATTCTGCAAATAAGCGCAGCTACACCAGGCTGGTGGGTTGAAACAGACGAAGGATCCTCACCCGTGGCATCATGGGAGCTTTGTGTGCTTAGTTACCCTGACCGCGATGTGTATCAGGATATTCTGCCTGTGATATCCACTGACAAAGGCATGAAACCCGTAGACATCAAAAACATGGGGTTTCAGTGCGTAATGCTCACTGAAAAAATGATGGAAGAGATGAAAAAGAACAATGCCGGATCGCTTCACTGAGGTGGCAATATGACAGCACAAATTGCAGCTTACGGGCAGCTGGTGGGCGACCCGCTGGTAAAACAGAGCAGCAAGGGCACACCGGAGCCGCCAACGGAGAACTACGCAGACCTGAGAAATGCAGTAAATCGCACTTACGCAGACATGGGGCTGAGCAAATTAGCAGAGTAGGAATATCAGAACCACACCACGCAGCCGGAGCAATCCGGCTTTTTTTGCGTCATTTGAAACGGTATGGAGCACTACTGGCTTTTCGTCACGGTCCGGCATAGTTACTATCTGAAACAAACAGACACAACAGAGGAAAACGCAATGCCGATGAAATTTGATGAGATACTTAAACAGCGTGATAAATACCATGCTGACAACATGGAGACGATGAATATCACTGATTACCGCGCATTTCTGGAAACGGGGGCGCTGATTGAAAAGGATCATCATGGTTTTGTTCGTTGCGCGCTATCCGGTGAAATGCTGGCAGTAAATCCTGAACAGACAGATGCATTGATAGAATTTCTGAAAGGGATCAGAGACTGAGCACCCATACAGCACATACAGCCGGAGCAATCCGGCTTTTTGTTATTTTTTGTAAATTATTTGTTCGTGGTTGTTCCACGTTGTTCACTGAGCGGATCGGCATATTTTACCCGAACTGAATCATGATTATTCTCGCCCGTGGTGCCAGGACGCTGGGGCCACTTTCCCGCCTGTTAATGTGCTCGCCAATATTCATTACCAGGCGGGAAAACGATCGGTGCGATTACTGATTTCCTTATGAAAAACGGTTGAGTGTTTGCCGCGTCCTGGAGTTCCTTACTTAACCCCAGGACTTTTTTTATGCAGAGAATAATCGAATTACGCCAGCAGAAAACCGCCATTAAAAATCAGATGCGCGACATGCTGGAGAACGCTGAAAAAGAAAACCGCAGTCTTAACGATGCTGAGGGCGCAAAATTTGACGAATTACGCGCTAAAGCTGAATCCCTCGATAAAGACATTTCCCGCCTTGAAGCCATTGCAGACGAAGAGCGCAGCAAGCCAGGTAAAAGCAGCCAGACCACTGACCCCGCAGAACTACGTAACTACATTCTGACCGGTGAAACCCGCGCATTAAGTACAGGCGTTCCCGCTGATGGTGGTTATACCGTTATCCCTGAACTGAACACCGAAATCATGCGAATGCTGGCGGATGAATCCACCATGCGTCGCATCTGTACCGTGAAGAAAATCAGCAGCAACGAGTTTAAGCAGCTTGTTTCCGCTGGCGGTGCGACCGTTAACCACGGTGAAGAGGGTAAGGCACGCGAACAGACCAGCACCCCGCAGATTAACGAGGTGAGCATTAAGCTGTATCCGGTCTATGCGTACCCGCGCACCACACAGGAAATCGTGGATTTTTCCGATGTGGACATCCTTTCATGGCTGACGGGTGAGATTGGCGACACCTTCACGGAAACCGAAGAAAGCGATCTGGTTGTGGGCGACGGTGACAAAAAAGCAAAAGGTTTTTTATCCGTACCCCGTGCAGAGAAGAACGACAAAGAGCGTGATTTTGGTACGTTGCAGGTAATTAAACCTTCCGAATCTCTGGCGTGGACATCTGCGGACCCGCTGATCGACCTGAAATTTGCATTACGTAAAAAATACCGCAAAAACGCGGTCTGAGTGGTTAACTCCACGACGGCGGCAAAACTTCAGAAGGTGAAGAACGCGAACGGTGATTATATCTGGCGCGACCGTTTACAGGCGGGTGATCCTGATACGTTGCTGGGCCTTCCGGTCGAATATCTGGAGTTTATGCCTGATAACGTTATTGCCCTGGGTGACTTCAAACGCGGTTACTACATTGTTGATCACGAAACAGGTGTTCGCACCAGACCGGACAACCTGACAGAACCAGGATTCATCAAAATTTTCACGCAAAAATATTTAGGCGGTGGCGTGGTGGATTCGAACGCGATCAAGATTCTGGCACTGCCGGAAGACGACGATTAACAGCATACAGAAGGGGCTAAAAAGCCCCTTTAGTGTTTTATGGGTGAAAAAATTATGAAGAGTATGGAAATCCGGTCATCGGAAATCACCACCAGCGGAGCCGGTACGCTGACGGGCTACGTTGTTCGCTGGGATAAGCTTTCAGAACTGTTATGGGGTGAGTTTTACGAAAAATTCCAGCGGGGGGCGTTTACTGAATGGCTTGCGGCGGGTAATGACGTTCGCGGCCTGTATGAGCATGACCACAGCATGTTACTGGGGCGCACCCGTTCCGGCACGCTGAAACTGGAAGAGGACGAAACAGGGTTACGCTTTGAACTGACCCCACCGGATACCAGTACAGGGCGCGACGTTATCGAACTGGTTAAGCGTGGGGACATCTCGGGGATGAGCTTTGGCTTTCGCTCCCGTAAGGATGTATGGGATACCACAACAGATCCATGCGTGCGCACCGTGCTGGTGGCGGAACTGTACGAAATTACCGTTACATCGGTACCGGCTTACCCCGATTCCGGCGTGGAGCTGGCCCGCCGTTCCCTGTATGAGCAGCACCCCGAAAAAATGCCGCGTGCGGATAATCGCCGCTGGTGGGCGGATTTAGCGGGGGTGTGATATGTGGCCTTTCAGACGAAAAAAAGAGCAGCGCAGCATGACGCTTGATGAATTTATGGCGCTGGCCGGCACATCGAACACGGGGGCGGGTGAGTACGTATCATCTGGGACAGCGGAATCACTCCCCGCCGTCATGAACGCCGTCACGGTCATCTCTGACGCGGTGGCTACCATGCCGTGTTACCTGTACCTGGTACGCAATGAGAAGGGGAAGGAGGCCCGCGAATGGCTTGATTCTCATCCGGTCGATCACATCCTCAACGAGCGCCCGAACGCGTGGCAGACACCCTACCAGTTTAAGCGAATGATGATCCGCTACTGCCTGTTAAGTGGTAATGCTTATGCGGTTATTCAGTGGGGGCGTGATGGTTTTCCGGCGGCTTTACATCCTTACCCGCCGCAGTCGGTGAACGTGGAGCAGACAGGTGATCATAACTGGCGCTACTGCATCACTGACGCCTACACCGGAAACATCCGCAACTATTTACCGTGGGAGGTTCTCCACCTTCGTTACTCCACGGATGACGGTTTTATGGGGCGCTCACCTGTAACCATCTGCCGCGAATCGCTGGGGCTTGGGCTGGCCCAACAACGCCACGGCGCGAGCGTGATGCGTGATGGCATGATGGCGGCAGGGGTTATCACGTCAGGCGAATGGCTGGACGGCGTGAGGGGCAAACAGGCATTAGCCGCACTGGAACGCTACAAAGGGGCCAGAAACGCCGGAAAAACGCCCATCCTTGAAGGGGGGATGAGCTATCAGCAGCTGGGCATGAGTAATCAGGATGCCGAATGGCTGGCCTCCCGTCGCTTCACCATTGAAGACATCGCCCGAATGTTCAACGTCTCGCCGATTTTTTTGCAGGAATACAGCAACAGCACCTACAGCAACTTCAGCGAGGCAAGCCGCGCATTTCTCACCATGACGATGCGCCCGTGGCTGGCGAACTTTGAGCAGCAGATAAAAAACGCCTTGCTGGTGGCCTCGCCTGTACCTGGTATCCGGTATCAGGTGGAGTTTGACAGCGCGGACCTGTTACGGGCCACACCTGGCGAACGCTTTGCCACCTATGAGCGCGGCATAAAATCCGACGTTATGTGTCCGAACGAAGCCCGCGAACGTGAAGGGCTGTCACCGCGTGATGGTGGTGATGAGTTCAGCCAGGCATGGAAACAGGAAGTAAAAATCAGCGAGGGAGAAAAACCGGAATGAACATAGGGCGACTGCGTGACAGGATAACGATTCAGACCCTGAAACAGACCAGGGATATAACCGGCGAAATACTCGAAACGTGGGAGGACGGTCACACACTCTGGGCAAGCGTGAACATGGTCAGCAGCAAGGAGGCCATTTCATCGGGCGCAGAGCTGGCGATTGGTACCGTAAGGATCTGGATACGGTACCGGAAGGACATCAACGCCACCAGCCGGATAAAGGTCAGTACGGGGCCGCTGGCGGGGCGTGTACTGAATATCATCGGGCAGCCGCTGCCGGATGCCGCCAGGACACGCCTTGAAATTCTTTGTCGTGAGGGCGCGGAAAAATGACAGAAGAACTTATCACCCTGGAAGAAGTGAAACTCCATTGCCGCATCGATGGCGACGATGAAGACCAGTTAATCAGCGGATACATTGCCGCATCGCTTGAGGCGTGCCAGATACACATAGGCAGGCGCTTTGATGACGGGCTGGCGTTCACGCCAGCCATAAAGATTGGCTGCATGATGTTTATCGCTCACCTGTATGAAAATCGCCAGATTGTCGCGGATAACGCAAAAACACGCGTACCCATGACGATAGGCGCACTCTGGACGGCTTACCGTGATGTGGGGGGGTACTGATGCCGTGGCAACCATTAAGACGATGCACAGAACCAGGCTGTAACAGGCGCGTTAAATCCGGCAAGTGTGAGGAGCACAGGCGGGCGGCATGGCGTGCAGAGGATGCCAGACGAGGACACCGCCGCGCGCGTGGATATTCCAGACAGTGGGACAAATACCGCGCCATGTATCTGAGTAAAAACCCGTTATGCGTGCGATGCCTTGAGAAGGGGATATATACGCCCGCCGTGGTGGTGGATCACATTATCCCGATTAATGGCGGTGATGATGTTCTCTTCTGGCCCGAATGGAACCATCAACCATTGTGCCAGGCGTGTCATAACCAGAAAACGAAATGGCTTGATCCGGCAACAAAAAGCAAGCGTGCCGCAGGTGGATTTCGTGAAGAGGAAGAACGGGCTGCTAACCGCAATAACTGGATGTATGACGCTGATGAATGAGCGGGAACAAAACCGCCTTATCCGTGGACTTATAAGGCAGCGTGACGCATGGAAGACACAGGAAACAGGGCATAAAGATAAAGCGTCAGGACGCGCAGAACGCATCACAGCGAAGCGATTAACCGACCGTGACCGCGAGGTTATGGAATGTTTCCGCAATCGCTGATGAGGCTGTATGACGGGGTGGGGGGCGTTTTCAGGACAAACCCGACCCCGCCTACCTGGATGATATCGCCGTGAAGCAGTGGCGGGAAAAATCGCGGCAGCTTGCGGAACGGGGAGACCTGACCCCCGCCGACTGGAGCAATCTGGAACTGTATTGCGTCAACTACTCCATTTACCGGAAAGCCGTTGCAGACCTTGCGGCGCGCGGGTTCAGCATTGTTAACAGTCAGGGCGGCGAGAGCAGAAACCCCGCATTAAGCGCAAAATCCGACGCTGAAAGAGTGATGATAAAAATGGCCTCCTTGCTCGGTTTTGACCCGATAAGCCGCCGTAAAAATCCACCGGAAACAGAAGAAGAGGACGAGCTTGACCGCCTGGAATAAGTACGCAGAAGACGTAAAAACGGGCAAAATTCCGGCCTGTAAACGGTTAAAACAGGCTGTTAAACGGTACTTTTCGGACCTTAAAAGCCCCCTTTACACGTTCGATCGTGAGGTTGTGGAGCGGTTTATTGCCTTTTCCAGGGTGTGCCCGCACGTAAAAGGACCGATGCGTGGCAGACCCATTGAGCTGGAGCCGTGGCAGCAGTTCGCCTTTGCGTGCATCCTCGGCTTTAAGGTTAAGGCCACCGGACGGCGCAAATACACGAGCGCCTTTATCGAAGTGCCGCGCAAAAATGCGAAATCCACGACCGCCGCGATTCTGGCTAACTGGTTTCTGATTATGGAGAACGGTCAGCAGGATATCTACACCGCAGCGGTGAGCCGTGACCAGGCGCGGATCGTGTTTGATAATGCGCGTCAGATGTGCCTTTTATCCCGACCGTTACGCAGGCGGGTGAATATTCAGGCGCATAAGGTGATACACCCGAAAAGCAACAGCCTGTTAAAGCCGCTGGCAGCAAAAGCGGCAACCATCGAGGGGACAAACCCCAGTCTTTCCATCGTGGACGAATACCACCTACACCCCGATAACGGCGTTTATTCCGCGCTTGAGCTGGGGATGGGCGCACGTCCCGAAGGGCTGTTATTTGCCATTACCACATCGGGCAGTAACGTCGTTTCAGCCTGTAAACAGCACTATGATTATTGCTGCCAGATCCTGGACGGCGAAGAGGTTAACGATTCAATTTTTGTACTGATTTACGAACTGGACGACGAAAACGAGGTTGATGATCCGGCGATGTGGATAAAGGCGAACCCTAATATTGATGTTTCCGTGGATCGTGAAAAACTGGCCTCAACCATCCAGAAAGCGCGGGGTATTCCGTCGCAGTGGGTGGAGATGATGACAAAGCGATTTAATATCTGGTGTCAGGGGACTACCCCGTGGATGGGTAATGGTGCATGGGCTGAGTGTGCCGGAACGTTCACGGAGGAAGATTTACACGGTCAGGAGTGTTACGCGGGGCTGGACTTATCATCAACCAGCGATATTTCCAGCGTATGCTATGCCTTTCCGGTCGGTAAAACCATTATGCTGATTTCCCGTCATTATCTGCCGGAGTTCCAGCTACAGAACCCCGCCAATAAAAACCGCGCTGTCTATCGCCAGTGGGCTAAAGCGGGCTGGATACGCACAACGCCAGGTGACTGCATTGATTACGACCGGATCAGAGATGACATCATGCAGGATGCGGAGAAATTTAATATCAGGCTGGTGGGCTTTGATACGTGGAACGCCACGCATCTCAGGACGCAATTACAGGGGGCTGGTTTTGAGGTGGAGCCGTTCCCGCAAACCTACCTCAGATTCAGTCCGGCGGCGAAATCGTTCGAAGTTTTTGTTAACCGCAGGGTGATTGTGCATCGTGGCGATCCGGTGTTGTCCTGGTCGATGAGTAACGTCGTGATGCAGAGTGACGCGAACGCCAATATCAAGCCGAACAAGAAAAAATCACCGAACAAGATAGACCCGAGCGTAGCGGCGCTGATGGCGTTTGGTACATTCCAGGCAGAGCATGAGGATTTTGCTTTTGATATAAGCGACAGCCACCGCCAGAAACTGGAAGAATTTAGCGGGGTGTAATGAGGTCAGCAGCATGACAGAAGCCGAAATACTGCGATTAATCCGCCGCGTCTCTGGAATCAGCCAGCAGGCTGACGAACAGACCACGCAGCCGGACAGCGTGACAGCCGAAAATTATGCGCGTGTTGTTGCTGAGGTGATGCGCCGTGATGGTATCCAGCTTAATGATGCGGATATGCGCGACATACGGATCCGCGTTCTGGAAATGCTGGCCTACAATCGCCGCGTTGAACTGTATCGGGAGAAGGAGAAAATCACGTACCACTGGAAGAAGCCGGAGCGGTTACGGCGGTAACTCACTGAGATTAAAGCAAAGCGCAAAATTGCGCTGGCTACATCCCTCACATCTGAGGACTGTTAACCAGCAGGCCGGAATATATTCAGAAACTACGAAATTTTCGCAGTTTAATTACTCGTCAGCTTAATCGCTAACCCGCTCTGATATTTTCGGAAACCTCAATTTGAGGAAGTCGGCGAGGTAACTGTTTGATATTCCCGATAGCGCAAAGATGCGCGGTCGGGCAGAATGACCACCACCTCAATCGTGACGGAGAGTGACAACCAGTGACACACCGTGACAAAAAGACGGTTTAACCGTTCATTAAAAATCGACGTGATTTTGTGCTTTCCGGATGACGTGGCCAACGTCATTTTTTAGCGAAAAATTCTGATTAAGGTCACTGGCTGAACGGTCATAATGACCACGCAGACCATCGAGGCAACCATAGCGATCATCGTTACGGTTGGAGCTTTTCCGCCATTGGTGGAAAAGGTGCACATCTGGATCATCATTACGGTGATCAAGGGTATGTAAAACCCACCAGCCTGATTAAAGGTTAACCGGAAAAAAAATCCGGTAGCTCCGTTATGGGGATCCCCATATCGACATTAACGCCCCTCATGAATTGGTGCGCTTCCCCCTGGAAAGATTACCCGCCTGTATATTTCTTGTGTCTATTTGTTCCACGTTGTTTCATACAGTGCACCGAACGGTGTAGTTAATGGTGTAGTCAATTTGCGATTTTTGGCACTTTTTCAATGAAAATTGTTTGATCGAATCAATGACTTGATGTAGTGGTAAAAGGACATATTTATTCATCTTTCGGCGCAGAATGCTGGCGACCAAAAATCACCTCCATCCGCGCACCGCCCAGCATGCTCTCTCCGGCGACGATTTTACCCTCATATTGCTCGGTGATTTCGCGGGCTACCGCCAGCCCTACACCTTGCCCAGGGCGTAAAGTATCAACCCGTTGACCACGGTCGAAAATGACCTCTCGCTTGCTTAATGGAATACCGGGGCCATCATCCTCGACCACAATATAGAGATGCTCGTCGGTTTGCCTTGCAGAAATTTCGACAAACTCGAGGCAATATTTACAGGCATTATCCAGCACGTTGCCCATCACCTCGACAAAATCGTTCTGCTCACCGACAAAGCTGATCTCTGGCGAAATATCGAGAGAGATATTGACCCCTTTGCGTTGATACACTTTGTTCAGCGCTGAGGTGAGATTGTCCAGCAGTGGGGCGACCGGATGCAGCTCGCGGCTGAGCAATGTCCCGCCGCGCATACTGGCACGATGCAGGTAGTAGCCAATTTGCTGTGAAATGCGGCTGATTTGCTCCAGCATTACCGGCTCAGCATCACTGACGCTCATCTTTTCACTACGCAGAGAACGCAGCGTACTTTGCAGCACCGCCAGTGGCGTTTTCAGACTATGGGTCAGGTCGGTGAGCGTCGTACGGTATTTGTCGTAACGTTCGCGTTCACTTTTTAACAATCGGTTCAGGTTTCGTACCAGACTGGTCAGTTCTCGCGTTGTGGCTGGATTGAGCAATTCGCGGTTATGTTCTTCCAGTTCGCGGACTTCTTTTGCCAGGGCTTCGATGGGGCGTAAACTCCACCAGGCGGCGACCCACAGCAGCGGGATCACTAACAGCAGATTGGCTGAGAGCACATAGATAAACCAGCTCCAGACCATATAGGAACTTTTTAGCTCCACCGGAATGGTATCCACCACCACAATGGTTAATTTTGGCATCCGCGATGTTGCCGGGTAGACGTTTACCGCCACCGAGTGGGTCATCTCCGCGTCGTCATCATCTTCCCGCACTTCCTGCAACTGTTGCTGTATCGAATGATCTCCACTCAGCAAGAGGCTGGTATCGTTAACATCCGCTTCAATTTCATGAAAACCATTCGATT
The DNA here is from genome assembly GCF_000006925.2 of Shigella flexneri 2a str. 301. Taxonomy (NCBI): domain Bacteria; kingdom Pseudomonadati; phylum Pseudomonadota; class Gammaproteobacteria; order Enterobacterales; family Enterobacteriaceae; genus Shigella; species Shigella flexneri. Next base: position 1,190,618 of record NC_004337.2, read on the forward strand.
TCAGCCAGTCAGGCTGGATCATTTTCATCAGCCAGGGCACGTCACGTTGCGCCCATAAAAGCTGCCCGTTCTCATCATAAATTAGCGTCATGGTGGGGCTTTGCTTGTCGATATTTTCGGGTAACTCGACATGCAACTTATTGTTTTCCCACTGCGCAAGGGTATAGAACAGATTGCTCTCGCCACGTAACAGCCGAAACGTAGTTTTATCGAAACTGACGCTATAACCGATCAGCGCGACCATTCCGTAGGCAAGCGAAAGCACCAGTACTACCGCTGCCGTTGCCAACAGAAAACGTACCCGCAGCGAGAGCGGGAAAAAAAGACGCAGTAATTTTTTCATCAGCGCAATTCGAACAGGTAGCCCTGGCCGCGAACGGTGGTAATGACTTCTTGCGGATATTGTGCCTGAATTTTTTTGCGCAGACGTCCCATCAGTACATCAATGGTATGGCTTTCCCGCAGCTCCGCATCCGGATAGAGTTGTAGCATTAACGAATCTTTGCTGACCACTTTGCCATTATTGCGTATCAACGTTTCCATAATGGTGTATTCGAACGCGGTCAGTTTGATCACTTCGTCATTAATAGATAATTCACGGCGAGAGAGATCAACCTGAAACGGGGGGAGCGAAATGACCTGTGAAGCCAGACCGCTATTACGCCGCATTAATGCCTGCATTCGCGCCATCACCTCTTCAATATGAAACGGTTTAGTCACGTAATCATCAGCACCGGCACTTAATACTTCGACTTTGTCCTGCCAGCTTTCACGGGCGGTTAATACCAGAATCGGCAGTGAAACATCGTTGCTACGCCAGCGGCGAATCAGTGACAGACCGTCCTCGTCAGGCAATCCGAGATCGACAATCGCAATATCCGGTAAATGTTCATTGAGATAATAATCGGCTTCTTTGGCATCTTCTGCGTCATCGACCTGATGACCAGCATCCTGAATCTGAACTTTAAGGTGGTGACGTAACAACGCATTGTCTTCAACAACCAGTACGCGCATTTTTATTTCTCCCTGTCTTAATTATTAAAATAGTGTAACGCGATTATGTGTTTATGGGGGTAAACATTAAATAAACCAGCGGGGAGGGGAGGTAAAGTGAAAAAAGAAAAAGTGGATAATCTTAATAAGCAGGCCGGACAGCATCGCCATCCGGCACTGATTTGAGGCTTATTTCAGCTCATCAACCATCGTGATAGCTCGACCAATATAGTTAGCCGGCGTCATCGCTTTCAGGCGGGCTTTCTCTTCTTCTGGCAACGCCAGACCATCGATAAACTGCTTCATGCCTTCGGCGTCAACGCGCTTACCGCGAGTAAGCTCTTTCAGCTTCTCGTACGGTTTTTCGATGCCATAGCGACGCATAACTGTCTGGATTGGTTCTGCCAGCACTTCCCAGTTGTGATCCAGCTCATCCAGCAGATGGTCACGGTTCTCTTCCAGTTTGCTCACGCCTTTCAGGGTGGATTGATACGCAATCAGCGCATAACCGATACCCACGCCGAGGTTACGCAGCACGGTGGAGTCGGTCAGGTCACGCTGCCAGCGGGAAACCGGCAGTTTGCTTGCCAGATGCTGCAATACCGCGTTGGAAAGGCCCAGATTCCCTTCGGAGTTTTCGAAGTCGATCGGGTTAACTTTATGCGGCATGGTGGAAGAACCAATCTCACCAGCAATGGTTTTCTGTTTGAAGTGGTTAAGGGCGATATAACCCCAGACGTCACGGTCAAAGTCGATCAGAATGGTGTTGAAGCGCGCAACGCAATCAAACAGTTCGGCAATGTAGTCGTGCGGTTCAATCTGGGTAGTGTACGGGTTCCATTGAATACCCAGCGAGGTGACGAACTCTTCGCTGAACTGATGCCAGTCAACTTCCGGGTAAGCGGCGATGTGGGCGTTATAGTTACCGACCGCGCCGTTGATTTTGCCGAGGATCTCCACCTGGTTAAGCTGGCGGTGCTGGCGCTCCATACGGTAGGCGACGTTTGCCATCTCTTTACCGATGGTTGACGGCGTGGCTGGCTGACCGTGGGTACGAGACAGCAGCGGGATATCGCGGTACTGAACGGCGAGATCTTTAATGCCATCAATCAGTTGACGCCAGTACGGCAGGATCACTTCATCACGCGCGGTTTTCAGCATTAATGCGTGGGAGAGGTTATTGATATCTTCCGAAGTACAGGCAAAGTGGATGAATTCAGAAACCGCGTGCAGTTCCGGGATCTCCGCCACTTTTTCTTTCAGGAAATACTCAACCGCTTTAACGTCGTGGTTAGTGGTACGCTCGATGGTTTTGATGCGTGCGGCATCTTCTTCGCTGAAATTGGCGACAATTGCATCAAGGTAACCGATTGCGTCGGCAGCAAAAGCAGGAACTTCCTTGATCGCTGCGTGCGCGGCCAGTTTTTGCAGCCAACGTACTTCAACTTGTACACGGAATTTCAGCAAACCATATTCGCTGAAAATCCCGCGCAGCGCGCTGACTTTATCGCCGTAGCGTCCATCGACAGGGGAAACGGCGGTCAGTGAGGATAATTCCATAGATCACAACTCCGGGGTTAAATGAGCAAGAATTTGTTTTGCCTGAGTGGTCAGGCGATTACGAGAAAACATCAGTTGTAGACGTCCGCCGCCGACCTGGTGCCAGAGCACGGCGGCGCGAATGCCTGCCAGCAGGGTTGCGCGAACTTTCGCCTGCACTTGTGGGCTTTGCAGTACAGCAGGGGAACCGGTGACCTGAATGCGCGGGCCAAGCGGGCTGATCACATCAACATAGATAGCAGCCATCGCGCTCATCAGCGTTTCGGACTGTAAATCGAAGTGTTCGAGCTGGCGTTGCAGGCCGTTGATCCGGTTGCCCAGAGTGTCGAGCGCGCCTTTCGCTGAGGAGAGTTTGCGCTCAAGCACCATCAAGCTGAGTGTGTAGCGGGTTAATTCGGCGTTTAAGCCCTGGCAACTGCTGGCATTGAGCACGCCGAGCAGGGTTTCCAGCCCGACGCGCAGGTTGGCTTCGCTACCGCCAAAAACCGCCAGCGTCGAGCTGGGGTTCATATCAATAATACTGTTGAGTGAGACGTGTAGCGCATCGGCATCACAATGCCCCTGGTGAGCGAGTTGTTGCACCAGGCGTGCCGACTGACAAATACCGGCCAGGGCGAGGGTGATGTCATAGTAATTCTTTGCCACGTTCACTGCTTCCTTGTTTTAAGTAAAGATAATAATCAGACCGGCAGCGGCAGACGCTGCTCAATAATACCGCCACCGAGGCACACTTCACCGTTATAGAAGACGGCAGACTGGCCCGGCGTCACGGCGGCAACCGGCTCATCGAAAATCACTTTAATGCGATCGTCGTCCAGCGCCTTGACGGTGCACGGAATGTCGGTCTGGCGATAGCGGGTTTTTACCGTGCAACGCATAGTGCCGGTGAATGGTTCGCGATCGACCCAGTGCAGCTGCTGGGCAATCAACCCGACAGACATCAGCCGCGGGTGTTCATGGCCCTGAGCGACAACCAGAATGTTGTTTTCGACGTCTTTGTCCACCACATACCACGGTTCTTCGGTACCTTCTTTGGTGCCACCGATACCCAGACCTTTACGCTGACCGAGAGTGTGATACATCAGCCCCTGGTGCTCACCAATTTCATCGCCATCGACGGTAATGATTTTGCCCGGTTGCGCCGGGAGATAACGGCCCAGGAACTCGCGGAATTTACGTTCGCCAATGAAGCAAATGCCGGTAGAGTCTTTTTTCTTCGCGGTGACCAGACCAAGATCTTCAGCAATCTTACGCACCTGCGGTTTTTCCAGTTCGCCTACCGGGAACAGGCTTTGCGCAATCTGCTCATGGCTGAGCGTATAAAGGAAGTAGCTCTGGTCTTTATTGCTGTCCAGACCACGCAGCAGGCGGCTCTTGCCATCGACATCGGCCCGACGTACGTAATGACCGGTAGCGATATAATCGGCACCTAAATCTTCGGCGGCAAATTCGAGGAAGGCTTTAAATTTGATCTCCTTGTTGCACAGAATATCCGGATTCGGCGTGCGACCGGCTTTATATTCGGCAAGGAACAGTTCGAAGACGTTGTCCCAGTACTCGGCAGCAAAGTTAACGGTGTGCAGTTCAATGCCGAGCTTGTCGCAGACCGCCTGGGCATCAGCCAGATCCGCTGCTGCTGTGCAATATTCCTCACCGTCGTCTTCTTCCCAGTTCTTCATAAACAGGCCTTCGACCTGATATCCCTGTTGTTGCAACAGCCAGGCAGAAACGGAGGAATCGACACCGCCGGACATGCCGACGATTACTTTTTTTGCGGTTTCAGACATTGGATCACTCACGACATTGAACTTCAAGGCGGCGTATTCTATCACGCAGCCTTTTAGATGACACCCTTTGTAAAAGGCCAGTTAAAATCGCCAATCATCTCCAGCGGATAACGTTGCCCGCTTTGATAACAACGAATACTTTCCGCCACCAGCGGCGAACGAAGATTTGACGCCTGTAAAATTTCTTCGGCGCTGACCCAACGGCAGCAGTCGATATCGCTGTCATGAGGCTGGGTCGGGCATATTTGCTCAAGCTCAATGGCAAAGAGGAAACGCAAAAACGGCGTTTTATCTGGCGCAATCCACTGATGCATACGAATAAAGTGTTGCGGCTGCGCGCTGATGCCGGTTTCTTCCCACAGTTCACGGGCGGCGGCTTCCACTAAGGTTTCATCGGCTTCCAGATGCCCGGCAGGTTGGTTCCATAACGCTTTACCATTAATCGTCTCTTCAACGACTAAAAATTTGCCTTCTGCGTGCACCACGCAAGCAACGGTAACGTGCGGTTTAAACATTTTGCATCCTTAATCTGTCACTTCTCGCCATTCGCCATTGGCAAGATTATCCAAAGAGTAATCTCCCATCGCATAGCGAATCAGTCGCAGCGTGGGGAAACCAACATGGGCGGTCATGCGGCGCACCTGGCGATTACGTCCTTCATATAAGGTGATCTTCAGCCAGCTGGTGGGAATACTTTTGCGTTCACGAATTGGTGGATTCCGCGGCCATAACCACGCGGGTTCGTCAACCAGCTCCGCGCCTGCGGGCAGGGTAGGGCCATCATTTAAGGTTACGCCATTGCGCAAGGCTTCAAGTGCGTCTTGTGTGGGAATACCTTCCACCTGCACATAATAGATTTTTCCGGTGCGTTTACCCGGCTGGGTTAAACGCGCCTGCAACGCGCCGTTATTGGTCAGCACCAGCAACCCTTCGCTATCGCGGTCAAGGCGACCTGCTGCATAAACGCCCTGAACCGGGATGAATTCTTTTAATGTTTTGCGTCCGGTTTCATCGGTGAACTGCGGAAGAACATCGTAGGGTTTATTGAAGAGGATCACACGCGTGGGCTGGTTTTCATGTTTACGCCTGGTAGAACGTTGCGAGCTGAATCGCTTAACCTGGTGATTTCTAAAAGAAGTTTTTTGCATGGTATTTTCAGAGATTATGAATTGCCGCATTATAGCCTAATAACGCGCATCTTTCATGACGGCAAACAATAGGGTAGTATTGACAAGTCAATTACAAATCATTAACAAAAAATTGCTCTAAAGCATCCGTATCGCAGGACGCAAACGCATATGCAACGTGGTGGCAGACGAGCAAACCAGTAGCGCTCGAAGGAGAGGTGAATGGAAAGTAAAGTAGTTGTTCCGGCACAAGGCAAGAAGATCACCCTGCAAAACGGCAAACTCAACGTTCCTGAAAATCCGATTATCCCTTACATTGAAGGTGATGGAATCGGTGTAGATGTAACCCCAGCCATGCTGAAAGTGGTCGACGCTGCAGTCGAGAAAGCCTATAAAGGCGAGCGTAAAATCTCCTGGATGGAAATTTACACCGGTGAAAAATCCACACAGGTTTATGGTCAGGATGTCTGGCTGCCTGCTGAAACCCTTGATCTGATTCGTGAATATCGCGTTGCCATTAAAGGCCCGCTGACCACTCCGGTTGGTGGCGGTATTCGTTCTCTCAACGTTGCCCTGCGTCAGGAACTGGATCTCTACATCTGCCTGCGTCCGGTACGTTACTATCAGGGCACTCCAAGCCCGGTTAAACACCCTGAACTGACCGATATGGTTATCTTCCGTGAAAACTCGGAAGACATTTATGCGGGTATCGAATGGAAAGCTGACTCTGCCGACGCCGAGAAAGTGATTAAATTCCTGCGTGAAGAGATGGGCGTGAAGAAAATTCGCTTCCCGGAACATTGCGGTATCGGTATTAAGCCGTGTTCTGAAGAAGGCACCAAACGTCTGGTTCGTGCAGCGATCGAATACGCAATTGCTAACGATCGTGACTCTGTGACCCTGGTGCACAAAGGCAACATCATGAAGTTCACCGAAGGCGCGTTTAAAGACTGGGGCTACCAGCTGGCGCGTGAAGAATTTGGCGGTGAACTGATCGACGGCGGCCCGTGGCTGAAAGTTAAAAACCCGAATACCGGCAAAGAGATCGTCATTAAAGACGTGATTGCTGATGCATTCCTGCAACAGATCCTGCTGCGTCCGGCTGAATATGATGTTATCGCCTGTATGAACCTGAACGGTGACTACATTTCTGACGCTCTGGCAGCGCAGGTTGGCGGTATCGGTATCGCCCCTGGAGCAAACATCGGTGACGAATGCGCCCTGTTTGAAGCCACCCACGGTACTGCGCCGAAATACGCCGGTCAGGACAAAGTAAACCCTGGCTCTATTATTCTCTCCGCTGAGATGATGTTACGCCATATGGGCTGGACTGAAGCCGCAGACCTGATTGTTAAAGGTATGGAAGGCGCGATCAACGCCAAGACCGTAACCTATGACTTCGAGCGTCTGATGGAAGGCGCTAAACTGCTGAAATGTTCAGAGTTTGGTGATGCGATCATCAAGAATATGTAATCACTACATGTGTTAAATATTTAAACGGGCGTATAACACGCCCGTTGTTTTATTTATGTGGATATTATTAATAGCATATCGAGCATATTTAGGTAATGACTCCAACTTACTGATAGTGTTTTATGTTCAGATAATGCCCGATGACCTTGTCATGCAGCTCCACCGATTTTGAGAACGACAGTGACTTCCGTACCGGCCTTGCCAGATGTTGTCTCAGATTCAGATTATGTCGCTCAATGCGCTGAGTGTAACGCTTGCTGATAACGTGCAGCTTTCCCTTCAGGCGTGATTCATACAGCGGCCAGCCATCCGTCATCCATACCACGACCTCAAACTCAGAAGACGCTCCAGTGTGGCCAGAGTGCGTTCACCGAAGACGTGCGCCACAACCGTCCTCCGTATCCTGTCATACGCGTAAAACAGCCAGCGCTGACGTGATTTAGCACCGACGTAGCCCCAATGTTCGTCCATTTCAGCGCAGACAATCACATCACTGCCCGGTTGTATGCGCGAGGTTACCGACTGCGGCCTGAGTTTTTTAAGTGACGTAAAACCGTGTTGAGGCCAACGCCCATAATGCGTGCGCTGGCGCGACATCCGACGCCATTCATGGCCATATCAATGATTTTCTGGTGCGTACCGGGCTGAGAGGCGGTGTAAGTGAACTGTAGTTGCCATGTTTTACGGCAATGAGAGCAGAGATAGCGCTGATGTCCGGCAGTGCTTTTGCCGTTACGCACCACGCCTTCAGTAGCGGAGCAGGAAGGACATCTGATGGAAATGGAAGCCACGCAAGCACCTTAAAATCACCATCATACACTAAATCAGTAAGTTGGCAGCATTACCCATTTTCATGTATTAAACCCTTTGGCCGGGACAAGCAAATGCGCAATACACTCATACCCATCCTCGTTGCGATATGCTTGTTTATTACCGGTGTCGCTATTTTGAACATCCAGCTCTGGTATTCCGCAAAAGCAGAGTACCTGGCGGGAGCAAGATATGCCGCCAACAATATCAATCATATACTTGAAGAAGCGTCACAGGCGACTCAAACAGCGGTTAACATTGCCGGGAAGGAATGCGACCTCGAGGAGCAATATCAGCTTGGCACTGAAGCAGCTCTGAAACCTCACCTGCGCACAATCATCATTCTCAAACAGGGAATAGTCTGGTGTACATCCCTGCCTGGGAATCGGGTCCTGCTGTCTCGTATTCCTGTTGTCCCGGACAGTAATTTACTGTTGGCTCCGGCAATCGACACCGTTAATAGATTACCTATCCTGCTCTATCAGAGCCAATTTGCAGATACGCGCATTTTGGTTACGATAAGTGATCAACATATTCGCGGGGCGCTTAATGTACCCTTGAAAGGGGTAAGGTATGTATTACGCGTGGCGGATGACATTATTGGACCAACGGCTGATGTGATGACGCTTAATGGACATTATCCCTATACCGAGAAGGTTCACTCCACAAAATATCATTTCACTATTATCTTTAACCCGCCGCCACTCTTTAGCTTCTACAGACTTATCGATAAAGGCTTTGGGATTTTAATATTTATTCTGTTAATCGCCAGCGCCGCTGCCTTCCTGCTTGATAGATATTTCAATAAAAGCGCAACGCCTGAAGAGATCCTGCGACGGGCAATAAATAATGGGGAGATCGTCCCTTTTTACCAACCTGTGGTAAATGGTCGGGAAGGGACATTGCGGGGAGTTGAGGTGTTAGCCCGCTGGAAACAACCTCACGGTGGATATATTTCACCCGCGGCATTTATTCCACTTGCTGAAAAATCCGGATTAATCGTTCCGCTTACACAAAGCCTGATGAATCAGGTTGCCAGACAGATGAACGCTATCGCGAGTAAACTGCCGGAAGGTTTTCATATTGGAATTAATTTTAGCGCTTCGCATATTATTTCGCCGACGTTTGTCGACGAGTGTTTAAATTTCCGTGACAGTTTTACCCGCCGCGATTTAAACCTTGTTCTGGAAGTCACCGAGCGTGAGCCATTGAATGTTGATGAAAGTCTGGTTCAGCGGTTGAACATTCTGCATGAAAATGGTTTTGTCATCGCGCTGGATGATTTCGGTACTGGCTACTCAGGGCTTTCTTATCTTCATGACCTGCATATTGATTATATCAAAATTGATCACAGTTTCGTTGGCCGCGTAAACGCAGACCCAGAATCAACCCGAATTCTGGATTGTGTATTGGATCTGGCGCGTAAACTTTCGATCAGTATCGTCGCTGAAGGTGTCGAAACGAAAGAACAACTTGGCTATCTGAACCAAAATAATATCACATTTCAGCAGGGTTATTATTTCTATAAACCTGTTACATACATCGACCTGGTCAAAATTATCCTTTCTAAACCGAAGGTGAAGGTTGTGGTTGAGTGAAAATTGATCAGTAAGGCCATAGTGCGGTGTAATTATAGACAGCTAATTAGCTCGTTGCCTCTTGTTACTATTGTTCATTATTTTGTTTGCTATAATTGTTTGAAAGTTTTGACAGGATTGCCATTAGTAGCATGAATAATAGTAATAATCTGGATTATTTCACTCTCTATATCATCTTTTCCATTGCATTTATGCTGATCACCCTCCTGGTCATCCTTATTGCAAAACCCAGTACCGGGCTGGGAGAAGTGCTTGTGACGATAAATTTGCTTAATGCCCTTGTTTGGCTGGCGATCAATCTGGTTAATCGATTTAAGAGAAAGACTCGTTAGCCACAGGGATCAGCAATAATCTTTCAGTTTCTCACTGTCAGTATGCGGCTGAATGGGTTGCTGGCAGTGAACGCCTGGATCATTGAAGGAAAGGAATTATTGCGCAAATAGTTGTCAACCTTGGTGTTATCACAGTTGTTTTTATATATCACCGAAATAATTACCATGGCAACTATTAATAATTTTGATGTCGAAGAGTTATTTGTTAAACAAAATAGTCACCCCAAAGTGATCAATGTCATGAAAATAAGGTGAAAAATGATAATGCCGACTTATTTATCATTTATATATTGTCGCTGTTTATCTATTTAAATTTTTTGTGCTTTTGTTTTTGTCTTTACCCTCCGTTTTGGTAATCTGAGCTCATAGGTTATTTGACCAGGAATGTTTGTTAATCCAATGAATGGATAGTTAATCTATGAAACTGAAAAAACTCCCCGGGTTTAGTTTGGGACTTATTGCTCTGGCGGTGGGTAATGCATATGCTGAACAGTTTATTCAGCACGATGAATATAAACATGCTGTGGCAATAAAAGATGGAAAAGTAAAAGATATTGATAATGCGCTAGTTATAACAACGGGTAATGGAAGTTACGGGTATCCGTTGCAGGAGAGGGTAGTAAGTTAACCATTAACAATGGCGTCATTGTAACAACGGGCGGTTTATATCCTTCTGACAATAGTCCTCTAAGCCCAGCATTAACAGCTAGCGCAATCGTAAGTGAATTTGGCGGTGCTGTTATTTTGCAGGGTAAAAACACGATTGTCACAACGGGGGATTACTCAATTGGTTTGCTAAGTCAAACGAGTGGAAACCTGAATACTGACACCATAATAAGAGTCAACTCTGACGGTTCGGTTACCCCCTCTTTTTCTGACGGAGATGATACATTTATTGTTACTGCGGGTAATCACGCAGTCGGCGTTCTTGCGTGTGCATCTCCCGGAAGCGCGTGTGCGTGTGTATCTTCTCTTGATGAAGAAAGTACTGCCGATACAGGAAGTAATGAAAATAATGCCATAGCAAAACTGGATATGGCAAAAGGGGAGATCACAACCCACGGAACAGAAAGTTATGCCGCGTACGCTAATGGCACTGTCGTCAAGGCTGGTGACACGCTTGATTATACCAATGCCAGCGTTACATTAACCGATGTTGATATCACCACGCATGGGGACAATGCTCATGCCATCGCTGCCCGCCAGGGGACAGTTTCATTTAACCAGGGAGAAATTTATACAACGGGTCCTGACGCCGCGATTGCTAAAATTTATAATGGCGGCACGGTGACGCTGAAAAATACATCTGCAGTCGCGCATCAGGGGTCTGGAATTGTGCTGGAGTCTTCCATAAATGGTCAGGAAGCAACGGTAGATATTTTATCTGGTAGCTCACTACGGTCAGCAAATGAAATCCTCTACCATAAAGATGAGACGAGTAACGTGACCATTACGGATAGTGAGGTATCATCGGCTGCAGATGTTTTTATCAATAATATTAAAGGTCATTTGACCGTCGATGCAACTAATTCAAAAATAACGGGTTCAGCTAATATTTCAACAGATGATAACACTCATACCTATCTGTCGCTTTCAGATAATAGTACCTGGGATATTAAAGCTGACTCAACGGTGAGCAACCTCACGGTTGATAATAGTACGGTCTATATTTCCCGGGCAGATGGACGGGATGTCGAACCAACAAGATTAACAATAACTGAAAATTACGTTGGTAATAATGGCGTATTGCATCTCAGAACTGAATTGGATGATGATAATTCAGCTACGGATAAAGTCGTTATTAATGGAAATACCTCTGGAACAACCCGAGTTAAAGTTACCAATGCAGGAGGCAGCGGAGCTTACACGTTAAATGGGATAGAGATTATCAGCGTTGAGGGGGAATCAAATGGGGAATTTATTAAGGATTCGAGGATTTTCGCCGGTGCCTACGAATATTCATTAACCCGAGGTAATACCGAAGCGACCAATAAAAACTGGTATCTGACTAACTTCCAGGCAACGAGCGGCGGTGAAACAAACTCCGGAGGAAGTTCAGCGCCTACTGTTGCGCCTACCCCCGTCCTGCGCCCCGAAGCTGGAAGTTACGTCGCCAACCTGGCAGCCGCTAACACTCTTTTTGTTATGCGTCTGAACGACCGTGCGGGTGAAATGCGCTACATCGATCCTGTAACTGAACAGGAGCGTTCAAGCCGACTTTGGCTACGTCAAATTGGCGGGCATAATGCCTGGCGTGACAGCAACGGACAGTTGAGAACGACCTCGCATCGCTACGTCTCGCAGTTAGGGGGCGATCTGTTAACCGGTGGTTTTACCGATAGTGACAGTTGGCGTTTGGGAGTGATGGCTGGTTATGCCCGCGACTACAACTTAACTCATTCCAGCGTGTCGGATTATCGTTCGAAAGGGAGTGTCAGAGGCTATAGCGCAGGGCTGTATGCCACTTGGTTTGCCGATGACATCAGTAAAAAAGGCGCATACATTGACTCCTGGGCGCAATATAGCTGGTTTAAAAACTCCGTGAAAGGGGATGAATTAGCCTATGAATCCTATAGCGCGAAAGGTGCAACCGTCTCGCTGGAAGCGGGTTACGGTTTTGCCCTGAATAAATCCTTTGGTCTGGAAGCGGCGAAATATACGTGGATCTTCCAGCCACAGGCACAGGCTATCTGGATGGGCGTCGATCATAATGCGCACACGGAAGCCAATGGCTCACGTATTGAGAATGACGCAAATAACAACATCCAGACCCGACTCGGCTTCCGCACCTTTATTCGTACTCAGGAGAAAAACAGCGGTCCGCACGGTGACGACTTTGAACCTTTTGTTGAAATGAACTGGATCCATAACAGTAAAGATTTTGCTGTCTCAATGAACGGTGTGAAAGTCGAACAAGATGGGGTGAGTAATTTGGGGGAAATTAAACTTGGCGTAAATGGCAACCTGAATCCAGCGGCCAGCGTCTGGGGGAATGTGGGCGTGCAGCTGGGTGATAATGGCTACAATGACACCGCAGTGATGGTGGGCCTGAAATATAAGTTCTGATCCCGCCGTTAGCTAAAAAACCGCGTCGTATTCATCGACGCGGTACATATGAAATATTATTTTTTGCCGATAGCACGCATGGTGTCATCAATTGCCGTGATCAACAGCATTTGCGGGTCTTTAGCGCAAACCTGATTCAGTTTTTCTACCACTTTGGCGCTCAGTTCCGGAGATTGCTCAATTTTTAAATCACGGCTGGCAACGCTGGCATTACCCATTACCGCAACAATTTCTGCAACCTGTGCGCTGTCAGTTTTTGCCATTTCGTTGGCTTCTGCGCAAGTAATATAGGTTTCTGACGGCAAACCGTTTTTAATATTGTAGTCCTGCGCCCAGGTCATTGGTGCGAAAACAAACAGGCCCGCCAGTAAAGCAAATTTTTTCATCATCATTCCTTATTTCATTTTACCCAGAATTGCACCACCCGTACCGCCAATCACGGCACCTTTAATCGCCCCTTCGAGGCCATTGCCGGTCAGAACGCCAGTGACAGCACCAACGGCGGCACCCACTTTTGCACCTTTACGCGCATTTTTACCGTCGCGGCCTTTTTCTGTTACTGCACCAACACCAGCGCCAACAGCTGCACCTTTCAGTACGCCATTAACACCATTGCCAGTAAGTAAACCAACGCCTGCGCCTAGCAATGCACCTTTCGTGGTGCGGTTCATATCCGCCATCGCTGGCGTGGAGCAGAACAATGCTGAGATAAGCCCGAAGGCAAGTATTTTTTTCTTCAACTTAGATGTCCGGTATTAAGTAAGTTGCACACACAATAATTTCGTCTTCAATTAAGATCTGCTTAACTAAAGAACGCTCGCTATTATTCAGATAATTCAAAATGAGCGTGGCTGTGATGATAGGAATTATGTTTTTTACGTGAATGAGAATAATCTTAAATGAGGAATAACTCATTGATTGACAATATTTTTATTCAAGAAGTGTCATTGACTGTTAACGCAATGTTGTAAAGGTAAGATAATCTGATTTATCAATATTATTGTGTGATTTTTATGTGAGCAGAAGATATTCATCAGCAACGATTACATTAGTCATTTTATTTTTCCGACGGCCTCATTGTCTAAAGATAAGCGTACGACAGTATTATCTGAAAAGAGTGATTTTTTATCCAACTACACTTCAGCGCACTGCGTGTAAAAAATGCCTCTTTCTTATGCGGGATATCATCATTTCATCATGATGTCTTTGGTGAGCGGTGAACACAATACACCTGCGCTGTCTCTTCAGGATGAATCCCCTGGTCTGGTGCCTGCGGGCTGATGTTGCAGCAGAGCTTAGGTCACTTAGACGCTACTATCATTTATCCAATGGCATGGAATCGAAATCAGTCGATACCCGCAGTATATATCGTGAACTGGGTGCAACGCTGAGTTACAACATGCGTCTGGGGAACGGTATGGAAATTGAACCCTGCCTGAAGGCGGCTGTGCGCAAAGAATTTGTCGATGATAATCGGGTGAGAGTGAATAGTGACGGTAATTTTGTCAATGATTTGTCGGGCAGACGTGGAATATACCAGGCAGGTATTAAAGCCTCATTCAGCAGTACGTTAAGCGGGCATTTCGGGGTGGGGTATAGCCATGGTGCCGGTGTGGAGTCCCCGTGGAACGCGGTGGCTGGTGTGAACTGGTCGTTCTGACCATCAACGATTAAACTGCGCTTCGGCGCAGTTTTCGTTTACAGGATGTTGAAAGAGAAAATTCTGGGGCAAAAAAAGCCCGCCAGTTACGGCGGGAAACCTCATCCTATGGGAGAACAATGAATAATGAAATTGCGGGGTTATCATCTCCCAGTATATACACACTAATAACATGGTTATTTACTCAACCAGGCATAAACATTTTGTTCTGTGCGTGGGAACAGCCTTAAGGTGTAAAGGGGGAGGTGGAAATAGCAATGAGGAGTATCAGCAAGAATACTCGCCGCTTTACCACAACGTGGATGAGAGGGATGAAAAACTCAAGGCAGAAATGACTCTGCCTTGAAGATAAATGCGTTTTTACAGCGGGCTTATTTCAGCTCTTCTGCTTCCGGTAAGGTCACGTTCAGCTCAAGAATAGAAATATCGCCATCTTTTTGCTCAAGCTGTACGGTTACCATCTCAGGATCAATTTGTACGTATTTACAAATGACCTCAAGAATATCTTTACGCAACTGCGGCAGATAATGCGGTTCTGCATCGCTGCGACGGCGTTCAGCAACAATAATCTGCAGCCGTTCTTTTGCAATGTTGGCTGTGTTCTTCTTCCGCGAGAGAAAGAAATCGAGTAATGCCATAACTTATCCTCCGAACAAGCGTTTGAGGAAGCCTTTCTTCTCTTCTTCAATGAAGCGGAAAGGACGTTCTTCTCCCAACAGACGTTCTACGGTATCTGCGTAGGCTTTACCCGCATCGGCGTTAATGTCGAGAATGACCGGTTCACCCTGGTTAGAGGCGCGCAATACTGATTGATCCTCTGGGATCACGCCGACGAGTTTGATGCGCAGGATCTCCAGCACATCTTCCATGCTCAGCATGTCACCTCTGCTTACGCGGCCTGGGTTATAGCGCGTTAACAGCAGGTGCTCTTTAATAGGCTCTTCGCCATTTTCTGCGCGGCGTGATTTTGACGCCAGAATGCCTAAAATACGGTCAGAGTCGCGTACTGAGGAGACTTCCGGGTTGGTGGTAATAATGGCTTCGTCTGCAAAATAGAGTGCCATTAACGCACCGGTTTCAATCCCTGCCGGGGAGTCACAAACGATAAATTCAAAATCCATCGCTTTCAGATCATCAAGAACTTTGGCGACCCCTTCACGGGTGAGGGCATCTTTATCGCGTGTTTGCGATGCCGGAAGAATATAGAGATTTTCAGTACGCTTATCTTTAATTAACGCCTGATTTAGCGTTGCATCGCCCTGAATGACGTTGACGAAATCGTAAACGACCCGGCGTTCGCAACCCATAATCAGGTCGAGATTACGCAGGCCGATATCAAAATCTATCACGACAGTTTTCTTTCCCTTCTGGGCCAAACCAGTGGCGATGGCCGCGCTGGAGGTTGTCTTACCAACACCCCCTTTACCCGAAGTAACAACAATAATGCGTGCCATAGAAATTCCTTGTTAAAAAGGGATCAATTTAACGGTTGAACGGTCAAAGCGTTTTCGACTAACTGCAGTCGCGCCGCTTTGCCATAAAATTCTGCTGGGATTTGATCACTCAGCCAGTATTCACCTGCGATGGACACCAATTCCGCCATCAGGTTCGTACAAAATATTTGCGTTTCCCGGTCACCACTTGCCCCTGCCAGCGCACGACCGCGCATCATGCCATAGACATGAATGTTCCCATCGGCAATCAATTCGGCCCCAGCGCTAACGTGGCTTGTAACAATCAGATCACATTGTGGAGCATAAATACGCTGACCGGAACGCACCGGGGTATCTATTAAACGCGTTTTTGTGACCGGCATTGTATTTTGCGCTGGAGCCTGCGGTGCGGGAGCTGGACGTGGCGCTTTTTCTTTTCCTTCCGTCAGGATAGGCAGCCCCATTTTTTCAATTTCGGCTTTAAGTTGCGCATCTTTGCAGCCACTTACGCCAATAACCCGCAAACCGGTTGCCGAAACCGCCTTATGCATCGCTGACCAGTTTACCGGGTCTTCCAGTGCACTGACGTTGAGTACAACGGGGGCATGTTTTAAAAATGTGGGGGCCTGAGCGATTTTGTCTTTCAGCGCCTGATGGATAACCTTAGGTTCTGCCTCATGCAGATGAACCACAGATAAAGTGAAGCTACTGCCTTTAAGCTCGATTGGAGTGTTTGACATCCTGGCCTTACTCAATTAGCTATTAATCATCGCCAGCGCGCGATGATGTTCCGAAGACTATAAGGCATGTTATAGTCTGGATTATATTGAGGCAAGTCACCCTCCCATTTATTCAGAGTAAAAGTCTATTCTGTGATAAATGGCGCTGATTCATAGCTTAAAAAATACCCTTGTCAATCAACCCATTGCCGTCGTACTTTTGATTCTTCTTATTTACGCTTCCTTTTTCCGCACCCTAATCGTGACAGCATCTCCAGACCTGTTTAAATATCCAGTATTGAGGCAAGTGTATTTTTTCACCACGCCAGGCTTTCTTAACTTTCCATTTTTTGCAGCATCATTAAAGAACAGATACCCGTTATCTTAATATCCGCCACAGAATTGCTCTATCATAGAAACCGCAGAAGACGTCTGATACTTCTGTCAGGTCATCGTAACTCGTCCAGGTCAGCGGTTTTGATTACGGATTGATGACGAAATGAGCATAAGTGTTGTACGGTTGGATTATCAGGATGTGCTATGAATATGATGCGTATTATTTATATCGGATTGTCAGGTGTGGGGATGATGTTCTCATCAATGGCGTCTGGACATGACGCTGGCGGACTTCAATCTCCGACGTGCGGCGTTGTTTGCGACCCCTATATATGCGCGATCTCAAATGGCATTTCCCCAGAGTTAACAAGGAAATATCTCGGCGAAAAAGCCGCTTTGGATTTGCCCCTATATTTCCAGACATCTGTTATCACTTAACCCATTACAAGCCCGCTGCCGCAGATATTCCCGTGGCGAGCGATAACCCAGCGCACTATGCGGATGCCATTCGTTATAATGCTCGAACGCCTCTGCAAGGTTCTTTGCTGCCGTTAACCCGTCTGGTTTGGGCATGATACTGATGTAGTCACGCTTTATCGTTTTCACGAAGCTCTCTGCTATTCCGTTACTCTCCGGACTCCGCACCGCCGTGTTCTTCGGTTCAAGTCCCAACATCCGGGCGAACTGGCGTGTTTCATTAGCCCGGTAGCATGAACCATTATCCGTCAGCCACTCCACTGGAGACGACGGAAGATCGTTGCCGAAGCGGCGTTCCACCGCTCCCAGCATGACGTCCTGTACTGTTTCACTGTTGAAGCCGCCGGTAGTCCCCGCCCAGTGCAGTGCCTCACGATCACAGCAGTCCAGCGCGAACGTGACACGCAGTCTCTCTCCGTTATCACAGCAGAACTCGAACCCGTCAGAGCACCATCGCTGATTGCTTTCTTTCACGGCTACTCTGCCTGTATGTGCCCGTTTCGATGGCGGTACAGCAGGTTTTCGCTCAAGCAACAGCGCATTCTGGCGCATGATCCGGTAAACACGTTTGGCATTGATCGCAGGCATACCATCAAGTTCTGCCTGTCTGCGAAGCAGCGCCCATACCCGACGATAACCATACGTGGGCAGCTCTCCGATAACATGGTGTATACGGAGAAGCACATCCGTATCATCAGTGTGACGACTGCGGCGGCCATCCATCCAGTCATCGGTTCGTCTGAGAATGACGTGCAACTGCGCACGCGACACCCGGAGACAACGGCTGACTAAGCTTACTCCCCATCCCCGGGCAATAAGGGCGCGTGCGCTATCCACTTTTTTGCCCGTCCATATTCAACGGCTTCTTTGAGGAGTTCATTTTCCATCGTTTTCTTGCCGAGCAGGCGCTGGAGTTCTTTAATCTGCTTCATGGCGGCAGCAAGTTCAGAGGCAGGAACAACCTGTTCTCCGGCGGCCACAGCAGTAAGACTTCCTTCCTGGTATTGCTTACGCCAGAGAAATAACTGGCTGGCTGCTACACCATGTTGCCGGGCAACGAGGGAGACCGTCATCCCCGGTTCAAAGCTCTGCTGAACAATTGCGATCTTTTCCTGTGTGGTACGCCGTCTGCGTTTCTCCGGCCCTAAGACATCAATCATCTGTTCTCCAATGACTAGTCTAAAAACTAGTATTAAGACTATCACTTAAATAAGTGATACTGGTTGTCTGGAGATTCAGGGGGCCAGTCTATCATTACAAGGCTACGATCCCAGCGAATTTACATTCGCTAACGGTGTATTTTGCGATGTTAAAGAAAAATTATGTCGTGATGATCGTTATTTTGGTGTAGATGGTAAGCGGAGTGGAAAAATCAATCAAACCACCACAAAGATGTTATTTATGTGTCGTGAGTGATGCCTTGTTTACATTATGTTCTCTGCTATTCGTCATTAACCTCTTGAGCGACAGAGAGGAGTGGGGCGTTAACGTCTATGACGGGGATAGTCCCCGTCGGTTGACATTTACTTAATTTGAATATCGACGTTATATTTTTTAGTTTTGTTTTTACGGGCGTCGTTTCGAGTTTGCAGCACTCGCAGCTCATATTTGCCAGAAGCAGGGAGTGAGTATTGTCCGTGACTATCGAGTTCTGGGGAATATCTGGATAAATCAACAGAATCATCGATTCCTGGCCCGAAGAGATAAGTATCAGCGCCTTCATTAGAGATACTCACATGCACTTTCTGACCTTTTTTGGCATAGAAGGTATATGTATCGTAATCGTATCCCTTTATTTCGCCGGAGTACTGAGCGCTGCTATGATCTTACCCAGCAATAGTGGACACGCGGCTAAGTGAGTAAACTCTCAGTCAGAGGTGACT
The DNA here is from genome assembly GCF_000006925.2 of Shigella flexneri 2a str. 301. Lineage (NCBI taxonomy): Bacteria > Pseudomonadati > Pseudomonadota > Gammaproteobacteria > Enterobacterales > Enterobacteriaceae > Shigella > Shigella flexneri. Next base: position 1,209,872 of record NC_004337.2, read on the forward strand.
TACATGACAAAAACAGTATCAACCAGTAAAAAACCCCGTAAACAGCATTCGCCTGAATTTCGCAGTGAAGCCCTGAAGCTTGCTGAACGCATCGGTGTTACTGCCGCAGCCCGTGAACTCAGCCTGTATGAATCACAGCTCTACAACTGGCGCAGTAAACAGCAAAATCAGCAGACGTCTTCTGAACGTGAACTGGAGATGTCTACCGAGATTGCACGTCTCAAACGCCAGCTGGCAGAACGGGATGAAGAGCTGGCTATCCTCCAAAAGGCCGCGACATACTTCGCGAAGCGCCTGAAATGAAGTATGTCTTTATTGAAAAACATCAGGCTGAGTTCAGCATCAAAGCAATGTGCCGCGTGCTCCGGGTGGCCCGCAGCGGCTGGTATACGTGGTGTCAGCGGCGGACAAGGATAAGCACGCGTCAGCAGTTCCGCCAACACTGCGACAGCGTTGTCCTCGCGGCTTTTACCCGGTCAAAACAGCGTTACGGTGCCCCACGCCTGACGGATGAACTGCGTGCTCAGGGTTACCCCTTTAACGTAAAAACCGTGGCGGCAAGCCTGCGCCGTCAGGGACTGAGGGCAAAGGCCTCCCGGAAGTTCAGCCCGGTCAGCTACCGCGCACACGGCCTGCCTGTGTCAGAAAATCTGTTGGAGCAGGATTTTTACGCCAGTGGCCCGAACCAGAAGTGGGCAGGAGACATCACGTACTTACGTACAGATGAAGGCTGGCTGTATCTGGCAGTGGTCATTGACCTGTGGTCACGTGCCGTTATTGGCTGGTCAATGTCGCCACGCATGACGGCGCAACTGGCCTGCGATGCCCTGCAGATGGCGCTGTGGCGGCGTAAGAGGCCCCGGAACGTTATCGTTCACACGGACCGTGGAGGCCAGTACTGTTCAGCAGATTATCAGGCGCAACTGAAGCGGCATAATCTGCGTGGAAGTATGAGCGCAAAAGGTTGCTGCTACGATAATGCCTGCGTGGAAAGCTTCTTTCATTCGCTGAAAGTGGAATGTATCCATGGAGAACACTTTATCAGCCGGGAAATAATGCGGGCAACGGTGTTTAATTATATCGAATGTGATTACAATCGGTGGCGGCGGCACAGTTGGTGTGGCGGCCTCAGTCCGGAACAATTTGAAAACTAGAACCTCGCTTAGGCCTGTGTCCATATTACGTGGGTAGGATCACTATGGCCTTTGCTGAACTCAACATTGACATTCTTACCCGCAGCAAAGCTCGTGGAGGTTAGCAGTGCAAGCAGCAATACAGCCTTACTGATGCTCTTGATTTTCATTGGTAGTCTCCTGTTCAGAATGAGTACGATGAACTGTTATAATATAACAATCCCTTACGGGAGAATTCCAGTGGCTTTTCTGCGTTCGGTAAAATCCCGGCGCGGCATTTTTTGCCGGGGGGATTACTTATAAAGGGGCATGGACTCAACAAACCGCAGAAATCTACAGCTGGCTGGCTTGTGGCGCGGGTTTCATTGATGTTAGCTTATGCCAAAACCTGGCATCTTAAAGAGTAAAAGTATGTTTTGTGTGATTTATCGAAGCAGCAAGCGTGACCAGACCTATTTATATGTCGAAAAAAAAGACGATTTTTCGCGTGTTCCTGAGGAACTGATGAAAGGTTTTGGTCAGCCTCAGTTAGCGATGATTCTGCCGTTGGATGGGCGGAAGAAACTGGTCAATGCTGATATTGAAAAGGTTAAACTGGCATTAACCGAGCAAGGTTACTATTTGCAGTTACCGCCACCACCCGAAGATTTGCTGAAGCAACATCTTTCCGTCATGGGGCAGAAAACAGACGACACTAACAAATAACCGATATCCGGCGGTGGCATTATCTTTGTCGGCGCGGGTTTTCATATCCACGATAAGGTGAGGGGAACGTTATGTATCAACATCACAACTGGCAAGGTGCGCTGCTGGATTATCCGGTGAGTAAAGTAGTCTGTGTTGGCAGTAACTATGCCAAACATATTAAAGAGATGGGCAGCGCAGTGCCCGAAGAGCCAGTGCTGTTTATTAAACCAGAAACGGCACTGTGCGATCTGCGGCAGCCATTGGCGATCCCATCCGATTTCGGTTCAGTTCATCATGAAGTCGAACTGGCGGTGTTGATTGGCGCGACGCTGCGTCAGGCAACGGAAGAGCATGTCCGCAAAGCCATTGCCGGTTACGGCGTGGCGCTTGATCTGACATTGCGTGATGTTCAGGGAAAAATGAAGAAAGCCGGGCAGCCGTGGGAAAAGGCTAAAGCGTTTGATAACTCTTGTCCGCTTTCCGGGTTTATCCCCGCGGCGGAATTTACCGGCGATCCACAAAATACAACGCTGGGCCTGAGCGTAAACGGCGAAAAACGCCAGCAAGGTACGACTGCGGACATGATCCATAAAATCGTTCCGTTGATCGCTTATATGAGCAAGTTTTTTACCCTCAAGGCCGGTGACGTTGTGTTGACAGGCACGCCTGATGGCGTCGGCCCGTTGCAAAGCGGTGATGAGCTGACAGTCACTTTCGATGGGCATTCTTTGACAACTCGCGTTTTGTAATACTTTTTGCCGCCAGAAAGCGGCGGCAAAACTTGCATCGCTGTGCCAGACTGGTTATAAGGTGCGTTTTAACGTAATGGCGGAACACCTGATGAGCGATGTACCTTTCTGGCAAAGTAAAACCCTGGACGAAATGAGCGATGCGGAATGGGAGTCGTTGTGTGATGGTTGCGGTCAGTGTTGCTTGCATAAACTGATGGATGAAGACACCGACGAAATCTACTTCACTAACGTCGCCTGTCGCCAGCTCAATATTAAAACCTGTCAATGTCGGAACTACGAACGTCGTTTCGAGTTTGAACCCGACTGCATTAAATTAACCCGTGAAAATCTGCCAACATTCGAATGGCTGCCAATGACCTGCGCTTATCGGTTGCTGGCGGAAGGTAAAGATTTACCTGCGTGGCATCCGCTACTTACTGGTTCGAAAGCGGCAATGCATGGTGAACGTATCTCTGTGCGTCATATCGCAGTGAAAGAATCAGAAGTGATTGACTGGCAGGATCATATCTTAAATAAACCTGACTGGGCGCAGTGATAAATTTAATAGATGCTGATGGGGGCTTTCTTAATATACGTCTGGATGCTCGCCATTTCGTAGCCCTGTTTTTGAAAGCGCTCTGTCATAATGAGAGTTACCCGATACCTTATTATCAACAGGTAACTCTCAATCTTTAAAAAACGTCTGTGTTTTTAAATGTGATAAACCTTATACCTTGAGTACATGGAGAGAATAATCGCTTATCAGACTTCAGGTACTTCAAAGAGTGTCTTTTTACCGTGTCTTTTCTGATACTCATTACAGGTGTTAATCATTTTTTTGGCCGCTGCTTTTAGCAAAGAAAGCATTAAATCATCATAATCAACATAGAATCTGGTTGTTTCAGTTTCCGTTTTTATCTCCCCGATGGCGGCTATTTCGGTGGTTAATTTCAATTTGGCGGCATCGATATCTTTATTCGCTTGTTTAACCGTGTTAGACAGGGTGGTAAAGAAACTCTGCACAGATTTTAACTTGTTCTTCAATTCTGGAATCAGTTTCCCTTCAACTACGCCCGCAGCAATAGAATAGGAAATGATTAAACCAAATGGACCGGCGACGACATCGGCTGCGGCACCGGCATACGCTTCCTTCCTGATTTTATCTACCTGTGACTGGAAATAGCTGCTTTTTTCTGAAAAATCATTGGTTAACTGGCTATCTAACGCCAGCAGTTTCCCGGAAGCGTTGTTGAAACTTTGTGAGCTTACCAGCAGGGATTTTTGCGCTTCATTCAGCTTCGTGATGCCGTCATCCAGTACCTTAATGAGGGGCGGATGCTTTCTTCTCATTGTACTCATCAAATAGCAAAATATACGCTGCGAGCAATTGCGTCGCAACACCACACCATTCATACACTGTTTGGGTTGCTTCAAAATACTTATCCTGGCTATCCATAAGTAAGGTTTTAATATCGCCGACTAAAACGGAGGCTGCCTGTGAATACTCCTGTTTAAAGCGACTTAACTCTTTTATGGTTTCATCAAAGGTCTGCCAGGGGATGACCTGATCGAGATATTTATTATAAAGATCTAATGCTCCATCTGCGGTTTCGATTGCGTTTTTAACTACTTCTACCGTTTTATCTGCAACGATTTCAGTCATAATCATTCGCCTCTTTAAATATATAAATTGTAATGAAACTCCTGTTTTACAACTATTAATAAATTTTACTTCATCTAATTCATAGTTAGCCGGGCGGGATGCGTCAATGTCTTTATTTCTATTAATATGATAAATATCAAACAATGTTTAATGTCATTATGGCGAATGCTTCTATTCTATTTTTTTGCCGGGTGATATTTTTCATTTCTGCTGGATGAGCGTCGTCGCCAGAAGGCCACGTGAGCACAGGATAAGAGAACGAAAAATCAGCAGTCTATGCAGCGACAAATATTGATAGCCTGAATCAGTATTGATCTGCTGGCAAGAACAGACCACTGTATATAAAAACAGTATAACTTCAGGCAGATTATTATGTTGTTTATCAAGCCTGCGGATCTCCGCGAAATTGTGACTTTTCCGCTATTTAGCGATCTTGTTCAGTGTGGCTTTCCTTCACCGGCAGCAGATTACGTTGAACAGCGCATCGATCTGAATCAACTGTTGATCCAGCATCCCAGCGCGACTTACTTCGTCAAAGCAAGTGGTGATTCTATGATTGATGGTGGAATTAGTGACGGTGATTTACTGATTGTCGATAGTGCTATTACCGCCAGCCATGGTGATATTGTCATCGCTGCTGTTGACGGCGAGTTTACGGTGAAAAAATTGCAACTACGCCCGACGGTACAGCTTATTCCCATGAACAGTGCGTACTCGCCCATTACCATCAGTAGCGAAGATACGCTGGATGTCTTTGGTGTGGTGATCCACGTCGTTAAGGCGATGCGCTGATGTTTGCCCTCTGTGATGTAAACGCGTTTTATGCCAGCTGTGAGACGGTGTTTCGCCCTGATTTATGGGGTAAACCGGTGGTTGTGCTATCGAATAATGACGGTTGCGTTATCGCCCGAAACGCTGAGGCAAAGGCGCTGGGCGTTAAAATGGGCGATCCCTGGTTCAAACAAAAAGATCTGTTTCGTCGCTGTGGTGTGGTTTGCTTTAGCAGCAATTATGAGCTTTACGCAGACATGAGCAATCGGGTGATGTCGACGCTGGAAGAACTATCGCCCCGCGTCGAGATTTACAGTATTGATGAAGCATTCTGCGATCTGACAGGTGTGCGTAATTGTCGCGATCTGACTGATTTTGGCAGAGAAATTCGCGCAACGGTGCTACAACGTACCCATCTTACTGTTGGTGTGGGGATCGCCCAGACCAAAACGTTGGCTAAGCTTGCCAATCATGCGGCAAAAAAATGGCAGCGGCAGACGGGTGGGGTGGTGGATTTATCAAATCTGGAACGCCAGCGTAAATTAATGTCTGCTCTCCCCGTGGATGACGTCTGGGGGATTGGACGGCGGATCAGCAAAAAACTGGACGCGATGGGGATCAAAACCGTTCTCGATTTGGCGGATACAGATATCCGGTTTATCCGTAAACATTTTAATGTCATGCTCGAAAGAACGGTGCGTGAACTGCGCGGCGAACCCTGTTTGCAACTGGAAGAGTTTGCACCGACGAAGCAGGAAATTATCTGTTCCCGCTCGTTTGGTGAACGCATCACGGATTATACGTCGATGCGGCAGGCCATTTGTAGTTACGCTGCCCGGGCGGCGGAAAAACTTCGCAGTGAGCATCAATATTGTCGGTTTATCTCCACATTTATTAAGACGTCACCATTTGCGCTCAATGAACCTTATTACGGCAATAGCGCGTCGGTAAAACTGCTGACGCCCACTCAGGACAGCAGGGATATCATTAACGCTGCTACGCGATCTCTGGATGCCATCTGGCAAGCGGGCCATCGCTACCAAAAAGCGGGCGTGATGCTGGGGGATTTCTTCAGTCAGGGAGTCGCGCAGCTCAATTTATTCGATGACAACGCACCGCGCCCCGGGAGTGAGCAATTGATGGCGGTAATGGATACTCTGAATGCTAAAGAGGGCAGAGGAACACTCTATTTTGCCGGGCAGGGGATCCAACAACAATGGCAGATGAAGCGAGCTATGCTTTCACCACGTTATACAACGCGAAGTTCTGATTTACTGCGGGTCAAATAAATATAGCGGCAGGAAAAAAGCGCTCCCGCAGGAGCGCCGAATGGATTAGCGACCGAACAGATCACGTTTTTTCGCTTTAAACGGCTGGGAAATCACCACCAGCACCGCGACAATCAGGTAAGCGATAAAAATACCGAGCAGCCACTGCGGCATTTCCATACCTAAAAAATCCCACTGACGCTCGGCGCAATCGCCAGAGGCGACAAACACTTGCGGCACCCATTTATCCAGCGGCAGCCATTCCGGGAAACGAACCATAAAATCACAGGTGGCAAATGGCGAAGGATAGAGCTGAAGCATGGTGTGCTCGTAAGTTAACTGCACACCGCGGAACGCACTATACAACCAGATAACCATCGCTACATAACGCAGCGGAGTTTTCGGGGCGATCGCGCCAATCAGCGCAGCACCCAGAACGCCGAATAACGCGCAGCGTTCATAAATACAGAGCACGCAAGGTTTCAGTAACATCACATGCTGGAACCACAGCGCCGTCAGTTCCAGTGCCAGAGCAGTAAACGCCATCAACAGCCACGCGCCCCGGCCTTGTGAACATTGGTTCAAAAATCGCAACATAATCATTTCCCTGCAATATGCATAGAGTGCGCAGTTTAAACCAATTCATTCGCTGCGCCACCAGGAGGCAGCAAAAATAGGACGCAATTGGACAATTATCGGGCGAAAAGGCAAACCGGGCATTTATATGCCCGGTAAGTTGTTATCAAAGCGTTGCTATCCAGCCCATTTGCATAAACCATTCGGTTACAGGGGCAAGCGTAAACTCGACGCAGAGCAAGCCGACGAGTGTCAGTACGAGGGTGTAAGGCAGGGCCATCCACACCATGCGGCCATAAGAGAGGCGAATCAATGGCGCGAGTGCAGAGGTCAGCAGGAACAGGAACGCAGCCTGACCGTTCGGCGTAGCGACAGAGGGCAGATTGGTACCGGTATTAATGGCGACCGCCAGCAGCTCGTATTGCTTCAACGTGATAGCGCCACTTTCCATTGCCGCTTTCGCTTCGTTGATATAAATCGTCCCCACGAAGACGTTATCCGAAATGGATGACAGCAGACCGTTGAAAATATAGAACAGCGACAGCTGAGCATGTTCAGATGCCTGCAACACAAACTGAATAATCGGCGAAAACAGTTGTTGGTCGATAATCACCGCGACTACCGAGAAAAACACCGTCAACAGTGCGGTGAATGGCAGAGATTCGGTGAAGGCTTTACCGATAGCATGTTCATCGGTGACACCGGTCAATGATGTTGCCAGAATAATGACTGACAAACCAATCAAGCCAACTTCCGCCAGATGCAACGCCAGCGCAGTCACCAGCCAGACGCCAATAATCGCCTGGACAATCAGACGGATTTTATCCTGACGGGTACGCTGGTGGCGGCTTTGATCGTCAAACTGTTGCAACACTTCGCGGACTTTCTCCGGCAGCGTTTCACCGTAGCCAAACCAACGCAGCTTCTCTACCAGCAGGCAGGTTAACAGGCCACAAATCAGAACCGGAACGGTCACCGGCGACATGCGCAGGAAGAAATCGCCAAAATGCCAGCCAGCCGCTTTAGCGATGATCAGGTTCTGTGGTTCGCCCACCATGGTCATTACGCCGCCTAATGCGGTGCCGACACCGGCATGCATCATCAGGCTACGCAGAAAGCCACGGAACTGTTCCAGAACCACGTTGTAATGCTTGTCGATATGACTATCGTCTTGCAGGTCGGTGTCTTCGGTACGGGAAGAGGCTACGCGATGATAAATACCATAAAAACCGACTGCAACGCTGATCACCACCGCCACGACGGTTAAGGCATCGAGGAACGCGGAGAGGAACGCTGCCGCCACGCAAAAAGAGAGCGACAGCAGCATTTTGGAGCGAATGCTTAACAGCAAACGGGTAAATATGAACAGCAACAGCTGTTTCATAAAATAGATACCCGCCACCATAAACATCAATAACAGCAAGACTTCAAGATTTGCCGCCACCTCTTCACGGACGTGTTCCGCGCTGGTCATGCCGATGAATACCGCTTCGATAGCCAACAGACCACCGGGGAGTAGCGGGTAGCATTTCAGGGCCATCGCCAGAGTGAAAATAAATTCCGCTACCAGCAACCAGCCCGCGACGAAAGGGCTGATGAGGAAAATTAACGGGTTTACGATTAAGAAAATGATGAGGGCGAGTTTGTACCAGTCGGGGGACTGGCCCAAAAAATTGCGCCATAGCGCGCGGCCCCAGGAGATCTCCATGATGGTTTCCCTTACCTTACAAATAATCAATGATGTTTTTATGTTTAAACGCAAAGCTTAACGGTCAGGCAGGAGTGAGGCAAGTCTTGATAGTCAAGGGGAAAGAGATGCGGAAAATGAAGCCTTGATCCCTTTTTCTTCTTTTTGTCTGCTATCAGCGTAGTTAGCCCTCTGGTATGATGAGTCCAACTTTGTTTTGCTGTGTTATGGAAATCTCACTATGGTCATTAAGGCGCAAAGCCCGGCGGGTTTCGCGGAAGAGTACATTATTGAAAGTATCTGGAATAACCGCTTCCCTCCCGGGACTATTTTGCCCGCAGAACGTGAACTTTCAGAATTAATTGGCGTAACGCGTACTACGTTACGTGAAGTGTTACAGCGTCTGGCACGAGATGGCTGGTTGACCATTCAACATGGCAAGCCGACGAAGGTGAATAATTTCTGGGAAACTTCCGGTTTAAATATCCTTGAAACACTGGCGCGACTGGATCACGAAAGTGTGCCGCAGCTTATTGATAATTTGCTGTCGGTGCGTACCAATATTTCCACTATTTTTATTCGCACCGCGTTTCGTCAGCATCCCGATAAAGCGCAGGAAGTGCTGGCTACCGCTAATGAAGTGGCCGATCACGCCGATGCCTTTGCCGAGCTGGATTACAACATATTCCGCGGCCTGGCGTTTGCTTCCGGCAACCCGATTTACGGTCTGATCCTTAACGGGATGAAAGGGCTGTATACGCGCATTGGTCGTCACTATTTCGCCAATCCGGAAGCGCGCAGTCTGGCGCTGGGCTTCTACCACAAACTGTCGGCGTTGTGCAGTGAAGGCGCGCACGATCAGGTGTACGAAACAGTGCGTCGCTATGGGCATGAGAGTGGCGAGATTTGGCACCGGATGCAGAAAAATCTGCCGGGTGATTTAGCCATTCAGGGGCGATAATCCCTTCCGTTTAAAGAGCAACCCCCTCAAACGAGGGGTTTTTTGTTGTTTTTACAGATTTCCCATTCTTGGCGGGCAACGTTCCAGCAACTCGATGCTGCCGTCTTCGTTTTGCTGTTCGAGCATCACATCAAATCCCCACAGGCGATGCACATGCTTCAGGACTTCTTTGCGCCCCCGATCCAGCGGTGCGCGATTATGTGGAATATAACGCAGCGTCAGCGAACGGTCGCCGCGCAAATCCACGTTCCAGATCTGAATATTCGGCTCCAGATTACTTAACTTATATTGCGACGATAACCGGTTACGGATCTCCCGATAACCTTCTTCATTATGAATAGCGGAAATCTCCAGATAATTATGCCGATCATCATCCAGCACGGTGAAGAAGCGGAAATCACGCATCACTTTCGGTGACAGAAACTGGCTGATAAAACTCTCATCTTTGAAATCACGCATCGCGAAATGCAGCGTTTCCAGCCAGTCGGAACCGGCGATATCCGGGAACCAGTATTTGTCTTCTTCCGTTGGCGACTGACAAATCCGTTTAATATCCTGGAACATGGCGAACCCGAGGGCATACGGGTTGATGCCGCTGTACCACGGGCTGTTATAGGGGGGCTGGAAGACCACATTGGTGTGGCTGTGCAAAAACTCCAGCATAAAACGTTCCGTTACTTTCCCTTCATCATACAGATGGTTAAGGATGGTATAGTGCCAGAAGGTCGCACAGCCTTCGTTCATCACCTGAGTCTGTTTTTGCGGATAAAAATACTGGCTCACCTTACGCACAATACGCAGGATTTCACGCTGCCATGATTCCAGCAGTGGCGCATTTTTCTCCATAAAATAGAGCAGGTTTTCTTGTGGTTCGGACGGATAGCGGCGCGCTTCAGCAACCGTTTTCTCTTCCTCGCGCTTCGGCAGGGTACGCCAGAGCATATTGACCTGACTTTGTAGATACTCTTCGCGACTTTTCTGCCGGGCTTTCTCTTCTTGCAGCGAGATTTTTTGCGGGCGTTTGTACCGGTCCACGCCGTAGTTCATCAGCGCGTGGCACGAGTCCAGAAGCCGTTCTACTTCATCAACGCCATAACGTTCTTCGCACTCGGTAATATATTTACGGGCAAAAATCAGATAATCGACAATCGAACTGGCGTCGGTCCAACTGCGGAATAAGCAATTGTTTTTAAAGAAAGAGTTATGTCCATAGCAGGCGTGTGCCATCACCAGCGCCTGCATAGTAATGGTGTTCTCTTCCATCAAGTAAGCGATACACGGGTTAGAGTTAATGACGATTTCATAGGCCAGCCCTTGCTGACCGTGCTTATACAGCCGTTCAGTCTCGATAAACTTTTTACCGAATGACCAGTGCGGATAGTTAATTGGCATGCCGACGCTGGAATAGGCATCCATCATCTGTTCTGAGGTTATCACTTCAATCTGGTGCGGGTAGGTATCCAGCCGGTAGAGTTTCGCCACCCGGTCTATCTCTGCCAGATAAACATCCAGCAGGTCGAACGTCCAGTCGGGTCCATCGCTCAAACGTGTGGTGTCCTTATTCATAGAATCGATCGTCGCCATACGCGCACCTCATTGTTGTCGGCGCTCTCTGTGTGGAGCACCTCATTTCAAGCATAGAACACCTGTTAAAAACCGCGTCGCCGGAGAATTTTTTTCTTTGCGATTTCTTATTATCAGAGTGCCACTAATCCGCTTCTGAACGGAATTTTATGCTGGATAAAAAGGGCGTTCAGCAGGAGATACTAAAGACGCCATATTGCCGCAGAGTCAGGGAGATGTGAGTCAGCTCACCATAAAAAAGCCGTATGTTGAATAATATTTTCAACTGAGTTATCAAGATGTAATTAGATTATTATTCTTTTACTGTATCTACCGTTATCGGAGTGGCTATGCGAGTTGTCATACTGGGAAGTGGTGTGGTAGGCGTTGCCAGCGCCTGGTACTTAAATCAGGCAGGACATGAGGTCACCGTCATTGATCGGGAGCCGGGGGCCGCCCTGGAAACCAGTGCCGCGAATGCCGGGCAAATCTCCCCCGGATATGCTGCACCGTGGGCAGCACCAGGTGTGCCTTTAAAAGCGATTAAATGGATGTTCCAGCGCCATGCGCCGCTGGCGGTTCGTCTCGACGGTACGCAGTTTCAGTTGAAATGGATGTGGCAAATGTTACGTAACTGCGACACCAGCCACTACATGGAAAACAAAGGGCGGATGGTGCGTCTGGCGGAATACAGCCGTGATTGCCTGAAAGCATTGCGCGCCGAAACCAATATTCAGTATGAAGGGCGTCAGGGTGGGACGCTGCAACTGTTCCGTACCGAACAACAGTATGAAAATGCGACCCGCGATATCGCCGTGCTGGAAGATGCCGGCGTACCGTATCAGCTGCTGGAATCCAGCCGCCTGGCGGAAGTGGATCCCGCGCTGGCAGAAGTAGCGCACAAACTGACGGGCGGCCTGCAGTTACCCAATGATGAAACCGGAGACTGCCAGCTGTTTACCCAGAATCTGGCGCGGATGGCAGAGCAGGCGGGGGTTAAATTCCGCTTTAATACGCCCGTTGACCAACTGCTTTGCGACGGCGAGCAAATCTACGGCGTGAAGTTTGGCGATGAAGTGATTAAGGCCGATGCGTATGTGATGGCGTTTGGTTCTTACTCGACGGCGATGCTCAAAGGCATTGTTGATATTCCGGTGTATCCGCTGAAAGGCTACTCGCTGACTATTCCAATTGCGCAGGAAGATGGTGCGCCAGTATCCACCATTCTTGATGAAACCTACAAAATCGCCATTACCCGTTTCGATAACCGCATTCGTGTTGGCGGAATGGCGGAAATTGTTGGTTTTAACACCGAGCTGTTGCAACCGCGTCGTGAAACGCTGGAAATGGTGGTTCGCGATCTCTATCCACGCGGCGGTCATGTCGAGCAGGCGACTTTCTGGACGGGTTTGCGCCCGATGACGCCAGACGGTACGCCGGTTGTCGGGAGTACACGCTTTAAAAATCTGTGGCTGAATACCGGTCACGGCACGCTCGGCTGGACGATGGCTTGCGGTTCCGGTCAGTTGTTAAGCGATCTGCTCTCTGGTCGCACGCCAGCGATCCCATATGAGGATCTAAGCGTAGCGCGCTACAGCCGTGGATTTACGCCATCACGTCCGGGCCATTTACATGGCGCACACAGCTAAGGAAACGAGATGACCCGTCCGATACAGGCCAGCCTCGATCTGCAGGCATTAAAACAGAATCTGTCCATTGTCCGCCAGGCCGCGCCGCACGCGCGCGTCTGGTCGGTGGTAAAAGCGAACGCTTACGGGCATGGTATTGAGCGTATCTGGAGCGCGCTCGGGGCCACCGATGGCTTTGCATTACTTAACCTGGAAGAGGCAATAACGTTACGTGAGCGCGGCTGGAAGGGGCCGATCCTGATGCTGGAAGGATTTTTCCATGCTCAGGATCTGGAGATTTATGACCAGCACCGCCTGACCACCTGCGTACACAGCAACTGGCAGCTCAAAGCACTGCAAAATGCGCGGCTAAAAGCACCGTTGGATATTTATCTTAAAGTGAACAGTGGGATGAATCGGTTGGGCTTCCAGTCCGATCGCGTGCTTACCGTCTGGCAGCAGTTGCGGGCAATGGCGAATGTTGGCGAAATGACCCTGATGTCGCATTTTGCTGAAGCGGAACATCCTGATGGAATTTCCGGCGCGATGGCGCGTATTGAGCAGGCGGCGGAGGGGCTGGAGTGTCGGCGTTCGTTGTCCAATTCGGCGGCGACTCTGTGGCACCCGGAAGCGCATTTTGACTGGGTTCGGCCTGGCATTATTTTGTATGGCGCTTCGCCGTCCGGTCAGTGGCGTGATATCGCCAATACCGGATTACGTCCGGTGATGACGCTAAGCAGTGAGATTATTGGTGTCCAGACGCTAAAAGCGGGCGAGCGTGTGGGCTACGGCGGTCGCTATACTGCGCGCGATGAACAGCGAATCGGCATTGTCGCCGCAGGATACGCCGACGGTTATCCGCGCCATGCGCCTACCGGTGCTCCTGTTTTAGTGGACGGCGTGCGCACCATGACGGTGGGGACCGTCTCGATGGATATGCTGGCGGTTGATTTAACGCCTTGCCCGCAGGCGGGGATTGGTACGCCGGTTGAGCTGTGGGGCAAGGAGATCAAAATTGATGATGTCGCCGCCGCTGCCGGAACGGTGGGCTATGAGTTGATGTGCGCACTGGCGTTACGCGTCCCGGTTGTGACAGTGTAACTTGTTGTAAGCCGGATCGGAGGCAGCGTCTTCTGGTTGCGAAAAAATCATCCATCCGGCTGGTCAGCAACTGTAGTTGTTAATGTGACAGAGCCATTGCCCATGATAGTGTCCATTAAAAGAATGGACACTATTTCCCCGGAACCTGAACTCGCCGCACAGGCGTTCTACATAAAACGCTTACGCTTCATTGTTGACTCGGAGTCGACTTCAGATAAATCACGCTTCACCCTTGATGCAGATTCGGGTTCATGTTCAGATTGTTGATTAACAGGCTGCGAGTCCTGTTGTCTTTCCAGACTCAACAGGCCCAACTGTTGATCCAGGAGCTCCAGGTCCTCCTGTACCTTCACGCGCTCCAGGAGTTCCGGGTCATCCAGGAACTCCAGATCCATAAGGTCCTCCAGCTCCTCGAGTCCTTCCAGGTCAACCTAGCCTTCCTTGTGCAAAAAGTCCAAAAGGTCCTTCAGGCCCTGCTGTTTTTTCAGGCCCTCGACGGCTTTGAGCAGCGTCGGTAAATTGTCTTTGTCCCACGGGTTACCATTACAGTCAAACACCTTCAGGCTCTGGGGCTGCGGCACCTGTACCGTTTTAAACTTGTTTTCTCCACAGTAGTAAATTATTAGTTTGGGCGGCAGCCGTGGTGAAGAGATCAAATCGTTACTAGAACAGTCAAATACTTTCAGGCGAGTCAAGTTCTCCAGCATCTCATCAGGTATTGAGTTAATATTGTTGCCGGCACAGGATAGTTTATACAGGTACTGGGGCATCGACGGCGGTAAAAATTGCAAGAAGTTTTCAGAACAGTTAATCACTCTCAGGTTAGTCGACAGCTCAGGCAGCCAGATAATACTGTTTTCATAGCACTTCAGTACCATCAGTTTTGAGGGCTGCACCTTCGGTAACAAGATCAAGACGTTATCTGTACAGTCAAGCACCAGCAGCCACTTTGGCATCACCTTCGGTAACGCGGTCAACACGTTTTTACTGCAGTAAAATTCAATCAGATGTGGAGGCAAATTCTCAGGGAGTGAAGTCAATCCCAGGTTGCTAAGATTGAGCATACTCCGTCTTGTAATGAGACATTCCTTCATTCTGCGCAATGCTTCTGCCCGGTTTTCAATCCGGCTTGCTGGCAGGTTTTCTTCCAGGATATTTTCCTTGATTTCTTCCAGACTTTCTTTCAGGTCTTCTTGGGGAATTTCTGACTGTTTGTTTTGCTGGTTTTCTTCCAGGATTTCGTACAGGTTTTTTTGCAGGTTTTCTTGCAAACCATCCTGCTGTATAGCCCATTCGCACCATTTGGCGACCATCATGAACTCGTTATGTTGCTGATTCAGACGAGTCCCCAACGTGATGATGGTATTGTTGTCCACCTGTATGTTCACTTTGCCCGCGATACTGAGGTCAATGATCTGCCAGGGGGCATCACCCCAGCTGAATTTTTGCGGGCTGAGATACTTCATGTTCTGCAAAATTTGATTCTTGAGAAGAGCCGCCCTGGCGGGCGTCGTACGCCTGGGTTAACGGAAGATGGGGGAATGGCGGGGGCGAATGGGCAGATGTCTTTAAAGCTAGCCATAATGCTACGTTTCCTTGAAATAAATATCCTCTGGCAGCGCCGGAGACGTGAATGTGGTCACCGCAAAGGAGCCACAGGACGTCATTTGCGCTGATATCACTACTCATCGTTGACTTTTTTCCTGGTCAGAAATGCCGTGTCGGGTCTGGTACATGCTGTATTACGGCCTAGGTAGCTCTGACGTATTAAAGAAAATACGAGAGTGAACGACCCGGAAATAATCGTTATTAAGCAAAGGAATAACTATAAGAAATCGCTCATGCATCCGGTGCTACAGGCGGATGAAACGCCTATTGTGTGGGCTATGTCAGTGCGGCAGGTTGCGTGGGGGAATATGTTCAGGCGATGTCAGGCAGGGGCCCCTGATGGTTGACCGGTAATGCGGGGCTGGTTTTTATTACCTGTTACAGTCGGAAAAAGCCCTTACGCTGACTTTCTTGAGCCGGTGTTTTGAGTTCATTAGCCAGAGCCTGCAATGGTTTGTCATCCATAATTTAACCTTCTTCTGATGTTGGGATGAGCATATCAAAATCAGGAAATGACAAGTTTATTACAGGCTCAGGCTGCGTTCAGTAAAGCATCGCATCCGGCGATAGATGCTGCATTAAATTTAAGATTCAGCTTCCTCTTCAGCCACCCGAACGCCAATCTTCAACACTTCATTATCTTCTTTCTCGGCCACCGTCCAGATCATCCCGGCAAACTCTACCTGGTCACCGACAACCGGTGCCGCGCCTAGCAACTGCTGGACAATTTCACCCAGCGTTTGCTGTTTATCACGATATTCTCGCCCGTCTTCCAGGCCATATATCAGCGCAACATCAGCATATTTGGCGCTGGCTTCGAGAATGAAGTCACCAAAGAAGCGTTGATCCAGCGCGACCGGTGGCGACTGGCTGAACAGTTTACCGAGCGCCGGGAGATCGCGTTCCCGACCAATTACACACAATACATCGCCTTCGCGCAGTCGGGTGCTGCCGGTAGGATGAAGCAACTGGTTATCACGAAACAGGGCTGCAATACGCGTCTCTTTTGGCATATGCAAATCGCGCAGTGCCGCACCTACACACCATTTATCAGCACTCAATTGATAAACAA
Source organism: Shigella flexneri 2a str. 301 (assembly GCF_000006925.2). Lineage (NCBI taxonomy): Bacteria > Pseudomonadati > Pseudomonadota > Gammaproteobacteria > Enterobacterales > Enterobacteriaceae > Shigella > Shigella flexneri. Next base: position 1,226,321 of record NC_004337.2, read on the forward strand.
ACTGCTCCCACAGATTTTCCGGATGAATATCCAGGCCAACGCGTGACACCGGACGTCCGACGGGCGGAACCACCACTTTGGCTTTTTTCGCCGCCCACGAGAGTGATGTTCCCTGCAAGAGCAGTGAAACCAGAACCACAAAGAAGGCGACATTAAAGAACAGTCGCGCATTCTCCAGCCCCGCCATCATCGGGAACACGGCTAGGATGATTGGCACCGCGCCGCGTAATCCCACCCAGCTGATAAACACGCGCTCACGCAGATTGAAACCGCGGAAAGGGAGCAATCCAGCAAATACCGAAAGGGGACGGGCGAAGAATATCATCCATGCCGACAAAATGAGCGCCGGAATGGCAATAGGCAGCAGATCGCTTGGGTTAACCAATAGCCCCAGCACCAGGAACATGGCGATTTGCGCCAGCCAGGCGAGGCCGTCGAAATTTTGCAGGATGCCGTAGCGGTTGCGAATCGGCCGATTACCCAGCAGAAAACCGCACAGATAAACAGCCAGAATACCGCTGCCTTCCAGCGCCGTGGTTAAAGCAAAAATTAAAATACCGCCGCTTAATGCCAGCAATGGATATAATCCGGCAGGCAGGGCGATGCGATTAATCATTTGCAGCAGTAAATAACCACCGCCAAGACCGATGACAATCCCGAGGCCAAATTGCTGCAGAATATCGACCACGAACATCCAACTGACACTGCTTTCATGCTGCTGGATCATTGCAATCAGGGTAATCGTCAGAAAGACCGCCATTGGATCATTACTGCCGGATTCAATTTCCAGCGTCGAGCCAACACGTTCGTTAAGCCCCTTACCACCCAGCAGAGAAAAGACCGCTGCAGCATCGGTGGAGCCGACGATAGCGCCGATTAATAAGCCTTCAATCAAATCAAGATTAAACAGCCACGCCGCCATCATGCCGGTTAAACCAGAGGTGATAAGTACGCCCAGCGTCGCCAGCGACAGCGCCGGTCCTAACGCCACACGAAAGGAACTGGCCTGAGTGCGCATCCCGCCGTCGAGCAAAATAATCGCCAGCGCCAGGTTACTTACCATGTAGGCGAAGGGGTAATTATCAAACGGGATACCGCCGACGCCATCGACTCCCGCCAGCATGCCGATCGCCAGAAAAATAACCAGAATAGGAATGCCAAGACGGGAAGAAAATGAACTAAGTAATATACTGCTGGTGACAAGGATGGATCCTAAGATGAAAAGGCTAATTATTGTTGTGGCATCCAATGGTCGGTTACTCCTGATTACGCTGTCTCTTATATAAACCGTACCATATTAGCGGCAGAGACAGCGTTTTACTTAGCCCTGAAGCGTGATTTTTTTACATTTTAAGAACAGGATGACCGCTAATCGTCAACTGAGCGCCTTCCCGGGTGTTATTCAGAATGGCATGTGCGCCCAACGGCAGCGTAACCGTGCGTTGTTCATGACCAAAATCGAGGCCGGTAATGAGTGGAATCGACAGGCGGGAACGCAAAAACGCGTACACTGACTCCAGGTTGTAACCTGCGTCATAATCATTGGGCGTGCTGCCGCTAAAGCTACCGAGAATAATCGCCTTCTGACGTGGCAAAATTCCCGCATGATAGAGCTGCAACAGCATACGTTCGACGCGGAAAGGGTGCACGTTAATATCTTCCAGCACCAGAATACCGTTCTCAATTTTTGGCATCCACGGTGTACCAATCAGTGAAATCAGCATCGCAAGATTGCCTCCCCACAACGTGCCTTCGGTCTGACATGTCGGGCCTTCCCCTTGCCATTCAATGGTGAAGGTTTCATTGCGTAACGCCAGCCAGAAATGGTGCTCGGTAAAGGCGTTCAGTTCATCCGCACCAAAGTTTGCTACCAGCATGGGGCCGCTAAAGGTGATGACATTGCCTTGCGCCAGAAGACCGCACTGAATGGCGGTAAAATCGCTATGTCCGCAAATGAGTAACGGGTCATGTTGTTGGCGAGCCACCAGTGCCTGCCAGTCAATATCTGCCAGTAAACGACTGGCACCGTAACCGCCGCGTACAGCCAGCACGATGGTGTTGGGGGTAGTCAGTCTGGCAAGGGAATTGAGATCTTCCAGACGCTCCGTTTCCGTACCCGCAAAACGCTCACAACGACGGGCAATAACCTCGACGTTATTGACTTGATGCCCCGCGTCGGTAAGGCGCTGGATACCACGCAGCGCGGCGTGCTGTTTAATGCTGTAACCCCGATGGGGCAATTAAGTGAAACAGAGACATGGCAATTCCTTGCTGACAACAGAAACGAAATGTATATAATGCCGCTTAGGTGTGCCCGTTGTAACCTTAACGGGGATTCCAGGCTATACCGGTTTAAGAATTGAAATTGACATGGTTTGCCTTTTTGATTGGTTATTAGCGGGTTGTTCATCAAAGCATGACTATACGAACCCGCCGTGGAACGCGAAAGTTCCGGTGCAACGTGCGATGCAGTGGATGCCAATAAGCCAGAAAGCCGGTGCAGCCTGGGGCGTCGATCCACAATTGATCACGGCGATTATCGCTATCGAATCGGGTGGTAATCCGAACGCGGTGAGTAAATCGAATGCCATTGGTTTGATGCAGTTAAAAGCTTCAACCTCCGGACGTGATGTTTATCGCCGTATGGGCTGGAGTGGTGAGCCGACGACCAGCGAGCTGAAAAATCCAGAGCGTAATATTTCAATGGGGGCGGCTTACCTGAATATTCTGGAAACCGGCCCGCTGGCAGGCATTGAAGATCCGAAGGTACTGCAATATGCGCTGGTGGTGTCATACGCTAACGGGGCAGGTGCGCTGCTACGGACTTTCTCGTCAGATCGGAAAAAGGCGATCAGCAAAATCAACGATTTGGATGCTGACGAGTTCCTCGATCACGTAGCGCGAAATCATCCTGCGCCGCAGGCTCCGCGCTATATCTACAAACTTGAGCAGGCACTGGACGCGATGTAAATCAGTCGCGCACTTTGTCCGCTTTTTCCCGGGCTTCTCGCTCGAGAGAGAAAATAATCCGCTGTAATTGCCGCTCCACCGTCGGGCTGACGTTAAGAAAACGGAAGCTCAGACGGGGAGTGGTGATGGTTTCATTCTTGCCATCAATCACTTTGCGCTCGCTGGTGGAGATTAACTGGGCGTCAAAGTGAAAAACACCCCATTGCCCCATGTTGACTTCAATTTGAGCGAAGCGCATACCTTCTTGTAATTCGGCAGGCTTTGCTGTTTCCAGTAATGCGCCCATGCCGCCTAACGACAAATCATACAAGCGGAAACGTAACGTACTGTTATCCGCCAGTTTGGTCTGGCAAAAATAAGGCGGATGGAGTGGGGCGGAGATGCGGAAATATCGGCGTCGTTGTACAAACCATAAGGTGGGAGGCGGTACGGTAATAAATGCCGGAAGCTGCAAGTATTCACTCTGCTGTAGTTGTTCAACAGTAAACTCGACTTTCGCACCCTGAGTTTCGGCGGTAATGGTAATGTGCTGTGCCTTTAGCACGGCGATGTTGTCTTCGGCTTGACTGCCGAAATCCAGCACCAGTTTATCCGGGGTTATTGCCAGTATTTTGCTGATCAGCTGCCCGCCATTCCAACTGAGACGCAAAGGAATTGCGGCTTTGTGCAAATCGCGTAACACGCCCAGGACGGCTAACGGATTTTGTTTCAGGAACTGCTCATGGTAATGACTCACGCGGAAAAACTCCTGACTGACAAACTGTCTTTGGTTTATCGGTCATAGTTAACAAAACTTAATACAAATGCGTGAATATTTTTTACATGTTGTTCTTAAATCAGCCGACAAACGCCCAGCATCGATCCCGCCCTTGCCTATACTTAGAGCGTTGACGTAAGCATTTCTTGCGACCGATTCATCGAAACGAGGGCCTGAACATGGGAATTATTGCCTGGATTATTTTTGGCCTGATAGCCGGCATTATCGGCAAGCTAATCATGCCGGGGCGTGATGGTGGTGGATTTTTCCTGACCTGTATTCTCGGGATAGTCGGTGCGGTGGTCGGCGGCTGGCTGGCGACCATGTTTGGCATTGACGGCTCCATCAGCGGTTTTAATTTGCACAGCTTCCTGGTGGCGGTGGTGGGCGCTATCCTGGTGCTGGGCGTATTCCGCCTCCTGCGAAGAGAATAAGATTTTCATAAGGCGGATAGCGATACAGATGCCGCTATCCGCTTTCACATCAGAACGTATACTCGACACCTGCTTATTAGCGGGTTGTTCATCAAAGCATGACTATACGAACCCGCCGTGGAACGCGAAAGTTCCGGTGCAACGTGCGATGCAGTGGATGCCAATAAGCCAGAAAGCCGGTGCAGCCTGGGGCGTCGATCCACAATTGATCACGGCGATTATCGCTATCGAATCGGGTGGTAATCCGAACGCGGTGAGTAAATCGAATGCCATTGGTTTGATGCAGTTAAAAGCTTCAACCTCCGGACGTGATGTTTATCGCCGTATGGGCTGGAGTGGTGAGCCGACGACCAGCGAGCTGAAAAATCCAGAGCGTAATATTTCAATGGGGGCGGCTTACCTGAATATTCTGGAAACCGGCCCGCTGGCAGGCATTGAAGATCCGAAGGTACTGCAATATGCGCTGGTGGTGTCATACGCTAACGGGGCAGGTGCGCTGCTACGGACTTTCTCGTCAGATCGGAAAAAGGCGATCAGCAAAATCAACGATTTGGATGCTGACGAGTTCCTCGATCACGTAGCGCGAAATCATCCTGCGCCGCAGGCTCCGCGCTATATCTACAAACTTGAGCAGGCACTGGACGCGATGTAAATCAGTCGCGCACTTTGTCCGCTTTTTCCCGGGCTTCTCGCTCGAGAGAGAAAATAATCCGCTGTAATTGCCGCTCCACCGTCGGGCTGACGTTAAGAAAACGGAAGCTCAGACGGGGAGTGGTGATGGTTTCATTCTTGCCATCAATCACTTTGCGCTCGCTGGTGGAGATTAACTGGGCGTCAAAGTGAAAAACACCCCATTGCCCCATGTTGACTTCAATTTGAGCGAAGCGCATACCTTCTTGTAATTCGGCAGGCTTTGCTGTTTCCAGTAATGCGCCCATGCCGCCTAACGACAAATCATACAAGCGGAAACGTAACGTACTGTTATCCGCCAGTTTGGTCTGGCAAAAATAAGGCGGATGGAGTGGGGCGGAGATGCGGAAATATCGGCGTCGTTGTACAAACCATAAGGTGGGAGGCGGTACGGTAATAAATGCCGGAAGCTGCAAGTATTCACTCTGCTGTAGTTGTTCAACAGTAAACTCGACTTTCGCACCCTGAGTTTCGGCGGTAATGGTAATGTGCTGTGCCTTTAGCACGGCGATGTTGTCTTCGGCTTGACTGCCGAAATCCAGCACCAGTTTATCCGGGGTTATTGCCAGTATTTTGCTGATCAGCTGCCCGCCATTCCAACTGAGACGCAAAGGAATTGCGGCTTTGTGCAAATCGCGTAACACGCCCAGGACGGCTAACGGATTTTGTTTCAGGAACTGCTCATGGTAATGACTCACGCGGAAAAACTCCTGACTGACAAACTGTCTTTGGTTTATCGGTCATAGTTAACAAAACTTAATACAAATGCGTGAATATTTTTTACATGTTGTTCTTAAATCAGCCGACAAACGCCCAGCATCGATCCCGCCCTTGCCTATACTTAGAGCGTTGACGTAAGCATTTCTTGCGACCGATTCATCGAAACGAGGGCCTGAACATGGGAATTATTGCCTGGATTATTTTTGGCCTGATAGCCGGCATTATCGGCAAGCTAATCATGCCGGGGCGTGATGGTGGTGGATTTTTCCTGACCTGTATTCTCGGGATAGTCGGTGCGGTGGTCGGCGGCTGGCTGGCGACCATGTTTGGCATTGACGGCTCCATCAGCGGTTTTAATTTGCACAGCTTCCTGGTGGCGGTGGTGGGCGCTATCCTGGTGCTGGGCGTATTCCGCCTCCTGCGAAGAGAATAAGATTTTCATAAGGCGGATAGCGATACAGATGCCGCTATCCGCTTTCACATCAGAACGTATACTCGACACCTGCCCAGAAATTGCGACCTTCTTCAATAAACCCTTCACTGTAGGCATATTGGGTATCAAACAGGTTATTGACCGACGCATTGACGCTGAAGCCATGACCTAAGGTGTAATCGGCTCGAATGTGGGTCACCGCAAAACCGGCGGCTTTTTGTGAACCGTCACTGTTGCTGTAGCTGGAGGAACGCGCCTCTTCCGACAGCGTTACGCTTAACGGCTCCCATGGTTTGAGTGTCATCCATGCGGTCATTGTCTGCGTTGGAAGATCGGTTATCTTGCCGATGTCTTTGCGTTTGGCGTCAGCGTGGATCAGAGCGTAGCTCAATCCTACATCCAGTATATTGCTGATTTTCCCCTTAATACCGGCATCCAGACCGCTGTAATCCACCGTGCCGCTGTTCTGATTTTGAATGGTATCGGCATTGATATTGTGCGAGAGGATGGCATCACTCACCCGGTTATAGTAAACGCTGACCTCAAATCCCCAGTCGCGCGTGAAGGCACCATTCCAGGTTAAATCCACCCCGCGAGCGCGTTCCGGCTTGAGCTGCGGGTTAACAATCGCTATCTGGTTATACGCAGGTTTGGATGTGGTATAGCGTTCTTTCAGCGTCGGAAAGCGTGTGCGGTCATAGTACGAAAGCGCCAGAGTGTCTTCATTGGCAAAGTGGTATTTCCCCATCACCTGCCAGTTAAAAGCTGACTGATTGTTGTCGTCATAATGGGTGATGCTGCCATCTTTCTCGTGTTTTTTCGCTTCTACGCTATCGCGCCAGTCATAGCTGATTCCCGCCACGACATCGACATTATCAGCAGCAGCCCATTGATATTCACTGGCGAGCGACCAGGTACGATCTTCATAGCGATCGTAAGCGGCGTGCGGCGCACCTTTTTCCCAGTGTACGTCATCTTTCCAGTTAACGGCAAACGACAGCAGATCGTTTTCACGCACATCGGCTGCCAGTTGTAATCCGGCACCGTCGCTGTAATCGGAATAATGGCTGTAGCTGCCTTTTTTATTTTTCAAATCAGCCAGCGAGTTGTACATCATCAGCGTATTTTCAAAGGTGTCGCGATACAGCCGACTTTTCAGGGTAAAACGGTCGTTTAGTTGGGTCGCTCCCTGATAATAAAAACTTTCTTTGTCATACTCTGGCCACTGCCAGTAGCGTGATTTTTGACCACAATTTCCGCTGTATGGCGGGTTATCTTTTTCACCATCCTGCTTAATGTAAGTCAGCGTGTATTCATCGTTTTCGCGCGGTGTAAAACCGAGCTTCACAATGCCGCGTTTATCATCAGCCGATGAATTAATCATCTTGCCGTGTTTGCCTGCAATATCATTATTTACACCATGCGGCAGGCCGAGAAAATCCTGCTTTAGCTGGCTACCGCTGACTTGCAAATACCCAAGATCGCTGCTGGCGGCAAATGAAGCATGCATATCGTAGGCATTGTCCTGACTACGGCTCCATCCCTGGCGATATCCCAGACTTGCTTCTTCAGGGTGGTGATATTAATGGCTCCGCCCATCTGATTAGGCCCATGAAGCAGCGACGAATACCCTTTGGAAACTTCGACTGCCCCCAGATTGTTGGTCAGAATCCGCGCCAGATCGAGGTTGCCGTCATAGGGGACATAAATGGGCACACCGTCGAAATAGACCGGCACCTGCCGACTATCAAAGCCACGAACTTTTACCTGTTCTTCGTTGCGGCTGCCTGACTTTTGCAGCACCACGCCGGGGACGACACTTAATGCCTGAGCGACATTCTGTTTATCCAAGGCCTTCATGGTGGGTTGATCGAGAACGGTGGTCGTCGTCGATGATACCGGACTGGACCATACGGTCAGCGTGTCGCTCTCCTGAGCCGCTACGGCCTGCTGGGTAAAGGCAAGTGATAATGCTGTGCAGAGATAACGTTTTTTGAGTCTCATAGAATAAATTCCGTTTAACAAAGAATTAAATAGAGGCTGTGGGTTGCAGACTGACTTTAATGTCAGCTGGTGCCGCGTAATAAGGCGCGGAGGTAATAAAAAGGCGAATGCCGCAGTCGAGGTAATTTTTGAGTGTCGTCAGATTAATTCCGCCGGTCAGAGCCAGCGTGCAGTGAGGAGCCAGCGACGGCGCTATTTGCGCAATTTCAGTTGCCTGTTGCGGACTAAATTTGTCGAGCTGAAGTACGTCTGGTTGTGCGCGTAACGCGGCGATAGCCTCTTTCGGCGTGTCGGCTTCAACAACAATTTTCTTCTCGGGTGCGTGGCGACGTAACTGAGCGATTGCGCCTGACCAGCCCTGATTGTCATGAAGAAAATGGCGGTGGTTGGCAAACAATAATATGGTTTCCGCACATCCGGCACGATGAATTAGTCCTCCGGCAGCCAGAATTGCCTGCGAAGCCAGTAAGCGGGTGCCCGGAATTGCTTTTCGGGTGCAGGCGATATTGCCGTCAGGATAACGTTCACGAAGCAATGCCAGCATTTGAGCGAGATAATCAGAAACACCGCAACTCCACTCCAGCACATTCTGGACTGCCTTCCATCCCTGATGAAGTGCTGCGGCATTACCCTGCGCACGGATTAGCCGTTGACCCGCGTTCGCTTGTGAACCGTCGCTGACCGCGTCATCAATAGTTAATCCCAGCGTAGTTAACATCTTACACGCGACAGAAACGCCGCTGACGCAGCCGCCCTGACGGTGAAAAAACGCTATATAGCCAGGCTGGTGTCCAATATTTAATGCTCGCGTGGTCAGGTCACCTCCCTGGATATCTTCCAGCAGTAACGCATCGATTTGTGCCTGAGAAAGGAAAATCATCACAGTGCCTCCTGCGGTACGCTATCCCACCAGATGAGCGCCCAGTCGCGGCTGGCAGGGGCGAGGGCACGAGCATCTTGTTGTTGATACCAGTGATATAACCGCTCACGCTCATCGTCGTTAAGCGCGCCAAGACTCCAGCTGACGTTCTGCTCAAAACGTTCCCAGGTGCTGTTATCCTGTTGGCAATTTTGTCCACGGATAAAATCAACGTGGGCATAAATTCCCATCTGATACAGGACGTTGAGCGCAAAGATATAGTTGGGTAATTCGATCACTTCCCGACCAGCCGCCCGCTGAATGGCTGGAGAGACGAACGAGGTGCTGACCAGATGAGTTGTATAGACGCGAAGCCGTGCCTGATTATTCAGTTTGCTCATTGCATGGCGCATATCAGCCACCAGAGTGGAGCGGGAAGCTACGGCAATATCGCAGCGTGGCAGGTCACTCCAGTCCTCTTCCCAGGCGCGCTGGATCCAGTGGACATTGTCAGCCTTCAGTGCGGCGGCGCGGCGGGCGGCAACGTTCAGCATCCCCTGACTGTAATCAACGCCATAAACCGTAGTGAGTTTGTCAGCCAGCGCCAGCGATACGGTGCCTGGTCCGCAGCCCATATCGAATAAGGTCTGAGCGCCTTGCAGGTCAATTTTAGCGATCAGTTGTTGCAGGTAGCTGTCCGTTGGCGAGGCGCAATTTTCCGCCATTTTCTCCGCCCGTTGATCCCAGTGATCGGGCGTTTTTTCTGTGCGGTGAGCCAGTTTGAGTTGCTGCAGATAAAGGTCTGCAAAATCAATATCATCAATGAGCATGATTGTTCCTTAGCGGCTAATTGCAGAGAGGTGATGATGAATTTGGTCGGCAGAAACCCGATACAGGGCCGCCAGTTTGTTCGTTGTTAACTGTTCGGTCGGTAAGCCTTGTGTTACTCGTCCATCTGGCTCTACTTGGATAATGCTGTCGGCAATGGCGTTGGCATGGAGCGTATGGTGAGTCGACATTAACATTGTCATGCCGTTATTTTTGAGCTGCGCCAGCGTGTCCAGAAGTTGGATCTGATGACCGAAATCGAGGCTGGAGGCGGGCTCATCCAGTAACAACAAGCGCGGTTGTTGGACGAGTGCACGGGCGATTAAAGCCAGCTGACGTTCACCGCCGCTAAGCGTATTCCAGCGTCGTGTCGCCAGATGCAAAATGCCCAGCTTTTCCAGTTGCTCCGTGGCTTTCAGGCGTTCTTGCTTACCGGGAACGGAAAAAGCGCCTATGGTGGGGGCCAGGCCCATCAACACCATATCCAGCACACTGAAAGCAAAAATACCGTCGTGCGCCTGCGGCACCCAGGCAATAGCCTGTGCGCGCTGGCGATGGCTGAGTGTCTGCACAGAGAGGCTATCCAGTAGGATCTCGCCTTTTAATAACGGTATAACGCCAAGAATGGAGCGCATGAGTGTGGTTTTGCCGCAACCATTCGCGCCAAGCAGACAACAAATTGTTCCTTGCGACAGGGTGAAGGACACGTCGCGTAGCACTGGATGGCGGGAGTAACCCAGAGACGCATGACGAACGGCAAGCAAAGTCACTGGCGACCTCCGCGTAACAACAAAAGCAGGAAAAACGGTGCGCCAACAAAAGCGGTCAGAATGCCAAGTGGGATTTCTGTTGTTCCAATGCTGCGCGCCAGCGTATCGGTAAGCAGGAGCAGAATAGCGCCAGTACACATTGCCATAGGCAACAGCTGCTGATGGTTATGACCGGTCAACAAGCGGGCAATGTGCGGAACGACCAGACCGATCCAACCAATTATGCCCGCTATTGCTACCGTGCTGGCGGTGATTAGTGTGGCGCAGACAATCAATCCAAAGCGCAGACGCGTCACGTTCAGTCCCAGCGAACGGGCTTCGTCGTCGGAAAGCGTGAGTAAATTCATGCGCCAGCGGAGAAAAAACAGGGGCAAGGAGCCTATGAGAATGATCGGTGCAGCATAGCAGAGATCGCGTAAGGTCACGGTGGACAGTCCCCCCAGCAACCAGAAGGTAATTGACGGTAACTGGGTGTAAGGATCGGCCAGCGTTTTAATTAGCGATATCCCCGCTCCGCACAACGTTCCTAACGCAATGCCTACCAGCACCAGGGTTAAGATCGGATCGTGGCGGGTCACCCGACGCGTAATCAACCAGACGCCCGCGACCACCATCAGCCCGCCGCAAAATGCGTACAGCTGGATGTAAACAATGGGTAATCCCCACAGGATTGCCGCGCAGGCACCAAGTCCGGCACCGGCGGAGACGCCTAAAATATCCGGTGAAACTAAGGGATTACGCAACATTCCCTGATAGGTGGTTCCGGCTCCTGCCAGCGCTGCGCCCAGTAACAGCGCAGCAAGAATACGCGGCACGCGGATTTGCCAGAAGACAATTTGTTCCTGCACAGACTCATTTTCTTGACGAAGAATTAGCGCCAGCAGTTGCTGCATATCGAGATGATAAGCCCCACTTACGGCGGCAAAAGTGATACTGATAGCTGCCAGCAGCAAAATACATCCGTTTACGATTCTCATTAGCTCGCCACCAATTTTTGATAGTCGGCATCACTGAGTGAACAATGCCAGAACAGTTGGGCGTAATGCTGCATGTCACTTTTAAACTGGCGATTGATGGCGGGATCCAGCCAGGCGTGAAGTCTGCGTAATCCCAGAAGACGGTTGATTCCCGGCGGGGCATCGAGCCAGCCAAAGGGCAAGCCACTTAAAAATAAGATGCGTTGTTCCGCAACGGCTTTCACGCCCTGCCAGAGAGGATCACGACGAATAAAATCTGCAGTAACGGCCTCCTGAACCAGAATAATATCCGGCTGCCAGCGCAGGAGATTTTCCATGGAAACCTGTGTCAGGCCGTGGCGATCGGCTATTTGCGCGACGTTGTGCAAACCTAATAATTCCGCCGCCTCGGTATGCAACGAACCCTGTAAGCCCGTTTCCAGCCCTCGGGGACCGCGCGCAGCATAAAAGCGGAGGTTAGCGGCGGGTGAGGTGGCGAATGCCTGAGCTTCACCAACGAAGTGGCTGGCGAGATTGGCTTGTTCTGCGGCGCGGTGCTCTTCGCCTAACGTTTTGCCAAGCGTTGTTAACTGTTCTGCTGATTGCGCCAGTTTTCCGTTAAGCAATAACCAGGGGATTTGTGTCTGTTCGCTAACCTGCCGTGCCTGGGAGATCAAGGTTTCATCCGTATTGCCGCAATCAACGACCAAATCGGGATGTAACGCCATAAGCCCTTCCAGCGATAGTGTGCTGGCGCGCCCGGCGAGTCGTCCCAGCCTGGGTAACTGGCGAATGTGCTCTGGCAATGGAATTAATGCCTGACGGGCAAAATCAAAAGAGGAAAAACCGACCATTTTTTCTGGCGCGACAGCCAGCAAGAGCAAATCGGCGGGCGCGCCTGCGCTGACGATGCGTGTAATGTTTTGGGCTTCGGGAAGAGATTGCGAAGCAAAACGATTAACTGTTTGTGAAAAGGACGGTAGAGACTGCAGGAGCAGGGTAGATGCAAGTGCCTGCGCAAACGTCCGTCTGGTTATGGGCATGGTGAACATCCTGAAAAGTAAAATCGATATATACTTTCATATATATCGATAAAAATCATGTTCAATATCAAAGTTTAGCTATTGAAAACATGAAGATGTGACGACTTCCGCAAGCCTGTTGACCCTCTCTATCATTAAAAATGTATTTATCAGGTGGCTAATATTATTTAAATCATTTAAGGCTAAATTATTTAAATATGAATGACATTATTGTTTTTTTATCGTCCACGGTTACGCGACGTTGAAGTTACTTGTTTTATAATGAGCGATTTTTGATATCTCGCCGAGAAAATTATCAGCATTCTCTCGTTTCAGTGTCGTGAATATACTGTTAACGGAGGTGAAAAGAATGCTGGGGGTTATACAAAACCTATGTTGTTGTCGTCCGGATTCACCGCTTGCTGATAGTAAGCAGCGTAACCAGAAGTTACCGCAACAAGACTTTGAGGATTTTAAGAACGACGTTATTAATGTCATTAACAACAATGAAGATATTTATTTTCTTAGAGAGAGTAATTTACTGAATGCGTTTATTCGGACGTGCAAAAAAAGAGATGATAACAGTTACGGAAATATGATATTTACGCTTTATTTTGATAACGATATCTATGGGAACAGAATTATCAAAGCATCGCTGAACGGCGGAGAGTTGCAGTTATTAAGCACAGGGTGTAGCAATGATAACATTCTCCATTTTGGTAATGACTCCAACTTACTGATAGTGTTTTATGTTCAGATAATGCCCGATGACCTTGTCATGCAGCTCCACCGATTTTGAGAACGACAGTGACTTCCGTCCCAGCCTTGCCAGATGTTGTCTCAGATTCAGATTATGTCGCTCAATGCGCTGAGTGTAACGCTTGCTGATAACGTGCAGCTTTCCCTTCAGGCGTGATTCATACAGCGGCCAGCCATCCGTCATCCATACCACGACCTCAAAGGCCGACAGCAGGCTCAGAAGACGCTCCAGTGTGGCCAGAGTGCGTTCACCGAAGACGTGCGCCACAACCGTCCTCCGTATCCTGTCATACGCGTAAAACAGCCAGCGCTGACGTGATTTAGCACCCGACGTAGCCCCAATGTTCGTCCATTTCAGCGCAGACAATCACATCACTGCCCGGTTGTATGCGCGAGGTTACCGACTGCGGCCTGAGTTTTTTAAGTGACGTAAAACCGTGTTGAGGCCAACGCCCATAATGCGTGCACTGGCGCGACATCCGACGCCATTCATGGCCATATCAATGATTTTCTGGTGCGTACCGGGCTGAGAGGCGGTGTAAGTGAACTGTAGTTGCCATGTTTTACGGCAATGAGAGCAGAGATAGCGCTGATGTCCGGCAGTGCTTTTGCCGTTACGCACCACGCCTTCAGTAGCGGAGCAGGAAGGACATCTGATGGAAATGGAAGCCACGCAAGCACCTTAAAATCACCATCATACACTAAATCAGTAAGTTGGCAGCATTACCCTCCATTTTATTAATGCATTTCTCATTCGGGTGAAATTTCCGCTACCTGGACGCATAAAACCGGAACTCTCGCCAAAAGTCGGGCACTCCGAAGGAATTGACGCGTTGCGCTGCTCTGTAACGGCATTTACCGCAAGCCATTTATTTCGCCAGCGACAATCCGCAGAGAACCAAACGCATCAGGAAACGACTGAACACAATAAATACTGTATTGATCAACATATTATACTGGCACCTCCAGCACGCAGTGAGGATACACTGTACTGATGAATCCCCTAATGATTTTTATCAAAATCATTAAGTTAAGGTAGATACACATCTTGTCATATGATCAAATGGTTTCGCCAAAAATCAATAATCAGACAACAAAATGTGCGAACTCGATATTTTACACGACTCTCTTTACCAATTCTGCCCCGAATTACACTTAAAACGACTCAACAGCTTAACGTTGGCTTGCCACGCCTTACTTGACTGTAAAACTCTCACTCTTACCGAACTTGGCCGTAACCTGCCAACCAAAGCGAGAACAAAACATAACATCAAACGAATCGACCGATTGTTAGGTAATCGTCACCTCCACAAAGAGCGACTCGCTGTATACCGTTGGCATGCTAGCTTTATCTGTTCGGGCAATACGATGCCCATTGTACTTGTTGACTGGTCTGATATCCGTGAGCAAAAACGGCTTATGGTATTGCGAGCTTCAGTCGCACTACACGGTCGTTCTGTTACTCTTTATGAGAAAGCGTTCCCGCTTTCAGAGCAATGTTCAAAGAAAGCTCATGACCAATTTCTAGCCGACCTTGCGAGCATTCTACCGAGTAACACCACACCGCTCATTGTCAGTGATGCTGGCTTTAAAGTGCCATGGTATAAATCCGTTGAGAAGCTGGGTTGGTACTGGTTAAGTCGAGTAAGAGGAAAAGTACAATATGCAGACCTAGGAGCGGAAAACTGGAAACCTATCAGCAACTTACATGATATGTCATCTAGTCACTCAAAGACTTTAGGCTATAAGAGGCTGACTAAAAGCAATCCAATCTCATGCCAAATTCTATTGTATAAATCTCGCTCTAAAGGCCGAAAAAATCAGCGCTCGACACGGACTCATTGTCACCACCCGTCACCTAAAATCTACTCAGCGTCGGCAAAGGAGCCATGGATTCTAGCAACTAACTTACCTGTTGAAATTCGAACACCCAAACAACTTGTTAATATCTATTCGAAGCGAATGCAGATTGAAGAAACCTTCCGAGACTTGAAAAGTCCTGCCTACGGACTAGGCCTACGCCATAGCCGAACGAGCAGCTCAGAGCGTTTTGATATCATGCTGCTAATCGCCCTGATGCTTCAACTAACATGTTGGCTTGCGGGCGTTCATGCTCAGAAACAAGGTTGGGACAAGCACTTCCAGGCTAACACAGTCAGAAATCGAAACGTACTCTCAACAGTTCGCTTAGGCATGGAAGTTTTGCGGCATTCTGGCTACACAATAACAAGGGAAGACTCACTCGTGGCTGCAACCCTGCTTACTCAAAATCTATTCACACATGGTTACGTTTTGGGGAAATTATGAGGGGATCTCTCAGTACACTGTATCATCAGCGAATCTTATCACTGCGGAGCTGGTTGAACGACTTTCTGAGCGAAATAAGTCGGTTCCCGGTAACAACAACAGAATCCTTTTTTAATTATTGTTTCGTTGTTTTTGGTGTGATTCAGAAAATAAATATTTTAGACAGTAGCCAGTCAGGCGTTAAAAATGGGGCGGATAGTGAGGCGGTTTTGGCTGCGCTTATTGAACATTTAGAATTGATCAATCCTTCTGGCAGATTAAGCCAAAATACCCGTTCGGCAATGCTTCAGTTACGCGAAGAGGAATGGTCTGAATTCTTTTTTTGGTTGCTAAATTCTCTGGAGTGTCTGGATTATGTGATTATTAATTTAACTCCAGAAAGCAAAAAAACGTTGATGAGTGAACACCGTAACAATATTCGGTAGCAATTGATGCTTTATATAGCCAACGTCGGCGTAAATCGCCGGGTGATGAAAGTGAAACACTTACCCGTAGAAATGACGCTATCTTCGGCAACCACGTATGGCAAACATTTGCGCAATACTTCCCGCCAGGACTTGAAAAACCGTCTGTGTAGAAAAAACCATAGATATGGTGTTATCTGCCGACAACGCCATCCGGAGAAGCCGAATGACGTTGTCGGAGTAAGCGCTGGTTAAGGTGTGGGTTGTGCCTCTTTGGTTGAGGGTTGCGTCGTTGCTGACTTAACGGTCGGATGCGTCGCCGGAACATTGTCACACGGTTGCTCTTTCGGGCAGATCAAATCCAGCATTTTCAGCGTCACGCCATTGGTCCAGCCAAAGCCATCCTGTAATGGATATTCGCCACCGCCGCCCCCCGTTCCGGTGGTGCTGACATCATATTTTTCCACCAGCTTTTTCTCCCGGTCATAGGTGTGCTGAACATTGGTCAGGAAGTGCCAGCTAATGTCCATCGCCACCTCTTTTTGCCCGTAGTTTTGTAATCCTTCTGTCGCGACCCACTGTAACGGTGCCCAGCCATTTGGCGCATCCCATTGTTGCCCACTTTTCACCGACGTGGTGTTCAGGCCGCCGGGTTGCAGCAGATGTGTTTTCGTCGCCGTCGCCATTTTGTTGGCGCGATCTTTCGCTGCCGCATTGACGTACAGCGGGAACAGGGCGGCCGCGGTTAACTGATTGCGCACTTTATGACTTTTCAGGTCGTAATCGGCATACCAGCCTTGTTGATCGTTCCACAGGTATTTTTCGATCCCTTTTTGACGGGCATTCGCCAGCGTTTCGTACTGGTTTGCCATCGCGTTATCTCCTGCAGCTTTGCTGGCGCGGGCGAGGATTTTTTCCATTTTAAACATCAGGCTGTTCAGATCGACCGGTACGATGCTGGTGGTGCGTAAGGTATTTAACTGCTGCGGGTTGTCCATCCAGCGCGAGCTGAAATCCCAGCCAGACGCAGCGGCAGAGCGCAGGTCGCGGTAAATTTCAGTGGCAGGTCGATTCGGATTGCTTTTGGCGGTGGCAATATCTTCCACCCATGACTCTGGTCGTGGCGTATCGCGATCGTCCCAGTAGCGGTTGAGAAGGGTACTATCCTGAAGTTTTACAACGCGTTTTTCCTGTTGTCCGGCTTGCAGGTTTTCAACACCGTCCATCCAGTAAGCATATTCTTTTTGCATTTGCGGCAGGTATTGCTTCAACGCGGCATCGCCTTCATGCTGCGCCAGTAACTCTACCATCAGGGCAAAGAAGGGCGGTTGCGAGCGGCTTAAATAGTAACTGCGGTTGCCGTTGGGAATATGACCGTAAGTGTTTATTTCATGAGCAAAATTGGCCACCATATCCGCGACTTTATCCCAGTGACCACTTTCGGCAAGTCCTAACATGGTGAAGTAATTGTCCCAGTAATATACCTCGCGAAAACGTCCGCCCGGCACGACATAAGGTTCCGGCAGCGGTAACAGAGAATCCCATTTTTCGGTGTTTTCGGTAGAACGCGTTAATACCGGCCAAAGTCCGTCAATATGTTCGCGCAGTGACTGCCCCTCTGGCGGAACATATTTCTCGCCTTCTTTCGGCAGGGTGAAATTGACGTTAACGAAATGGCGCAGATCAAATCCGCTCTGGTTTTGCTGCATCCGATAATCAGCAAGGATCATCAGCGGATCGCTGTTAGGCACGGCATCGGCAAAGGTTTTTTGGTCCGGAAAAAGTTTGACGTTTTGCACATCATTAAACAGCGGCCCTAATAAAATATCAGGCGGCTGTGGTGTTACCGGTGTTTCTTCTGCCTGCACCGATAGCGCAGCGAAACACAAAAAGATACAGGCTGGAATTAACGCCATTTTTTGCGGGCGAGAAGGTGCGGGGGATTTCATCAATCATTCTCCTTTGGCGAAACCGAATAAAACGGTATTCAAGTATCAGAAAACCTTAGTTCAGGATCGCACTAGCTGCATGATCGAAATCTCATTCTGCGAACGGTCAGGCATTTTAGAAAAGGGAATTAAAGGGATAAATAACGGCGAAATAGAGTGATCAAATAACGTCTGTTTATTAGCCAGCCAGCGACATTTGGTTCGCGATTAGCGAAGAAAAATCATCATAAATTGGTAAAAAATATAACAGGTAGTTAAAAAACATCAGTGCTGGGTAAATTGCCGGATGACATCAGAACGATGCCATCCGAACGGTGGCTTAACCCTGACGGTTGAAACGTTGCGTTTTAACGTCCAGCGTTAGCGTTTCTTCTGGTTGTATCGCATACAGTTTCTCACCCTGCTGGCAAATCCAGCCAATCCCCAGTTCACGGGCGATTAGGGCGCTGTGGGATACCGGACTTCCGGCGCTAAGGCAGATACCTTTTACAACCGCCGGATCCAGTTGCAGTACTGTGGAAGGATAAATGTTCTCCGCCAGTAGAATAGTTGGCGAGTTAAACTGCGGGAGTTCTTCTTTCGTTTGGGTCAGGTGGACCAGGGTGCGATGCAGAAGATCGTCCACATCAATATAGCGAGCTTGTAGATATTCATCATCCAGTTGCTGGTATTGCTGGCTAAGTTCTTTAAGAACTTGCTGCCAGGCATATTCTGCCGTGCAATGTTCATGCTGAAGGAGTTCGCTTGCCGCCGCCAGCAGTTCCGGATCACCTAACAGTGTATGGTGACCAGAAAAGATTGCGGCAATATCGTCAAGCCCGCTGGCTTCTGCTTTCGCTGTTAACGTCATCAGATCTAATAACGTGAAGTCAATAGCCTGGCGTAATCGATCTTGTTCTTCTTCCGCGGTCAGGGTTGATTTTGCCTGTACCGTACATAAAACTGGTTGATAATAAAAGGCTTTACCCGAAACAGGCAGAACGGGACGCAGAGTAGGTGGAGCGACTTCCTCCGTTTCACCAAAGTTATCTTCAGCCAGGTGACGGAAAGCGATCAGTGCCTCTTCAGCTTCTGGCCCTTTCGCAATCAGGCGCAGCGTATCGTTATAGCGAACTTGTAGTAACGCAATCTGGTTAATACTCTCTGGTGTGACGCATTTGCCGTTTTTTTCCAGCAACATATCGGCATTAAATGTCGATAAGGTATAAACCAGCCGGGAGGCCGGACGTACATGCAGGCCGTTACGGTTTTTTATGACCACCGCCAGAGAACGGGCTTCTTCATCGTACGGAGGACATGTGTCAGAGATTTCAGTGTCGGAGGACGGTAAACCCAGTTGTTCACGTTTGGCTTCCAGCGCATGCATAGCGTCAAAGATAACTTTGTCGATATCCGCCCCCGAGGCCGCGCTGACCGTTGCTGCCAGTGTACCTTCGACCAACGGCGCAGCACACAAACGTACTTTTGCGGCGATCTCGGGAGCCAGCAATTCCAGCGCAGTTTCAGCACTCAATAATGCGCTACCCATATCCATCATGACCAGCACATGGTCGGCATCAGCAACAGATTCGATGGCCTCCATCACTTTGACGGCATCGGTACCAATGGGATTTTGTGGATCGTCAATTCCCGCGGCAATGGCGATTTTACAACTATCACTCATTAACATCTGACGGGCTAATTCACCGACACCTTCTCCCAGTCGGCTGCTATGTGAAACTATGACCAGGTTTACCATCACCAATTCCTTACTCTTTTGCGGCTAACGCCAACATTTGCATCATAAACATCACCGAGGTCGCGCCGGGATCCTGGTGACCAATACTGCGTTCACCGAGATAACTGGCGCGGCCTTTGCGGGCTTGCATCGTAATCGTACTTTGTGCAGCGGATTCGGCGATGCTACTGGCAGCTTCGAGCGCCACCGGAACAGAGAGATTTTGCTCGCTGGACTGACGTAACGATTCCACCACCGGCACCCACACATCACACATGGTTTTATCGCCAGGTTCGGCTTTCCCGCGACTGATTACGCCGTCCGCGCCATCGCGGAACATCTGATAAAGCTCTTCCAGTGTCAGGCTTTGCCGTGCCTGGGTCGCCTGTGCGGCGCGGATAAAGAAGGTACCGAACAGCGGACCACTGGCACCACCGACGCTGGAAAGCAGCGTCATACCGGTATTTTTGAGAATGAAACCGATATCTTTATCTGCGATAGCAGGGAGTTTTTCCACCACTTTGCTAAAGCCTCGGTTCATATTTAGCCCGTGGTCAGCGTCGCCAATCTCGCGATCCAGCCCGGTAAGATACTCGCTCTCGGTGTTGAAAATATCGCCACAACGAGTGAGCCAGTTAACAATTTGAGTTCTGCTCAGTGACATTGCTTTCTCCTTATTTACCCCAGTTAAGGGCCGGGGTGTGGACCGGGGCGTCCCAGAGAGCCAGCGTTTCGTCATCAACTTTCAGTAAGGTGATTGAGAAACCGGTCATATCCAGTGAGGTGCAGTACGCGCCAATTAAATTACGTTCGATAGTCAATCCCGCTTGCTGGCAACGTGTGGTCAGGCGGTTATAGACGCCGTACAGCTCAGAAAGCGGAGTTGCGCCAAGATTGTTAACCAGTGCAATCACCCGATCGCCAGACTGGAGCGGTTGTTTGGTTTGTGGTTCTTCCTGCCAGCTGCCTTGTTGATAATCCCAGAAACGCAAAGTGCGATGGTATGAGCCATGTTCCAGCAGGGTGTCGAACATTTCATCGACGGTTTGATCAAGGGAAGAGAAAGGGCGGCGGTCAATACCTGGCTCACCATGAATGCCTACGCCAAACTCCATCTCATTATCCGCAAGGGTAAAAGAAGGTTTGCCCGCGGCAGGAACGGTACAGGCACCGAGAGCGATACCTATTGAGTGGCCTTGATTATTCAACTTACGCCCCAGTTCCGCACAGGCGTCCAGTGAGTCGCCACGCTCCGCCGCTGCGCCTACGAGTTTTTCAATTAATACGGTGTTGGCAACGCCGCGTCGCCCGGCGGTATAAAGACTGTCTTTTACCGCAACGTCGTCATCAATGACCACAGTGGTCACTTTTACGCCGCTATCGTGCAGTAACTCGGTCGCTGTTTCAAAGTTAAGAATATCGCCGGTGTAATTTTTGATAATCAACAGTACACCTTCGCCGCCATCAATTTGCATGGAGCATTCAAAGATTTTATCGGGCGTCGGTGAGGTGAAAATTTCGCCCGGACAGGCCCCCGAAAGCATCCCCTGACCGATATAACCACAGTGCATCGGCTCGTGTCCGCTGCCGCCACCCGACAGCAGGGCGACTTTTCCTGCAACAGGGGCATCAGCTCGGGTGACATACACCGGATCCTGATGCAGTGTCAGCGATGGATGCGCTTTCGCCAGTCCTGCCAGTTGTTCGTCCAGTACGTCTTGCACATCATTGATCAATTTTTTCATTATTTTGCTCCAGCAATTACGGTAGGGCATGGATGATGTTCAACGACACGGCGACCACTGACTGCCGATGAATCCATTGTGCATCAGGCAAGGGAAAAGAAAATTAGCCCAAATTATGTTTCATAGTGAAACATATGCTTTAATGAATGTTCCATATTGAAACTTTTACGTGTATTAATACTTAAAATTGCGAGCCGGAACACCTTTTGTCATAAGGGATGCGGGATATGAGTGGCGCTTTTAACAACGATGGTCGGGGCATATCTCCCTTAATTGCAACCTCCTGGGAGCGATGCAATAAGCTGATGAAACGGGAGACATGGAACGTACCACATCAGGCCCAGGGCGTGACATTTGCTTCTATTTATCGGCGTAAGAAAGCGATGCTGACGCTCGGGCAGGCTGCGCTGGAAGATGCCTGGGAATATATGGCACCGCGAGAGTGTGCGCTGTTTATCCTCGATGAAACCGCCTGCATTCTCAGCCGTAATGGCGATCCGCAAACCTTGCAGCAGCTAAGTGCACTGGGATTCAATGACGGCACGTATTGCGCCGAGGGAATTATTGGTACTTGTGCGCTATCGTTAGCGGCTATCTCTGGTCAGGCCGTGAAAACGATGGCCGATCAACATTTCAAACAGGCACTCTGGAACTGGGCCTTTTGTGCAACGCCGTTGTTTGACAGCAAGGGCCGATTGACGGGAACAATAGCGCTGGCGTGTCCGGTTGAGCAAACTACCGCAGCTGATTTGCCGTTGACGTTGGCAATCGCCCGCGAGGTCGGTAATTTACTGCTGACGGACAGTTTGCTCGCTGAAACTAACCGTCATTTAAATCAACTTAATGCCCTGTTAGAAAGTATGGATGATGGCGTGATTAGCTGGGACGAGCAGGGTAATTTGCAATTTATTAATGCCCAGGCGGCGCGGGTCTTGCGCCTTGACGCGACGGCAAGTCAGGGACGGGCAATCACTGAACTCTTAACGTTACCCGCCGTATTGCAACAAGCAATAAAACTGGCACATCCGCTCAAACACGTAGAAGCAACCTTTGAAAGCCAGCACCAGTTTATTGATGCGGTGATAACCCTTAAACCGATAATAGAAACGCAGGGAACCAGCTTTATTTTGTTGCTCCATCCTGTGGAACAGATGCGGCAGTTAATGACCAGTCAATTAGGAAAAGTCAGCCATACCTTCGCTCATATGCCACAGGACGATCCGCAAACCCGCCGCTTGATTCATTTTGGTCGCCAGGCGGCGCGCAGTAGCTTTCCTGTCCTGCTTTGTGGAGAAGAGGGCGTGGGCAAGGCACTGCTAAGTCAGGCAATTCATAATGAAAGCGAGCGTGCTGCAGGTCCTTATATCGCCGTCAATTGTGAGTTATATGGTGATGCTGCGCTGGCGGAAGAATTTATTGGTGGCGATCGCACGGACAATGAAAATGGCCGTCTGAGTCGGCTGGAACTGGCACACGGCGGCACGCTGTTTCTTGAAAAGATTGAATATCTGGCGGTGGAGTTACAGTCTGCTTTGCTGCAGGTTATCAAGCAGGGGGTTATCACGCGACTGGATGCGCGGCGTTTAATACCAATTGATGTCAAAGTGATTGCAACAACGACCGCGGACCTCGCAATGCTGGTGGAACAAAATCGTTTTAGTCGCCAGCTGTATTACGCGCTGCATGCATTTGAAATTACCATCCCGCCTCTGCGTATGCGGCGTGGCAGCATTCCGGCGCTGGTGAATAACAAATTACGCAGTCTTGAAAAACGCTTCTCTACGCGGCTGAAAATTGATGACGATGCCCTCGCTCGCCTAGTTTCTTGTGCATGGCCAGGCAACGATTTTGAACTTTACAGCGTCATCGAGAATCTTGCTCTGAGTAGTGATAACGGGCGCATTCGCGTCAGTGATTTACCTGAACATCTGTTTACCGAGCAGGCGACAGATGATGTCAGCGCCACCCGCCTTTCCACCAGTCTGTCATTTGCGGAAGTTGAAAAAGAGGCAATTATTAACGCAGCCCAGGTCACAGGCGGTCGCATTCAGGAAATGTCGGCTTTACTTGGGATCGGCCGCACTACGCTGTGGCGGAAAATGAAGCAACATGGCATTGATGCAGGGCAGTTTAAGCGCCGGGTATGAAAGACAGAAACGATTTCTGATACATCAGAGTGATCTGTATTTCATTCCGGCGCACGCTAACAATTTTCAGCATCGTTTAAGGGCTTGTCTATCCCGCACTTAAAAGCTGAAGCGATATCCTCCGTTGACTTGCTTCTGATCAAAGAGGTTACCCTGCGTGTAATCCGCTTCGAGATAGAATGTGTGCTGTTTGTTATACTGTGCACTGACTCCCACGCCGTTATTCCAGCCATTACCTTTGAAACTGTACTTCTCCCGGGAGTCGTTCAACAGATATTCGGTATCCCCTGAAAACTCGCGGATAGCGCCAGTCTTCACATAGACATTCAGCTGGCTGTTGCCTGCGGTGATGTCATACCCCAGTATCATGCTGGCACGCCCCAGCAGCGATTCGTAGTGATTCAGATGTATATTGAGGCCATTACTCGCCTTCATAGCCATCTCATTCTGGTGGCTGTATGTAAGCTGGGTTTGCGGCTCTATATAGAACCCATAACCAGTAGGGGACAGGTTGAACCTCTGCCCGGCTTCCAGGGAGATGCTCATTCCATTCGCAGTGCCGTTGGCGTTAACGCCGTTGTTCTGACTGTCCAGTACGTGGAAACTATTTTTCTGGCGCGATGCTTTTATAACGAGATCGCTGTAAAAACCGTTTTGTGCCATGTAACTGGCGTACATTCCCATGTAGTCTGAACGTGCGGTACCGTCGCCTCCGCTATAGTCCGGCGATGCATGTGTTGAGTCAATATACAGACCGACATACAACGGCATTACATCAGAGAGACGTTTATCCCCACCAAACTGGATACCGCTGTAACCCATGTCAAAGCCGCTCAGTTTGCCACTGGCAAAGGAGTCCAGGCTTCCCCCATAACTGCGCAACCAGATATTACCGTCTTTACTCTGATTTCGCAAGTCACCCATCCGTTGCATCAGCGTACGGTTTTCAACATAGTTCAATAAGTAACCGACATTGAGATAATTGCCGCCAGCATCTGCGGTCGTGGTGGGTTTAGGCGTGGGAGCGGGTTCAGGCGTAGGATCGGGGTTGACTATGGGAGGC
The DNA here is from genome assembly GCF_000006925.2 of Shigella flexneri 2a str. 301. NCBI lineage: Bacteria > Pseudomonadati > Pseudomonadota > Gammaproteobacteria > Enterobacterales > Enterobacteriaceae > Shigella > Shigella flexneri. The sequence goes on from NC_004337.2 coordinate 1,250,855, forward strand.
TGAGCGGGAGCTGGTGTGGGTTCAGGATTAGGAGTCGGTTCCGGAACTGTCCCGGAAGCGTAAAGCTCCCAGTTAGTGCCATTTTTACGCACATCGTACAGATATCCCCCCAACTCAACCTGAGAAGACGCGCTGAACGAGGCCGCGCCGTCAGTGGTTTTTACCACTGTCAGAACTTCATTTCCCGTTGTGGCCTCGCTGCCCTGGTTGCGGATAGCCAATACGTGATTACCAGCACTACTCCCGCTGATATTCAATAAATCCCCTCTATTATTAACGCCATTACCCTCGCCAACAACATCAGCACGCATAATAAAGGTACTGTTACCGCTCAGGTTCTCTACGTTTAATGTGGTAAATGTGCCGGCAGTTGACCCGTGGCTGGCAAAATCGACAGTTGAATGGCTCAGCGCCAGCGTGTCGAGATTAGAATTACTTGTTACGTTCCAGACGCTGTTATTCATTGCAACGTCCAGTTTCCCGCCATTGACATTATCGCTGAGGGAGGAACCTGTCCAAACCGACCCAGGGTGCATATCCAGATTGATTAGCCCACCTTTGGAAAGAACGCTACCGTTGATAAGCATACGACCCGAGGCGTTGATGCGGCTGGCGGCATAACCATCGTCATGTTGCGTTGCGATGGCCATCTGGTCGGGTGTACTCATATCAATGACCAGATCGCTCGTGAGGTCGATCTGGCTGTTGGTCATGGCATAAATCCCTCTGGCTCCTGCCGCGCCGGTGATAGCCAAACTGTCTCCGGTTATTCTACCGCCGCTGAGCGCCCACAAACCCAGCGCCAGACTGCCATTACGATCAACCGTAATATCGGTATTTTGCATGTTGATAACAGCCGTTGCCGTCTGGGCCGAGGCACCATAAGAACCGCCGGAAAAGATGCTGTTTCGTTGCGCTGCCGTGCCAGAAAAATTGATTGTCGCGTCTGAACTACTGGTGACGAGGCCACCGCCCTGCGCGGAAGAAATATGGCTATCTGCACCGATAGTGGTTGTACCACCACGAACTTCGACGCCATTGGCCGCGGCTCCAGTTACATCAACAGTGAGTGCATTCGCGCTAACCTGGCCAAAGCTCCAGAGGCCGTGAGCATTATCGCCATTGGTTTTAATGGTACTGTTTGTTCCGAGATCGACAACAGAGTTTTTCTGTACGTTTATCCCCATGGCGCTGTAGCCCTGAACATCGATTGTCAGGTCTGTCGCCGTAAAACGCGCAGCACCATTGGCGTTATTGCCGTTGAGACCACCGATATAAACACCTGTACTTCCATCGGTCTTGATTTTACTTCCGCTTCCAAGATCGACACTGGTGCCATAGTCATTGATGGTTAGGCCTATACCGTTCGAGTTTTCAATGGTGAATTGAGTGGCTGTTAGTGTTGAGCTATGCCCAATAATGATGCCGTCATCGTTACTCTTAATGGTGCTGCCTGTGCCTAAGTCAGCATGGGTATAGTCACCAATTAAGTTAATGCCGATGGCAGAGGTTTGACCAACAACATCTACTGTGAGTCGGTTAGCTGTCAGGGAGCTGTTTTTGCCCTGAATAATGATTCCTTTTGCATATCCAGAGGCGTCGTTGACATTGACGGTGACATCATTACCCAGGTTGATATTGCCAGGCGTGTTTCCTGCTGGGGTCATTACACCATAGAGGTTTCCTGATGGATCGGCGGTATCTCCTGTAATTCTGTCACCATCATTAATAGTAATATTGGTGCCATATTGACTTCCTGTATCAGCAGCTATCAGCAGGGGGGAAAAGATAATTGCATTCAAACCAATAGCGCCAAATTTTATCAGTTGAATTGAGGGCGAACGGATTTTTAATTCAGCGAGACGATCGGCTTTGGTATTCCCATTGTGTTGTTTGATGCCCATACCACTCCTATATAGTACCCAGGCTATGGGTCTATGGATTTTGTCATTTTGTTTAAGTCAATGAATAATATCCTCTTATCATCATGATATCTGTATGGTGCAATCATGATGAGCTTCTCTGAGAATAATTCTCTATTACCGGGCAAAATCAGGAACACAGGAATTAATATATATTTAACCCCCCCCTTACAAAGGTGAGTTTATATCGAGTTATTCCCTAAGTTGTCGTTACTTATTCCAATTCGTTACTATGAATATGGCAAAAATATTACAACAAACAGCGGTTAAAAAATTTGGTGAAGATTTTTTGTAATAATCCTAATTAGTTATGGGATTTTCGCTTGATGTATCTGCATAACAAAAACAATATGCGCCATTTTTGCATTACTAATAAGAAAAAGCAAAAAACATCGATATTCATTTTTGTTCAATGGATTTTCTGGCCTATCGTTATTATTGTGCTACTGGTTATCATTTTCATCTTGCCAGGATCGCACGTAATCACGTTATTCGGGGACTTTATCTGCGGGATATTACCCTTCAGGTAAGTCCTTTTCTCGCCAGCATATTGGAGCGAGATCAATATTGATCAGCTGTGAAGAGGGCTGATGTGTAGTGGAACAAAAACTGACGTTATATCACTGCTAATGAGATATCAGTCATCTGAACACTTATGTCTTTAATTATTCTCGTGGTTCACTGTAGGCAATAAGCACAAAAGTGTAGGATGTTACAAGAATGATTAGGACTCGGTGAAATGAAAAATCCACGCAATTGCGTGGATTTTATATACTTTTGCGCTCTTCATGAGATTTAGCGAAACCTCATGAGACAATAAATTAATTAGACGTTGAAAAGGAAGTTCATCACATCGCCATCTTTCACGATGTAATCTTTACCTTCTGCACGCATTTTGCCTGCTTCTTTCGCGCCTTGTTCACCTTTGTAAGTGATGAAATCTTCAAACGAGATGGTTTGTGCACGGATAAAGCCTTTTTCAAAATCAGTATGGATTTTGCCCGCTGCCTGCGGCGCGGTTGCTCCAACCGGAATGGTCCATGCACGCACTTCTTTCACCCCAGCGGTGAAGTAAGTTTGCAGGTTCAGCAGCTTATAACCGGCACGGATCACACGGTTCAGGCCCGGTTCTTCCAGCCCAAGCTCCTGCATAAACTCGTCACGTTCTTCGTCGTCCAGTTCGGCAATGTCTGCTTCAACAGCAGCACAAACCGGAACCACAACAGAACCTTCTTTCGCCGCGATTTCACGCACCTGGTCAAGATATGGGTTGTTTTCAAAACCATCTTCGTTGACGTTGGCTATGTACATTGTTGGTTTCAGCGTCAGGAAGCTCAGGTAACGAATAGCCGCTTTCTCTTCAGCGCTTAAATCCAGCGCGCGCAGCATACCTGCGTTTTCCAGCTGGGGCAGGCATTTTTCCAGGACCGCCAGCTCAGCTTTCGCGTCTTTATCGCCACCTTTGGCTTTCTTCTGTACGCGATGAATCGCACGTTCGCAGGTGTCGAGGTCTGCCAGCGCCAGTTCGGTGTTGATAACTTCAATATCGTCAGCCGGGTTAACTTTGCCGGAAACGTGAATGATGTTGTCATTTTCAAAGCAGCGAACAACGTGACCGATCGCTTCGGTTTCACGGATGTTGGTCAGGAACTGGTTACCCAGACCTTCGCCTTTCGATGCGCCTTTTACCAGACCGGCGATATCGACAAATTCCATGGTCGTGGGAAGCGTACGTTGCGGTTTTACGATTTCAGCCAGTTGATCCAGGCGAGGGTCAGGCATTGGTACGACGCCTGTGTTCGGCTCAATGGTGCAGAATGGAAAGTTGGCCGCTTCAATACCGGCTTTGGTCAGCGCGTTGAACAGGGTAGATTTCCCGACGTTGGGCAAACCGACGATACCGCATTTGAATCCCATGATTTAAATCACCTTAATATCTTAATAATCAACCTGTTATTGCTAACAGATTGCAGAAATGGAAATAACTTTGCCTATTATACACGGCACTCGGCAAAAATGCCGCAGACAACGACTTATTGCGCTTTAAAGGCGTGCAATCGGTTCGTTGCTTTGGTCAAGCCATCTGTAAACCACATTTCAGTACAACGCGCCGCTTCGTCGATGGCTTCATCAATTAACTTCTGTTCACTAACAGGCGGTTTGCCTAACACAAAACCGACAACTTTATTTTTATCGCCCGGATGACCGATTCCGATGCGTAAACGGTGAAAGTTAGGGTTATTACCCAATTTACTGATGATGTCTTTCAGTCCATTGTGACCACCATGGCCACCGCCCAACTTAAATTTGGCGACGCCAGGAGGCAGATCCAGTTCGTCGTGGGCCACCAGAATTTCGTCCGGATTAATGCGGAAAAAACTGGCCATCGCCGCAACGGCTTTGCCGCTGAGATTCATAAATGTAGTCGGGACTAACAGGCGGACATCTTCGCTTCCAAGGGTGACTCGCGAAGTATAACCAAAGAATTTAGCCTCTTCGCGCAGCGGAGCGCGCAAACGCTCTGCCAGTAAGTCAACGAACCAGGCACCAGCATTATGTCGCGTTGCGGCGTATTCAGCACCGGGGTTCGCCAGGCCGACAATCAATTTAATCGTCACGTTTTTTTGTCCTGAGTGTGTACATAACTGGCGCGTAGTTTACTGGTTGCGGCCCCGCTTGACAAAAAACTGCGTATCAAATGCAGATAACGTAATAATTGCCTGAGTGGACTATTAGAAAGTCAAGGTGTTCAGGCGTTTATTTGTAAAGTTTTGTTGAAATAAGGGTTGTAATTGTGATTACGCCCGCACATAACCCACAGGGTGTTGTCTATACTTTACACATAAGGAAGAGGGGTATTCCCTGTTACAACCCAGAAAGTTCCGGAGGTGACATATGAAACGCAAAAACGCTTCGATACTCGGTAACGTGCTCATGGGGTTGGGTCTGGTGGTAATGGTGGTCGGCGTGGGGTATTCAATCCTCAACCAGTTACCACAGTTTAATATGCCCCAGTATTTCGCACATGGTGCAGTGCTAAGTATTTTCGTCGGTGCCATTCTCTGGCTGGCGGGTGCCCGTGTTGGCGGGCATGAACAGGTGTGCGACCGTTACTGGTGGGTTCGTCACTATGACAAACGTTGCCGCCGTAGCGATAATCGCCGTCATAGCTAACAAATAATGCAGTTTGCTGACCAGTCAGTTTGCGCTGACTGGTCAATCTCGTACTTATAAATCCGCCATCGCCGCGCGACGATTCGGGAAGAACGCGAGGCGTCCCGGGATCGGTTGAATGCCTGCGCGAGCCATAGTTCGCAGTGGCTGGAATTCCACGTTGCACACGCGCAGTTCACATCCTTCGGGCAGACGCTTCACAAAACGCTGGAACGCATCAAGACCACCAGCATCAAGTACCGGAACGGCATCCCACTTCAGAATCACAATCCGTTTGCCTTCAAGACGTGACTCCAGGTCCGTGAATAAGCCTTCAGCAGCAGCAAAAAACAGCGGGCCAATAACGCGCAGAACCAGGACATCGTCTGGAACATCTACGACTACCGGTGCCAGGCGAGTCATACGTGCGATACGACGCATAAACAGCAGCGATGCCAGCACGATCCCCACGCTGATGGCAATAACCATATCAAACAGCACGGTCAGTGACATACACAGCAGCATGACGATGATGTCATCTTTCGGCGCATGACGCAGCAAGTCGACCACTTTGTGCGCTTCACTCATGTTCCACGCCACCATCAACAGCAGGGCTGCCATGGCGGAAAGCGGCAGCCAGGAGAGCAGTGGTGCCAGTACCAGCAGGGCGAGAATAACCAGAATAGAGTGGATCACCGCCGAGATAGGGGAAGTTGCCCCGGCACGGACGTTAGCGGCAGAACGCGCGATGGCAGCAGTAGCGGTAATACCACCAAAGAATGGAGCGATGATATTCCCCAGCCCCTGACCGACCAGTTCACTATTCGCCTTGTGCTTAGTCCCGGTCATACCATCCAGTACCACAGCGCAGAGCAGAGATTCGATCGCCCCGAGCATTGCCATTGAGAATGCCGCAGGCAGCAGGGTGCGAATAGAATCCCAGGTTAGCGTGAATTCTGAATTAGGCAGATCCCACGGCAGCACCAGTTGCGGCAGCAGTTGCGGAATACCGTTACCCTGAGAACCATCGGCCAGGACGTAGTGGAATTGCGAACCGATGGTAGCAACATGTCCGCCGAGCAGGTTAACAATCCCCATCACCGCGCAACCAGCCAGCAAGGCCGGAAGGTGACCGGGTAAACGAATGCCCAGACGCGGCCAGAAAACCAGAATGCCAAGCGTCACAATGCCAATGGCAGCATCACCCACATTAATGGTCGGCAGCGCCATAAATAATGCGCCGACTTTTTGTAGATAATGTTCCGGGACATGGGCCATTTGCAGACCGAGAAAATCTTTAATCTGCATGGTACCGATGGTGATCCCGATACCCGAGGTGAAACCTAAGGTGACGGAAACCGGAATATACTCAATCAGACGACCAAAGCGTGCCAGCCCCATCAGAATCAAAAAGATTCCCGACAACAAGGTCGCAACCAGCAGTCCTGCCAGTCCAAACTGTTGCGAAACGGGATAGAGAATTACCACAAATGCCGCAGTCGGACCGGAAACGCTAAAGCGTGACCCACCCGTTAGAGCAATGACAATCCCCGCAACAGCTGCGGTATATAAACCGTACTGGGGGGCCACACCACTACCAATAGCCAACGCCATCGCCAGCGGGATAGCAATAATCCCGACGGTTATCCCGGCAATCAGGTCACGGGTAAACCGTGCGGCAGTATATTTTTCTTTCCAGCAAACGTCGATCAGAGCGCGGAAAGGCATCACATGTGAGGAAAATATTTTGTTCACAATAATGTTTCATCCGTGAGCGCATCATCTGTCAACTAAATGGCAGGTGAAGGAGGCATAGGTCATACAAATGGATATTACAGACAAAAAAACCCGCCGCAGCGGGTCTTTGAGCCGGGTTCGATTAGTGTTCGAACATGGCAGAGATCGATTCTTCGTTGCTGATACGACGAATCGCTTCGGCCAGCATACCTGACAGGGTCAGAGTACGCACGTTCGGCAGTGATTTGATTTCATCGCTCAGCGGAATGGTATCGCAGACAACGACTTCATCAATTACAGAGTTACGCAGGTTGTTCGCCGCGTTGCCAGAGAAGATCGGGTGAGTCGCGTACGCAAATACACGTTTAGCACCACGTTCTTTCAGCGCTTCAGCAGCTTTACACAGCGTACCGCCAGTGTCGATCATATCATCGACCAGTACGCAGTCACGACCTGCAACGTCACCGATGATATGCATCACCTGGGAAACGTTCGCACGCGGACGACGTTTGTCGATGATTGCCATATCGGTATCGTTCAGCAGCTTAGCGATAGCGCGGGCACGCACAACGCCGCCGATGTCCGGAGAAACCACAATTGGGTTATCCAGATTCAGCTGCAGCATGTCTTCCAGCAGGATCGGGCTACCAAATACGTTATCAACCGGAACGTCGAAGAAACCCTGAATCTGTTCAGCGTGCAGATCCACTGTCAGCACACGGTCAACACCGACGCTGGAGAGGAAGTCTGCAACCACTTTCGCAGTGATTGGTACACGAGCGGAACGGACGCGACGGTCCTGGCGCGCATAGCCAAAGTAGGGGATAACAGCGGTGATACGACCTGCGGAAGCACGACGCAGGGCATCAACCATAACGACTAATTCCATCAGGTTGTCGTTAGTAGGGGCACAAGTGGACTGGATGATGAAAATATCACCACCGCGTACATTTTCGTTAATTTGTACGCTGACTTCGCCGTCGCTAAAGCGACCTACAGCGGCGTCGCCGAGTGAAGTGTACAGGCGGTTGGCAATACGTTGTGCTAGTACCGGGGTGGCGTTACCAGCAAAAAGCTTCATATCAGGCACGAGAAGAACCTCAGGCATGCGTCCATTGGTGGAAAGAATCTGCCGAAAACTGTGCGGGCCAGGCATGATCCTTTCCAGGCGGTGTATTAAAGAGCGCGATGCAACGTCTGGAACAAGGTGACGTTGTCACCGAAACTCAGCTTGCCCGGCTTAAAGCATGGCTCTGTGCAATGGGGAAAGATTAACGCCTTTCGCCACAAAGCCATTGAGCCATTCCGGGGCTTGCTCTAGCACCTGGCGGGCTTCAGACTCTGTATCAAATTCAGCAAAGACACAGGCCCCTGTCCCAGTCAGGCGTGACGGGGCGTATTCTAACAGCCAGGAAAGCACCGCATCAACCTCGCGAAAACGTTTTCTTGCGATAACCTCGCAATCATTGCTGAATTCACATTTTAGCAACGTTTCTATTGACCTTTTTGGCGTATTGCGCGGGAGTTCAGGATCTTTAAAAATCACCGGAGTCGGAATACTTACACCAGGGTGCGCCACCAGATACCACTTCTCTGGCGGATCCACCGGCGTTAGTATTTCACCAACGCCTTCGGCAAACGCGGCATGCCCCCGAACAAAGACAGGAACATCTGCGCCCAGCGTCAGCCCCATTTCCGCCAGCTCATCCATGCTTAGCCCGCATTGCCAGAGATGATTTAATGCCACCAGGACCGTCGCGGCATTGGATGAACCACCGCCGAGACCGCCGCCCATCGGCAAACGCTTGTCAATGCTGATATTCGCACCGCTTCCCGTCGGAAGACGCCCGCTGTCTGCCGCAGTTTTCATCAACAACCGCGCTGCGCGAACGATCAGGTTATCTTCATGTTCCACGCCTTCAACGGGCGTTAACAGACGAATATCCCCATCGTCACGAAGCTCAATGCTGATGGTGTCGCCGTAATCAAGAAACTGAAACAGCGTTTGCAGCGTGTGGTAACCATCCGCACGCTGACCGGTAATGTATAAAAACAGATTAAGTTTTGCCGGAGAGGGCCACTGTGTCCGCATTATTTCACTATCCAGTTATCCATTTTTAACTTGATGCGTTGACCACCGTCGGTGAGTTCCATATTGGCTGGCATCGCAGGTTGCGTTTTGGTGTCATAACCACCATAAACAACCTTCCAGTTTTTGCCATTCTGGCTGTAGGTAATTTCGCTCAGGCGGTACTGGTCGTCCAGTTTGTAGTCGGTTGCATCACCCGGTAAACCTAAAATCCACTGGCGCAAGCTGTTGAGCGGAATTGGCATTCCGGTCAATTTGCCAATCATCTCTTCGGCGTCATCGGCGGTATAACGCTGACCTTTATTGTCGACCAACTGCACGTTACCCGGTTGAGCATTCAGCTCCAGTTCCGTGCTGCCCAATGGGTTAGTGAGCAGCAGACGGTAGCGATCCTGGCCGGTTTGCTGCCAGAAAAAGCGGGCGTACACTTTTTGTTGGTCAGAAATATAAGCGAACGCGCCGCGAGTCTGATACTGATTAAGATTGCGCACGTCTTGCTGATGCTGACGCCATTGTGGCGAATCCGGGCTTTTGCCAGGACCTTTGGGCGTGGTAACGGAACAGGCAGTGAGCACAAGAGCAGCCAGCGGTAGCAGGCGGATAAGACGAAAATCGGGCAGGGGCATAGTGATGACAAGTCCTTGAGATACGTTGCAGTTATAACCCTTAATGCTAGCGTTACCGTCCGCTATCGTCTATGTTCAAGTTGTCTTAATTGCCAGAATCTAACGGCTTTCGGCAATTACTCCAAAAGGGGGCGCTCTCTTTTATTGATCTTACGCATCCTGTATGATGCAAGCAGACTAACCCTATCAACGTTGGTATTATTTCCCGCAGACATGACCCTTTTAGCACTCGGTATCAACCATAAAACGGCACCTGTATCGCTGCGAGAACGTGTATCGTTTTCGCCGGATAAGCTCGATCAGGCGCTTGACAGCCTGCTTGCGCAGCCGATGGTGCAGGGCGGCGTGGTGCTGTCGACGTGCAACCGCACGGAACTTTATCTTAGCGTTGAAGAGCAGGATAACCTGCAAGAGGCGTTAATCCGCTGGCTTTGCGATTATCACAATCTTAATGAAGAAGATCTGCGTAAAAGCCTCTACTGGCATCAGGATAACGACGCGGTTAGCCATTTAATGCGTGTTGCCAGCGGCCTGGATTCACTGGTTCTTGGGGAGCCGCAGATCCTCGGTCAGGTTAAAAAAGCGTTTGTCGATTCGCAAAAAGGTCATATGAAGGCCAGCGAACTGGAACGCATGTTCCAGAAATCTTTCTCTGTAGCGAAACGCGTTCGCACTGAAACAGATATCGGTGCCAGTGCTGTGTCTGTCGCTTTTGCGGCTTGTACGCTGGCGCGGCAGATCTTTGAATCGCTCTCTACGGTCACAGTGTTGCTGGTAGGCGCGGGCGAAACCATCGAGCTGGTAGCGCGTCATCTGCGCGAACATAAAGTACAGAAGATGATTATCGCCAACCGCACTCGCGAACGTGCCCAAATTCTGGCAGATGAAGTTGGCGCGGAAGTGATTGCCCTGAGTGAGATCGACGAACGTCTGCGCGAAGCCGATATCATCATCAGTTCCACCGCCAGCCCGTTACCGATTATCGGGAAAGGCATGGTGGAGCGCGCATTAAAAAGTCGTCGTAACCAACCAATGCTGTTGGTGGATATTGCCGTTCCGCGCGATGTTGAGCCGGAAGTTGGCAAACTGGCGAATGCTTATCTTTATAGTGTGGACGATCTGCAAAGCATCATTTCGCACAACCTGGCGCAGCGTAAAGCCGCAGCGGTTGAGGCGGAAACTATTGTCGCTCAGGAAACCAGCGAATTTATGGCGTGGCTGCGAGCACAAAGCGCCAGCGAAACCATTCGCGAGTATCGCAGCCAGGCAGAGCACGTTCGCGATGAGTTAACCGCCAAAGCGTTAGCGGCCCTTGAGCAGGGCGGCGACGCGCAAGCCATTATGCAGGATCTGGCATGGAAACTGACTAACCGCTTGATCCATGCGCCAACGAAATCACTTCAACAGGCCGCCCGTGACGGGGATAACGAACGCCTGAATATTCTGCGCGACAGCCTCGGGCTGGAGTAGCAGTACATCATTTTCTTTTTTTACAGGGTGCATTTACGCCTATGAAGCCTTCTATCGTTGCCAAACTGGAAGCCCTGCATGAACGCCATGAAGAAGTTCAGGCGTTGCTGGGTGACGCGCAAACTATCGCCGACCAGGAACGTTTTCGCGCATTATCACGCGAATATGCGCAGTTAAGTGATGTTTCGCGCTGTTTTACCGACTGGCAACAGGTTCAGGAAGATATCGAAACCGCACAGATGATGCTCGACGATCCTGAAATGCGTGAGATGGCGCAGGATGAACTGCGCGAAGCTAAAGAAAAAAGCGAGCAACTGGAACAGCAATTACAGGTTCTATTACTACCAAAAGATCCTGATGACGAACGTAACGCCTTCCTCGAAGTCCGTGCCGGAACCGGCGGCGACGAAGCAGCGCTGTTTGCAGGCGATCTGTTCCGTATGTACAGCCGTTACGCCGAAGCCCGCCGCTGGCGGGTAGAAATCATGAGCGCCAGCGAGGGTGAACATGGTGGTTATAAAGAGATCATCGCCAAAATTAGCGGTGATGGTGTGTATGGTCGTCTGAAATTTGAATCCGGCGGTCATCGCGTGCAACGTGTTCCTGCTACGGAATCGCAGGGTCGTATTCATACTTCTGCTTGTACCGTTGCGGTAATGCCAGAACTGCCTGACGCAGAACTGCCGGACATCAACCCAGCAGATTTACGCATTGATACTTTCCGCTCGTCAGGGGCGGGTGGTCAGCACGTTAACACCACCGATTCGGCAATTCGTATTACTCACTTGCCGACCGGGATTGTTGTTGAATGTCAGGACGAACGTTCACAACATAAAAACAAAGCGAAGGCGCTTTCAGTGCTCGGTGCTCGCATCCACGCTGCTGAAATGGCAAAACGCCAACAGGCCGAAGCGTCTACCCGTCGTAACCTGCTGGGGAGTGGCGATCGCAGCGACCGTAACCGTACTTACAATTTCCCGCAGGGGCGCGTTACCGATCACCGCATCAACCTGACGCTCTACCGCCTGGATGAAGTGATGGAAGGTAAGCTGGATATGCTGATTGAACCGATTATCCAGGAACATCAGGCCGACCAACTGGCGGCGTTGTCCGAGCAGGAATAATGGAATATCAACACTGGTTACGTGAAGCAATAAGCCAACTTCAGGCGAGCGAAAGCCCGCGGCGTGATGCTGAAATCCTGCTGGAGCATGTTACCGGCAGAGGGCGTACTTTTATTCTCGCCTTTGGTGAAACGCAGCTGACTGACGAACAATGTCAGCAACTTGATGCGCTACTGACACGTCGTCGCGATGGTGAACCCATTGCTCATTTAACCGGGGTGCGAGAATTCTGGTCGTTGCCGTTATTTGTTTCGCCAGCGACCTTAATTCCGCGCCCGGATACGGAGTGTCTGGTGGAGCAGGCACTGGCGCGGTTGCCTGAACAACCTTGCCGTATTCTCGATCTCGGGACGGGTACCGGGGCGATTGCGCTTGCGCTGGCTAGCGAGCGCCCGGACTGCGAAATTATCGCTGTAGATCGTATGCCTGATGCTGTCTCCCTGGCACAACGTAATGCCCAGCATCTGGCGATCAAAAATATCCACATTCTGCAAAGCGACTGGTTTAGCGCGCTAGCCGGGCAGCAGTTTGCGATGATTGTCAGCAATCCGCCGTATATTGACGAGCAGGACCCACATCTTCAACAAGGCGATGTCCGCTTTGAGCCGCTCACTGCGCTGGTTGCGGCAGACAGTGGAATGGCAGACATCGTGCATATCATCGAACAGTCGCGTAACGCGCTGGTATCCGGCGGCTTTCTGCTTCTGGAACATGGCTGGCAGCAGGGCGAAGCGGTGCGACAAGCATTTATCCTCGCGGGGTATCATGACGTCGAAACCTGCCGTGACTATGGTGATAACGAGCGCGTAACGCTCGGCCGCTATTATCAATGACAAGTTTTTCTACACTGCTTAGTGTTCATCTTATTAGTATCGCGCTTTCTGTTGGGCTATTAACCTTACGTTTCTGGCTACGTTATCAGAAGCATCCACAGGCATTTGCTCGCTGGACGCGCATTGTGCCGCCGGTTGTCGATACGGTGTTATTGTTAAGCGGCATTGCGTTGATGGCTAAAGCGCACATCCTGCCATTTTCCGGGCAGGCACAGTGGCTGACTGAAAAGCTGTTTGGAGTTATCATTTATATCGTTTTGGGTTTTATTGCACTCGATTATCGTCGTATGCACAGTCAGCAGGCGCGCATTATTGCCTTCCCGCTGGCGTTGGTGGTGCTGTACATCATCATTAAACTCGCCACCACAAAAGTACCGTTACTGGGGTAAGTCATGAGATCGTTAGCTGATTTCGAATTTAATAAAGCGCCATTGTGCGAAGGCATGATCCTGGCTTGCGAAGCAATCCGCCGCGATTTTCCCTCGCAAGATGTTTACGACGAACTGGAGCGTCTCGTTAGTCTGGCGAAGGAAGAAATCAGCCAGCTTCTGCCTTTAGAAGAGCAGCTGGAAAAACTGATCGCGCTGTTTTACGGCGACTGGGGATTTAAAGCCTCACGCGGCGTTTATCGTCTTTCCGATGCATTATGGCTGGACCAGGTGTTAAAGAATCGACAGGGCAGTGCGGTATCATTAGGTGCGGTTTTATTATGGGTCGCGAATCGTCTCGATTTGCCGCTGCTGCCGGTGATTTTCCCTACGCAGCTGATATTGCGCATTGAATGTCCGGATGGCGAAATTTGGCTGATTAATCCTTTTAACGGTGAATCGTTAAGCGAACATATGCTGGACGGATGGTTAAAGGGAAATATCAGCCCGTCGGCGGAACTGTTTTATGAAGACCTTGATGAAGCTGATAACATTGAGGTAATCCGCAAATTGCTGGATACACTCAAAGCCTCGTTGATGGAAGAAAATCAGATGGAGCTGGCGTTACGCACCAGCGAAGCTTTATTACAATTCAACCCTGAAGATCCCTATGAAATTCGCGATCGCGGGTTGATTTATGCGCAACTGGATTGCGAACACGTTGCGTTGAACGATTTAAGTTATTTCGTTGAACGGTGTCCGGAAGACCCGATCAGCGAAATGATCCGTGCGCAAATAAATAACATCGCGCATAAACATATTGTGCTGCATTAATTAATCGACATTTTACTCAAGATTAAGGCGATCCTATGAAACAAAAAGTGGTTAGCATTGGCGACATCAACGTAGCAAATGACCTGCCGTTCGTACTGTTTGGCGGTATGAACGTGCTGGAATCTCGCGATCTGGCGATGCGCATTTGCGAGCACTACGTAACTGTGACCCAGAAACTGGGTATCCCTTACGTGTTCAAAGCCTCTTTTGACAAAGCCAACCGCTCCTCCATCCACTCTTATCGTGGACCGGGCCTGGAAGAAGGGATGAAAATCTTCCAGGAGTTGAAGCAGACTTTTGGCGTGAAAATTATCACCGACGTTCACGAACCAAGTCAGGCACAGCCCGTTGCTGATGTCGTGGATGTGATTCAGTTGCCGGCGTTTCTTGCTCGCCAGACTGACCTGGTTGAAGCCATGGCGAAAACCGGTGCGGTAATTAACGTCAAGAAACCACAGTTTGTCAGCCCGGGACAGATGGGTAATATCGTTGATAAATTCAAAGAAGGCGGCAACGAAAAAGTGATTCTTTGCGATCGTGGTGCTAACTTCGGCTATGACAACCTGGTTGTCGATATGCTGGGCTTCAGCATTATGAAGAAAGTGTCTGGTAACTCGCCGGTGATTTTCGACGTGACCCACGCACTGCAATGCCGCGATCCGTTTGGCGCAGCTTCCGGTGGTCGTCGTGCTCAGGTGGCTGAGCTGGCACGAGCCGGTATGGCGGTAGGTCTGGCGGGGCTGTTTATTGAAGCGCATCCGGATCCGGAACATGCGAAATGTGATGGTCCATCCGCGCTGCCGCTGGCTAAACTGGAACCGTTCCTCAAGCAGATGAAAGCGATTGATGATCTGGTGAAAGGTTTCGAAGAACTGGATACCAGCAAGTAATCTTTTTTGCTTGAAAAATAAAGTCTTAGCGTTCTGCGTTAAGACTTTTTTCATGGGTGCCAGATACAAAAAAGGCCGCAGGCTGTTACCCCTGCGGCCGGTTTCGGGCGCATATTGCCATCACGGCAGCCTGACGCCCGTTTTCACCTTACTTCCGGTTACGCCACCAGCTGACAATCGCTGCGGCAATAATCCCCGCCAGGATCGGTGCTGCCAGGTCGTGCCAGAAAGTCATGGCAAACTGCGCGAGCGTCATATAGCCGCCTTGTTGTAATGACAACATCTTTGCGGCTATTCTTGAAGTGTCTGGTTTCAAGATTAGCCCCCGTTTTGTTGTCAGGTTTTACCTCTCAACGTGCGGGGGTTTTCTCTTTCCAGCAACCAATGCCACCAGGGATAAAGCCCCCGCAACATTGCGCCTCACCGGATAATTCCGGCTTGGTGTGGATACTACGTCTCAATTCATCTTCACTTCATCCCTGAAATGTTTGCAATAAAGAGTACATTCCGGCTTTTCAACAGCTGTTGCAGTGGTTTCGTGCAGGTTGTGGTACAGGCTCGCAATTCTGATTAACGAGCTGTCCAGGTAGTATGAAGAAATACAATAAGCAGGAATTTATCTTATCTCTCCCGATTTCCGTCATCGGAGGAGATATAACTGTCAGGCAAATATCGTCATCAAATAGGCGGCAAACAGTGCCAGATGCGCTGCGCCATTGAGCACGTTAGTACGTCCGGTGGAGAAGGAGATATGGCACAGCACTAAAGAGGCCACCATCACCACCATTTCTGGCGCACCAAGTGCAAACTGCAATTCGTTACCCGTCATAAAGGCAATTAGCGTGACGACAGGTACGGTAAGCGAAATTGTTGCTAACACTGAACCAAAGAACAGATTCATCGCGCGCTGAACCTGGTTGTTCAACACTGCTTTTAACGCACCTAAACCTTCCGGCGACAGAATCAACAGTGCCACCAGGAAGCCAGTAAAGGCAACAGGGGCATTCATGCTGTCGAGCAATGTCTCCAGCGAGCTGGCGTTCATTTTGGTGACTGCAATAACGGCAATCAGATGGATAATCAACCAGATAGCATGCCACAGGCTGCTATGGGCAGACGTTTTACCGTGGTGCGGGTCGTCGTCATCACTGTCATCTTCGTGCTCGTAGACAAACAAACTTTGATGCGTTTTGGCCTGGATCAGCAAAAATACGCCATACATTGCCGCAGAAATTAATGCTACCAGTAACGCCTGACCGGTTGAAAAATTCGCCGCAGGCAGAGCCATTGGAAATACCAGTACGATTATCGCCAGGGGGAACAGCGCAATTAAATACTGCTTGATACCAAACAGATTCATATATTGGGTGGCAAACTTACGACCGCCCAACAATAATGAAAAGCCAACCAGCCCACCGGTAACAATCATAATGATTGAATAGAGCGTATCACGCATTAGCGTTGGCGCGGCGTCGCCGGTTGCCATTAAAGCTGAAATCAAACTGACTTCAAGAATAACCACTGAAAGGCTAAGAATAAGCGAACCGTAAGGTTCTCCCAGGCGATGGGCTAATACGTCCGCATGACGGACAACACTAAAGGCGCTACTTAAAATACCAATAAGCGCAAGAAGATTGATGGCAATGACCACTGGTAGTGTCTGGCTACTTCCCCACAGGAACAGCACTACCAGCACCAGAACCGGGAAAATAAGCGAAGTCTCCTTGTGGCGGGTTTTTACCGCCTCTTGAGCATTTGACATTATGGTTATCCCTTTGCAGATGAATTTATCGAAAATGTAAAAATAGGTAGGAAAAATAACAGAAAGTGTCTGGATATCGGTAACATTTTACGAATTTTTACCCCGCTGTCGATTTTTTACTCATTGGGGCATAAAAATAAGTATTACGTTTAGACAATGTTTGTTTTAGCGTTTCTTAAGAACAGTCTGACATGAAAATTCTTATGTTTTGGCAAGAGTAGATATTGTTGACCACACTTAATGTTCAACTTTGTAAAAGGAGTCAACGATGCCGTATAAAACGAAAAGCGATCTGCCGGAAAGCGTAAAGCACGTTCTACCGTCTCATGCCCAGGATATCTATAAAGAAGCGTTCAACAGCGCATGGGATCAATATAAAGATAAAGAAGATCGGCGTGATGACGCCAGTCGCGAAGAAACCGCGCATAAAGTGGCCTGGGCTGCTGTGAAGCATGAATATGCCAAAGGGGATGATGATAAATGGCATAAAAAATCGTAAAACCGGTAGCTTAGTTAAAGCTATTCGTGCGGTGTTGCCTTGCAAGTGGTCCGTGGATTGCATATTGTTCCGTTAGTGGTTTCAAAATGAGCGGTAAAAATGTCCGGAAGACACCAAAAAGTTGTCGCAGGGAAGTATGCAGTGGCGGAGGTGTAAGGTGATAACGCGTGATTTCTTGATGAATGCCGATTGTAAAACGGCATTTGGTGCCATTGAAGAATCACTCTTATGGTCAGCAGAACAACGGGCGGCTTCGCTGGCGGCGACGCTGGCTTGTCGACCTGATGAGGGACCGGTGTGGATCTTCGGTTATGGATCGTTGATGTGGAATCCGGCACTGGAGTTTACCGAATCATGCACCGGTACACTGGTTGGATGGCATCGCGCGTTTTGCCTGCGCCTGACCGCCGGGCGCGGGACTGCGCACCAGCCGGGACGGATGCTTGCACTGAAAGAGGGCGGACGCACCACAGGCGTCGCCTATCGACTACCAGAAGAGACGCTGGAGCAGGAACTAACCCTGTTGTGGAAGCGCGAGATGATTACCGGCTGTTATCTGCCAACCTGGTGTCAGCTTGATCTTGATGATGGACGCACAGTAAACGCCATTGTGTTTATTATGGACCCGCGACATCCAGAATATGAATCTGACACTCGCGCTCAGGTCATCGCGCCGTTGATTGCGGCGGCGAGCGGTCCGCTGGGAACCAATGCACAATACCTGTTTTCACTGGAACAGGAGCTTATCAAACTGGGAATGCAGGACGATGGGCTGAATGATTTGCTGGTATCGGTAAAAAAACTACTGGCGGAGAATTATCCGGATGGTGTGTTAAGGCCGGGATTCGCCTGAGTAAACTTCCCTCATAGTGGGGCGTCAGACGCCCCCTTAAACATTAAAATGTGAGCACTTTATCGGCTGACAGCGTCCATTGCGCCAGTTCCACAAGAGTACCGATTTCCACCCCATCAATCAGAGGAAGTGTGCTAATCCCGCGCCCGTCGGTACAGGTTTTGCACAATTTCACCGGTACATTCTGAGCGGTAAGGATCTCCAGCATTTGCTGAATGTTGTAGCCTTCCCCTGGTTTTTGCCCGCGCAACCCGGCTGTGACCGCATCAGACATCAGGAACAGACGCAGATCCAGATTGCTCTCCTGCTCTCGTAACGCAATGGCCAGCCGCAAGCTGTTAAACAAGGATTCGCTCCCGTAAGGTGCGCCATTGGCAACGATCACTATTTTTTGCATTATTTACTCCTGTATTCAGGGAATTAGACACTCATCTTCTATCTTACTGCTTCTGCAGCGTCTGACCAATCGGTCACATTTTTAAGGATTTTCCTGAAAGCGCGAGAAAATACGACAAAAGTTGCCAGTAATCGTTATTCTTTAAGGCTATGGTTTTTCATTATTACCGGAAGTTACCGACGTTTTGAGCCGTTTCGTTCCTCGCATTATCCCGTTTTATTTACTCTTGCTTGTAGCAGGCGGTACAGCTAACGCACAATCTACCTTCGAGCAAAAAGCGGCAAATCCCTTTGATAATAACAATGATGGTCTGCCGGATTTAGGCATGGCTCCCGAAAATCATGATGGGGAAAAACACTTTGCTGAAATTGTGAAAGATTTCGGCGAAACCAGTATGAATGATAACGGGCTGGATACTGGCGAGCAGGCAAAAGCTTTCGCATTGGGAAAAGTCCGCGACGCGCTTAGTCAACAGGTTAATCAGCACGTAGAGTCCTGGCTATCACCGTGGGGAAATGCCAGTGTTGACGTCAAAGTGGATAACGAAGGACATTTCACCGGCAGTCGTGGAAGCTGGTTTGTGCCGTTACAAGATAATGATCGTTATCTCACCTGGAGCCAGCTTGGTCTTACTCAGCAGGATAATGGGTTGGTGAGCAATGTGGGCGTTGGGCAACGCTGGGCGCGCGGCAACTGGCTGGTGGGTTATAACACTTTTTATGACAACTTGCAGGACGAAAATCTTCAGCGAGCGGGCTTTGGTGCCGAAGCGTGGGGCGAATATTTGCGATTATCGGCAAACTTTTATCAGCCGTTTGCTGCATGGCATGAACAGACAGCCACGCAGGAACAACGGATGGCGCGCGGGTACGACCTGACAGCTCGGATGCGCATGCCGTTCTATCAACACCTCAATACCAGTGTCAGCCTAGAACAGTATTTTGGTGATCGTGTTGATTTGTTTAACTCTGGTACGGGTTATCACAATCCCGTCGCGTTGAGTCTGGGATTAAATTACACCCCTGTGCCATTAGTCACTGTGACGGCCCAGCATAAACAGGGGGAAAGTGGCGAAAATCAAAATAACCTCGGGCTGAATCTTAATTACCGCTTTGGTGTACCGCTCAAAAAACAACTTTCTGCGGGCGAGGTTGCCGAAAGTCAGTCGTTACGTGGTAGTCGCTATGACAATCCGCAGCGAAATAATCTACCGACTCTTGAGTACCGACAGCGAAAAACGTTAACGGTGTTTCTGGCGACACCGCCGTGGGATCTAAAACCTGGCGAAACAGTGCCGCTGAAATTACAAATCCGCAGTCGTTACGGTATTCGGCAACTGATTTGGCAGGGCGATACGCAGATATTAAGTTTGACGCCGGGCGCACAAGCCAACAGCGCGGAGGGCTGGACGCTGATCATGCCTGACTGGCAGAACGGGGAAGGGGCAAGCAATCACTGGCGATTGTCTGTGGTGGTGGAAGATAACCAGGGGCAGCGTGTCTCCTCCAATGAGATCACGCTAACGCTTGTCGAACCGTTCGATGCATTGTCAAACGACGAACTGCGCTGGGAACCGTAATCAGAAAATGCGCTCCTGATGCACCCATACCGCTGCTTCCACGCGAGACTTGAGCTTCATTTTCTTCAGCATGTGCTTGACGTGCACTTTTACTGTGCTTTCGGTGATATCCAGGCGGCGGGCAATCATCTTGTTCGGCAAACCCTGGGCAATCAGCTTGAGAATATCGCGCTCGCGTGGGGTTAACTGGTTAACATCGCGCTCAGTAGTGGCACGGTTAGCGCGCAAGCTGGCGGCCAGAACAGGCGTTAATGCTTCGCTTAATACCATTTCGCCAGCAGCTGCCTGATGCAATGCTTTCAGCAGATCTTCCGGTTCCATATCTTTTAACAGATAGCCATCCGCGCCGCGTTTCAGTGCGGTGACCACATCTTCTTCATGGTTAGAGACGCTGAATACCACAATGCGCCCTGAGAGGGACTTTTCGCGCAGTTTATCCAGCGTTTCCAGACCGTTCATGCCGGGCATATTGAGATCTAACAGGATCAGATCGGGATCAAGAGATTCCGCCAGTTCAATACCCTGTTCGCCATTACTCGCTTCGCCAACCACGGTGATATCTGGTGCCATACTGATAAGCTGTTTTACGCCAGTTCGCAGCATCGGGTGATCGTCAATCAGCAGGATAGTAGCCGGTTCCTGATTACTCATGGGTATCTCCTTGGACGTCTGTGAAAGTTTTTTCGGGAATAAAGGTGACCACCACTTCGGTGCCACCTGATTCACGACGGCGGACGCGGCAATCGCCTCGTAAACTTTGCGCACGGTCGCGCATTATTATCATGCCGTAGTGATTGCTGCGGATGGCATTTTCAGGCACGCCACAGCCGTTATCCTGGACGGTCAGTTTGACCTGATTATCGTTTTGCGCCACCGTCACCACGACCTCACTCGCTTGCGAATGTTTGAGGGCGTTACTTAATGCCTCACGGGCAATTTGCAACAAGTGGATTGCCTGATGTGAAGGCACCAGACGAGGCGGCAATTGATAATCCAGCTTCACCGGGAAGCCAAATTTGGCGCTGTACTCTTCGCAACTCGCTTCCAGCGCCGGACGTAATCCAGGCTCGGTGAGCTGCAAGCGGAATGTGGTGAGCAATTCACGCAACTGCGCCCAGGATGCATTCAGTTCGTTACGGATCTGACTTAACAGTTCGCGGCTGCTTTCTGGCAGCGCATCGCCCTGCATCTGTAAACAACTCACCTGCATCTTCATGCAAGAGAGAGATTGGGCAATAGAATCATGCAGTTCGCGCGCAATGGTGGCACGCTCTTCCATCACGATCAACTGTTGCTGACGTTCCTGATGGCGATCCAGCGCCAGCGTGGCGGTAAGTTGTTCAACCAGGGTATCCACCAGTTGTTGTTGGTCATGGCTAAGATGACGCCCCTGCGGCAGGGTCGCCAGCAAAATACCGTACTGCGTATGAGAGTCAGCCAGCCGCCACTTCAGGGTCGTGCCGCGATCACCAACGGGTAATACGCCGCGCGGGCAGAGCTGGCAGCCTTTATCATCACAAGTCATATCTGGCTGGCAGGTAAACTCCTGATGATTCTCTTCATCATCAGTGTCATACACCCGCAGTTCGATATCACGTAGCAGGGTTAAATTCTGTAAGCCGTTGAGTACCGGTGACAGGCGTTCACACAGCGGGGCGCGGGAATGCAAACGGCGGTTAGCCTGCCATAAAAAAGAGAGGATCTGATTTTTATGCTCCAGCCCGGCGGTTTTCTCCTGAACCCGCTGCTCAAGTACGGCATAACTTTCGGCCAGTTCTGCAGACATATTGTTCAACGCAGTTCCAAGCATCGCCATTTCGTTGCGCCCGCTGATGTTTGCGCGTTGGGTAAAATCGCGATGGCTGACGGCACTCGCCATTGCCAGCAGTTGCCGCCACGGTTGTAGCAGTCGCGCCCGCAACCAGATAATAGTGAACACCAGTAAAAGTGCCATAAATACCGCCATTACCCGATGGACCAGTACCACTGTCTCAATACGCATTTCCGTGGTGCGGTCAAAACCAGATACCAGCTGATCAAGCCCGGCAACAAACTGGCTGACATCCGCTGACACCGTTTCTCGGTTTTGTGCACGCATCAGCGCAGGGATCAGTTCATTACGCCAGTAATCTTGTAAGCCCTGTAATTGCGCCAGTTGTCCGTCTCGTTCTGCTGCTCGAGTCAACTCGGCGCTAAATGCCGTTTGTTCCATCTCTTTAATTAAGGGCTTGTCTTTCTCGCTTAATGGCACTGCCGCCAACAGACGGTAACTTTGCATGCGCAGCGATCCCGCTTTGTTGATCGCATGGGCGCTGCCCTGAACGCCTTGCACCAGCCAGCCAGAAACCGCCATCCCTGCCAGTCCAATAGCAGTAGAAAGCAACACAATAAGCGCAACCTGATTAACCAGGGTGAGCGGAGAGAGACAACGTTTAAGCATGTAAACCCCTTCCTTCAGGCTTTAAATGAGCAATAACCTTAATGAATGTGACGATATATTCTGGAATGGCAGTATTCTCGGCTATTGGCTGAAGTATACCCATAGCCGGAAAGAGTTACTCCTTATTTGCCGTGTGGTTAGTCGCTTTACATCGGTAAGGGTAGGGATTCTACAGCACCGTGAAAAATCTCATAATTTTTATGAAATCACTGTACTCACTATGGGTAATGATAAATATCAATGATAGATAAAGTTATCTTATCGTTTGATTTACATCAAATTGCCTTTAGCTCCAGACACTAAGGTGGCAGACATCGAAACGAGTATCAGAGGTGTCTATGAGTCACTCATCTGCCTCCGAAAGGGCTACTGGAGCTGTCATAACAGATTGGCGACCGGAAGATCCTGCGTTCTGGCAACAACGCGGTCAACGTATTGCCAGCCGCAACCTGTGGATTTCCGTTCCCTGTCTGCTGCTGGCGTTTTGCGTATGGATGTTGTTCAGCGCTGTTGCGGTGAACTTACCGAAAGTCGGTTTTAATTTTACGACCGATCAGCTATTTATGTTGACTGCGCTGCCTTCGGTTTCTGGCGCGTTATTACGTGTTCCATACTCCTTTATGGTTCCTATCTTCGGTGGTCGTCGCTGGACGGCGTTCAGCACCGGTATTCTGATTATTCCTTGCGTCTGGCTGGGTTTTGCCGTGCAGGATACCTCCACGCCTTATAGCGTCTTCATCATCATCTCTCTGCTATGCGGCTTTGCTGGCGCGAACTTCGCATCCAGTATGGCAAACATCAGCTTCTTCTTTCCGAAACAGAAGCAGGGTGGCGCGCTGGGTCTGAATGGTGGTCTGGGAAACATGGGCGTCAGCGTCATGCAGTTGGTTGCTCCGCTGGTGGTATCACTGTCGATTTTCGCAGTATTTGGTAGCCAGGGCGTCAAACAGCCGGATGGGACTGAGCTGTATCTGGCGAATGCGTCCTGGATATGGGTGCCGTTCCTTGCCATCTTCACCATTGCGGCGTGGTTTGGCATGAACGATCTTGCTACCTCGAAAGCCTCCATCAAGGAGCAGTTGCCGGTACTCAAACGGGGTCATCTGTGGATTATGAGCCTGCTGTATCTGGCAACCTTCGGCTCCTTCATCGGCTTCTCCGCGGGCTTTGCGATGCTGTCAAAAACGCAGTTCCCGGATGTTCAGATTCTGCAATACGCTTTCTTCGGGCCGTTTATTGGTGCGCTGGCGCGTTCTGCAGGTGGTGCATTATCTGACCGTCTGGGCGGAACTCGTGTCACGCTGGTGAACTTTATTCTGATGGCGATTTTCAGCGGCCTGCTGTTCCTGACCTTACCGACTGACGGGCAGGGCGGAAGCTTCATGGCGTTCTTCGCGGTCTTCCTGGCGCTGTTCCTGACAGCTGGGCTGGGTAGTGGTTCCACTTTCCAGATGATTTCAGTGATCTTCCGTAAACTGACAATGGATCGCGTGAAAGCAGAAGGGGGTTCTGACGAACGTGCGATGCGTGAAGCGGCAACCGGCACGGCAGCGGCGCTGGGTTTCATCTCTGCGATTGGCGCGATTGGTGGCTTCTTTATCCCGAAAGCGTTTGGTAGCTCGCTGGCATTAACGGGTTCGCCAGTAGGTGCAATGAAAGTATTTTTGATTTTCTATATCGCCTGCGTAGTGATTACTTGGGCGGTATATGGTCGGCATTCTAAAAAATAAATCTTAATATTTGATTATCCTTTGCGCGGCATGATGCCGCGCTTTTTTTATGCGTCATTTAGTTACAACATATTAGTGTTATATGGCTTATTTCGCCGGATTTCATTAAGAGCCATTAATATGTTACCCATGGGGAATACTCCTTAATACCCATTTGCATAAAAATCTTAATAGTTTAAATAACTATAGGTATAAAACGTCTTAATTTACAGCATGTTATGCTGTAACTGTTAATTATCCTAAAGGGGTATCTTAGGAATTTACTTTATTTTTCATCCCCATCACTCTTGATCGTTATCAATTCCCACGCTGTTTCAGAGCGTTACCTTGCCCTTAAACATTAGCAATGTCGATTTATCAGAGGGCCGACAGGCTCCCACAGGAGAAAACCGATGAGTAAATTCCTGGACCGGTTTCGCTACTTCAAACAGAAGGGTGAAACCTTTGCCGATGGGCATGGCCAGCTTCTCAATACCAACCGTGACTGGGAGGATGGATATCGCCAGCGTTGGCAGCATGACAAAATCGTCCGCTCTACCCACGGGGTAAACTGCACCGGCTCCTGCAGCTGGAAAATCTACGTCAAAAACGGTCTGGTCACCTGGGAAACCCAGCAGACTGACTATCCGCGTACCCGTCCGGATCTGCCAAACCATGAACCTCGCGGCTGCCCGCGCGGTGCCAGCTACTCCTGGTATCTTTACAGTGCCAACCGCCTGAAATACCCGATGATGCGCAAACGCCTGATGAAAATGTGGCGTGAAGCGAAGGCGCTGCATAGCGATCCGGTTGAGGCATGGGCTTCTATCATTGAAGACGCCGATAAAGCGAAAAGCTTTAAGCAGGCGCGTGGACGCGGTGGATTTGTTCGTTCTTCTTGGCAGGAGGTGAACGAACTGATCGCCGCATCTAACGTTTACACCATCAAAAACTACGGCCCGGACCGTGTTGCTGGTTTCTCGCCAATTCCGGCAATGTCGATGGTTTCTTACGCATCGGGTGCACGCTATCTCTCGCTGATTGGCGGTACTTGCTTAAGCTTCTACGACTGGTACTGTTACCTGCCTCCTGCGTCTCCGCAAACCTGGGGCGAGCAAACTGACGTACCGGAATCTGCTGACTGGTATAACTCCAGCTACATCATCGCCTGGGGTTCAAACGTGCCGCAGACGCGTACCCCGGATGCTCACTTCTTTACTGAAGTGCGTTACAAAGGCACCAAAACTGTTGCCGTCACACCAGACTACGCTGAAATCGCCAAACTGTGCGATCTGTGGCTGGCACCGAAACAGGGCACCGATGCGGCAATGGCGCTGGCGATGGGCCACGTAATGCTGCGTGAATTCCACCTCGACAACCCAAGCCAGTATTTCACCGACTATGTGCGTCGCTACACCGACATGCCGATGCTGGTGATGCTGGAAGAACGCGACGGTTACTACGCTGCAGGTCGTATGCTGCGCGCTGCTGATCTGGTTGATGCGCTGGGCCAGGAAAACAATCCGGAATGGAAAACTGTCGCCTTTAATACCAATGGCGAAATGGTTGCGCCGAACGGTTCTATTGGCTTCCGCTGGGGCGAGAAGGGCAAATGGAATCTTGAGCAGCGCGACGGCAAAACTGGCGAAGAAACCGAGCTGCAACTGAGCCTGCTGGGTAGCCAGGATGAGATCGCTGAGGTAGGCTTCCCGTACTTTGGTGGCGACGGCACGGAACACTTCAACAAAGTGGAACTGGAAAACGTGCTGCTGCACAAACTGCCGGTGAAACGCCTGCAACTGGCTGATGGCAGCACCGCCCTGGTGACCACCGTTTATGATCTGACGCTGGCAAACTACGGTCTGGAACGTGGCCTGAACGACGTTAACTGTGCAACCAGCTATGACGATGTGAAAGCTTATACCCCGGCCTGGGCCGAGCAGATTACCGGCGTTTCTCGCAGCCAGATTATTCGCATCGCCCGTGAATTTGCCGATAACGCTGATAAAACGCACGGTCGTTCGATGATTATCGTCGGTGCGGGGCTGAACCACTGGTATCACCTCGATATGAACTATCGTGGTCTGATCAACATGCTGATTTTCTGCGGCTGTGTCGGTCAGAGCGGGGGCGGCTGGGCGCACTATGTAGGTCAGGAAAAACTGCGTCCGCAAACCGGCTGGCAGCCGCTGGCGTTTGCCCTTGACTGGCAGCGTCCGGCGCGTCACATGAACAGCACTTCTTATTTCTATAACCACTCCAGCCAGTGGCGTTATGAAACCGTCACGGCGGAAGAGTTGCTGTCACCGATGGCGGACAAATCCCGCTATACCGGACACTTGATCGACTTTAACGTCCGTGCGGAACGCATGGGCTGGCTGCCGTCTGCACCGCAGTTAGGCACTAACCCGCTGACTATCGCTGGCGAAGCGGAAAAAGCCGGGATGAATCCGGTGGACTATACGGTGAAATCCCTGAAAGAGGGTTCCATCCGTTTTGCGGCAGAACAACCAGAAAACGGTAAAAACCACCCGCGCAACCTGTTCATCTGGCGTTCTAACCTGCTCGGTTCTTCCGGTAAAGGTCATGAGTTTATGCTCAAGTACCTGCTGGGGACGGAGCACGGTATCCAGGGTAAAGATCTGGGGCAACAGGGCGGCGTGAAGCCGGAAGAAGTGGACTGGCAGGACAATGGTCTGGAAGGCAAGCTGGATCTGGTGGTTACGCTGGACTTCCGTCTGTCGAGCACCTGTCTCTATTCCGACATCATTTTGCCGACGGCGACCTGGTACGAAAAAGACGACATGAATACTTCGGATATGCATCCGTTTATTCACCCGCTGTCTGCGGCGGTCGATCCGGCCTGGGAAGCGAAAAGCGACTGGGAAATCTACAAAGCCATCGCGAAGAAATTCTCCGAAGTGTGCGTCGGCTATCTGGGTAAAGAAACCGACATCGTCACGCTGCCTATCCAGCACGACTCTGCCGCTGAACTGGCGCAGCCGCTGGATGTGAAAGACTGGAAAAAAGGCGAATGCGACCTGATCCCAGGCAAAACTGCACCGCACATTATGGTCGTAGAGCGCGATTATCCGGCAACTTACGAACGCTTTACCTCTATCGGCCCGCTGATGGAGAAAATCGGTAACGGCGGTAAAGGGATTGCCTGGAACACCCAGAGCGAGATGGATCTGCTGCGTAAGCTCAACTACACCAAAGCGGAAGGTCCGGCAAAAGGCCAGCCGATGCTGAACACCGCAATTGATGCGGCAGAGATGATCCTGACGCTGGCACCGGAAACCAACGGTCAGGTAGCCGTGAAAGCCTGGGCTGCCCTGAGCGAATTTACCGGTCGTGACCATACGCATCTGGCGCTGAATAAAGAAGACGAGAAGATCCGCTTCCGCGATATTCAGGCACAGCCGCGCAAAATTATCTCCAGCCCGACCTGGTCTGGTCTGGAAGATGAACACGTTTCTTACAACGCCGGTTACACCAACGTTCACGAGCTGATCCCATGGCGTACGCTCTCTGGTCGTCAGCAACTGTATCAGGATCACCAGTGGATGCGTGATTTCGGTGAAAGCCTGCTGGTTTATCGTCCGCCGATCGACACCCGTTCGGTGAAAGAAGTGATAGGCCAGAAATCCAACGGCAACCCGGAAAAAGCGCTCAACTTCCTGACGCCGCACCAGAAGTGGGGTATCCACTCCACCTACAGCGACAACCTGCTGATGCTGACTTTAGGTCGCGGTGGTCCGGTGGTCTGGTTGAGTGAAGCCGATGCCAAAGATCTGGGTATCGCCGATAACGACTGGATTGAAGTCTTCAACAGCAACGGTGCACTGACTGCCCGTGCGGTTGTCAGCCAGCGTGTTCCGGCAGGGATGACCATGATGTACCACGCGCAGGAACGTATCGTTAACCTGCCTGGTTCGGAAATTACCCAACAGCGTGGTGGTATCCATAACTCGGTCACCCGTATCACGCCGAAACCGACGCATATGATCGGCGGCTATGCCCATCTGGCATACGGCTTTAACTACTACGGCACCGTAGGTTCTAACCGCGATGAGTTTGTTGTAGTGCGTAAGATGAAGAACATTGACTGGTTAGATGGCGAAGGCAATGACCAGGTACAGGAGAGCGTAAAATGAAAATTCGTTCACAAGTCGGCATGGTGCTGAATCTCGATAAGTGCATCGGCTGCCACACCTGTTCAGTTACCTGTAAAAACGTCTGGACCAGCCGTGAAGGCGTGGAATACGCGTGGTTCAACAACGTGGAAACCAAGCCGGGCCAGGGCTTCCCGACTGACTGGGAAAACCAGGAAAAATACAAAGGCGGCTGGATCCGTAAAATCAATGGCAAACTGCAACCGCGCATGGGTAACCGAGCCATGCTGCTGGGTAAAATCTTTGCTAACCCGCATCTGCCGGGGATCGACGATTATTACGAGCCGTTCGATTTTGATTATCAGAACCTGCATACCGCGCCGGAAGGCAGCAAATCGCAGCCGATTGCCCGTCCGCGTTCGCTGATTACCGGGGAACGGATGGCGAAAATCGAAAAAGGGCCGAACTGGGAAGATGACCTGGGCGGTGAGTTTGATAAACTGGCGAAAGACAAGAACTTCGACAACATCCAGAAGGCGATGTATAGCCAGTTCGAAAACACCTTTATGATGTATTTGCCGCGCCTGTGCGAACACTGCCTGAACCCGGCATGTGTGGCGACCTGCCCGAGCGGTGCGATTTACAAGCGTGAAGAAGATGGCATCGTCCTGATCGACCAGGATAAATGCCGTGGCTGGCGTATGTGCATCACCGGATGCCCGTACAAAAAAATCTACTTCAACTGGAAGAGCGGTAAGTCTGAGAAGTGCATCTTCTGCTATCCGCGTATTGAAGCGGGTCAGCCGACCGTGTGCTCAGAAACCTGTGTCGGTCGTATCCGTTATCTTGGCGTGCTGCTGTACGATGCCGACGCGATTGAACGTGCAGCCAGCACCGAGAACGAGAAAGATCTCTACCAGCGTCAGCTGGACGTGTTCCTCGATCCGAACGATCCGAAAGTCATCGAGCAGGCGATTAAAGACGGTATTCCGCTGAGCGTTATTGAAGCTGCACAGCAGTCGCCGGTTTATAAAATGGCGATGGAATGGAAACTGGCGCTGCCGCTGCATCCAGAATATCGCACACTGCCGATGGTCTGGTACGTGCCGCCTCTGTCTCCGATTCAGTCTGCAGCAGACGCGGGCGAGCTGGGCAGCAACGGAATTCTGCCAGACGTCGAAAGCTTGCGTATTCCGGTACAGTATCTGGCGAATCTGCTGACCGCCGGTGATACCAAACCGATACTGCGTGCGCTGAAACGTATGCTGGCGATGCGTCATTACAAACGTGCTGAAACTGTTGACGGTAAAGTTGATACCCGTGCGCTGGAAGAGGTCGGTCTGACCGAAGCCCAGGCACAGGAGATGTACCGTTATCTGGCGATTGCTAACTACGAAGATCGCTTTGTGGTGCCGAGTAGTCATCGTGAACTGGCACGGGAAGCCTTCCCGGAGAAAAATGGCTGCGGCTTTACCTTTGGTGATGGCTGCCACGGCTCAGATACCAAATTCAATCTGTTCAACAGCCGTCGTATCGATGCCATCGATGTGACCAGCAAAACGGAGCCGCATCCATGATCGAACTCGTGATTGTATCGCGTCTCCTTGAATATCCGGATGCTGCCTTATGGCAGCATCAACAAGAGATGTTTGAGGCGATTGCTGCGTCGAAAAATCTGTCGAAAGAAGATGCCCATGCGCTGGGCATTTTCCTGCGCGATTTAACGGCGATGGATCCGCTCGATGCCCAGGTCCAGTACAGCGAACTGTTCGACCGTGGCCGTGCCACGTCACTGTTGCTATTTGAACATGTTCACGGTGAATCCCGTGACCGCGGCCAGGCGATGGTGGACCTGCTGGCGCAGTACGAGCAGCACGGCTTGCAGTTAAACAGCCGCGAATTACCGGACCATCTGCCGCTGTATCTGGAGTACCTGTCGCAGCTGCCGCAAAGCGAAGCCGTGGAAGGTTTGAAAGATATCGCGCCGATTCTGGCATTGCTGAGCGCGCGTCTGCAACAGCGTGAAAGCCGTTATGCCGTGATGTTTGATCTGCTGCTGAAATTGGCCAATACCGCTATCGACAGCGACAAAGTGGCGGAAAAAATTGCCGACGAAGCGCGCGATGATACGCCGCAGGCGCTGGATGCTGTCTGGGAAGAAGAGCAGGTTAAATTCTTTGCTGACAAAGGCTGCGGTGATTCAGCAATCACTGCTCATCAGCGTCGCTTTGCCGGTGCCGTCGCGCCGCAATATCTGAATATCACCACCGGAGGACAGCACTAATGCAATTCCTGAATATGTTCTTCTTTGATATCTACCCGTACATAGCCGGGGCGGTCTTCCTGATTGGTAGCTGGCTGCGTTATGACTACGGGCAGTACACCTGGCGCGCGGCGTCCAGCCAGATGCTGGATCGCAAAGGGATGAACCTGGCGTCGAACCTGTTCCATATCGGTATTCTGGGGATTTTTGTCGGTCACTTCTTCGGTATGTTGACGCCGCACTGGATGTATGAAGCCTGGCTGCCGATTGAAGTGAAACAGAAAATGGCGATGTTTGCTGGTGGTGCCAGCGGCGTGCTGTGTCTGATTGGCGGCGTGCTTTTGCTGAAACGTCGTATGTTCAGCCCACGCGTGCGTGCAACCACTACCGGAGCGGATATCCTGATCCTGTCGCTGCTCGTTATCCAGTGCACGCTGGGCCTGCTGACCATTCCGTTCTCCGCTCAGCATATGGACGGTAGCGAGATGATGAAACTGGTTGGCTGGGCGCAGTCGGTGGTGACCTTCCACGGTGGCGCTTCTCAACACCTCGATGGTGTGGCGTTTATCTTCCGTCTGCACCTGGTGCTGGGGATGACGTTATTCCTGCTGTTCCCGTTCTCGCGTCTGGTACACATCTGGAGCGTACCGGTGGAGTATCTGACACGTAAGTACCAGCTGGTGCGCGCTCGTCACTAAACGAATTTTAGTTCACATAGACCCTGCTTCGGCGGGGTTTTTTTATGGGCACGGTGCGGGGTGAGTTGTCGGATGCGCTTCGCTTATCCGACCTACAGGGGAGGATATTGTAGGCCCGGTAAACGTGGTGCCATCGGGCAAAATTAGCTCGGAGTAACAGGTTTTGATTATTCAAGGAAGCGATGGTGGTGGGGGAAGGATTACTCAGCGCTGCGCGCTTCGCCCTTCGGGTCGTTGCCTGCGGCAACGCTCTCTCGCTGGCGCTCAAGTCGAACCTTGGTCGAAGCTTCTCATCCTTCCCCGCTTGGGCAGAATATTTGATTGCAGATTCGTTTGAGAATTCCGGGGCTTTTGAAAGTGATGGTGGTGGGGGAAGGATTCGAACCTTCGAAGTCGATGACGGCAGATTTACAGTCTGCTCCCTTTGGCCGCTCGGGAACCCCACCACGGGGTAATGCTTTTTACTAGCCTGCTCCCTTATCGGGAAGCGGGGCGCATCATATCAAATGACGCGCCGCTGTAAAGTGTTACGTTGAGAAAAATGAACTGGTTGCGTAATTTTCATCCGTAACGGATTAAAGGTAACCAGTTATTTTTGCTGGCGATTAAAGAATAATCGTCCGATTACCGTAAACAAAGACGCGTTGCGCCAGTACTTTGTATAGCGCACGACTTAAGACGTTTTTCTCGACGTCACGACCTGCGCGCATCATATCTTCAGCTGTGTAGGTATGATCGACATGAATAACGTCCTGCATGATGATTGGGCCTTCGTCCAGATTGTCATTCACATAGTGAGCGGTTGCGCCAATAATCTTCACACCACGTTCATAGGCCTGGTGATAAGGACGTGCGCCGATAAACGCAGGCAGGAATGAATGGTGAATATTGATGATTTTATTCGGGAAGCGTGCCACAAATTCCGGCGTTAATACCCGCATATACTTCGCCAGCACCACATAGTCAGGTTGATAAGCATCAATGGCGTCCGCCATCTTTTGATCGTGCTCGTTGCGGCTTAACCCTTCATGGCTTACCAGCTCAAACGGAATATCAAAACGCTCAACCAGAGAACGTAAAGTATCGTGGTTACCAATAACTGCCGCGATTTCGACATCCAGACCGCCGTAATTGGCTTTCATCAACAAATCGCCAAGGCAATGCGCTTCTTTAGTGACCAGAATCACTATCCGGCGACGACCGGCAGGATTCAGCTCACGCACGGAGCCTTCTGGCAATGCGCTATCGAGATCCGCCAGCAGGGTGGAATCATTAAAAATCCCTTCCAGTTCCGTGCGCATAAAAAAGCGCCCGGTACGGTGATCAACAAATTCATTGTTCTGTACGATATTTAACTCGTGCTTGTAGCAAATATTGGTAATACGTGCGATCAGACCTTTTTGGTCCGGACAAATAGTACGCAGAACTTTACGTTGGAGTGAATGCATTGCTGGAAAAACCTTGTTGAGAGTGTTTGCTAAACCGTACCGTCAACCATTATTGGCCGCAGCACTTTTTAAATTTTTTACCTGAACCACAAGGGCAGGGATCGTTGCGACCAAACTGCGGACGTGTACCGTCAATATAGTACCATTGACCGTTTTCTTTCAAAAATCGCGAACGTTCAATTATTGCACCTGTTTTGCCACCTTCGGTAAATCGAGCAACAAAACTGACAAATCCGATATTGTCGGCGTCCTGCCAACAATGTTCAAATACGGTCAATCCCAACCATTCAGTATGCGCAAATCCGGTCATCAATTCGGCACGTAACGCCGCTGCTCCACAAGAGGGATGCCAGGTCTTTATTAAATAATCAGCGTCTTGCATCACAAAAGCGCAGTAACGCGAACGCATGAGATGTTCTGGATCAGGTGCAACCTTTTCACCAGACACATAAGGGTGGCAACATAGGCTATACTCGACAGCACTACCACAGGGACAAAGCTGAGACACAAATAATCTCCCTGGAAACAATAACGGCGTATTAACCGCCTGAGTAGCACTATGTTAACCGAGCAGTAGCGATGTGGCTACGATTGCATTCCAGGGGAATCTTGCGGGAATAATGAGAAAGATAAAAATAGGGCTGGCGCTGGGATCTGGCGCGGCGAGAGGTTGGTCGCATATTGGCGTTATTAATGCGCTAAAAAAAGTGGGTATTGAAATTGATATCGTTGCAGGATGTTCAATTGGTTCGCTGGTGGGCGCGGCCTATGCATGCGATCGATTATCTGCGCTGGAAGATTGGGTAACCTCTTTCAGTTATTGGGACGTTTTACGCCTGATGGACCTCTCCTGGCAGCGCGGTGGGTTACTGCGCGGCGAGCGTGTCTTCAATCAATATCGCGAAATAATGCCGGAAACAGAGATCGAAAATTGTTCCCGTCGCTTTGCGGCTGTTGCCACCAATTTAAGTACGGGGCGTGAATTATGGTTTACTGAAGGCGATCTCCATCTTGCTATTCGCGCATCATGCAGTATTCCAGGACTCATGGCACCCGTTGCACATAACGGCTACTGGCTGGTTGATGGGGCAGTAGTTAACCCAATTCCTATTTCTCTTACGCGTGCATTGGGGGCTGATATTGTGATAGCGGTCGACCTGCAGCACGATGCTCATTTGATGCAACAAGATCTGCTCTCCTTTAATGTCAGTGAAGAAAATAGCGAGAATGGTGATTCTCTACCGTGGCATGCGCGTCTGAAAGAAAGGTTAGGCAGCATAACGACACGTCGGGCTGTGACAGCGCCAACGGCAACAGAGATTATGACCACGTCTATCCAGGTGTTGGAGAACCGCCTTAAAAGGAACCGCATGGCAGGTGATCCGCCCGATATTCTGATTCAACCTGTTTGCCCGCAAATATCTACGCTTGATTTCCATCGCGCGCACGCTGCCATTGCGGCCGGACAGCTGGCAGTGGAAAGGAAAATGGACGAACTTTTGCCGTTGGTACGCACCAACATTTGACCAGAATTTTTATCTACACTTAAGTTAATTCTGACAGGCGCAGGTGGCAATAGCATGCCACTATTGAGTAAAGCCAGTCAGGGGAGAGAACATGACGCAGCCATTGGTCGGAAAACAGATTCTCATTGTTGAAGATGAGCAGGTATTTCGCTCGCTTCTGGATTCATGGTTTTCCTCATTGGGAGCGACAACGGTACTGGCGGCTGATGGGGTGGATGCCCTTGAGTTGCTGGGAGGTTTCACTCCAGACCTGATGATATGTGATATCGCGATGCCACGAATGAACGGGCTTAAACTGCTGGAGCATATACGTAACAGAGGCGACCAGACCCCAGTTCTGGTGATATCTGCCACTGAAAATATGGCAGATATTGCCAAAGCGTTACGTCTGGGCGTTGAAGATGTTTTGCTGAAACCAGTTAAAGATCTGAATCGCTTGCGCGAGATGGTTTTTGCCTGTCTCTATCCCAGCATGTTTAATTCGCGCGTTGAGGAAGAGGAAAGGCTTTTTCGCGACTGGGATGCAATGGTTGATAACCCTGCCGCAGCGGCGAAATTATTACAGGAACTACAACCGCCGGTTCAGCAGGTGATTTCCCATTGCCGGGTTAATTACCGTCAATTGGTTGCCGCGGACAAACCCGGCCTGGTGCTTGATATTGCCGCACTTTCGGAAAACGATCTGGCATTTTATTGCCTTGATGTCACCCGAGCTGGACATAATGGCGTACTTGCTGCCTTGTTATTACGCGCATTGTTTAACGGATTATTACAGGAACAGCTTGCACACCAAAATCAACGGTTGCCAGAGTTGGGCGCGTTATTGAAGCAGGTAAACCATTTACTTCGTCAGGCCAATCTGCCGGGGCAGTTTCCGCTATTAGTTGGCTATTATCATCGCGAACTGAAAAATCTCATTCTGGTTTCTGCGGGTCTGAATGCGACGTTAAATACCGGCGAACACCAGGTGCAAATCAGTAATGGTGTTCCGTTAGGCACTTTAGGTAACGCTTATTTGAATCAATTGAGCCAGCGATGCGATGCCTGGCAATGCCAAATATGGGGAACCGGTGGTCGACTGCGCTTGATGTTGTCTGCAGAATGAGCAAACGATAACGCGGGCTAAATTTGCATTACCTGCTAATGTCGGCTGGTGGTACTATCGTCGCCATTCGTATAAGTAATTGTCTTAATTATGCTATCTCGCCTCCTTTTCAGAACTTAGCCCCTTCGGGGTGCTGATATACTGGGATGCGATACAGAAATATGAACACGTTCAAAACACGAACAGTCCAGGAGAATTTAAATGGCTGCCATTAATACGAAAGTCAAAAAAGCCGTTATCCCCGTTGCGGGATTAGGAACCAGGATGTTGCCGGCGACGAAAGCCATCCCGAAAGAGATGCTGCCACTTGTCGATAAGCCATTAATTCAATACGTCGTGAATGAATGTATTGCGGCTGGCATTACTGAAATTGTGCTGGTTACACACTCATCTAAAAACTCTATTGAAAACCACTTTGATACCAGTTTTGAACTGGAAGCAATGCTGGAAAAACGTGTAAAACGTCAACTGCTTGATGAAGTGCAGTCTATTTGTCCACCGCACGTGACTATTATGCAAGTTCGTCAGGGTCTGGCGAAAGGCCTGGGACACGCGGTATTGTGTGCTCACCCGGTAGTGGGTGATGAACCGGTAGCTGTTATTTTGCCTGATGTTATTCTGGATGAATATGAATCCGATTTGTCACAGGATAACCTGGCAGAGATGATCCGCCGCTTTGATGAAACGGGTCATAGCCAGATCATGGTTGAACCGGTTGCTGATGTGACCGCATATGGCGTTGTGGATTGCAAAGGCGTTGAATTAGCGCCGGGTGAAAGCGTACCGATGGTTGGTGTGGTAGAAAAACCGAAAGCGGATGTTGCGCCGTCTAATCTCGCTATTGTGGGTCGTTACGTACTTAGCGCGGATATTTGGCCGTTGCTGGCAAAAACCCCTCCGGGAGCTGGTGATGAAATTCAGCTCACCGACGCAATTGATATGCTGATCGAAAAAGAAACGGTGGAAGCCTATCATATGAAAGGGAAGAGCCATGACTGCGGTAATAAATTAGGTTACATGCAGGCCTTCGTTGAATACGGTATTCGTCATAACACCCTTGGCACGGAATTTAAAGCCTGGCTTGAAGAAGAGATGGGCATTAAGAAGTAACATCCGTATCGGTGTTATCCACGAAACGGCGTTGAGCAATCGACGCCGTTTTTTTATAGCTTATTCTTATTAAATTGTCTTAAACCGGACAATAAAAAATCCCGCCGCTGGCGGGATTTTAAGCAAGTGCAATCTACAAAAGATTATTGCTTGATCAGGAAATCGTCGAGGGATTTACCTTGCTCATCCATTGCTTTTTTGATTACAGCTGGAGTACGGCCTTGGCCAGTCCAGGTTTTAGTTTCGCCGTTTTCGTCAACGTAGCTATATTTTGCCGGACGCTGAGCACGTTTAGCTTTGGTGCCAGATTTAACGGCAGCAAGGCTATTCAGCAGTTCGTTCGGGTCAATACCGTCAGCGATCAGCATTTCGCGATATTGCTGCAGCTTACGAGTGCGCTCTTCAACTTCAGCAGCAGCCGCGCTTTCTTCTTCGCGACGTTCGTTAACAACAACTTCTAATTTTTCCAGCATTTCTTCCAGCGTTTCAAGTGTACATTCTCTTGCCTGCGCACGAAGAGTACGGATGTTGTTCAGAATTTTAAGTGCTTCGCTCATTGTAGTAATCTCAAACTTATATTGGGGTGGTTTGTTGAGGTAATAATAGAGCCTTAAATTCAGTTGTGCAATAGCCAGGAATGTAAGGAATTCAAAATTGTTCTTTATTTTGTGCCGCCAATAAATATCTTTTCATAAAATTAGCCAGAAAAGACGCGGCATATAGCCCTATTTACACCGATGATTTCGCAGCACGTGAGGTTAAAACTTCCTGATTCATGTCACATTTTATGGGGAGATGATCGTCAGCTGACGACCTTTCAGGCTTACGTATTAACTGCGTTTACGAGTATCACCTATTCAGCGAATGATGAAACGTCGAACACTCGCAATAAGAGCATGGACTTAGTATTGCACTATCTACTGGAGGTCAACAGAGGGCTATTACTTGCGCAACAGGTTAAAGATTGTGAATAGTTACCAGCAGTCATTTACCCGCTTATAACAAGCGAGGCAGTTGTAATGATAGCTCAGAAGGATTATGCAAGGCTTCGTAAGGGAGAACGCATATACCCACTTCTGTGCATACTGTTGAGCTGAAAAACTGACGAATTATGATAAACTCCAGCCAACTTTATTTCATATCATTGAGGGCCTGTGGCTGATGGCACAGCTATATTTCTACTATTCCGCAATGAATGCGGGTAAGTCTACAGCATTGTTGCAATCTTCATACAATTACCAGGAACGCGGCATGCGCACTGTCGTATATACGGCAGAAATTGATGATCGCTTTGGTGCCGGGAAAGTCAGTTCGCGTATAGGTTTGTCATCGCCTGCAAAATTATTTAACCAAAATTCATCATTATTTGATGAGATTCGTGCGGAACATGA
Organism: Shigella flexneri 2a str. 301; assembly: GCF_000006925.2. Taxonomy (NCBI): domain Bacteria; kingdom Pseudomonadati; phylum Pseudomonadota; class Gammaproteobacteria; order Enterobacterales; family Enterobacteriaceae; genus Shigella; species Shigella flexneri. Next base: position 1,288,796 of record NC_004337.2, read on the forward strand.
ACAGCAGGCAATTCATTGCGTACTGGTTGATGAATGCCAGTTTTTAACCAGACAACAAGTATATGAATTATCGGAGGTTGTCGATCAACTCGATATACCCGTACTTTGTTATGGTTTACGTACCGATTTTCGAGGTGAATTATTTATTGGCAGCCAATACTTACTGGCATGGTCCGACAAACTGGTTGAATTAAAAACCATCTGTTTTTGTGGCCGTAAAGCAAGCATGGTGCTGCGTCTTGATCAAGCAGGCAGACCTTATAACGAAGGTGAGCAGGTGGTAATTGGTGGTAATGAACGATACGTTTCTGTATGCCGTAAACACTATAAAGAGGCGTTACAAGTCGGCTCATTAACGGCTATTCAGGAAAGGCATCGCCACGATTAATAAGAATTTCTTTACTGACAGGGTGAGCAGGGCACTTTTATCCTGTCAGTTCGTTTTACGCACTTCTTCCGGGCTATATACCCTTCTCAGCAGTTTTTTAACGCCGCTATACGCCTCACAGGGCTCTTAAGCACCGACGTTGACTTGTGACCTGTAAAGTACAATATCCCTGTGTTTAGGCGTTATACATCGTCGCAAATATGATGAAGGCTAATGCTGTCGGTTTATGGAAAAGTTGCTTTGGGTAAACAAAAAAACGGCCCCAGAAGGGGTAATGCCAGTCAGTTAAGCAACTGACTGGCTCTTTTTCGGAGCTGTGGGGTATTTCCAGGGCCTCTCCTTTACCACTCTCGGGAAGGCCCTTTCCCTTCTCGTCGGTAATTTCACAAGTTGTCCCATACTTGCAAGATCGCGCATCAGCTCCGGTATACGTCCCGGTGAAGCGCCCTGCAATGTCATCAGCATTCTCATCACCATTCCGCATGATTCTGAGAAACTCAGTTGATTCGGCCAGTAACCTTTCAGATGTTCCGCCATTTTAATCATCTGATATCTCACCAGATTATAAGCCAGTAAGACACCCCACAGCTCTTGCTCCACAAGCTCCGGCTTTTTACTTCTCAGCGTCAGCCTGCTCAGTTGCATCGTCTGTTTTATCTCCCTGTATCCCAGTTCGATTTCCCAGCGATGACTGTACAGATCCGCCATTTCTCCTCCGGGGAAGCGCATGGCGTCCGTCATCGACGTCAGCAGATGGCAGACTTTTCCTTTGCGCGTCACGGTCAGCAGGCGGGCTGTCACTTCATTTCCCAGTCCCGGCCACTTTTTTCGTGCCTGCGGGCTGGTTTTCAGCTTCACCAGATGATCGCCTTTACCCAGTTTTCTGAGCTCTTCATATTGCGCTCCCTTTCTGAGAGGTATCATCCAGTGGCGGTGTTCTCCCGCCAGGCTCCAGCCATTTAACAGTCCCAGTGAGTAATAACCTTTATCCATTAACGTCAGAGTGTTATCGCCGGTTTGTTCTATAAGTTGCTCAGCAAGCTCATTTTCGCTGTTCTTCATCGTGCCGAAGGCTGCAGCCGTCAGCAGATGGCTGGTCAGTTCCATCTGGCAGACCATTTTGACCTGCGGGTAGAGCGCCGGGTTCCCGGCATGTGTCTGGCGGGGGAAGGCTGCATCGTTCTCTGGTGTATCCGGTGTGCGCCAGAACACACCATCGATGGCCAGCAGGGTCAGGCCGCACCAGTGCGGATGCGGCGTGGCGTTATGCCAGAGCTGCGCTGTTTTCGTGAACACGCGGCGGACAGCCTCACTTCCCAGGCGCTGGCGGGCCTGAATAACGGCACTGGGGGCAACGAAGGGGCGATTGCCCGGCAGCATGATGTCCAGGCGATTCACAATCTGGTGAAGAGGTTCTTTACGCTCAAGCGCCATGCCAACAATACACCAGACCATCATTTCGAGGGGAAGACGGCGCTTGCGTAGCGTTACAGTACCTGATTCGGCAAGGCAACGAGAGATGAGTTCGGGGTCGAGGTAATCCCCCAGAGAAGTCAGTGGGTTACGCAGAGAATCGTAACGGGATACCAGATCAAGAGCCTGTCCAATGTGCATAAAAAAATCCGGAAACAAGTGAGCGTTTCCGGATTCTTACACAGCCACTGGATCGGTCAACTGATCCTTAACTGATCGGCATTACCCCAGAAGGGGCCGTTTATATTGCCAGACAGCGCTACTGATTAAGCGGATTTTTTCGCTTTTTTCTCAGCTTTAGCCGGAGCGGCTTCTTTTTTCGCTGCAGTTTCATCTTCTACATAATCACGACCGTAGTAGGTATCCAGCAGAATCTGTTTCAGCTCGGAGATCAGCGGGTAACGCGGGTTAGCGCCGGTGCACTGGTCATCGAATGCATCTTCAGACAGTTTATCCACGTTCGCCAGGAAGTCTGCTTCCTGAACGCCAGCTTCACGGATAGATTTCGGAATACCCAGTTCAGCTTTCAGCGTTTCCAGCCATGCCAGCAGTTTCTCGATCTTAGCAGCAGTACGGTCGCCCGGTGCGCTCAGACCCAGGTGGTCGGCAATTTCAGCATAACGACGGCGAGCCTGCGGACGGTCATACTGGCTGAATGCAGTCTGCTTGGTCGGGTTGTCGTTCGCATTGTAGCGAATAACGTTACAAATCAGCAGGGCGTTTGCCAGACCGTGCGGAATATGGAACTGGGAACCCAGTTTGTGCGCCATTGAGTGACATACACCCAGGAAGGCGTTCGCAAATGCGATACCCGCGATAGTTGCTGCACTGTGAACACGTTCACGCGCTACCGGATTTTTAGACCCTTCGTGGTAGGACGCTGGCAGATATTCTTTCAGCAGTTTCAGTGCCTGCAGAGCCTGACCATCAGAGAACTCAGATGCCAGTACAGAAACATAAGCTTCCATGGCGTGAGTTACTGCGTCCAGACCACCGAAAGCACACAGGGACTTCGGCATGTCCATAACCAGGTTGGCGTCGACAATCGCCATATCCGGGGTCAGCGCATAGTCCGCCAGCGGGTATTTCTGACCAGTAGCGTCGTCAGTTACAACCGCAAACGGAGTGACTTCAGAACCTGTACCAGAAGTGGTGGTGACAGCGATCATTTTCGCTTTCACGCCCATTTTCGGGAACTTGTAGATACGTTTACGGATATCCATAAAGCGCAGCGCCAGCTCTTCGAAGTGAGTTTCCGGATGTTCGTACATAACCCACATGATCTTCGCGGCGTCCATCGGGGAACCACCACCCAGCGCGATAATCACGTCTGGTTTGAAGGAGTTTGCCAGTTCTGCACCTTTACGAACGATGCTCAGGGTCGGGTCCGCTTCTACTTCGAAGAAGACTTCAGTTTCAACGCCTGCTGCTTTCAGTACGGAAGTGATCTGATCAGCATAACCATTGTTGAACAGGAAGCGGTCAGTCACGATGAGCGCACGTTTGTGGCCATCAGTAATCACTTCATCCAGCGCGATTGGCAGGGAGCCACGGCGGAAGTAGATAGATTTCGGAAGTTTGTGCCACAACATGTTTTCAGCTCGCTTAGCAACGGTTTTCTTGTTGATCAGGTGTTTCGGACCAACGTTTTCAGAGATGGAGTTACCACCCCAGGAACCACAACCCAGAGTCAGGGAAGGTGCGAGTTTGAAGTTATACAGGTCACCGATACCACCCTGAGAAGCCGGGGTGTTAATCAGGATACGAGCTGTTTTCATTTTCTGACCGAAGTAAGAAACGCGAGCCGGTTGGTTATCCTGGTCAGTGTACAGGCAAGAGGTATGACCGATACCGCCCATAGCAACCAGTTTCTCTGCTTTTTCTACCGCGTCTTCGAAATCTTTAGCGCGGTACATTGCCAGAGTCGGGGACAGTTTTTCATGTGCGAACGGTTCGCTTTCATCAACAACGGTCACTTCACCGATCAGAATCTTGGTGTTTTCTGGTACAGAGAAGCCTGCCAGTTCAGCAATTTTATAGGCTGGCTGACCAACGATAGCCGCGTTCAGCGCACCATTTTTCAGGATAACATCCTGAACAGCTTTCAGCTCTTTACCCTGCAACAGATAGCCGCCGTGGGTTGCGAAACGTTCACGTACTGCGTCATAAACAGAGTCAACAACAACAACAGACTGTTCAGAAGCACAGATTACGCCGTTGTCGAAGGTTTTGGACATCAGTACAGATGCAACTGCACGTTTGATATCAGCAGTTTCATCAATAACAACTGGAGTGTTACCCGCGCCTACACCGATAGCTGGTTTACCGGAGCTGTATGCGGCTTTAACCATGCCCGGACCACCAGTCGCGAGGATCAGGTTGATGTCTGGGTGGTGCATCAGTGCGTTAGACAGTTCAACAGAAGGTTGATCGATCCAGCCGATCAGATCTTTCGGAGCACCGGCAGCGATAGCAGCCTGCAGAACGATATCAGCCGCTTTGTTGGTTGCATCTTTTGCACGCGGGTGCGGGGAGAAGATAATGGCGTTACGGGTCTTCAGGCTGATCAGCGATTTGAAGATAGCAGTTGAAGTCGGGTTAGTGGTCGGAACGATACCGCAAATAATACCGATTGGTTCAGCGATAGTGATGGTACCAAAAGTGTCGTCTTCAGACAGAACACCACAGGTTTTTTCATCTTTATAGGCGTTGTAGATATATTCAGAAGCAAAGTGGTTTTTGATCACTTTATCTTCGACGATACCCATGCCGGATTCGGCAACGGCCATTTTCGCGAGTGGGATTCGAGCATCTGCAGCAGCCAGAGCGGCGGCGCGGAAGATTTTGTCTACTTGCTCTTGAGTGAAACTGGCATATTCACGCTGGGCTTTTTTTACACGCTCTACGAGTGCGTTAAGTTCAGCGACATTAGTAACAGCCATAATGCTCTCCTGATAATGTTAAACTTTTTTAGTAAATCATCTGCTCGAATACGAGAGTATAGTCAGTGCGGTGATGATTTGCTTAACCGATGAAAATCAAAAGCTTACTCGCGCTCACACTCACTGTGATTTACTAAAAGAGTTTAAACATTAGAGTTATTATCTCTAATGCGTCACTTCCAGGTGGCGTAAGCAAGATTACTCACTTCTGGGTACTGATTACGTGATCCAAATCAAATTTTTGCAAAGCTGACACCTTTCAGCATCGCTTTTCGCCATTATAGCTAACAGTTAATAAATTGTAGTATGATTTGGTGGCTACATTAGCATGTTTTGCACAACTAGATAACAATAACGAATGATAGCAATTTTAAGTAGTTAGGAGGTGAAAAATGCTGTCAAAAGGCGTATTGTCAGCGCGTCTTTTCAACCTTATTTATGGCTAACATTATCCGGCTTTTGCTTCGGAGCGAACCGTGATTCAGACCCTTTTTGATTTTCCCGTTTACTTCAAATTTTTCATCGGGTTATTTGCGCTGGTCAACCCGGTAGGGATTATTCCCGTCTTTATCAGCATGACCAGTTATCAGACAGCGGCAGCGCGAAACAAAACTAACCTTACAGCCAACCTGTCTGTGGCCATTATCTTGTGGATCTCGCTTTTTCTCGGCGACACGATTCTACAACTTTTTGGTATATCAATTGATTCGTTCCGTATCGCCGGGGGCATCCTGGTGGTGACGATAGCGATGTCGATGATCAGCGGCAAGCTTGGCGAGGATAAACAGAACAAGCAAGAAAAATCAGAAACCGCGGTACGTGAAAGTATTGGTGTGGTGCCATTGGCGTTGCCGTTGATGGCGGGGCCAGGGGCGATCAGTTCTACCATCGTCTGGGGTACGCGTTATCACAGCATTAGCTATCTGTTTGGTTTCTTTGTGGCTATTGCATTGTTCGCTTTATGTTGCTGGGGATTGTTCCGCATGGCACCGTGGCTGGTACGGGTTTTACGCCAGACCGGCATCAACGTGATTACGCGTATTATGGGGCTATTGCTGATGGCATTGGGGATTGAATTTATCGTTACTGGTATTAAGGGGATTTTCCCCGGCCTGCTTAATTAATTCCTTTCAAATGAAACGGAGCTGCCATGCTCCGTTTACTTCGTCATTATTTTTACTTTGTTCCCGCGCAGTTATCAAAAGCAAAAGGAATAGGTAAAAATATTCTTCTCAAATTACAGTTAGTTATAAGGATTTCCTTAACTGCTTCTCCTCACCATCATGTTATTTTCGCCACATCATAATCCTGGGCTTGCTGAAGAATAATTGAAATGATATTAGTAATTCCACTGCCTTTGGTAGAGGAAAGTGCTAAATAATAATCAATTGTTAAATTATTGTGCATTTCACTACTGGAACTGTAATCAGAAAAGATAGACATGCTTAGCCAATCTCTATTTGATTGAATTGAAAGGTAATGACTCCAACTTACTGATAGTGTTTTATGTTCAGATAATGCCCGATGACCTTGTCATGCAGCTCCACCGATTTTGAGAACGACAGTGACTTCCGTCCCAGCCTTGCCAGATGTTGTCTCAGATTCAGATTATGTCGCTCAATGCGCTGAGTGTAACGCTTGCTGATAACGTGCAGCTTTCCCTTCAGGCGTGATTCATACAGCGGCCAGCCATCCGTCATCCATACCACGACCTCAAAGGCCGACAGCAGGCTCAGAAGACGCTCCAGTGTGGCCAGAGTGCGTTCACCGAAGACGTGCGCCACAACCGTCCTCCGTATCCTGTCATACGCGTAAAACAGCCAGCGCTGACGTGATTTAGCACCGACGTAGCCCCAATGTTCGTCCATTTCAGCGCAGACAATCACATCACTGCCCGGTTGTATGCGCGAGGTTACCGACTGCGGCCTGAGTTTTTTAAGTGACGTAAAACCGTGTTGAGGCCAACGCCCATAATGCGTGCACTGGCGCGACATCCGACGCCATTCATGGCCATATCAATGATTTTCTGGTGCGTACCGGGCTGAGAGGCGGTGTAAGTGAACTGTAGTTGCCATGTTTTACGGCAATGAGAGCAGAGATAGCGCTGATGTCCGGCAGTGCTTTTGCCGTTACGCACCACGCCTTCAGTAGCGGAGCAGGAAGGACATCTGATGGAAATGGAAGCCACGCAAGCACCTTAAAATCACCATCATACACTAAATCAGTAAGTTGGCAGCATTACCGAATTGAAAGATGTTTGTTAAGGCATGGATGCAAGCTATAGATTCTGATACGGTCAATAAAAGAGAATCGCTTAACAATTTTGCAAAATGTATTGGCGAGTAAGAACCGCATTTGGTACTTTCCGGGCAACCGCCAGACGATTCTTTATTGGTAATGAGAATAATTAACAATTAAAGAGCGTCGCGAAAGAATAATGTGTCTCGACAGGGGAGACACAGTACGAATCGACATAAGGTGATCGTCTGAATCACCAGAATAAATAAAGTCGGTGATAGTAATACGTAACGATAAAGTAACCTGACAGCAGAAAGTCTCCGAGCTTGTGCAGGGTCCCAATCCGGGATTACACATGCTGGTTAATACCAGTAATTATAATGAGGGAGTCCAAAAAACAATGACCAACATCACCAAGAGAAGTTTAGTAGCAGCTGGCGTTCTGGCTGCGCTAATGGCAGGGAATGTCGCGCTGGCAGCTGATGTACCCGCAGGCGTCACACTGGCGGAAAAACAAACACTGGTACGTAACAATGGTTCAGAAGTTCAGTCATTAGATCCGCACAAAATTGAAGGTGTTCCGGAGTCTAATATCAGCCGAGACCTGTTTGAAGGCTTACTGGTCAGCGATCTTGACGGTCATCCAGCACCTGGCGTCGCTGAATCCTGGGATAATAAAGACGCGAAAGTCTGGACCTTCCATTTGCGTAAAGATGCGAAATGGTCTGATGGCACGCCAGTCACAGCACAAGACTTTGTGTATAGCTGGCAACGTTCTGTTGATCCGAACACTGCTTCTCCGTATGCCAGTTATCTGCAATATGGGCATATCGCCGGTATTGATGAAATTCTTGAAGGGAAAAAACCGATTACCGATCTCGGCGTGAAAGCTATTGATGATCACACATTAGAAGTCACCTTAAGTGAACCCGTTCCGTACTTCTATAAATTACTTGTTCACCCATCAACTTCACCGGTGCCAAAAGCCGCTATCGAGAAATTCGGCGAAAAATGGACCCAGCCTGGTAATATCGTCACCAACGGTGCCTATACCTTAAAAGATTGGGTCGTAAACGAACGAATCGTTCTTGAACGCAGCCCGACCTACTGGAACAACGCGAAAACCGTTATTAACCAGGTAACCTATTTGCCTATTGCTTCTGAAGTTACCGATGTCAACCGCTACCGTAGTGGTGAAATCGACATGACGTATAACAACATGCCGATCGAATTGTTCCAGAAGCTGAAAAAAGAGATCCCGGACGAAGTTCACGTTGATCCATACCTGTGCACTTACTATTACGAAATTAACAACCAGAAACCGCCATTCAACGATGTGCGTGTGCGTACCGCACTGAAACTAGGTATGGACCGCGATATCATTGTTAATAAAGTGAAAGCGCAGGGCGACATGCCCGCCTATGGTTATACTCCACCGTATACTGATGGCGCAAAATTGACTCAGCCAGAATGGTTTGGCTGGAGCCAGGAAAAACGTAACGAAGAAGCGAAAAAACTGCTGGCTGAAGCGGGTTATACCGCAGACAAACCGTTGACCATCAACCTGCGGTATAACACCTCCGATCTGCATAAAAAGCTGGCGATTGCTGCCTCTTCATTGTGGAAGAAAAACATTGGTGTAAACGTCAAACTGGTTAACCAGGAGTGGAAAACGTTCCTCGACACCCGTCACCAGGGCACTTTTGATGTGGCCCGTGCAGGCTGGTGTGCAGACTACAACGAACCAACTTCCTTCCTGAACACCATGCTGTCGAACAGCTCGATGAATACCGCGCATTATAAGAGCCCGGCCTTTGACAGCATTATGGCGGAAACGCTGAAAGTGACTGACGAGGCGCAGCGCACAGCTCTGTACACTAAAGCAGAACAACAGCTGGATAAGGATTCGGCCATTGTTCCTGTTTATTACTACGTGAATGCGCGTCTGGTGAAACCGTGGGTTGGTGGCTATACCGGCAAAGATCCGCTGGATAATACCTATACCCGGAATATGTACATTGTGAAGCACTAATGGCAATACGTGGGGCAGGAGTGTCCTGCTCCACGGTGTCTGATTTTTATCGCATTACAGAAGGCACAGGCCAGAAGGTAGGGCAATGTTAAAATTTATTCTACGTCGTTGTCTGGAAGCGATTCCGACGCTATTTATTCTTATTACTATTTCGTTCTTTATGATGCGCCTCGCGCCGGGAAGCCCTTTTACCGGCGAACGTACTTTACCGCCAGAAGTGATGGCCAATATCGAAGCGAAATATCATCTTAATGATCCGATCATGACACAGTATTTCAGCTACCTGAAACAACTGGCGCATGGCGATTTCGGTCCATCGTTTAAATATAAAGATTATTCGGTCAATGACCTGGTGGCATCCAGTTTTCCCGTTTCTGCCAAACTGGGAGCCGCCGCATTTTTCCTTGCGGTAATACTGGGTGTTAGTGCTGGCGTTATTGCCGCATTAAAACAAAACACCAAATGGGACTATACCGTGATGGGGCTGGCAATGACCGGGGTTGTTATCCCCAGTTTTGTGGTTGCGCCATTATTAGTCATGATATTTGCGATCATTTTGCATTGGCTGCCGGGCGGTGGCTGGAATGGTGGGGCGCTTAAATTCATGATATTGCCGATGGTGGCGTTGTCACTCGCCTATATCGCCAGTATTGCGCGTATTACCCGTGGCTCTATGATTGAAGTATTACACTCCAACTTTATTCGTACTGCCCGGGCGAAAGGGTTACCTATGCGGCGGATCATTTTACGCCATGCATTAAAACCTGCTCTGTTACCCGTGCTCTCCTATATGGGCCCCGCATTTGTCGGCATTATTACCGGTTCTATGGTCATCGAAACCATTTATGGTTTGCCGGGGATTGGGCAACTGTTCGTTAATGGCGCATTGAACCGTGACTATTCCTTAGTGTTAAGCCTGACCATCCTGGTTGGTGCGTTAACCATTTTGTTTAATGCCATTGTCGATGTGCTATATGCGGTTATCGACCCGAAAATCCGTTACTGATACTGGAGCTCGCGATGATGTTAAGTAAGAAAAACAGCGAGACGCTGGAAAATTTCAGTGAAAAGCTGGAGGTCGAAGGGCGCAGCTTGTGGCAGGACGCACGTCGACGTTTTATGCATAACCGTGCGGCGGTTGCCAGTCTGATAGTGCTGGTGCTGATCGCGTTATTTGTAATCCTGGCACCGATGCTTTCCCAGTTTGCCTATGACGATACTGACTGGGCGATGATGTCCAGCGCCCCGGATATGGAGTCCGGTCACTACTTTGGTACTGACTCATCCGGTCGCGACCTGCTTGTGCGCGTTGCGATTGGCGGGCGTATCTCACTCATGGTCGGTGTTGCTGCGGCACTGGTGGCAGTGGTCGTGGGGACACTTTATGGTTCGCTTTCCGGTTATCTGGGCGGTAAAGTGGATTCGGTAATGATGCGTCTGCTGGAAATCCTCAACTCCTTCCCATTCATGTTCTTCGTCATTTTGCTGGTGACCTTTTTCGGCCAAAACATCCTGCTGATTTTCGTGGCGATTGGCATGGTTTCCTGGCTGGATATGGCTCGTATTGTGCGTGGGCAAACCCTGAGTCTGAAGCGCAAAGAGTTTATTGAGGCGGCACAAGTTGGCGGTGTATCGACGCCGGGCATTGTTATTCGCCACATTGTGCCGAACGTACTCGGTGTGGTGGTGGTCTACGCATCGCTACTGGTGCCCAGCATGATCCTCTTTGAATCTTTCCTTAGCTTCCTGGGGTTGGGTACGCAAGAGCCGTTAAGCAGCTGGGGGGCATTGCTGAGTGATGGCGCGAACTCGATGGAAGTCTCTCCATGGTTACTGTTGTTCCCAGCGGGATTCCTTGTGGTGACACTGTTTTGTTTCAACTTTATCGGCGATGGCTTGCGTGATGCCCTCGACCCGAAAGATCGTTAAGGAGTGCAGCCATGAGCGTAATTGAAACTGCAACTGTGCCGCTCGCACAACAACAGGCTGACGCACTGCTGAACGTGAAAGATTTGCGTGTCACCTTTAGTACCCCGGACGGCGACGTCACGGCGGTCAATGATTTAAATTTTTCCCTACGTGCCGGAGAAACGCTGGGCATTGTAGGTGAGTCTGGTTCGGGTAAATCGCAAACTGCATTTGCGTTGATGGGCCTGTTGGCTGCCAACGGACGCATTGGCGGATCGGCAACCTTCAATGGGCGTGAAATCCTCAATTTGCCAGAGCGTGAACTCAATAAACTGCGCGCTGAACAAATCTCAATGATTTTTCAGGACCCAATGACTTCGTTGAATCCCTATATGCGCGTCGGTGAGCAGTTGATGGAAGTGCTGATGCTGCATAAGAACATGAGCAAAGCTGAGGCGTTTGAAGAGTCGGTGCGGATGCTCGATGCGGTAAAAATGCCGGAAGCACGTAAACGCATGAAAATGTACCCGCACGAATTTTCTGGCGGCATGCGTCAGCGAGTCATGATTGCGATGGCATTGCTATGTCGACCTAAGTTGCTGATTGCGGATGAACCCACTACAGCGCTGGACGTCACCGTACAGGCGCAGATCATGACGCTATTGAATGAACTGAAGCGGGAATTTAATACTGCCATCATTATGATCACCCACGATCTTGGCGTGGTGGCGGGGATCTGTGACAAAGTGCTGGTAATGTACGCCGGGCGCACGATGGAATATGGCAATGCGCGCGATGTCTTTTATCAACCCGTTCATCCTTATTCTATCGGTTTGCTCAACGCGGTGCCGCGTCTTGATGCGGAAGGTGAAACAATGTTGACCATCCCGGGTAATCCGCCAAACTTGCTGCGATTACCGAAAGGTTGCCCGTTCCAGCCACGTTGTCCACATGCGATGGAAATTTGTAGTAGCGCACCGCCGCTGGAAGAGTTTACGCCTGGCCGTCTGCGTGCTTGCTTTAAACCGGTGGAGGAACTGTTATGAATGCTGTAACTGAAGGAAGAAAAGTCCTCCTTGAAATCGCCGATCTTAAAGTGCACTTTGAAATCAAAGATGGCAAACAGTGGTTCTGGCAACCGCCGAAAACGCTCAAAGCCGTCGATGGTGTCACTCTTCGCCTGTATGAAGGGGAAACATTAGGTGTGGTAGGGGAATCGGGATGCGGTAAGTCCACCTTTGCTCGCGCCATCATCGGTTTGGTCAAGGCGACCGACGGTCATGTTGCCTGGTTAGGTAAAGAGTTGCTGGGCATGAAGCCCGATGAATGGCGTGCCGTTCGCAGTGATATTCAGATGATTTTCCAGGATCCGTTGGCATCGCTAAACCCGCGTATGACCATCGGCGAGATCATCGCTGAACCACTGCGTACTTATCATCCGAAAATGTCACGCCAGGAAGTTCGCGAGCGCGTGAAGGCGATGATGCTGAAAGTCGGGTTATTGCCTAACCTGATTAACCGCTATCCGCATGAGTTCTCCGGTGGGCAGTGCCAGCGTATCGGGATTGCTCGTGCTCTTATTCTTGAACCGAAGCTGATTATCTGCGATGAGCCGGTTTCGGCGCTGGACGTGTCAATTCAGGCGCAGGTGGTTAACCTGCTCCAGCAGCTGCAACGTGAGATGGGATTGTCATTAATTTTTATTGCTCATGACCTGGCCGTGGTAAAACACATTTCCGATCGTGTGTTGGTGATGTATCTCGGCCATGCAGTAGAACTGGGGACCTATGATGAGGTCTACCACAATCCACTACATCCTTACACCAGGGCATTGATGTCGGCAGTCCCCATACCTGATCCGGATCTGGAGAAGAACAAAACCATCCAGTTACTGGAAGGGGAATTACCGTCGCCGATCAACCCGCCTTCCGGTTGTGTTTTCCGTACCCGTTGCCCGATTGCCGGTCCGGAGTGCGCCAAAACACGTCCTGTTCTGGAGGGGAGTTTCAGACACGCCGTTTCTTGCCTGAAAGTCGATCCGCTTTAAAAACAATAAGGGCTGACAGTTGTCAGCCCTTTTTCACGCTAAAAGCGATTATTTATTCCCGCCAGATGATATGGCAAAGTTTGTGATCTTTTTCGCGGCATAACAGAATGCGGGCGAAAACATCGCTGATTTCACCATCTTCACTGTCCGTCAGACCAATCACCACTTCGGCAAAAAAGTCCGGGTTCAAATCGAAATCAACATGTTCCTGCCAGTCTTCCGCCGGATCGAATAACTCCGCGCCGCCGCGCTCTTCAAACTGAAGATTGAACAGCAGAACATCAGCTGGATCGAGATTGTCGGCAGCCAGTTCGAGAAAAATATCGTAGGCCTGCTCAAGCGTTTCATCTTCAGTCAGGCGATTGTTTAGATCCATATCCATAGTCACTACCTGTTTAACCTCTGTTGGCGACGTTTTACAGCAACGGGCTGAAGAAGTAAAACAGTCGCTCGGCGACACGTTGCCATAATGGACGTTTTAGCCATAAACGGGCATCGAGCAGACGTGAACGCGAAATATAATCGTCCTGAACGGCGGCAAGGTCTGCACCAAAACCTTTATCGTCGATTGCCAAGGTAATCTCGAAATTCAGCCACAGACTACGCATATCAAGGTTAACGGTGCCAACCAGACTTAGTTCGCCATCGACCAGCACGCTCTTGGTATGCAGTAACCCGCCTTCAAACTGATAAATTTTAACCCCAGCAGCAAGCAGTTCCGTAAAGAATGCGCGACTGGCCCAGCCGACCAGCATCGAGTCATTTTTTCGCGGAAGGATAATACTGACATCCACCCCGCGCTGCGCCGCCGTGCAAATCGCATGAAGTAAATCATCGCTTGGCACAAAGTAGGGCGTGGTCATGATCAAATATTCATGCGCCGAATAAGCCGCAGTCAATAATGCCTGGTGAATGAGATCTTCCGGAAAGCCGGGGCCAGAAGCAATTGTGTGAATGGTGTGACCGCTGGCCTGTTCAAACGGCATAATATTGACATCTGGTGGTGGCGGCAGAATACGTTTTCCGGTTTCAATCTCCCAGTCGCAGGAATAAATAATCCCCATCGCGGTGGCGATGGGGCCTTCCATACGCGCCATCAGATCAATCCATTGCCCTACGCCCGCATCTTGTTTGAAGTAGCGAGGATCGACCATATTCATGCTGCCGGTGTACGCGATGTAATTATCGATCATGATCATCTTGCGATGTTGGCGCAGGTCCATACGGCGTAAAAACACACGCATCAGATTGACCTTTAAGGCTTCGACCACTTCAATACCGGCATTACGCATTAGCTCGGGCCACGGGCTGCGGAAAAAAGCCACACTCCCGGCGGAGTCGAGCATCAATCGGCAATGAATACCACGCCGTGCAGCCGCCATTAATGATTCAGCCACCTGGTCCGCCATGCCGCCGGGCTGCCAGATATAAAACACCATCTCAATATTATGGCGCGCGAGCTGGATGTCGCGGATTAACGCCTGCATCACATCATCTGACTCGGTCATCAGCTGTAGCTGATTCCCTTTGACCCCAGCGATCCCCTGACGACGCTCGCAAAGCTTGAATAATGGCGCAGCGACACTGCTATTTTCTTCGGCGAAGATATGCTTACAGGCTTTAAGGTCGTTAAGCCATTTTGCGGTGGAAGGCCACATCGCTCTGGCGCGCTCAGCGCGGCGTTTGCCTAAATGGAGCTCGCCAACGGCAAGATAGGCAATAATTCCGACTAACGGCAGAATGTAAATAATCAACAGCCAGGCCATCGCGGAGGGAACTGCGCGTCGTTTCATTAGAATGCGTAAAGTTACGCCTGCAATGAGCAACCAGTATCCCAGAATGGCCAACCAACTCACCAACGTATAAACGGTTGTCATAGATTAGAAATCCTTTTGAAAGCGCATTGTTATGAGTTTACGCATATGGATTCATCTGGCAAATAAAAACGCGGGAAAAGCACTGGTCAGCGTCGGGGGCGGGGGTATAATGACCATTCTGTTATTGCATAGAGTAGTTAACATGAAGCGGAGTAGAACGGAAGTGGGGCGCTGGCGCATGCAGCGTCAGGCTAGCCGACGTAAATCGCGTTGGCTTGAGGGGCAATCGCGCCGAAATATGCGTATCCACAGCATCAGGAAGTGCATTCTAAACAAACAGCGTAACTCGTTATTGTTTGCGATCTACAATATCTAAATGTACTGGGCACCATTGCGGTGCCCAATAAGTTTACTCTTCCGTCTTTAAACTCTATTTTTGCGCCGATTCTTTACTGTCAGCTTTCGTTTCTTGTTCATCGTTATCGCTGAAAATACCATGACCTGAGTTCAACAACATTGAAACGAGCATATCATTATTAATCTCTTCACCATTTAAAACTCGCGCCAGAATTTCGCTGCCAAACAGTTGCGGTGAGAGAATGATATCCGGATGTACCATCTTAATCTTATTCAGGTTTTTGCTATCACTGACGGCGAGAACTGTTTTGACATCACTGCTCATATCTTTTGCCGAGAGTACAACAAACGCGTTATCTGCATCGTTATCACTCAGCGCCAGAATGGCCCGGCAACGATCGATTCCCGCTTTCTTTAATACTGAACTGTCATTACTGTCACCGGGGATAACATCAGCGTTATCGCCTAAGCGTTGCTCAAGTTGCTTGATATCATCTTCAGGCAAGTTGCTGATAACCGTTACGTTTTGTCCGCGTTGATTCAGTTGCAGGATCGTATTGATGGCGAGAATCGAATGTCCGCAAACAATAAAATGATCTTTACGATGCATTGTATGATTGTTTCCTTTTAAAAGTTTGTTGAATCCCCCGCGGATAAGCGGACCAAAAATTGAGGTCATAGATGTGGCAAAAACGGTAATGCCGGAAATAATGACCGAAATAGTGAACAATCGTGCTGATTCAGAAACAGGGACAATATCTCCATAGCCGACGGTTGACATGGTTTCTATCGAAAAATAGAACGCGGTCATCAAACTTTCTATTCGCGGATTAAAACCTTCGCTTAAATAAAGCGCACCGTAGGTTGAGTAAAACAGTAATGTCGTGAAACTAATAAATGCAAAAATTGTCCCGGCTGCGGCGCTACTGTGGGAGAAGTCTTTGCGCAGTATCAGCAAAAACACCAGCGTAAAAATGCAAAATCCAATACTAAATTTCAGCCAGGGATAAAAATGCAGGGTGTAAATTAGCGCTATCAACAACAAAATGATACTGATTGCCCATGCGAGCTTTGCCCGGAACAGTAAGCCAATGGAGTTCAGGACAAGAAAGACGCCGAGCATAAATAGTGGGGCGTTTGCCAGCAAGGAGAGATCCAACTCTGAAAATGCTTTGATATGGAAAATATCAAGCAAATTGACCGACATACCATAGATTGTTTTAAAAATAAGCAATCCATTTAAAAAGACGGCCAGCGCGAGAATGTCGTGCCGTAGGGTCACCCATAAATTTGTTGCTGTTTGTTTGAATGTAGCCCAGTGACTCACTGATACCTCTGTAACCACAATTTTGTTTAATTATCTTAGCGTGCACATTTTCTGAACATACATGCAGCGCGTGAATGTGTTAAACAATAGTAGATGACTTTATCCGCAGTAATCAAAGGTTTTGAGTGAGCAACTCTGCGTCAGGAAAGGGCTTTTTTCCTGAACATGCTCACATCATATAAAGAAATACAGATAAAGTTATTATCTGCTTGTGGTAGTGAATGCACTGACCGGCTATAAGGAAAGGCCAAACAAGAACACGGTTGCAAAAACCGTGCCCTTAAATATTGGATCTCTATGAGGTAGCCTGAGTTTAACGGACACTCCTTCCTGAAATAGAATGGCATCAGAAGGAGCTAATAATGAGCAGAAAAACCCAACGTTACTCTAAAGAGTTCAAAGCCGAAGCTGTCAGAACGGTTCTTGAAAATCAACTTTCGATCAGTGAAGGCGCTTCCCGATTATCTCTTCCTGAAGGCACTTTAGGACAATGGGTTACCGCCGCCAGAAAAGGGCTCGGTACTCCTGGTTCCCGCACGCTGGCTGAACTGGAATCTGAAATTCTGCAACTGCGTAAGGCGTTAAATGAAGCTCGCCTTGAGCGAGATATATTAAAAAAAGCAACAGCGTATTTTGCACAGGAGTCACTGAAAAATACGCGTTAATCGAACAATGGCGACAACAATTTCCCATTGAAGTGATGTGTCAGGTATTTGGTGTATCCAGGAGCGGTTATTACAACTGGGTACAGCATGAACCCTCAGACAGAAAACAAAGTGATGAGCGGCTAAAACTGGAGATTAAGGTGGCACATATCCGCACTCGCGAAACATATGGAACCCGGCGGCTCCAGACGGAGCTGGCAGAGAATGGCATCATCGTTGGTCGTGACCGACTGGCACGTCTTCGTAAGGAGCTGAGGCTACGCTGTAAGCAGAAACGCAAGTTCAGAGCGACTACGAACCCGAACCACAATCTGCCAGTTGCGCCAAATCTGCTGAACCAGACGTTCGCTCCTACAGCACCAAATCAGGTCTGGGTGGCGGACCTGACGTATGTTGCCACACAGGAGGGATGGTTGTACCTCGCTGGCATCAAAGATGTTTATACGTGCGAAATTGTCGGCTACGCCATGGGAGAGCGCATGACAAAAGAGCTGACAGGTAAAGCCCTGTTTATGGCGCTCAGGAGCCAGCGCCCACCTGCCGGGCTAATCCACCACTCTGATCGAGGTTCACAGTACTGCGCATACGATTACCGGGTCATACAGGAGCAGTCTGGTCTGAAAACATCAATGTCGCGTAAAGGTAACTGTTACGACAACGCTCCGATGGAAAGCTTCTGGGGAACGCTGAAAAATGAGAGCCTGAGCCACTATCGTTTTAATAACCGGGATGAAGCCATCTCAGTAATACGGGAATACATTGAGATTTTCTACAATCGTCAGCGTCGTCACTCTCGTCTGGGGAATATCTCCCCGGCAACCTTCAGGGAAAAATATCATCAGATGGCTGCTTAAAAAAAGAACAAATGGTAGTGTCCGCTATTGCCAGTACACCTCACTACTCAGAACACTTTCTTAAATGGTTTCACTGAAACGTGTTCATAGACTCCTGCCGCTACGTACGGGTCAGCATCGGCCCAGGCCTGAGCTGCTTCCAGCGATTCAAATTCAGCAATAACGGTTGAGCCAGTAAATCCCGCAGCCCCTGGATCGTTACTGTCTACCGCTGGCATTGGACCAGCTGTCAACAAACGACCTTCATCATGCAGTAACTGTAAACGTGCTAAATGTGCCGGACGAACGGAAAGGCGTTTTTCGAGGCTATCAGCTTTGTCTTGAGCGTAAATAACATACAACACGGGCACAACTCCTTGTTCGGGAAAGTTGTAAAGTACGTTATTTGAAAGGGCGAAGATCTGCAACGGAAAGATGATGTCTTTGTTAAGGTCATGCATAAAGTAAGGGTAATTACGCCAAAAATGACATTTTCACTGATCCTGATCGTCTTGCCTTATTGAATATGATTGCTATTTGCATTTAAAATCGAGGCTTAGTTTTTCTACTGAAATGATTATGACTTCAATAACCCTTGATTTACCTCGCCGCTTCCCCTGGCCGACGTTACTTTCGGTCTGCATTCATGGTGCTGTTGTGGCGGGGCTGCTCTATACCTCGGTACATCAGGTTATTGAACTACCTGCGCCTGCGCAACCAATTTCTGTCACGATGGTTGCGCCTGCTGATCTCGAACCGCCACAAGCCGTTCAGCCGCCACCGGAGCCGGTGGTAGAGCCAGAACCGGAACCTGAGCCGATCCCCGAACCGCCAAAAGAAGCACCGGTGGTCATTGAAAAGCCGAAGCCGAAACCTAAGCCAAAACCGAAGCCGGTGAAAAAGGTACAGGAGCAGCCAAAACGCGATGTCAAACCCGTAGAGTCGCGTCCGGCATCACCGTTTGAAAATACGGCACCCGCGCGCCCCACATCAAGTACGGCAACGGCTGCAACCAGCAAGCCGGTTACCAGTGTGGCTTCAGGACCACGCGCATTAAGCCGTAATCAGCCGCAGTATCCGGCACGAGCACAGGCATTGCGCATTGAAGGGCAGGTTAAAGTTAAATTTGACGTCACGCCGGATGGTCGCGTGGATAACGTACAAATCCTCTCAGCCAAGCCTGCGAACATGTTTGAGCGTGAGGTGAAAAATGCGATGCGCAGATGGCGTTATGAGCCGGGTAAGCCAGGCAGTGGGATTGTGGTGAATATCCTGTTTAAAATTAACGGCACCACCGAAATTCAGTAAGCAGAAAGTCAAAAGCCTCCGACCGGAGGCTTTTGACTATTACTCAACAGGTAAGGCGCGAGGTTTTCCTTCAGGATCAACCGCTACATACTTAAATAATGCTTCTGTCGCTTTATAGCGTTGCCCGATTGGTTCAGACGCTACTTTTTTCACCCACACTTCAATATTAATGCTGACCGATGTCGTCCCTTTCTGGACACAGCGTGCATAGCAGCACACCACATCGCCGACCGCAACCGGCCGTAAGAAAGTCATTCCTTCAACCCGCACAGTCACTACGCGACCGTGGGCAATTTCTTTTGCCAGAATAGCGCCGCCAATATCCATTTGTGACATTAACCAACCACCAAAGATGTCACCATTGGCATTGGTATCGGCGGGCATGGCTAAAGTACGTAAAACAAGATCGCCCTGAGGGACGTTATGTGTTGTAGACATGGTAAAACCGACTTAAAAGGAAAATCACAGGCGCGATGCTACTATGATTTTCCTGAGGAGAACAGAGGAGATACAGCGCCAGCCCCGAAGGACTGGCAGTCTGGTTAGGATTTATCTTCCTGCGGCATGTGGCGGTAGATATAGATACCGCTTAACAATGTGAAGATTAAGGTAAGGGCGGTCAGGCCAAAGACTTTAAAGTTGACCCAAATATTTTGCGGCAGCCAGAATGCGATGTAGATGTTTGCCAGACCGCAAAGGATAAAGAAAACAGCCCAGGCCAGATTTAGCTTCGACCATACCGGTTGCGGCAGCGTGAGTTCTTTACTCAGCATCCGCTGAATTAGCGGCTTTTTCATCACCCATTGGCTGACTAACAGGGCTCCCGCAAACAGAGCATAAATGACTGTAACCTTCCATTTAATAAACTCATCATTGTGGAAGAACAGCGTCAAGCCACCGAAGACGACCACCAGAACAAAAGTGATCAGGGCCATCTTCTCAACCTTACGAAAGCGAACCCAGCTATAGATAAGCACAATCGCCGTGGCGACGATCAGCGCTGCAGTAGCCGCATAGATGTCATAAATCTTGTAAAACGCGAAAAAGACAACCAGCGGTAAAAAATCAAGAAACTGCTTCATTTTACGATTCCGTAATCAAATGCTTAAGGTTATTGGCGAATCAACATATACAGGCGGAACAGATAGATGAGCAATATGGCAGAAATCAGGTTGCTCAAGGTGTTCGCCAGTACGGCACCAATTTCCGGGGTTAATGCGGCAAAAGAAGAGGCAAAAAGCAGCAACAGTGTTTTTGCCAGCAACCAGCTCAGTACTGCGGGTGCCACCAGACGCATATTCGCCCAAGTCAGCCGCATACTGCTACGCATCGAGGCAAAAATGCCCATTTTGTCCTGTACCAGCATCACCGGTGCCAGGGCCAGTAAAATGGCCATGATAATTCCCGGAACGACCACCAGCATGATGCCAATCTGTACTAAAAGGGTAGTCAGAAAAATCAGAATAAATAACTTGGGCAATATCGGCGCACTGGCACCAATAGCTCGCAGCGCACTGACTCTCTGACCCGCAGACACCAGCTGGATAATTAATATTACGCCTCCGGCGAGAATGGCGTTACCGATTAATTCTGAAAAAGTGGACGCCGCTGAAGCCTGCAGCAAAATTTGTTGCTGTTCCGGTGACATATTCTGAACCAGGTCGAACAACCCACTACTGCCGCTAACGGGCACGCCGTCATTGAGCTGCGCAAGCTGTGCATCACTGGGTGAGAAAACATGCCCTAACACCACTGTGATAAACGCACATAGCAACGATACCAACAGAATGGTCATAAATTGATTACGGAAGAAATTTCCGGTGTCACGGTATACGGACTGCGCCGTGATAGACATGCACTCTCCTTGAGTTTTATGCAGGTGTTAATTAGCGGGCAATTGTACCCTGGTTAAGCCTCGGGTGGCAGCATCAGGTCTTGTATGGAAAAGCATATCTTTGTAAAGCGGAGGTAATTGCTGGCCTTCAGGCGTGGGCAAAGCGCGGCAAGTGGCGATCGAGTTAATATTTGCGTAGAGAAAATATTTAAAAATTGATTTAAATCACATTAACCAGGATTCTCAATGCAACTTCTAAATTAATCCAGATCAATAAATGGTGAATTATCATATGTAATGTGATCTATGTAGGATCATTTGTTACTCCAATGTAGGTATATTCGTCACGTTTTTATAACCATAACGACGGAGCGGATATGAAAAAGTTAACAGTGGCGGCTTTGGCAGTAACAACTCTTCTTTCTGGCAGTGCCTTTGCGCATGAAGCAGGCGAATTTTTTATGCGTGCAGGTTCTGCAACCGTACGTCCAACAGAAGGTGCTGGTGGTACGTTAGGAAGTCTGGGTGGATTCAGCGTGACCAATAACACTCAACTGGGCTTGACGTTTACTTATATGGCGACCGACAACATTGGTGTGGAATTACTGGCAGCGACGCCGTTCCGCCATAAAATCGGCACCCGGGCGACCGGCGATATTGCAACCGTTCACCATCTGCCGCCAACACTGATGGCGCAGTGGTATTTTGGTGATGCCAGCAGCAAATTCCGTCCTTACGTTGGGGCCGGTATTAACTACACCACCTTCTTTGATAATGGATTTAACGATCATGGCAAAGAGGCGGGGCTTTCCGATCTCAGTCTGAAAGATTCCTGGGGAGCTGCCGGGCAGGTGGGGGTTGATTATCTGATTAACCGTGACTGGTTGGTTAACATGTCAGTGTGGTACATGGATATCGATACCACCGCCAATTATAAGCTAGGCGGTGCACAGCAACACGATAGCGTACGCCTCGATCCGTGGGTGTTTATGTTCTCAGCAGGATATCGTTTTTAATTCCGCACAAAAACGACCCCGTAATATACGGGGTCAATAAGGACATGGTATAAAGGGTATTATTTCTTCGCTTCTACGCCATCAGTTTCAGAACGAATTAAAAATTTCTCAGTTGTTTGCGGAATATGCTGAATCAGCCAGTCGGCCATTTGCTTTTCCTCATTTAAAATCGCTTCGATGATCGGAATTGAGACTGTATCACCGGCATTTTTTGCTGCTGCTAATAGTGAGGTGTAACAGGTGATTTCAAATTGCTCGAAGACATATCCGCCAATAGAGCCTTTAACTATTTCATCAGAAGGGAATATACCACCGATTGACTGCCCAAGCGCAGCCATTTTACTCATGGAATCTTTAATGACTGAACGTGAAATGTCATTACGATCAAGAATAGTTTCCAGTTGAACAATCTGGTTTTTGGTTTCACTAAGATGTTGTTCAATACGAGCGCGTAGTTCAGGATAATTATCTATACGGCTGGCCATGGATTCAAGCATAGATTCGGCTTGCTTTTCCATTGCGTGGGCGTCACGTAACCAGTCATGATAATGTTCAATACGATTCATGAAAATGTCCTCTTTATAAAATGACTAAAAGTTAAAATTCATATTTCAGGCTTTATTTTCGGCTTTCTTATTTACGTTATTAAGGGCCAGATCAGTCAGTTTGATGTCGGTGGCCTTTTCTTCTTCCAGGGTTTCTTTCAGAAGCTTCGCTGCTTTACGGTAACCTAATTGTTCAGCCAGCGTCGCTAATGTCCCGTAACTGGCAATCTCATAATGCTCGACTTTCTGTGCTGCGGCAATCAGTGCGGCATCACGCACTTCGTTTTTCTCGGTACTTTCGATGACCTCATTAGCTTCTTCAATAAGACCTTCCATTGCCACACATTTCATGCGCTTAATTTTCAGATTTGATTCTGATTCCACAACTTGATCAATTCGTTCAATCTGTCCATGAGTTTCCTCGAGGTGCGCATGAAAAGCCTGACTTAATTTTTCATTTGATGTTGCTCTTGCGAGTTTTGCCAGTGCCCGGGTTAATTGTTTTTCTGCGCTGTAGGTATCTGAAAGCAGTTGAATAAATACATCTTCAATGGTCTTCATATTCATATTTTTCTCCAGTGAAATCACTGCGAGCCATACGGCCCGCAGATGCAATTATCTTTATCAGCTGATATTAATAATTAACGGTGAATCAGGATTTGCCTGATTTATTACCACCGCTTTGTTGACCGCCTTTTTTACCCGCTTCAGATGCGCGTTGCGGATCATTTTTAAAATTACCGCCGCTATGCTGACCGCCTTTACGGCCTGCGTCGGATGCCTTCTCACGGTCTTCGGCGAAATTTCCTGAACTACCACGATGTTCGGCCATGTTATTTCTCCCGTTGCGTTGCATTGTTTCATTAATATGAGTGTTGTGTGTCGACACTCATTAAAATTAGTCACTAATGAGAATTAGTCAAATTAAGCGCAACGAGAAGATAGAGGGAAATATATTTTGAGGAACATTCTGGATATATTAACAATTACCTGAGGAATATGTGACTTAGAGAAAATTATTGATTTTACTGGTGTTATGTTGCGGGATTAATTTGTTTGATTATATTACTGTTGGGCGGAAAAATGACGTAAGTTGACGTTCGACCGGGGTAAGCGAAACGGTAAAAAGATAAATATTAAATGAATTTAGGATTTTTCCGGCTTCATTAAAGAAAGTTAAAATGCCGCCAGCGGAACTGGCGGCTGTGGGATTAACTGCGCGTCGCCGCTTTCATCGGTTGTACAAAAACTTTCAGTGCCGCCAGCATTTTCTCTGGCTCATTAATATGTTGCTCGATGATTTTAACAATGGCCGAACCAGAAATCGCGCCCGCAGCTCCTGCATCAATCGCTGCTTTTACCTGATCCGGGGCGGAAATACCAAACCCCTGCAATGGAGGTGCAGCGTTGTACTCTTTCAGCTTCGCAACCAGATGATTGAGGGGTAACGCGGCGCGGTTTTCTGCGCCGGTCACGCCCGCTCGTGACAGCAAATATGTGTAACCACGACCGTAAGAGGCTATCTGGCGCAGCAGGTCGTCATCGGCATTTGGCGGGCAGATGAAGATAGGTGCGACATTATGGCGCAACGCGGCCTGGCGGAAGGGCGCGGACTCTTCAACTGGCACATCGGCAACCAGCACCGAATCGACGCCGACTTTCTCGCACTGGGCATAAAACTCATCAATGCCTTTGTTAAACACCAGATTGGCATACATCAACAGGCCAATGGGAATGGTCGGGTGTTTCTGGCGAATCAGTGCCAGCATTTCAAAACATTGTGCCGGAGTCACACCTGCCGCAAAGGCGCGCAGAGTGGCGTTTTGAATGGTCGGGCCATCCGCCAGTGGGTCGGAGAAGGGGATACCTAACTCCAGCGCGTCAGCACCGGCTTCAATTAGCGTATCGATAATTTTCAATGACTGCTCAATGCCCGGATCACCGAGCGTGACGAAAGGAACGAATGCGCCTTCTTTGCGCTCCTTCAACTGGGCAAACAGAGATTCGTAGCGTTCCATCAGATTTCCCCTCGTGCTTTCAAAATATCGTGAACGGTGAAGATGTCTTTATCGCCGCGACCGGAAAGGTTAACCACCAGTAGCTGCTCTTTATCCGGGTTTTCGCGCATCATTTTCAGCGCATGGGCCAGGGCGTGGGAGGATTCCAGCGCCGGGATGATCCCTTCGTGCAGGCACAGCGTTTTGAAGGCTTCAAGGGCTTCATCATCGGTAATAGACACGTAATCAGCGCGTCCAGTGCTGTTAAGATACGCGTGTTGTGGACCGACAGACGGGAAATCCAGTCCGGCGGAGATGGAGTAAGATTCTTCAATCTGCCCGTCTTCGGTTTGCATCATCGGCGCTTTCATACCGAAATAAATGCCCACGCGACCATGTTTTAGCGGTGCGCCGTGCTCGCCAGTTTCGATACCGTGACCACCAGGCTCCACACCAATCAGGCCGACGTTGGTTTCATTGATGAAATCAGCAAACATGCCGATGGCATTCGAACCGCCGCCAACACAGGCGATAACGGCATCCGGCAGGCGACCTTCTCTTTCCAGAATCTGCGCTTTGGTTTCTTCGCCAATCATCCGCTGAAACTCACGGACAATGGTCGGATAAGGATGCGGGCCAGCCGCGGTGCCCAGCATATAGTGCGCGGTTTCATAACTGCCGGACCAGTCGCGTAGCGCCTCATTACAGGCATCTTTCAGCGTGGCGGAACCGCTATGTACCGGGATCACTTCCGCACCCATTAAGCGCATACGAAAAACGTTAGGCGACTGGCGTTCAACGTCTTTGGCACCCATATAAATACGGCATTTCAGGCCGAGCAGGGCGCTGGCAAGGGCCGACGCCACGCCATGCTGACCGGCCCCGGTTTCGGCGATGATTTCGGTTTTACCCATCCGCTTCGCCAGCAACGCCTGCCCCAGCACCTGGTTGGTTTTATGTGCGCCGCCGTGCAGCAAATCTTCACGCTTGAGATACAGCGTGGTGTTCGTCCCGGCTGTAATGTTCTGGCATTTGGTCAGTGCGGTTGGACGCCCGGCATAGTTTTTCAGCAGGTCGTTGAACTGGGCTTGAAATTCAGGATCTTTTTGCGCGCTGACAAAAGCTTCTTCCAGCTGGCGCAGAGCAGGCATCAGGATTTGTGGCACGTACATGCCGCCAAACTCACCAAAATAGGGGTTAAGTAATGTTGTCATTGTTCCTTTCCTTAATATGCGCGCAGCGTCTGGAAAACCGAGGCCAAAAGACGTGCGTCTTTGATGCCCGGTTGCGACTCTACAGCAGAATTAAAATCAAGTCCGGCGCAGCCGGTTTGTGCCGCTTCCACGCAGTTATCTGCGCCTAAGCCCCCCGCCAGCAGAACGTTGCCAAGCGATTGACCATTTAATAGTGACCAGTCAAAACGTTGCCCGCTTCCACCCTGGCCGTTGTCTAAAACATATTTATCAACGTGCTGAAACTCGCGGGCGGGCAGGGTTTCACCGACGCTTAATGCTTTCCAGATGGCAACATGTGCTGGCAGAGCTTCACGCAGCGTATCGATATACAGCTGATCTTCATTGCCATGCAGTTGCACTGCCGCCAGCGATAACACCTTAGCTTTGTCCACCACATCGGCAATATCGTGATTGCGGAACACGCCAACATACTGCAACGGTGCCGCAGCCATCACTTCCTGCGCCTGTTCAACGTTGACGCAACGCGGTGATGTCGCAACAAAAATCAACCCACCGTAAATCGCGCCCGCGTCATAAGCTGCTTTAGCATCTTGCCCACGCGTCAGGCCACATACTTTATTCTCACCCAGCAACACCCGGCGCACGGCGGCGTGCAAATCGTCATGGGCCATCAACGCCGAACCAATCAGAAAACCGTTAGCGAAGTGGCTTAACTCGCGCACCTGAGCGTAAGTATTGATGCCGGATTCGCTGATTACCGTTACGTTGTGCCCCAGTTTCGGCGCAAGCTCGCGGGTACGGTTGAGATCAATCGACAAATCACGCAGATCGCGGTTGTTGATGCCAACGACCTTTGCCCCTAATGCAATGGCGCGCTCCAGTTCCTCTTCATTACTGACTTCGGTCAGCACCCCCATCTCCAGACTGTGAGCGACGGCTGCAAGCTGGCGATATTGGTCGTCATCCAGTACTGAAAGCATTAATAAGCAGGCATCGGCCTGGTAATAGCGCGCCAGATAGATCTGGTAAGGGTCGATAATGAAGTCTTTACATAAAATCGGCTGCGGGGCGATTTGGCTGACGATGAGGAGGAAATCAAAGCTCCCCTGAAAATATTTCTCATCAGTCAGCACCGAAATTGCCGAAGCGTAATGTTTATAAATGGCGGCAATGCGTGCCGGATCGAAATCATCACGGATCACGCCTTTTGACGGCGACGCTTTTTTACACTCCAGAATAAACGCCGTGCGTGCACCCTGTAGCGCATCATAAAAATGTCGTGTGCTCGGCTGAACCTCATTCTGAAAACTGGCCAGCGGTTGCTGCTGTTTGCGGGTTTCTACCCAAATCGCCTTGTCTGCGACGATTTTCGCTAAAACGGTTTGCATCATTTACCCTCGTGCCGCCAGCGCGGTAACTCTGTCGTAAGCGGAACCACTGCGCAGTACCTCAAGAACGGTTTGCGCATTGGCTTGCAGATCTTCATGGCCATGCAGGCGCATTAACATGGCGACGTTCGCAGCGACGGCTGCTTCATGGGCGGCGTCGCCTTTACCTTGTAACAAGCGTGTTAAAATGTCACGGTTTTCTTCAGGTGTTCCGCCTGCCAGTTGCTCCTGGTGGTAGGGAGTCAGGCCAAAATCTTCAGCGGTCAATTGATAGCTCTTAATTTTGCCGTCATGCAGCTCGGCAACGATTGTCGGCGCGTGTAATGAAACTTCATCCATCCCGCCGCTGTGCACCACCGCCGCGCGTTGATACCCCAGCACGCGCAAGGTTTCGGCAATCGGCAGCACCAGTTCCGGACTATAAACACCAATTAACGCCAGCGGCGGATGCGCCGGGTTAATCAATGGCCCCAGCACATTGAACAGGGTGCGGGTTTTCAGTTGCTGGCGAACCGGCATCGCGTGGCGGAATCCGGTGTGATATTTCGGCGCAAAGAGGAAACATACGCCTAACTCGTCCAGCGCCTGGCGCGATTTATTGGCGTTCATATCAAGATTAATACCGAATGCCGCCAGCAGATCCGACGAGCCGGATTTACTGGAGACGCTGCGGTTACCGTGTTTCGCCACTTTCAGCCCACAGGCCGCGGCGACAAACGCACTGGCGGTAGAAATATTGATACTGTTGCTGCCGTCACCGCCAGTACCGACGATATCAGCAAACAGATAATCCGGGCGCGGGAACGGCGCTGCGTTTTCCAGTAGCGCGGTTGCTGCCCCGGCGATCTCGTTCGGGTGCTCACCGCGAATTTTCATGCTCACCAGCGCCGCCGCCAGTTGTTCCGGCTTCAGCTCGCCACGCACCACCGCTGAAAACAGCTGGTGGCTTTCTTGTTGGCTAAGCGTCTGCGCCTGATACAGTTTTTCCAGAATCGGTTGCAGCGTGTTGGCTGGCTCTAGTTTCTGCTGCGCCCAGGCCAGCGTTTGTTCCAGCAGGCGAGCGCCCTGGGTGGTGAGAATGGATTCCGGATGGAACTGGAATCCACAAACGCGATCCGCATCGTGACGTACTGCCATCACCATGCCATTAAAATGGGCGTTGATGGTTAAACCGGCCGGAATGTTACTGCCAACCAGCGAGTGATAACGCGCCACCGGCAGCGGGTTTGTTAATCCGGCAAACATCGCCTGACCGTCATGTTCAATGCTCGACGCTTTACCGTGAAGAATTTCGCCCGCCTGACCGACATAGCCCCCGTAAGCTTCGACAATTGCCTGATGTCCGAGGCAAATGCCAATAATGGGCAGCTTGCCACGCAAGCGGGTGAGGAGTTCCGGCATACAACCGGCTTCGCTCGGCACACCGGGGCCAGGAGAAAGCATCAGTACCGGATTGCTCATCGTCGCCAGGCGTTCAATTAAGGTCTGCGCCGGAATATGGTTGCGGTAAATCACCACGTTATGACCATTGCTGCGCAACTGATCTGCCAGGTTGTACGTAAAAGAGTCGATATTATCGAGCAGCAGAATGTCAGCCATCAGAAAGTCTCCTGTGCATGATGCGCGGTGGCAATAGCGCGCAGTACAGCGCGGGCTTTGTTACGGGTTTCGTCGGCTTCCGACTGCGGAACAGAATCAAGGACTACACCAGCACCCGCTTGCACGGTGGCGATACCGTTTTCCACCAGCGCCGAGCGGATCACAATGCAGGTGTCGAGATCGCCATGCGCGGTGAAATAACCTACCGCGCCGCCGTAGCTGCCGCGGCGACGACCTTCCGCCTCGGCAATTAACTGCATAGCGCGTACTTTCGGCGCACCGCTTAACGTCCCCATATTCATACAGGCGCGATAAGCGTGCAGGGCGTCAAGATCGTGACGCAGTTCGCCGACTACGCGAGAGACGAGGTGCATCACATAGGAATAACGGTCAACT
This sequence comes from Shigella flexneri 2a str. 301, assembly GCF_000006925.2. Classification (NCBI taxonomy): domain Bacteria; kingdom Pseudomonadati; phylum Pseudomonadota; class Gammaproteobacteria; order Enterobacterales; family Enterobacteriaceae; genus Shigella; species Shigella flexneri. The sequence continues at coordinate 1,318,102 of NC_004337.2, forward strand.
TTGGTGAGATCGGCGATGTAGCGGCTGCCAGGGGTGCAAATGCGTGCCAGATCATTACGGGCGAGATCAACCAGCATCAGATGTTCAGACAGCTCTTTATGGTCAGTACGCATTTCCAGTTCAATACGGCTGTCGAGATCTCTGTCCAGTGAACCATCGGCGCGACGACCGCGTGGGCGTGTTCCGGCAATCGGGTAGATCTCAATCTGGCGGCTGGTGGCATCATACTTGAGCGAGCTTTCCGGCGACGCGCCAAATAGGGTGAAATCATTATCCTGCATAAAAAACATGTACGGGCTGGGATTACTCTTTTTCAGCACGTAATAGGCCGCCAGCGGTGACGGGCAGGGCAGAGAGAAACGGCGAGATGGCACCACCTGGAAAATTTCTCCAGCGCGAATCGCTTTTTGCAACAAACGCACTACGCCACCGAACTCTTCATCGCTCTGATTACATTCACAACGCATATGCGGCACGGAAACCACTGGCAGCGGCGGCGCGGCTTCGGTCAGTTGCTGACGTAGTTCGTTCAGGCGAGCAGTGAGACGTTGTTTTTCTTCTTCATTCGGAGCAAACAGGCTGGCCTGAATACGGGTGCTTTTTTTCTGATGGTCAATCACCATCAGCGTTTCAGCGAGATAAAAACAGAAATCAGGGCAGTTATTTTCCGCTGACAGTTGCGGTAAATCTTCAAATCCCGCCACAAGGTCATAAGAGAACAGGCCGCCGAAGAACATTGCTTCTCGTTCTTCCTTCGGTACATTCAACAGATTCTGCAATAAACGGAAAGCGTCAAAAACCGAAAGGGAGCATAAGCGGGCGTCTTCATCCAGCAGTGGACTGACAGGGGGGAAGCGCAGCACACGGCAGTTTGGTGATTGTTCACTTTCCACACCCGCAGGCAGGGCGTTATCCAGTAGTGCCAGCAGGGCTTCGCCATTGCCGGAAAGTGCCTGAATTGTGACGGTGTCACCTAATGCTGTAATGCGCAGCGCACTGTCTATCAGCAGCAGGCTTTTTAAATCATCTTTGCTGTCGATATCTGCGGATTCCAGCAGCAGCGTTGCCGGACGATTCCCACACAACTGGTGAAAAAGCGCAGTCGGGTTGTCGCGATAAGCGCCTTCGCAGGTTAGCAGTTCGAGAGTCGGTTTTTGTGTTTGCATTGTTATTCTCTAATTTTGTTCAAAAAAAAGCCCGCTCATTAGGCGGGCTGGGTATCTGATTGCTTTACGCATGGTGAATACACTGCCCGTTTCAGGAAGTGCGCCACCAACCTTTCAGTACGAAAATTGCTTTCATTGTCGATACCCTTTTTACGTGAACTTGCGTACTAGTTAACTGGTTCGATGATTAATTGTCAACAGCTCATTTCAGAATATTTGCCAGACCCGTTATGATGTCGGCGCAAAAAACATTATCCAGAACGGGAGTGCGCCTTGAGCGACACGAATTATGCAGTGATTTACGACCTGCTGCCGTAGGTCGTCTGGACGTTAACACCTGTGGTCTGCTGCTGCTTCCGATGGCTGCCTGACGCCAGAAGCATTGGTGCACCGTGCAGTCGAGATGCGCGTCGGCACCCTGGCGATCACCGACCATGACACCACAGCTGCAATCGCGCCAGCAAGAGAGGAAATTTCACGTTCGGGACTGGCGCTGAATCTTATTCCCGGCGTGGAAATTTCCACGGTCTGGGAAAATCATGAAATTCATATTGTCGGGCTGAATATTGATATTACTCATCCGCTAATGTGTGAGTTCCTCGCGCAGCAGACAGAACGGCGCAATCAGCGGGCGCAGCAAATTGCCGAAAGACTTGAAAAAGCGCAAATACCTGGGGCGCTGGAAGGCGCACAACGACTGGCGCAGGGCGGCGCAGTGACGCGCGGTCATTTTGCGCGTTTCCTTGTGGAGTGCGGCAAAGCCAGTTCAATGGCAGATGTCTTTAAAAAGTATCTGGCGCGCGGGAAAACCGGATACGTTCCGCCACAGTGGTGTACAATAGAACAAGCTATTGATGTCATTCATCATTCTGGCGGTAAGGCGGTGCTAGCTCATCCTGGGCGGTACAATCTTAGTGCTAAATGGCTGAAAAGATTGGTTGCGCATTTTGCCGAACACCACGGCGACGCGATGGAAGTCGCGCAGTGCCAGCAATCGCCCAATGAACGCACCCAGCTGGCCACACTTGCGCGTCAGCATCATTTATGGGCATCACAAGGATCTGATTTTCATCAGCCATGCCCGTGGATCGAACTGGGTCGTAAACTCTGGCTGCCCGCAGGCGTTGAAGGCGTCTGGCAGCTATGGGAACAGCCGCAGAACACCACAGAGAGGGAATTATGAGCCAGTTTTTTTATATTCATCCTGATAACCCGCAGCAACGTCTGATCAACCAGGCGGTGGAGATCGTGCGTAAAGGTGGGGTGATTGTCTATCCAACTGATTCCGGCTATGCGCTCGGCTGTAAAATTGAAGATAAAAACGCCATGGAGCGTATTTGTCGTATTCGCCAGCTGCCGGACGGTCACAACTTTACCCTGATGTGTCGCGATCTTTCTGAACTCTCGACCTATTCATTCGTGGATAACGTTGCGTTTCGTTTGATGAAAAACAACACGCCGGGCAACTATACCTTCATCCTGAAGGGGACGAAGGAAGTGCCACGCCGTCTGTTGCAGGAGAAACGCAAAACCATCGGTATGCGTGTGCCTTCTAACCCGATTGCGCAGGCGTTGCTTGAAGCACTGGGCGAACCGATGCTTTCCACTTCGCTAATGCTGCCAGGCAGCGAATTTACCGAATCCGATCCCGAAGAAATTAAAGACCGTCTGGAAAAACAGGTAGATTTGATTATTCACGGCGGCTATCTCGGGCAGAAACCAACAACGGTTATTGATCTTACCGATGATACGCCGGTCGTGGTGCGTGAAGGCGTAGGTGATGTGAAGCCTTTCTTATAAGTGCGTAACTCTGTATACTACGCGGCCTTAAAATGGCGCTATACGGCGCCATTGATTCTCCTGTTCGACGCCTGTGAAGGCGACACCAAAAGGAAGCTCTATGAGCGAAAAATTACAGAAAGTGCTGGCCCGCGCTGGCCACGGCTCCCGCCGTGAAATCGAATCTATTATTGAAGCCGGTCGTGTGAGTGTTGATGGCAAAATTGCTAAACTCGGCGATCGCGTTGAAGTTACCCCTGGGCTGAAAATTCGTATCGATGGTCATCTGATTTCGGTACGTGAGTCCGCTGAACAAATTTGTCGCGTTCTGGCCTATTACAAACCGGAAGGTGAGTTGTGTACCCGTAACGACCCGGAAGGGCGTCCGACGGTGTTTGACCGTCTGCCAAAGCTGCGTGGCGCACGCTGGATAACCGTGGTCGTCTTTCACCACCGATGGTGAACTGGCAAACCGTTTAATGCATCCAAGCCGTGAAGTTGAACGTGAATACGCCGTGCGTGTATTTGGTCAGGTTGACGACGCGAAACTGCGTGATTTGAGTCGTGGCGTGCAACTGGAAGATGGTCCGGCAGCTTTTAAAACCATCAAGTTCAGCGGCGGCGAAGGGATCAACCAGTGGTACAACGTGACTCTGACCGAAGGCCGTAACCGTGAAGTTCGTCGTCTGTGGGAAGCGGTTGGTGTGCAGGTGAGCCGCCTGATCCGTGTTCGTTACGGTGATATCCCACTGCCAAAAGGTCTGCCACGCGGTGGCTGGACGGAGCTGGACCTCGCCCAGACTAACTATCTGCGCGAACTGGTGGAGCTTCCGCCAGAAACCAGCTCTAAAGTCGCTGTAGAAAAAGACCGTCGTCGCATGAAGGCTAATCAGATTCGTCGTGCGGTGAAACGTCACAGTCAGGTGAGCGGCAGTCGTCGTTCTGGCGGGCGTAATAACGGTTAATCAAAGTATGCCGGACGTCATATCCGGCATTTTTACAGATTAATAATCAATCCCTATTTGCGCCTTAACACCGGCATCAAACGCATGTCTGATGGGGCGCAGCTCACTTACCGTATCCGCCAGTTCAAGAATATCCCGATGACAGCCTCGACCCGTGATAATCACCGTCTGTTGATGTGGACGTTCATTTAACGCCTGCACCACTTCTTCCAGTGGCAAATAGTCATACGCCACCATATACGTCAGTTCATCAAGCAAAACCATATCCAGTGAGGAATCAGCAAGCATCCGCTTTGCATGTTGCCAGACTTCGCGGCAGGCGGCGGTATCAGACTCGCGGTTTTGTGTATCCCAGGTAAAGCCCGTTGCCATCACCTGAAACTCAACGCCATGTGGCTCCAGCAGATTGCGTTCGCCATTAGGCCAGGTGCCTTTAATAAACTGCACGACGCCCACTTTTTTTCCGTGACCAACTGCGCGTGTTGCCGTACCAAATGCCGCGGTGGTTTTGCCTTTTCCATTGCCGGTAAAGACGATGATAATACCGCGTTCATCCTGGGCCTGGGCCACACGAGCATCTACTTTTTCTTTCACTCGCTGCTGACGCTGTTGGTAGCGTTCATCACTCATTGGGAAATTCCTGGTTTACGGCCCGGTTGGGCGTCAAAGGTCATGCCGGTTTTACGGCGGCTGTCATCGCCCATCAGCCAGAGGTAGAGCGGCATGATATCAGCGGGTGTTTTAAGTTTCTGTGGATCTTCGGTCGGGAAGGCGCTTGCGCGCATTGCGGTGCGCGTACCGCCTGGGTTAATGCAGTTGACGCGCAGGCGCTGCTGATATTCATCGGCCAGTACCTGCATCATCCCTTCGGTGGCAAATTTCGACGCTGCATATGCACCCCAGTTGGCTCGTCCCTGACGTCCAACGCTTGATGAAGTAAAGACCAGTGAACCGGCGTCCGATTTGAGTAATAAAGGAAGCAGTGCCTGGGTGAGCATAAAGGTGGCATTAACGTTGATCTGCATGACGTCCTGCCAGACCTGCGGATTTTGTTCGCTCATTGGGCAAACATCGCCGAGCAATCCGGCATTATGCAAAACACCATCCAGACGCGGATAATTAACGACAATGCGCTGTGCCAGTTGTTGGCAATTTTCGGACGTGCAGGTCAGCAAATCGAGAATAAACCACTGTGGCTGACGCCCAGTTTCTTCGTTTATGTGGCTGGCTACCTGACGTAATTTTTCTTCATTACGGCCCAACAGAATCACTGTCGCACCATAGCGTGCATACGTCATCGCGGCTTCACGACCAATCCCATCGCTGGCTCCCGTCACCAGGATAATGCGATCATTGAGTAAATCTTGTTTTGGCTGGTAATGCATGGCTACTCCTCAACGACGTTGTCTGTCGCGCTGCCAGTGTACTTTATGACTTTGGGGCTTTATGCCTGAAACAGAAGGGCATTTCAATCAGCCTGGGGCGATAACACCGCAAAATGGATACTTTGTCATACTTTCGCTGCAATAACATCTCTGCGAGACGGCTTAACATGCCTGTTGTAAACTGTGAGCCAAAGCGTTGTTTAACCAAGGTGGGGACTCGTGGAATTGTTGTCTGAATATGGTTTGTTTTTGGCTAAAATCGTTACCGTTGTGCTAGCGATTGCGGCGATTGCCGCCATTATTGTCAATGTTGCTCAACGTAATAAACGCCAGCGTGGCGAGTTACGGGTCAACAATCTCAGCGAACAGTATAAGGAGATGAAAGAAGAACTGGCCGCGGCGCTGATGGACTCACATCAGCAAAAACAGTGGCACAAAGCGCAGAAGAAAAAGCACAAGCAAGAAGCGAAAGCAGCAAAAGCGAAAGCCAAACTGGGCGAGGTGGCAACTGACAGTAAACCTCGCGTCTGGGTGCTGGATTTTAAAGGCAGCATGGACGCCCATGAAGTGAACTCGCTACGTGAAGAGATAACGGCGGTACTCGCAGCATTCAAACCGCAGGATCAGGTTGTGCTCCGTCTGGAAAGCCCTGGTGGCATGGTGCATGGTTACGGGTTGGCGGCTTCGCAGCTGCAGCGTCTGCGTGATAAAAACATTCCTTTAACTGTTACGGTAGACAAAGTCGCTGCCAGCGGCGGTTACATGATGGCCTGTGTGGCGGACAAAATTGTTTCCGCACCGTTTGCTATTGTGGGTTCCATTGGGGTGGTGGCGCAAATGCCCAACTTTAACCGCTTCCTGAAAAGCAAAGATATTGATATCGAACTGCACACCGCCGGGCAGTATAAGCGCACGCTGACCTTGCTGGGTGAAAATACCGAAGAAGGGCGGGAGAAATTCCGCGAAGAGCTGAACGAAACGCATCAGTTATTTAAAGATTTTGTGAAGCGTATGCGTCCGTCTCTGGATATTGAACAGGTGGCAACGGGTGAACACTGGTACGGACAACAGGCGGTAGAGAAAGGCCTGGTTGATGAAATCAACACCAGTGATGAAGTTATTCTTAGCCTGATGGAAGGCCGTGAAGTGGTTAATGTACGCTATATGCAGCGTAAACGACTCATTGACCGATTCACCGGCAGCGCGGCAGAGAGCGCCGATCGATTGTTGCTACGCTGGTGGCAGCGGGGTCAAAAGCCATTGATGTAAAAGACAAACGCGAGGCTAAAACCTCGCGTTTTGCTTTAATCAACCAGATGATATTTTTCTGAAAGCACATGGGCCAGGTGTTTGAACATATTAAACACCGCGGTGCTTTTGGCTGTTGGCAATCCTTGTTCATCTAAAAAGTAGTCGCCGGTAAATACCAGCACGCCATTACGCTGCGTGACGCCGGTGGCTTCAATCCCTGCGAGCGTATCCTCATGCTCACGAATGATTTTGTTGGCCTCTTTCAACAGCGTTTCGCGGTCGATGGGTTGTGTCTCTTTGTTCATTATTTACTCCTTAAACAAGGACATTAGTCTACGCCAGGCATGGCTTGCAGACAAATATACCACGCTGGTGGCAAGAGCGCCTTACTGGCAACTTTGGATTTTGCATGCTAATAAAGTTGCGTATCGGATTTTATCAGGTACAGTGTGACGCTTTCGTCAATCTGGCAATAGATTTGCTTGACATTCGACCAAAATTCCGTCGTGCTATAGCGCCTGTAGGCCAAGACCTGTTAACTCAGTCACCTGAATTTTCGTGAACAGAGTCACGACAAGGGGTTGATATCCGCAGAGAGCGAGTCCATATCGGTAACTCGTTGCCAGTGGAAGGTTTATCAACGTGCGACGCATTCCTGGAAGAATCAAATTAGGTAAGGTGAATATGGGTAAAGCTCTTGTCATCGTTGAGTCCCCGGCAAAAGCCAAAACGATCAACAAGTATCTGGGTTGTGACTACGTGGTGAAATCCAGCGTCGGTCACATCCGCGATTTGCCGACCAGTGGCTCAGCTGCCAAAAAGAGTGCCGACTCTACCTCCACCAAGACGGCTAAAAAGCCTAAAAAGGATGAACGTGGCGCTCTCGTCAACCGTATGGGGGTTGACCCGTGGCACAATTGGGAGGCGCACTATGAAGTGTTGCCTGGTAAAGAGAAGGTCGTCTCTGAACTGAAACAACTGGCTGAAAAAGCCGACCACATCTATCTCGCAACCGACCTTGACCGCGAAGGGGAAGCCATTGCATGGCACCTGCGGGAAGTGATTGGTGGTGATGATGCGCGCTATAGCCGAGTGGTGTTTAACGAAATTACTAAAAACGCGATCCGCCAGGCATTTAACAAACCGGGTGAGCTGAATATTGATCGTGTTAATGCCCAGCAGGCGCGTCGCTTTATGGACCGCGTGGTGGGGTATATGGTTTCGCCGCTGCTGTGGAAAAAGATCGCTCGTGGTCTGTCTGCCGGTCGTGTGCAGTCGGTGGCGGTCCGCCTGGTGGTAGAGCGTGAGCGTGAAATTAAAGCGTTCGTACCGGAAGAGTTCTGGGAAGTCGATGCCAGCACGACTACGCCATCTGGTGAAGCGTTGGCGTTGCAGGTGACTCATCAGAATGACAAACCGTTCCGTCCGGTCAACAAAGAACAAACTCAGGCTGCGGTAAGTCTGCTGGAAAAAGCGCGCTACAGCGTGCTGGAACGTGAAGACAAACCGACAACCAGTAAACCTGGCGCTCCTTTTATTACCTCTACGCTGCAACAAGCTGCCAGCACCCGTCTTGGTTTTGGCGTGAAAAAAACCATGATGATGGCGCAGCGTTTGTATGAAGCAGGCTATATCACTTACATGCGTACCGACTCCACTAACCTGAGTCAGGACGCGGTAAATATGGTTCGCGGTTATATCAGCGATAATTTTGGTAAGAAATATCTGCCGGAAAGTCCGAATCAGTACGCCAGCAAAGAAAACTCACAGGAAGCGCACGAAGCGATTCGTCCTTCTGACGTCAATGTGATGGCGGAATCGCTGAAGGATATGGAAGCAGATGCGCAGAAACTGTACCAGTTAATCTGGCGTCAGTTCGTTGCCTGCCAGATGACCCCAGCGAAATATGACTCCACGACGCTGACCGTTGGTGCGGGCGATTTCCGCCTGAAAGCACGCGGTCGTATTTTGCGCTTTGATGGCTGGACAAAAGTGATGCCTGCACTGCGTAAAGGCGATGAAGATCGTATCTTACCGGCAGTCCATAAAGACCATGCTCTGACGCTCGTTGAACTAACACCAGTTCATCACTTTACCAAGCCGCCAGCCCGTTTCAGTGAAGCATCGCTGGTTAAAGAACTGGAAAAACGTGGTATCGGTCGTCCGTCTACCTATGCGTCGATCATTTCGACCATTCAGGATCGTGGCTATGTGCGAGTAGAAAATCGTCGTTTCTATGCGGAAAAAATGGGCGAAATCGTCACCGATCGCCTTGAAGAAAATTTCCGCGAGTTAATGAACTACGACTTTACCGCGCAGATGGAAAACAGCCTCGACCAGGTGGCAAATCACGAAGCAGAGTGGAAAGCTGTACTGGATCACTTCTTCTCGGATTTCACCCAGCAGTTAGATAAAGCTGAAAAAGATCCGGAAGAGGGTGGTATGCGCCCGAACCAGATGGTTCTGACCAGCATTGACTGCCCGACTTGTGGTCGCAAAATGGGGATTCGCACAGCGAGTACCGGGGTATTCCTTGGCTGTTCTGGCTATGCGCTGCCGCCGAAAGAGCGTTGCAAAACCACCATTAACCTGGTGCCGGAAAACGAAGTGCTGAACGTGCTGGAAGGCGAAGATGCTGAAACCAACGCGCTGCGCGCAAAACGTCGTTGCCCGAAATGCGGCACGGCGATGGACAGCTATCTCATCGATCCGAAACGTAAGTTGCATGTCTGTGGTAATAACCCAACCTGCGACGGTTACGAGATCGAAGAGGGCGAATTCCGCATTAAAGGTTATGACGGCCCGATCGTTGAGTGTGAAAAATGTGGCTCTGAAATGCACCTGAAAATGGGGCGTTTCGGTAAATACATGGCCTGCACCAACGAAGAGTGTAAAAACACACGTAAGATTTTACGTAACGGTGAAGTGGCACCACCGAAAGAAGATCCGGTGCCATTACCTGAGCTGCCGTGCGAAAAATCAGATGCTTATTTCGTGCTGCGTGACGGTGCTGCCGGTGTGTTCCTGGCTGCCAACACTTTCCCGAAATCGCGTGAAACGCGTGCGCCACTGGTGGAAGAGCTTTATCGCTTCCGCGACCGTCTGCCGGAAAAACTGCGTTATCTGGCCGATGCGCCACAGCAGGATCCGGAAGGTAATAAGACCATGGTTCGCTTTAGCCGTAAAACCAAACAGCAATATGTCTCTTCGGAAAAAGACGGAAGGGCGACTGGCTGGTCAGCATTTTATGTTGATGGCAAATGGGTTGAAGGAAAAAAATAACCTTTAATTCTGTCAGGTTTTTATAAACAAAGGGTCGCGAAAGCGGCCCTTTTTTATTGCATATTATTTTTTCTTCACACCTATACACTAAGGCTATAAATGATATAGTGGTTATAGTTAGCACCTTTTTTATTATTAAATCGTATTAGTCACCCGCCAGGTGTGACGAAAAAACGATGTTCTGATGGCGTCTAAGTGGATGGTTTAACATGAAATTACAACAACTTCGCTATATTGTTGAGGTGGTCAATCATAACCTGAATGTCTCATCAACAGCGGAAGGACTTTACACATCACAACCCGGGATCAGTAAACAAGTCAGAATGCTGGAAGACGAGCTAGGCATTCAAATTTTTTCCCGAAGCGGCAAGCACCTGACGCAGGTAACGCCAGCAGGACAAGAAATAATTCGTATCGCTCGCGAAGTCCTGTCGAAAGTCGATGCCATAAAATCGGTTGCCGGTGAGCACACCTGGCCGGATAAAGGCTCGCTGTATATCGCCACCACGCATACCCAGGCACGCTACGCGTTACCAAACGTTATCAAAGGCTTTATTGAGCGTTATCCCCGCGTTTCTTTGCATATGCACCAGGGCCCGCCGACACAAATTGCTGATGCCGTCTCTAAAGGCAATGCCGATTTCGCTATCGCCACAGAAGCGCTGCATCTGTATGAAGATTTAGTGATGTTACCGTGCTACCACTGGAATCGGGCTATTGTAGTCACTCCGGATCACCCGCTGGCAGGCAAAAAAGCCATTACCATTGAAGAACTGGCGCAATATCCGTTGGTGACATATACCTTCGGCTTTACCGGACGTTCAGAACTGGATACTGCCTTTAACCGCGCAGGGTTAACGCCGCGTATCGTTTTCACGGCAACGGATGCTGACGTCATTAAAACTTACGTCCGGTTAGGGCTGGGGGTAGGGGTCATTGCCAGCATGGCGGTGGATCCGGTCGCCGATCCCGACCTTGTGCGCGTTGATGCTCACGATATCTTCAGCCACAGTACAACCAAAATTGGTTTTCGCCGTAGTACTTTTTTGCGCAGTTATATGTATGATTTCATTCAGCGTTTTGCACCGCATTTAACGCGTGATGTCGTTGATGCGGCTGTCGCATTGCGCTCCAATGAAGAAATTGAGGTCATGTTTAAAGATATAAAACTGCCGGAAAAATAATTTCTTGCGTTATTTTCGGCACCTTTTATGTAGCGAAGGTGCCGGAATATATTCTCTTTTGTTACTTATTTCTATACCGTGCACAATATTTTTATCCCTCATATTTATAGGGTAAATTACCTGTAAAGTAGTGTCTAATTACCCGCCTCGCAAATTCCAGTTTTCAAATATCTATTTCAGGTCAAAAGATTGAATTATTCACTGGAGACGATTCGTAAATTCGCTGGATTTTTGACTAAAGTTTCTTTAGGATTTGTCTCATCGTATGATTAATTACACCAATCATTCAACGTCTTGCTGATAAGTGATGGCGATTATATGAGGTTAGCAATGCCTTCTGGAAATCAGGAACCCCGCCGTGATCCTGAATTAAAACGTAAAGCCTGGCTGGCGGTTTTTCTTGGTTCTGCACTTTTCTGGGTGGTTGTCGCACTGCTGATTTGGAAAGTGTGGGGATAACTATGGTCGGTCAGGAGCAACTGGAGTCGTCACCATTATGCCAGCATAGTGACAATGAACCAGAAACGAAACGGGAATGTTCCGTCGTTATTCCAGACGACTGGCAACTAACATCGCAGCAGCAAGCCTTTATAGAACTGTTTGCTGAAGATGATCAGCCGAAACAATAATTATCATCATTCTTATTACCCATTTTTAATGAATTAAAGGGCTTTTAATACACCGCAGCAATAACAGCTTGAGTTATCTCAACACAAAATAATAACCGTTAAGGGTGTAGCCTATGATCAACACAAATATGAAATATTGGTCCTGGATGGGCGCGTTTTCTCTGTCGATGCTCTTCTGGGCCGAACTCCTCTGGATCATTACTCACTGATCCTTGACCCCGCTGCGGCGGGGTTGTCATTTGCTTTGCCACAAGGTTTCTCCTCTTTTATCAATTTGGGTTGTTATCAAATCGTTACGCGATGTTTGTGTTATCTTTAATATTCACCCTGAAGAGAATCAGGGCTTCGCAACCCTGTCATTAAGGAGGAGCTATGTCGTCAACCCTACGAGAAGCCAGTAAGGACACGTTGCAGGCCAAAGATAAAACTTACCACTACTACAGCCTGCCGCTTGCTGCTAAATCACTGGGCGATATCACCCGTCTACCCAAGTCACTCAAAGTTTTGCTCGAAAACCTGCTGCGCTGGCAGGATGGTAACTCAGTTACCGAAGAGGATATCCACGCACTGGCGGGATGGCTGAAAAATGCCCATGCTGACCGTGAAATTGCCTACCGCCCGGCAAGGGTGCTGATGCAGGACTTTACCGGCGTACCTGCCGTTGTTGATCTGGCGGCAATGCGCGAAGCGGTTAAACGCCTCGGTGGCGATACTGCAAAGGTTAACCCGCTCTCACCGGTCGACCTGGTCATTGACCACTCGGTGACCGTCGATCGTTTTGGTGATGATGAGGCATTTGAAGAAAACGTACGCCTGGAAATGGAGCGCAACCACGAACGTTATGTGTTCCTGAAATGGGGAAAGCAAGCGTTCAGTCGGTTTAGCGTCGTGCCGCCAGGCACAGGCATTTGCCATCAGGTTAACCTCGAATATCTCGGCAAAGCAGTGTGGAGCGAATTGCAGGACGGTGAATGGATTGCTTATCCGGATACACTCGTTGGTACTGACTCGCACACCACTATGATCAACGGCCTTGGCGTGCTGGGGTGGGGCGTGGGTGGGATCGAAGCAGAAGCCGCCATGTTAGGCCAGCCGGTTTCCATGCTTATCCCGGACGTAGTGGGCTTTAAACTTACCGGAAAATTACGTGAAGGTATTACCGCCACAGACCTGGTTCTCACTGTTACCCAAATGCTGCGCAAACATGGCGTGGTGGGGAAATTCGTCGAATTTTATGGTGATGGTCTGGATTCACTACCGTTGGCGGATCGCGCCACCATTGCCAATATGTCGCCAGAATATGGTGCCACCTGTGGCTTCTTCCCAATCGATGCAGTAACCCTCGATTACATGCGTTTAAGCGGGCGCAGCGAAGATCAGGTCGAGTTGGTCGAAAAATATGCCAAAGCGCAGGGCATGTGGCGTAACCCGGGCGATGAACCGATTTTTACCAGTATGTTAGAACTGGATATGAATGACGTTGAAGCGAGCCTGGCAGGGCCAAAACGCCCACAGGATCGCGTTGCACTGCCCGATGTACCAAAAGCATTTGCCGCCAGTAACGAACTGAAAGTGAATGCCACGCATAAAGATCGCCTGCCAGTCGATTATGTTATGAACGGACATCAGTATCAGTTACCTGATGGCGCTGTGGTCATTGCTGCGATAACCTCGTGCACCAACACCTCTAACCCAAGTGTGCTGATGGCCGCAGGCTTGCTGGCGAAAAAAGCCGTAACTCTTGGCCTCAAGCGGCAACCGTGGGTCAAAGCGTCGTTGGCACCGGGTTCGAAAGTCGTTTCTGATTATCTGGCAAAAGCGAAACTGACACCGTATCTCGACGAACTGGGGTTTAACCTTGTGGGATACGGTTGTACCACCTGTATTGGTAACTCTGGGCCGCTGCCCGATCCTATCGAAACGGCAATCAAAAAAGGCGATTTAACCGTCGGTGCGGTGCTGTCCGGCAACCGTAACTTTGAAGGCCGTATCCATCCGCTGGTTAAAACTAACTGGCTGGCCTCGCCACCGCTGGTGGTTGCCTATGCGCTGGCGGGAAATATGAATATCAACCTGGCTTCTGAGCCTATCGGCCATGATCGCAAAGGCGAGCCGGTTTATCTGAAAGATATCTGGCCATCGGCACAAGAAATTGCCCGTGCGGTAGAACAAGTCTCCACAGAAATGTTCCGCAAAGAGTACGCAGAAGTTTTTGAAGGCACAGCAGAGTGGAAGGAAATTAACGTCACACGATCCGATACCTACGGTTGGCAGGAGGACTCAACCTATATTCGCTTATCGCCTTTCTTTGATGAAATGCAGGCAACACCAGCACCAGTGGAAGATATTCACGGTGCGCGGATCCTCGCAATGCTGGGGGATTCAGTCACCACTGACCATATCTCTCCGGCGGGCAGTATTAAGCCCGACAGCCCAGCGGGTCGATATCTACAAGGTCGGGGTGTTGAGCGAAAAGACTTTAACTCCTACGGTTCGCGGCGTGGTAACCATGAAGTGATGATGCGCGGCACCTTCGCCAATATTCGCATCCGTAATGAAATGGTGCCTGGCGTTGAAGGGGGGATGACGCGGCATTTACCTGACAGCGACGTAGTCTCTATTTATGATGCTGCGATGCGCTATAAGCAGGAGCAAACGCCGCTGGCGGTGATTGCCGGGAAAGAGTATGGATCAGGCTCAAGCCGTGACTGGGCGGCAAAAGGACCTCGTCTGCTTGGAATTCGTGTGGTGATTGCCGAATCGTTTGAACGAATTCACCGTTCGAATTTAATTGGCATGGGCATCCTGCCGCTGGAATTTCCGCAAGGCGTGACGCGTAAAACGTTAGGGCTAACCGGGGAAGAGAAGATTGATATTGGCGATCTGCAAAATCTACAACCTGGCGCGACGGTTCCGGTGACGCTTACGCGCGCGGATGGTAGCCAGGAAGTCGTACCCTGCCGTTGTCGTATCGACACCGCGACGGAGTTGACCTACTACCAGAACGACGGCATTTTGCATTATGTCATTCGTAATATGTTGAAGTAACAAGTATTTGCTTGCCGGTTATTTTGCTTCCGGCAAGCAAATGAATTACACGATGCAAGAGGGTTATTTGTTCAGCAAATGGCCCATTTTCTCGGCTTTGGTATCGAGATAATGTTCGTTATTGGGGTTACGACCTACAATCAATGGTACGCGTTCAACAATATTAATCCCTGCTTCGGTCAGAATTTCGACTTTTTTCGGGTTATTGGTTAACAAGCGGACTTCATTGACGCCAAGGAGTTTGAACATATCAGCGCAAAGAGTGAAGTCGCGCTCATCAGCGGCGAAGCCTAACTGGTGGTTAGCCTCTACGGTATCGTAACCTTGATCCTGCAGTGCGTAAGCGCGGATTTTATTCAGCAGACCAATGTTACGACCTTCCTGACGGTGATACAGCAAAATACCACGGCCTTCCTCGGCAATTTGCGTCAATGCCGCTTCGAGCTGGAAGCCACAATCGCAGCGCAAGCTGAACAGGGCGTCACCGGTCAGACATTCGGAATGGACGCGCGCAAGTACCGGGGTATGCCCGGAAATATCGCCATAGACTAGCGCAACATGATCGTGTCCGGTTGCCAGTTCTTCAAATCCCACCATCAGGAAATCGCCCCATGGGGTTGGCAGTTTGGCTTCTGCCACACGTTTAAGCTGCATGAAATTCTCCAGATAATGCTGGTTCTGTATTGGCTTATTTTGCCATAACGAGAAGGGGTTCACCTAATCACGACGCGTCGATCGTTCACGGAATGGCACAAATCTGTCAATTTTTCTTGGAACTGGCATTTTCAGTTATGATTGTGGGACTTATCAAAAAGGAGAGGCCATGCGTTCGATTGCCCGACGTACCGCAGTGGGAGCTGCACTATTGCTTGTCATGCCAGTAGCCGTATGGATTTCTGGCTGGCGTTGGCAACCTGGAGAACAAAGTTGGCTACTAAAAGCGGCTTTTTGGGTTACTGAAACTGTCACCCAGCCCTGGGGCGTCATTACACATTTGATTTTGTTCGGCTGGTTTCTCTGGTGTCTGCGTTTTCGCATTAAGGCTGCCTTTGTATTATTTGCCATTCTGGCGGCGGCAATCCTTGTTGGACAAGGCGTTAAATCCTGGATCAAAGACAAAGTACAGGAACCACGACCTTTTGTTATCTGGTTGGAAAAAACACATCATATTCCGGTTGATGAGTTCTACACTTTAAAGCGAGCAGAACGCGGAAATCTAGTAAAAGAACAGTTGGCTGAAGAGAAAAATATTCCACAATATTTGCGTTCACACTGGCAGAAAGAGACGGGGTTTGCCTTTCCTTCCGGTCACACGATGTTTGCTGCCAGTTGGGCACTGCTGGCCGTTGGTTTGCTGTGGCCGCGTCGGCGAACGTTAACCATTGCTATCTTGTTGGTCTGGGCAACGGGAGTCATGGGAAGCCGCCTGCTGCTCGGGATGCATTGGCCACGCGATCTGGTGGTAGCTACGTTGATTTCGTGGGCGCTGGTGGCGGTGGCAACGTGGCTTGCGCAACGAATTTGTGGGCCATTAACACCACCTGCGGAAGAAAATCGCGAAATTGCACAACGAGAACAAGAAAGTTAACGCTGGTTGATTTTCCGAATTTAGGCCTTAAATCATCAACAATGCGCGTGGATGCCATTTCGCAGACGGCGCGAAAATGGTACTTTAAAGGGCTATTGCGGTAAGTTGACCATAATTTATTCGCTCTAACCACATAACGGGAAGTAATGTGAAATATTTACTCATTTTCTTACTGGTGTTAGCGATCTTCGTGATTTCGGTCACGTTGGGTGCGCAGAACGATCAACAGGTGACGTTTAATTATCTGTTAGCGCAAGGGGAGTACCGTATTTCCACATTGCTGGCGGTATTGTTTGCTGCGGGGTTTGCTATCGGTTGGTTGATTTGTGGCCTGTTCTGGCTGCGAGTTCGTGTTTCCCTGGCGCGCGCTGAACGTAAAATAAAGCGACTGGAAAACCAGCTTTCACCCGCGACTGACGTGGCTGTAGTGCCGCACTCGTCAGCGGCGAAGGAATAACTTTCTATGCTGGAGTTGTTGTTTCTGCTTTTGCCTGTAGCCGCTGCCTATGGCTGGTATATGGGCCGCAGAAGTGCGCAACAAAACAAGCAAGATGAAGCCAACCGCTTGTCGCGTGATTACGTAGCGGGGGTTAACTTCCTGCTTAGTAATCAACAGGATAAAGCGGTAGACCTGTTTCTCGATATGCTTAAAGAGGATACAGGCACCGTTGAAGCCCACCTTACGCTCGGAAACCTGTTCCGTTCGCGTGGCGAAGTTGATCGCGCTATTCGCATCCATCAGACCCTAATGGAAAGCGCCTCGCTGACCTATGAACAGCGTCTGTTGGCGATTCAACAACTGGGGCGTGATTACATGGCCGCCGGGTTATACGACCGCGCGGAAGACATGTTCAATCAGCTGACCGATGAAACTGACTTCCGCATTGGCGCGCTGCAACAGTTGCTACAAATCTACCAGGCTACCAGTGAGTGGCAGAAAGCAATTGATGTTGCCGAACGCCTGGTGAAGCTGGGTAAAGATAAACAGCGCGTCGAAATTGCCCATTTCTACTGTGAGTTAGCCCTGCAGCATATGGCCAGCGACGATCTCGATCGTGCCATGACCTTGCTAAAAAAAGGGGCGGCGGCAGATAAAAACAGCGCCCGCGTATCCATCATGATGGGACGCGTGTTTATGGCGAAAGGAGAATACGCCAAAGCCGTCGAAAGTTTGCAACGCGTCATATCCCAGGACAGAGAACTGGTCAGCGAAACGCTGGAAATGTTGCAAACCTGCTATCAGCAGTTGGGTAAAACTGCCGAATGGGCAGAATTCCTGCAACGCGCGGTGGAAGAGAACACCGGTGCCGATGCTGAATTGATGCTTGCTGATATCATCGAAGCGCGCGACGGTAGTGAGGCTGCACAGGTCTATATTACACGCCAGCTTCAGCGTCATCCGACCATGCGTGTATTCCATAAGCTAATGGATTACCACTTAAATGAAGCGGAAGAAGGGCGCGCCAAAGAGAGTCTGATGGTGCTGCGTGACATGGTTGGCGAGAAGGTGCGTAGTAAGCCTCGTTATAGCTGCCATAAATGTGGTTTTACCGCATACACCCTCTACTGGCATTGTCCGTCTTGTCGTGCCTGGTCAACTATTAAACCGATTCGCGGTCTTGATGGCCTGTAATTTTTAAAAAAATCCGACTTTAGTTACAACATACTAGTTATTGATGTCCCATTGTGCTCCGGCAACGACGGAGCAGAAAAAGCCTGCTAGGGGAAAAATCGCAACTGTTAATTTTTTATTTTCACGGGTAGAATGCTCGCCGTTTACCTGTTTCGCGCCACTCCCGGTGCCCATCATCAAGAAGGTCTGGTCATGACGTTAACTGCTTCATCTTCTTCCCGCGCCGTTACGAATTCTCCTGTGGTTGTTGCCCTTGATTATCATAATTGTGATGACGCGCTGTCCTTTGTCGACAAGATCGACCCACGCGATTGTCGTCTGAAGGTCGGTAAAGAGATGTTTACATTGTTTGGGCCACAGTTTGTGCGCGAACTTCAACAGCGTGGTTTTGATATCTTTCTTGACCTGAAATTCCACGATATCCCCAACACTGCAGCGCACGCTGTCGCTGCTGCAGCTGACTTAGGCGTGTGGATGGTGAATGTTCATGCCTCCGGTGGGGCGCGTATGATGACCGCAGCGCGTGAGGCACTGGTTCCGTTTGGCAAAGATGCACCGCTTTTGATTGCTGTGACAGTGTTGACCAGCATGGAAGCCAGCGACCTGGCCGATCTTGGCGTGACACTGTCACCTGCAGATTATGCAGAACGTCTGGCAGCACTGACGCAAAAATGTGACCTTGATGGTGTGGTGTGTTCTGCTCAGGAAGCTGTGCGCTTTAAACAGGTATTCGGTCAGGAGTTCAAACTGGTTACACCGGGCATTCGTCCGCAGGGGAGTGAAGCTGGTGACCAGCGCCGCATTATGACGCCAGAACAGGCGTTGGCGGCTGGTGTTGATTATATGGTGATTGGTCGCCCGGTAACGCAATCGGTAGATCCAGCGCAGACACTGAAAGCGATCAACGCCTCTTTACAGCGGAGTGCATGATGAGTGATTCCAACAGCCGTCTGGTCTACTCAACGGAAACCGGGCGTATTGATGAGCCCAAAGCGGCCCCAGTACGCCCTAAAGGCGATGGAGCGGTGCGTATTCAGCGTCAGACCAGTGGACGTAAAGGTAAGGGCGTTTGCCTGATTACCGGTATCGATCTCGATGATGCCGAACTGACAAAACTTGCAGCGGAACTGAAGAAAAAATGCGGCTGCGGCGGAGCAGTTAAAGATGGAGTTATTGAAATCCAGGGCGATAAGCGTGATTTATTAAAATCACTACTTGAAGCGAAAGGGATGAAGGTAACACTCGCAGGCGGTTAACATAAAAAGCCACGGATATATCCGTGGCTTTCGAAATATTTTACTGTGTGTATTATTCAGTTATTTCGTACTGAACAGAATCAAGCGTATTATAATTGCGAGTCGATAATCGACATTTATTTACGATTATTTACCGACCTGGTGACCAATAACACCACCGACAGCTGCACCACCTAATGTACCCAACGTACTGCCATCGGTCAGTACTGCACCGCCTAATGCCCCTGCACCCGCGCCGATTGCGGTGTTGCGGTCCCGTTTAGACCAGTTAGAACAGGCACTCAGAGACATTGCCAAAGTAATTGCCAGAACAGCCGCGGTCATTTTTTTGCTCGTTACAAACATAATACTCTCTCCTGAATTTATGATTCACGGAAGTAAGCTCTCTATAACTATAATAGCTAAGAATAAGCCTGGTGAAATTATTCCGTGAAATCTGCTCGCGCGCAGGGTTATATCACGCAGGTGATAATTACTTCCTGTTATATCGCTGATAATAATTTTATATCTTGAGAGTGTTAATAACAGGTAAATAGTCTTAATTATCAACCAGGAATCATCTTAGAGCGGATGATTTGCCAAACTGCAAATCATCCGTAGAGAAGGGAAATGGTTAAATGTCAACGACGTGAACGGTGAGTTTACTGTGCTCAAGATGCATCAGATCGCTGGCGCGTATTTTCGAATCGGTAATCACGCGATTGAATCGCTCAACGGGACCGATGGAGTATGAATGTACAGCACCAAATTTCGAGCTGTCAGTCAGGACTATCGCTGGGGACTCTTTTTCCAGCACGGCATTGACCACATCGGTGCGCATCATATCGCGACCGGTGAATCCAGTTTCAGGTTGCCAGCCATCAATACCAATAAATGCTTTGCTGAAATGTACCTGCTGGATGCACTGGCGTGTCAAAGGGCCAACCATACTTTCGCTTTTTTTCTGGTACACGCCACCGAGCAAAATGACTTCACAAGGCGCGTCTTTCAGCAAATGCGCGATGTAGCTGCTGACCGTGATGATAGTGACATTTTTCTTCTGCTCCCCCAGAGTCCGGGCGAGCAGGGCATTGCTGCTGCCATTTTCGATAAAGATGGTTTCGCCCGGTTGAACCAGTGACGCGGCAAACTCGGCGAGTTCACGCTTCAGCGTATAGTTGCTCATCATACGGGTTTCGACGTCATCACTATCAAGCGAAACTGCAAAGCCATGTGCACGGCGGAGGTAACTCAGTTTTTCGAGGGTGTTGAGATCCTGGCGAATGGTAACTTCAGAAACTCCAGTGGCTTTTGCCAGATCGGTTACGCTAACCTGACCCTGGTCAATGACCATCTGTAGAATAGTTTGTTGTCGGGAATTCATCGCTGTAATTCTTATAACGTTATAATACTAAATAAAAAAATACTGACGCGCCGGGCATCCTCAAATAGGAAAACCTGAAGGCACGATTGTTAAATCTCCCACGGTGTCTTCGGGATGTCTGGCGTAGATTCAGCAACCTGGCGCAAGAGTTCTGCTTTAAGTATCTCGAGATTATGGATCGCAGAGTGGTAATCGCCTGCCACAAGGATATCTAACACAATATCAATACGTTCGGCAACGCGCTGGGCATCAAATTCAGACATCAAGGACATCCTTATAGCAAAAGGGGGAAAATGAATAATGCAAAAATTGCCGCTAAAAGAGAAGTGTTTAACAGCAACGGCTAATTATCATCCAGGAATACGATATATAATGACGGGATATAGCGCTAAGTATATATATTCATCTACTTATGCGCGCTTCAGATAGCGTTTATACCAGCGTTCGAAGGCGACGGCGGGCATCGGTTTGGCAAACAAAAATCCTTGCCGCTCATTGATCCCGTTCTTGGTTAAAAAAGCATCTTCCTTTGCACTCTCTACACCTTCGGCGATCACCTGAAGATTCAATGCCTGGGCCACAGCGACGATCGCCCGGACCAGTGACTGCGAGACAGGTTGTTTGTGAATATCTCGAACAAAAACCTGGTCAAGTTTGATGGCATCGATCGGAAAGCGCGCCAGTTGCGAAAGTGAAGAGTAGCCGGTACCAAAATCATCCAGATGCACTTGCGCACCTAGTTGGCTAAATTGTTGAATAACAGACAGTGCCAGTTCATCATTCTCAATCAGACAACTCTCTGTCAGTTCAACATCTATAGGGCAGTATTCAAAATTGAGTTCCTGGAGAACCTGTTTCAGGGCGGTGAAAATGGTTTGATCGGCGAGCTGACGTGCAGAAATATTTACCGCCACTCGCAGGTTTATGCCTTTATCCCGCCACTTTGCCACCTGGCGTACGACATCGAGAATCACCCAACGGCCTAAAGGCACAATTAGCCCTGACTCTTCGGCGTAGGAAATGAAGTCCAACGGTGGAATCAACCCACGTTCAGGTGACTGCCAACGTACTAGTGCTTCCAGACTGCGCACTTCGCCACGCTAGGTGATTTTCGATAACCAACTGATCGTTTTCCAGTGCTTTACGCAAGTTGGTATCCAGCCAGAGATATTCAAATACCCGCTGATTCATTTCTGGAGTAAAAACGCAAAATTGTCCTCGTCCGCCTTCCTTCGCTGTGTACATTGCTGTGTCGGCGTGACGAATAATAGTCGCGCTGTCCGAACCATGTTCGGGAGAGAGCGAAATACCTACTGAACAGCTGGTATAAACTTCAATTAAACCAATACGAAAGGGGAGGCGTAAGCGGGTCAAAATTCGTGATGCCATTGCTTCCAGCGCGCTTTGTGAGGTATTGGATGCCAGTACCAGAAACTCATCGCCACCTGGACGCGCCAACACCTGGTCATGTTCGAGACAGCTTAAAATAGCCAATGACACGTCGCGTAATAACTGGTCACCAAACAAATGCCCATAGGCGTCGTTGACCTTTTTAAAATTATCCAAATCAAGATACACAACCCCAACTTTATTGTTATCTGCCTGATTAATAGCGTGATCGATTAACTCCTGCATTGCGTTACGATTCGGCAGTCCGGTGATACTGTCGGTATTTGCCAGAATACGCAGTCGCTCCTGAGTGCGGCGCTCTTCGGTAATGTCGGTACCGGAACAGATTAAAAAAATCTCGTTTTTGCCACTGCCGCTGTGGACAAATTTATTGCGAAACAGAAACAGCCGCTGGCCTTTACGTGTTGGTATCCACAGTTCGACTTCATATGCATTGCCGCTTCGAAAAAATACACGGTTATTGCGCCTGGATGCCGCAGCTTCACGACGGCTCATAAACAGTTTAAACACGCTTTACCCAATGACGTCGTGTTCTTTCAACCCTGTGTAATCTTCACATAACCGATTGAAGCGTTGGATATTCCCCCGGCTGTCGAGAATCACTATTGCGGAATGTGCTTCAGAAACTACCTGCTCAGCAAAGGAAAGCCCGTGTGATAAATCACGAGCAACCGCCGGTGTGTCATGCCATGCAGACGCGTTGCCAGCCCATTCCCGTTTATTGATTTTTCGTCCTACCAGATGCACAGAAAGATCGCTTTCATCGACGGTCAGACTCATCATCAGGCTGGAGGTGATGACCGTCATTTCCCTGATGCGAGCAGCCTGTTCGGCAGATAACTGCAATGTACGATCAGGTTCTGTGGTTTTGGTGGTAGAAAAGCGCAAAGCATCGCTGCTTTCCGTCAACCGCCAGTATGGATTGTGCGATCCGAGAAAGTTGTACAACGTTGTGGACTCCCTAACGGTTTTCATGATGCATATCCTCCGGTTAACAGCGGAGTCCGCGGTTAAATAAAAGGAACAACATGACTTACATGAAATTAACGGCGGCTAAACGCATTGTTTTTTTATATATTTATTTGTAATCCAGTTTTGGAAAAACGCCAGTTTTCAAACGAAAGTCAGTTAAAAAATCTGCCTGGATATAACGAAGGTAGAGCGGGGAAATAAACGGCCCATCCATGAGGAATGGGCCGTGAAAGGAGATTACGCGACCGGGCGCGCAATAATGCTGCGGGTTTCCATGCGGACTTCGGCAATGGTGACGTCAATAACGTCAGTTACTTTGTAAACCGTTTCACCTTTAATTTGTACAGTGCCGTTTTCCTGGCTGCAAACCAGTTCATCGCGCACAGCGTGTAAGAAAGGTGCCGGAATAAAGGCGATAGCGCCGTTATCAACCAAACGCACACGCATGCCGCCACGGCTGATATCGACAATTTCCGCCGCGAAACGGGTGCCGGTCCCGGCTTTATCTTTCAGGAAGCGTGCGTATAACCAGTCGCCAACATCACGTTCTGCCATCCGGTTGAGACGGCGACGTTCGGCCATTTGGACAGTGATTTCATCCTGCGGACGCGTCGCAGTTTCGCCTTTGATAACCGCTTTCAGCAGACGGTGGTTGATCATGTCGCCATATTTACGGATCGGCGAAGTCCAGGTGGCGTATGCTTCCAGACCGAGGCCAAAGTGAGGACCGGGTTCAGAGCTAATTTCAGCAAATGACTGGAAGCGACGAATGCGGCTGTCGAGGAAACCAGTTGGTTGCGCATCCAGTTCACGACGCAGTTTGCAGAAACCGTCCAGCGTGAGCACTTCTTCGGCATCGACATGCAGACCGTGCGTTTTCAGCAACGCTGCCAGCGCGTCGGCATTCGCCGGATCAAAGCCCATATGCACGTTATAGATGCCAAAACCGAGCTTATCGCGCAGTACGCGGGCCGCACAAATGTTAGCGGCAATCATCGCTTCTTCGACGATACGGTTGGCAATGCGACGAGGCTCGGCGACGATATCCAGCACTTCACCTTTTTCACCGAGAATAAAGCGGTAATCCGGGCGATCTTTAAACACCAGTGCGTGGTTATGACGCCACTCGCCGCGGCGTTGGCAAATTTGCGCTAGCAAACGGACTTGTTCGGCAATTGCTTCACTTTCAGGCTTCCAGTCACCGGTATTTTCCAGCCAGTCAGAAACCTGGTCATACACCAGCTTCGCTTTGGATTCGATGGTGGCGGCAAAGAATTCGATATTATCTTCAATGGTGCCATCAGCGGAGAGCGTCATGCGGCATGCCAGTACCGGGCGGACTTCATTGGCGCGCAGTGAGCAGAGATCGTCAGAAAGCTCGCGAGGCAGCATAGGGATGTTGAAGCCAGGCAGATAGTTGGTGAATGCGCGAATTTTCGCGGCTTTGTCCAGCTTGCTGCCTTCAGCAATCCACGCGGTTGGATCGGCAATCGCCACAATCAGCTGAAGTTTGTCATCCGGCAGCGCCTTAGCGAAAAGGGCGTCATCCATATCTTCAGTGCTGGCACTGTCGATGGTGACAAAATCCAGCGAGGTCAGATCTTCACGAACCAGACCTTCATCGAGCATTTCGGTAGCGACGCCGTCTGGTGCTTCTTTTTCCAGATTATGGCGCGCAAGGGTAACCCACCACGGTACAAAGTGGTCGTCACCAAAAGTGATGTATTGTGTCAGTTCAGCATAGAAAGAACGATCGCCTTTCAGCGGATGACGGCGCATTTCGGCAACCGCCCAGTCGCCTTCTTTAAACTCGTGGTTCAGGCCACGGGCTGCGCGGCAAGGAATGGCGTCTTTTAAAAGTGGATGATCAGGAACGATGGTCAGACGGTCATTTTTGCCCTGAACTTTACCCACGAAACGAGTCAGGAACGGTTCAACCAGTTCTTCTGGCTCTGCGGATTCACGTTCTTTTTCACTGTGGATCACCGCGATAATTCGGTCGCCATGCATGACTTTTTTCATCTGCGGCGGCGGAATGAAATAACTTTTTTGTGCGTCGACTTCCAGGAAGCCAAAGCCTTTTTCTGTGGCTTTTACCACCCCTTCAGCGCGTGGCGTCTGGGAATGCAGTTGCTGTTTAAGCTGCGCTAGCAGCGGGTTGTCCTGAAACATAATTGTCTATTTTGGTGGCCATTAGAGCGGCTGACAGTTTTACGCGAATCTGTCTGACGCGGCAAGGTTAATATGTCTCACCCAACGCGATTTTTAAGCGATTTATCCAGCCACACAGCCCGCTCCATACCAGCAGATTAATAATCTGCGTTGATGATTTTTCGTGTTCGAGTAAAGGGCTGAACTGGGCGGCGCTAAAGCGATCGGGTGCTCGGGTCAGCCATTGTATCGCCTGAACGGTAGCGCGCTCAACAGAATGACGGTCAGCCCATCGGTTAATTTCATTTTCGCCCTTGCGCAGAAGGGTGCTGATTTTTTTATATTCATTTGATGAATCCATACAGGTGGAAAAACAAGCAGGACTGCCATTTATACGCGCGCATAACAACGCCGCAAGCTGATTATCCGGCTGTGCATTGACCCGTGTGCTGTTTAACAACTTTTCGAGAAGGGAAAGTGAAATAGGGTGGAGAGAGAGTGTTTCGGCCAGTTGGCAAAGTTCTGCAGTTGAACTTTTTGTGTGCTCTTCAGGTAGTTTTTCCACCTCATAGCTGCTTCGCCAGCGTATTGATTCATCAGCAAACAGTGACGCGTCGGCGTAGTTTTGTATCGCCAGCCCGGGTAACCAGCGTACCGGATGCCCGAGATAAGCCTGAAATGTCGCAATTGTCCGCGCCTGAAAGCCAATAAAACCAATGATTTGGTTAATGATCACACAGTCCCAGACAGTAAGACCGACGTCATTCAGATGCTGGCGCGATCGGTTGTCGATAATAGAAGGCGAGCTAGCCAGTTGGCGGGCATATTGCGTGATTTGTGCCAACCGATGATTACTTTCCCTGGAGGAATCAGGTCCGGGGAGCGGCGTAAGTCGCGCCGAATAGTAGTTACATAACCGCTGGACGCCGCAAACCTGAGCAACCGTCAGGGCCGTCGACAAGCGTTCATAAGCGGTGAAGGTTTGTGAACGGGTCACGGTAAGCTGGTCAGGGAACAACTCCACTGCAAGAACGCGCGCAGGGACCAGCCATGAAAGGAAGGGGGCCAGCGTCTCTTCATCAAGGATCACGTCGAGCAGAAAGGGATCGCTGACCTTTGCGGCTTCCGGGACCAGAGGCAGAACGTCATACTCCGTAGTACTGGATTGCGTTTCATGATACCAGTGGCTTTTGCCGGTGATGTGGCGTTGTTCCATGGGC
Organism: Shigella flexneri 2a str. 301; assembly: GCF_000006925.2. Classification (NCBI taxonomy): domain Bacteria; kingdom Pseudomonadati; phylum Pseudomonadota; class Gammaproteobacteria; order Enterobacterales; family Enterobacteriaceae; genus Shigella; species Shigella flexneri. Next base: position 1,344,384 of record NC_004337.2, read on the forward strand.
GCTCCTTGGTCGTAAAGGAAATCGTTATCCTGACGCAAGGCGGGAAGGGGAGAAAGACGGATCGGCGATAACAAATATCAGAAAGGTATAACAGAGATAACGGGCGGCAGAACGCCGCCCATCTTTACCAACAGAACGATTATTTCAGTTCGAGTTCGTTCATTGCAGCGATGCTGAAACCGCCGTCAACGTGGACTACTTCACCGGAGATACCGGCAGAGAGATCGGAGCACAGGAATGCCGCAGAGTTACCCACATCTTCAATAGTAACTGTACGGCGAATCGGGGTAACGGCTTCGCAATGAGCCAGCATTTTGCGGAAGTCTTTGATACCGGAGGCCGCCAGAGTACGGATCGGACCAGCAGAGATGGCGTTAACACGCACACCTTCCGGACCCATCGCGTTCGCCATATAGCGCACGTTCGCTTCCAGAGACGCTTTTGCCAGACCCATAACGTTGTAGTTCGGGATAGCGCGCTCAGCGCCAAGGTAGGAAAGGGTCAGCAGGGCAGAACCCGGATTCAGCATGGAGCGGCAAGCTTTTGCCATTGCAACGAAGCTGTAGGAGCTGATGTCGTGGGCAATTTTGAAGCCTTCACGGGTAACGGCGTTAACATAGTCACCATCCAGCTGATCGCCAGGTGCAAAACCAATAGAGTGTACGAAACCGTCAAATTTCGGCCAAACTTTCCCCAGTTCAGCGAACATGGTGTCGATGCTGGCATCTTCTGCAACATCGCACTGCAGAACGATGTCAGAACCCAATTGAGCGGCAAATTCTTCTACGCGGCCTTTCAGTTTGTCGTTCTGGTAGGTGAATGCCAGTTCAGCTCCTTCGCGGTGCATCGCCTGAGCGATACCGTAGGCGATGGACAGTTTGCTGGCAACACCGGTTACCAGAATGCGCTTACCGGAAAGAAAACCCATAGCTTTAATCCTTATTGTTGATGCTTGTTGTGCCTGAAAATCAGGCGATTCGTCGTTTTAGTAAACAGTACGAACAGATAAACGGTTATTATAATCAACCTGGCTGTGAGTAGCTATAGTTACCAGGTCCGACCGGAGCAGGCTGCGGCAGGGGGGGCGCTTTTCCCCTTACCCTAACCCTCTCCCCAGAGGGGCGAGGGGACCATATTGTGCAAATATTGTTACCCCAGCAACAAACAGGCTCATACAGCCCCTAACCCTTTTATGGCGATGGCTGGGATGGTTCAGACCTTGCCGAATATTCTCCAGCACTGTCTCCATGTTTTCACCACAACAGCTATTCGGCTCGGTCGGCCCCCTCGCCCTTTCAGGGTGAGGGTGACCGGCGGTTCAGTTCCTGCAGAATAATCTCCAGCACCGCCTCCTCATTACAATCAATCTCGTTATTCCAGAAACGCAGCACGGTCCAGCCCTGCGACTCAAGCCAGCTAGTGCGCCTGGTATCATAGGCAACTGCCAAATCATGCTGCCCACCATCCAGCTCAACGACTACGCGCGCCGAGCAGCAAGCAAAATCGAGAATGTAGCTCCCCACCGGATGTTGACGGCGAAATTTGAAATCACCAAAACGTCGGCTGCGAAGATATCGCCAGAGCTTTCGTTCCTGCAAAGTGAGATTGCGTCTTAAATCACGCGCATTTGATTTTATTTTATCCATCACCTCATTCTGACAAGATTTAATCTCTTGTCAGAATGAGGTGAATAATCTGGAAGGAGGATTCAGAAAATTAGCGATCTTTACGCCACGCATCCGCTGTCAATGCTTCGCCAAAGTGCCCGGCAATCAGCCGTTTGGTGAGTTCATGCAGCGGCGATGCCAGCACATCCGCGGTGCTGCCTCGCTCGACAACCTCGCCCTGATGCATCACCAGCACCTGGTCGCTAATGTGCTTCATCATTCCGATATGCTGGGTAACATAAATATACGAAATGCCCTGTTTTTCCTGTAACTCCAGCATCAGATTAATCAACTGCGAACGCATTGACATATCCAGTGAAGCGAGGGCTTCATCGGCAATAATGACTTTTGGGCGCAATATCAGCGCGCGCGCCAGACCCAGACGCTGTTTTTGTCCGGGTGCCAACATATGCGGATAGTAACTGACGTGATCCGGTAGCAGCCCAACCATACGCATCGTTTCAATAATCTGTTTGCGACGCTGTTCCGGTTCCAGGTCGGTGTTCAGGCGCAGTGGAAAATCCAGAATTTGTGAGATACGTTGACGGGGATTCAACGAGGTCGAAGGATCCTGAAAAATCATGCGAATACGCTGACTACGGAAGGAATAATCGCCAAAATGCAGCGGATGATCGTCAATCAATAACTCGCCGCTGGTAGGTTCTATCATTCCCGCCAGCATTTTTGCCAGTGTGGATTTACCCGAACCATTCTCGCCAATAATCGCCAGTGTCTGGCCTTCACGTAGCGTAAAGCTCAAGGGTTTTACCGCTTCTACGGTCTGACGACGAAACCAACCGGTCCGGTAGCGGAACGTTTTACTTAAATTACGCACTTCAAGCAGCGTTTCGATCATCTCACTCTTTCTCCATGTTCAGCGGGAAATGACAGGCATAGAGATGATTTTTCGCCCCCGTCAAACGTGGCGTCACAATGCATTCTCGTTGTGCATACGGGCAACGTGGCCCCAGACGACAACCAATCGGTAACTGTTCCAGCAATGGGATAGCGCCGGGTAGAGTATTGAGGCGACTTTTATGCGGCATCGCGCTGCCGAAGTCTGGTATCGCGCGGATCAGCGCCTGGGTATAAGGATGATGTGGCATCGTCACCAACTCCTTACTCGGCGCGGTTTCCACTGTTTGACCGCAGTAAAGCACGTTAATTTTATCCGCCCATTGGCTAAGCATTTGTAAGTCATGGCTGATAAGCAAAATAGTGGTATTGCTGTTTTGGTTGAGACGCGTCAGCAGGCGAAAGATTTGCGCCTGGGTTGTTGGCTCCATTGAGTTTGTCGGTTCGTCAGCAATCAGCAGACGCGGTTGATTCGCCAGTGCAATGGCTATCATCACTTTCTGACATTCACCTTCGGTCAACTCATAGGGAAAACTGCGCATCGCATCTTTGTGATCTTTAATCCCCACGCGGTGCAGCAGTTCAATGGCACGGCGTTTGCGCCAGCCAAAACGCTGCCACCAACGGCCTTTATAGGTCCAGGCTGGGATGTTTTGCATCAACTGGCGACCCACACGTTCTGAAGGGTCAAGACACGACTGCGGTTCCTGGAAAATCATCGACACGTTATGGCCAACCAGTTTGCGCCGTTCGCGTGCGGAGAGACGCAGCAAATCGATATCATCAAAACGCATACGGTCAGCAGTAACACGCCAGTTATCTTTATTCACCCCACAAATCGCTTTCGCAATCAAACTCTTGCCGGAACCGGATTCACCAACAAGACCGCGGATTTCACCTTCGGTTAAGGTCATACTTACCCGGTCGACGGCTTTAACCCACTCATCACCGGTTTTAAATTCAATGGTCAGGTTACGAATATCGAGTAATGGCATTATTCCACCCCCGCAATAATCGCACGACGAACGCCATCGCCAAGGAGGTTAACCAACAACACGCTAATCATAATTGCCGCACCTGGCAGCATGACAGTCCACGGGGCGACATAAATCAGTTCCAGCGCATCACCGAGCATCGCTCCCCATTCAGGCGAGGGGAGTTGTGCGCCGAGATCGAGAAAGCCCAGCGCGGCGATATCGAGAATTGCCATCGACAGTGCGCGGGTGATCTCGGTGACCAGCCCGGCGGTGATGTTTGGCATCACAGCAAACCAGAGAATATTCAGCGTTGATGCGCCATCCAGACGGGCGGCGATAACGTACTCTTTTTCCAGTTCGTCATGCACCATGCTGTAAATCGAACGTACCATACGCGGCAGCAATGCCAGCCAGACAGCAAACATAGCGTGGGACAAACTCGGTCCGGCAAACGCTACAACGATAATTGCCAACAGCAGCGAAGGGATCGCCAGTAAGGTATCCAGAATATGGTTAAGCACCGCTGAGCGGAGGCCGTGTGTCGCCCCGGCGAAGGTGCCCAGTACCAGGCCACAGATCGTCGCGGCAAGCGTCACCACAAATGCGCCACCCACGGTTGGCGCAGCTCCGCTCAGTAAACGGCTTAAAACATCACGTCCGAGGTCGTCAGTCCCCAGGAAGAAAGAAACTTCGCCATAGCGCGACCATGATGGCGGCAATAATTGATAACCGAGAAATTGCTGGTCGATGCCGTAAGGCGCAAACCAGCCGCCAAAAATACACAGTACAGCCAGTCCCGCGCAGCCGTACAGGCCGACCATCGCAGAGGCGTCACTATAAAATTTGCGCCAGGCGGTACGCAGCGTGCCCGGCGGGCGCTTTTCGCTGTATACGCTATCGTAAGGCATACCATTCCTTATGTTTCAGAGGGTTAGCCATGGCACCCAAAATATCAGAAATCACGTTAACAATAATGACCAGTGAGCCACACACCATCACTCCGGCGGAAATGGCTGCGTAATCCTGCTGGCGGATGGCGTTAATTAACCAGCGCCCTAAACCCGGCCAGCTAAAAACCATTTCGGTGATCATCGCCAGCGTCAGCATGGTGGAAAACTGTAAGCCCAGGCGAGGAATAACCGGCGGTAACGCGTTATGCAGAACGTGGCGACGCAAAATAGTAAAGCGCGACAAACCGCGGGTCGCCGCCGCTTTTACATAGTTCTGGTCATACACTTCAATAGTGCTGATACGCATCAGGCGGATCACTTCAGTTGTTGGCGCAACCGACAGGGTGATCACGGGCAATATCATATGGCGGATTGCGCTCATGATCATTTCATCCCGCCATGGTGAGTCCGAAAGCCAGGCATCAATCAACGCAAAACCGGTAATCGGTTTCACTTCGTAGAGCAGATCGAAACGCCCTGAAACGGGCAACCAACCTAGCGTGAGTGAACAAAACAGTGTCAACAGAAGCGCCAGCCAGAACACCGGGATTGAAAAGCCCAGTAAGGCGATGGCGTTGATCAAGTTATCCTGCCACTTATGGCGCGTAATCCCGGCAATCATCCCCACGGGGATGCCAACAATCAGCGCAAAACCGAAGGCGAGGATGCACAGTTCTATCGTCGCCGGGAAGAGCTCTTTTAACTGTTCGGCAATTGGTTGACCGTTAATGCTGGAAACACCAAAATCCCAGTGGATCAGGCCATTAAACCAGAACACCCAGGCATTCCACAGTGACGCGCCTTGTAACGGCGCGTGTGGAGTGAAATAGCTCAAGCTGAAGCCAACGAAGGTCAGCAGGAACAAGGTGACAATCAATAACAAAATGCGGCGTAAGGTGAAGATAATCATGGTTTTTTCACCTCATCCTGTTTCTCGCGATACACCCCAGCAAAGGAGGCGTTACCAAACGGGCTAAGTACCAGACCTTTGATATCGTACCGATAGGCCTGCAAACGCAATGACGACGCCAGCGGCAGAATAGGTAATTCCTGCGCCAGAATACTCTGCGCTTCGTCATAGGCTTCAATACGCGCTGCCAGCTGCTGCGAGGAGAGCGCCTTACGCAACACGCTGTCGAATTTCGGATTGCACCAGTGGGCGAGGTTGGTCTGTGAATGAATTGCCGCGCAGCTCAGTAACGGACGGAAGAAACTGTCCGGGTCGTTACTGTCCGTCGCCCAACCGGATAACGTCAGATCATGGCTCATATCCATCAACCGCGCCTCCTGAAAGCGACCTTCTACCGGCACAATCACCACTTTTACGCCAACCTGCGCCATATCCGCCTGAATCAGTTCGGCAGTTTTCAGTGGACTGGGGTTCCACGCCTGCGAACGTGTGGGCACCCACAGTTTCAGCGTTAAGTTTTCCAGCCCCAACGCCTTCAACTGTTCGCGCGATTTCGCCGGATTGTATTCAGTAATTTTAGCCTCGTTGTCATAGGCCCACGAGGCGCGCGGTAAAATAGAGGCCGCCGTTTCAGCCGTACCATAATAGATGGATTGCATCAGGCGCTGGTTATTAATCGCCAGTGCCAGTGCATGGCGGACAGCGGGATTATTTAGCGGCGGTTTGGCGGTGTTAAATGCCAGATAGGCGACGTTCATCCCAGGACGCAGCGTTAAACGCAAGCGCGGGTCGTCACGCAAAATGGATAGCTGGCTGGCAGCAGGCCAGGCCAGAACGTCGCATTCCCCGGTCAGGAGTTTCGACAGACGTCCGGTGCCGCCGGAGCCTAAATCCACCACTACCTGCGGCATTAACGGTTTACCGCGCCAGAAGTCATCATGACGTTGTAGGCGAATAAATTGCCCGGCGCGGTATTCCGACAACTGATACGGACCGGTGCCGACCGGTTGACGGTCGAGTTGCTCCTGGCGATCTTCTTTCTCTAACTTCCGGGCATATTCTGCCGACATGACCGAAGCATAATGGGTTGCGAGGTGCCACAAAAAAGAAGCATCCGGCTGGGCGAGTCGGAACTCAACGGTATGATTATCCAGTTTGCGGACGCTTTTCACGTTATCGGCAAATTGCAGGCTGTCGAAGTAGGGGAAGTTGCTGCCGTTGACGTTATGCCACGGGTTGTTGCGGTCAAAAATTCGCTGGAAGGTAAACACCACATCGTCGGCATTCATTTTACGAGTGGGAGTAAACCAGTCGGTTTTTTGAAACGGAACATCGCGACGCAGGTGGAAGCGATAGGTCGCGCCGTTGTCGAGTACTTCCCAGCTTTCGGCAAGTTCCGGCATCAGGCGATAGGTATAGGGATCGACATCCAGCAGTCGATCATAAAACTGGGCGGCAAGGGTATCGACAATTAACCCACTGCTCGCTTTGGATGGGTTAAAGGTGTTGACTTGCCCGCTGACGCAATAGACAAAACCGCTGTCGCGGATATCAGCATGCGGGGGGGATTCAGGCGCGGCGATTGCCTGACCACTCACAAGTCCAGCAATCACCAAAAGAGACGATAATACCTGGCGCATAATATTAAGGGATTTTATGTAAAGAGGCTATCTTACTAATATTTAATGACATTTGCCATTACCGTTTGTGTTCAGGGGTCGTAATGAGGGCCGTGTGGTTGGTCGTTGAACAGGTGGCGTCGCCATCTGTTCAACATTCGTACCCGTGATTTCTCTATAACTATAACTCACAGAACAACTTAGCGAGGAGCAGAGCGGTACGATCGTGAGAAACCCATTAAAGCACGCTGCAGTGCGTGTCATTGTTAGCCGGATGCGGCGTGAACGCTTTATCCGGACAACGATACTGACCGATCGTCTGCAATTAAATAATTACTCATTACCCCATTGATTCAAAAACTCTGCGATCTCATCAATGCGTACGGGATTAATCCCCGCTTCAGCAGCCATTTCATGTTGGGCTTCTTCGCTGATCTCTTCATTGTTCATCAAACGGGTGAGCAGTAACTGGAAGTAGTGGGCCAGCGGTGTGCGTTCAGCCTCTGCGACAGGCTCTGCGCATTCGGTCGCGTACTCATCGGCAATATCAAAATATTTTAGCGGGATATCGTGGTTCATTATTTGCCCCTGGGGTTAATGCGCTAAGCATAAGGGCGGATGATAGCACTCGTGATCCGGGTCATACATCTTTTTATAGTTAATGGCGCGGCGCGTTACCCTCAGGCAGGATAATGCGCCGCGCATCCGGCTATTACGTTTCGCTCACCGGCGTTCTGTCACCTTCGTACAGCGGCACTTTGCGATAGCGGCGGATCAGATACCACAAATATGCGCCGCCTAACGAAGCCCATACCAGACCGAGTGTCAGTGACGTTGACTCTAGGTTAACCCACAGCACACCCACCGTCAGCGCGCCAACCAGCGGCATCAGCAAATAGTGGAAGTGATCCTTCCAGCTTTTATTCATTCCTTTACGCCGCCAGAAATGATTAAACACCGACAGATTCACGAAGGTAAACGCCACCAGAGCACCGAAGTTAATCAGTGCTGTCGCGGTGACTAAATCAAAGAACAGCGCCGACAGCGCGACAATCCCGACCATAATGACGTTGAGTGCCGGAGTCCGCCATTTTGGGTGCACATAGCCAAACACGCGCTCCGGAAACACATTGTCACGCCCCATCACATACAGCAGACGCGACACGCTGGCATGTGAAGCCAGGCCAGACGCTAATGTGTTCACAAACGTGGTGCAGAGGAAAATCGACTGAAAGAGCTTGCCGCCGACGTACAGCGCAATTTCAGGCAGTGCGGCGTCCGGGTCTTTAAAGCGGCTGATATCGGGAAAGAACAGCTGCATAAAGAACGACGCCGCGATAAAGATAACGCCGCCGTATACCGCCGTCAGGAAGATGGCTTTCGGGATCACGCGTGCGGCGTCCGGCGTCTCTTCCGAAAGCGTGGTCACCGCATCGAAACCGAGGAACGAGAAACAGACAATCGTCGCACCGGTAATAATCGGGATCAGGTGCGCGTTCTCGCTGATAAACGGCTGAAGTGACCAGACGGTGCCAACGCCTTCTCCTTTATGCAGTCCCTGAACCACCAGGAAGATAAACACCACCATGATGGAGATTTGCACCAGTACAAACAGGGTATTGAAGTTAGCGACCAGGTTGACGCTCTTCAGATTCGCGGCGGTTAAAATGGCGACGAAGGTTACCACCCACACCCACGGCGGCACTTCCGGGAAGAGGGCGGAGAGATAGATTTTCGCCAACAAAACGTTGATCATTGGCAAAAAGAGATAATCCAGCAGTGATGACCAGCCGACCATAAATCCGACGTGCGGGTTAATCGACTTTTGCGCGTAGGTATAGGCCGAACCGGCCTCCGGAAACTGGCGAACCAGTTTGCCGTAGCTGATAGCGGTAAACAGCACGCCCGCCAGCGCCAGCAAATAGGACGCCGGAACGTGACCGTCGCTAATGCCGGAGACAATACCAAAAGTATCAAATACGGTCATCGGCGTGAGATAGGCCAGACCCATCATTACCACCTGCCACAATTTCAGTGATTTTCGCAGACGGGTTTTGCCGGGTTGCGCAGCAATATTCAGTGGTGAATTAATAGCCATAATTGCTGCCTCCCCTGCGTAATAAGGTTTGCGGTCGTGTCGACCTGAAATCAAACCTGTTTAGCAAGGGAAGCAAAGGGGGCGGAGTCCAGTCAGTAGCAGGAGGGGCGCATACGCAGCCTCCCTCGCCATGCGGGGATTTAATCATCGGCATCATCTCATTTCCTCGTCACAGTCTTAATCGTTAACGGAAGCCCGTTGCCGCCTGCGCTCCATAACGCGACATCCGGGAAATGTCTGGATTACCAGCAAATGTCAGGCCTGGCTCCGCTCAGGCCGATGAAACAACCCCGCAAGGGGAATTACGCGTTTTTCAACATCCACTCAATTTCTGTTTCTGTGATGAGGCGCTCAAACTGCAACAGCTCATCATTTTTACAGGCGTGATACACATGGCAAAACCGTTCGCCTAAATAGCGGCGCAGGTGATCATTCTCGATAAACTCACCCAGGGCATCGCTCTGGCGAATCGGGAAGGGTAAGCCTTCCTGTTCCAGCCCGTTGCCTTCGACTTCTTCCTGCAACGGCAGCTCGTTATCAAGGCCATGCAAAATACCGGCAAAAATCGCTGCCATCACCAGATATGGGTTGGCATCGGCACCCGCCACGTGATATTCCACGCGGTGATTATGACGGTCACCGCACGGAATACGCAGGGCGACGGTGCGGTTGTTATGGCCCCACGACGCCTGCGTCGGCACATACATTCCCGGCTGGAAGCGGCGATACGAGTTCACGTTTGGTGCCAGCAACGCCATCGACGACGGCATCAGGTCAATCATCCCGGCGAGCATCTTTTTCAGCAGCGGCGAATCTTCGCCTTCTGTGTCAGAAAGCACATTCTCGCCACGATTATTTTGCATACTGATATGGATATGCATCCCGCTGCCCGCGTGCTCTTCATACGGCTTCGCCATAAAAGTGGCGTGCATCTTATGCTTTTCTGCCATCAGACGCACTAGGCGTTTTAGTGCCAGCGCATCATCGCAGGCTTCCAGCACGTTATCAGTATGGTAAAGGTTGATTTCAAACTGACCCGGCGAGGCCTCAGCGACCGCGCCATCTGCCGGAATCAGCTGCAACTGCGCCAGTTCATCAATATCATTGAGCACGTCGGCGAAGTGGTTGAGGTTATCAACGGAGTAAACCTGGCTTTGTGTATTGCGGTCATCGGTGCCAGGCGCGCAGGGCGGTTGCAGATCCCCTTCAGCGTCGCGCTGGCGATCCAGTAAATAGAACTCCAGCTCTACCGCTACAACCGGGAACAATCCGCGCTGGCGCAGCTGCTGCCACAGGCGGTTAAGAACGTTCCGCGGCTCAACGTCAAAGGGAGCGCCATCTTCATCGACCATGGTCAGGAGCATCTGACCGATAAACTCTGGATCGGCGGCAGAAGGAGTTAAGGAACCGAGAACAGGAACACAGGTACGATCCGGCTCGCCCATTTCCTGACCCAGACCTGCTTCTTCTACTACGTTGCCCAAAATATTCAGTGCAAATATCGAGGCCACCAAATAACGGCGTGTGTCGAGCTTGTACAGGCTTGAAACAGGCTTACATTTTCCACGGAAGCAACCATTCAAATCAGTAAGTAAAACATCAACATATTGCGTATTCGGGTAGCGCTCCAGGTAGCGTTTCACTTCCTGCGTAAAGGCGCTACCCCGCCTCTCTTCTGACTGCTGAACAAAGTTCTCTACTTCAACGATATTGGTTTCCATGATTCTTCGCCTTTGGTTTGTTTTCCGCTCGTTATCAAAGCGTAAAATATAATGACCATCATTCGAATCTGTATGCAAACCAAATGTTTGTCAAATGTTAAATTGAGTTTGCAAAAATGAAAATCCACTGCTAGATTGAAAAAATATTGAACATAAAGGTCATTTAAAGCGCAGTAATGGCGATAATTTAGTCCACTTTGTGAGATTGAGCATGGAAAATATAATGAACAATCCGGTTATCGGTGTCGTAATGTGCAGGAACAGGCTTAAGGGTCATGCGACCCAGACTCTGCAAGAAAAGTACCTGAATGCCATCATCCACGCAGGCGGCTTGCCAATTGCGCTACCACATGCGCTGGCGGAACCGTCGTTACTTGAACAACTTTTGCCGAAACTCGATGGCATTTATCTTCCTAGTAGTCCCAGCAATGTGCAGCCGCACCTATATGGTGAAAACGGCGATGAGCCTGACGCCGATCCCGGGCGTGATCTTCTGAGCATGGCGATAATTAATGCCGCACTCGAAAGGCGCATCCCCATTTTCGCCATCTGCCGGGGTTTACAAGAACTGGTGGTGGCAACCGGTGGTTCGTTGCATCGCAAGCTGTGCGAACAGCCTGAATTGCTGGAACATCGGGAAGATCCCGAACTGCCGGTGGAACAGCAATATGCACCGTCGCATGAAGTTCAGGTTGAAGAGGGGGGATTACTGTCTGCGTTGTTACCTGAATGTAGCAACTTTTGGGTAAACTCTCTACATGGACAAGGGGCGAAGGTCGTTAGCCCACGGTTGCGTGTTGAAGCTCGCTCGCCGGATGGCTTAGTTGAGGCGGTTAGCGTCATCAATCATCCTTTTGCGCTGGGCGTACAGTGGCACCCGGAATGGAACAGTAGCGAGTACGCGCTTTCGCGTATATTGTTCGAGGGCTTTATCACCGCTTGGCAGCACCATATCGCTGAAAAACAGCGACTCTGACCACTACAGTTTAAGGAAATGCAAATATGAGTGATGAGGGACTGGCGCCAGGAAAACGCTTGTCGGAAATCCGCCAGCAGCAGGGGCTTTCACAACGTCGTGCCGCCGAACTCTCCGGGCTGACTCACAGTGCTATCAGTACGATAGAACAAGATAAAGTCAGCCCTGCCATCAGTACGCTGCAAAAGCTGCTGAAGGTGTATGGTCTGTCACTCTCGGAATTCTTTTCCGAGCCGGAAAAACCTGATGAGCCGCAGGTCGTCATTAATCAGGACGACTTAATTGAGATGGGCAGTCAGGGTGTGTCAATGAAGCTGGTTCATAACGGTAACCCGAATCGCACGCTGGCGATGATCTTTGAAACGTACCAGCCGGGCACAACCACTGGGGAAAGAATTAAGCATCAGGGTGAGGAAATAGGCACAGTACTGGAAGGTGAAATTGTTCTGACGATTAATGGTCAGGATTACCACCTCGTCGCGGGGCAAAGTTATGCCATTAATACCGGCATCCCGCACAGTTTCAGTAATACGTCGGCAGGTATTTGCCGAATTATCAGCGCCCATACGCCCACCACGTTTTAATCTTTTTGTTCTGTAAGCCGGGTAAGCGCAATGCGCCCGGCAATCCATAAAGAATGTCGCCAGAAATAAACGGGCATGCAGCCCGGGGATCTCTGCGCCCTGACGTTCACAAACTGCATATATCTGATAGACGTGAAACAGGAGTCATAATGAATTTTCATCATCTGGCTTACTGGCAGGATAAAGCGTTAAGTCTCGCCATTGAAAACCGCTTATTTATTAACGGTGAATATACTGCTGCGGCGGAAAATGAAACCTTTGAAACCGTTGATCCGGTCACCCAGGCACCGCTGGCGAAAATTGCCCGCGGCAAGAGCGTCGATATCGACCGTGCGGTGAGCGCAGCACGCGGCGTATTTGAACGCGGCGACTGGTCACTCTCTTCTCCGGCTAAACGTAAAGCGGTACTGAATAAACTCGCCGATTTAATGGAAGCCCACGCCGAAGAGCTGGCACTGCTGGAAACTCTCGACACCGGCAAACCGATTCGTCACAGTCTGCGTGATGATATTCCCGGCGCGGCGCGCGCCATTCGCTGGTACGCCGAAGCGATCGACAAAGTGTATGGCGAAGTGGCGACCACCAGTAGCCATGAGCTGGCGATGATCGTGCGTGAACCGGTCGGCGTGATTGCCGCCATCGTGCCGTGGAACTTCCCGCTGTTGCTGACTTGCTGGAAACTCGGCCCGGCGCTGGCGGCGGGAAACAGCGTGATTCTAAAACCGTCTGAAAAATCACCGCTCAGTGCGATTCGTCTCGCGGGGCTGGCGAAAGAAGCAGGCTTGCCGGATGGTGTGTTGAACGTGGTGACGGGTTTTGGTCATGAAGCGGGGCAGGCGCTTTCGCGTCATAACGATATCGATGCCATCGCCTTTACCGGCTCCACGCGTACGGGTAAACAACTGCTGAAAGACGCGGGTGATAGCAACATGAAACGTGTCTGGCTGGAAGCGGGCGGCAAAAGCGCCAACATCGTTTTCGCCGATTGTCCGGATCTGCAAAAAGCGGCAAGCGCCACCGCCGCAGGCATCTTCTACAACCAGGGCCAGGTGCGCATCGCCGGAACGCGTTTGTTACTGGAAGAGAGCATCGCCGATGAATTCTTAGCCCTGTTAAAACAGCAGGCGCAAAACTGGCAGCCGGGCCATCCACTTGATCCCGCAACCACCATGGGCACCTTAATCGACAGCGCTCACGCTGACTCGGTACACACCTTTATTCGTGAAGGCGAAGGCAAGGGGCAACTGCTGCTGGATGGTCGCAACGCCGGGCTGGCAGCGGCCATCGGCCCGACCATCTTCGTGGATGTGGACCCGAATGCGTCCTTAAGCCGCGAAGAGATTTTCGGTCCGGTGCTGGTGGTCACCCGTTTCACATCAGAAGATCAGGCGCTGCAGCTTGCCAACGACAGCCAGTACGGCCTTGGCGCGGCGGTATGGACGCGCGACCTCTCCCGCGCGCACCGCATGAGCCGACGCCTGAAAGCCGGTTCCGTCTTCGTCAATAACTACAACGACGGCGATATGACCGTGCCGTTTGGCGGCTATAAGCAGAGCGGCAACGGTCGCGACAAATCCCTGCATGCCCTTGAAAAATTCACTGAACTGAAAACCATCTGGATAAGCCTGGAGGCCTGAAATGACCGAACATACCAGCAGTTACTACGCCGCCAGTGCGAATAAATATGCACCATTCGACACACTGAATGAGTCAATCACCTGCGACGTTTGCGTGGTTGGCGGCGGCTATACCGGGCTCTCCTCCGCGCTGCATCTGGCGGAAGCGGGCTTTGACGTAGTGGTTCTCGAAGCCTCACGCATCGGCTTTGGCGCAAGCGGGCGCAATGGCGGGCAGCTTGTGAACTCCTACAGCCGCGACATCGACGTGATCGAAAAAAGCTACGGCATGGACACCGCCCGTATGCTCGGCAGCATGATGTTCGAGGGTGGCGAGATCATCCGCGAACGTATCAAACGTTATCAGATTGACTGCGACTACCGCCCCGGCGGTCTGTTTGTGGCGATGAATGATAAACAACTCGCCACACTCGAAGAGCAGAAAGAGAACTGGGTACGCTACGGCAATAAACAGCTGGAGCTGCTGGACGTCAACGCTATTCGCCGCGAGGTCGCCAGCGATCGCTACACTGGTGCGCTGCTGGATCACAGCGGTGGGCATATTCACCCGCTAAACCTCGCCATTGGTGAAGCCGATGCCATCCGCCTGAACGGCGGGCGCGTGTATGAGCTTTCCGCCGTGACGCAGATCCAGCACACCACGCCAGCCGTGGTTCGGACTGCCAATGGTCAGGTGACGGCGAAGTATGTGATTGTCGCCGGGAATGCGTATCTGGGCGATAAAGTAGAGCCGGAACTAGCGAAACGCAGCATGCCGTGCGGCACGCAGGTGATCACCACCGAACGGCTGTCGGAAGATTTAGCCCGTTCGCTGATCCCGAAAAACTACTGTGTGGAAGACTGTAACTATCTGCTTGATTACTACCGTCTTACCGCCGACAACCGCCTGCTGTACGGCGGGGGTGTAGTGTATGGTGCACGCAACCCGGATGACGTTGAGCGTCTTGTGGTACCGAAACTACTAAAAACCTTCCCTCAGTTGAAGGGCGTGAAAATTGATTACCGCTGGACGGGCAACTTCCTGCTGACCTTGTCGCACATGCCGCAGTTCGGCCGCCTTGATACCAACATCTATTACATGCAGGGTTACAGCGGCCACGGCGTCACCTGTACCCATCTTGCCGGGCGTTTGATTGCTGAACTGCTGCGCGGTGACGCCGAGCGTTTCGATGCCTTCGCCAATCTGCCGCATTACCCGTTCCCCGGCGGGCGCACGCTGCGCGTGCCATTTACCGCGATGGGCGCGGCTTATTACAGCCTGCGCGATCGTCTGGGCGTTTAATTTCCGATTAACAGTGAAGAGTCAAAAGGTGTGAAACATGAGCAACAATGAATTCCATCAGCGTCGTCTTTCTGCTACCCCACGCGGGGTTGGCGTGATGTGTAACTTCTTCGCCCAGTCGGCAGAAAACGCTACGCTGAAGGACGTAGAGGGCAACGAATACATCGATTTCGCCGCAGGCATTGCGGTGCTGAATACCGGGCATCGCCACCCTGATCTGGTCGCGGCGGTGGAGCAGCAATTGCAACAGTTTACCCACACGGCGTATCAGATTGTGCCGTACGAAAGCTACGTCACGCTGGCGGAGAAAATTAACACCCTTGCCCCAGTGAGCGGGCAGGCTAAAACCGCATTCTTCACTACCGGCGCGGAAGCGGTGGAAAACGCGGTGAAAATTGCTCGCGCCCATACCGGACGACCTAGCGTGATTGCGTTTAGCGGTGGCTTCCACGGTCGTACATATATGACCATGGCGCTGACCGGAAAAGTTGCGCCGTACAAAATCGGCTTCGGCCCGTTCCCTGGTTCGGTGTATCACGTACCTTATCCGTCAGATTTACACGGCATTTCAACACAGGACTCCCTCGACGCCATCGAACGCTTGTTTAAATCAGACATCGAAGCGAAGCAGGTCGCGGCCATTATTTTCGAACCGGTGCAGGGCGAGTGCGGTTTCAACGTTGCGCCAAAAGAGCTGGTTGCCGCCATTCGCCGCCTGTGCGACGAGCACGGTATTGTGATGATTGCCGATGAAGTGCAAAGCGGCTTTGCGCGTACCGGTAAACTGTTTGCCATGGATCATTACGCCGATAAGCCGGACTTAATGACGATGGCGAAAAGCCTCGCGGGCGGGATGCCGCTTTCGGGCGTGGTCGGTAACGCGAATATTATGGACGCGCCCGCGCCGGGCGGGTTGGGTGGCACCTACGCCGGGAACCCGCTGGCGGTGGCTGCCGCGCACGCGGTGCTCAATATTATCGACAAAGAATCACTCTGCGAACGCGCGAATCAACTGGGCCAGCGTCTCAAAAACACGTTGATTGATGCCAAAGAAAGCGTTCCGGCCATTGCTGCGGTACGCGGCCTGGGGTCGATGATTGCGGCAGAGTTTAACGATCCGCAAACGGGCGAGCCGTCAGCGGCGATTGCACAGAAAATCCAGCAACGCGCGCTGGCGCAGGGGCTGCTCCTGCTGACCTGTGGCGCATACGGCAACGTGATTCGCTTCCTGTATCCGCTGACCATCCCGGATGCGCAATTCGATGCGGCAATGAAAATTTTGCAGGATGCGCTGAGCGATTAATAGCCCAACGCAATAATGTCTGATGCGCTGCGCTTATCAGGCCTGCAAACGACGTATTGATTATGTATGCCGAATAAAGCATTCACGCCGCATCCGGCAAGTTGTATTGCTCAACTTCGCTAAATCTGGTGCTTTTTCAACAACGCGCGGAACTGATGATAAGTTAACCCCAGTAATTCAGCCGCGCGCTTCTGGTTATATTTCCCCTGTTGCAAACTGAGTTGCAGCAACTCTTTTTCCTGCTGCATCTGAAACTCGCGTAAATCCAGCGGCAGCGTCGGAAGCGAGGTATTTTCTGAAACGGCGATGGCTTCTTCAGGTGGACGCCGTTTAAAGGGATCAATAATGATGTCATCAAGCGGATAATCGCTGGTGCCGTGGCGATACACTGAACGTTCCACCACGTTTTTCAATTCACGAATATTTCCCGGCCAACGATAATTCAGCAATGTTTCTCTGGCGCGCTCCGTAAACCCCGGGAACAGAGGCAGCTTGATTTCCCGACACATCTGAATGGCAAAGTGTTCTGCCATCAGCATAATGTCGCTTTCGCGCTCGCGCAGGGGCGGCAGTTGCACTACATCGAAAGCCAGCCGGTCGAGCAGGTCAGCGCGAAAAGTACCTTCATTGACCATCGCCGGGAGATCGGCATTCGTCGCGCATACCAACCGCACATTCACCTGCAACGGCTGGCTACCGCCAACGCGCTCCAGTTCACCGTACTCAATCACACGCAATAATTTTTCCTGCACCATCATCGGTGCCGTAGCGAGTTCATCAAGAAATAGCGTACCGCCGTCGGCACGTTCAAATCTCCCAGGATGAAGTTTTTGCGCACCGGTAAACGCCCCCGCTTCGTGACCAAACAGTTCGGAATCCAGCAGATTTTCATTTAACGCCGCGCAGTTAAGGGAAATAAACGGCCCTTGCCAACGGGAGGAGAGATAATGCAGGCGGCTGGCAATCAACTCTTTACCGGTGCCGCGTTCGCCGATGATGAGCACCGGTTTGTCCAGCGGTGCGAGATGCGAAACCTGTTCCAGCACTTCGAGAAAGCTGTTCGCCTCACCAAGTAAATTATCTTTGTATTCGGCCATGATGAAATTCGCCACTTGTTAGTGTAATTCGCTAATTCATCCTGGCATGTTGCTGTTGATTCTTCAATCAGATCTTTATAAATCAAAAAGATAAAAAATTGGCACGCAAATTGCATTAACAGTTCAGCAGGACAATCCTGAACGCAGAAATCAAGAGGACAACATTATGGGTATTTTTTCTCGCTTTGCCGACATCGTGAATGCCAACATCAACGCTCTGTTAGAGAAAGCGGAAGATCCACAGAAACTGGTGCGTCTGATGATCCAGGAGATGGAAGATACACTGGTTGAAGTACGTTCTACTTCGGCGCGTGCGTTGGCAGAAAAGAAACAGCTGACTCGCCGTATTGAACAAGCGTCGGCGCGTGAAGTTGAATGGCAGGAAAAAGCCGAACTGGCGCTGCTGAAAGAGAGAGAGGATCTGGCACGTGCAGCGTTAATTGAAAAACAGAAACTGACCGATCTGATTAAGTCCCTGGAACATGAAGTGACGCTGGTGGACGATACGCTGGCACGCATGAAGAAAGAGATTGGCGAGCTGGAAAACAAATTGAGCGAAACACGCGCTCGCCAGCAGGCATTGATGTTACGTCATCAGGCGGCAAACTCGTCGCGCGATGTGCGTCGTCAGCTGGACAGTGGCAAACTGGATGAAGCAATGGCTCGTTTCGAATCTTTCGAACGTCGTATTGACCAGATGGAAGCGGAAGCAGAAAGCCACAGCTTCGGTAAACAAAAATCGCTGGACGATCAGTTTGCCGAACTGAAAGCCGATGATGCAATCAGCGAACAACTGGCACAATTAAAAGCCAAAATGAAGCAAGACAATCAATAATAACATCCAGGCGGCGTCCGAACGCGCCGCCGCTCATCGTCTAAGGAGTACTTATGAGCGCGCTATTTCTGGCTATTCCGTTAACCATTTTTGTGCTGTTTGTTTTACCGATCTGGTTATGGCTGCATTACAGCAATCGTTCTGGTCGCAGTGAATTGTCGCAAAGTGAGCAGCAGCGATTAGCGCAACTGGTTGATGAAGCAAAACGGATGCGCGAACGTATTCAGGCGCTGGAATCTATTCTTGATGCAGAACATCCGAACTGGAGGGATCGCTAATGGCGGGCATTAATCTCAATAAAAAGTTATGGCGTATTCCACAGCAGGGCATGGTCCGCGGCGTCTGCGCCGGGATTGCCAACTATTTTGATGTACCGGTAAAACTGGTGCGTATCCTGGTGGTGCTGTCGATTTTTTTCGGTCTGGCGCTGTTTACCCTGGTTGCTTACATCATTTTGTCATTTGCGCTTGATCCAATGCCGGACAACATGGCCTTTGGTGAGCAGCTACCTTCCAGCAGCGAATTGCTGGATGAAGTCGACCGTGAACTGGCGGCAAGTGAAACGCGTTTACGCGAGATGGAACGTTATGTCACTTCCGATACTTTCACGTTACGTAGCCGTTTCCGTCAACTGTGAGGAAAGTTATGAATACTCGCTGGCAACAGGCCGGGCAAAAGGTGAAGCTTGGTTTCAAATTAGCAGGCAAGCTGGTACTTCTTACCGCACTGCGCTATGGCCCGGCGGGTGTGGCGGGCTGGGCGATAAAATCAGTTGCTCGCCGACCGCTGAAAATGTTGCTGGCTGTGGCGCTGGAACCGCTGTTAAGTCGGGCTGCTAATAAACTGGCACAGCGTTATAAAAGGTGAGGGGAGTTTCGCAAAAATTGTTAAATCTCAGGCGTATAATGGATGGCAATTTTCATCCATAGAAGGACGCTTACATGTTTAAAAAAAGGCTTACTTGCTCTGGCACTGGTGTTTTCACTGCCCGTTTTCGCCGCTGAACACTGGATCGATGTTCGTGTTCCAGAGCAGTATCAGCAAGAGCACGTTCAGGGGGCCATCAATATTCCCCTGAAGGAAGTGAAAGAGCGCATTGCCACCGCCGTTCCGGATAAAAACGACACCGTGAAAGTGTATTGCAATGCCGGACGCCAGTCCGGGCAGGCAAAAGAGCTCCTTAGCGAGATGGGATATACCCACGTTGAGAACGCCGGTGGCCTGAAAGACATCGCAATGCCGAAGGTCAAAGGTTAAAAGAATTCACCATGAGCGGCGCTTATGCGCCGTTTTTTTTCTGTCACACCTTATTTACATCCCTATAGATTATTTGCGTCAGCTCACAAATACGCTTTTTCCCTGGTAAAAAATGATTTCCTGCGTGACTAAAACCCTTGTGCTCAATTGACAGTTTATTTTCTGCGGAGTAGTCTCTCGCCTCATGGGACCGCTACCACGGAAAGGCAACATGAAACAGAAAATTACGGATTACATGGACGAAATCTACGGTGGAACATTTACCGCAACTCATTTACAGAAACTTGTAACGCGTCTTGAGAGTGCGAAACGATTAATTACACAGCGACGTAAAAAACACTGGGATGAAAGTGATGTCGTGTTAATTACCTATGCCGATCAATTTCACAGTAATGATTTAAAACCACTACCCATATTTAATCAGTTCTACCATCAATGGCTGCAAAGCATTTTTTCACATGTTCATTTATTACCTTTTTACCCATGGTCATCTGATGATGGATTTTCGGTAATTGATTATCATCAGGTCGCCAGTGAAGCGGGGGAGTGGCAGGATATTCAGCAACTCGGTGAATGCAGTCATTTAATGTTTGATTTTGTCTGCAACCATATGTCTGCAAAAAGTGAATGGTTTAAAAACTATTTACAACAGCTTCCGGGTTTTGAAGATTTCTTTATTGCGGTTGATCCGAAAACCGATCTCAGTGCCGTCACCCTTCCGCGTGCGTTACCGCTATTAACGCCGTTTCAAATGGATGATAATTCCACGCGCCATTTATGGACCACCTTTAGTGACGATCAAATTGACCTGAATTACCGTAGCCCTGAAGTGTTGCTGGCGATGGTGGATGTTTTACTCTGTTACCTTGAGAAAGGTGCTGAGTATGTCCGCCTGGATGCCGTTGGCTTTATGTGGAAAGAGCCGGGAACAAGCTGCATCCATCTGGAAAAAACACATCTGATTATCAAGCTGTTACGGTCGATTATTGATGACGTAGCACCAGGTACAGTGATTATTACCGAAACCAATGTTCCGCACAAAGACAACATTGCTTACTTTGGCAACGGTGATGACGAAGCGCATATGGTGTACCAGTTCTCGCTGCCGCCGCTGGTGTTACATGCGGTGCAAAAACAGAACGTCGAGGCGCTGTGCCAGTGGGCGCAAAGTCTGAGCTTGCCCTCCAGTAAAACGACCTGGTTTAACTTCCTCGCCTCTCACGATGGCATCGGGTTGAACCCACTGCGTGGCTTGCTTCCAGAAAGCGAAATATTAGCGCTGGTCGAGGCATTACAGCAGGAAGGTGCATTAGTAGGTAATGCTGCCAACTTACTGATTTAGTGTATGATGGTGATTTTAAGGTGCTTGCGTGGCTTCCATTTCCATCAGATGTCCTTCCTGCTCCGCTACTGAAGGCGTGGTGCGTAACGGCAAAAGCACTGCCGGACATCAGCGCTATCTCTGCTCTCATTGCCGTAAAACATGGCAACTACAGTTCACTTACACCGCCTCTCAGCCCGGTACGCACCAGAAAATCATTGATATGGCCATGAATGGCGTCGGATGTCGCGCCAGTGCACGCATTATGGGCGTTGGCCTCAACACGGTTTTACGTCACTTAAAAAACTCAGGCCGCAGTCGGTAACCTCGCGCATACAACCGGGCAGTGATGTGATTGTCTGCGCTGAAATGGACGAACATTGGGGCTACGTCGGTGCTAAATCACGTCAGCGCTGGCTGTTTTACGCGTATGACAGGATACGGAGGACGGTTGTGGCGCACGTCTTCGGTGAACGCACTCTGGCCACACTGGAGCGTCTTCTGAGTTTGAGGTCGTGGTATGGATGACGGATGGCTGGCCGCTGTATGAATCACGCCTGAAGGGAAAGCTGCACGTTATCAGCAAGCGTTACACTCAGCGCATTGAGCGACATAATCTGAATCTGAGACAACATCTGGCAAGGCTGGTACGGAAGTCACTGTCGTTCTCAAAATCGGTGGAGCTGCATGACAAGGTCATCGGGCATTATCTGAACATAAAACACTATCAGTAAGTTGGAGTCATTACCCATTAGTAAACTGGAAAAATAATCCCGACGGCACGCGCAGTCCCTATGAGATGAATGTCACCTATATGAATGCGTTAAGCCGCCGCGAGAGTAGCGATGAAGAACGTTGCACCAGGTTTATCCTTGCCCATGCGATTTTGTTAAGTTTCCCCGGTGTACCCGCGATATATATTCAAAGTATTCTTGGCTCGCGTAATGATTACGCAGGTGTCGAAAAACTCGGATATAACCGTGCGATTAACCGTAAAAAATATCACAGTGAAGAGATAACACGAGAACTGAACGATGAAGCTACATTAAGGCATGCGGTATATCATGAGTTGTCGCGTTTAATTACACTTCGTCGCAGCCATAACGAGTTTCATCCGGATAATAATTTTACCATCGATACGGTTAATTCATCCGTAATGCGTATTCAAAGAAGTAACGCTGATGGTAATTGTCTGACTGGATTGTTTAATGTCAGTAAAAATATTCAGCATGTAAATATTACTGATCTGCATGGTCGGGATCTGATTAGTGAAGTTGATATATTGGGTAATGAAATAACGCTGCGCCCCTGGCAGGTTATGTGGATTAAATAAAAAGGAACATCTCATGATTAAATCAAAAATCGTGCTGTTATCAGCACTGGTTTCCTGCGCCCTGATTTCAGGCTGTAAAGAAGAAAATAAAACCCATGTATCCATCGAATTTATGCATTCTTCGGTGGAGCAGGAGCGTCAGGCAGTTATCAGCAAATTGATTGCCCGTTTTGAAAAAGAAAACCCAGGTATCACCGTTAAACAAGTGCCCGTGGAAGAAGACGCTCATAACACCAAAGTCATCACCCTTTCACGTAGCGGCTCGCTGCCGGAAGTGATCGAAACCAGCCATGACTACGCCAAAGTTATGGATAAAGAGCAGCTTATCGATCGCAAAGCGGTTGCCACGGTCATCAGCAACGTTGGTGAAGGCGCGTTTTACGATGGCGTACTGCGTATTGTGCGTACCGAAGATGGTAGCGCATGGACCGGTGTTCCTGTCAGCGCCTGGATTGGCGGCATCTGGTATCGCAAAGATGTGCTGGCAAAAGCGGGGCTGGAGGAGCCGAAAAACTGGCAACAGCTGCTGGACGTTGCACAGAAACTGAATGACCCGGCGAATAAAAAATACGGTATTGCGCTGCCTACGGCAGAAAGCGTGCTGACGGAACAATCCTTCTCCCAGTTTGCGTTATCCAACTAGGCCAACGTCTTTAACGCCGAAGGCAAAATCACCCTTGATACACCAGAGATGATGCAGGCGCTGACCTATTACCGCGACCTTGCTGCCAACACCATGCCGGGTTCTAACGACATCATGGAAGTGAAAGACGCCTTTATGAACGGCACCGCGCCGATGGCGATTTACTCCACCTATATCCTTCCGGCTGTGATTAAAGAAGGCGACCCGAAAAACGTCGGTTTCGTGGTGCCAACCGAGAAAAACTCTGCGGTCTACGGCATGTTGACCTCGCTGACCATTACCGCCGGACAAAAGACCGAAGCAGCAGAAAAATTTGTCACCTTTATGGAGCAGGCGGACAACATTGCCGACTGGGTGATGATGTCGCCAGGTGCTGCGCTGCCGGTGAATAAAGCGGTTGTCACTACCGCCACCTGGAAAGACAACGACGTTATTAAGGCGCTGGGTGAACTACCGAATCAGCTAATCGGTGAACTGCCAAATATTCAGGTCTTTGGCGCAGTAGGGGATAAAAACTTTACCCGCATGGGCGATGTGACGGGTTCTGGTGTGGTGAGCTCCATGGTGCATAACGTCACCGTGGGTAAAGCCGATCTCCCTGGCACGCTGCAAGCGAGCCAGAAAAAGCTGGATGAACTGATCGAACAGCACTAAACCCAGGACAGGAATCCGCAATGAACAGGCTTTTTTCAGGTCGTTCCGATATGCCGTTTGCGCTGCTGCTTCTCGCGCCCAGCTTATTACTGCTGGGCGGTCTGGTGGCGTGGCCGATGGTGTCGAATATCGAAATCAGTTTTTTACGTCTGCCGCTCAATCCCAACATCGAGTCAACGTTTGTTGGGGTGAGTAACTATGTGCGCATTCTCTCCGATCCCGGCTTCTGGCACTCGCTGTGGATGACGGTCTGGTATACGGCGCTGGTGGTGGCGGGCAGCACCGTGCTCGGGCTGGCCGTGGCGATGTTTTTCAACCGCGAGTTCCGCCTGCGCAAAACCGCGCGTTCGCTGGTGATCCTCTCCTACGTAACGCCGTCCATTTCGCTGGTGTTTGCCTGGAAATACATGTTCAACAACGGCTACGGCATTGTGAACTACCTCGGCGTCGATCTTCTGCATCTCTATGAGCAGGCACCGCTGTGGTTTGATAATCCGGGCAGTAGCTTTGTGCTGGTGGTGCTGTTCGCCATCTGGCGCTACTTCCCGTATGCCTTTATCTCGTTTCTGGCGATTTTGCAGACCATCGACAAATCGCTGTACGAAGCGGCAGAGATGGATGGCGCTAATGCCTGGCAGCGGTTTCGCATCGTCACGCTGCCCGCAATTATGCCGGTCCTGGCGACGGTGGTGACCCTGCGCACCATCTGGATGTTCTACATGTTCGCTGATGTTTATCTGCTGACAACCAAGGTCGATATTCTTGGTGTCTATCTCTACAAAACCGCCTTTGCCTTTAATGACTTAGGGAAAGCGGCGGCGATCTCGGTGGTGCTCTTCATCATTATTTTCGCTGTCATTCTGCTGACCAGGAAACGGGTGAACCTCAATGGCAACAAATAAACGCACGCTCAGTCGTATCGGTTTTTACTGCGGGCTGGCGCTGTTTCTCATCATCACGCTGTTTCCGTTTTTTGTGATGCTGATGACCTCGTTCAAAAGCGCGAAAGAGGCGATATCGCTGCATCCTACGCTGCTGCCGCAACAGTGGACGCTGGAGCATTACGTCGACATTTTTAACCCGATGATTTTCCCGTTTGTCGACTACTTCCGTAACAGCATGGTGGTGTCGGTGGTTTCCTCCGTGGTGGCGGTATTTCTCGGCATTCTCGGAGCTTACGCGCTTTCCCGCCTGCGCTTTAAAGGCCGGATGACCATCAACGCCAGCTTTTACACGGTGTATATGTTCTCTGGCATTTTGCTGGTGGTGCCTCTGTTCAAAATCATCACCGCGCTTGGTATTTACGACACCGAGATGGCGCTGATCATTACCATGGTGACGCAAACCCTGCCCACCGCCGTGTTTATGCTGAAAAGTTACTTCGACACCATCCCTGATGAGATCGAAGAAGCGGCGATGATGGATGGCCTCAACCGTCTGCAAATCATCTTCCGTATCACCGTGCCCCTGGCGATGTCCGGGCTGATATCGGTGTTCGTCTACTGCTTTATGGTGGCGTGGAACGACTATCTGTTTGCGTCGATTTTCCTCTCCAGCGCCAGCAATTTCACCTTACCAGTGGGCCTGAACGCGCTGTTCAGTACGCCTGATTACATCTGGGGACGGATGATGGCGGCCTCGCTGGTGACCGCATTGCCGGTGGTGATTATGTATGCGCTTTTGGAACGTTTTATTAAGAGTGGTTTGACCGCCGGTGGCGTGAAGGGCTAAAGCGGCCAGTTTCTTTACAAGGAGTTTTACATGAAAAAGTTAGTAGCCACAGCACCGCGTGTTGCTGCGCTGGTTGAGTATGAAGATCGGGCGATTTTAGCCAATGAAGTGAAGATCCGCGTGCGTTTCGGCGCACCGAAACACGGAACGGAAGTGGTCGACTTCCGCGCCGCCAGCCCGTTTATCGATGAAGACTTTAACGGCGAGTGGCAGATGTTCACCCCGCGTCCGGCAGATGCGCCGCGCGGCATTGAGTTTGGCAAATTCCAGCTTGGCAACATGGTGGTTGGCGACATTATCGAGTGCGGCAGCGACGTTACAGACTACGCGGTGGGCGACAGCGTATGCGGCTACGGCCCGCTCTCCGAGACGGTCATCATTAACGCAGTGAATAACTACAAGCTGCGCAAAATGCCGCAAGGCAGCTCCTGGAAAAACGCCGTCT
This sequence comes from Shigella flexneri 2a str. 301, assembly GCF_000006925.2. Classification (NCBI taxonomy): domain Bacteria; kingdom Pseudomonadati; phylum Pseudomonadota; class Gammaproteobacteria; order Enterobacterales; family Enterobacteriaceae; genus Shigella; species Shigella flexneri. Next base: position 1,370,279 of record NC_004337.2, read on the forward strand.
GTTACAACCCGGCGCAGTTTGCCATGAGCGGCGTGCGCGATGCCAACGTACGCGTAGGGGATTTTGTCGTGGTGGTAGGGCTTGGCGCGATCGGTCAAATTGCCATCCAACTGGCGAAACGCGCTGGCGCATCGGTGGTAATTGGCGTCGATCCTATCGCCCATCGCTGTGATATTGCCCGTCGCCACGGTGCTGATTTCTGCCTTAACCCCATTGGCACTGACGTAGGCAAAGAGATCAAAACGCTGACCGGCAAGCAGGGGGCTGATGTGATTATCGAAACCAGCGGTTACGCCGACGCGCTGCAATCGGCGCTGCGCGGCCTGGCCTACGGCGGCACCATCTCCTATGTCGCGTTTGCCAAACCATTTGCTGAAGGTTTTAACCTCGGACGCGAAGCGCATTTCAATAACGCCAAAATTGTTTTCTCCCGCGCGTGCAGCGAACCGAACCCGGATTATCCGCGCTGGAGCCGTAAGCGTATTGAAGAAACCTGCTGGGAACTGCTGATGAACGGTTATCTCAATTGCGAAGATTTAATCGACCCGGTAGTGACCTTTGCCAACAGCCCGGAAAGCTACATGCAGTATGTCGATCAGCATCCGGAACAGAGCATCAAAATGGGCGTTACGTTTTAATTCAAAGGAATGAAAAAATGAAAATCGGCACACAGAATCAGGCATTCTTTCCGGAAAATATCCGCGAGAGATTTCGTTATATCAAAGAGATGGGCTTCGATGGTTTTGAGATTGACGGCAAACTGCTGGTCAACAACATCGAAGAAGTCAAAGCGGCGATCAAAGAAACCGGTTTACCAGTGACCACCGCCTGCGGCGGCTATGACGGCTGGATTGGTGACTTTATCGAAGAGCGTCGTCTTAATGGCTTAAAGCAGATCGAACGCATTCTCGAGGCGCTGGCAGAAGTGGGGGGGTTCCGGCAGCGTGGGGCATGTTTACCTTCCGCTTACCGCCGATGACCTCGCCGCGTAGCCTGGACGGCGACCGCAAACTGGTGAGTGATTCCCTGCGCGTACTGGAACAGGTCGCCGCGCGTACCGGAACCGTGGTGTATCTCGAACCGTTAAACCGCTATCAGGATCATATGATCAACACCCTCGCCGATGCTCGTCGTTACATCGTCGAAAACAATCTTAAACATGTGCAGATTATCGGCGATTTCTATCACATGAACATCGAAGAAGATAACCTGGCGCAGGCGCTGCACGACAACCGTGACTTGCTCGGTCATGTGCATATTGCCGATAACCATCGTTACCAGCCGGGCAGTGGCACCCTCGATTTCCACGCGCTGTTTGAACAGCTGCGCGCCGATAACTATCAGGGTTATGTGGTGTATGAAGGGCGTATCCGGGCAGAAGATCCTGCCCAGGCGTACCGTGATTCGTTGGCCTGGTTGCGTACCTGCTAAGAGGTCTTTGTGAAAAGTGCAATGACAAGCTCTCCGCTGCGGGTCGCGATAATAGGCGCGGGCCAGGTGGCGGATAAGGTTCATGCTTCGTACTACTGCACCCGCAACGATCTGGAACTGGTGGCTGTCTGTGACAGCCGCCTTTCCCAGGCGCAGGCGCTGGCAGAAAAATACGGGAATGCATCCGTGTGGGACGATCCGCAGGCCATGCTGCTGGCGGTGAAACCTGATGTGGTTAGCGTCGGCTCACCTAACCGTTTTCATTACGAACATACCCTGATGGCACTGGAAGCAGGCTGCCATGTGATGTGCGAAAAACCGCCCGCCATGACGACAGAACAGGCGTGGGAAATGTGCGATACCGCGCGCAAACTGGGCAAGGTGCTGGCCTACGACTTTCACCATCGTTTGCGCTCGATACGCAACAGCTGCGTGAACAGGTGACCAACGGCGTTTTGGGAGAGATTTACGTTACCACCGCCCGCGCCCTGCGTCGCTGCGGCGTTCCCGGCTGGGGTGTCTTTACCAATAAAGAACTGCAGGGTGGTGGCCTGCTGATCGACATCGGCATTCATATGCTGGATGCTGCGATGTATGTGCTGGGCTTTCCGGCGGTGAAAAGCGTGAATGCGCATAGTTTTCAAAAGATCGGCACGCAAAAGAGCTGTGGTCAATTTGGCGAGTGGGATCCGGCAACTTACAGCGTCGAAGATTCGCTGTTTGGCACCATTGAATTTCATAACGGCGGCATTCTGTGGCTGGAAACGTCATTTGCACTCAACATCCGCGAACAGTTGATTATGAACGTCAGCTTTTGTGGTGATAAAGCCGGTGCGACGCTGTTTCCAGCACATATCTACACCGATAACAACGGTGAATTAATGACGCTGATGCAACGGGAAATGGCAGACGACAACCGCCATTTGCGCAGCATGGAAGCCTTTATCAATCACGTACAGGGCAAGCCCGTGATGATAGCCGACGCCGAGCAGGGGTACATCATCCAGCAACTGGTGGCGGCGTTATATCAATCCGCAGAAACAGGGACGCGTGTGGAATTATGACCAGGCCAGTAACGTTATCAGAACCCCATTTCAGCCAGCATACCCTGAACAAGTATGCATCGCTGATGGCGCAGGGGAACGGCTATCTTGGGCTTCGCGCCAGCCATGAAGAAGATTACACGCGCCAGACGCGAGGGATGTATCTGGCGGGGCTGTATCATCGGGCGGGAAAAGGTGAAATCAACGAACTGGTGAATCTGCCTGATATCTTGGGGATGGAGATTGCCATAAATGGTGAGGTTTTCTCGTTATCCCGCGAAGCCTGGCAGCGTGAACTTGACTTTGCCAGTGGAGAATTACGCCGTAGCGTTGTCTGGCGTACCAGCAACGGCGCAGGTTACACCATCGCCAGCCGTCGCTTTGTTTCGGCAGACCAACTGCCGCTCATTGCGCTGGAAATCACTATTATGCCACTGGACGCCGACGCGTCAGTGCTGATTTCAACAGGCATTGACGCCACGCAAACCAACCACGGTCGCCAGCATCTCGACGAAACCCAGGTGCGGGTGTTTGGTCAGCATTTGATGCAGGGGATCTACACCACCCAGGATGGGCGCAGTGATGTGGCCATCAGTTGTTGCTGCCAGGTGAGCGGTGATGTGCAGCAATGCTATACCGCCAAAGAGCGCCGTTTACTGCAACATACCAGTACGCAGCTTCATGCAGGCGAGACAGTGACGTTGCAAAAACTGGTGTGGATCGACTGGCGGGATGACAGGCAAGCTGCTTTAGACGAGTGGGGCAGCGTGTCGCTTCGCCAGCTTGAAATGTGCGCGCAACAGAGTTACGACCAACATCTTGCAGCATCAACAGAAAACTGGCGTCAATGGTGGCAGAAACGCCGTATCACGGTAAATGGCGGCGATGCGCACGATCAGCAAGCGTTAGATTATGCGCTTTATCATCTGCGCATCATGACGCCGGCTCACGGCGAGCGCAGCAGTATTGCGGCAAAAGGCTTAACCGGCGAAGGCTACAAAGGCCACGTTTTCTGGGATACAGAAGTATTTTTGCTGCCGTTCCATCTGTTTAGCGATCCGACGGTTGCCCGAAGTTTACTGCGTTATCGCTGGCACAACTTGCCAGGCGCGCAGGAGAAAGCGCGACGCAACGGCTGGCAGGGCGCGCTATTTCCGTGGGAAAGCGCGCGCAGCGGCGAAGAAGAGACGCCGGAATTTGCCGCCATTAACATTCGCACCGGGCTGCGGCAAAAAGTGGCCTCGGCGCAGGCGGAACATCATCTGGTGGCCGATATCGCCTGGGCGGTTATTCAATACTGGCAGACCACGGGGGATGAAAGTTTCATTGCGCATGAAGGCATGGCGCTACTTCTGGAAACTGCAAAGTTCTGGATTAGCCGCGCGGTGAGGGTTAACGACCGTCTGGAAATTCATGATGTTATTGGGCCAGACGAATATACCGAACATGTCAATAATAACGCCTTCACCAGCTATATGGTGTATTACAACGTCCAGCAGGCGCTGAGTATTGCCCGCCAGTTTGGCTGTAGTGACGACGCGTTTATTCATCGTGCCGAAATGTTCCTTAAAGAACTGCGGCTGCCAGAAATTCAGCCCGACGGTGTTTTGCCGCAGGATGATTCGTTTATGACTAAGCCGGCGATTAATCTGGCGAAATACAAAGCGGCGGCGGGGAAGCAAACCATTCTGCTGGATTATTCACGCGCAGAAGTGAACGAGATGCAGATCCTCAAACAAGCTGATGTGGTGATGCTCAATTACATGCTGCCAGAGCAGTTCTCATCGGCATCGTGTCTTGCCAATCTGCAATTTTATGAACCGCGCACTATTCACGACTCGTCATTAAGTAAAGCAATCCACGGCATTGTTGCTGCACGCTGTGGCCTGCTGACCCAAAGTTATCAGTTCTGGCGCGAGGGGACTGAAATCGATCTTGGTGCTGATCCGCATAGTTGTGATGATGGTATCCATGCTGCCGCAACTGGCGCTATCTGGCTGGGGGCGATTCAGGGTTTTGCCGGGGTGAGCGTGCGTGACGGTGAATTGCATCTAAATCCGGCGTTACTTGAGCAGTGGCAACAGTTGTCTTTCCCTCTGTTCTGGCAGGGCTGCGAATTACAGGTCACTCTCGACGCGCAGCGTATTGCGATTCGAACTTCTGCGCCCGTTTCACTGCGTTTGGACGGTCAGCTTATATCCGTGGCTGAAGAATCTGTTTTCTGTTTGGGTGATTTTATTTTGCCCTTCAATGGGACCGCTACCACGCATCAGGAGGATGAATGAAACTGCAAGGGGTAATTTTCGATCTGGATGGTGTAATCACCGATACCGCGCATCTGCATTTCCAGGCGTGGCAGCAGATTGCCGCTGAAATTGGCATCAGTATTGATGCGCAGTTTAACGAATCTCTAAAAGGGATCAGCCGCGATGAGTCTCTGCGGCGCATTCTGCAACACGGGGGCAAAGAGGGCGACTTTAACCCGCAGGAGCGGGCGCAACTGGCGTATCGCAAAAATCTGCTTTACGTCCACTCACTGCGCGAGCTGACGGTTAATGCTGTGCTGCCCGGTATTCGCAATTTGCTGGCAGAGCTCCGTGCACAGCAGATTCCGGTAGGGCTGGCTTCCGTCTCCCTGAATGCGCCGACGATTTTAGCGGCGCTGGAGCTGCGTGAGTTTTTCACCTTCTGCGCGGATGCTTCCCAACTTAAAAACTCGAAACCGGATCCGGAAATCTTTCTCGCTGCCTGTGCCGGGCTGGGCGTGCCGCCGCAGGCATGTATCGGCATTGAAGATGCGCAGGCGGGCATTGACGCCATTAACGCCAGCGGTATGCGCTCGGTGGGGATCGGTGCGGGCTTAACCGGGGCGCAATTACTGTTGCCCTCAACGGACTCCCTGACCTGGTCGCGGTTATCGGCCTTCTGGCAAAACGTATAGCAAAGGAATCAACATGGCTCAGCTTTCGTTACAACATATTCAAAAAATCTACGATAACCAGGTGCATGTGGTGAAGGACTTCAACCTGGAAATTGCCGATAAAGAGTTCATCGTATTTGTCGGCCCGTCGGGCTGCGGTAAATCGACCACCCTGCGCATGATTGCCGGGCTTGAGGAGATCAGCGGCGGCGATCTGTTGATCGACGGCAAACGAATGAATGACGTTCCAGCCAAAGCACGCAATATCGCGATGGTGTTCCAGAACTACGCGTTGTATCCGCATATGACGGTTTACGACAACATGGCGTTTGGCCTGAAGATGCAAAAAATCGCCAAAGAGGTGATTGATGAGCGGGTGAACTGGGCGGCGCAAATTCTCGGCCTGCGTGAGTACCTGAAACGCAAGCCGGGCGCGCTTTCCGGCGGGCAACGCCAGCGTGTGGCGCTCGGGCGGGCGATTGTGCGCGAAGCGGGCGTGTTTTTAATGGATGAACCGCTCTCTAACCTTGATGCCAAGCTGCGCGTACAAATGCGTGCAGAGATCAGCAAGCTGCATCAGAAACTGAACACCACCATGATCTACGTGACCCACGATCAGACCGAAGCGATGACCATGGCGGCGCGGATTGTGATTATGAAAGACGGGATTGTTCAGCAAGTAGGTGCGCCGAAAACCGTTTATAACCAACCCGCGAATATGTTTGTTGCCGGATTTATTGGATCACCAGCGATGAATTTTATTCGCGGCACGATCGATGGCGATAAATTCGTTACGGAAACGCTTAAATTAACCATTCTCGAAGAGAAATTAGCGGTTCTGAAAACACAGGAAAGTTTGCATAAGCCCATCGTGATGGGAATACGCCCGGAAGATATTCATCCGGACGCGCAAGAGGAAAATAACATTTCCGCCAAAATTAGCGTGGCAGAATTAACCGGTGCGGAATTTATGCTCTACACCACGGTTGGGGGCACGAGTTAGTGGTCCGTGCTGGTGCGTTAAATGATTATCATGCAGGAGAAAATATCACTATTCATTTTGATATGACGAAATGTCATTTCTTTGATGCAGAAACGGAAATAGCAATTCGCTAAATACAGGGGGAAGGCATTCCCCCAGGATAATACAAGGAACAAAAAAAGTTATTACCCTGTACCGCACTGGTGATGTGTGCGGGAATGGCCTGCGCACAGGCCGAGGAAAAGAGCGACTGGCACTTTAATATCGGTGCGATGTACGAAATAGAAAACGTCGAGGGTTATGGCGAAGATATGGATGGGCTGGCGGAGCCTTCAGTCTATTTTAATGCCGCCAACGGGCCGTGGAGAATTGCTCTGGCCTATTATCAGGAAGGGCCGGTAGATTATAGTGCGGGTAAACGTGGAACGAGGTTTGATCGCCCGGAGCTGGAGGTGCATTATCAGTTCCTCGAAAGCGATGATTTCAGTTTCGGCCTGACCGGCGGTTTCCGTAATTATGGTTATCACTACGTTGATGAACCGGGCAAAGACACGGCGAATATGCAGCGCTGGAAAATCGCGCCAGACTGGGATGTGAAACTGACTGATGATTTACGTTTCAACGGTTGGTTGTCGATGTATAAATTTGCCAACGATTTGAACACGACCGGTTACGCTGATACCCGTGTCGAAACGGAAACAGGTCTGCAATATACCTTCAACGAAACGGTTGCTTTGCGAGTGAACTATTATCTCGAGCGCGGCTTCAATATGGACGACAGCCGCAATAACGGTGAGTTTTCCACACAAGAAATTCGCGCCTATTTGCCGCTGACGCTCGGCAACCACTCGGTGACGCCGTATACGCGCATTGGGCTGGATCGCTAGAGTAACTGGGACTGGCAGGATGATATTGAACGTGAAGGCCATGATTTTAACCGTGTGGGTTTATTTTACGGTTATGATTTCCAGAACGGACTTTCCGTTTCGCTGGAATACGCGTTTGAGTGGCAGGATCACGACGAAGGCGACAGCGATAAATTCCATTATGCAGGTGTCGGCGTAAATTACTCGTTCTGATAATGGGCTAAATTGCCGGATGCGGCGCGAGTACTTTATCCGATCTATAAATGTAGGCCGGATAAGATGCGCCAGCATCGCATCCGGCATTCAGGCAAGGTAGCTGGTATTTATTTCAGCGTCATATGCGTGGCAACGGTAATATTCTGTGGTGACGGTTTTCCCGAAATTAAGCGGAATAATAACTCGCAGCTTTGTTGACCTAACTCCTGCGTCGGAACATCGATGCCGCCTGGTGCAGGCGTTAAAATAAACGACAGCGTTTCATTACTATAACCCACCACCGCTAACTGCTGCGGAATAGCAATATTTTTCTCTGCCGCCGCACGATAAATGCTCATTAATTTCAGGCTGTCAGTGGCAAACACTGCCTCAGGCAACGGTGACTGACTTAATAATTGCCGTGCTGCTTGCAGTGCTGTTTCATGGGTATAACCGCCGTCAACAATCCATTTATCACGCACTGCAATATTATGCGCGGACAGACTTTGCTTATAGCCATTAACGCGATCAACCGAAACATGGACATCAAGCGGAGCATGCAGGCAGGCAATATTTTGATGCCCACTTTCAATTAATGCATCGGTCAACGCAATGCTGTCACCAAAATTATCGGTATCGACAGAATAAACATGGGCATATTGACCTTCAACTTTGCCAATTACCACCACCGGAATATCGTATTTATCGAGTTGGGCAAAAAATGACTCATCCGCTGGCGAACTGAGCATAATAATGCCTTTAATCATTTTCTGTTTAATTTTGCTTTCGCATTTTTGCAGATCTTCTGCCGGATTGTGCGACGTTTGTAATATCACGTCGAAACCTTCTTCTTCCGCTTTGGCGGTGATGGCATGCAAAACTTCAGAGAAAAACGGATTACCCGCCGTAGTTTTGGTCGAACGGGTAGAAATCACCATAATGGCATCAAAACCCGAAGAGGTCAGCGCGCGGGCCAGCTTGTTTGGCTGATACTGTAATTCTTCAATGGCCCGTAACACTTTTTCGCGCGCTTCCGGGGAGATATTAGTTTGCTTATTCAGCACGCGTGATACGGTGGATTTTGATACGCCTGCAACCCTGGCAATATCATAAATAGTAGGGGACATAGGTCAGGAACTCCGTCCGAACGTGAATGCTGCACATCTTATGGAGTTCGCCCGTCGATGACAACACGGGCAGTTGATAATCAATGGCCTGGCCCCCACATTCATATCCTTACGAATGATTTTTTTTCTGGTCTTCAGAGCAGCACAGGACAGCAATGAAGCGACTTAAAAATGAACTCAATGCGCTGGTGAATCGGGGTGTCGACAGACATCTGCGCCTCGCTGTAACCGGACTTAGCCGCAGCGGCAAAACAGCGTTTATCACCGCGATGGTTAATCAGTTGCTCAATATTCATGCCGGAGCACGTTTGCCGCTGTTAAGCGCGGTGCGTGAAGAGCGCTTGCTGGGCGTAAAACGCATTCCCCAGCGTGACTTTGGCATTCCGCGCTTCACCTATGATGAAGGACTGGCGCAGTTATATGGTGATCCTCCCGCCTGGCCGACGCCTACGCGCGGCGTCAGTGAAATTCGCCTGGCGTTACGTTTTAAATCGAACGATTCGCTGCTGCGCCACTTTAAGGATACCTCCACGCTGTATCTGGAAATTGTGGATTATCCCGGCGAATGGTTGCTCGACCTGCCGATGCTGGCGCAGGATTACTTAAGCTGGTCGCGCCAGATGACGGGCTTACTCAATGGTCAGCGCGGCGAATGGTCGGCGAAATGGCGAATGATGTGCGAAGGACTTGACCCGCTAGCGCCTGCCGACGAAAACCGTCTGGCAGACATTGCCGCCGTGTGGACCGATTATCTCCACCACTGTAAACAGCAGGGGCTGCACTTTATTCAGCCTGGGCGCTTTGTCTTGCCGGGAGATATGGCAGGTGCGCCCGCGCTGCAATTCTTCCCGTGGCCGGATGTCGATGCCTGGGACGAGTCCAAACTGGCGCAGGCCGATAAGCACACCAATGCCGGAATGCTGCGCGAGCGGTTTAATTATTACTGCGAGAAAGTGGTGAAGGGGTTCTATAAGAATCATTTTCTGCGCTTTGACCGCCAGATTGTGCTGGTGGATTGCCTGCAACCTCTCAACAGTGGGCCACAGGCATTTAATGATATGCGTCTGGCACTGACGCAGCTGATGCAAAGTTTCCACTACGGGCAGCGCACGCTGTTTCGCCGCTTATTCTCGCCGGTTATCGACAAACTGCTGTTTGCCGCGATGAAAGCGGACCATGTAACGGTCGATCAGCACGCCAATATGGTTTCATTACTGCAACAACTGATTCAGGATGCCTGGCAAAATGCGGCGTTTGAAAGGATTAGTATGGATTGCCTGGGGCTGGCCTCGGTGCAGGCGACCACCAGCGGCATTATTGACGTCAACGGCGAGAAAATTCCGGCATTGCGCGGTAACCGGCTCAGCGATGGTGCGCTTCTCACCGTTTACCCCGGTGAAGTTCCTGCGCGTTTGCCCGGTCAGGCGTTCTGGGACAAGCAAGGGTTCCAGTTTGAAGCGTTTCGCCCGCAGGTGATGGATGTCGACAAACCGCTGCCGCATATTCGTCTTGATGCCGCGCTGGAATTTTTAATAGGAGATAAATTGCGATGACCGAACCGTTAAAACCACGTATTGATTTCGACGGTCCGCTGGAGGTCGAACAGAATCCAAAATTCAGGGCGCAGCAGACCTTTGACGAAAATCAGGCGCAAAATTTTGCCCCGGCCACGCTCGACGAAGCGCAGGAAGAAGAGGGGCAAGTCGAAGCGGTAATGGACGCAGCGTTACGTCCGAAACGCAGCCTGTGGCGCAAAATGGTGATGGGCGGGCTGGCTCTGTTTGGCGCAAGCGTTGTCGGGCAGGGTATACAGTGGACAATGAATGCCTGGCAAACCCAGGACTGGGTAGCGCTGGGTGGATGTGCCGCTGGGGCATTGATTATCGGCGCTGGCGTAGGTTCTGTGGTAACAGAGTGGCGGCGCTTATGGCGCTTGCGACAGCGCGCCCATGAACGCGACGAAGCGCGTGATTTATTGCATAGCCACGGCACGGGCAAAGGTCGCGCATTTTGCGAAAAACTGGCGCAGCAGGCGGGTATTGATCAGTCGCATCCGGCGCTGCAACGCTGGTATGCCTCAATCCATGAAACGCAGAACGATCGTGAAGTGGTCAGCCTGTATGCGCATTTGGTCCAGCCAGTTTTAGATGCCCAGGCGCGGCGCGAAATCAGCCGTTCGGCGGCGGAATCAACGTTGATGATTGCGGTCAGCCCGCTGGCGTTGGTCGATATGGCGTTTATCGCCTGGCGCAATCTGCGTTTAATTAATCGCATTGCCACGCTGTATGGCATTGAACTGGGGTATTACAGCCGTTTGCGTCTGTTTAAGCTGGTATTGCTGAATATCGCTTTTGCCGGAGCCAGCGAACTGGTGCGCGAAGTGGGGATGGACTGGATGTCGCAAGATCTCGCTGCTCGTTTGTCTACCCGCGCAGCTCAGGGAATTGGTGCTGGACTTCTGACGGTACGACTCGGGATTAAAGCTATGGAGCTTTGCCGCCCGCTGCCGTGGATTGACGATGACAAACCTCGCCTTGGGGATTTCCGTCGTCAGCTTATCGGTCAGGTGAAAGAAACTCTGCAAAAAGGCAAAACGCCCAGCGAAAAATAATGCAATATCGGGTGCTGACCGGATATCTTTACGCCGAAGTGCCCGTTTTTCCGTCTTTGTGTCAATGATTGTTGACAGAAACCTTCCTGCTATCCAAATAGTGTCATATCATCATATTAATTGTTCTTTTTTCAGGTGAAGGTTCCCATGCGTCTGGAAGTCTTTTGTGAAGACCGACTCGGTCTGACCCGCGAATTACTCGATCTACTCGTGCTAAGAGGCATTGATTTACGCGGTATTGAGATTGATCCCATTGGGCGAATCTACCTCAATTTTGCTGAACTGGAGTTTGAGAGTTTCAGCAGTCTGATGGCCGAAATACGCCGTATTGCAGGTGTTACCGATGTGCGTACTGTCCCGTGGATGCCTTCCGAACGTGAGCATCTGGCGTTGAGCGCGTTACTGGAGGCGTTGCCTGAACCTGTGCTCTCTGTCGATATGAAAAGCAAAGTGGATATGGCGAACCCGGCGAGCTGTCAGCTTTTTGGGCAAAAATTGGATCGCCTGCGCAACCATACCGCCGCACAATTGATTAACGGCTTTAATTTTTTACGTTGGCTGGAAAGCGAACCGCAAGATTCGCATAACGAGCATGTCGTTATTAATGGGCAGAATTTCCTGATGGAGATTACGCCTGTTTATCTTCAGGATGAAAATGATCAACACGTCCTGACCGGTGCGGTGGTGATGTTGCGATCAACGATTCGTATGGGCCGCCAGTTGCAAAATGTCGCCGCCCAGGACGTCAGCGCCTTCAGCCAAATTGTCGCCGTCAGCCCGAAAATGAAGCACGTTGTCGAACAGGCGCAGAAACTGGCGATGCTAAGCGCGCCGCTGCTGATTACGGGTGACACAGGTACAGGTAAAGATCTTTTTGCCTACGCCTGCCATCAGGCAAGCCCCAGAGCGGGCAAACCTTACCTGGCGCTGAATTGCGCGTCTATACCAGAAGATGCGGTCGAGAGTGAACTGTTTGGTCATGCTCCGGAAGGGAAGAAAGGGTTCTTTGAGCAGGCGAACGGTGGTTCGGTGCTGTTGGATGAAATAGGGGAAATGTCACCACGGATGCAGGCGAAATTACTGCGTTTTCTTAATGATGGCACTTTCCGTCGGGTTGGCGAAGACCATGAGGTGCATGTCGATGTGCGGGTGATTTGCGCTACGCAGAAGAATCTGGTCGAACTGGTGCAAAAAGGCGTGTTCCGTGAAGATCTCTATTATCGTCTGAACGTGTTGACGCTCAATCTGCCGCCGCTACGTGACTGTCCGCAGGACATTATGCCGTTAACTGAGCTGTTCGTCGCCCGCTTTGCCGACGAGCAGGGCGTGCCGCGTCCGAAACTGGCCGCTGACCTGAATACTGTACTTACACGTTATGCGTGGCCGGGAAATGTGCGGCAGTTAAAGAACGCTATCTATCGCGCACTGACACAACTGGACGGTTATGAGCTGCGTCCACAGGATATTTTGTTGCCGGATTATGACGCCGCAACGGTAGCCGTGGGCGAAGATGCGATGGAAGGTTCGCTGGACGAAATCACCAGCCGTTTTGAACGCTCGGTATTAACCCAGCTTTATCGCAATTATCCCAGCACGCGCAAACTGGCAAAACGTCTCGGCGTTTCACATACCGCGATTGCCAATAAGTTGCGGGAATATGGTCTGAGTCAGAAGAAGAACGAAGAGTAAGCGCGAATATGCCTGATGGTGCAACACCATCAGGCATATTAACTTATGCTTTCAGTACAGCCAGAGCTGCTTCGTAATCCGGCTCGGTGGTGATTTCATCCACCAGCTGGCTGAAAATCACATTGTCATTTTCGTCAATAACCACAACGGCACGCGCTGCCAGACCTTTCAGTGGGCCATCAGCAATTGCCACACCGTAGGCTTGCAGAAATTCAGCGTTACGGAAAGTGGAGAGGGTGATAACGTTGTTCAGACCTTCTGCGCCGCAGAAACGAGACTGGGCGAACGGCAGATCGGCAGAGATACACAGCACAACGGTGTTGTCGATCTCAGTTGCCAGTTGGTTAAACTTACGTACTGATGCGGCGCAAACACCGGTATCAATACTCGGGAAAATGTTCAGCACTTTGCGTTTACCCGCAAACTGACCGAGGGTGACGTCAGACAGATCTTTTGCCACGAGAGTAAAAGTCTGCGCTTTGCTACCCGCCTGCGGGATGGAATTGGCGACTGTAACCGGGTTGCCCTGGAAATGAACGGTTTGTGACATGATTATCTTTCCTGTTTACATATAGTTAACGTCACACCTAGTTTATGCTAACTGTCAATAACACAGCAAACGCTATTTGCGCTTAATCCGCAGACCACCGCGACAACAAGGAGTAAAGATGAGAATCGTTAAGGTATTTGAGGAAGCCTGGCCCTTACATACCCCGTTTGTGATTGCCCGGGGAAGTCGCAGTGAAGCGCGCGTGGTGGTGGTTGAACTGGAAGAAGAGGGTATTAAAGGCACCGGCGAATGCACGCCGTATCCGCGTTATGGAGAAAGTGATGCCTCGGTAATGGCGCAAATTATGAGCGTCGTGCCGCAATTAGAGAAAGGGCTGACACGGGAGGAGTTGCAAAAAATTCTCCCTGCCGGCGCAGCACGTAATGCGCTGGATTGTGCATTGTGGGATCTCGCGGCGCGAAAACAGCAGCAATCGCTGGCTGATTTGATCGGCATAACGCTTCCCGAGACAGTTATCACTGCACAGACGGTTGTCATCGGTACGCCTGATCAGATGGCCAATAGTGCATCAACACTCTGGCAGGCAGGCGCGAAATTACTGAAAGTGAAGCTGGATAACCATCTTATCAGTGAGCGGATGGTGGCAATTCGCACCGCTGTGCCCGATGCCACGCTGATCGTTGATGCAAATGAATCCTGGCGTGCAGAAGGGTTGGCGGCGCGTTGCCAGCTATTGGCGGATTTAGGCGTTGCGATGCTTGAACAACCGCTTCCTGCGCAGGACGATGCGGCGCTGGAGAATTTTATTCATCCGTTGCCGATTTGTGCTGATGAAAGTTGTCATACTCGTAGCAATCTGAAGGCGCTGAAAGGGCGCTATGAGATGGTTAACATTAAGCTCGATAAAACCGGTGGTCTGACGGAAGCGCTGGCGCTGGCGACTGAAGCGCGTGCACAAGGTTTCAGTCTGATGCTGGGCTGCATGTTGTGTACCTCTCGTGCCATTAGCGCCGCTTTACCGCTGGTGCCGCAGGTCAGTTTCGCCGATCTTGACGGACCGACCTGGCTGGCGGTAGATGTGGAACCGGCGCTTCAGTTCACGACGGGCGAATTGCATCTTTAGGATGCCAGCGCAGCAAGTTTGCCATCGCAAAGAGATATTTTTCGCTGGCTTCGTCGGAGGAGATGGGCGGAAACTCTGCGGTGATGCAATGCAAGTTGAGATCTGCACACCAACTGCCGAAAGAGCCAGGCGTTTCATAACCGACGCTGGTTACCAGAGGCAATTCAAACGACTGGGCCAGCCATTCGCCTAATTCGTTGTGTCTGGGATCTTCAATACAAGCCAGTGGATCGTGGAATGAGACCACCCAGGCAGGTTGAATGCGGTGTATAAGCTGGCACAGCGCCTGGGTTTCAGGTTCGGAGCCAGGTTTGTCACCTGTCAGTAATACGACATCACGTTCTTCAGCGGCGCTGTTCCAGCGATAAACCGTTTCACCTTCCTTCCAGTTCGCCGCCGGAAAGTTTCTGTTTAAATCCACACCATTAGCATTGGCCCGTAACCCCAGCTGGCAGCCGTCAGGATTCACACACAGCACCACATGATGGCGGCGCAAAGAAGGTGTCAAAGTCCGCAGAGCACAGGAGAGCGTGACGACCGAAGAGTTTTCATCACCGTGAGTGCCAGCCAGAATCAAACCACTTTCGCGGCTGGCTGCAGGGGCAGGAAACCAGATTAACGGCGCGCCCAATAATGAACGTCCGTAATGTTCTGTTCCGGGCGGAAATGCGCCGCGTTCGGCGCGTGAGCGGGTTACGGTCATGATCGTCTCTGGTTCAGGAAGTATTACAGGCAGTGTTGTGCAAATTTTGCGGATTATCAAATCCTTTTCTTCAACGCTATGTCATCGATCTTGTATCACTTTTTTGCCGGAAGTTGTTTGCATTTTCATTGATGTGCAGATATTAGAATTGTCGTAATGTTATATACATGGCGTATTTTATTCTTACTGGTTCTACACATGTTAATCGCATCTGATTGATCAGTTCACCTTAATAAGTTTAATAAATCGTACTGCACATAGTACAGTACGATGGTATCTATATAATTGATTTACATGAAGAATGGCTTATCGCCATCAGTCCCGGGTTGATTGATGCCTATATTCTCACCAATGTGTTTCTCAGGTTTATCGATGATATCTGTAATTAATGCTGCGACACTCTTACGTGATACGATCGTACCTTTGAATGGTTCATTGCGAGAGGTAAGCTCATAATCAATAATATCTTCATCAGTCAGCCAGGCAGGGCGAAGAATTGTATATTCCAGTCCAGAAGCCTCAATTGCATCCGCAGCCCTGCGGAATGGTTTTAGGGGTTCACCAATAACTGCATTATTCCATTCGACAAATTTTCCTGGAACTTCATCATAAATACCGAGGGAAAGAACAAAGATCAGACGTTTAACATCACAGGCTTTCATCGCAGCGATCACTGAATTTGCCTGAATATCTAAATCTTCCCCCGTAAGGTTGGCATACACAATATCCTGTCCCTGCATGGCCTGCTTCAGTGCTGCATGATTCAGTACATCCCCCATAATAATCTGGCTATTAGTTGGATAGGGTTTGTGTATTTTTGCTGGCTGACGGGCAAATAAAGTTTGTTTAATAGTTTGTTTATCTGCCAGTTGATTAATCACATGGCGGGCTATCTGACCGCCAGCACCAAGAATCAGTACATTTTTCATAATATTTCTCATGAAACTTATCCCAGATGGGTGTTGAAAAAAGGAATAACTTTTGCCAGCGCCTCCTGAACTGCTTCCGGTTTGTCATATAGTTCATAATGTGAGAAATCGGGTAACGAAACTAACTGACGATCCTGCGAAACCATCGCCCGGCCATAGACTTCCAGTCCATCACGATAAGCACCGAAGGCACCGACTTTTTCACCAACTACTACCATCACCGGCTGGGTCAGTAACACTTCAGTAAATGCGAAGGCATCCCAGGCCAGCGTTTTCTGTGCATGTGAGAACAACATTTTTGTCGCACCTCCCGGTTGTTGCCCGCGTGGTGTTTTATAGTAGTCAGTTGCTTCATAAACATCGCGTTCGGTCAGTCCATGGGCTTTTGCTGCATCCAGGCTGGCGGGAAGTAATTCGTTGATCTGTAATTCTCCACCACGAGCCTCTTTTGCTCGTTGTGACGCCATTGCATTCAATACGCCAATCGGATCATAATTGCTGAAACCTTCCCGAAAAAGACGCCCGATATTAACACCCGTAATACTCACTACAGCTTTAATTCGTTTTTCTGTCAGCGCGGCATTAATGGCATAGCCACCCGTTACTTTATTCGTACCCCTTATAATGGGGTGTTAGCCAGCCAGACCCGGCATGATTACTGCCCCCAGTCGTCCATGATCCGGGGGGTGATGTCACCGGGTCTGGTGGGGCGCTGGTAACCGCTAATAGGGGTCAGGTCAGGCACTTTTGCCGGGACCGTCTGTAACGTGGATGCCGGTACCTGCTCCCCGTGGTTATCTGGTTAACCCATATACAAGGGAGACAGAATGACCGAATCCAGCGATTACGAATCCGTCCAGGTCTTTATCGGCGTTGATGTCGGTAAAGATACGCATCACGCTGTTACCATTAATCGTTCAGGTAAACGCGTGTTCGATAAAGCATTACCCAACGACGAAAACAAACTCAGGTCGCTAATATCTGACCTGAAACAACATGGTCAGATACTGCTGGTTGTTGATCAGCCAGCTACCATCGGTGCGTTACCTGTCGCCGTTGCCCGCTCAGAAGGAGTCCTTGTCGGATACCTCCCTGGACTGGCCATGCGCCGCATAGCCGACTTACACGCCGGTGAAGCTAAAACTGATGCTCGTAACGCTGCCATCATTGCCGAAGCTGCCCGTACCCTGCCTCACGCGCTACGCACGCTGAAACTGGCTGACGAGCAAATCGCCGAACTCTCCATGCTCTGCGGCTTCGATGATGATCTTGCCGCACAGACAACGCAGGCCAGCAACCGTATCCGCGGCCTTCTGACCCAGATACATCCGGCACCGGAGCGCGTTCTCGGTCCGAGACTTGAGCACCCGGCGGTACTCGATCTTCTCCAGCGATATCCCTCACCAGAAAAACTCGCTTCGCTGGGTGAGAAGAAGCTGGCAGCCCAGCTCTGCAAACTTGCGCCTCGTCTGGGTAAACGCCTTGCAGCAGACATAGCTCAGGCACTGGCCGAACAAACCGTCGTCGTTCCCGGCACGAATGCCGCTGCCGTAGTACTGCCACGTCTGGCACTCCAGCTCATCACGCTGCGTAAGCAAAGAGACGAGGTGGCGCTTGAGGTAGAACAGCGAGTTCTTGCTCACCCTCTTTACCCGGTCCTGACCAGTATGCCCGGAGTCGGTGTCAGGACCGCAGCCAGACTCCTCACCGAGGTCGCCTGCCGCGCCTTCGCCTCTGCCGCACATCTCGCTGCTTATGCTGGCCTTGCGCCGGTAACTCGGCGATCCGGCTCGTCAATACGCGGTGAGCATCCCTCGCGACGGGGTAATAAAGCTCTCAAACGGGCGTTGTTCCTGTCGGCCTTCGCCGCGCTCAGGGATCCGCTCTCCAGGGCTTACTACACCCGCAAAATGAGTCAGGGAAAACGACACAATCAGGCGCTTATCGCCCTGGCGAGACGACGCTGCGACGTTCTGTTCGCCATGATGCGCGACGGGACTTTTTATACCCCGCAGGGGTCATAACATGCTTGACAACTTAATAGGGGCACCCCCCACACACACCCAGCACGCCAATGCGTTCAGCATCAACATATGGCAGAGTTACTGCATAATCGATAACACGGCTAATATCCTCTACGCGCTGTGTCGGATCTTCTATCCAACGAGGCTACCCACCAGATTCTCCCTGGAAACTGGCGTCATAAGCGAGAACGACATAGCCTTTTTCAGCCAATGCCTTGCCATAGATATTGCCAGACGTCTGCTCCTTACAACTGCCAAAAGGATGGACGCTGATAATCGCCGGATACTGTTTTGACTCATCAAAATTTGGTGGAAACTGAATATTGGCAGCAATATGCCAGGCCATATCACTATTGCGGATTTGAATATGTTTCATTACAGAGTTTCCTCAAAGAACGGAGCTAATACTGAAATTGCTTCAGCCACATAGGCTTTGCCGTCATAAAGATCCATATGGTTTGCGCCTTCAACAATGTGATAGCGTTTATCCTGGCTTGATGCCCGATCGTACAGGTCGTCACTCATCCATTTGCTCCCTGCCTGGCTGCCCGCCACAATCTGCATCGGCTGAGTCAGGTACACTTCCGCCATATGGTAAGCATCATAGGTAATAATCTGGTTAAGGCTGCGCAAAGTAGCGTAACCCGGTGCTGTTGGATACTGCGCACGAGGTGTGTGGTAATACTCCCAGGCCTGACGCAGTTCTTCGTTCGGCGCATCGGCCTCCTTCATTGGAGCCAGTGGCATAATGGCGTATTCTTCGCTGCTAATATCGCTGGTTCGGGCGTTTGAGCCAGCTTCAATGTGTGGCAGAGCATCAATAGATTTCACATTGTTTTCCCAACCATTGCGGAACATCGAACCAATATTGACCGCACTAACGGTACCGATGGCCTTGATGCGGCGATCCTGAATTGCAGCATTGGCTGTATATCCTGCACCGGCACAAATTCCCATCGCACCAATTCGGGTATTGTCGACATAAGAAAGCGTTGTCAGGTAATCAATCACGGCACTGACGTCTTCAGTACGAATGTATGGGTTTTCTAACTGACGCGGCTCGCCGCCACTTTCACCTTGATAAGATGCGTCATAAGCAATAGTGACAAATCCCTTTTCCGCCAGCTTTTCGGCATAGGTTCCGGCCGTTTGCTCTTTAACGCCCCCACCTGGGTGAGATACCACAATTGCCGGATACTGACGGGTTTCATCAAATTTTGGAGGGAAATAGATCACTGCAGACAAAGAGATGGTTGGATTATTGCTGTTAGTGAAGCTGACTTTATTATTCATCATTCAGTTCCTCATGGAGTTGTCGGTTCGTTTTGACGGTTGGTGATATCACTATAGATATTGATCATTAAGTTGATTAGACCCTAAATCATGATTAGACCTATCATTTAAATGATTAATAGATTGTATGGAGATACTGAATGAAGCGTGAAGAAATCGCTGATCTGATGGCGTTTGTCGTCGTTGCAGAGGAGCGTAGCTTCACTCGCGCAGCAGCCCGCCTGAGCATGGTGCAGTCAGCTTTAAGCCAGATAGTGCGCCGTATAGAAGAACGATTGGGATTGCGGCTTCTGACGCGAACCACGCGCAGCGTTGTACCCACTGAAGCGGGCGAGCATCTTTTGTCTGTTCTTGGCCCTATATTGCATGACATAGATTCTGCCCTGACATCCCTGAGCGATCTGCAGAACCGCCCATCCGGGACAATACGTATTACTACTGTAGAACATGCAGCAAAAACGATATTGTTACCAGCCATGCGCACATTCCTGAAATCGCATCCTGAAATTGATATTCAGCTTACCATTGATTATGGTTTGACCGATGTCGTTTCTGAACGTTTTGATGCAGGCGTCCTGAGGTGTACTGGCAATAGCGGACACTACCATTTGTTCTTTTTTTAAGCAGCCATCTGATGATATTTTTCCCTGAAGGCTGCCGGGGAGATATTCCCCAGACGAGAGTGACGACGCTGACGATTGTAGAAAATCTCAATGTATTCCCGTATTACTGAGATGGCTTCATCCCGGTTATTAAAACGATAGTGGCTCAGGCTCTCATTTTTCAGCGTTCCCCAGAAGCTTTCCATCGGAGCGTTGTCGTAACAGTTACCTTTACGCGACATTGATGTTTTCAGACCAGACTGCTCCTGTATGACCCGGTAATCGTATGCGCAGTACTGTGAACCTCGATCAGAGTAGTGGATTAGCCCGGCAGGTGGGCGCTGGCTCCTGAGCGCCATAAACAGGGCTTTACCTGTCAGCTCTTTTGTCATGCGCTCTCCCATGGCGTAGCCGACAATTTCGCACGTATAAACATCTTTGATGCCAGCGAGGTACAACCATCCCTCCTGTGTGGCAACATACGTCAGGTCCGCCACCCAGACCTGATTTGGTGCTGTAGGAGCGAACGTCTGGTTCAGCAGATTTGGCGCAACTGGCAGATTGTGGTTCGGGTTCGTAGTCGCTCTGAACTTGCGTTTCTGCTTACAGCGTAGCCTCAGCTCCTTACGAAGACGTGCCAGTCGGTCACGACCAACGATGATGCCATTCTCTGCCAGCTCCGTCTGGAGCCGCCGGGTTCCATATGTTTCGCGAGTGCGGATATGTGCCACCTTAATCTCCAGTTTTAGCCGCTCATCACTTTGTTTTCTGTCTGAGGGTTCATGCTGTACCCAGTTGTAATAACCGCTCCTGGATACACCAAATACCTGACACATCGCTTCAATGGGAAATTGTTGTCGCCATTGTTCGATTAACGCGTATTTTTCAGCGACTCCTGTGCAAAATACGCTGTTGCTTTTTTTAATATATCTCGCTCAAGGCGAGCTTCATTTAACGCCTTACGCAGTTGCAGAATTTCAGATTCCAGTTCAGCCAGCGTGCGGGAACCAGGAGTACCGAGCCCTTTTCTGGCGGCGGTAACCCATTGTCCTAAAGTGCCTTCAGGAAGGGATAATCGGGAAGCGCCTTCACTGATTGAAAGTTGATTTTCAAGAACCGTTCTGACAGCTTCGGCTTTGAACTCTTTAGAGTAACGTTGGGTTTTTCTGCTCATTATTAGCTCCTTCTGATGCCATTCTATTTCAGGAAGGAGTGTCCGTTAAACTCAGGCTACCTCACTTATTCTAAGCAACCGGGTAGCATCATACGGGGCAATTATGGCCGCATTACCATACATGCAACTGTACATAGCTGATTACCTGGCTGACACCATGCATTTGTCAGCAGAGGAGCACGGCGCGTATTTGTTGCTGATGTTCAATTACTGGCAAACAGGAAAGCCAATACCCAAAAACAGGTTGGCAAAAATTGCCCGTCTGACTAACGAGCGATGGGTTGATGTTGAACCATCCTTGCGGGAGTTTTTTTGTGATAACGGCGACGAATGGATGCATCTTCGGATTGAGGAAGATCTGGCATCTGTCAGAGAAAAATTAACCAAAAAATCAGCCGCAGGAAAAGCATCTGTTCAGGCCAGAAGAAGCAGAAAGGAAGCAGATGTTCAAACAAAACAAGAGAGAAATTTAACAGGTGTTCAAACAGATGTTGGAGTGGTGTTCGAACATGATGCTGGATTTGCCCCTATATTTCCAGACATCTGTTATCACTTAACCCATTACAAGCCCGCTGCCGCAGATATTCCCGTGGCGAGCGATAACCCAGCGCACTATGCGGATGCCATTCGTTATAATGCTCGAACGCCTCTGCAAGGTTCTTTGCTGCCGTTAACCCGTCTGGTTTGGGCATGATACTGATGTAGTCACGCTTTATCGTTTTCACGAAGCTCTCTGCTATTCCGTTACTCTCCGGACTCCGCACCGCCGTGTTCTTCGGTTCAAGTCCCAACATCCGGGCGAACTGGCGTGTTTCATTAGCCCGGTAGCATGAACCATTATCCGTCAGCCACTCCACTGGAGACGACGGAAGATCGTTGCCGAAGCGGCGTTCCACCGCTCCCAGCATGACGTCCTGTACTGTTTCACTGTTGAAGCCGCCGGTAGTCCCCGCCCAGTGCAGTGCCTCACGATCACAGCAGTCCAGCGCGAACGTGACACGCAGTCTCTCTCCGTTATCACAGCAGAACTCGAACCCGTCAGAGCACCATCGCTGATTGCTTTCTTTCACGGCTACTCTGCCTGTATGTGCCCGTTTCGATGGCGGTACAGCAGGTTTTCGCTCAAGCAACAGCGCATTCTGGCGCATGATCCGGTAAACACGTTTGGCATTGATCGCAGGCATACCATCAAGTTCTGCCTGTCTGCGAAGCAGCGCCCATACCCGACGATAACCATACGTGGGCAGCTCTCCGATAACATGGTGTATACGGAGAAGCACATCCGTATCATCAGTGTGACGACTGCGGCGGCCATCCATCCAGTCATCGGTTCGTCTGAGAATGACGTGCAACTGCGCACGCGACACCCGGAGACAACGGCTGACTAAGCTTACTCCCCATCCCCGGGCAATAAGGGCGCGTGCGCTATCCACTTTTTTGCCCGTCCATATTCAACGGCTTCTTTGAGGAGTTCATTTTCCATCGTTTTCTTGCCGAGCAGGCGCTGGAGTTCTTTAATCTGCTTCATGGCGGCAGCAAGTTCAGAGGCAGGAACAACCTGTTCTCCGGCGGCCACAGCAGTAAGACTTCCTTCCTGGTATTGCTTACGCCAGAGAAATAACTGGCTGGCTGCTACACCATGTTGCCGGGCAACGAGGGAGACCGTCATCCCCGGTTCAAAGCTCTGCTGAACAATTGCGATCTTTTCCTGTGTGGTACGCCGTCTGCGTTTCTCCGGCCCTAAGACATCAATCATCTGTTCTCCAATGACTAGTCTAAAAACTAGTATTAAGACTATCACTTAAATAAGTGATACTGGTTGTCTGGAGATTCAGGGGGCCAGTCTAGATGCCAACACAAAGGCAACTAATAAAGATACAGATAAAGATCTAAAAACAGATCTAACCCATCCCAAACCCTTCCCTTCCGGAAGGGAGTTTCGGGATTTTGTGGCTGGAGTGCTTGAGGGGAGATTATCTGGCGGTACTGCAGCGGAATTTTGTAATTCTGCGGTGGTTGCGTTGCAGGCTGCTGGCCTGGATGTCTGTCGTGAGTATCCGGTGCCAGAGCGTGGTGACGGTTGCGGAGGGCGGATTGATATCGTCGTGACTGACAGGAACGGTGTCCGGTGTGGGATCGAGCTTGACCGAAATTCTCCGCGACAGAAATCACTGCTCAAAATCGGTGCTGTTGAAACCGGGATATGTGTCTTGCGGCGCAGTGATATCGCAAGGCACACCGAGCAGGGAATTCTGGTTATCGGTGGGGCTGTTCGCCAGAAAAAATTTGACCCGTTGTCAGTTGATCTGCCCGACTGGTTGTCAGAAACACTCTGGCATGAGTGGGTCCAGTTCAGGCAGGCATTGCGAAAACCGATTCGAACGGAGCTGGGCGCTAACGGGGCGATACGGGAACTGGAAAAATTCCGTCAGCAGGGTTTTACACCTGAGCAGGTGATTCGACACAGCATCGCCAATGAATACCAGGGTCTGTTCGCGCCGAAAGGTGTTCGGCCTGAGACGTTGCTCCGACAGGTTAACACCGTCTCGTTGCCGGACAGTGCGATCCCGCCAGGCTTCAGGGGGTAACAGACCATGAAAAATATTGCGACAGGAGGCGTTCTGGAGCGTATCCGCAGACTGACCCCACCATATGTAACCGCCCCATTCAGAACGGTTGCGGAGTGGCGCGAGTGGCAACTTGCTGAAGGCCAGAAACGTTGCGAGGAGATCAACCGCCTGAATCGTCAGTTGCGGGTGGAAAAAATCCTGAACCGCTCCGGCATCCAGCCGTTGCACCGGAAGTGTTCGTTTGCGAATTACCGGGCGCAGAACGACGGTCAGCGACATGCACTGAGTCAGGCGAAATCCATAGCTGACGAACTGATGACAGGCTGTACGAATTTTGTGTTCAGCGGTAAGCCCGGCACCGGAAAAAATCATCTTGCAGCCGCGATTGGCAACCGGCTGATGGCGAAGGGGCGTAGCGTGATTATCGTCACCGTGTCCGATGTCATGAGCGTGTTGCATGAGAGCTACGACAACGGCAAATCCGGTGAAAAATTTTTACAGGAGCTTTGTGGTGTTGACCTGCTGGTCCTGGATGAAATTGGCATGCAGCGGGATACGAAAAACGAGCAGGTGGTACTGAACCAGATTGTTGATCGCCGGACGGCATCGTTACGCGGTGTGGGGATGCTGACAAATATTAACCATGCAGCGATGAATACACTTCTCGGCGAGCGGGTGATGGATCGCATGGTCATGAACGGCGGGCGCTGGGTGAATTTTAACTGGGAGAGCTGGCGTCCGAATGTTAGCCATTCGAGGGTTGTTAAGTAGTTTCAGGAGGATTTATGGCGAAACCTTTTACTCCCGAACAGCGGGAAGAACTGAAGACGCGAATTGTGGAACTCGTGCATCAGGACGGTCGGGTCACGATTCGGCAGTTGTCCGATGAAACAGGTATCAGTCGTGCGTCTGTCGGTCGCTTATGCATAGAACTGGTCGCAAGTGGTGATGTATATAATTCTGGCTACGGCTTATTCCCGTCTGAACAGGCTCGCAAGGACTGGCAAAGCGCCCGCAAAAAACTCTCGAGAGTAAAGGTGAGGAAACCGGTTGTTGTTGATCCGGACCTTATCTGGTCATTACCTGACAGAGAAATACGCCGCTACGACAGGCGCCTGAATATAATCTGTCGCGAGTGCCGGAAGAGCGAAGCTATGCAGCGTGTACTGGCTTTCTATCAGGGTAATTTTCAGGAGGCGATACTGTGAATGAAATTAGCTATCAGGCTTCAATTACCGCTGGCATTCGCATCAAAGGAGAGGAGCATGGAAATAAAACCAGAAGATGAGTTAAGCAATATCGTTTTATTTCCGATAAAAGAGGATGACCCTCGTAATCAGGTTAATTTTCTTTATAAGCCATCGGAAAGACCATATTGCCATCACGCCTCTGTACGGGTTGACGAAAAAGAGCGTCAGGTCCGCTGTAAAATCTGCGGTGCGGTTGTGGAGCCGTTTGACTGGATGCTCTCTGTGGCAAAAAGAGAAACCAGACTGGCAGATGATGTAAGGCTATTGCGCCAGGAGGAACAGGAAAGGCGGAGAAATATAGAAAAGCTGATACAGATTGAGCGTAACGCGAAAGCGCGGATACGCAGGGCGACAAAATCCAGAACTGAATAATTAAATTTAGCACTGTTAAAAATTTAATCCTTAACCGGAGGGATTTCTGCACCCTCAAATCATCAGGAGACCGCCCGAAAGGGCGGTAATGAATGGTTACATTATTTAGAAAAAAATATCCGCGAAAGAGTAGAACAACAGAATTCCTGTTTCTCATTCTGTTTATCGTGTTGATGACACCGATATCCCCGCAAATTTTTGTCTGGATAATCGGAAAAATAATTGAGCCAGTTATTGAATTGTATAACGACGTGGTATGGGCGTCATTCAACACACTGCACAATAAAATTAATCCGTATAAGGAAAGCTGATATGGCACTGACGAAAAAACAACGTGCAGAACTGCGCATGAAGTTCGGTGGTCGCTGCGCTTATTGCGGCTGCGAACTTGGCGAAAAGTGGCATGCAGACCATGTAAAACCGGTCATTCGTTTTGATGGAAATATGCTTCACCAGGAACGTGACGATATATCCAACATGGTACCAGAATGCCACCCATGCAATCTGCACAAGCATTGCAGTAGCCTGGAAGATTATCGACGAATTATCAGTGATGGTCGTCGTGAATTCCTTGCGTCCGGGAAAGGCAAAGCGCTGGTTCGTATGGGATTGGTTGAAATGAAATCTGACCCGGTTGTGTTCTGGTTTGAAAAATATCAAGAAGGGGCTACGGCATGACTACTATTACCAAAGAGCGACTGCAATGGCTGGCTAACATTTCTGGCCGCGATGATATTGACGATATAGACGGCGGTGAAATTCGTGAACTGGCGCTTATCGCTCTGGCATCACTGGAAGCAGAGCCTGTAGCGGAATGCATTGTTGAAGATGGGGGCATGTGTATTGATGGGTTCGGTGAGTATGTGGGTCACTCGCTGCCTGATGGAATGCATGAGCTTTATGCTGCCCCGCGAATGCGACAACCTGATGGATGGAAAGCCGTAGCTGTAGCGTGGAAGGTGACGTTTACTCAAGTTGACCAGGAATCTAATACGTTCACTGCTATATATTTTTACAAAGCGGAAGTTGAGCGTTGGGTACGACTGCATAAAGCATGTGATTTTCGGGCAGATATAACACCGCTTTACGCAGCGCCGGCAGTGCCGGTTGCAGTAAACGACGACATGGCTTACGCATTCCATCACGCACTGTCAGATTCATCGCTTGGCTCTGATGAAATCGAAGAAATTAAAACCGGTTTGCGTGCTGCCTTTGCCAACGTCACTATCCAACCAGAGCCGATAGTGCCGGATGAAATCGGGCCAAACGATAGTAATACGTTTGATTATGTTGATGGCTGGAACGCCTGCCGCGCTGCCATGCTTAAGGGAGATAAATAATGATTAATCGAACCAAACTGGAGCACATTCTCGAATATGCCAGGCAGCAGAAATGTATTGGGCAACTTTGTAAAATTCCACCAGGAGATATGGTTGAAATCGTGGAAATGGCCATGCGTAAGGCTGGCAACTCTCCGGTAACTCTGGCTGGCTGGATAAGCTGTAGTGATGCAGTTCCTGCTGAATATTGCGATGTGATTCTTCTCGATGATCTCGGGAATGTATTCCCCGGTTCCTGGGATAAGGTTTTTTGCCCCACTCGTGGCGGGAATAAGATGGCTTTTGTGGACAAAGACGGCGTTGAAGTAGAGAGCTCAACTCACTGGATGCCGCTACCGGAACCACCGCAGGAGGTGAATCAATGACCTGGCCTGAGGCATTCACCACGGTAGGAATTGCGATGGCGGTGGCGCTGGTGGTGTATTCGATTTGCCGTTGGGGTTAACAAACAAAAACCCCGGATTGATGGTCCGGGGTTTTTGAAGGAAACAAAACAGAAACAGCAATTGCCGTTACCTGTTGTTACCATGGCAAGTAAACGTATCTCAGGCGAGCGCATTGCGCCGTTCTGACGCAGATAAATTAGCCTGGATAGAAGGTGCTGGCAATAAAAAATAGCGTTTTCTTATCGGTATCGGTAAGATTGCTGCGGGTGCTTGAGGCTGTCTGCCTCGGGCATGCCACTGTAAGGCAGACAGAGAAAAGCCCCAGTTAACATTACGCGTCCTGCAAGACGCTTAACATTAATCTGAGGCCCAATCTATGTCTCACAAATGTAGGTTAGCCTCTTACGTGCCGAAAGGCAAGGAGAAGCAGGCTATGAAGCAGCAAAAGGCGATGTTAATCGCCCTGATCGTCATCTGTTTAACCGTCATAGTGACGGCACTGGTAACGAGGAAAGACCTCTGCGAGGTACGAATCCGAACCGGCCAGACGGAGGTCGCTGTCTTCACAGCTTACGAACCTGAGGAGTAAGAGACCAGGCGGGGGAGAAATCCCTCGCCACCTCTCATGTGTCAGGCATCCTCAACGCACCCGCACTAAACCCGCTTCGGCGGGTTTTTTGTTGCGTGCTGAATACGCAGGGTGAAAAATAACCATATATTTGATTATATACACAACAAAAAATAAAAGTCATTGTACTTGCACATTAAACAATCAAATATACGGCGTGAAATAAATATTTATCAGATTAATATTTTTGTCTCTATGTGGATATAACCGTTTGTACTTATAAACCTGGGGGCATCGTGGAAAAAATAAAGAAACTATTTAGTAGCAAATACGCAGTCATACGTCGTGATGACCTGTCAGTTATAGTCGAAATGGATTACTTCCCTGAAACCCCAAAATCAATAATGTATCGTAATGGTCGAAAGGCAATTTTTTTACCGATGAGGGTAAGTGACATTATGGGAAATGATAAACTGCTGGATGAATTGCGAGTCAGAGCATCCTGTTAGTAGGTAATGACTCCAACTTACTGATAGTGTTTTATGTTCAGATAATGCCCGATGACCTTGTCATGCAGCTCCACCGATTTTGAGAACGACAGTGACTTCCGTACCAGCCTTGCCAGATGTTGTCTCAGATTCAGATTATGTCGCTCAATGCGCTGAGTGTAACGCTTGCTGATAACGTGCAGCTTTCCCTTCAGGCGTGATTCATACAGCGGACAGCCATCCGTCATCCATACCACGACCTCAAAGGCCGACAGCAGGCTCAGAAGACGCTCCAGTGTGGCCAGAGTGCGTTCACCGAAGACGTGCGCCACAACCGTCCTCCGTATCCTGTCATACGCGTAAAACAGCCAGCGCTGACGTGATTTAGCACCGACGTAGCCCCAATGTTCGTCCATTTCAGCGCAGACAATCACATCACTGCCCGGTTGTATGCGCGAGGTTACCGACTGCGGCCTGAGTTTTTTAAGTGACGTAAAACCGTGTTGAGGCCAACGCCCATAATGCGTGCACTGGCGCGACATCCGACGCCATTCATGGCCATATCAATGATTTTCTGGTGCGTACCGGGCTGAGAGGCGGTGTAAGTGAACTGTAGTTGCCATGTTTTACGGCAATGAGAGCAGAGATAGTGCTGATGTCCGGCAGTGCTTTTGCCGTTACGCACCACGCCTTCAGTAGCGGAGCAGGAAGGACATCTGATGGAAATGGAAGCCACGCAAGCACCTTAAAATCACCATCATACACTAAATCAGTAAGTTGGCAGCATTACCCTGTTAGTATTGGCATTAATTCTGGTATACTACATAACGGGCTGAACACCCATTCTACTGCGCCAGCGGAGAACTACGATGGCGCATATACAACTGGTCAAACAAACCTCTTCCGGATTACTTCTCCCGGCGACGCCGGAGAGTTGCGATTTTTTGCATCAAATCAAAATAGGTGAGTGGATACACGCAGACTTTAAGCGTGTGCGTAACTACGCATTCCACAAGCGTTTTTTCAAACTCCTGCAACTGGGATTTGATTACTGGACTCCGGTCGGTGGGGCGATCACGCCTCGCGAACGAAAACTGGTATCAGGCTTCGTTGATTACCTGTGCGAATCAGTAGGTCGGGAACACACTCCAGCCCTGAGTGATGCCGCAGAGCAATACCTTAATACAGTTGCGACATGCAGAACCCGGGATACGGCATTGCTAAAGTCGTTTGACGCTTTCCGCGAGTGGGTAACCATTCAGGCCGGATTTTACACCGAGCATATTTATCCTGATGGTAGTCGTGGGCGCAGGGCAAAATCTATCGCATTTGCGAACATGGACGAAACCGAGTTTCAGCAGGTTTATAAATCTGTACTGAATGTGCTGTGGAACTGGATCCTGTTCCGTAAATTTTCCTCTCCGGAGGAAGTCGAAAATGTGGCCGCGCAGTTACTGGAGTTTGCGTAATGGTGGATTTACGTAAAGCGGCGCGGGGGCAGATGTGCACCGTCAGAATTCCTGGCTACTGCAATCACAATCCCGAAACTTCTGTGCTGGCGCATTACAGGCTGGCGGGGACGTGCGGAACAGCGACAAAACCACACGATATGCAGGCAGCGATTGCCTGTAGCTCATGCCACGATTTAATCGACGGGCGGGTAAAAACCAGCGATTACACCAAAGAAGAATTACGCCTGATGCATGCAGAAGGTGTTTTTCGCACACAAGAAATCTGGAGAAAGGAAGGTTATTTATGATTTACCCAACAAATACAGGCAAAAGCGGGGAACACCTTCGTCTCACCACGCTGGAAAGTGTCTGGATTCAGGGAAAACTGCGCATGTGGGGGCGCTGGTCGTATATTGGCGGCGGTAAGACGGGAAATATGTTTAACCAGTTGCTGGCATCCAAAAAATTGACGAAAACAGCCGTCAATGAAGCCCTGCGCAGGATGAAAAAAGCGGGAATAGAGAAACCTGAGCTGGAAGCGTTTTTGCGAGAGATGATCAATGGCAAGCAAAAGACCTGGCTGGCGCATTGTACTGATGCAGAGGCGTTATGTATTGATAGAGTCATAAGTGAGGTGCTGGCAGAGCATCCTGGATTGATTAGTGTCCTCCGGCAACGGTATGAAGGGCGGGGGATGACTAAGCGTAAAATGGCTGAATTGCTGAATGACGCACACCCTGAGTGGTGTTTCCGGACGTGCTGCAGTCGGGTAGATGTATGGCTAAATCTTGCTGAATATATGCTCTATCTACCGATGCGTGATGCATTCTCTTCCGGGGATCTAAAAACCGTTTGTTGACTCAATCTGTTATCCGGGGCTATATTCCTCACGCGCCAGCAAAATCTGGCGTCGGGATTGGCGTCCCGGATGTTTACGGAGCGATATGAGACGCGCCCGCGTCTTTTTTCATATCGTTTGCACAGTCACATTCGCGATTTATGGCGGGCTGTGTGGGGGAGCCGAAAGGCTCGCCGGTTTCCGTACCCGGTTACGCCAACCCTGCACAGTTCGCCACCAGTTCGATTGGCGTCGTCGGTGGCGATAATTTCCAAATGTACGGAGTTATCGTTATGACCACTCAAATCTCTGTTGAAACTCTCTCCCCGATCACCCATAACCAGTGAGGTAGCCTGAGTTTAACGGACACTCCTTCCTGAAATAGAATGGCATCAGAAGGAGCTAATAATGAGCAGAAAAACCCAACGTTACTCTAAAGAGTTCAAAGCCGAAGCTGTCAGAACGGTTCTTGAAAATCAACTTTCGATCAGTGAAGGCGCTTCCCGATTATCCCTTCCTGAAGGCACTTTAGGACAATGGGTTACCGCCGCCAGAAAAGGGCTCGGTACTCCTGGTTCCCGCACGGTGGCTGAACTGGAATCTGAAATTCTGCAACTGCGTAAGGCGTTAAATGAAGCTCGCCTTGAGCGAGATATATTAAAAAAAGCAACAGCGTATTTTGCACAGGAGTCGCTGAAAAATACGCGTTAATCGAACAATGGCGACAACAATTTCCCATTGAAGCGATGTGTCAGGTATTTGGTGTATCCAGGAGCGGTTATTACAACTGGGTACAGCATGAACCCTCAGACAGAAAACAAAGTGATGAGCGGCTAAAACCGGAGATTAAGGTGGCACATATCCGCACTCGCGAAACATATGGAACCCGGCGGCTCCAGACGGAGCTGGCAGAGAATGGCATCATCGTTGGTCGTGACCGACTGGCACGTCTTCGTAAGGAGCTGAGGCTACGCTGTAAGCAGAAACGCAAGTTCAGAGCGACTACGAACCCGAACCACAATCTGCCAGTTGCGCCAAATCTGCTGAACCAGACGTTCGCTCCTACAGCACCAAATCAGGTCTGGGTGGCGGACCTGACGTATGTTGCCACACAGGAGGGATGGTTGTACCTCGCTGGCATCAAAGATGTTTATACGTGTGAAATTGTCGGCTACGCCATGGGAGAGCGCATGACAAAAGAGCTGACAGGTAAAGCCCTGTTTATGGCGCTCAGGAGCCAGCGCCCACCTGCCGGGCTAATCCACCACTCTGATCGAGGTTCACAGTACTGCGCATACGATTACCGGGTCATACAGGAGCAGTCTGGTCTGAAAACATCAATGTCGCGTAAAGGTAACTGTTACGACAACGCTCCGATGGAAAGCTTCTGGGGAACGCTGAAAAATGAGAGCCTGAGCCACTATCGTTTTAATAACCGGGATGAAGCCATCTCAGTAATACGGGAATACATTGAGATTTTCTACAATCGTCAGCGTCGTCACTCTCGTCTGGGGAATATCTCCCCGGCAGCCTTCAGGGAAAAATATCATCAGATGGCTGCTTAAAAAAAGAACAAATGGTAGTGTCCGCTATTGCCAGTACACCTCAGTAATCCATCCAGGCCTGTTGTTGCAGAGCTTGGCGATGATTCAGGCTGGCATTTTTTCAGCCAGAGAAACCCGGATAACAGCATAGTGTTCACTGTTAACGGACAGGTAATTCCGTTAAATTACGGAAACTTCGATGCCCGCTATAAATATCGAACAGAGGGGGTACAGGATGTACGGTATGGCCATGAAATGTATTACAGCCCCGGCAGTAACACCGTTTCGTGGAGATTTTGCGCACCTTCGGGACACGGGCTGTCAGGGATGGCGATATCGGATACCGGCCGTAACTCAGCGGATAACGTTGACGGTGTGTATTACCGACCACTGCAAAAACTGATTAATGGCACCTAGTATAACGTAGCGAGTATTTAACAATGTTGCATTTAAAAAATATTACTACGGGTAATCCGAAAACAGCAGAACAATATCAGATGACAAAACGATATTCGGTCACCTGGCTTTTTTCAGAAGACGGAAAAAACTGGTATGAAGAGCTGAAGAATTTCGCCAGGACACAATTAAAATAACTTACACCGGAGACGGTCGCGTGGTGTGGGTCGGTAAGGATGTGACAGGCATTGAACCCCGTAACGCCAGTGTTATTGAAGTTCCTGATATTACCGCCAACCGCCGCATTACCGCGCCGGGTTACTGGTTTTACCGCAATGATGAATTTGTCTTTGACTACAGACTCAAAGCGGAAGATGAGCGTGATGCCCTTCTGGCTCAGGTCAGTGCCCGGACAGGGGAATGGGAAGAAGACCTGCTGCTGGGGTTAATCAGCGACGAAGATAAAGAAAAGCTGAAAGCCTGTCGTATTTACGCGAAATCGCTGCAGGCGATGGATTTCAGCACCATCACTGATAAATCCTCATACAACGCCATTGAATGGCCCGCCTCTCCGGAAGGTTCTTCCTGATTTAATTTATCGCGAGAAAAACAATGTCTGTAGTGATATCAGGTGCGCTGACTGATGGCGCAGGTATCCCCATGTCCGGATACCATATTATTCTGAAATCCCGGGTAAACCCCCCGGAAGTGGTGATGAACACTGTTGCTGATGTGATGACAGGAAACGATGGTGAATACTGTTTCCATGCGCGGACTGGAAAATATGGTGTGTATCTGAAACAGGACTGGCGCAACGAGTACAACGTTGGCGACATTGCTGTATATGAGGACTCAAAGCCCGGCACGCTGAATGACTTTCTGATTGCTCCTGATGAGGGCGACCTGAAACCGGATGTCGTCAAACGCTTTGAGGAAATGGTGGCGCAGGCGCAGCAGAGCGCCGGGGCCGCAGCCGGAAACGCACAGCAGACGGCGCAGGATGTGGCGGCAGCCGCAGGTTATGCCCGCGCAGCAGAGCAGGCCAAAAATGACATTGATGCTGCGCTGACCGGCACTCTGAAAACGGCTAACCATCTGTCTGAAATCGCAGCAGCAGGCGAAAAGGCACAACAGAAGTCCCGGGATAATCTGGGGCTGAAAAGTGCGGCCACGATGGAAGCACAGAGCGACATTTACGACCGGACAAAAGGCCGTCTGGCGATACCCGGCGCATTCGGCTTTGGGTGTGCTTTTCTGCCTGAAGATGTTATCCGTTTTGACACTAAGAGTGATTTCCTGGCCTGGGTAAGGAATGCGCTGCCAGGTGAATATTCCGTTGCTGGCCCCTACGGCATCATCATACCCGACACACGGTTTGAAGGGGTGCTCAGCATCCGGTGGACTGATGCACGCCCTGAGACAACAGAACCGCGGTACAGAGCCAAATCCCTTACTTTTTACGGCATTAACGGCCCCATTTATCACACCCGCTACCGCTACTGGCCCATATCCAGACTGACTGACTGGGTGAAAATAAATATAACCACAGAAGATATTATTTACAGAATCGTGGCGAGCTCTGTCCGCAACAGATGGGGAGACCCTGACATTGGCGGGCTGATTATTGCTGCGTACCAGGGAGAAGCTGACGGTGATAAAGTCATCAGACTTGTCAGGGGGCAGTCATACAGAGGCTCACGACTGGGACCGGTGGGGATTTCAGTGCCCAGTACTCCCACCGGAACGTATATAGCATCCCCACAATTTTTCATTACGGGATGTTCAGAGCATTCATTACCGGGGTCATATTGCGCCCTGTCCGGGGTGCCGGATGCTCATGTCTCTGGCGCAATGCCCGGGCTTTTTATTCGCACATCGTGAGGAATGCACCGTGGAAATTAAAAAAATCATTAATCCCCGTTATACCGAAAGTGGCGCAGTAGACTGTGACGTTTTTTTTGACGACAGGGACCAGGCAGTCCCCTACACAGCCACCGCTGATGATGTCGCTCCGACGGGTCAGCAAATCTGGCAGGAACTGCAAAGCGGCAAATGGGGTGAGATAGCCCCATTCACTGTGACACCAGAAATGCTGGAAGCGGCCAGAGAGGCCAGACGTCAGGAAATTGAAGCATGGCGCGCAGAACAGGAGGCGAAACCGCTCACGTTTGAATGGAACGGTCGTATCTGGAATGCTGGTCCCGATTCACTGGGCCGCCTGTCCCCGGTAGTCATGCTGGCAAAATCTGTCACAGCACAAACACATATGGCGTGGAGCGATGCCGATAATCAGCAGGTGAAACTGTCGATGCCGGAACTGGAAGAACTGGCGGCAGCAATGGTGCAGGCGCAGGTCGATCGCAACGATGAGATTTATCGCCGTCAGCGGGAGCTGAAGGAAGAGCTGAATAGTCTGAAGGATTTGAATTCGGTTAGGAATTTTATCGTGGAATAACAGAAGCTGCGGCACGTCGTATGCAGGAACGTGCCGCGGTTGGCTGGTAAACTTTCGATAGTGCGAGTATTGAATGATTTCTAGGCGTTATCGATTTTACGTATTTTTTGCATGATAGAATTCGTACCTCCTCCCAACGACCTTCCATGGCTTTCCGGACTTCTGTAGGCTGGCGGACGATGCTGTCCTCGGATGTTGTGCTAATTGGGTGATAACAGATCCTGTGTATGGGCGTTTCCCTTTGTGCGTGCGTTGATGCTGGTAACGGTAAACGTCATGATGAACACGACCGCGAATAAGACGACAATCGTCGGAGCTGGTGCGCTGTCGATAAAAAAGGACAGCCAGACACCAGTCATTGACACTATTACCGATATGCCAGTCGCCAGTAGGAGCGCAATATGAAAGCGTTGTGTCAGGAGTACTGCAATGGCGCCAGGCGCAATGAGCAGAGAAATAGAGAGAATGATACCTACTGCTTTCAGCGTCGCCACAATGGTCAGGGAAACCATGCACAGCAGCCCATAATGCAGCCATCTCGTATGCAAACCGCTTACCTGCGCCTGTTGATAATCAAAGCTGAACAGCAAAAAATCCCGCCATTTTACGCTAATAACAAGTGTAACCAGCCCGGCAATAATCACCGTCTGGATTATGTCGCCGATGGTTATCCCGAGCATGTCGCCGAAAAGAATATGGTCAAGATGTACGTCTGGTTTAATTGCAATATACAAGATCAGACCTGCGGCAAACATGCCAGAAAAAACAATCCCCATAACTGTATCTTGCTTGATTCGGCTGTTGTCTTTCAGGTATCCCGTCGCCACCGCGCAGAATACTCCGGCGACGAATGCCCCTGTAGCCAGAGGTAACCCCAGAATCCAGGTAAGCACGATGCCAGGAAAAACCGCATGACTCATCGCGTCACCCATCAGTGCCCAACCTTTCAGGACCAGAAAGACCGACAGCAGCGCACAGGGTATGGAAACTACCAGTGAAATCAGCAGTGCGTGACTCATAAAGGTGAACTGCAGTGGCTCCAGTAATAATGCCATCATGAGCGATCCTCCAGCGCTTTATGCGCACGCCGACGATTTGCCAAAAGTCCATGGGTGGGCGCAAATACAAATGCTAAAAGAAACAGCAGTGTCTGCGCCACCACGATGATTCCACCTGTCGCGCCGTCCAGAAAGTAACTGACCCACGCGCCGAGGAAACTGGTTACACTGCCAATAGTTACAGCAATTATGAGCAGGCGGGGAAAACGATCGGTTAACAACCATGCTGTTGCACCGGGAGTCACCACCAGACAGATCACCAGAAAGGCACCAACCGTTTGCAGCGCCGCAACGGTCGAAACCGACAGCAGGGTGAAGAAGAGGATTTTTAATCTGCCCGGATGTAATCCAATAGCACGGGCGTGATTCTCGTCGAAAAAGGTCACCATAAGATCTTTCCATTTGAAAAAAAGCACGATGATCGAGAGAATGCCAATGATAGTGAGTTGCAGGATATCCGCCGGATCGATTGCCAGAATATTGCCCAGGACGATGGTCTGAATGTTCACGGATGTCGGGTTCAATGACACCATAAACAGCCCCAGGCCAAAAAAGGACGAGAAGATCAGGCCGATGATGGCATCTTCTTTTAAGCGGGTGCGTTGGTTAAGAAACAGCATGCTGCCCGCTGCCAGTCCGCCGGAAAAGAAGGCTCCCAGAGAAAACGGAAGCCCCAGCATATATGCCCCCGCAACACCCGGGACAATAGAGTGCGACAGCGCATCGCCAATCAGCGACCAGCCTTTTAGCATCAGATAGCATGACAGGAAAGCGCAGAGACCGCCGACCATTGCCGAGACCCACATCGCATTGAGCATATATTCATAGCTGAAGGGTTCCAGTAGCACGTTCATCTTGCTTCCCTCTGCACCGCTGACGGTCGATGTGCCACAAAAGGGCGTTCATCGTCAGTAATAATGCTTTCTTCCGAGCCGTTAAGTGTGACATGGCGCAGTACGCCGCTAAAAGCCAGCTCCAGGTTCTCGGCTGTAAAAGTGGTGTCTGTCGGCCCGCTTGCCAGGACGGTGCCTTTGACCATGACCGTATAATCGCAAAATGTCGTGACTGAGCCGAGATTGTGCGTTGAGACAAGCATCGTTTTGCCTTCCGCGCGTAACTCCCTCAACAGGCTGATGATTTTCGCTTCGGTTTTCACATCAACGCCGGTAAAAGGTTCATCCAGCAGGATCACATCACCCTGCTGTGCAATTGCTCTCGCCAGAAAGACGCGTTTCTTTTGTCCACCGGAAAGCTCGCCGATTTGACGATGGCGAAAATCCACCATATCGACACGTTCCAGCGCATCGGTGACAATCTGACGATCCCTCTTTTTGGCTATACGCAACATACCCATATGCCCATAGCGGCCCATCATCACCACATCTTCCACCAGTACAGGAAATGACCAGTCAACCTCTTCTGACTGAGGGACGTAGGCAACCAGGTTTTTCTGTAGCGCCTGTCGCGTGGGAATACCCAGAACAGATATCTTTCCGCTGGTCAGACGCACAAATCCCATAATCGCTTTAAACAACGTCGATTTTCCGGAACCGTTTACCCCAACCAGAGCGGCAATAGATCCACTTGGTACTGTGAAGGATGCATCGCGCAGTGCTGTGTGCCCGTTACGCCAGGTGACAGTAACATCATTAACGACAATGCCTGCAGATTGCATCATTATTTCTCCCTTTTCCCGGCTTTAATTCCCTGTACCAGCGTACTGGTAGTAACCTTAAGAAGGTCGATATACGTAGGTACCGGGCCGTTTTCTGTGCTCAGGGAATCGACATAGAGCACACCGCCGTAGTGTGCGCCGGTTTCACGCGCAACCTGACGCGCTGGTTTATCGGAAATCGTACTCTCGCTAAAGACTGCCGGGATATGATTTTTCTTAACTATATCAACAACCTTACGTACCTGCTGCGGTGTTCCTTGTTGATCGGCATTAATCGGCCACAGATAAAGCTCTTTTAGCCCCAAATCGCGTGCGAGATAAGAAAAAGCCCCTTCACTGGTGACCATCCATCGCTGATTCTCAGGGAGTTCCGTAATCTGCTTACGCAGGGGGGCAAGGGTTTGGGTAATCTTGGCTTTATAAGTATCGGCATTACGTTGGTAGGTTTGTGCATTTGCCGGATCGTATTTTATCAACGCATCACGAATATTATCGACGTAAATCAGAGCATTATCTGGCGACATCCATGCATGGGGATTAGGTTTGCCCTCATAGGGTCCTTCGGTGATCCCTACTGGCGTCACACCCGAAGAGACAATTACTTCTGGAACCCCATTGAGATGCTGGTAAAAGCGTTGGAACCACAATTCCAGATTCATACCATTGGCGAGAATCAGTTGTGCCCCCTGCGCACGTTTAATATCGCCAGGGGTAGGCTGATACTCATGAATTTCTGCACCAGGCTTGGTTATGGATGAGACTTCTGCAGCATCTCCAGCCACGTTTTTGGCCATATCCGCGATGATGGTAAATGTTGTAATGACCTTGAATTTTTCAGTTGCACTTGCCTGAAATGCGATCGAGCAGGTGAGGGCGAGGCACCCCAAGAGCATGGTTACTTTTTTTATTGAGTGCATAATTTAGTACCTATAGTGAGCAAAATTAGAACAAACATAGCAACGGCTATGTTTTATAGCATAACCTATACAAAATGAAAATAATTATCATTAACAGCTTTGAGGCCTAAAACAGGGATTAGGTTGTTTCCTGCTGGCGACATGATATTGAGGAAAAAAGTAGAGCAGCTATTAGGCTTTGAAATGACTTTATGAGGAAAATTGTTGATGGCAAAAATGGGGCAAAAAAGAGTGGGTTATCGTAGCTTATTGTTGTCGCTGATAATGTTTAACATATTGAAAAATAAATAAAATACTTATGAGTCAGATAGTTGTGATTTTTGCCCTTACTTGTTCAGGTTGTATTGTTCTTTCTTTGTAATTTGTTGATTTTCTTGCATTATTTCAGTTCTCTGGTACTAAATGGGGCAAATTGGGGGCAAACTTTGCAACTACGATAACCGCGCATTCAACATGGCTATCTGTTCGTCGTTCATGTCATCAATCCACATACCGTAAATTTCATACACCATTTGCGCAGTTTCATGCCCCATCTGGCTGGCTATAAATGCCGGGTTCGCTCCTGCCGTCAACAGCCAGCAGGCAAAAGTATGTCGCGTATGGTACGGATTACGGCGGCGAATACCAGCACGTTTTACTGCTGCATTCCATCTTGTACCCAAACTGCTTACCGAGTAATAAGGTTTCTGTTTTTCGTTACACACCCTGGGCATGAAAACAAAATGCAGTTTTTGTTTTTCAGTTCTGCCGTACTCCCGATGATAAAAAGTGATTTCGCTTTTGCGATGATGCCCGGTCAGTTTGTATTGCTCCTTCAGTGCTTCAAGAGCCGGCTGCAGTAATGCTACCGTCCGGATCCCGGCATTTGTTTTTGGGGGACCGAACATATCAAGTATCGTCAGGTTTCTTCTGACATTCACAATTCCCTTCTCGAAATCCACATCCTCCCACGCCAGAGCTGCCAGTTCCCCGTGACGAAGCCCGGAGTAAACGGCAAATTTCCACAAGTTTTGGCTCTGTCCTTTTTCACTTTCCATTAATGCATTGAATTCTGTTTTAGATAACGGGTCAGGTAATGCTGCCAACTTACTGATTTAGTGTATGATGGTGATTTTAAGGTGCTTGCGTGGCTTCCATTTCCATCAGATGTCCTTCCTGCTCCGCTACTGAAGGCGTGGTGCGTAACGGCAAAAGCACTGCCGGACATCAGCGCTATCTCTGCTCTCATTGCCGTAAAACATGGCAACTACAGTTCACTTACACCGCCTCTCAGCCCGGTACGCACCAGAAAATCATTGATATGGCCATGAATGGCGTCGGATGTCGCGCCAGTGCACGCATTATGGGCGTTGGCCTCAACACGGTTTTACGTCACTTAAAAAACTCAGGCCGCAGTCGGTAACCTCGCGCATACAACCGGGCAGTGATGTGATTGTCTGCGCTGAAATGGACGAACATTGGGGCTACGTCGGTGCTAAATCACGTCAGCGCTGGCTGTTTTACGCGTATGACAGGATACGGAGGACGGTTGTGGCGCACGTCTTCGGTGAACGCACTCTGGCCACACTGGAGCGTCTTCTGAGCCTGCTGTCGGCCTTTGAGGTCGTGGTATGGATGACGGATGGCTGTCCGCTGTATGAATCACGCCTGAAGGGAAAGCTGCACGTTATCAGCAAGCGTTACACTCAGCGCATTGAGCGACATAATCTGAATCTGAGACAACATCTGGCAAGGCTGGTACGGAAGTCACTGTCGTTCTCAAAATCGGTGGAGCTGCATGACAAGGTCATCGGGCATTATCTGAACATAAAACACTATCAGTAAGTTGGAGTCATTACCCACCGGAACTGATTTGATGAACTATCAACGCTCTTAAATTCCCGGCCTTTTTAATGTTACTGTTAGTAATCTCCCAGCCTTTCAATGTTTCCCGACATCGTTTTCCTCGAAACATGAACCAGATGCGAATGTATTTACCTCGAATCTCGACACCTGTTGGTAATTTAGACATATCATGAGTCTTTGATAAACTGATTTATCTTCGGATAGTTGTACCAGATAATCCCTCGCTTACTGTCTGGCTTCCCTAAAGGAGATACTCGTTTGAAGTGGAAGCCTTCCACCCAACAGTTCTGGCGGTATGCTTCAATTTGTCTGGCACCCAGACCAGTGCGAAGCATCAGGCTGAACCGCCCCGGGTTTCCTGGAGAGTGTTTTATCTGTGAACTCAGGCTGCCAGATCATCGTTTCCGATGGAAGCATAATAAGCTTTTTCTGCTTCTGCCGGAGGGATGTGGCCCAGCCTTTCCAGCAATCGTCGATTGTTATACCAGTCCACCCACGTGAGTGTGGCCAGTTCCACTTCTGCACGGTTTTTCCAGCTCTTACGGTGTATTACCTCCGCTTTGTAAAGACCATTGATGCTCTCCGCCATCGCGTTGTCATACGAGTCGCCTGTACTTCCTGTTGATGCCAGTAATCCGGCTTCCTTAAGCCGCTGTGTGTAGGCCAGCGATACATACTGAGAACCTTTATCACTGTGATGGACCGTGCCGGACGGTCGACGGGCCCATAACGCCTGCTCCAGTGCATCCAGCACGAATGTCGTTTCCATGGACGATGAGACCCGCCACCCCACGATGTATCCGGCAAACACATCAATGATGAACGCCACATAGACGAAGCCCCGCCATGTGCTGACGTAAGTAAAATCAGCCACCCACAGCTGTTCAGGTCGTTCTGCCACGAACTGACGGTTTACGCGGTCGCCTGCGGCAACGGCTTTCCGGCTGATGGTCGTACGGACCTTTTTACCCCGGAGAACACCGGCAAGTCCCATAACCGCCATGAGACGTGCCACAGTGCATCTGGCCACTCTGATACCTTCCCGTAACAACTGACGCCAGACTTTACACCGTATACCTTGTGATTTTCATCGTATACGCGCTGTATCTCTTTCTTCTGCCAGTCATCGCGCTGCGCACGGGCACTGCGTTTATCCGGATGATGTCGCTGTTGCTGACAGTGGTAATACGGGCACTGTGTTTATCCGGATGATGTCGCTGTTGCTGACAGTGGTAATACGTTGACGGGGCAATATGCAGTTCGCTGCATAGCGGTCCGACCCCGTACTGCTCACGCAGCTTATCCAGCAGTGGCATCATTTTTTCCAGAGGCGGTCGAACTCCGCCTTCGCAAAATAAGCGGAAGCCTGGCGAAGGATATCGTTACTGCGGCGCAGTTCACGATTTTCACGCTCCAGCTCTTTCAGACGCTGACGTTCAGCGGTGGTGAGCCCTCCATCACCGCCCCCGGTATCCCGCTCATGCTGGCGAACCCAGACACGCAGAGTCTCCGGCGTACAGCCAATCTTTGGGGCAATGGAACAAATTGTCGCCCATTGTGAGTCATATTCGCCCTGACTTTCCAGAACCATACGGACTGCCCGTTGACGGACTTCGGGGGAAAAACGAGTATTTTTAGTCATCCTGTTTACCTCTTTCTCAGGAAGTTTAGTCTCCAGGATTCCCGGGGCGGTTCATTCCCAAAATGCACTTGGTTTTACACCGGAATATTCTCATCGTATCCTGCTTGTTGCGTTTCGTTTTGTGTTTGTGGATCCGGGAATGCATATTCAACGCCTTCCAGTTCAATCCATAGTGCATTACGACCAGCTTTGATTGTCGGCCAGTCCATACCTTTGATTCTTTCCCATGAGCGGGAGGTGAATGTTTTTTCCAGCAAATCAGCTTTTGCGCGTTTGGCGTCGTTACTGGTGCCCCCATGGTGCTTGTTGAGCAACTCGATAATTTCATCAAGTGCGATTTCTTTTGCACGCTTTTCTTTTAGCCATGTCGGTGTACCGTCGTTGGCAAATAATTCACTGTTATCCCGTGAGGTATCGATGCCGGGGTGTTCACCTCCCAGGTTAAGAGACTCGATATGAGGAAGAAAGTTTTTAAATGTTGGGTTTGAAAATACCTGTCCATCAATACGGGTGGAGCGATCTTTTAGTATTCTGGCGGTGCGCCACACCTGACCGGTTTCTATGTTCATTTGCTTCTCCATCTGGATCCGGATGGAGGGTTCATAACCGGTTTCTGTTTCTGCTTTCATTTTTATACCGGTTTTTGCCAACTGGCGTTTGCCATCATCACCTTCGAAAAAGTCATACTCATATCCTGCACGCCCGCACATAATAATGTGCGCCTGACTGTTAACAAATCGATCGGTAAAGCGTCGCCACTCCTGTTTGAGCCACGCCCAGTCTGAAAATTCCAGTCCTCGTTTACGGTTTCGGCGTCTGGCATACTCGTCGCATAATCCGGTCCAGAAGTGACTGATGGAGTCGATGATCATTACGGAACCGCTGCTTTCCGCTTCATTAATGGCTTCAAGCAGATCAACAAACGAGCGGGTTTTTGCCGTAAATAATTCGATATTTTCCGCATCAAAGCGGGGTTTAACCCAGTCAGAGCCTGTTTCTGTGTCCAGAAACATTACCGGGCGGTTACCAGCTTCAATTCCCCGTTGCCGCATAAGCATTACCAGACCAATAGCCAGTTCGCTTGCTGTGTAGGTTTTGCCGTCGCCAGCAAACCCCATAATTCCTGCTTTTAGATAGGCCTGTGTGTTTATTGCTCGTTGAAAAAGCGCCATAGATTTTAGTCCTCCAAATCAATATCAACCTGGTGGTGGGCAATGGTTTCAGCCATGTACCGGATGTGTTCTGCCATGCGCTCCTGAAACTCAACATCATCATCAAATGCGTGGCTGATTGCCTGTTTATTGGCACCGTGGCGTTGCAAATGGTCGATGCAGAGCGATTCAAACAGGTGCTGAGGCAGACCTTTTTCCAGGTCGTCCGCCAGTTCCGTTTCTTTTTCTTCACGAACGATCTGCTGGTAGTGACGAGCCCATGCCATTTCTTCAATACGATCAAAAATCGGATAAGCGCTCTGAGGTAGCCTGAGTTTAACGGACACTCCTTCCTGAAATAGAATGGCATCAGAAGGAGCTAATAATGAGCAGAAAAACCCAACGTTACTCTAAATAGTTCAAAGCCGAAGCTGTCAGAACGGTTCTTGAAAATCAACTTTCGATCAGTGAAGGCGCTTCCCGATTATCTCTTCCTGAAGGCACTTTAGGACAATGGGTTACCGCCGCCAGAAAAGGGCTCGGTACTCCTGGTTCCCGCACGGTGGCTGAACTGGAATCTGAAATTCTGCAACTGCGTAAGGCGTTAAATGAAGCTCGCCTTGAGCGCGATATATTAAAAAAAGCAACAGCGTATTTTGCACAGGAGTCGCTGAAAAATACGCGTTAATCGAACAATGGCGACAACAATTTCCCATTGAAACGATGTGTCAGGTATTTGGTGTATTCAGAAGCTGATCTTACAACTGGGTACAGAATGAACTCTCAGACCGAAAACAAAGTGATGATCGGTTAAAACTGGAGATTAAAGTGTCACATATTCTGACTCGCGAAACATATGTAACCCGGCAGTTCCTCACGGAACTGGCAGAGAATGGCATCATCGTTGGTCGCGACCGACTGGCACGTCTTCCGCTGGAGCTGACGCTACGCTGCACGT
Organism: Shigella flexneri 2a str. 301; assembly: GCF_000006925.2. Lineage (NCBI taxonomy): Bacteria > Pseudomonadati > Pseudomonadota > Gammaproteobacteria > Enterobacterales > Enterobacteriaceae > Shigella > Shigella flexneri. The sequence continues at coordinate 1,414,406 of NC_004337.2, forward strand.
AAAAGCACTAGTTCAGAGCAACTACGAACGCGAACCACAATCTGCCAGTTGCGCCAAATCTGGTGAACCACACGTTGGCTCGTACATCACCAAATCAGGTCTGGGTGGCGGACCTGACGTATGTTGACACACATGAGGGATGGTTGTACCTCGCTGGCATCCAAGATGTTTATACGTGTGAAATTGACGGCTACGCCATGGGAGAGCGCATGACAAAAGAGCTGACAGGTAAAGCCCTGTTTATGGCGCTCAGGAGCCAGCGCCCACCTGCCGGGCTAATCCACCACTCTGATCGAGGTTCACAGTACTGCGCATACGATTACCGGGTCATACAGGAGCAGTTTGGTCTGAAAACATCAATGTCGCGTAAAGGTAACTGTTACGACAACGCTCCGATGGAAAGCTTCTGGGGAACGCTGAAAAATGAGAGCCTGAGCCACTATCGTTTTAATAACCGGGATGAAGCCATCTCAGTAATACGGGAATACATTGAGATTTTCTACAATCGTCAGCGTCGTCACTCTCGTCTGGGGAATATCTCCCCGGCAGCCTTCAGGGAAAAATATCATCAGATGGCTGCTTAAAAAAAGAACAAATGGTAGTGTCCGCTATTGCCAGTACACCTCACAGGCTACCTCAAGGCAGCCAGTAATTTGTCTGCATCGACAGGATTTTTGGGCGGAATGTTTTTCCGGGCTTCATGGAGTTCTGCCCGTAGTTCCTGATATTTCTCATCAACAGAATTTACCTGTGACTGAGCATCCAGCGGCTGCGTGTTCTGATGATGTTCAGTTGCATCCGGTTCCATTGTTTCAGCCGTTGCCTGTTCATCTGCCATTGCGCCAGATGGCTGCGTTTTTTCTTCATCATCCTGTTTTCCTTCTTCTGTTACACGTTGCGGCATCGGGGCAGAGGAGCGACCGCAGGCAATATCCACGATTTCCGGATCAGGGTTGGCATGATCGGTTTCAGTCAGTACCTTGTTCAGATATTCAGTGACGTGAGCGGGGATGACCTCGATACCAATCGGTGCTTCTTTCACTGACGCAACCACGATGGCGCGGGAATAATCCATCCCGCCAGGCATGGTGATGAATTTGTCGCGGAAAACAGAAAAGGGCGGTTTATTTTCAGCGATAATTTCCTCGACACGTTTAGCGTGTGCCGGATGAAGGTTATAAATGTCCACGTCCATTGAACGAGCCAGTACGCCAGTGGCTACGTCGCGCGCCAGTGACGTCAGATCGTGAACGAAACCTTCGCCGCGATCGGTGAGGTTCCCGCCGCCAGCATTAGCGCCGGAAGCCGTGCGCGTGATGCGTGAAACACGATTTCCTTTCATCCACTCTTTTGTCAGCAGACCGCGATCGGTGTAGTCTGCGTCCATGTATGCTTCGAAAAAAGCAGTCATCAGCCCCAGGCTTGAATTGCCTGGATTAGGGAAAACTCTGTCAGTATCACGCACCAGTTTGTGGAGATCGCGAATTTCCAGCGGATCGAGCAGGCTGGTTTTGTGGGAAACAGCCAGGGCAGTAACAGCTGGTAGTTCTTCATCCCGAGCAATGTGTAATGCCTGGAGTTCGTCGCGTGAAACGTGCGTTACTGGTTTTTCGCTGCCGTGTTGCGCAAGCCAGCGAATGGGCAGTTCCTGACCGGAAACTGGCAGGAGCATGTTCTCCTCAATTTCTGTCATGTCTTCGCCGTTGACGTTGGTATTGTCAGTGCTGGCCGGTTTGTCCTGAACAGAGGGAGAAGATGCGATAAATACCATTGTGATGCCATCTTCCCCGCCTTTTTCGTAACGGTTGCAGAATTCCGTATCAAATACGCCTTCTGGCGGGAGGTCATCAACAACGGGCAAATTGACGCGAACAGGTTTTTTAAAGTCATCTTCATCGTAGCCTGCATCGTCAATCGCAACAGCACCACGGGAGATGGCAATGGATAATTTTTTCGCTTCAGCCCAGTAAAAACCGCCTTTAATACCGAGACGTTTTCTTACTTTGTCATTTTTTGCTTCGTAATACAGTGGGTAAACTTGTTTATCGGTGTTCATTGTTTTTTAACCTCAACTCAGATTAAAATTACTGCGAGTGATGAATAAATGTCCCAGGTTCTTCATTCAGGCCTGCACAGTGTGCAGGCTTTCTTTTTTTCAGATTTCACCTTTTAATTTCATTGCAATCAGAGTTGCCAGAAATTCGGCTTTTTTTTCTGCGGGCAGATTCTTTCCTATGTGCACCAGACACATTTTTTTTACACCATCGTTAAGTGTTTTAACGTTGCCTGATGGACCGTCGATATCAACCACAGTGAATGGGGTTTCTTTATTTTCTGTCTTAATCACGTAGCCAATACGCTTTCCTTCCAGATTAACCTCGTGAACAATGTCATCAGTAGTTACAACAGTGGCTTCATAACTGGTAATCATGTTTTTCTCCTTAATTAAGGTTGAGCGAATCCCTGCCATTGCTGGCATAAATTCAGTTTCGGATAGTCAGTTAATTAAAGTTCGTGTGCCATCTGGTCTTTTTCGGCACAGATTTCACTACAATATTTTTTCATTTCCGTCGTTGGTATAACTCCACGCATGAAATGAAGTGGTCTTGTAATGATTTTGCTTTCTTCAATTTCTTTATTGCAAAGGTGATAAGCACATTTTATTTTCTTAGTCATTACCATGACTCCGCCTTTACAGGTAAACCATCACGACCGAGGAAGACTTTAATCATGCAGTCAGAAATGCATGTTTTTGTAGTCAGGCTACGAATATAAAGTTTTCGCTTTTTAATATTGTTTGCCGAGGCGATATATGTCCGACCTTCATGAAGAACATAATCGCCAGGAGTCACACACTGACGTGGTATTTCATCAGTTCCGAAGTGATGAGCAATCATGGAAGCCTCCTTAATAAACAGTCTTACAAAGGAAATCTCAGGAAAGTTATTTAATACTTAGCAGCTGGATTTGCCCCTATATTTCCAGACATCTGTTATCACTTAACCCATTACAAGCCCGCTGCCGCAGATATTCCCGTGGCGAGCGATAACCCAGCGCACTATGCGGATGCCATTCGTTATAATGCTCGAACGCCTCTGCAAGGTTCTTTGCTGCCGTTAACCCGTCTGGTTTGGGCATGATACTGATGTAGTCACGCTTTATCGTTTTCACGAAGCTCTCTGCTATTCCGTTACTCTCCGGACTCCGCACCGCCGTGTTCTTCGGTTCAAGTCCCAACATCCGGGCGAACTGGCGTGTTTCATTAGCCCGGTAGCATGAACCATTATCCGTCAGCCACTCCACTGGAGACGACGGAAGATCGTTGCCGAAGCGGCGTTCCACCGCTCCCAGCATGACGTCCTGTACTGTTTCACTGTTGAAGCCGCCGGTAGTCACCGCCCAGTGCAGTGCCTCACGATCACAGCAGTCCAGCGCGAACGTGACACGCAGTCTCTCTCCGTTATCACAGCAGAACTCGAACCCGTCAGAGCACCATCGCTGATTGCTTTCTTTCACGGCCACTCTGCCTGTATGTGCCCGTTTCGATGGCGGTACAGCAGGTTTTCGCTCAAGCAACAGCGCATTCTGGCGCATGAGCCGGTAAACACGTTTGGCATTGATCGCAGGCATACCATCAAGTTCTGCCTGTCTGCGAAGCAGCGCCCATACCCGACGATAACCATACGTGGGCAGCTCTCCGATAACATGGTGTATACGGAGAAGCACATCCGTATCATCAGTGTGACGACTGCGGCGGCCATCCATCCAGTCATCGGTTCGTCTGAGAATGACGTGCAACTGCGCACGCGACACCCGGAGACAACGGCTGACTAAGCTTACTCCCCATCCCCGGGCAATAAGGGCGCGTGCGCTATCCACTTTTTTGCCCGTCCATATTCAACGGCTTCTTTGAGGAGTTCATTTTCCATCGTTTTCTTGCCGAGCAGGCGCTGGAGTTCTTTAATCTGCTTCATGGCGGCAGCAAGTTCAGAGGCAGGAACAACCTGTTCTCCGGCGGCCACAGCAGTAAGACTTCCTTCCTGGTATTGCTTACGCCAGAGAAATAACTGGCTGGCTGCTACACCATGTTGCCGGGCAACGAGGGAGACCGTCATCCCCGGTTCAAAGCTCTGCTGAACAATTGCGATCTTTTCCTGTGTGGTACGCCGTCTGCGTTTCTCCGGCCCTAAGACATCAATAATCTGTTCTCCAATGACAAGTCTAAAAACTGGTATTAAGACTATCACTTAAATAAGTGATACTGGTTGTCTGGAGATTCAGGGGGCCAGTCTAGCAGCTGCTCTACGGTCATATTTTTAATTGCGCTCCGGTTTACAAGAGCCCACCCCTGTTTTTCCAGATAAAACTGGAAAGTATCCAGGGTACAGACCAGTGCACCGTCAGGAACAGTTTCGGTGAATCTGATATTGCCGTGTTCGTCGAAGTGCACAACCAGAGTGCGACCGTTACCCGGAATCATCTTGTCAGCGGACGGGGTATTATTCTGGTGCAGTTCTGCCTCCATGCGGTCGAACATCAGCGATGTAGGCCTCTTTGAATGCAGCGGCTTTTTTCCCAGTGAAGCCCATCACCAGGAAAACGAAGCCGTTTTTGGTGATTTGGTACATTGGGCGTTTTTCGCCTTTGGTGTCGGTGTAGGTGACGTCCTCAAAATTGAGGGCGTTAAATTCAGGTGAGCATTCAGTATTTGCGATGGCACGTAACACATTGTCGTGTCGTTTGTGGAAGAACTCTGCAACCGCAACAGACGTAGTGACAGCGCGACCGTTTTCGATGGTTACGTCAGGGTGAGAAAGGGCAGGGATAGTAGCCATGATGGCATCCTCGAGTGATAAGTTAATTAACTCACCACCGAGGTTTTCCACGACCATAAGGGTGGTGAGACGTACAGGGGTGGAAATACCGGTCACTCGAGAACCCGGCCAGTCTTGCGACTGCCCTGCACATCCCACCATAATTTGAATGGAGCTGTGCATTACGCATAAAAAAACCGCTTCAGCGCGGCTATGCGCTCGAGTAACGTTCGGGTTTCCACGCCCGGCCCCCGTTTTATGAGGTGCAGATGCACTATAATTCCACCCGTTCTGGTTTTCAATAGCTACATTCAACATTTTCTCTTACCTTTCATCACCGAAGTGAACTTTGTTGATGCGGTGCCTGGTGCCTCCAGGTGACGTTAACCAGTTAACAATTAACGCCGGATACAGGGAAACCCATAACCACCCGATACGTGGGAACTAATCGCTTTTTAACTGTTCCGCGTGCGCTCAGCCGCATTCACCGCATCACAAAATTCACTTTAAAAAGGGCGGACATCAGCCAGCAATGAAACTGATGCCGCCAAAGGTACCAATCAACATGGAGTGTTGTGGCGTGGTTGTCACTTAAGCGTATGGTCAACCTGACAACCCGGTGTCCTCAACGGGGAAGGAATAACTCCGCCATACTTACCGCCGCGTCATTTCGCGTTGTGTGCCTGCTTTTAACTACGTCAGGCGAGGTGGTTCCTGTTATTCCCCAACAACAAGAAATTTGTATAATCTGAATACCCCAACAATAAGAAGAGTGAGCAAGTGATGTATTAGCGATGTCAGCTCTCAAAGAGACTGCATCAATGTTAAAATTATTCAATGAAGCAAAAACTCAGGCTGAGGTTGATCGCGCTGTGTCTGAAATAAACTCTAAGTTGTCAAGCATTCAGCTTGAATATTTGTCATCTCATTGATGAGCTGACAATCTCTAAAAGCAATGAGGCTGCGCTCAAAGCAAAACTCACGGAGATAGAAAAGTTTAAGTTCCAAAGTGAAGACTGCGAACCTCGCTAATTGATTACTGGAACGATTGTGTATGCCAGACAGTGCAATACTAGCTCTGGCAAGATTACCATGTATTTTTGTCCAGAATGTTTTGCGAAGAGAGCAATATCTATATTGCAACCTTTCCCTATCGAGGAAGGCGATAAATATACGAAAACTCAATGCCCCTCCTGTAAAAATGAGTATCTCATGGACTACAATTTCAATAATGATTTTTGAGTCACGGTATTCAGATTTTTAAAGAACATGCCGGATACTCACCCGTGTCCGGCGCACGCACTCCACCTCACCCGTGGAGAACTCCTTAATTACCAACCTTGGCTTCGTTGGTTAGCCATTAACGCTGGTATGTAATCATTCTGGCAATGCTTAATTTGAAGTGGCACACTGAATTTGGCCACCTGAACAGAGGTGATATGCTCACCTCAGAACAACAGTAAGCGCCCCATCAGCGACGTCTTGTGAAAATTGTCCTGTCTGGCAACAATCGCGCCCATCTATATTGATGGACACGAACGATGAATTCCCAGACAACAAAAGATATTCCCTGCTTCCGTTCTTATTTGCCTGATGCCCTGCGTTTAAGATTTGAAGATAAACTGACCATCCGGGCCATCGCTCAGCGTCTGGGTCTCAGTCATTCCACAATACATACGCTTTTTCAGCGATTTCTTGCATCCGGTATCGCATGGCCATTGCCCGATTCAGTTTCATTCGCTCAACTTGACGCCATCCTTTATGCCAACAGAAAGAAGGAATTAACAGAGCCTCAAATCAGAGAAGGCTCATGGCGAAAAGAACGGCGAACCAGCTATAGCCGTGAATTTAAGGTCCGTCTGGCTAAGCAGGCGTTACAGCCTGGGGCTGTTGTTGCCCGGATCGCCAGAGAACACGATATCAGGGATTTCAGTGCCCAGTACTCCCACCGGAACGTATATAGCATCCCCACAATTTTTCATTACGGGATGTTCAGAGCATTCATTACCGGGGTCATATTGCGCCCTGTCCGGGGTGCCGGATGCTCATGTCTCTGGCGCAATGCCCGGGCTTTTTATTCGCACATCGTGAGGAATGCACCGTGGAAATTAAAAAAATCATTAATCCCCGTTATACCGAAAGTGGCGCAGTAGACTGTGACGTTTTTTTTGACGACAGGGACCAGGCAGTCCCCTACACAGCCACCGCTGATGATGTCGCTCCGACGGGTCAGCAAATCTGGCAGGAACTGCAAAGCGGCAAATGGGGTGAGATAGCCCCATTCACTGTGACACCAGAAATGCTGGAAGCGGCCAGAGAGGCCAGACGTCAGGAAATTGAAGCATGGCGCGCAGAACAGGAGGCGAAACCGCTCACGTTTGAATGGAACGGTCGTATCTGGAATGCTGGTCCCGATTCACTGGGCCGCCTGTCCCCGGTAGTCATGCTGGCAAAATCTGTCACAGCACAAACACATATGGCGTGGAGCGATGCCGATAATCAGCAGGTGAAACTGTCGATGCCGGAACTGGAAGAACTGGCGGCAGCAATGGTGCAGGCGCAGGTCGATCGCAACGATGAGATTTATCGCCGTCAGCGTGAAATGAAAGAGGAGCTGAGCGGTCTGGATGATTTGGCTTCAATTCGGGCGTTTGACGTTGAGTAATGAATAAGCCGCAACTGGCGGAATCACAGAAGACCGCTTTGCTTACCGAAGCGGAGTCTGTCATCCGGCCGCCGGGGCGTGCTGTCAGGCTGAACAGGGAAACGGATGAATCCGGGGAGGCCCGGGGGCGGGCCTCTGTTTTTCCGGAGTCAGTCCGGTCTGTGGTTTATGCGATGTGATTATGAATGGTGCAGTTGTGAGCCGTTTTCAGACAATCGCAGGGCCAGTACCTCGTCAGTCACTTGACGGTAAATCTGCTGTTCAGTCTCACGCATCACCTGTGCACCGGCTTCCCTCTCCGCATCCGCATCACCGCTCAGACCTGATGCTTTCAGCCGGTCAGCCACCCTCTGAGAGTACTCATTCTCCAGCATCTCATATTTCTGCTCTTCTGCCTGCGCCCAGCGGTCAGCTTCCGTACGCTTCAGTACAGCATGCCATGGTCCCCAGAGGGAGAACCAGTCCGTAAATTCATTCTCTTCACGGCTTCTGACCATGGCTTCGGCAGTGCGGAGGTCATTTGCTGTCACTCCCGACACGCCATAGAAACGCATTTCCTTCACGGCAGTGGAGAGCTGAAGTTTCTCTGCGAGCATGGTCTGGAAGGCCAGGTAGACTTCTATCTCATCCACAAAATGGAGAGTTCTGACTTTATCCCGGGCAATATCCTCCAGAATTTCGAGGCGGAACATTTCCCTGCCCAGGGAGAGCAGAGCGCCGGTATCATTATCGAAAAGGCCTTCTGATGCCTGATGGACCAGGAGGGTTTTCCGGAGATTGTTCCATGTGAGCGCGACACGGTCCTCACAGCTTTCAGTGGCATCAGCAGCAACAGCGAAAGACTGCTGTCGAAGCTCTGCAGAGGTACTGAGTTTTTCCAGCCATGCAGCGACCTGTTCACGGAATCCGGAGGTATTGCGTGCAGAGACGGTATCGGAAAGGCGGTCAAGGAACGCGGAAAAGGTGTTGGCGTGCTCTTCATGTTCAAAAGCATGCCATATCTGTGATACATCAGATTGTTTGTTTTCCGGGAACCATGCTGTCACGGCATCAGCCAGGGGGCGATGGAGTGTATTCTGTTGTCCGTCACTCATGGAGAAGTAAATCCGTGGGCCGTGGTAGTCCGGTTGGGCGGTTTGTTGCGACAGAGACTCCCTGATCCGTGAGGACAGAGGATTGTCTTCGAGGATGATAGTGCAGGTCGGATCAAGGCTAAGTATATTTTCCGGAATGTGTGTGATGCGATTCTCGCGGCACCGGAAAAATATCTCGGTTTCCTCTGAGTGATGATTTCTTACAGGTACGGCTGGTAGGCTTTCCAGAAGATTAGTACTTACATCGAGCGCTTCCAGTGATTCAGGTAACTCAGGGAGAAATGTCAGCTGGTTATTTCTTACTGAGAGCACTTCCAGCGATGTAGGTAATTCAGGAAGCATGGTTAGCTGATTGTTATCTGCATTAATATATTCCAGCAATGCAGGCAATTCAGGAAGCATGGTTAGTTGGTTGTTATCTACATCAAGATGTTTCAGAGATGCGGGTAATTCAGGAAGTGTTGACAGGCGATTGTCACAGGCGTCAAGGTATTCCAGCGATGCTGGCAATTCTGGTAATGATATTAGGGCATTCTGAGTAATTTCCAGAACAGTGATTTGAGGTGGTAAGTTGTCAGGTAGCGAGGACAGATTTAAACGATTCAGTTGAAGCTCACTGAACTGATTGATGAGACATTCTTTAAGTAGGGAGACCGCTTCATTCCGATTTTCACCGGGGAGCGCTTGTTTTTCCCATTTATCCCATGCTGAAAAGTAATCAGCATATGTACCGGAAATAGTGTTATAAAAAGAATTTTGGGACAATGAAAAGTTATTATTTATCGGTAACATGATGGACATTCAGTTAAAGCCGATGGACAAATGGCTTTGTTAAAAGAAATAAGTAGGAGTTTTTATGAAGTTCATTCCATGAAATGAACTTCAGCACTTTTTTATTATAAAAGGACAAACAAAATTGGCTGTAAAAAAACGATACTGTTTCAGTTAACTGTGAATAGCTTGCTTGCACCGTATTGTTCTTGTTTTTCGGTTAGTTAAACATCGTACTTCATATTTGAACGTTCTGCCGGAATGCATTATCAATAGAGGTAAAGTCGCAACCCCAAATCGTAAAGGAAACCGTAGCACGTCGTATGCAAGAACGTGCCACGGCTGGCTGATGGATGTTCGATAGCGCGAGTTTGAATGAAAATCAGCCGGAGATGATTTTACATAATTGCTACGGAATTATTCAATACAGGAATTGCTTGCGTCTGCATGGATTGACCTGAAATATTCCCGAAAATTTCTCTAAAAAACTCGAAAAAAATGGTAACTGGTTGAATGGGTAATGCTGCCAACTTACTGATTTAGTGTATGATGGTGATTTTAAGGTGCTTGCGTGGCTTCCATTTCCATCAGATGTCCTTCCTGCTCCGCTACTGAAGGCGTGGTGCGTAACGGCAAAGGCACTGCCGGACATCAGCGCTATCTCTGCTCTCATTGCCGTAAAACATGGCAACTACAGTTCACTTACACCGCCTCTCAGCCCGGTACGCACCAGAAAATCATTGATATGGCCATGAATGGCGTCGGATGTCGTGCCAGTGCACGCATTATGGGCGTTGGCCTCAACACGGTTTTACGTCACTTAAAAAACTCAGGCCGCAGTCGGTAACCTCGCGCATACAACCGGGCAGTGATGTGATTGTCTGCGCTGAAATGGACGAACATTGGGGCTACGTCGGTGCTAAATCACGTCAGCGCTGGCTGTTTTACGCGTATGACAGGATACGGAGGACGGTTGTGGCGCACGTCTTCGGTGAACGCACTCTGGCCACACTGGAGCGTCTTCTGAGCCTGCTGTCGGCCTTTGAGGTCGTGGTATGGATGACGGATGGCTGGCCGCTGTATGAATCACGCCTGAAGGGAAAGCTGCACGTTATCAGCAAGCGTTACACTCAGCGCATTGAGCGACATAATCTGAATCTGAGACAACATCTGGCAAGGCTGGGACGGAAGTCACTGTCGTTCTCAAAATCGGTGGAGCTGCATGACAAGGTCATCGGGCATTATCTGAACATAAAACACTATCAGTAAGTTGGAGTCATTACCGGTTGAATGTATTAATATGCAATGGTACGTGTCAGGGATTAAAAGATGAACGTAAATTTATTCAACGCATTAATTTTAAAGGGTTTTATTGTTTGTTGACGAAAACAGGAATCATGTTCGGTCTCTTTTTATCTGTTAAAAGCCAGAAGCATTTCCTTCGCTGACTTTATAGTCAACCATAACACACACTCTACTGTCTGAGTCCAGCGTTTTTTAACATTCTTGTTAAGATTATGTGATCTTTAGCGCGGGAGGAAAATATTGATGAAACAGCCTGCGCCCGTTTATCAGAGAATTGCGGGTCATCAATGGCGACATATCTGGCTTTCTGGCGATATACACGGTTGTCTTGAGCAGTTGCGCCGCAAATTATGGCATTGTCGTTTTGATCCGTGGCGAGATTTACTTATCTCAGTGGGAGACGTTATCGATCGTGGGCCGCAAAGTTTACGTTGTCTGCAGTTACTGGAACAACATTGGGTTCGTGCGGTAAGAGGCAATCATGAACAGATGGCGATGGATGCGCTGGCATTCCAGCAGATGTCTTTGTGGTTGATGAATGGCGGCGACTGGTTTATTGCGCTGGCAGATAATCAACAGAAACAAGCGAAAACGGCGCTGGAAAAATGTCAGCATTTGCCCTTTATTCTTGAAGTACACAGTCGCACCGGCAAGCATGTTATTGCTCATGCCGATTATCCAGATGATGTTTGAGGTAGCCTGAGTTTAACGGACACTCCTTCCTGAAATAGAATGGCATCAGAAGGAGCTAATAATGAGCAGAAAAACCCAACGTTACTCTAAATAGTTCAAAGCCGAAGCTGTCAGAACGGTTCTTGAAAATCAACTTTCGATCAGTGAAGGCGCTTCCCGATTATCCCTTCCTGAAGGCACTTTAGGACAATGGGTTACCGCCGCCAGAAAAGGGCTCGGTACTCCTGGTTCCCGCACGGTGGCTGAACTGGAATCTGAAATTCTGCAACTGCGTAAGGCGTTAAATGAAGCTCGCCTTGAGCGAGATATATTAAAAAAAGCAACAGCGTATTTTGCACAGGAGTCGCTGAAAAATACGCGTTAATCGAACAATGGCGACAACAATTTCCCATTGAAGCGATGTGTCAGGTATTTGGTGTATCCAGGAGCGGTTATTACAACTGGGTACAGCATGAACCCTCAGACAGAAAACAAAGTGATGAGCGGCTAAAACTGGAGATTAAGGTGGCACATATCCGCACTCGCGAAACATATGGAACCCGGCGGCTCCAGACGGAGCTGGCAGAGAATGGCATCATCGTTGGTCGTGACCGACTGGCACGTCTTCGTAAGGAGCTGAGGCTACGCTGTAAGCAGAAACGCAAGTTCAGAGCGACTACGAACCCGAACCACAATCTGCCAGTTGCGCCAAATCTGCTGAACCAGACGTTCGCTCCTACAGCACCAAATCAGGTCTGGGTGGCGGACCTGACGTATGTTGCCACACAGGAGGGATGGTTGTACCTCGCTGGCATCAAAGATGTTTATACGTGCGAAATTGTCGGCTACGCCATGGGAGAGCGCATGACAAAAGAGCTGACAGGTAAAGCCCTGTTTATGGCGCTCAGGAGCCAGCGCCCACCTGCCGGGCTAATCCACTACTCTGATCGAGGTTCACAGTACTGCGCATACGATTACCGGGTCATACAGGAGCAGTCTGGTCTGAAAACATCAATGTCGCGTAAAGGTAACTGTTACGACAACGCTCCGATGGAAAGCTTCTGGGGAACGCTGAAAAATGAGAGCCTGAGCCACTATCGTTTTAATAACCGGGATGAAGCCATCTCAGTAATACGGGAATACATTGAGATTTTCTACAATCGTCAGCGTCGTCACTCTCGTCTGGGGAATATCTCCCCGGCAGCCTTCAGGGAAAAATATCATCAGATGGCTGCTTAAAAAAAGAACAAATGGTAGTGTCCGCTATTGCCAGTACACCTCAGTTTATGAATGGCAAAAGGACGTTGATTTGCATCAGGTCTTGTGGAGCCGCTCGCGATTAGGTGAACGCCCAAAAGGGCAGGGAATTACAGGTGCTGATCATTTCTGGTTTGGTCATACACCGTTGCGACATCGCGTGGATATTGGCAACCTGCATTATATTGATACCGGTGCTGTCTTTGGGGGCTAACTGACTCTTGTGCAACTGCAATAATTAAAAATCACCATACTCCTGTGCTGGTTGCCAGAAACCATCTATAAAATCCTCAATCGGAAAACAACTGCCATGGCGGATCCGTTGATCGCTCATAGAATAAAGACACTGCTGTTCCGTGTTGTAGACATCCACAACAATATCTTCACAACCGCCATCCAGGTAGCAAACAAAAAGTACCAGCGCGAACATTTCATCCCCGAAGTGTGGTGCCGTACCGTTAAGTTTAGGAGAGATTTTACAACGGGGGAATAACCAGGACAAATAACCCGCCATGCCGACGGGTTCTTTTTGGATCAGGCAAGACGCATAATCCAGGCATCAGATTGTTGATCGTAACGGGTACGGTAAAGGACAGAGTGTTCGCCATTTAGCAGGGCAGGGATACTGGTTTCAGCATCCCAGGCATCCAGTTGCATACATAAATCGGGGTCAGATTTACAAGGAATGGTTAACGTTCGATCACCCGGCGATTCACCGTGTAATTCGCCGTCGTCGATTTCAAAAGCGCCTATGCGCACACTGGTTTTCATCTTCGTGCTCTCCATTTAGCTGCTGATTGTAGTACGACCAGTCCGATCGCACAATTTTTCAGCCTAGTTGAGGCCGGCGAATGTGCCAGTCAAAAAGTGCGCTTTTTTTGTGCGCTGTCATGCGTTACTGGTAAAAAGTTTCCCGTCCCGCACCAGTTCACGCGGGTAGCTGTTTTTCAGTCGCGAACCAATCCGTTTGGCTAAACCAATCGGCTGATGCTGGAAAGTAACCAACACGTCATCCGCCACTGGCGCGGCTTGCGGGTAAACATCGCGCCCGCGATACCACTCCTACGCTTCCTGCGGTGTCAGTTCAAAAGCGTTTACATTGTCGGGGGAGGCATGGGCAATAACCGCTTCATGCTGCCAGCGATAACCTTTGTTATGCGTTTCGGCAAGTTTAATCCCTAAGCGAGAAAATCGGACTTTACCGATCAGGGCTTCAATGCCTACCGGGAACAACCACAGTTCTTTGTCGCGTTGCCAGAGTCGCAGGTTTCCATCCCAGTTTAAGCCAACACTTGCAGCCGCCTGACGAATTTGTCCGGCTTCGCGATCTTTCACCGGGCTGAACGGGAAATTGCCCACTTTGTATTTTGGGGCGGGTAAGGCGGGGATCGCCTGAGTTTTACGCAGACGAGCAACGAAGAAGCCTTCGCAGTCGTAAATTTGTGGGAAAACATGCAAAAAACCTTCTTCGGTCAGCGCCTTGTTTGCACCAGGGAAGAGATCGCCAAGTGGTAAAAACTCTACTTCGTCGGGGTAAGTCTCTTTCAGCCACCGGCAAACGGCTTCGTTTTCTTCCCGGTTTAAGGTACAGGTCGAGTAAACCAGCGTACCGCCAGGACGTAATGCATGAAAGGCGCTGTCAATCAGTTCCCGTTGGGTAGCTGCGATTTCCTGATTGCTTTCGGGTGACCAGTTTTTTAGCGCATCGGGATCTTTACGCACCACGCCTTCGCCGGAGCAGGGAGCGTCCAGCAAAATGGCATCAAACATTTCTGGCACTGCCGCACCAAACACGCGGCCACCAAAATGTGTGAGCGCAACATTACTGATGCCACAGCGGCTGATATTGGCATGTAACACTTTTACCCAACTGGCGGAAAACTCATTGGCAAGGATTGCCCCTTCGTTATTCATCCGCGCGGCAATTTGCGTCGTTTTTGAGCCTGGCGCAGCAGCGACATCCATCACCCGCTGTGGTGCATTACCGTCAGCAAACAAGGCGGCGACGGGCAACATTGAACTGGCTTCCTGAATATAAAACAGGCCACTTAAATGCTCGGTGGTACTACCCAATGGCAATGCATCTTCATTGTCGCGTTCAATCCAGAAACCTTCTTCACACCACGGAATTGGCGTAAGCGTCCAGCCATAAGGAGCGGTTAATTGCAGGAAATCAGCAACGGAGATTTTCAGCGTATTAACGCGAATGCTGCGGCGCAACGGGCGCTGACAGGCGGCAAGAAAATCATCAAATGAGAGCGTCGAAGGCATAGCTTCGCGCATTTGTGTCAGAAACGCGTCCGGGAAATAAACGGTGTGTTGGGCCACGAGCATGTACCACTGGCAAAAAAACAGGCGCGCAGTTTAGCATAAGCGCTCCGGCGCAGGCACGCCGGAGCAGTGGGCATTATTTGGGAAGCGCAGTTCCCCATTCACGCCACTCTTTCGGTTCACTTTCCTGCAACAGGAAGTGTTTGCCTTCTTGGGCTTTCGGTGCAAGTGGCGTACCCGGAGGCGTGGCGAAGGCGATGCCGCCACGGATAAATTGGTTAAAGGTGCCGGTTTTCACTACGCCGCCCGTCAGACCAAAGTCCAGACTGTAACCCGATGCCAACCAGAAGACGGAATTGTTACGCACCAGGTGTTGATAGCGTTTACTGATGCGCATCGCAATCATCACGCGATCTGACAATGTCCCCAGCGTCATTCCGGTAACCGTACCTACTTCCAGACCACGGAACAGCACAGGCGTACCGATGCCTAACGAACCGGCTTCCGGCGCTTCAACAATAATGCTTAAACCATCTAGGTAACGCGAATCAGTAATGGTGGCCTCTTCTAATTCAAAGTCGCGACGAGGATTGCCACGGCCTGGTTCGACGTTGATATACGGCTGGAGGATAGTATCTAGATGCTCAACGCCAGCTGCCGAGATTTGCGGTGTGACCACTGAGAAGCGCGTACCACCGCGAGCAAAGGTCTGGACATATTCCGGATAGAGCACCGCCTTTGCCTGTACTTCATTGCGTGCGGTAATCAGATCCAGCGTCTGGATTTGCCCGATATCAATACCGAGATAGCGAATTGGCATCCCGACCGCCAGTTTTCCGGCATCGAAAGCGTGAAGCGTAATCTGCCTGCCAACCGCACGGGCCGCTGTTTCGGAAGCATACAGAATTCGCTTGTCGCCTTTACGCTGACTGGCGCTGGCACCACTGAGGTTATCGAAGCTAATGGCCCCCTTTAATGCTCTGGAGAGCGGGGATGCCTGTACGGTCAGGCCACTACCATTCAGCTGAACTTTCGCCCCGCCTTCTGCCCAGAACACGCTGTTGCTGGTCAAAAGGTTGCGATATTCCGGTTTAATGTGCAGATCGATATCGAACGCGTTAGCTCGCGGACGCACGGTAATAACTTCACCAACTTCAAATTTACGGTACAGCACTACCGATCCTGCCTGCACATCCGGCAGCGTCTCTGCACTCAAACTCATGGTTGTGGTGGGTAAATCGCTAAGGCTGTTCTCCAGCGCTTTTTCCAGATTGGCATACAGTGGATAGCTGGCTTTCATCTCGCCTTTATCGCCCGGCAGAATACGTATCCCGCCGTTAATCCATTCTGAGGCGCTGGCACCGAGAAACTCAACGCCATCCAGCCCCACCTTCACGTCGACACGGCTGTTGACGACAAATTTGCTATCGCCTTTTACCAGTTCTCGATGCTGAGGCTCGATGGCGACGGTAAAGGTGACGCCTTTGCTGGTGAGTTTACGATCGATAACCTGGCCTACCTGCACGCCGTGAAGAATGAGCGGCTGACCCGCATCAATACCGTAA
This sequence comes from Shigella flexneri 2a str. 301, assembly GCF_000006925.2. Taxonomy (NCBI): domain Bacteria; kingdom Pseudomonadati; phylum Pseudomonadota; class Gammaproteobacteria; order Enterobacterales; family Enterobacteriaceae; genus Shigella; species Shigella flexneri. The sequence goes on from NC_004337.2 coordinate 1,430,820, forward strand.
CTTTCCGGTGCTGTCAGGGTCAGTGTCAGAACGTCCGGCTCTTGCAGCAGGGCTTTTTCGCCCGGCACAACAACGAACTCTTTGCGTGGCTCGCCATCGCCGGGCACCAACTCAAAGGTTTTTCCGGTCAGCAGGGCGCTGAGATTAGCATCGCTAAGGGATAATTTCGGGTTGCGTAATTCGATGCGGGTATTTTCACGAAGCAGGGATCAACGGTCATTTCCCCAGTGACTTTACCACCAGGATTTAAATCCAGTTTAGTCAGCTGTCCGACTTCCAGCCCCTGATACATTAACGGCGTCGAGTCGGCGGTTAATCCTGCTCCACTCGGCAGTTCCAGTTTTATTATTACTCCACGCTGGCTGTGGGCCAGATCTTCATACAGACCAAAGGTATCTTCCGCCTCGGCAGGTTTCGACTCTTCAGGTGAATCGAAGGCAATCGCACCGTTAACCAGTGCCGCCAGACTTTCCAGTTTCACCTTCGCGCCACTGATACTGACGTTGGCATCAACGCCGGAAACGTTTCAGAAACGGCTACCTTTTTTCACCAGATCGGTAAAACGCCGCTCGATCAGGACATCAATCACCACGCCTTGCTTGTTGGGATTGATGGCATAGTCGTAGACTTTTCCCACCGGGATCTTGCGGAAATAGACCAATGAACCGCTGTTCAGCGAACCGAGAGCGGGGGCTTGCAGGTGGATCATCAGATCGCCATTGTCCAGCCGATATTTCGGTTGGGTATCGAGCGCGACAAAGTGATCCTGCTCTTTACCTTTACCCGGCATCATGCCGATATAGTTCCCACCGACGAGGGCGTCCAGCCCGGAGACACCTGCCAACGATGCTTTTGGCGTCATCAGCCAGAACTGAGTCTCTTCGCGCAGCGCATCTTTCATATCGGACTTGATGCTGACCTTGACTTCAATCTTACGAAGATCGTCGCTGAGGCTGATATCCTGCACTGTTCCGACTTCAACGCCCTGATAACGAACAGGCGTACGGCCCGGAACAATACCATCCGCCGACATAAAGTCGATGGTGACGGTATTACCCCGGTCCTGATAACTGTCCCAAATCAGCCAACCGGCAATCATTAGCGCGATGAAAGGCAGCAGCCAGAAAGGTGAGATACGGCGTTTATTTTTAATCTGCGCTTCAGTCGTCGAAGCGGGCGTTTCCTGACTCATGTGCATCCCAAAGTAAGCGGCTGTCCAGCCATTCCACAGCAAGAATAGTCAAAATTACGGCAGCGCCAAAATAAAACGCAGCCGGTCCCATAGTAAAAGCGAGGATCTGATCGCGATTAATCAGCGACATGGTTAAAGATATGACAAACAGGTCGAGTATCGACCAGCGTCCAATCCAGGTCACCATCCGCAGTAACAGAATGCGTGTGCGTAAACCTTGCTGGCATTTAAAATGAATGCTCAACAGTAAAGTGAACATGACGATCACTTTAGTAAACGGTACCAGAATACTGGCGATAAACACGATTCCCGCAACCGCAATGTTGCTACTTGCCAGCGACATAATTCCGGAAAGAATCGTATCTTCCTGCCGGCCACCATTCAGATAAATGATAGAAATAGGCAATAGGTTGGCTGGTAACAACAAAACGATTGACGCTAACAGCGCCGCCCAGCATTTTTGCAAACTATGACGACGACGCAGGCGTAGCGGGATATGGCAACGCGGGCAGAGACCACGCTGATCAGGATAGCCGGTAAAATGGCACCCAAGACAGACACGAAGTTTCTCGTCCCTACGCGTAGCGGGGCGCTGCGGATAATATCGCTCCCACAGCTCCTCAACATTAAGATGTGACAACGTCACCGTCGTTAAAATCACCAACGCCACAAAAGAGAACAAGCCGACACCCGCCTGGATATGGGCATAATCCTGTACCTTTATAGAAGCAACGCCAATGCCGACCAGGTAGATATCCAGCATTACCCACTCTTTAAGTCGCTCAAGCATCAGCAGTACCGGACGTAAATTCATTCCCAGTCGGTTACCAAACCATAAATATGCTATGGAGGACACCAGAATGAGGGGGGCACCAATAACGCAGAAAAAGACCATTGATCCCGTTATCGCATCGCCCTGTTTGGTCATTTGCCAGATGCCTTGCATGACGTTGGCGTCAATACGAATGCCTAACAGCCAGATATGCAACAGCGGTTCGCCCCAGGCAAACGGCATAAGCAACAGCATGGTGAAGGCCATTGCCGCCAGGCGCGTTAGCGACCAGTCGCGCCCGTCGCGAATTTTTGCCTGACAGCGCGGACAATAGGCACTTTGATGAGAATTTATCTCGGGCAGGCTAAACAGCATGTCACATTGCGGGCAACGTTGGTAATCACCACGCGGCAGTTCCTCGCCGATTGCCCTCACTGTTATCTTTTTTGTCGGCGTAATTTGTGGTGTGTTAAGAGCCATGACGTGCCAAATGTAATAAGAATTAACATTAATCTTAACCCATGATGGGAATGATCTTGAGCATTAACGCATTTAATGCTTATTTTAATAGGCTGGCAGTTCCAGGTAAGACAACCAAGTGATTAAGTAATGAACAAAACAGAATTTTACGCGGATTTAAATCGCGACTTTAACGCGCTGATGGCGGGAGAAACCAGTTTTCTGGCAACGCTTGCGAACACCAGTGCGTTGTTATACGAGCGTCTCACTGACGTTAACTGGGCAGGTTTTTATTTGCTTGAGGACGATACACTGGTACTCGGACCATTTCAGGGCAAAATTGCCTGTGTCCGGATACCCGTCGGGCGCGGGGTGTGCGGCACAGCGGTTGCCCGCAATCAAGTGCAGCGTATCGAGGATGTTCACGCGTTTGACGGGCATATTGCCTGTGATGCGGCGAGTAATTCTGAAATTGTTCTGCCGCTGGTGGTGAAAAATCAGATTATTGGTGTTCTCGACATCGATAGTACTGTCTTCGCTCGCTTTACAGACGAGGACGAGCAAGGCTTACGTCAGCTTGTGGCACAGCTTGAAAAAGTGCTTGCAACGACGGATTACAAAAAATTCTTTGCGAGCGTCGCAGGATAATCAACGGATAACGTAGCATTTACTGGTAGCGTCATTATAATGACGCCTGTTCATGCCTGCGCTTGTTGGCTACGTCCGTTGTAATCAGGAAATTTCATGGAAAATCAACCTAAGTTGAATAGCAGTAAAGAAGTAATCGCGTTTCTGGCCGAACGTTTTCCCCACTGTTTCAGTGCGGAAGGTGAAGCGCGTCCGCTGAAAATTGGTATTTTTCAGGATTTGGTCGATCGTGTTGCCGGGGAAATGAACCTGAGCAAAACGCAATTACGATCCGCTTTACGTCTCTACACTTCGAGCTGGCGTTATCTTTACGGTGTTAAACCCGGCGCAACGCGTGTCGATCTTGACGGCAACCCATGCGGTGAGCTGGACGAGCAACATGTAGAGCATGCTCGCAAGCAGCTTGAAGAAGCGAAAGCGCGTGTTCAGGCACAGCGTGCTGAACAGCAAGCGAAAAAACGCGAAGCTGCCGCAGCTGCTGGTGAGAAAGAAGACGCACCGCGCCGCGAACGCAAGCCACGTCCGACCACGCCACGCCGCAAAGAAGGCGCTGAACGTAAACCTCGTGCGCAAAAGCCGGTAGAGAAAGCGCCAAAAACAGTAAAAGCACCTCGCGAAGAACAGCACACCCCGGTTTCTGACATTTCAGCTCTGACTGTCGGACAAGCCCTGAAGGTGAAAGCGGGTCAAAACGCGATGGATGCCACCGTATTAGAAATCACCAAAGACGGCGTCCGCGTCCAGCTGAATTCGGGTATGTCTTTGATTGTGCGCGCAGAACACCTGGTGTTCTGAAACGGAGGCCGGGCCAGGCATGAACATGTTTTTTAGGCTTACCGCGTTAGCTGGCCTGCTTGCAATAGCAGGCCAGACCTTCGCTGTAGAAGATATCACGCGTGCTGATCAAATTCCGGTATTAAAGGAAGAGACGCAGCATGCGACGGTAAGTGAGCGCGTAACGTCGCGCTTCACCCGTTCTCATTATCGCCAGTTCGACCTCGATCAGGCATTTTCGGCCAAAATCTTTGACCGCTACCTGAATCTGCTCGATTACAGCCACAATGTGCTGCTGGCAAGCGATGTTGAACAGTTCGCGAAAAAGAAAACCGAGTTAGGCGATGAACTGCGTTCAGGCAAACTCGACGTTTTCTACGATCTCTACAATCTGGCGCAAAAGCGCCGTTTTGAACGTTACCAGTACGCTTTGTCGGTACTGGAAAAGCCGATGGATTTCACCGGCAACGACACTTATAACCTTGACCGCAGCAAAGCGCCCTGGCCGAAAAACGAGGCTGAGTTGAACGCGCAGTGGGACAGTAAAGTCAAATTCGACGAGTTAAGCCTGAAGCTGACAGGAAAAACGGATAAAGAAATTCGTGAAACCCTGACACGCCGCTACAAATTTGCCATTCGTCGTCTGGCGCAAACCAACAGCGAAGATGTTTTCTCGCTGGCAATGACGGCGTTTGCGCGTGAAATCGATCCGCATACCAACTATCTTTCCCGGCGTAATACCGAACAGTTCAACACTGAAATGAGTTTGTCACTGGAAGGTATTGGCGCAGTGCTGCAAATGGATGATGACTACACCGTTATCAATTCGATGGTGGCAGGTGGTCCGGCAGCGAAGAGTAAAGCTATCAGCGTTGGTGCCAAAATTGTCGGTGTTGGTCAAACAGGCAAGCCGATGGTTGACGTGATTGGCTGGCGTCTTGATGATGTGGTTGCCTTAATTAAAGGGCCGAAGGGCAGTAAAGTTCGTCTGGAAATTTTACCTGCTGGTAAAGGGACCAAGACCCGTACTGTAACGTTGACCCGTGAACGTATTCGTCTCGAAGACCGCGCGGTTAAAATGTCGGTGAAGACCGTCGGTAAAGAGAAAGTCGGCGTGCTGGATATTCCGGGCTTCTATGTGGGTTTGACAGACGATGTCAAAGTTCAACTGCAGAAACTGGAAAAACAGAATGTCAGCAGTGTGATCATCGACCTGCGTAGCAATGGCGGTGGGGCGTTGACCGAAGCGGTATCGCTCTCAGGTCTGTTTATTCCTGCGGGTCCCATTGTTCAGGTCCGCGATAACAACGGCAAGGTTCGTGAAGACAGCGATACCGACGGGCAGGTGTTCTATAAAGGCCCGCTGGTGGTACTGGTTGACCGTTTCAGTGCTTCGGCTTCAGAAATCTTTGCCGCGGCAATGCAGGATTACGGTCGTGCGCTGGTTGTGGGTGAACCGACGTTTGGTAAAGGCACCGTTCAGCAATACCGTTCATTGAACCGTATTTACGATCAGATGTTACGTCCTGAATGGCCAGCGCTGGGTTCTGTGCAGTACACGATCCAGAAATTCTATCGCGTTAACGGCGGCAGTACGCAACGTAAAGGCGTAACACCAGACATCATCATGCCGACGGGTAATGAAGAAACGGAAACGGGTGAGAAATTCGAAGATAACGCGCTGCCGTGGGATAGCATCGATGCCGCGACTTATGTGAAATCAGGAGATTTAACTGCCTTTGAACCGGAGCTGCTGAAGGAACATAATGCGCGTATCGCGAAAGATCCTGAGTTCCAGAACATCATGAAGGATATCGCGCGCTTCAACGCTATGAAGGACAAGCGCAATATCGTTTCTCTGAACTACGCTGTGCGTGAGAAAGAGAATAATGAAGATGATGCGACGCGTCTGGCGCGTTTGAACGAACGCTTTAAACGAGAAGGTAAACCGGAGTTGAAGAAGCTGGATGATCTATCGAAAGATTACCAGGAGCCGGATCCTTATCTGGATGAGACGGTGAATATCGCACTCGATCTGGCGAAGCTTGAAAAAGCCAGACCCGCGGAACAACCCGCTCCCGTCAAGTAATATCAATCAGGCACAAGAAATTGTGCCTGATTTTTTAACAGCGGCAAGATGCCGTAAATCAGATGCTACAAAATGTAAAGTTGTGTCTTTCTGGTGACTTACGCACTATCCAGACTTGAAAATAGTCGCGTAACCCATACGATGTGGGTATCGCATATTGCGTTTTGTTAAACTGAGGTAAAAAGAAAATTATGATGCGAATCGCGCTCTTCCTGCTAACGAACCTGGCCGTAATGGTCGTTTTCGGGCTGGTACTGAGCCTGACAGGGATACAGTCGAGCAGCGTTCAGGGGCTGATGATCATGGCCTTGCTGTTCGGTTTTGGTGGTTCCTTCGTTTCGCTTCTGATGTCCAAATGGATGGCATTACGATCTGTTGGCGGGGAAGTGATCGAGCAACCGCGTAACGAAAGGGAACGTTGGCTGGTCAATACTGTAGCAACCCAGGCTCGTCAGGCGGGGATCGCTATGCCGCAAGTGGCTATCTACCATGCGCCGGACATCAACGCTTTTGCAACCGGTGCGCGCCGTGATGCCTCTCTGGTTGCTGTCAGCACCGGTTTGCTGCAGAACATGAGCCCGGATGAAGCCGAGGCGGTAATTGCTCACGAAATCAGCCACATCGCCAATGGTGATATGGTCACCATGACGCTGATTCAGGGCGTGGTGAACACCTTCGTTATCTTTATTTCCCGTATTCTGGCGCAGCTTGCCGCGGGTTTTATGGGCGGAAATCGTGATGAAGGTGAAGAGAGCAACGGCAACCCGCTGATCTACTTTGCGGTTGCAACGGTTCTGGAACTGGTGTTTGGTATTCTGGCGAGCATTATCACCATGTGGTTCTCGCGTCATCGTGAATTCCATGCAGATGCCGGTTCGGCAAAACTGGTTGGTCGCGAGAAAATGATTGCCGCGCTGCAGCGCCTGAAAACCAGCTATGAACCGCAAGAAGCAACCAGCATGATGGCTTTCTGCATTAACGGTAAGTCGAAATCGCTCAGTGAGTTGTTCATGACTCACCCGCCGCTGGATAAACGTATTGAAGCTCTGCGTACGGGTGAATACCTGAAGTAATATGAAGTAAATACTAAAAAGCGCGTCCTGATCGACGCGCTTTTTTTATGCCCTGGCTCGTGGCTGAGTGATACGTAAACCACTGACACAGGCAGCAATCACTGCCAGAATAGCCGCAGCCATCAGCGAGACGTGCGTACCATTATCACCAAACTGATTTAGCATCAGCGCCACCAGCGCCGCGCCACTACTCTGACCCAGTAGACGAGCCGTTCCTAACATGCCACTGGCCCCACCGCTACGTTCGCGCGGAGCGGAGGTAATAATGGTGTGGTTATTGGGTGACTGGAATAAGCCAAATCCAGCGCCACATAAGATCATCGGCCAGATAATATTGATATCCGCAGGTGACGCGGGCAGCAGAACCAGGGAAAAAAGCCCCGTAGCCATGATGAACAACCCTAAAGCACCCAGCAATCCTGCATGTACGCGTTCAATCAAATAGCCTGCCAGAGGAGCCATCACCATCGTTGCTAACGGCCACGGTGTCAGAAGTAAACCTGTTTCGACTTCACTACGCCCGAGCACGGTTTGCAGGTAAAAGGGCAGGGAAACCATTGCCAGCATTTGTGCGCAGAAAGAGCAAACAGATGTGCAAATAGAAAGTGAAAACAGCGGGATACGCAGTAAATCCACCGGTAGCAGCGGTACGGGAAGAGAAAGCTGGCGGCGAATAAAGAAAATACCAACAACAACCATTACCACCAGTTCCGCAGCAATTAACGTCAGCGATTGCCCCTGAGCGAAACCACTCAACGCAGTGATAAGCAGGCCGAAGGTTAACGCGTTCATCACGGCGCTGGGCAGGTCGAAACGGGGTTTACTGGCGCGAGAACCATTGGGTGGCAGAAAACGCATCGCCAGAAGCAGGGCGATAATACCTAACGGTACGTTGATTAAAAATAACCATTTCCAGGATGCGATGGAGAGGATTGCTGCAGCAATTGTCGGCCCGGCAGCAGAAGAGACGGCAACAATAAACGAGTTTATGCCCATCCCTCTCCCCAGAAAACGTTGTGGATAGATCAGGCGGATAAGTGCGGTATTAACGCTCATCAACGCTGCACCGCCGAAACCTTGTATGACACGCGCAAGGGTGAGCATTTGCAGCGAATCAGAAAGGGCGCAGAACAGTGAAGACAACAGAAAAACGACCAGACCGCATTTATAAATACGTCGATAGCCAAACATATCGCCCAGAAACGAAAACGAGAGCAGGGAGATGACAATGGCGATTTGATAGGCGTTCACTACCCAGATGGAACTGGCTGGTGTGGCATGAAGGTCCGTGGCAATTGTTGGCAGGGCGACGTTGGCGATTGCGCCGTCAAGGACAGCCATCGAAATACCAATCACAATGGTTAATATCGCACCGTATCGCTGGGGCAATGGCAGGCCGTCGGCCTGAACTTTTGGCATAGGAATTTTATATCTTTGGTGAATAATCAACAGGGGTATGATTCTAGCACTGATATTCACGGTGGATGTCGCAGAATTGTAACTAACCGGCAAAAGATGGATTGCGACCACCCTGGTGCGAAATTATAATAAAAAACAGTTCTGATTTTTATAAAACACTCGCAATGAGGTGATAAATGGCTAACGCAGATCTGGATAAACAGCCTGATTCTGTATCTTCCGTGCTAAAAGTTTTTGGCATTTTGCAGGCGCTGGGTGAAGAGCGCGAAATAGGGATAACCGAGCTGTCGCAGCGCGTCATGATGTCAAAAAGCACCGTTTATCGCTTTTTACAGACCATGAAAACCTTAGGTTATGTGGCGCAGGAAGGGGTGTCGGAGAAATATTCCCTGACCCTGAAATTGGTTGAACTGGGCGCTCGCGCGTTACAAAACGTCGATTTAATTCGTAGCGCAGATATCCAGATGCGTGAGATCTCCCGCCTGACCAAAGAAACTATCCACCTCGGCGCACTGGACGAAGACAGTATTGTTTACATTCACAAAATTGACTCTATGTACAATTTGCGCATGTATTCACGGATTGGGCGTCGTAATCCGCTGTACAGCACCGCGATTGGTAAGGTACTGCTGGCATGGCGCGATCGCGATGAAGTGAAGCAAATTCTTGAGGGCGTGGAGTATAAACGCAGTACCGAGCGGACCATCACCAGTACAGAAGCGTTATTACCCGTTCTGGACCAGGTGCGCGAGCAGGGGTATGGAGAAGATAACGAAGAGCAGGAAGAAGGGCTGCAATGCATTGCGGTACCGGTATTTGATCGCTTTGGCGTGGTCATTGCCGGTTTGAGCATCTCCTTCCCGACGTTGCGTTTCTCTGAAGAGCGTTTACAGGAATATGTCGCAATGTTGCATACCGCAGCGCGCAAAATTTCTGCCCAAATGGGTTATCACGACTATCCGTTCTGATGAGAGTAAGAACCTGTCGGAATATCAAACAGACAGGTTCTTTATTTAGCATGAGAAAAATAAAGTTGAAGGTGCGTTATATTAAACGCGCTTGCTATAAGAATATTTTACTCATGAGTGAGAATCTGGTTATTTATTACCCTTAACCATTATCGACCACGATATTGCTTTTACGTAACAGTGGGCAATCTGTTATCTCCAAGAAACCACTTTTAGTGTGCAAGTATTGTACCGTGCTGGTGCCTCTGGCAGTCAGATAGGTACATTGCAAACCTAATCCTGCGGCATTCTCTTTGCTTCCAATCAAAACGCCATATCCGCTGAGTAATAATCCTATCCATACCAGTGCTATCAGCATAACTGTGCGAATGATGAATCGCATTACAATCTCTTCTCTTTTTATGTTCGCTTAATCGTAGCGGCAATATGCGCTGAAGCAAGCTACTCATTCCGAAAAAGCACGAATATCGACATAGTTAGGCGCTGTTTAACTAACGCATGCTAGTTTAATGACATAAGGTAGGTGAAGCGGAGATTGGAGTGAAAAAGTTTCGATGGGTCGTTCTGGTTGTCGTGGTGTTGGCTTGCTTGCTGCTTTGGGCGCAGGTATTCAACATGATGTGCGATCAGGATGTACAATTTTTCAGCGGAATTTGTGCCATTAACCAGTTTATCCCGTGGTGATATCATTTTTTCAGCACTAGATTTTCTTCCTCTCCAGCAGTGGTAGAATAGCGCCTCTACTCAGAGGTGGTGAAATGAACGAAGTTGTAAATTCAGGCGTGATGAACATTGCGTCTTTGGTTGTATCGGTGGTGGTTCTTCTTATCGGGCTCATCTTGTGGTTTTTTATCAATCGTGCCAGTTCACGGACTAACGAACAGATTGAACTGCTTGAGGCGTTGCTGGATCAGCAAAAACGTCAAAATGCACTGTTACGTCGTTTGTGCGAAGCAAACGAACCAGAGAAAGCAGATAAAAAGACCATTGAGAGTCAAAAATCGGTTGATGACGAAGATATTATTCGCCTGGTCGCCGAACGATAATCCTTCCTCAATCTTGAGTAACCCCGTCGTTGAAGGGTTACTCAATTCATCCTGATTATACGCACTGTCATGGTGCAACTGCTTCAAATTAAAACTCTGGTCTGACTTCAAATAATTATCATATTATTTATTTGCGTAACGGGATATCAGAAAAAGATATTTTCCTCATTAATTTATTAGGATGTTTACATCAGATTTGTGATTAAGCGTGGTATTATTTATTAGCGAAACGTTTCTCTCTTGATTTTTTTGCTCACTCATCAATTTTTCTTATTTTAAATTTACAATCCCTTTGGGGATTGACTTCTCTTTAGGGTAATTGATAGCCGTTAACTGACTGTTTTATGAGAAAAAGTGATATAACTTTTTATTCATTGCATAGCAGAAAATGTGATATTGCACGCACTATGTAATAACTTCTCCCTCTGGCCTGGAACAACTGAACTTATTGAACTATGTTAGAAACTACGCCAGTTTAAGTATCTGCCTGAACTGGCAAGGTTAAGCACAATGATATATCGGCGCGTATTCCGTTGCATAAGTGTGCAAAAAAAGTGGAAGACGTATCGAGATTTGTGCGTCTGATCGAGATATGTTTAAAAATGGCTTGCCATAATTAACGTTGTATGTGATAAAAGATTTCGGGTTAAACGAGGTACAGTTCTGTTTATGTGTGGCATTTTCAGTAAAGAAGTCCTGAGTAAACACGTTGACGTTGAATACCGCTTCTCTGCCGAGCCTTATATTGGTGCCTCATGCAGTAATGTGTCAGTTTTATCTATGTTATGCCTGCGGGCGAAGAAAACAATCTAAGGAATTTTTCAAATGGCAAAGATTAAAGGTCAGGTTAAGTGGTTCAACGAGTCTAAAGGTTTTGGCTTCATTACTCCGGCTGATGGCAGCAAAGATGTGTTCGTACACTTCTCCGCTATCCAGGGTAATGGCTTGAAAACTCTGGCTGAAGGTCAGAACGTTGAGTTCGAAATTCAGGACGGCCAGAAAGGTCCGGCAGCTGTTAACGTAACAGCTATCTGATCGAATCCACTGATCTGAAGTGTGAATACGCTTCAATCTCGCTATAAAGCCTCGTCGAATGCGAGGCTTTTTACTATGCTTTATCTTCGCTCCTGGCGTTCGGATATTTGCCCGCCGCGTGATTCGCGTTACACTTGCGGCCTTTAGTATCCTGCCGGAGTTGTCATGTCGTTTTCCTGTCCACTTTGCCATCAGCCTCTTTCGCGTGAAAAAAACAGCTATATCTGTCCCCAACGACATCAGTTTGATATGGCGAAAGAAGGGTATGTCAATCTGCTGCCCGTTCAGCATAAACGGTCTCGTGATCCGGGCGACAGCGCGGAAATGATGCAAGCACGCCGCGCATTCTTAGATGCCGGACATTATCAGCCGCTGCGTGATGCAATTGTCGCCCAACTGCGGGAACGGCTTGATGAAAAGGCCACGGCGGTGCTGGATATTGGCTGTGGTGAAGGGTATTACACACACGCATTTGCCGATGCGTTGCCCGAAATCACCACGTTTGGCCTGGATGTCTCGAAGGTAGCGATAAAAGCGGCGGCGAAACGCTATCCGCAGGTCACTCTTTGTGTCGCTTCCAGCCACCGTTTGCCGTTTTCCGATACCAGTATGGACGCCATAATACGTATTTACGCGCCGTGTAAAGCAGAAGAATTAGCACGAGTAGTGAAGCCCGGCGGCTGGGTCATTACTGCCACGCCGGGACCGCGACATTTGATGGAGCTGAAGGGGCTGATTTACAATGAAGTACATCTTCATGCACCTCATGCAGAACAACTGGAAGGTTTTACATTACAGCAGAGTGCGGAGTTGTGTTATCCGATGCGTCTTCGCGGTGATGAAGCCGTCGCATTATTGCAGATGACGCCGTTTGCCTGGCGTGCGAAGCCAGAAGTCTGGCAAACACTGGCAGCAAAAGAAGTGTTCGACTGCCAGACGGACTTTAATATTCACCTCTGGCAGCGTTCTTATTAACCGTGGAAGTGCGTCCAGAGGATCTGGACGCCGATGCCGATCAGCACCAGCCCGCCGAGAATTTCCGCTTTTTTCCCAATAATTGAGCCGATAAAGCGACCAACCATCATCCCTAATGTCGACATAATCAAGGTTGCACAACCAATGGCCAATGCGGTCGCGATAATGTTGACCTGAAGGAAAGCAAGACCAACACCCACAGCCATGGCATCCAGGCTGGTGGCAATCGCGGTGGTTACCAGTAGCCAGAAACCGTGCCGACGGCGCGGCTCTTCATCTTCATCATCTGCGCCACGAAAACCCTCAATAATCATTCGCCCGCCGAGGAATATCAGCAGCACAAACGCAATCCAGTGATTCCATTCAAGGACAAACCGGCTGGCTAACATGCCCATTCCCCAGCCGATCAGCGGCGTCAGGGTTTCGACGGCACCAAAAATAAGGCCGGTTCGCAATGCTTCAGAAAATTTCGGTTTATGGGAGGGGGGCACCTTTACCGATTGATGCAGCAAATGCATCCATCGACATACCAAACGCAAGAAGAACAGTAGCAGTGATATTCATGACAACGTCCTGACCGGGGTATCCATAAAACACATCATCGCCCCCAGCAAACATGCATACATGAACAACAAGCCGCGATGGGTTTTCGCGTTCATGCAGGCATAGCGATTGATGTGCATATGGTCTCGCCTGACTGAAAGTCTTCAGTCCGTACGTGCCACGTTTTGCAACGAGTATGTTGACACGTACATTTCCGGAATCTGGAAATCGGCTACTCCCCAAATGAGGGCGCAACCTTAACATATTTTGAGAATATAAAACAACTGTTGGAATATATTATTTCATTGCTTTATTGATAACGATTTTCATTTATGTTTATATATCAATGAAACGTTAAAATAAATAACAAATAAGGGAAGAGATAATATAGCCTAAGCTATGTCTGATTATTAAAAATACACTAAACATAGCTTTGGCTAAATTCATAAGTTATTGAGTTGATACGAGGGTAATGACTCCAACTTACTGATAGTGTTTTATGTTCAGATAATGCCCGATGACCTTGTCATGCAGCTCCACCGATTTTGAGAACGACAGTGACATCCGTCCCAGCCTTGCCAGATGTTGTCTCAGATTCAGATTATGTCGCTCAATGCGCTGAGTGTAACGCTTGCTGATAACGTGCAGCTTTTCCTTCAGGCGTGATTCATACAGCGGCCAGCCATCCGTCATCCATACCACGACCTCAAAGGCCGACAGCAGGCTCAGAAGACGCTCCAGTGTGGCCAAAGTGCGTTCACCGAAGACGTGCGCCACAACCGTCCTCCGTATCCTGTCATACGCGTAAAACAGCCAGCGCTGACGTGATTTAGCACCGACGTAGCCCCAATGTTCGTCCATTTCAGCGCAGACAATCACATCACTGCCCGGTTGTATGCGCGAGGTTACCGACTGCGGCCTGAGTTTTTTAAGTGACGTAAAACCGTGTTGAGGCCAACGCCCATAATGCGTGCACTGGCGCGACATCCGACGCCATTCATGGCCATATCAATGATTTTCTGGTGCGTACCGGGCTGAGAGGCGGTGTAAGTGAACTGTAGTTGCCATGTTTTACGGCAATGAGAGCAGAGATAGCGCTGATGTCCGGCAGTGCTTTTGCCGTTACGCACCACGCCTTCAGTAGCGGAGCAGGAAGGACATCTGATGGAAATGGAAGCCACGCAAGCACCTTAAAATCACCATCATACACTAAATCAGTAAGTTGGCAGCATTACCTGATACGAGAAGCTTATAAATTTTTTCCAGATCGTCGATATTTCGAACGCGGATTAACAGCCGACGCTGTTCTAATTGCATCACCAACACGCCATCTTCCGACAAGTTCATCGCTTTGATTCGGCTATATTCAATCCAGACATTGGCGAAGAAAAAACCTTTTTGTTTAAAGATGATCTTCGGAATGCGGATCCAGAATATATAAAAACCCATCAGAGCCAGTGCACTTAATAACCATGTTGTTATTAGCGCGCCATGATTCGTGACGTTGTTATAGATAAGAATGACAATCAATCCGACGAAGATAACGCTATCGATGCGACCACGCCGGAGCAAAGGAATTGCCAGCAGGGTGGGGCCGTTACGGCGGGGCATGATGAACTGATCGTAGATCGCGAAGGCCAGGAGTGCGGCGATGAAAAGAATCAGTACCAGGTCCGTGATTGTCATTAATCCTCCAGATAAAAAAACGGGGCCAAAAGGCCCCGGTAGTGTACGACAGTCTTACAGTCCCAGCAGGCCGCAAGCGTAACCAGCGATACCGATGACGAAGAAGCCAACGATGATCCACAGCGGGTTAACTTTTTTGCGCAGCAGCCACATACAAGCAAATGTCAGCAGCAGTGGTACAAGGCCTGGCATTAACTGGTCAAGAATAGTTTGCACGGTGGTGACACGGGTCTGTCCATCCTGCCCGGTGATGGTCGAAACCACCAGCGGGATGTTGACATGTGTCCACTTGTTAACCAATGCCCCCATGACAAACAGGCCGAGGATAGACGCCCCTTCCGTCAGTTTTTGCAGGAAGCCACCACCCATATCTTTAACGATATCGATACCTTTGGAGTAACCATACGCTACGCCGTAGTAACGGGTTGCCAGACGCACCAGGTTAAACAGGATGAAGAACAGCAGCGGACCTAACAGGCTGCCGCTCATCGCGATACCGGCACCCAGTGCTGCAAATACCGGACGTACGGTTCCCCAGAAGATCGGGTCGCCTACACCAGCCAGCGGCCCCATCAAACCGACTTTGATACCGTTGATAGCACCGTCATCGATCTCTGCGCCATTAGCACGCTGTTCTTCCAGCGCCAGGGTTACGCCGAGAATCGGTGCAGCCACGAACGGCTGGGTGTTAAAGAACTCCAGGTGACGGCGAATAGCTTGTTTACGAGCTTCGTTGTTCTCAGGGTAGAGGCGACGAATTGCCGGTACCATAGAGAAGCAGAAACCCAGTGCCTGCATACGTTCGAAGTTCCATGAACCCTGGAAGAGGTTAGAACGCAGGAATACGCCACGAATATCACTTTGAGTGAGTTTTTTCTCGGTGGTAGTTTGAGTTGTATCAACCATTTCGCTCACCTGTTAGTCCAGTTCGTTATCGAGATCGTTGTTACCAGCTGCCTGAGCAGGCGCACCGGCTACGCGGTTGTATTTCGGGCTAAGTTGGATGTAGAGCACTGCCATAACAGTACCAATCACACCCAGAGCAACCAGGTTAAAGTTGGTGAATGCTGCGGTTACGAAGCCGAGGTAGAAGAACGGCATCAGGTAGCCAGCACGCATCATGTTGATAACCATCGCATAACCAACCACCACGATCATGCCCCCGGCGATATTCAGACCATTGGTCACCACTTCCGGAATCGCATTCAGCATGTTCTGTACTTCGCTGGTACCAACAGACAGCGCAACGATGACGGCCGGAATAGCCACACGCATTGCTTGCAGGAACAGAGAAGAAACGTGGATCCAGGAAATCGCTGTCAGGTTGCCGTTATCAGCAGCCTTATCCGCAGCGTGCTGGAAAGCAACGGTAATAGTACGAACGATGATGGTCAGTACCTGGCCCGCAGCGGCCAGAGGGATTGCCAGTGCGATACCTGCACCAATGCTCTGATGACCTGCGATAACCAGAATGGTAGAAATGATAGAAGCCAGAGCGGCGTCAGGCGCAACTGCAGCACCGATGTTCATCCAGCCCAGCGCGATCATTTCCAGCGTACCACCGATAATAATACCGGTTTTCATATCCCCAAGAACGATACCCACCAGGGTACACGCGATTAGCGGACGGTGAAACTGAAATTCATCGAGGATTGATCCCATACCTGCGATACAGGCTACGATAAATACCAGCACAATTTGAAGAGTGGTAATCTCCATTGTACTTCTCCTGTTTACGTAAGACTTAAGTGTGAAAACTGAATGATAATCAACACAATACGTTACTTATCGATTTTGCTGATCAGATCCATCATTTTCAGTTTCGGATCGGTGGAAACCTTACGGACTTCCAGCTCAATACCGCGTGCATTCAGTTTTTTGAACGCCTCGATATCTTTTTCATCAACCGAAACCGCGTTATTCACCTGGGTTTTACCCTGACGGAATGCCATACCACCGACGTTAACAGAGGTGATTTTCACGCCGCCTTCAACGAGACGCTCTACATCTGTTGGGTTGGTAAATAACAGCATTACGCGTTCGCCAGCATATTTCGGGTTGTTGTAGACGCGAATCATTTTGGCAACATCAACTACGTGTGCTGTTACGCCCGGAGGTGCAACCTGGGTGAGCAGTGTCTTACGAACGGTATCCGCAGCCACTTCATCACTAACAACAATAATACGGGAGACATTGGTTTCTTTGGTCCAGCGGGTGGCGACCTGACCGTGAATCAGACGGTCGTCGATACGCGCAAGGCCAATAACCATGTAGTCGTTTGGCCCCATTGGTTTTGCCGGAGTTGGAGCCGCTTTTGGTGCTGCGGCAGCGGGTGCTGGCGCGGCTTTTTCAACCGGTTTGGCTTTCAGTGCTTTCACGCCTTCACGGCCTGTTTCTACTGCCAGCGCAACCAGTTCATCAAAGCTCGGGTCATCATCACGGGCCATTAACGTTTCCACGAGCATTGGAATGTTAACGCCTGCAATGACTTCATAATGCTCTTTGTCGACGACAATGCGGCTGGCAGCATTGAACGGGCTGCCTCCCCATGTATCAACGAGAAACAGCACGCCTTTAGTGGTGTCGAGTTTTGCCAACTGAGCGTTGTATTTTTCAATCAGCGTTTCGGCATTTTCACCTGGAACGAAATCGATCCAGCCGACGTTTTCCTGCTCGCCTAACAGCATTTCTGCCGTTTTAAGCAACTGCTCTGCAGCCCAACCATGTGTGCCTATAACAATAGCAATGGTCACTTGCTACCTCCTTTATTATCGTTAACACCTCAACGTGCCAGATGTATTTTTGAATCGTCGTCCACAATCGAATCGATTCAGATAAGGGCTACAACCAAAAACCCCTGCGTTTCGCGATTTATTTTAGATATCGAAAAAATTATTTTATGTGATGAAGATCCGTAATTTAACTTTCGATTATCAGAAATTTCGAAAGGTAAAATATCCTTGTCACATTCGTTTGCAAAGGAAGGTAAATCTTTGCCAAATCAGAGGCGTCTCTGATATGTTTAACTCCCGTTTAACAACCATGGAGTATAGGGCAGTAGCCCGCAGTATGGATCGTCACCGACGTCATTTCAGCATCAGGCCTTTTAACGCCTGCCTTTCTGGCACTCTATGCCGCACCTTTCGTTTGCATTTTGTCGTTACGCCTGCATTATTTCTGGCGTCGAATAGCTATTCCTTAAGCAGGAGCTTGTCATGGAATTCTTAATGGACCCCTCAATTTGGGCGGGGCTACTCACGCTTGTTGTTCTCGAAATTGTGCTGGGTATCGATAACCTGGTCTTCATCGCCATTCTTGCTGACAAACTGCCGCCAAAACAACGCGATAAAGCGCGTTTGCTGGGGTTATCACTGGCGCTGATTATGCGTCTGGGGCTGCTGTCGCTGATTTCATGGATGGTCACGCTGACCAAACCGCTATTTACCGTCATGGATTTCTCCTTCTCCGGACGCGATCTGATTATGTTGTTCGGGGGGATATTCTTGCTGTTCAAAGCAACAACCGAACTGCATGAACGGCTGGAAAACCGCGATCATGATTCCGGCCACGGTAAAGGCTACGCCAGTTTCTGGGTGGTCGTCACACAGATTGTCATCCTTGACGCCGTCTTCTCGTTGGATGCGGTAATTACTGCAGTAGGGATGGTTAACCATCTGCCGGTGATGATGGCGGCGGTAGTGATTGCGATGGCGGTTATGTTGCTGGCATCGAAACCGCTGACGCGATTCGTTAACCAGCACCCCACGGTGGTGGTGCTCTGTCTGAGCTTCCTGTTAATGATTGGTCTGAGTCTGGTGGCAGAAGGTTTCGGTTTCCACATTCCGAAAGGTTACCTGTATGCCGCGATTGGCTTCTCGATCATTATCGAAGTGTTTAACCAGATTGCGCGTCGCAACTTTATTCGTCACCAGTCGACTTTGCCGCTGCGAGCGCGTACTGCCGATGCCATCCTGCGTTTGATGGGCGGGAAACGTCAGGCCAATGTTCAGCACGATGCCGATAACCCGATGCCGATCCCGGAAGGTGCATTTGCCGAAGAAGAACGGTACATGATTAACGGCGTACTGACGCTGGCGTCGCGTTCTCTGCGCGGGATCATGACGCCGCGCGGTGAAATAAGCTGGGTTGACGCTAATCTCGGGGTCGATGAAATCCGCGAGCAACTGCTCTCTTCACCGCACAGTCTGTTCCCGGTATGTCGCGGTGAACTGGATGAAATCATCGGTATCGTACGTGCTAAAGAACTGCTGGTGGCGCTGGAAGAGGGCGTTGATGTGGCGGCGATTGCTTCGGCGTCTCCGGCGATTATCGTCCCGGAAACCCTCGATCCGATCAACCTGCTGGGCGTGCTGCGTCGCGCTCGCGGGAGCTTTGTTATCGTGACCAACGAGTTTGGTGTGGTACAAGGCTTGGTCACGCCGCTGGATGTGCTGGAAGCCATTGCGGGTGAATTCCCGGACGCTGACGAAACGCCGGAAATCATTACCGATGGTAACGGCTGGCTGGTAAAAGGCGGTACAGATTTGCATGCCTTGCAGCAGGCGCTTGATGTTGAGCACCTTGCCGATGACGATGATATCGCGACGGTCGCGGGCCTCGTGATCTCGGCAAATGGTCACATTCCCCGTGTGGGCGATGTGATTGATGTAGGGCCACTGCATATCACCATCTTTGAAGCCAATGATTATCGTGTTGATCTGGTTCGCATTGTTAAAGAGCAACCGGCGCACGATGAAGATGAGTAAGCGTTAACGTAACGACATAATGGGCGTGATATGTCCATTATGCCGGGCGGGCGGCGGTTGGCTGCCCGCCAGCCATTTGGGAAAATCACGTAGCGGCATCGGCTGTGCGTACAAATACCCTTGCAAAATATGCACGCCATGACGGCGCAAATACTTCGCCTGTTCTTGCGTTTCCACGCCCTCCGCCACCAGTTCAATATTCAGTCTTTGCCCCAGCGCGATGATGATATCGGTCACCGTCGAGTTAACCGCGTCAGAACCTATAGCTGCGGTAAATGACTTATCAATTTTCAGCACGTCAGGACGTAATGTTTCAAGCCAGGAAAACGAGCTGTTGCCGGTGCCGAAGTCATCAATCGCCAGTTTGACGTTTTTACGATGCAGCTCGCGGGCAATCCGATAATCAACATCCAGTAAGGCATCGCGTTCGGTGATTTCGAGGATCAGTTGCTGAATCGGGTGAGCGCTAAACCAGTACTGATTGAGATCTTTTATCAGCACACCACGGCGAAAATGGCTGGGTGCGACGTTAATGCCAACATGAAACTGACTACTCATCGGGAAAACATGGTGCTGACGAATGGTTTCTGCCATCACATAGTGGGTCAGTGGCACAATTAAATGATGTTCTTCCGCGATAGGAATAAACACATCCGGTGAAATCCAGCCCTGACGCGGATTATTCCAGCGCAGCAAAATCTCTACACCAATACATTGCTGGCTGCGCGCATTAAGCAAAGGCTGACAGAACAATTCGAACTCATGTTGCGCCAGGCCCAGATTAATTTCGCGGGAAAAGCTCATCCGGTAAGCGGTCGCCAGCCAGGCGATATAGCCCACCAGTAAACTTAGCAGCACCGCCAGCGGTAATTGTGTTGGAAGATAGTGCCATGCCAGCGCCGTAGCCCCCGGACCATTTACGTTAATGGTAAAAGGAAAGCTTTGCGAAGAAACCTGATAGTTTTCATTGTCTTCAGGTTGCGGAAGGGAATCTACCAGCCCATTACCATAGAGCAAATGCCGTTTGTCCACCGTCAGGCTGGCGCTACTGATTTGCGGCAGTTGTGGCTCAAGGAGCATTGCCGTCAGTAAGTCGATGTTAATCATCTCTATGACCCCAGCATTGCTACTGCCCGCTGCAGGCGTCCATTGAATCAAAACCGGACTGCCTTTAATCAGGGCACGGTCGATCGTCAGGCGTAAAAGTGGTTGCGGTGCAGGAAGTTCAGCCAGAATGTCCACGACGGGCACATTGCGATAACCAAAAATGCTGGAGCAATAAAGTGTGCCGTCTTGCACCAGGCCAATGGATCGCACAGTTTGGAGTTTTGCCGCCTGTTTACGTAATGGCAAATGGGCGACAGAGCAGGGCAGACCAATCAGCGGAAGCAAGACTTTGCTACCTGCCTGTAGGGGAAGCAGTACTTTATCTAATTCCTCTACAGCGTGATTGGCGAATTGTACTACCCGTTGTTGATTTAAGTTACGCTGTGAAATAAATCGCACGCTCAGGGTCGAAGCGAGCGTAACGAGTGCGCAAATCGTACAAACAATCATTCGATTACGGCGATAGGTTTTAATGATCCGTTGTGCTTTTTGCATGCGGGCCACCCTGTAAGCGTATGGCGACAAACGCCTGACGCAACAGTGGAAGTGTAGTGGGGAATATTACAGCAGACGAGAAAGCGGGTATAAATTCGCCCATCCGTTGCAGATGGGCGAGTAAGAAGTATTAGTCACACTGGACTTTGATTGCCAGACCACCGCGTGAGGTTTCGCGGTATTTGGCGTTCATGTCCTTACCGGTTTCGTACATCGTTTCGATGACCTTATCCAGCGAGACGCGCGGTGCACTGGTGCGGCGCAGAGCCATCCGTGCGGCGTTAATCGCCTTCACAGAGGCAATGGCATTACGCTCAATGCACGGCACCTGAACCTGCCCTGCAACCGGGTCGCAGGTTAAACCAAGGTTGTGTTCCATGCCAATTTCCGCCGCCACGCAAACCTGTTCCGGGCTACCGCCCAGCAGTTCTGCAAGACCCGCAGCAGCCATTGAACAGGCAACACCCACTTCGCCCTGGCAACCAACTTCCGCACCGGAAATAGAGGCGTTCATTTTATACAATGCACCAATCGCGCCCGCTGCCATAAAGTAACGGGTATAGATGTCTGGGCTGACCGATTCAATAAAGTGGTCATAGTAAGCCAGCACTGCCGGAACGATACCGCAGGCACCGTTGGTTGGCGCAGTTACCACACGACCACCGGCGGCGTTTTCTTCGTTAACTGCCAGCGCAAACATGTTTACCCAGTCAATGACATTCATCGGATCGTTAGACAGTTTATCGCTGGAAACTAACATCCGGCGCAGGGCAGACGCACGACGTGGCACGCGCAGCGGGCCTGGCAGTACACCTTCGGTGTTCATCCCGCGATCGATACATGCCTGCATGGTTTGCCAGACATGCGCGAAATACTCGTCGATCTCTTTCTTGCTGTGCAGCGCCAGTTCGTTCTGCATAGCGAGACCAGACAGCGAATAGCCGGTTTCATTACAGTACGCGAGCAGTTCGGTGGCAGATTTGAACGGATACGGCACGCTCACTTCGTTGGCAGCATCCTGACCAAAGTGTTCTTCATCGACGATAAAACCGCCGCCGATGGAATAATAAGTTTTGCTGTAGACGACTTCATCGCCGTTATAGGCGTGGATTTGCATACCGTTTTCATGCAGCGGCAGGTTGCCGTTATGAAAACGCATCCCGTTGTCGCGCGGGAAATCCACTTCATGCCGTCCCTGTGCCAGCAGCAGACGTTCGCGCTCTTTTACGTCGCGAATAAAACCGGGAATACTGTCGATATCCACGGTGGCAGGTTCGTTACCTGCAAGACCCATAATAATGGCGATATCGGTGTGGTGGCCTTTACCCGTCAGCGACAGTGAACCATAAACGTCCACGGCAACGCGAGTAACGCTATCCAGTAAGCCTTTTTCGACCAGATCATCGACGAACTGTTTACCCGCCTTCATAGGCCCTACGGTATGGGAAGATGAGGGACCAATCCCCACCTTAAACATGTCGAATAGACTAATCACGATAATACTCCTGACAAGGTGACTGGACTTCCAGTAACGAACTAATAACAGCGCATAGTGTAAGAGGGAACGCGGCGACTGGCTTAACTATTCACATGAATTAAACTAATCAAAAACCGCGATTTAACTAATATTGCGATGATTGTCTCAAGTAGTGTTTTGTAGATGTAAAGATAAGTATAGTCAGGGGGTCACACCAATTTGCAGCGCCAGCTCACGAATTATGCCTGCGGTCATTCCCCATACAAAATACTGTTCGTACCAGGACAGCCATACCCGATGTGAATCGCCACGGCGGTAGATATCTAAAGGGTGATAACGACCCAGATGTAATGCCTGGGCGAGCGGCATTTCAAACACCGCCGAGACTTCATCTTCACTGGCGCGATACGGCAGATCGGGCGGGATAATGCCGACCACTGGGGTTACTTGATAGCCAGTTACGCTATCGACGGGCGGCAGCACGCCGATAACTTCAACGGCGGAAGGCGGTATAGCGACCTCTTCTTCAGCTTCGCGCAGCGCGGCGGCGATAACTGATGCGTCCGTGTCATCGACTGCACCTCCAGGGAATGCCACTTGTCCAGCGTGTTTACGCAGATGAATTGAACGCTGAGTCAGCAACAACCCCGGTTGCGGTCGACGGACGATGGGGATTAACACGGCAGCCTGACGATGATTTAGGGGTTCCCGGTTAATTTGCGGGCGCAAAAGTTGAAAGCGAGATAAAAAATCATCAAGCGTCAGGCTACGGTATTCCACGTCTTACTTCTCCAGTTGGCGTAATATCTTATTAACTTTATCAAAAGTTTCCTGATATTCCGCTTCTTCCTGGCTATCGGCGACAATTCCACCGCCCGCAGAGCAGTATATTTGTCCGTTAATGGCAGTCAGCGTGCGGATAGTAATGCTGGTATCCATGTTGCCGCAAAAGCTCAAATAGCCAATGCTGCCGCACCAGGCATTACGTCGCTGCGGTTCCAGTTCGTCGATAATTTCCATAGCCCGTACTTTCGGAGCCCCGGTTATTGAGCCACCAGGAAAAGCTGCGCGCAGCAGATCGCTGGCGTGTAACTGTTCTGGTAGTCGCGCCGTTATAGTGCTGACCAGATGATGCACGGCAGGGAAGGGTTCCACCACGAAGAGCTCTGGTACTTTTACCGAACCGGCTACGGCAACACGACCGATATCATTACGCATTAAATCGACAATCATCAGATTTTCGGCACGATCTTTCGCTGAGTTCGCCAGTTTTTCTGCTTGTTTGCTATCTTCCTGAGGATCGGGCAGGCGTGGTAGCGTGCCTTTAATCGGGCGGGTCTGGATTTCACTATTATCACAAAGAATAAACCGCTCTGGCGAAAGGCTTAAAATTGCACCCTGTTCAAGACGTAAAAAAGCGCTAAATGGCGCGCGGTTGGCCTGATTAAGCTGAAGGAATGCCTGCCATTCATCGCCAGAATAGGTCGCATGAAAACGCTGGGCGAGATTCACCTGATAGCAATCACCGCTGTGCAGATATTCCTGTACCTGGCGAAATTTTTCGCCGTACTGCTCGTGGGTCATATTGGATTGCCAGTCGGAAGTGAGCGTGAAATCTTCCTGCGGCGAGAATTGCTGGCTTTCCAGCCAGGCCCGACGGGCATTGACATCATTATGACTCAGCAAAGAAACTGTATGACGCTGGTGGTCGACAATGAGCGCCCAATCGTAGATACCCACTGCCATATCCGGCAGAACGATATCTTGTTCCGCAATTTCTGGCAGTGACTCAAAACGGCGGCCCAGATCGTAGCCAAACAACCCCAGTGCGCCGCCCTGAAATGGCAAATCTTCGTTATGCGTTGGGCGAATGTCTGCGCGATCCAGCACCTGCTGGAGCACCTGTAGCGGGTCATCAGTGGTCGTTGTGCGTTTTTCGCTTTCACTAACAACGGTTTCTTTACCTAAAGTGGTTAAAGTGCAAATCGGATCGGCGACCACAATATCAAAGCGGCTATACGGATGATCGGCATAGCCGGAGTGTAAAAGCATCGCCCACGGCAGGTGGCTTAAGCGGGAGAAATAAAATTCAGCGGCGTCCTGACGCCAGGGTAAAGTAATCACAGTGGGAGATAACGTCTTCATCAGTCCTGACTCTACTGGCTATGTGCCGGGTAGCATGAAATAATTAGCGCCAACAATTTAGCAGGAGTTAACAATGTTTGCAGGTTTACCTTCACTCATCCATGAACAGCAGCAAAAAGCTGTCGAGCGGATCCAGGAACTGATGGCACAAGGGATGAGTAGCGGCCAGGCAATCGCGCTGGTGGCAGAAGAGCTGCGTGCCAACCACTCCGGCGAGCTAATCGTGGCGCGTTTTGAGGATGAAGACGAGTAACACACTAATCCGTATCGATTTCGTTATAGAAGCCGATGATCATTTGATTGTGAGAAAAAGGACGCTTTTTATATGTGATTAAAAGCGTCCTGACCCATTTATGCTGATATAAATTTAACTCAGACCAGTGCTTTTAGTTCTTCCTGCATATATGTTGAAAAGTATTCAGGATTTTTAATCACAGAGCGTTCACCTGTCTCCATTTTTTTTGCCCATCCAACCATTTTTTCCGTGAACCCAGGGTTCCAGCCTTCCTGGTCAGCTCGCGCCGTAATATCAGCGGCACTCGCGGGTACTCCCAGTTCTTTTAAATATTTAAAGATTCCCTTCGCCGTGCTTTCATTCATCGAACTTGGTGTTGGCGCTGATACATCCATGGCACCAATGAAATCCAGGGCTTTATCTATTACAGCAGGCATATTCTTATCCTTAAAATTAACCATGTTATCGATAAGGCTATATATGACCTTAATTTGCATCTAATATCAAAGGGATTATAACGATATGGCACGAGTTAACCTGTTGACATTCAGGTGTTTTAAAGGTAGCAGCTCATGGTGTGTTATCCAGTAAGATGGAGAAAATTAACGGTCAGCCCGCACGCTATAACCAGATTGTTCAGCTAAGAAAGAAAACCAGAGTTGCTAATCAAAGGGCGAACACAACGGCATGGTTATGTTTATTTATATAGTTAGTTTTATAGATAAAATTGAAATTATAAATATAAATAATGAATTAGCATCAACAGTAATATCTTATTCTCTGGTCGATTTATGTAAAACCGACCAGTATTATCGATAAATTATCGTCTGACTTATTTTGCTTCGATAAAGCTTACACCGCAGCCACAATCTTAATTTCAACTTTATACTTCGGGTTCATCAAACCCGCTTGTACCGTGCAGCGCACCGGCGCATGACCCGCGACAACCCAGGCATCCCACGCTTTATTCATCGCCGCGAAGTCGTTTTTATCGGCCAGGAAAATGGTGGCATCCAGAATGCTCGATTTATTGCTGCCCTGTTTTTCCAGCACGGCGTCAATCTGTGCCAGCGTGTTGGCGGTTTGCTCAAAGGCATCGGCGTCGAGGTTTTCCGGTACACCAGTGTAGTAGAGCGTGTTGTTGTGGATTACTACATCAGACCAGCGGGCTTCAGCATCGATACGAACGATAGTCATCATTTTGTCCTCATTATACTTCCATTTTCGTGCTGCAAAGACTGCCACAATGTGAGGTTGCCGTCACCACTTCAACTGGCGAAAGCGCCCTCATCCTGACATAATCCCTGTTCAAATCAACAGGGGGTAGTGTGACGGACGATTTTGCACCAGACGGTCAGCTGGCGAAAGCGATACCAGGCTTTAAGCCGCGAGAACCACAGCGACAGATGGCGGTAGCCGTCACCCAGGCGATAGAAAAAGGCCAGCCGCTGGTGGTGGAAGCAGGAACCGGTACGGGCAAAACCTACGCTTACCTGGCTCCTGCGCTGCGGGCGAAAAAGAAAGTCATTATCTCGACCGGCTCAAAAGCGTTGCAGGATCAGCTCTACAGCCGCGATTTGCCAACAGTCTCAAAGGCATTGAAATATACGGGCAACGTGGCGCTGCTGAAAGGGCGCTCAAACTACCTCTGCCTCGAACGTCTCGAACAGCAGGCGCTGGCGGGGGGCGATCTGCCGGTACAAATCTTAAGCGATGTGATCCTGCTGCGCTCCTGGTCTAATCAAACAGTCGATGGTGATATCAGCACCTGCGTCAGCGTGGCGGAAGATTCACAGGCGTGGCCGCTGGTCACCAGCACCAACGACAACTGTCTTGGCAGCGACTGCCCGATGTATAAAGATTGCTTTGTGGTCAAAGCACGTAAAAAAGCGATGGACGCCGATGTGGTGGTGGTAAACCATCATCTCTTTCTGGCGGATATGGTGGTTAAAGAGAGTGGATTTGGCGAGTTGATCCCTGAAGCGGACGTCATGATCTTCGACGAAGCCCACCAGCTACCGGACATTGCCAGCCAGTATTTTGGTCAGTCACTCTCCAGTCGACAACTGCTCGACCTGGCAAAAGACATCACCATCGCCTACCGCACCGAATTAAAAGACACCCAGCAGTTACAAAAGTGCGCTGATCGTCTTGCCCAGAGTGCGCAGGATTTTCGTCTGCAACTCGGTGAGCCAGGTTATCGCGGTAACCTGCGTGAGCTGTTAGCTAATCCGCAAATTCAGCGGGCATTTTTACTGCTCGATGACACCTTGGAACTTTGTTATGATGTGGCGAAACTGTCACTGGGGCGTTCCGCCTTGCTGGATGCGGCATTTGAGCGCGCCACGTTGTATCGCACACGGCTGAAGCGGCTAAAAGAGATCAATCAGCCGGGCTACAGCTACTGGTACGAATGCACTTCGCGCCATTTTACTCTGGCTCTCACGCCGCTCAGCGTGGCGGATAAATTCAAAGAGTTAATGGCGCAAAAGCCCGGTAGCTGGATCTTCACCTCAGCAACGCTGTCGGTGAACGACGATCTGCATCATTTCACCTCGCGGCTTGGGATAGAACAGGCGGAGTCGTTGCTATTGCCAAGCCCGTTTGATTACAGCCGCCAGGCGTTACTCTGTGTGCCGCGCAATCTGCCGCAAACCAACCAGCCAGGTTCTGCTCGCCAGTTAGCGGCAATGCTGCGACCGATCATCGAAGCTAACAACGGTCGTTGTTTTATGCTTTGTACCTCGCACGCCATGATGCGCGATCTGGCCGAGCAGTTCCGCGCTACCATGACGCTTCCCGTTTTGTTGCAGGGGGAAACCAGTAAAGGCCAACTGTTGCAGCAGTTTGTCAGTGCCGGTAATGCGCTTCTTGTGGCAACCAGTAGTTTCTGGGAAGGGGTGGACGTGCGTGGCGATACATTGTCATTGGTAATTATCGACAAATTGCCGTTTACCTCGCCGGATGATCCACTGTTAAAAGCGCGCATGGAAGATTGTCGTTTGCGCGGTGGCGACCCGTTCGATGAAGTGCAACTACCAGATGCCGTCATTACTCTCAAACAGGGGGTAGGTCGACTGATTCGCGACGCCGACGATCGTGGCGTGCTGGTGATTTGTGACTATCGGCTGGTGATGCGTCCTTACGGCGCGACGTTTCTCGCCAGTCTGCCGCCCGCGCCACGCACCCGTGACATTGCCCGTGCGGTTCGTTTCCTTGCGATACCATCCTCCAGGTAATTTGTTACGGAGTATGGTATGATGCGCGCCTTTTTATTGATCTAAGCACGAAGACCCATGCGAATTCTGGCTATCGATACCGCGACAGAGGCCTGCTCTGTCGCCCTGTGGAACGACGGTACTGTCAACGCTCATTTTGAGCTTTGCCCTCGTGAACATACTCAACGAATCTTACCGATGGTGCAGGATATCCTGACCACCAGCGGAACTTCCCTGACTGATATTAACGCTCTGGCTTACGGGCGCGGCCCCGGTAGCTTTACCGGCGTGCGCATTGGTATTGGCATCGCGCAAGGGCTGGCGCTTGGCGCGGAATTACCGATGATTGGCGTCTCCACGCTAATGACGATGGCGCAAGGGGCGTGGCGCAAAAACGGCGCAACACGCGTGCTGTCAGCCATTGATGCGCGAATGGGCGAAGTTTACTGGGCCGAATATCAGCGTGATGAAAACGGTATCTGGCACGGTGAAGAAACCGAAGCCGTACTCAAACCCGAACTCGTTCATGAACGAATGCAACAGCTTTCCGGCGAATGGGTGACGGTAGGGACGGGCTGGCAAGCCTGGCCGGATCTCGGTAAAGAGAGCGGGCTGGTTTTGCGCGATGGCGAAGTGTTACTCCCCGCTGCAGAAGATATGCTGCCGATTGCTTGTCAGATGTTTGCCGAGGGTAAAACGGTGGCGGTGGAACATGCCGAGCCGGTTTATTTGCGTAACAACGTCGCATGGAAGAAACTTCCGGGCAAAGAATGAATCTTAAGAGTATGCCCTGAGAAAAAAAGGAGTCGCATCATGGCGGTTCAAAAGAATGTTATCAAAGGCATACTGGCAGGTACGTTTGCGCTAATGCTGAGCGGTTGTGTCACTGTGCCGGACGCCATTAAAGGCAGCAGTACCACGCCGCAACAAGATTTAGTTCGGGTGATGAGTGCGCCGCAGCTGTACGTTGGTCAGGAGGCACGCTTTGGTGGCAAAGTGGTTGCGGTACAAAACCAGCAAGGGAAAACCCGCCTGGAAATTGCTACCGTACCGCTGGACAGCGGAGCTAGGCCGACGCTGGGAGAACCTTCTCGCGGTCGCATTTATGCCGATGTGAACGGTTTTCTGGACCCGGTGGATTTCCGTGGACAACTGGTTACGGTAGTCGGGCCAATCACCGGTGCGGTTGACGGCAAAATCGGCAATACGCCCTATAAATTTATGGTGATGCAAGTAACGGGTTACAAACGTTGGCATTTAACCCAGCAGGTGATTATGCCGCCTCAGCCGATTGATCCATGGTTTTATGGCGGTCGTGGCTGGCCCTATGGCTACGGCGGATGGGGCTGGTATAATCCCGGCCCCGCGAGAGTACAAACAGTTGTAACCGAATAATTGCTTGTTTTTAAAGAATGCAGAAACAGCGGCTGGTCCGCTGTTTCTGCATTCTTACGGTAAAGATAAAAATAAATAGTGACGCGCTTCGCAACCTTTTCGTTGGGGAATTATCAAGCTGGTATGATGAGTTAATATTATGTTAACGGCGTGTATATCATTTGGGGTTGCGATGACGACGAACACGCATTTTAGAGGTGAAGAATTGAAGAAGGTTTGGCTTAACCGTTATCCCGCGGACGTTCCGACGGAGATCAACCCTGACCGTTATCAATCTCTGGTAGATATGTTTGAGCAGTCGGTCGCGCGCTACGCCGATCAGCCTGCGTTTGTGAATATGGGGGAGGTGATGACCTTCCGCAAGCTGGAAGAACGCAGTCGCGCGTTTGCCGCTTATTTGCAACAAGGGTTGGGGCTGAAGAAAGGCGATCGCGTTGCGTTGATGATGCCTAACTTATTGCAATATCCGGTGGCGCTATTTGGCATTTTGCGTGCCGGGATAATCGTCGTAAACGTTAACCCGTTGTATACCCCGCGTGAGCTTGAGCATCAGCTTAACGATAGCGGCGCATCGGCGATTGTTATCGTGTCTAACTTTGCCCACACTCTGGAAAAAGTGGTTGATAAAACCGCCGTTCAGCACGTAATTCTGACCCGTATGGGCGATCAGCTATCTACGGCAAAAGGCACGGTAGTCAATTTCGTTGTTAAATACATCAAGCGCTTGGTGCCGAAATACCATCTGCCAGATGCCATTTCATTTCGTAGCGCACTGCATAACGGCTACCGGATGCAGTACGTCAAACCCGAACTGGTGCCGGAAGATTTAGCCTTCCTGCAATACACCGGCGGCACCACAGGTGTGGCGAAAGGCGCGATGCTGACTCACCGCAATATGCTGGCGAACCTGGAACAGGTCAACGCCACCTATGGGCCGTTGCTGCATCCAGGTAAAGAACTGGTAGTAACGGCACTGCCGCTGTATCACATTTTTGCCCTGACCATTAACTGCCTGCTGTTTATCG
The DNA here is from genome assembly GCF_000006925.2 of Shigella flexneri 2a str. 301. Lineage (NCBI taxonomy): Bacteria > Pseudomonadati > Pseudomonadota > Gammaproteobacteria > Enterobacterales > Enterobacteriaceae > Shigella > Shigella flexneri. The sequence continues at coordinate 1,461,362 of NC_004337.2, forward strand.
AACTGGGTGGGCAGAACCTGCTTATCACTAACCCGCGTGATATTCCAGGGTTGGTAAAAGAGTTAGCGAAATATCCGTTTACCGCTATCACTGGCGTTAACACCTTGTTCAATGCGTTGCTGAACAATAAAGAGTTCCAGCAGCTGGATTTCTCCAGTCTGCATCTTTCCGCAGGCGGTGGGATGCCTGTTCAGCAAGTGGTGGCAGAACGCTGGGTGAAACTGACCGGACAGTATCTGCTGGAAGGTTATGGCCTGACCGAGTGCGCGCCGCTGGTGAGCGTTAACCCGTATGATATTGATTATCATAGCGGTAGCATCGGTTTGCCGGTGCCATCGACGGAAGCCAAACTGGTGGATGACGACGACAACGAAGTACCACCGGGTCAACCGGGTGAGCTTTGTGTCAAAGGACCGCAGGTGATGCTGGGTTACTGGCAGCGTCCGGATGCTACAGATGAGATCATCAAAAATGGCTGGTTACACACCGGCGACATCGCGGTGATGGATGAAGAAGGATTCCTGCGCATTGTCGATCGTAAAAAAGACATGATTTTGGTTTCCGGTTTTAACGTCTATCCCAACGAGATTGAAGATGTCGTCATGCAGCATCCTGGCGTACAGGAAGTCGCGGCTGTTGGCGTACCTTCCGGCTCCAGTGGTGAAGCGGTGAAAATCTTCGTAGTGAAAAAAGATCCATCGCTTACCGAAGAGTCACTGGTGACTTTTTGCCGCCGTCAGCTCACGGGATACAAAGTACCGAAGCTGGTGGAGTTTCGTGATGAGTTACCGAAATCTAACGTCGGAAAAATTTTGCGACGAGAATTACGTGACGAAGCGCGCGGCAAAGTGGACAATAAAGCCTGAGCGTTAAGTCAGTCGTCAGACGCCGGTTAATCCGGCGTTTTTTTTGACGCCCACTAAAGAGAAAACAATTTGAATTACCAAATGATTACCACGGACGATGCGCTGGCTTCTTTGTGTGAAGCCGTCCGTGTCTTTCCGGCGATAGCCCTGGATACTGAATTTGTTCGTACGCGCACTTATTACCCGCAGCTGGGGTTGATTCAACTTTTCGATGGCGAGCATCTGGCGCTAATTGATCCTCTCGGGATCACCGACTGGTCACCGCTGAAAGCGATCCTGCGCGATCCGTCCATCACAAAATTTCTCCATGCAGGCAGTGAAGATCTGGAAGTGTTCCTCAATGTCTTTGGCGAATTACCACAACCCTTGATTGACACGCAAATCCTTGCTGCCTTCTGCGGACGCCCGATGTCATGGGGTTTCGCTTCCATGGTGGAAGAGTATTCCGGCGTTACGCTGGACAAGAGTGAATCGCGCACCGACTGGCTGGCCAGACCGCTGACCGAACGTCAGTGTGAATACGCAGCGGCGGATGTCTGGTATCTGTTACCGATCACCGCCAAGCTTATGGTAGAAACGGAGGCCTCCGGCTGGCTACCTGCGGCGCTGGATGAATGCCGCCTGATGCAAATGCGTCGTCAGGAAGTCGTTGCGCCGGAAGATGCCTGGCGTGATATCACCAATGCCTGGCAGTTACGCACACGCCAACTGGCCTGTCTGCAACTGTTAGCCGACTGGCGACTGCGCAAGGCGCGAGAGCGTGATCTGGCGGTGAACTTTGTCGTGCGTGAAGAGCATTTGTGGTCGGTCGCGCGTTATATGCCGGGAAGTTTAGGCGAACTGGACAGCCTGGGTTTATCCGGTAGCGAAATCCGCTTTCACGGTAAAACGCTGCTGGCGCTGGTGGAAAAAGCGCAGACATTGCCGGAAGATGCCTTACCGCAGCCGATGCTTAACCTGATGGACATGCCTGGTTATCGTAAAGCGTTTAAAGCGATTAAGTCGCTGATTACTGACGTGAGCGAAACGCATAAGATCAGCGCCGAATTGCTGGCATCGCGTCGGCAAATCAACCAACTGCTGAACTGGCACTGGAAACTGAAACCGCAGAACAATTTGCCGGAGCTGATTTCCGGCTGGCGTGGTGAGCTGATGGCGGAAGCATTACACAATTTATTGCAGGAATATCCGCAGTAAAATCTTCCGAAGCCGGACTGGGCGCGCTCAGCGCCACATCCGGCTTTGGCAAACTACAAATCCAACACCAGGCGTTTACCCTTCGCACGCGAACAACAGATCAACATACTTTGCTGGCTGGCACGCTCTTCATCGCTAAAATACTGATCCCGATGGTCAGCTTCACCTTCCAGTATTGCCGTTTCGCAGGTTCCGCATACCCCTTCACGACATAAACATTCCACTTTCGCGGCTTTATTATTTTCAATAACCTGCAAAATAGTCATCTCTTCCGGCACCACAAACTCTTTTCCGGAACGGGCAAGCACCAGGGTAAATGCATCGCCGGTTTTGTCTTCGATAGCAAATTGCTCAAAGTGCAGTGTATCGGCGGCGATGTCCAGACGCGCAGCTTCACTTCTTACCGCTTCAATTAGCGCCTCGGGGCCACAGGTATAAACGTGTGTGCCAGGTTCGATATCCGCCAATAATCGCGCTAATTCCAGTCGTGTTCCGGTTGATGAATGATGCAAATGGACTTTCTCAGCCTGCGGATGCTGGACTAGCTCAGCACGAAATGCGCAACTTTCTGGATTTCGCGAGCAGTAATGTAGCTGCCAGTCGATGTCGCTGTGTTGCAACTCTGCCATGTGCGACAGGAAAGGGGTGATACCAATACCGCCCGCGATAAACAGATGCTTTCTGGCTGAGGGAATTAGCGCAAACAGGTTATTAGGCGTTGAGATCGTTAACCGATCGCCCACTTTTACCTGCTGATGCAAAAAGCGGGAACCGCCGCGCGAGTTTTCTTCCAGTCGAACGGCAATCTGATAACTAGAGGTGTTATGCGGTGAACTCAGTAGTGAATACGCATTGCTGTACTGGTTATCACCATCGCTCATCTGCACTAGGATGTGACTTCCTCCGGTGAACGCAGGCAGCGGTTTGCCATCGGTTGCCACCAGCGTGAAGCGTTTCACCTGTTCGGTAAGGGGTTCAACCTGGCTCACCTGTACTTCAAACATTTGATAGTCTGACATTGCTGTACTCCATCAAAAATCAGCCCAGCGGCGGAAAATACCGCCGCCGATGTCATTAGTCCTTAAACACCTGCGCCAGCAGATTATGGAAATGGGCGATACCATGTTCGGAAATGCCACTACCGCTACTGTCGGCCATGATGCGCCCCTGACCACGATAGCCACGCGATTTCAGCCCTTTCTGTACGCTTTCAACCAGACGTAAATCTTCCGGATGGAACACATCGCGATACCACTCAATCAGCGATTTTTGCTCGTCGGTTAACTCTTCATTGGTGAAGTAAATATCGTAGTTTTGCAGGGTAGTTTCAGAATCCACCGGGAATTCATAAATGACCGTCATCATCCCTTTGATCGGGGTGACGTTCAGCATCGTGCACGGCCACAGCCAGAAACCGTGGAATGCCGCATCCGTACCCTCTTCAAATTTAAACGACTGTTCGGACGGTTTGGCGAAACCGTATTGCAGCGTCCAGTTACCGTGCATGGTGTGCCAGTAACGATCAACCTGTACGGAGTCGGAGAAACCTAGATGCGCCGGACCACAGTGATAGCACTCGAGATAGTTATCGACAATGTTTTTCCAGTTGGCAGGCGTGCGGGTGGTAAAGCGGGCCGCTAGTTTCAGATTGTGGACTTCCGGGCAGGCTTCCAGCACTTTCGCGCCCAGACCGGTGTATTGATTCACTTGAAGTACGAAAAAAAACCGGGAGGACATTGGATTATTCGGGTTCTGATGGGATTAGATTTGGTGGGGCTTGCAAGCCTGTAGCGCAAATTTTAGTCGTTAATCAATGAAACGCGAAAGATAGTAAAAAATTGCTTTTGTTTCATTGAAAATACGAAAAACAAAAACACTGCAAATCATTTCAATAACAGCTTCAAAAAACGTTCAAAACCGATAACAACCAGGCTGTAACCAAATGACTCATATCACAAATCAGCTCATGCCGTTTAGGTATGTTACATGTGTGATTATGTGAGGTGAAGTATGTTTTAGCTGGTTCATGGTTGTTATACGGCTTTTTTTACATCTTGTGGTTCTTGTGAAGGAGCTACAAGACCTTCCTGTTCATAAATACCATACTTTGACAAAATCTTTTTACGAGTATCTGTTGGTAATGATTCAAGCATTTTGGCTGTTTGTAAGGTTTGCTGCGAAATACCTTGCAAATCAGCCTGGATGGAATCATCGGAAGAAAAAATCTCAGGCATAAGAGCTTCAAATCCTTTCTTTCTGAACAACTCAATCGCAGAATGCAGTTCCTTGTCCTCTAACAATTCGACAATTGCGATCAGTTTAGTTTTCAATGTGCTGCGGTCAGGTTGAGAATTTTTATTCTCTTGATTATTTTTATGCTCAACCATTGGCATGCTCTGACTTTGGATAAACCACTCTATTGGACGCCCTGTTGCGTAGGCTATTTGTGCTAATCGATCTAAAGACGGGTATGTCTTGCCAGACAGGTAGTTTCTGATAACCCCATCAGAAAGTCCGCACTTAGCTGCAAACGCCCGGCTTGATTCTCCATTCATTGCCTCTTCAAGGCGTTCCTTGAAACGCATTATTTCCGGGGGCATAAAAATGCGCTCTGCATTTTTGCTTTCTTTTTCACCTGTCATGCCCAATCTCTCTGTTATATAAAGAATTTTACAGAATTCTTTGATTTGCACTGGTTAAAATAAAAATGCGCATAGCTTTTGAATTGAGCATTTTTCTGCGCTATCGTTTTTCCCGATAGCGGTAGCCGGTATCAGTTACCGAAAACGTTAAGAGAGTAAGGATCGCAGAATGTCAGCAAAAAACCAAGACTGGCACGCAGAGCAGATAAAGGCTGCTGTTCGTATGAAGGGGAAGACACTATCTCAATTATCCAGAGAGGTGAGGTAGCCTGAGTTTAACGGACACTCCTTCCTGAAATAGAATGGCATCAGAAGGAGCTAATAATGAGCAGAAAAACCCAACGTTACTCTAAAGAGTTCAAAGCCGAAGCTGTCAGAACGGTTCTTGAAAATCAACTTTCGATCAGTGAAGGCGCTTCCCGATTATCCCTTCCTGAAGGCACTTTAGGACAATGGGTTACCGCCGCCAGAAAAGGGCTCGGTACTCCTGGTTCCCGCACGGTGGCTGAACTGGAATCTGAAATTCTGCAACTGCGTAAGGCGTTAAATGAAGCTCGCCTTGAGCGAGATATATTAAAAAAAGCAACAGCGTATTTTGCACAGGAGTCGCTGAAAAATACGCGTTAATCGAACAATGGCGACAACAATTTCCCATTGAAGCGATGTGTCAGGTATTTGGTGTATCCAGGAGCGGTTATTACAACTGGGTACAGCATGAACCCTCAGACAGAAAACAAAGTGATGAGCGGCTAAAGCTGGAGATTAAGGTGGCACATATCCGCACTCGCGAAACATATGGAACCCGGCGGCTCCAGACGGAGCTGGCAGAGAATGGCATCATCGTTGGTCGTGACCGACTGGCACGTCTTCGTAAGGAGCTGAGGCTACGCTGTAAGCAGAAACGCAAGTTCAGAGCGACTACGAACCCGAACCACAATCTGCCAGTTGCGCCAAATCTGCTGAACCAGACGTTCGCTCCTACAGCACCAAATCAGGTCTGGGTGGCGGACCTGACGTATGTTGCCACACAGGAGGGATGGTTGTACCTCGCTGGCATCAAAGATGTTTATACGTGTGAAATTGTCGGCTACGCCATGGGAGAGCGCATGACAAAAGAGCTGACAGGTAAAGCCCTGTTTATGGCGCTCAGGAGCCAGCGCCCACCTGCCGGGCTAATCCACCACTCTGATCGAGGTTCACAGTACTGCGCATACGATTACCGGGTCATACAGGAGCAGTCTGGTCTGAAAACATCAATGTCGCGTAAAGGTAACTGTTACGACAACGCTCCGATGGAAAGCTTCTGGGGAACGCTGAAAAATGAGAGCCTGAGCCACTATCGTTTTAATAACCGGGATGAAGCCATCTCAGTAATACGGGAATACATTGAGATTTTCTACAATCGTCAGCGTCGTCACTCTCGTCTGGGGAATATCTCCCCGGCAGCCTTCAGGGAAAAATATCATCAGATGGCTGCTTAAAAAAAGAACAAATGGTAGTATCCGCTATTGCCAGTACACCTCAAGGCAGGCTTAAAGCCTGACACTATGCGTAACGTATTTCGCTGCCATATACCACGATACGAAGCAATCATTGCTAGATATTTGGATATGGAACCAGCCCAGATTTGGCCTTCTCGGTATATGGAGAAAACATCATGTTAACCCATTGGGTAACAGCGCAAGAATGCGTAGGAATGTCATGCTTTCCTAAACATGAGGTGAGTATTCGCCGCAATCTTGAAAAGCTTGCAGCCAATCATCCAGAACTACGTCGCAAGCGTACGGGTTCAAAGGCTTTGGAATTTCATATATCAGTTCTACCAGCGGCAGCACGTGCTGAGTTGTTATTAAAATCTGAGCAAATAGAAACAAGCTAGGGGTATTTTGAAATCGCCCGCCCCACGCTGGAAGCGCACGATTACGATCGTGAGGCACTGTGGAGCAAATGGGATAAAGCCAGCGATTCCCAGCGCAGACTTGCTGAAAAATGGTTGCCTGCGGTTCAGACTGCAGACGAAATGCTGAACCAGGGCTGAAGCGTTGGTTTCTTTCCAC